>JAHBTJ010000018.1 GCA_019638595.1 Chitinophagaceae bacterium
CGGGGATTTCGTATAGCAAAACCGTTGTTTCTGCAATAATAAGGTGCTGCTCAAAAATGTGAATGGTACAATACCCATTCTATCTTTTTTATTACCCATAAGTATTATGGCGCAACGGCCCTGGTACTCACAACCGCTTCCGCTTTCTTGAACAGCATTACATAACCGCAAAGGTTCTTTTTCTGAACATTGTTGAACTGTACGGGCTTTATCATATGATAATCGGACATGCGTGCGGTATAGGTATAGCTGATAATATTGCTGCCGGTTTTGCCGGTTTCTTTTTTCTGCACCATTACCTGCTTTTCGTTGTAATCGTACATCTTTACCTCGTAACCCGTGGATTTGCTATCGCCGATAAATACAAACTGGTAGGCTGTTCCTTTGCTCATGGGAACAATAATGGGTATTTCATATTCGCTTTCCATGGTCATAGCCGCTTCCCGCAGTATCTGGAAACCATCTGCGGCATACACATGCTTTAAGCTATCCGCCAGCCTTTGTATGGACTGGTCGTCGCAGGGGCTTACGCGAATAATATTATCATTCTGTGCAGTTGAATATAACGCAGCGGATATCAACACATTACACAGGAAGATCCTGTAAAGGATACTTTTCATAGTATTTTGTTTTAACAGGGAACGAACCGTTTTACCAGGTGTGGCGCTGAATAACCAGGCGCCCGCTATTTATCAACGCAAAATTGCTGCCTGAAATTATTTTTTATGAAAATAAATAGCGTCTGCCTGTTGCAGCGGTGTTAAAACAAGATCGTTAATGCATACATGTTCCGGCAAAGTAGAACAGTAATATATTACATCTGCCACATCTTCAGCGCTTAACGGCTTAAAGCCTTTATATACTCCCGATGCTTTACCGGCATCACCCTTAAACCGTACCAGCGAAAATTCAGTTTCAGCGGCTCCCGGATGTATAGCGGTTACTTTAATATTATGTCTTAACAAATCTATCCGCATGCTTTTGCTTACAGCTCCTACAGCGAATTTACTTCCGCAATACACATTACCCCGCTCGTATACTTCTTTGCCGGCCACGGATCCCAGGTTGATAATATGTCCTTTCTGCCTCCCGATCATAAAAGGTAGTACAGCCCTCGATACATACAGCAATCCTTTTACATTGGTATCAATCATCGTATCCCATTCATCCAGGTCGGCATCATCAAACAGGTCGCGCCCGAGCGCCAGACCGGCATTGTTAATTAAAATATCAATCGCCCTCCATTGTCCGGGTATTGACTGCACCGCTTCAAAAACAGCTTCCCGTTTACTAACGTCAAAGGGTAATGATAATACCTTTATCCCGAACTCAGCCTGTAGCTTTTGCTCCAGCTCCGCCAGCCTTTCCGTTCTTCTGCCATTGATAATTACATTATACCCGTTTGCTGCAAATTTGAAAGCGCAGGCTTCGCCAAAACCGGAGGTAGCACCTGTTATAAATACAATTCCTTTCATACTACTGTAAATAATAAAACAGTAAAGTTACGGGGAGAAATGGAAAAGACAGGAAGCGTGTAGGACTGGAAGACATGGAAGAGAATAAGACCGTAAAAAAGGAAGACTGGAAGATTGCAAGACATGTAAGAAATCTTTATCACTTTTTATTAATCTTACCCTCTTGCCATTTTACTCTCTTACCTATCGTATCAGCACCATTGTACCTTTTTTCAAAATAGTACGTCCCTGGTAGTCTACACCTTTAACCGTCCATACAAAGGTATCACTTGCCTGTTCAACGCCTTTGAACTTACCATCCCATCCTACCTCAGCATCAGAAGTAGAGAACATTAACTGGCCCCAGCGATTGTAAATTTTAAAATAATCAAACTGCTGAATGCCAACCGGCGTTGCCCTGAAGTAATCATTCAATCCATCATTATTAGGAGTAAAGGCTGTAGCTACAAAAATATCGGGTGCGGTCCTGAAAACCCTTACCGACATTGTATCATAAGCAAAGCAACCTTCCGGTGTGCTCACTTTTACAGTATAAGTAACCTTGTCTCCCACATCCGACACAAAGGTTGCCACAGGATCAGCAATATCGGTGCTGCTCAGGAATGAACCGGGCGACCATTTATAAAACTCCGCGCCGCTGGCCTTTAATTGTAAAGGCTGATCCAGCACAGCTACCGTATCATTACCGGCAAACGCGGGCACGGGAGGAATAACCCTTACCAAAATATCTTTATTGGTGGGCTTGGGACAGCCTAATGTATCGGTAACACTAACAGTGTAAGTAGTTGTTACACCAGGCGAAACAACCGGGTTGGTGATGGTGGAATTATTAATGGCAGTTGCGGGCGACCAGCGATAATAAGCGCCGCCTTCGGCAAACAACTGCACCTGCTCGCCATAACAAATGGCCGTATCGTTTGAAACCCTTGCATCAGGATAGGGTACTGCCCTGATCCGGATATTATCTCTCGCAAAGCATTTACCTATATAGGAGGTAACCGTATAGGTTGTAGACGCATCCACCGGTGTGGCCAGGGGTTGTTTGGCAAAAGGATCATCTAATGTGGATGCAGGATCCCAGGTATACCTTAATCCATTGCTGAACGGGGTTAACTGCACAGGATCCGTAAGACAAATAGTAAGGTCAGGGCCAGCGTCGAGCGTTACAAAGCTTACTACGTTTACCCGCACCGTATCTGTTGAAGTACAGCCCGGAACCGTGGTAAGACTTACGGTATAGGTTGTAGTAACATCGGGACTGACCTGCACAACCGCACCGCTCAAAGGATTAATATTATAATTGGGAGACCAGGTATAAGTTCCCCGGGGACCGCTTGCAGCCAGTGATATCGTATCTATATCGCACATTAAAGTATCGTGCGGAACGCTGAGCAGGGGCTTATCTCTTACTACCAGTTGGTTGGTAACCGTACTTTTACATCCTTTGCTGTTGCTTACGGTAAGGGCTACCGTGTAAGTTCCGGAAGCAGTATAGGTATAAGGAGAACGCTGCCGGGTAGACGTATCGTTCGAAGATGTACCATCTCCAAAATCCCAGTTCCAGGTATCAACCACCCCGTAAGTTGTTTTAGTAGTGTCGGCAAAGAAGATCGGAACATCCTTGCATCCTTCGCTGTAAGTAAACCCCGGGAAAAAACCCGGATATACCCTGACGATTGAAGAAGCGGTATCAGAACAGTCTTCTCCACGGTTGGTAACCAGCGTGATCCTGTAAACACCCGTGTCGGGATAGGTAAACGAAGGACGCGCTAGTGTAGAGGTATCATCATTCCTGCCCACTACTCCAAAATCCCAGTAATATGTTCTGATCAGCGAGCTGCTGCTCCTGTTTTGAAAATTGACCGTAAAGCTATCGCAGCTTATATATTCGGGAGGCAACGATGCCGCTGCTATTGAACAGGAAGCAACTTTTATCTGGATGTCCTTTCTATGAACATTGATCAGCTTTCCCTGCCGGTATTCACTCACAGATACAGTAACAACATATATGCCTGCGGAAGGAGCCACTCCTGAAACCATACCGGTTTTCCTGTCGATAGTAACATTGGCGCCCATGGGAGACATAGCGCCAAAACCAAAAGAATAGGGCACAGACGAATACGGCGGGCCGGCAGGAACAGGCTGGGGATTTCCTGGAGATCCGCCAACATATGCCGCGGCAAAATTGTAGGAAAGCGAATCACCATCCCTGTCGTAGGCTCCGAAATCGTACATGAAGAAATTATCCTCGCAAACTATAACCGTATCTTTTGTTGCATAGGCGGCGCTGCTGTTCTTAGGAGCATCATCCCAGGTATCCGTACCCGGAATATCGGCAGTGTAGGTGGCTCCTGTTTGTCCCGAACCGCTTACATTCGACATGTTTTCTATACGGCAGCAACGCTGATAGGTAATTGTATATCCATAGGGAGTAGCCGGCAAACTGGCAGTAAATATGTACACACCCACTTCGTAACAAACCGCGGGAGGATTATCAATACATTTACCGGGAGATCCTAAACGCAGGGTTTCCCTGCTGGACATATTGATAGTATAATTTTTAGTTTCGGTAGCTGTACCGGAAGCGCTTTTGGTAAATATGGAAATTGCGGCCGCAGGATCAAGCTGGGCGCCGGTTGAAAAACAATCGCGGTAAAGCCTGAGTGTGATCTGGTAATTATGGGTATTACCCGAAGACCCGGTATAAATATACGATATCTCCCCTCCCGTTATATGCCTTGCATGCAATGCAGAATAGCTAAACAGGGTTACAACCAGTACAAACCAATATTTTCTTACCTCATGCATCTGTTAAATAGTTGAGGAATTTCATTAAGGTTATATTAGTCTGGTCTTTCTTTTCCCACATTCCCATGTGGGCAACATTGGGTAGGATATTAATAAGAGATAATAGAGGGATGTGGCATTGATTCAGGCTGTCTTGTAAATATACACTTTTATCCTCCTCTCCAATCATAAATAGCACAGGTTTCGATAATTTTTTTAATACACTTATCCTGTCCGGCCGCTCTATCATTGCATTGTAATATTGTACGAGTGCTTCGCTGCTAAAGTTGCCTGCACGGTCTGTCAACTTTTGAACCTCACCGGGATACTCTGCCGAAAATGCTTTGCCAAACAAATTAGGAATGGATTGTTGTAAAAACTCCTGAGCCCCATATTTTTGGATAAAAGCAATTCCCTTTTTGCGGGCTTCCACACGTTCTATTGTATCTGCATAGGCGGTTGAATGAACCAGCCCCAGTCCGTTTAACCGGCCCGGGAAATGCTCTGCAAAAGCAAGCGCTATATAGCCTCCCATGCTATGGCCTATTACGGTACAGCTATCCGCATGCTCTTCCTCCAGGATGCATTTCATAATTTCTGCATAAGTATCCATTACTCCCTGCTGCCCGTTGAAGTTTATAAAAGGTGATTTCCCGCTACCGGGAATGTCGGGCAAAATCAACCGGTAAGACTCTTTTAAATACTCCACCTGGTATTCCCACACCCGGCTGTCTTCTCCAAAACCATGTATCAGCATTACGGCAGAACCATTACCCGTAATGCTGTATACAACAGGACTATCTTTATACTGAATAATTTTTTCCTGCATACAATTCTTTTTTAGCAGATAAAATGCCAGGGGTTGACTTCAGCTCAACTATTTTTATAAGCTCTGCCTCTGCCAGATACCCAGCTTCTCCAGCCTAACAGTACAACCAGGGGCAATAAACCCGTATTTAAATGCTGGGGTAAAAAAAGCCAGCTCAGAAGTAATATGCCATATAGCATTGCGGATGCCAGCCAGTATTTTTTCAGCCATTGTTTTTTGCTGATGAGTGAAAAAGCTGCAATGGCATGAAAGGGAACGGCCCACATCAAATTAAAGTTGTTCCTGCACAATTGATGGTCCGTACCTACCCACATAAAAATAAGAAGTATCCCCAGCAATCCTGTAGCAAAAAACAATAAGAAATCAAGCGCACGAACAATGACAACCACATTTTTTGACTTACTAACGCTGAACAGAACCCACACAAGCAGCAACAGGGTAAACGCTACAAAGGGGGTGAACAATGAAACAGGAGGCTGTGTTTCATTGCCTGCATAGATTACATTCTTTTTGCCCACCAGCTTCCTGCTTCCGTTCAGGGAACTATCAAACCCTTTATAAACGTACTCAGGCAAAAACATGCTTTGTTCATTCAGAACAACTTCGTCCAGCCCGCTTCCTAATAAAATATCTATGCCCAGCTTGCTCCAGTACAAATGATTGAGGTTAAGGTCATGATAGATCATTTGCCGGAAAGTGATCTTATCCGCAGGAAGAATATTACTTATGACCAAACCGGAATCGGTATTGACCCGGATAATATCACGTACCCGCGTAGCGCAGTTATCGAAAAGAAAATCGTAGCGATAAAATTTATTTTCTTCCTTTGCATTCTCTTTCAAAGCATAGAGCAGGCGAAGTTTTTCCGCTCCCGTAAGATCCAGTTCCTGCTCAACAATGCTCCTTTGCTCAAGCTGGTAGCTATCCACAAAGCCGGTATAAGTTTCCACGCCTAAAAAATACAGCAGCTTTCCCTTTATGAAATTGATATAAAAATCAGGATCATAAAAATCAAAAGTTCCATAATTATATACCCGGTCGGAATGAGTGGTGGTATCTGTAACCCGGATAGCGCTATGTCCCCAGGTAGAATACAGGTCTTCGCCGGATCCGCAGGTAAGTATACTGATACGTATATGCGAAGAATCCTGCTGCGAAAAGCCCGTTAACGAAAGGAAAACAGTAATAATCAGGAAGCCTATCTTTTTCACCAGTAAAAATTTCCGGGAAGTTCGGGGAAAAAAATTAAACCGGATACTGCATTTAAAAACGGATGCATTCAAAACAATTGTACACCTGCGGGTAATTTATCTTCTCACCCGCCGGATAAATGGTTCTGAAACCACTTTTAGCTTTACCGGGTCAAAGAGCTTTATCAATAAAAACCCGGCGATAAAACCACCAATATGTGCAGCATATGCCACTCCCCCGCTTTCTTCCCCGCCTAACATGCCCAGCCCGCTTATTACCTGGAAAGCGATCCAAACACCCAGGGCGAGCACTGCCGGAATCGAAATAATAAACCACAACAGGAAAGCATGCACTTTCCGCCCGGGAAACAGTAAAAGATAGGCGCCCAGCACTCCACTGATGGCGCCCGATGCACCCAGGCTGGGAACCAATGAATTCTGGTGAAGCATTACTGTTGAAAACACATGGCTTAAAGAAGCTATGATGCCACATACAAAATAAAAGACAAGATACCTGAAATGCCCCAGCCTGTTCTCAATGTTATCGCCAAAAATAGCGAGGTATAACATATTACCGCCCAAATGCGCCCACCCGCCATGCATGAACATGGAAGTTATTAATGTAAAGTAAACGGGTACGGGTGTGGGTTGTAACCCCGGTACGCTAAATGTAACCCCGGTATTTACATCCACCTCCAGGTGTGGCTGTGTTACGATATCCATGCCCGTAATAATTTCGGCAGGTACTGTAGAAAAAGCATAGGTAAAAGCCGCATCGGTTCCAAACGCCTGGAAAAAAATAAAAACAAAAATATTGATAGCGATTAAAATATAGTTTACATACGGTGTTATGGTCCGGTCGGAATTATCGTCGCCTATTGGTAGCAGCATAAAGAAATATTATACCGGGAAGATAGGGAATTTCTTATGGATGGCGGATTTGAGATCTGAGATTTGAAATGAGCTTTCAGCAATCCAATTTAAATCTCAAATTTCAAATCTCAAATCCCTGTGCCTGTAACCTTAAAGGATCTTCTTATCATCCGTCATAAATACACGGGTACTCACGGTATAAGTGCCGCCATTCACATCTTTGTACTTCAGGTCTACATAAAAAGCCCTGTAGCCGTTGGCAGGAAGTGCCTCCGTTATTTTGAGCGTTTTCTTATTGGAAATATTCAGATCGGAGCTGGTCCATTTGTCGTTACGAAAATCCGTATCAGGGGAGTCCGCATGCCATACAATTACATCGGTAAGCTCGTCTTTGGTGGCCTTTATTTTTAGCTTTACACCCTTTTTGCTCACCGAAGAAGTCCAGGAACATTCAGGATAAGCGTGGTTGGTGAGTGTAGCTCCAAAGAATGCACCGAGCGCTTCAAAAGCCTGCCTGCCATCGCCCAGATTATGCCCGGCGTTAGGCACATAATGCAACAGGTTTTTGCCGGGTATATCATTCAGGTAATTTTTGATATTATCTACCACCCAATATTCATCATTGGTTCCCATAAAAATCAATTTAGGCATGGTAAGCGTTGCCCTGTACGAGTAAGGATCTACCATGGTTGTAACCGCAGCGCCGCTTTCTGTTTTGGCTCCCTGCGGAATACCCAACCTTACATAATCTTCTATCTGCACGCTGTAATCTCCCAGGGCTTTGATCTGGTAATCAAGGCTCACCGGCATATTCAATACATCTATCACCATGGGAGCTATCGCCTGCGCACGGCTATCATTGGCACCGGTAAGCCAGGTGGTCCAGCCGCGCTTGGATGCGCCGGATACCACAAACCTGTTGACCGCATGATTCAACTGCTGCTTAGAAAACTCCTGTACCGCGTCCATCGCTTTTACAGCGCTTTTCACCATCGGGAATAATAAGGGCCATGAGTAATCACCATCCTTTTTGAAATTATGCAGCGTAAAAGAGATCAAAGCATCTTCCGTTAAACCATCATACAACGGTTGATTGGGAGTTTGACGAAGCACTGCTACAATAGCGCTGTTTTTTTCTGCCAGTGCGCTGATGCTTTTATTGAACTTGTCGTCGCGGCCATTCCAGTTCGGCATTCCATCTTTTATTGATCCGCCGGTTATAAACAATAAGGCTCCATCGTATTTATTTTCTTTAGGAACCAGTAAAGTCAACTGGTGCGTCCAGGTATGCTCTCTCCATTTTTGGGAAGTCAGTAATAAAGCATATGCTTTTACATTGCCAATATCATAACTGTCTTTCAGTTCCCATTTATAGGTATTATCTCCATTGTTCAGATAGCTTTTTAATGCGGTGGAAGGAGTAACCTGTGCCAACAGGCAGGTGGAAGCAAACAGAAGTAGTGCAAAAACAACAGAAACTCTTTTCATTTGTATTTTTTAAGTTATTAAAGTGTAGGCTATGAGCCATCAGCGGTCAGTCTTGGGCAATCGGTCACAAGATAAAGGTTGCAGGTTAAGTTTCAGGTTCTTTAGTTTAGGGTTTGTTCAAACCCAAAACTATAAACTACAAACCATAAACTAATTCCCTTTCGGTGCCGGACTTTCATTAACCAGTTTCAAGGCCTGCTCTATATACACTTCGCCGGTCATTTCGCCTAAACTGGTGCGACTGACATATTCATATCTTTTAAAGCTGTTAAAGTCAACCTTCGTCAACATATATCCAAAGGCATCGTTGGTCAGGCCAAACAGAAACGGTTGTTTCGTTTTCATATGCCTTTTTACATAGTACCCGATATTAGGCAACGCCTCTCCCGGTATTGTAAGTACCTGCGCGGTTCCTATATTCAGCAGGTTGAGCTGCGTTTCGGCATAATCCGTATTGGGGCTTTCGCCTGCCAGCTTCAGCGGCGAATGACTCAGGATATATTTCATGATATCCGAGTCTATAGGAAATTTTATCCTACGTGCGGTACAAAACAATGCCGGGTTGGTTTGAACGGGAGCATCGGCTATGATGCGCAGCGCTTCATCAGCCAGTAAAGTGCCTATTCTTCCGCATTCCGCCCAATGATTGGCTTCTGTCTTTTCATCAATGCGGGTATCGGCAGTTACCATACCTCCTTGTGCGCCATTCATAAAAATAGCTATACCTCCGCCCTTTGATTCTATTCTATCATACAAAGGCCCGCACAGGTCAGGACTTAAGATGCCTTGTTTAGAGCCTATTACTTCCGGGTGAATAGCATAATTTACCAGGGTAGCTACAGGCTTGCCTTTATTTTTACCGGCAGTTGCTATAGCCTGTATCACGCCGCATCGCGGATCATATAAATCGGGCGCATAATAGTTGTAAGCGATTTTGCCTTTGGCCTCCCCTACCGCAATTTTCAATGAAGCAGGTTCCAGCTTTTTCAGCGCTTCATTTACTGCGTCTGCTACCTGCTGCACGCACCAGTTGAGATATTTGAGATCTGCAAATGATTCTCCTTTCTCATTCGGAAAACCATACGCGTCGGGGGCACTGTGCGTATGCGTGGCGCCGATCAATATATTTTCGGGAGGAATATCTTTTATAAGCGCTCTTGACTTATTACCTAACACCGACGGCCACCCTAAATTATCTATGTTCACAATAGCCACCCTGGTATCGCCGCTTTCAAGCACAAGCGCGCGCACAAACAGATCGCCTTGCTTAACAGTAGCCGGTTTGGGGGTACCTATTCCCCCGGAAACCGGCAGTAAAGGATCGGGTGTAATGACCCTTACTGCGGCACCGGCTTTAAAGGTTTGGGTATTAGCATTGAAACTGAAAACGGTTAAAAACAGGATGTTGATAATAATACTCTTTTTCATCCCTATATTACGTTATTGTATAAACGAAGTTCACGATCATTCCGGTTTTCCTGTTACCAGGGTTTTCCTGTTCCTTGGATTATCCAGGGTTTAGACCAGGCACTGTTCGCCCCTTCTGACTGGGAATAAGATGTTGCTTCCAGGTTCTTCATTGCAGCTTCAATATTCGTCTTATTCAAATTCCGTTCACTGATCATATAATAAAAGCGAACCGGTACAGCGGCTTTTATTGCCATAGGCCCTGTATGTAACTCAGGAATGCCGGTTCTTTTATAATCAGCCCACGATTCAGTAGCTGCCTGCCAACTGGCAATCCATTTTTGAGTAATGATTTGTTTTTGAGTACCATCGTACGCAACACCCGGCTCGGTTATAAAGGTTGAATACGCAGCTCCAACGCCCCAGGTTTCAAGAGATGCTTTTATGGCATTATTGTAGTATGTTTCGGCGGTTTCAGGCAGGGACCAACCCATCCACGCCGCTTCAGCCAATATAAAATTAACTTCCGAACCCGACAAAAGTCTTGATTTCAGCAAAGGGCTATTGAATGTCCTGTACATATCGCTTAGCCAGGATACGTGAGGATTAAATGCCGCCTGGTTAACATCCGGGCTTAAATTGTATGCAGCCGGAGCTGTATAAGAAGGCGGTATTCCAACATAGTCCGGGTTCAAACTGATATCAGCCATGGTAAGTCCCTTCGTTGATAAAATATCCGGAGAAATATACCGTTTGCCATCCATAATTTGGTCGGTGCCGGCAGGAAGGTTTTCATCCAGTACGATAGGTATTTCAACCTTTTTAGCCCATACGCCCAGGCGGGGATCGTTACCGGGCCGCATAGCCTCTACGAGGGTTTGACACATTTTTATCCTTCTGTATTCACTTTCACTCACATCGTATACAGGCGTCCAGGAGGGCATATTGGCATCATCTGCAGCCGTTGTTATGATGGGATTGTTTGCAGGATCTCCGGCAATTTGCTCAATACCGGCTTTTGCAATAGCAGGCTCTTTTACGGAAAGCCGCATCAGGTATCTTAAACGCAGGGAATTAGCCAGTTTTCTCCATTTAACCGGATCTCCTTTATAATAGATATCTGCAGCTTCAATAGTGCTATTGTATTCGTTCTTTTGTTTCGACAGCAGGCTGTTAGCGGTTTCCAGATCGGCCAGTATACCCAGGTAAATATCTCTTTGATTATCAAAGGCAGGAAACATATTTTCGTCGCCACCTTTATCGGCATTCAGGGCGCCGGAGTAAGGCGCATCGCCAAATAAATCTGTAATGAGTCCAAAAACCATACTCTTCATTACCAGGGATACGCCTTTTTGCAGGTCATATCCCAGTTGTTCGGCTCTTTCATACACAAACTTATTGTTCCGTAAAATATCGTAATAGGTAGACCAGTCATTACTTTGTCCCCATTCATAATTATTATGCCCGTCGGCCCAACCATCTTTTTGGGTATGTTGCATTACCCCGGCAACATTTTGATACCCCAGGTTGGTGAAGGCCATCCCTGTTGAAGAAAGCACTCTTGTTAAAACCAGGTTGGGATTAGCTGTCTCCGGCTGAATACCATTAGGGTCTATGTTCAGGTCTGTGAGATATTTTTTACAGCCCGAAAATAAGACCGTTAATAAAACTGCACTTATTGTTATTATTCTATTGCGTAGCATATTTTACTATTTAGAACGTTACACTAACTTTAAAACCAACAGGAATTACCCAGGGGTATACATTATACCTTTCAATACCCTGGGCGAACTGCATACCACCCCGGTTATCACCTATCCTGGGTTGAAATGCATTTTCAGGATCAATATTAATTTTAGCTGCCGTCCACAGCATGATATTCCTGCTGTAAACAGATATATTCACATCCTGCATTTTCATTCTTTGGGCAATTTTCTGTGGTAGCGTATACCCTAATGAAACTTCTCTCAGCTTCAGATAGGAAGCATCAAATGTAGCGGTACGTGTAAAAGACCAGGGCGTTGCTCCGGCCAGGGGAAGCGTTTTACTGCCGCCGGGTTGTCCAATGTTTTCACCCAGGTTCTCTACGTACTGACCCTGATCATCAAGATATACACCGGGAATAAGCACGCCGCCATAAGGCACGGTGTAAGGCCCGTAAACGAAGGGGAAGCTGTTATACTCAGGAGTAGGGCCGCCTACCAGTGGCAGGGTATTGCCATTGGGCAGGATCATCTTATCCTGGTTGGCTACCAGGTAATCTCTCAATTCTCTACCCTGCAGGTTACCGGGATTGATCAGCTTATCGTAAGCCATCTGCGAAAGTCCTCCCTCTTCCATATACCGGTAAGTTTGCGACATGAAATCGCCGCCATTGCGCCAGTCAAACGTCAGGCTCAAACTAAAGCCCTTATAAGTAAGGGACGTTTGCGCTCCCATAATAAACCTGGGATTATAATTCCCTACTTTATTTTTGGTATTTACGGCATCAATGCTTTGCCATTTCCCGGTATTATCCAATATGGGATAGCCGTAATACGGGCTGCTTTTATCGGTTACCGTTACTATCTGCGCATCATATATATCGCCCATCTCATCGCCTACATAAGTCCATGATCCGCCTTTAGCTTCATTCCACAGCGTAAAATAAGGAAGCTCGTCAGACAATTCTATCAGCCTTGTTCTATTCCTGGTAAAATTCAGGTTAACATCCCAACGCAGGTTTTTATTGGCGATGGGCGTTATTCCAAAAGTCATTTCAACACCTTTGCTTCTCAGCAAACCGGCATTGATATTTTTTTGTGTATAACCGGAGGAAGGAGGTATCAATGTATTTAAAATCTGGTTTTTATTTTCAACCATATAGTAAGTACCGGCAAAACGAAGCCTTCCGCCATACATCGTTATGTCTATCCCCCCTTCATAGGAGCGCGCAAGTTCGGGCTTTAACTGGGCATTTTGCAGTACAGCAGAAGTAGTCAACTGGGGTACCCCTGCAAATGTGCCCGCGTTTTGCAACATTGATAATAACTTATAGGGCTCGGTATCGTTACCCACCTGTGCCACGCCACCCCTTAATTTAAACAGGTTTACGTAAGAGGGCATTCCCAGCATTTCATTGAGCAGGATGCTTAAAGAAGCTGAGGGATAAAAATATCCGGCAGCGTCAGGCAGCGTGCTGGACCAGTCATTACGCCCGGATACATCCAGAAACAGGTAGTCTTTATAACTCAGGTTCAAAAATCCGTATAAACTGTTAACGGCTTTTTCAAACCTGTAACTTGACGCAACAAGATTACCCATTGCAATATTAGAAAGAGAATAAACACCCGGGGTAATTAACCCGTTGATGGAAGAAGTGCTTGCGTTGCTTCCATTTTGATAGCGATGGTTACCGCCGCCCGATACGGATAAATTAAAATCTTTTAAGCCCTTTTTATACGTCAGCAGAAAGTCGGCGTTATTTTCAAAATTGTTAATATTCATTAATCCATAACCACCATAAGGATCTTCAGAATAACTTCTGCCTAATTTGGTTTCGCGCTGTTCGGAAAGATTGTCTAACGAATACCGGGCCATAAACGAAAAGTCCCTGGATATTTGCCAGTCGGCTCTTATATTTCCAAACACCCTGTCTCTTACAAAGCCATTATTGATTTCGTAGGCCAAGAAATAGGGGTTATTAAAGGTAGGCGGTTTACCGCTTGCCGCCAGCCGCGCTGCATCCTGCGATTTTTGCAGGTATCCTTCCTGCCCCGGCATCCAGTAATCTTTCATCACCCTGATGTCGGTATTGGGTGCAACCGCATAAGCCCATTGCAGCGGGTTAGCGCCTCTTTCGCCGGCCGGGCGATTGTTGGAATTATTACGGCTCAGATCCAGGTTGGTGCTTATCTTAAAATTTTTACTGGCTTTAATACCGGCTGCAATATTAAAAGTGTTCCTGAAAAGATCGGAATTAGGCACAATGCCCTTGTTTTGCATATTAGAATAAGACAACCGGTAACTTACCAGGTTATTGTTATTAGCTACAGATACCCCGTTAATGCTGGTAATACCTGTTTCTACAAAATTTTTGACATTATTGGGATGCGACACCAACGGTGTTGCTATCTGCTTTCCATCATCTCCTACAGGGTTGTTCCATTGCACTTCTTCATAGCCTTTATCCAGTTCGGCGCCATAGTAACCGTTTATCCAGTCCTGTACCAAAACACCGAAAGGGTTCGTAAGGGGATTGCCGCTTACAGAAACAGGAATAGCGGAAACCTGCCCGGGGCCAAATTTTGTTTGTACTTTAAGAAAACGATAAGGCTTATCGAATACGGTGTTGGTATAGGCATTTACGGTTAGCTTTTGCGCTTTCGCGCCACTTTTAGTAGTGATCAATATCACACCATTACCAGCTCTTGCACCATATAACGCAGCGGCGCTGGGGCCCTTCAAAACCGAAATATTCTCTATATCGTCGGGATTAATGCTGGAAATTGAATTGCCGTAATCTACCCGGTTATCCTTTCCATTTACCTGGCTGATATTGTTGATGGTATTATTTAAAGGCGTTCCATCTACCACGATCAACGGTTGATTATCGTTATTCAAAGAGGTAGCTCCGCGGATCACCATACTTACCGAAGAACCTACACCGCTTGTCTGGTTAATGGTTACACCGGCAACTTTTCCGGCCATGGCCGTTAATATATTCTCCTGCGGCACCCTCACCATTTCCTTTCCGGCTACTTCCTCTACAGAGTAACCCAACGACTTTTTTTCCCTGGTGATGCCTAAAGCGGTAACCACAACACCGGAAAGTTCCTGGGCATCTTTTTCAAGGGTAACTGTAATATCTTTTTGTCCTTTTACAGCTACTTCTAATGTTTTATAACCCACCGAAGTAAATAGCAATACACTATTCGCATTTTTGACACTTAACGAAAATCCGCCCTGCTTATCAGTAGTGGTGGCATTAACGGTTCCTTTCTCTGTTACAGTAACACCTACCATAATACCGTTTTCATCTCTTACCGTACCCTTTACTACAAAGTCAGCATAAGGTAAACCCGTTTTTAAAGAGGGCGCATTATTTCTTTCAGAGGATCCGGTCGGCACATTTACATCCTTGGCGATTGATGCATTTACCACAACCAGTAATGAAGTAAGCAAACAATATGACCTTATATTAAGGTAACATTTTCTCATAACAATTCTATTGATGATTGGTTAAAATAATATGACTAAAAGACGTCTTAATTATTGCTTTTCAAAAATGAGATATACAGGAACATCTGCTCCTTTGGGCGGGCTGGCCTCATAAATATTAATAGTAAAACCCAAAGATCCCAGTTTGAGACTACCGGCATCCATCTTCTCAATCCAAACAGGTGTATCTTTATTGTCGGTTGAAACAAGATGCAATGCGGTACCATAAGCCTGCAAATTCCATGTGCCTGAATTACCTGCTTTAGGCAGGATAAAATCGGTACTACCGGTAATGCTAAAAGTACCCTTGGCGTCAAAAGTAAAAACATTGTCTTTGGTTGCTGTGATCAGGGGGCCTGTTACCGGCAAATACCCTACTACATTGTGCAGGCTGAACCCTACCGGCAATTGTTGCCCCGCAAATGGTATGGAATAGGCCAATACAATATCTGTCTGCTTCCACGACCCCGTCAGCATGCTTTGCTTTACGATGGTCGGGTCTTCCAGCGTTTTAATATCTTCCTTATCGCAGGATGCGAACAGTAAGGACGCAATAAATAATAATACAAGGGCTTGAGATGCTTTTTTCATAAACAAACGATCATCGGTTTTGGTGAATCTAAATAAAATGATGCAATAGCATAGTGTTATAATTCCGGCAGGTTAGCAGCGTTAACGGGTATTATAATAATTATAATAACATACGTTCGTTATTTAAAATAAAAAACAACCGTTCTTTCCCATTCTAAATAATTTTCAATTTTATTTAAAATCCGGGCTATGGCAAATGTTATTTTTTACAAAAAGGATAGCTTAAATTACTTTAATGGTATAACCTGCATATCCTGCGTTTTGCGCCACAGCCGCATGCCGCAATATAGAAGGCAGCACGGGGCTTGTGCCATATAATGGCATCAAACAAAGCCGGAATGCTGCATTTAGCTTAAAAAGATTGTGAAGATTAAAGCCGCGTATACATTTGGCGCCGGAGATTGATCATGGCGCGAAACGCCAGGTTGTTTACAGACTGGTAATTCATACAAAGCCTGGCGGCGATCTGCTCGTAGGTCAATCCTTCAAAAAAGCGAAGCCGTACTACCTGTTTCTGGCGCGAAGTAAGCTGCCGGAGCGCTTTGTTAAGCTTTGTTTTTTGTTCCGAAGCAATATCACCCGAAATAATGATATCTTCTATATTCTGCTCCTGGTGTATCCCCAAATCATTATCCATCAGCTCATTGATAACAATTTTGGTTTTAACCTTTTTAAGTATAATGCTTTTCAGCACTTTTACCAGGTATCCATAGGAGTGATTCACATCTCCTATACTGGCACGGTAATGCCATAATTCAATAAAAATCTCCTGGAGCGCGTCTTTGGCAAGCTCGCGATTATCTGTCATTTTTAAAGCTGCATGAAAAAGCCTGTCAATATAGGTATCATACAAATACCCCAGGGCTTCGGCCCGCCCTTCCTTAAGCTGTTTCCAGCAGGCAGCATCATTTTGGTAAAGAGTTTCAGGCATAACTGATGAATAAGCAGGTAAAAAAATTTATTTCATTAAAAACTTTCTACTATTCTGCCGTTTTTTCAATAGTCAATGTTATCTCAAATCGAAAAAGTGACCAATAGTAATTCTTATGAAAAAAATAGCAGAAATTATGATGGGCATTTTAAAATAAACCGGCAAACCGGTACATGACTCGCAGAAAGAGATGCAAACCTATAGAAAACAACCATGCACTTATACGCTGCAGGGCAGTGTTAACCTGTATTTCATATATACATGAAAAACTAACGTAAATGTGTATCTGCCACGGGGAAAAGTTTTCATTTTTTTAGAAGATGGCGTAAAATATACTGACAGTATAAAAGCTGCCATATTATTTGCAATGCCAGGCAACAAAAAAACCGGAATCTGCAAAGAGACTCCGGCTTGCGTAACATAATAATTAAAATCGTCACTAAAAAGTATACCGGGCAGAAACACCTACATTACCGGCATAGAACCTGGAATAAGTACTTAAATAGCTGTAACCATAATAATCCGGCCTTATAATCGCAATAGTCGGCCTGAAATCCGCACTTACATTTAAAGGGATATTATTAAACTTATAATCAGCTCCACCTGTAGGGAACAAACCCAATCCAAATCCCCTCAGGTCTTCATTACTTGAAAAAGTATTATAAACAGTTGCACCACCACCAATAAACCATCTTAAGCCTTCTACATTTCCTATCGGGAAATGATGCTGATAAGAGGCAGAGAACGACAGATGAAACTGGCTGTAGCTCGAATAAATTGCCGAGTAAGGCCTAAATCCAAGATTTAATTCAATAGCGCCAGGTTTTGTTATGAAGGTTTTGAACGATGCAGCGGCAACATCATAATAACCACCGCCTATACGAACACCTATACCCCTCTTGTAATCACTGCCATCCTGGGCATTAACGGCTGCCATAACACATGATACCGCCCAAATAGTTAAAATCAACTTTTTCATTAAAACAGGTTTTAAATAATAAGATAATGTATTGAGCCGCAAATATAGTACGCAAAAAACGTTTTACATAAAGGTCAGGGTATCCTTTTTACGTAAAACTCGCCATCAGTAATATCCAGCTTTACCGAAAAATCATCGTTGTACATTTTCCCCGAAAATTTTCCCTTTAAATATTTATCTGTTTGCTCCGTAAAGATCAGCCGGGCTTCCGTTTCTACCGTTGCGGGCAATGCAGGCGCAAGCTCTTCCGCCCATGTCATAAAAAATTTACCATTATCATCAAAATATCCCAGGCTCAGTAATTCCGCTTTTTGCAGGCCTGCCGACGACGCTGAAAAATTAGTATAGGTAACATCCGTGCTGTTGGGCGAAGCGGTGGCTAAACTAATAGACATATTGTTTTTGGTGCCGACAAAATTTTCCTTCAGCCCGGAGAGTGTGCTGGCGTATTTTCCGCCGGCCAACTTGTTAAAATTACCTTCTGCATATGCTTTGTACTCTATCCGCGTGCCGTTGGCTTTAAATCTTACATAGTATTCCGAACCGGGATCTCCCTGCTCACCTCCTTTTTTGCATGATAGCAGGGAAAGCGCAACGATCAATACTCCAATGCATGCACAAACGGTCCGCGAACCCCATAAAACCTGGCTCATATTTTTATTTAATTTCAGGATGATTGTGTTTCAGGGTTGCATCTCTATGGATGTTTTGCATAAGCCGGGCTATGCCAACAGGGTTGGGAAAGGGTTAAAACGTCAGGGATGGAGGAGATAGCTTATTACCGCACAAAATTATACTGCCGTAAGCCGGCCGCAATCACCGTTTATTTTCTGCCGGTTATAATTTATTCTTTGCCTGTATTTTCTTATTATCACTAAATCGCAGGAATATATTTACCTTACCCTGTTATTCAAAAAGCTCATTTTTAAGCCCATCCTCCATGTGGAAGTATCTTATTTTTTGCTGGATGCTCAATAGCTTGTGCCAGGCGGCAATTGCCCAGCAAACAGCCATTGATTCATTATTAACAATGCTGAGGGGCCATCCGCAGCAAGATACGGTGCGACTGAACATACTGAACGAAATAGTGTACGCATATCACAACATTGACCCTGCAAAAGGAATAGCAATGGCAGACGAGGCCATCACCCTGGCAAAAAAAATAAATAACCCGGTCAGGCTGGCCGGGTCTTATTCCAATAAGGGAGTGAATTACTGGGCAAAAGGAGATGACAGCCTGGCAATGCTCATGTATCAAACAGCGCTTGACCTTCACCGTAAGGAAAACAACCTTCCCGGTGTTGCCCGCATGTATAATAATATAGGGCTGCTGCATTTTAACCAGTCAGACTATTACCAGGCAATCAGCTTTCATGAAAACGCCCTCCATATTTTACAGCAACTCAAAGACACTTCACGCATAGCGGCAGCTCTCAATAATATTGGGGTAGACTATCAATATATTTCTGACTATCCTAAAGCGCTCGGATATTTTTTAGAAGCATTGGCCATTTATGAAAAAACCGGCGATGCACAGGCGTATGGAACAGGCCTGGCCAATACACATGCCAATATTGGTATTATTTATAAAAACCTGGGTCAATATACCAATGCGCTGCAGTATCAACAAAAAGCCCTGGCTATTTATGAACAGCTTGAAAACAAACAGGGCATTGCCAATACCTACGGCAACATAGGGGTGCTGTATGATAAGATGTTGCAAACGCAAAACGCGATTGACTATTTTATGAAGGCGCTTGCCATTAACCGGAAACTGGGCAACCAGCGTAAAATTGCCTCCGACCTGACCAACGCGGGCGTAATTTATATACAAACAAAGGAGTATGAAAAGGCCTTCGGCCTGTTGGAACAATCGCTCCGGATTTACGAACAATCGGGCGACAGGAATAACACATCGCTGGTACTGAACCAACTGGGTGAAGTGTACCTGTACGCACCAGATATTTTTTATACCCGCAAACAAAAACCGGCAAGCCAACGCTATAGCATAGCGATTGACTATAAAACAAGGGCTTTAAAAATAGCAAAAGAAATTGGCTCGCTGGACCGGCAAAGCGAAGTATTGAAAAGCCTGAGTGAATTGTACGAGCAAAAAAATGATCCCACCAGGGCGCTTGCAGCCTTTAAAGAACATATAGCCGTGCGCGACAGTGTTATGAACGATGAAAAAAGAACCGCTATCACACGAAGAGAATCAGCTTTTGAATTTGAGAAAAAAGAAGCTGTTTTAAAGGCCACCCACGAAAAAGAAACAGCGCTTGCAAATGCTGAAATTAAGAGAGCGCGTATTATTAAGAACGCAGTAACGGCAGGTATTTTGATTGTGCTGGCCGCTTCCTCTGTGGGTTACCTGCTATACAAACGACGCAGGGACGCCGACGAAAAAAGAAAGGAAGCGGAATACAGAAGCCAGGTTGCTGATACTGAGATGAAAGCGCTCCGCGCGCAGATGAATCCGCATTTTATTTTTAACTCACTTAATTCAATAGCCGATTATATTTCAAAAAACGACCTTCCTTCGGCCGATACTTACCTCACGAAATTTGCAAAGCTCATGCGTTTGATACTGGAACATTCGGAACAAAAGATGGTACCGCTTGAAGATGATTTACGCGCGCTGGAACTGTATATGCAACTGGAGGCTAAACGGCTGAACGGGAAGTTCACCTATACTATATCGGTAGATGAATCGGTAGATGCATCTGCCGCACTGGTGCCCCCGCTGATATTACAACCCTTTGTTGAAAACAGTATATGGCACGGGATAGCTAAAAAAGAAGGCCGGGGAACAATCAATATTTTCATAAAAATGCAAAACAATGAATTGTGCTGCACCATTGAAGACGATGGCGCAGGAAGAGTAAAAGAGGATACAACAGGAGATCATTCATTGGTAAAAAACAAGTCGCTGGGTATGAAAATAACCGGGGAAAGAATTGATATTTTAAACAAAGAAAATAACAGTAACGGGGGTATTGTGCTCACCGATCTTGAACAGGGCCTCCGCGCGGAAATATGCCTGCCGCTGGAAAAGATATAGGGTTTCAACTATGGGCTATGGCTGTCAGCTATCAATGTTTGTAGTTTATAGTTTATAGTTCACACTTGTAACCTGTAACTTGCCCTCCAGCCTGCAACAGCCATCAACTCTCAAATTTCAAATCCCGAATCTGAATTTTTTTGCTGTCAAAAAGGATTTGTCTAGGTTTGGGGATGATCTGTTTTATACGAGCTGCATTCATGATCTGCTGTTTCTTTTCATGCACCTGTCTTTGGGCGCAACCTCATGAAAAGCCCTACGTCGTAATGGTATCGCTGGATGGGTTCCGTTGGGATTATCCGCAGTTATACCATACTCCCAACCTCAACGCAATGGCCGGCGAAGGAGTAAGCGCTAAAAAGCTGCTGCCGTCTTTTCCTACCAAAACATTTCCTAACCACTACAGCATTATAACAGGCTTATACCCCGATCATCACGGCATAACAGCTAATAAATTTTATGATCCCGCTACTCAAAAACTGTTTAGCCTGTCGGGCAAAGAAAAGCTCGATCCTTATTTTTACGGCGGACAACCACTATGGAATACAGCCGAGCAGCACGGCATCAAAACAGCTTCTTTTTATTGGGCGGGATCCGATGTTGCTATCAATGGCAGTCAGCCTTCTATCTGGAAGCACTATGACGAATCGGTCAGCTTTTCGCAAAGAATTGACAGTGTGGTACAGTGGCTGCAGCTCCCGGAAGATACCCGCCCGCACTTCATTACCCTGTACATAGAACAACCGGATAAAACCAGTCATGCTCATGGACCGGCATCCATTGAAGTTGAAAAAATGGTTACAGTAACGGATAGCCTGATAGGCGTATTACGTGGAAAGATCATGCAACTTGATATCGGGAAAAAAGTGAACCTGGTCGTTTTGTCTGATCATGGAATGACTTCTGTGAATACTGACCGGGCTGTATCCCTCGCTGAATATATTCCTAAAAAATGGCTGGCACTGCCTGCTATGGGTAGTCCCGTAGTAGTGCTAAAAGCCGCCCCGGGGTATTACGACAGCATCCTGTCTGTTTTGCCGGTTATACCTCATGTTAAAGCATACCCATCTTCCAAAGTTCCGGCGCGCCTGCATTTTGGCAATAACCCACGGGCGCTTGATTTTACTTTGATCGCGGATATTGGCTGGAGCATCATTACCGATCCTCCTGAAAAAATACGAAAAGGCAATCATGGATTTGATAATAAGGAGAATGATATGCATGCCATTTTTTACGCTGCCGGACCTGCCTTTAAACAGGCTTATGTGCACAAGCCATTTGAAAATATACATGTGTATGCCCTGCTGGCGCATATCCTGAACATTCCGGCGGAACCAACCGATGGAAGCTTCAAAAAAGTAAAGCGATTGCTGAAATAATACCTGGTTACAAATAATCAGCGTGTATGCTCCTGCTTTGGCAGTAAGGCATCAAATAATATTTCTACGGGATGTTTGGCGTGCCTGCCCGTTCCGTCTTTTATTTGATGCCGGCATGAAGTACCCGATGCTGCAATAATGGTATGCTCCTTCAATTTCCGTATGGCAGGGAAAAGTACCAGCTCCCCTACCTGTTGCGATACATTGAAATGTTCTGCTTCGTATCCGAAAGAGCCTGCCATACCGCAACAACCGGAAGGAATGACCTGCACCTGGTATTTTGAGGGAATAGAGAGCATATTTACGATAACATGCTGCGATGAAAGCGCTTTTTGATAGCAGTGCCCGTGCAGGACAATGGTTGCGGGCTGATCGCTGAACAAGGCCCGGTCTAAGCTTCCCTGTTCATTTTCAGCCGACAAAAACTCCTCTATCGTAAAGGTACATGCTGCCAGGTGTTTGGCTTCGGCACGTAATCCGGGGGCGGCCAGGTCAATATATTCGTCGCGCAGGGTTAATATAGCCGAAGGTTCAATGCCTACTACCGGAACATCTGCCGATACCAGGTTTGCCAATGTTTTTACATTTTCATTCGCAATACGCGCCGCCTGCTTGATCATTCCTTTAGAAAGAAAAGAGCGGCCACTTTCCAGGTGCGCAGGAATGCTTACGCAATATCCCAGCGTCTCCAGCAGCAGGATGGCTTTTTTCCCGATCTCCACATCGTAATAATTCGTGAATTCGTCGCAGAAGAAAAGCACTTTTTTATTACTTGCCTGAGGAGATGTATTTCGCCTGGAAAACCACGTTAACAGTGTTGTTGAAGGAAGAAGCGGCATACTGCGATCCGGATGGAACCCCACCACCCTGTTAATTGTTTTGCGAATAAACGTTGTGCCAAATACCCAATTATATATGCCGCGGAAAGCAGAAGCCAGTTTCATCTGCTTTGAGAAGTTACCGATCATGCGGCTGCGGGCAGGTATACCATGCCTGTCGTAATAGTGCTGCAGGAATTCAGCTTTCATTTTAGCAATGTCCACCCCCGAAGGACATTCTGTTTTACACCCTTTACAACTCAGGCACAGGTCCATTACTTCCTTTATTTCATGGTAAGCGAACGCTTCCGTTCCCGGTTTACCGCCAAGCATTTGCCGGAGTATGTTGGCCCGAGCGCGGGTCGTATCTTTTTCGCTCCGGGTAGCCATATAGCTCGGGCACATCGTTCCTCCCGTCAATTCTGTTTTGCGGCAATCGCCTGAACCGGAACATTTTTCCGCCAGTCTTAACATGCCGCCCTGCCCGGAAAAATCAAAATATGTTGTAAGCGCCTGTTCCGGCGCCGGCCCTTCCATACGCAAAAATGTATCCATGGGCGGCGTATTGGTGATCTTTCCTTTATTGAAAATACCTGCCGGATCAAAGAGCTGCTTTACTTTTTTAAAAAGGGCATTCACTTCTTCGCCCACCACTTCTGCAATGTATTCTCCGCGCAGTCTGCCATCTCCATGTTCGCCCGAAAGCGATCCCTGGTATTTTTTTACCAGCTCTACGGTTTCCGCCAGTATCTTCCTGAATAAGATCCTTCCCTCTTTGGTTTTCAGGTTTATCATGGGCTCCACATGCAGCTCACCCGCTCCCGCATGCGCGTAATAAGAAGCATTCACCTTGTATCTTTCCAGCATAACCTGCAAATCGTGAATATAAGCCGGCAACTCTTCAGGGGCTACCGCACAATCTTCAATAAGATTAACAGGCTGGGTATCTCCCGGCAAATTGCGCAGCAAGCCCAATCCGGCCTTCCTCACATCCCAGGCATACACAGTTGCTTCATTGTATAGTACCGGATAAGCGTACCCTAAATTTTCCAACCCTAATGCATTAACAAATGCCCCGGCTTTTTCAGCTACCGCTTCGCGGGTAAGCGCCATAAATTCCACCATCAGCAGTGCGGCCGGATCGCCTTCTATAAAAAAACAATTCTTTTTGTATTCAGGATGCTCACGGGTAAAATTCATGATGTACCTGTCTACCAGTTCGGAAGCCATTGGCTGATGGCGTAAAGCCACCATATTGGCATGAAGCGATTCCTGCAGCGTAGTGCAATGCACGCATACCAGCGCGGTTTCCTTTGGTGGCAGGTCTATAAGCCTCAGCTTTATTTCTGTTGCAAAAACCAGCGTGCCTTCGGAGCCGGCTATGAGCTTACACATATTAAAAGCTGCTCCTTCCTCCGAAAAAGGAAGCATATCCAGCAAAGCATCCAGCGCATACCCTGTATTACGCCTTGTAATGCTTTTTTTAGGAAATTTTTTGCGGATCAGCAATTGATTTTCCGGGTCATTCAACAACTCGAACAAACCATTATTCACGTGCCGTAACAGCCCGGACGCTTCTGCGGGAAAAGCCTGTTCCGAAAAAACAACTTCAGAGCCATCGCTCATTAAACCATGTATCTCCAGCAAATTATTCCTTACATCGCCCCATACTATACTATGCAAACCGCAGGAATTATTGCCCAGCATCCCTCCTATCATCGCCCTTGAGGAGGTGGAAGTTTCGGGACCAAACATCAGCCCGTATGGTTTCAGGTGCTTGTTCAGATCGTCGCGAATTACACCAGGCTGTACCCTCACCCATTTTTCAGCGGCATTTATTTCCAGTATACGATTAAAATATTTCGAAATATCTATCACTATACCGTTACCCACTACCTGCCCTGCAAGAGAGGTACCGGCAGCACGTGGTATGAGCGTTACATGATGCTCATGAGCAAAAGCGATCAGCTTCTTAATATCGTTAATATCGCGGGGCAGCGCTACCGCTAAAGGCTTTTCCTGGTAAACAGAAGCATCTGTTGAATATGCCATCAACTGCACCGAATGTTCAACAGATCCATTATAATACAAAGGCCCGCTTAATGCGGCCGAAAGCCGGTCCAACGCGCTGTTCATAAAATCAATAGTTGTATAACTTGCCTGCGGCAAATGTAAATAACTAAAGCGTACTACAGGCAAGCATTTGTTTCCGCCGGCAGGATGACCGTCTTCGCTTTAACAATTTATTCTACTAATTAAAAAACCAACACTATCGTTTTCTAAAAATGTGTATATTGAACAATATCGTGCGCTAAACAGGAAAAAATGAAAGCTGTTGAAGTTAGGCTACCCAAGGAGTTCGATAAATCTTTTATTGTTTTCAGGGAAAGAGGCTGTTTTTTTCCCGTACCCTGGCATTACCACCCCGAATATGAGCTGGTGCTCGTTACCAAAAGTACAGGGCGGCGGATGGTAGGCGACCATATCGGCTATTTTAATGAAGGAGACCTGGTACTGATGGGGCCTATGCTGCCGCATGTATGGGTGAACGACAGCGAATATATTAACGGGAACACCAAAAATGCGGCAGACGCTATTGTTGTTCAGTTCGTGGAGGATTTCCTGGGCGAGAAATTTTTGCAGATACCCGAAATTGAGGGACTTAAAAAGATACTGAAGCTATCTGTAAACGGGCTGGAAATAAAAGGCAATACCCGGAAGAATATAAACAGGCTGATGATGCAAATGCCTGATGCCAGCGGACTGCAACGCCTGAGCCTATTGTTCGCTATATTTGACCTGCTGGCCAATACCAAAGAATATGAACTGTTGGCCAGTCCCGTGTTTGTGAACAGTACAACCCTCCACGCGTCTGACCGGTTCAATAATATCACCGAATATATTATGCGGAACTTTGACAACGATATCAGTCTCAATCAGGTTGCCGCTGTTGCCAATATGGCTACTACTACTTTCTGTAATTTTTTTAAAGAGCATTACCGCGTAACCTTTATGGAATATGTAACAGAAATAAGAATAGGGCATGCCTGCAAACTGCTGAGCGATCCTACCAAAAACATCGTGGAAGCCGCTTATGAAAGCGGGTTTAATAACCTCGCCAATTTCAACCGTCAATTTAAAAAGCTAAAAAGCATGACCCCAACAGAGTATCGGAAAATGCTGGAGATATGAGAGGAGGGGCAGGTTGCAGGTTACAAGTTGCAGGTTTCGGGTTTGTAGTGTATGGTTTGACACTTGCAACCTGCAACTTGTAACACCCTCCCTTATCCCACGGTGTAGCCACCGTCTATTACGATTGACTGGCCGGTAATGCCTGCAGCCTGTTCCCCGGCGAGGAAGAGTGCAACAGCAGCAACTTCATCCGCCTGTAACAGCCTTTTCTGCGGCACCAACGGATAGATCACTTCTTCCAGCACTTTTTCCACAGGCACTCCCCGGTTTTTGGCAAGGTCCGCCAGTTGATTCCGTACCAGCACGGTATCTACATAACCCGGGCAAACAGCATTTGCCGTTATGCCATCAGTAGCTGCTTCCAGCGCAGTCACTTTGGTCAGCCCGATCAGCCCGTGCTTGGCGCTGTTGTATGCAGCCTTACCGGCAAAGCCTATCAGTCCGTTTACAGATGCCATATTGATGATCCTGCCAAATCCCTGCCGCTTCATATAAGGTAATGCATATTTAATAGCTATAAATGGCGCTGTCAGCATCACATCAAGCATATGCCTGAATTTTTCAACGGGAAATACCTCTATAGGCGCTATATGCTGCAATCCTGCATTGTTGATCAGTACATCAATACGGCCCAGCTTATCATATACTTCTGTAAAAACTTTTTGTATGTCCGGCTCGCTGGTCACATCGCAGGCATAACCGGAAACAGCATCCGCATTTAATGTGTTTACCACTGCATTAACCCTCTCCTTGTGCAGATCAAGTACCACTACCTGGTAGTCCGCTGTTAAAAAAGCCCGGGCAATAGCTGAACCAATCCCCCCGGCAGCGCCTGTTATGATAACAACTCGTGCATGCATGAGAACAATATTTTCTGTTTGCAAGATAATGCATCAGACCGTAGTATTGTTGCCGGAGGCAACAAGAAACAGGTATGAGGCGAGGACGCCTCATACAGCGTGAGGAACATAGAATGGTACGGGAGCATGGGTTCGTCCGTTGTCCTCGCCGCCATAGTGATCTACCTGTAATTCCTTTACCGTTCCCCTTTGCTGCACCGACTTAAAATTCAAACCTAACCCATATAACTGTTCATTTTTTTCAAGCGGAAAGGATAAAAAGGTTTTGGCGCCGGATTGTTCGCCTGTGCTTTGACGTAAGTTCTCAGGAAAAGAAATATCGCCTATTTTTTCAAGCGCGGTTGTATTGGGTTTAATACCGGCAACACGTAAGGGATCCATATTTTCCGGGATACCGGTAACCGCTTTCCATGCTCCCGGTGCGACCGGGATCCACTCCATTTGCCGGGATTGCGCTGATACGCCTGTAATTAAACCCGGAAAAAGAACGCACACAACAATAATGAGTGAAATAACGAATTGTTTCATTCAAATAATGGTTGAAGGATTGTACGATCATCAAAGCGCTAAAGATAACAGCAAAAATATTTTCTGCTATATTTAGTTTTCAAAACAACGAATATGCTTTTAGGATTTGACATAGGAGACACCAAATGCGCTGTAACGCTGGGTAATGTTATTTTTCTCACTTTTGGAACATGCACGGGCGAATCTCCGGGGAATTACGCGACACTGTCGCCGGCAACAGTATAAGTATCAAAAAGTATAAAAAAAGGATCATTTTAGTGCGGCGAAGATTAACCTTGCAGCATTACCTTTAATACAAACTGCTTTGATATGCCTTGCAAGCTATTGTTCTTTACTATTATAGCTTTTTCACTTCATTGTAAAGCGCTTGGTAATGCGGGTAACCCAAACGAAAGAATTGTTCACGATAAAGCCCGCCACACAATTTCGATAACGGTACAAAATGGCAATCTGCAATTGTTGATTGACTACTCCGGGGGGTGTTATATTAAGCGCTTGCTGGTAAGAAATAAAAATATTTTATCCCCCGCAGGAATATTTACAGGTATAAAGAAAAATAATATTGTATATACATCGAAGGAGCTTTCAGATTCGCCGGTTGTTTCAATAAATAATAACGTAATAAATATCAGCGGAATTAAATACGGAGCCCCTTCTGCCGGTATACAGGAATCATGGATACTAAGAGTAGAACAGGAAGATATAGCATGGGAGCTGAAAAGATCATATCCGCAAGGTTTTGAAGCGGAAGAAATGTATTACCCAAAATGGAATTTTACTGATTTATCTGTTTGGAAAGCCGGAATAATTGATAATGGCGGAATGGTATGGTGCAAATATTTAAAGAATGTAAATGACAGCTACGGAGTACATACCGGGGGCACAACCTACTGGAATGATATTTCAGGTGATGGCTTATCGGTTCAGGGCGTGGGTTTAGCCGGGGCACAGATTGCAAGTCAGTATTCTCATAGCCCGGAGGGGGAATTTACCTGTACCCAGTTCGTAACCAATACAACGCTCAGGCAACGTTACCACCTTAACCGGTTCGTATCAAAAAAGCCAAATGTTTTTGCTCCATTTAATGTTGAAGAAGGTGAAGTATCGGCCCGCTATACATTAAAGTATATTGATTACTTCAAACAATACGATCGTGGAGATTTGAAAGCAATTAACGCAGCCGCCGTAAGGGAACTGCTCAATACTACCGCCAGGTATGGAGTAGTGGATAATAATATTGTTGGCGGAAATGGATGGCTGACGAATTGGAAATGCCTTCATGAACCTTTTTTTGCGCAGATTGGAATTGCATTGGCCGATAGTAATTATATTAAAAACTTATCTGCTACACTCGACCAGGAACGGGATATGGCAATGCTGCCCGACGGGCGTGTACTCTCGCGCTGGCATAATGTACCGGGAGATGAAATACCCGGCACCTATGACCCGACTACCGGTTATTATGAAGCCCAATGGGGGTATACAATAGATTCTCAAACCGGTTATGTAATCAATGTATCTGAGCAGTTTAATAATACGGGGGATATTAACTGGCTGAAAGGACATAAAAAAAGTTGTGAGCGCGCTTTAAACTGGCTTCTCAGGAGGGATGAGAATAATAATGGAATATTTGAGATGATCAACAGGAATATCGCCGAAAAAAAAGCCAGCGATTGGATTGATATAGTGTGGGCAGGATATGAAAACGCGTTCGTGAACGCGCAGATGTATGCAGCTCTGCAAAAGTGGGCGGAATGTGAGCGTGTGCTGGGAGATGATGATTCGGCTGAAAAATACAGGCAAATTGCATTGAGGTTAAAGAATGCATTTAATAAACCCATTGAAGAAGGTGGTTTTTGGTTAGAAGAAAAAAAGCAGTATATATACTGGAGAGATGATGACGGAACCATTCACGGTAACAACCTGGTGACCCCGGTTAATTTTATGGCTATAGCTTTTGAAATATGTGATGAGCCAAAAAGAATAAATAATATACTGGAACAAATTGAAAAACGCACGTCCGCAGAAAAATTATTCCATTGGCCACTTTGTTTCGATTCCTTTAAAGAGGAAGAAGTACATAGTAATAATTGGCCTTTCCCCAGATATGAAAATGGCGATATTTTTCCTACCTGGGGCTATTTAGGAATTAAGTCGTACTTAAAATATGATAAGCAGCTTGCGCTTAAATATGTCAGCAACCTTCTTCATCAATATGAGCAGGATGGTCTTTCATCACAACGATACAGCAGAACAACCGGGAAAGGTCTCGGCTCAGATATTCTTTCCGGTATTTGTACGGGAATAACAGCTTTATATACTGACATCTATGGTATTCAACCGCGCTGGAACAGGCTCGTAATTAAACCGGGACTTAGTAAAGAACTTGATGGAACAAAGTTTTCATATCCATTGCGGAATAATCGTTATGATATTCTGTTATATCATAATCAATATAATATTTCAGATGGGTTTCATAGTGTTACTTCAAGTAGCAGTTTTGGTATAAGTAGTATCGTTGATGAATTAAAATTTTTCCCCGGTGACCAGGATACTGTTTTTCTTTCTGTTAAAAGGCAGGATAAAAAAAATGTTTCTCTGAATATTTCGCAATGGAATAGTGATGGCATTACATTTATAGTAAAAGATGCAGACAAATACTCCTTGGTGTTAAATGGCTTGCAACCTTCTTCCAATTTTAATGTTTTTATTGGTAAGGCAAAACAAAAAATGTTGTCAGGCCAGAATGGCGTACTTACAATAAAAGCATTGCTTAAAAAAAATACAGTTATTAAGATTGTTAAAGCCTAATGAATGTTTTAAAGATTGGTAAAATAAATGTTGAATATATTTTTATTGTAGGTTTTTAAAGAACATTTTTGATTAAGATTAACGATAATCCGTCATTATGAATAGTAGTTTCTTCAAGTATCTTAATGTAAGCTCCATGGAGGAAAAGTGGGGGATGTACGTTACCTCTGTTGGTTATTCTAAAGTAGTGCCACACGAAGAATATCCAAATCAGAAACATCCTCGTAGCCATGCACTTACCTGGAACAGGGGCAGAATACTGAATGACTATTATTTAGTTTTTATTTCAAAAGGCAAAGGGGTCTTCGCATCTACCCAAACGGAGCCAGAGAAGATAGAAGAAGGAACTTGCTTTTTCCTGTTTCCGGGAGTTCGCCATCGTTATAAGCCTGATATGAACTCGGGATGGGAAGAGTATTGGATAGGGTTTCATGGTTATTATATAGAACAATTAATGAAACAAAAATTTTTTAATCCTCACCAACCTTGTTTGTATATCGGTTTAAATAAAGATTTGCTGATTCTTTTCAATCAAATGCTGGATGTCGTAAAATCCTCATTGGTTGGATATGCTCAGCAAATTTCAGGTATTGCATTACAAATTCTCGGATTAATAAATACGTTATCTGTTAATAAGCAATATAGCAGTAACCCTCTGGATAAACTTATATCCAAAGCTAAATTTATCATGCAGGAATCCATTACTGGCACTATTGATATGCAGCATGTGGCTTATCAATTACCTATGGGATATTCTGCTTTCAGAAAGAATTTCAAAATGCTAACAGGATATTCTCCCAATCAATATTATTTGAATTTGCGTCTTACCCGCTCAAAGGAATTGCTGGCATCAACAACATTGAGTGTTGAAGAAATTGCTGATCAAACAGGTTTTGATTCTATATATTACTTTTCTAAAATCTTTAAAAAGAAAACAGGAGTTTCCCCTAATTTGTATCGGAGCCAAATTTTGGAGTCCCCCTTATCCTATTCTACTTTTTTAAAAAAATAGCAAAAAGTACAAAACCTGCTTCGTTTGGTATTACCTAAAGCGTAATGGGTATAGTAGTTTTAATGCTGCAATAGTTTTATTGAACAAAAATTACTTGCGTATGAAGAAAGCTAAAAGTTCCATTAGTCATCATTACCCAAAGTTACCAATTCTTATTTTGTTCACTCTTAGCTTAAGTGTTTCCATTTCACAAGATTATTTAAAATATTGGGAAGGTAGCAGATTCGGTAAATAAAACAACTTTTACAACAGGACTATTCATTTACCCACCTCCTGTAATATAAATACATATTAATGCACCCCCCGGGAATTAATATAGGGTTGATTTACAAAAAAGACAAAGTGATTCACCTGTTATAAGTCCAATTATTTATACAAAAAATGAGTTTATGAATACACTAATAAGAAGCGATCAAATTGAAAGCTATCAAAAAGATGGCTATTTAGTTATTGACGACTTTCTCAGCCCTGAAGAGCTTAATGTATGGCGTGAGGCCGTAACGGAAGCCATTAAGGAGCGTAATGGCCGGAAAATGCCGGGAAAGGATGTGAAAACAGGAGATGACGATGGTATTAACAAGGAGAGTGATTACTACGGAAAAGTATTTGACCAGATGCTGAACCTTTGGCAAACCAATGAAAAAGTAAAAAAGCTGATGCTGGACGAAAAGCTGGGTAAGATGGCAGCATCACTTGCCGGATGGCAGGGCACACGTATATGGCACGACCAGGCTTTGATAAAACGACCATGGGCAAATCCTACCTCCTGGCATCTTGATACTCCTTTTTGGTCGTTTAGCGACCGGCGGGCGCTGTCGGTTTGGGTAGCGCTTGATGATGCAACACTTGAAAACGGATGCCTTTATTTTATTCCGGGTTCGCATCACACAACGCGTTTTGAGAACCCCGGTATTGGTAAAAATATGGATGCGATCTTTGATTGCTATCCTGAGTTCCGGGAATCAAGATCTGTTGCCGCACCCATGAAAGCAGGAAGTTGTTCTTTTCATAACGGGTTAACAATACATGGAGCAGGAGCAAATATGACCAATGGATTCAGGCGTGCGTTTACCTGTGCTTATATGCCCGATGGCGCAGCTTTCAATGGTGTTCAAAATATCCTTACTGATGAGCAGGTAAAGATTTTGAATATTGGAGATGCTTTAAATAACGACAGGCAAAATCCATTGATATATACATCTTAAAGGACGAAGACAGGCGCCCGGGATTTTTTGGTCTTGAGAACCTTGAATTACATGCTCCGGTTCTTCAAATAATGGTTGAAGGATTGTACGATCATCAAAGCGCTAAAGATAGTAAACCATTCGCACTCAACGACTTTATAAACATTATAAGAAGTTGTATAAAGAGGATAAGGTACGGGATGCAGCATATGGGAATAGATCCTTATGCCCTATGCTTTCTCACCAACTGGTCCAGCCACCATCCACCACAAGGTTATGCCCCGTAACATAGCCAGACACATCTGATAATAAAAAAGCTACCGGCCCTGCAATTTCATCAGCAACACCTATTCTACCCATCGGTGATTTTTTTGCAAGCCGTGCTATAAAATCAGGATAATTTTGCTGAACAGCCGGGTTGGGAAAAGGTCCCGGCGATATACAATTCACCCGTACTTGCTGCTTTGCCCAATGCACGGCGAGATATTTTGTCATTTGAATAATGCCGGCCTTACCCACGCCATATTCCAGCGGATTCTTGCTCATAGGCGCTTCGTATACCTCGTCGTTGGGAGATACCATACCGTACATGCTTGAAAACAACACAATGCTTCCCCTACCCTTTTCAATCATGTTGTTTGCCACTTCACGGGCAAGTATAAACGTAGCGGTAAGCGCCGCGTGGTTTACCTTGTCAAAATCTTCATCGGTAAGTTCTTCCAGCCTTTTGGAAGTAGAACCAAACGCGAGGTTGACCAAGCCATCCGGGCTACCGTAAAGCGCTACCTGCTCTTTAACGAACTCAGCAATAAAGCCCGTATCGTTAATATTGAAAGAAGCTGTTGCAACGCTATCGCTTAGCCCTGCATTATTTACAAAATCAGCAGCACGGTTTTCCATATCTATACATAATATCTTTGCACCGAGGTTACTTAAGAATGTAACCACTGCCTGCCCGAGGTAACCGGCTCCTCCAATCACCCAAATCAATTTGTCTTTTAATTGAAAAGCATTATTCATATCTGTTCTTTTTATCGGATTAAACATCTCAGGTAAATGATATAATCTGTCTCAGCGCAGCACCGGCAGCTAATCGCTCCACTCCTTCATTTATTTCATGCAGGCCTATGGTATGAGACAATAACCGCTCAACAGGCAACCTGCCTGACAGGTGTAAAGCAATAAATGCGGGGATATCTCTTGCAGGGATACAGCTACCTAAATAAGAGCCTTTTAAAGTCCTTTCTTCACCCACCAGCAATGCAGGAGACAAAGCAAAAGAAACAGAAGGATGAGGTAAGCCGGCGGTAACGGTAACACCCCCACGCTTTGTGGAAGCATAGGCAAAATCCAATGCTTTAACAGCGCCGGCAAATTCCACGGCAATATCCGCACCGCCACCAGTAATATCTTTTATTTGCTGCACCGCCTCCGGGTCAGCAGGATCTAACACATAATGGGCGCCCATAGCCAGCGCCACAGTTCGTTTATCTGCATTGATATCGGCCGCTATTACTGTTGCGGCTCCACCGGCCAAAGCCCCAAGCAATGCGGCGAGCCCTACACCGCCGAGTCCCACAACAAGAACAGTTTGCCCGGCATTTAATTTAGCGGTATTGATAACAGCGCCCACACCTGTCAACACCGCGCAACCAAACAACGCCGCGACAGCATACGAAATATCCGCATTGATCTTTACCAGGGAACGACGCGATACTACCGCGTATTCCGCGAACGCCGATACTCCAAGATGATGCTGAAGATCGCGGAGTGAGACATTTTTCAGGCGGACACTTCCGTTCAGCAATATGCCTTTTGTATTGGCGGCAGCGCCCGGCTCGCAGAGTGCAGGCCGTCCTGTCATACAGGGAATACAATGCCCGCAGGCCGGCACAAATGAAAAGACAACATGATCACCAGTCTTCAGATCATCTACACCTGCACCACATTCCACTACTTCTCCGGCTGCTTCATGACCGATTACCATGGGTAGCGGTCTTGGGCGACTGCCGTCAATTACCGATAAGTCTGAATGACATATACCCGCGGCATGTATCTTTATCAAGACTTCTTCCTGCAACGGAGCGCTCAGGTATACTTCTTCAATTTGCAGCGGTTGAGTTTCAGTGTATGGTCTGGGCTTCCCTGTTTCATACAAAATCGCAGCCTTCATTTTCATATGACTTATTTGATCGTGCTAATTGAATTTTATTGAATACAGGTCCGCATCTTTAAGATAAAACTTTAGCCTGATCGTTTTTCCTGCCAGCGGGGAAACATCCTGCGTCCCCTTCCACAATACTATACGGCTGATCTCGTTTCCTATCATTTCCTGGCAGTCGTTCACTTTAAATCCAGGTACCGGTTTATTTTCTTCATCCAGTATTTCAACCTTCACATAACCTGCCGCGGAGGTAGCATAATTTATTTCCAGCTCTCTTCCTTTAAATACAAAAGGCTTTGTAAGCGCTTCACCCGCCGTAAAATCAGCATGCAGGGAAGCAAATCCATCCAACCGCAACGTATACCTTTTGATATGCGCCGTTGGCTGCGCATAGCTTTCATTAACGTATACTGACATTTCTGCTTTTCCTGTTTGCACCACATTTAAAACAGGATAATTAGACCGCGATACCCAGTTCTCCAGTCCAATGCCGGGACGGATAAAAGATTGCATGAATGTTCTGTCGTATACATTCCCTCCCCGCGTGGTCATCAGCACCGCGTCTGAACAGTCTTTAAAATAATTGGGATTTATATCCAGGGCTTTTGCCTGCTCTTCGGAAATCACCTGGCGTTCCGGCATAAACCTCGCTCCTATGGCAATATAAATTTGCGGAGCACGAAAATAAGGACTGGTTTGATTGGTGTACAAATGTTCAGGCGCCGTATTGCCAAAGCCCATCCTGGCCGGAGCAGTCCAACGGATAAAATCTTTTGATGTGGTTTTGCTTACCGACCGGAAACCTTTGTAATCCGTAAATCCCCCATCGCTCCAGGTACGGAAATAACAAACATACTGTTGCTCGCTCTCCGACCAGAAAGCTACATTCTGCGAATCGAAAACACCTGTTTTAAAAACGGCTGTATCTCTCCATTTTTTCCAGTGAATACCGTCTGCGGAAACAAATGCGATCAATCCCGTTTTATTGGTACCTCCCAGGGCTTTAAATTTTTCGGCCGGTTTAACGTTGGGGTTTGCATCTAAGAACGGGCTGAAATTATGCGTGGCAGGCGCTGTATTTGCCAGTATCACATTATTATTTTTTGTTCCATTCACTGTATAAATTCCCAGCGAGGGTTTGTTCCAGTGAATGCCATCGTCAGACTCCGCGTAACAGGTAACCTCATTATCATTTCCATCCTTACCGGCCTCACGGATGCCACGATAATATAACCGGTAACGATCGTTATCTTTTATGACCGTACAATAAGCAGAGAAATTTCCTTCCCAGGGCTGGTCAAACTTCAACACCATACCTTCATTGCGGGGATAGTGCAACTGCTGCACTACGCCTGTCATTGTTTCGATGAGATACTGGTCAATGAAAAGCTCCCTGTTATTTCCCAATGGCAGGGGACCTGGAGTTTGCGCAGGCAGCAGCAGGCTTAACAATACACATACAGGTATGATCAACACCGCTTTTCGCATGTAATGTAACAGGCACATTCAATATTATTTTTAAGCATACAATCCGCCGTCAATTAAAATGTTCTCTCCGTTAATATACGCTCCCGCATCTGAAGCTAACAATACGATCAAACCTTTAATATCATCCTTGTTCGCCATCCTGCCCAGCGGAACTTTTTTGCAATAATTTTCTACAAATTTTTCCGGCTGGTTGTTGAACAACCCTCCGGGACTGATACAGTTAAAACGGGTATTCTTGCCGGCATGCGTTTTAGCCATGAAACGGGTAAGCATGATCAACCCGGCATTATGAAAGCAATAATCCGGGGCAATATCACCCATGCCCGGTATACCATCGTAGTTCGAATATATAGGTGCATACATACCCATCATAGAGCTGATATTGATCACACTGCCTCCTCCTGACCGTATTATCAGATCTGTCATCTCCCTGAGGATATCCATCATGCCGGTGGCATTCACCCGCATAGATTCATCAAACTGTTCGATAGTTCCGTTGTATCCTTTCATGGGCCGTGATACAGCATTGTTGATAAAAACATCCAGCTTACCGAACTGCTTTATAATATTTTCCTTCAGGTTTAATACCGATGCTTTATCCGCCTGGTCTACCTGCATACCATGAACATCCCATCCTCCTGCACGGAAATCCGCTGCCGTCTTTTCTATAGCCTCCATATTACGGGAAGCAATGATCACCGTAGCGCCCGCTTCGCCCAAGCCTTCGGTGATGGAGCGGCCATAATTACCTGCGCCACCTGTAACTAATACCACCTTGTTCTTTAAACTAAACAATTGCATTACGTTCATGCGTAACTATTTTAAATGAATGACTTTTCCCCCGGAAAGCCTGCTTGTTTCCGCAGCGATCACGGTATTGATGATATTTTTTGTTATGCTGAAATCCAACCGGGGTTTTCCTTCTTTCACACTCCGCAAAAACTCTATAATATTATCACGGAACATGGAATATGAGTTTTTTATATCCGCCATCTGCCATGCCTGTTGCCCAAAGAATGTAAGCTGAAACGTTCCTGAGATATCCATGAACAAATGGATAGTAACAGGTAAGCCGTTTTCAAAAGTAAGGTGAACCACATCTCTTCCCTTTTCTCCAATATGCTGAACCGTTGCAACTTTTGGATCATCCAGCGTTGCAAACATCGCTTCAATCATGTGCACGCCATATTTCAGCCAGTCTTTTTTTCCAACCGCTGTAACTAATTCAAGCTTACCTAAGGTGGCAATATTCTGTTTAACAACCCTGCATTCATTAGCATAACGCATAGAGGAACAGGACATGATGAATTTACCGCTATCCTGTTGTTGGTCAAACCAATCCAGGTCTTCCTGTTTAATGGCTAAGGGCTTATCAATAAAAACGGGTATGCCCGCTTCAATAAAGGGTTTAGCCATTTCAACATGAAATTCAGCATCATCACGGGCAAGTATAACCGCATCTACGTTGCCGATCATACCTTCCGCTCTTTCCGCTATATTTTCAATACCCGAGGAGGCAGCGATACTTTTTGAAATGGAAATATCCTGTGTCCACACATATGTCACTTTTGCTTCAGGTAAACCGAGCGTATCTTTATTGGCATTAAGATAGGCGGTTACCCCCGGATAACCTATAGACGCAATCTCTGCCCCATTATACTTACCATTTATAATAGATGACCATGAATAAGGATGCGCATTGCCTGCGCTCATCCCGATGATACCGACGCTTAACATTTGAGATTTGAAATTTAATATTTGATATTTGAACCACGGAGGCACAAAGACACGGAGGTGCACAGAGTGGTTTGTTGTTTATGGTTTATAGTTTGTTGTTTATGTTTTTTATAGTTCTTTATTTAAAAGCTCTTGGCTAATTGCTCACGGCTCATAGCTGATAGCCGATTGCTGACGGCAAATTTCAAATCTCAAATCATAAATCACCTCAGCCACCCCATCTTATCCCAATACGGCAAATTCAAAAAAGCAGGATCGGGATAGGCAAGCGAACGCGCCTGCTGTAAACGACCTTTATTCATATAGTTCCCATCCGCCGCTTTTAATGATTCCAGCAGGTATGACTCTTTGTCTATACCCACCAGTACTGAAGAAACCTCCGGGAAAGACAATGCGAACTTCACTGCCGTTTCAGGAAGCGATTCCCCGTTCAGCAATAGCTGGTCGTACTCTTTTATATGCTCCTCTACCTGCTGAAGCGCCGGGTGTAAACCTGTTCCCCTGGTGCTTAATAGTCCCTTCAATAAAACAGAACGCACCACTATACCTATTCCGCTCTTTGCCGCCAACTCAAACAACGATTGCTGGCGCTGATCCATTAAGTTAAAAGGGAGCTGTATCACATTCCACACCTCAGCGTCAATGGCTTTCCGGGTCTCTTCCACACTATAAGTAGACACCCCAATGGCTCTTACCACACCGGCTTTTTTAAGCCGAAGCATTTCATCAGCAATAACCTGCCTGTCAAGTATCTCCATATCAGCCTGGTGAAGCATATACACATCAATGTAATCTGTTTGCAACGCCTGCAGGCTTTCTCTTAACGACAGGTGTACCAGGTTCCGTATCTCTGTGTCGGAAGGAAGCAATCCTTCCGCATTCCTGAAATGGCGGCATTTTGTGGCAAGTACAATATCCTGGCGGCAGTGCTTAAACGCTTTCCCCATGATACTTTCACTTACACCATACATACGGGCGGTATCAAAAAAATTGAACCCTTTTACAACAGCAGTTTGCAACAGTGTAAGAGCTTCTTTCTCAGAGATCATATCTTCTTCTCCATTCACCCCTATGCCATAAGGCAGTCCGATTTCTACTCCTCCAAATGCAATTTCCGAAACCTGTATGCCTGTATTGCCTAAATTCCTTCTTTGCATTGCTATTGCTTTTCAATATAGGAACTGCTGCCTGCAGGTGAAGTATTATCAAACGCCTGCATCAATGAAGCATAATAGTTTTTCAACCCTACCACATCGGCGCCTATGCTTACGAACTGGTAACCCATTGCGTTCAACTCTTTCAGGTTGGCAGGACTTCCTACCGTTCCGGCAAATTTTCCATGTTTCCTGGCAAGGGTTGCCACCCGTTTTCTTGTTTCAATCAGTAACGGGTGATCCCATACTCCCGGCGCGCCTATCCCCTGGCTGAAATCACCGGGACCAAAAAACAACATATCATAGCCGGGTAACGCGGCAATAGCCTCCAGCTCATCCAACGGTTCCGGATCTTCGATCTGCAGCACCACAAAACGTTGCTCGTTGGCTTCCTGTAAGTATTGGAAAAAGTCTACACCGGTATATCCACCGTCTGCATTGCCTCCGTCTATCGCTCTTCTTCCTACAGGATGAAACCTTGTGTGGTATACTATTTCCTTAGCATCGGCAAGACTGAGTATATGCGGCACCATAATGCCTGTTGCATCCAGTTCCAGGGGTTTGATATAATTGTTATAAGCGCCTCTCGGAACTCTTACCAGCAGATCAGCATTATGCGCCTTTGTTGCCCAAACAGAAGCTTCCAGCGCCGACCAATCCTGGCTGATGTGCTCCTGGTCTACCCATACGCAGTCAAAGCCGGCCAGCGCCGCCATTTCGCATACCCGCGGATCTGCCAGGTTAATTTTTATACAACTCACATTCTCACCTGCACGAAGCTTTTTTAGTACCCGGCTTTTACGCATTTCCATAGAAAAATTTGAGATTTGAAATTTCTGATTTGAGATTTACAGAACGCACATTATTTTTCATTCACTGCTTTCAAAATTAATGTATCCTGCAACCTTAACATCATCATTTTCCCTGGTTTTACTTATTGTTTACTCACCGACCGTTTCAACAAATACAACGACAGCGCACCTGCCGCCAGCAGGAATGCAGCAATCCTGAACAATAAGCCAAGATCTATATTGATATCCCGGAGATACCCGCCTGCATATATACCTATTCCTCCAATTACAGTAGCAAAAAGATTCAGCAGTCCGTAAGCGGTTGCCCTGTATTTCTGATCTACCACCATGCAGAGTATCGGCATCATATTGCCATCTGAAAATATCCGGGTAAAAGCGTACAGCATAAAACAAGCTACCGCTATCACCAGCACAGGAGAATACCCCGCAACAAAAATAGCGGGAGCAGCAATACACAAGCCGATCATCGGCAGCAATATCCTTGCATAGCTGTTGGAGCGGGTCCACCTGTCTGCTAAAAAACCGCCCACCAATACCCCGATGATAGAGGCTATATGGAAATAGCCTGTGGCATATACGCCTGCCATTGTTTGCGACAGGCTGAACTTTTCTTTATAGAAAGTGGGCAGCCAGCCACCGATCACCCAACCCACAATACCGATCATGCTCCAGGTAAACAATATTTTCAGGTAGCTTTTATTGGTCATCAAATATTGGATCACTGTAAAAAATTTCGGCTTATCTCCCAGGTCTATCTTCTCAACCGCAGTTTCTGTTTGCTCAGGCTCTTTGTTATCTCTTAAACCAAATATCAGCACAACGGCATATATTATCCCGATGCCTCCTAATACATTAAAAGCAAAGTTCCAGGAGTGAGCCTCCGCCAGCCAGCCACCTATAAAGCCAAGGCTCTGCCCCACCATGATACCCATAATATGCACGCTGTTGGCAAAAGACCTGGTATTGCCCCTGTGATAATCCATGATCAACGCCAGTGCGGTAGGAATATAAAATGCTTCACTGATCCCCATCAAAGCCCTTGTTACAAGGAGATATTCGAAACTAGTGGCATATGCTGTTAAAAAGGTAACTCCAGACCACACCAAAAGACTCACGATAATGATCCTGCTTTTATTGAATTTATCGGCAATAAAACCGGCAACCGGACTTAAAAAGCCATATACCCATAAAAAAACGGAAGTGAGCAAACCAAACTGCGCATCTGTCATATGTATCTCAGCCACAATAGAGCTACGCATGGTGGTGATCATCATCCTGTCGAGGTAATTCAACAGTCCCACCACGCATAGCATGGCCACTACCAGCCAGGGATAAAAGGAAGATTTATGTATGGACGGTCCAGATTGCTGATTCACAAATTATAGTTAGTATATGTTCGGTATTATACTGATCTTTCAAATTTACTGGTATGGTGCAAAAAGGATTGTTACTTTAATGCATAAATATGATACTTTTTTTCCGTGGTTAACGATTAGAATAAGAAATGAGGGTAAATAACCACAGGCATGTTGTGAACAGGCAATAGTGAAAAGTGAGATGAGCCCTATCAGGAAAAAGTGACCATTATTTTTTATCTTTAACCATATGACAAACACCTTAAGGAACATTGTTCCGTCAATCGGACGTTTTATTGACCCGCTGACCGACTTTGGCTTTAAAAGGATCTTCGGCTCCGAGCCTAATAAGGATCTGCTGATCGCTTTTCTTAACGAGCTATTCAAAGGTCGAAAGGTAATAAAAGACCTCGTATATAATCCCCAGGAAAACAACGGCCCGGCTAAACATTATCGCAAAACCATTTTTGATCTTACCTGCACAGGAGACGATGGAGAAACCTTCATTATTGAGATGCAACGGGCAGAACAGCATTTTTTTACCGACAGGGCTGTTTTTTATACTGCCAGTAAATTACATGAGCAGGGACCAAAAGGGAAAAAGGATTGGGATTATAAGCTAAAGGAAGTGTACCTCATTGCCTTAATGGACTTCAACTTTGACGCTACATTGCCAGAAAAATACCTGCACCGCGTAAGGCTCGCAGAGGAAGAAACCGGGCAAACATTTTATAATAAACTGGGCCTTATATTTTTAGAGCTACCCAACTTTAACATAGGAGAAAAAGATATAAAGACTGACCTGGAGCGTTGGTTGTACGTACTGCGCAACATGAGTAAATTTCAAAAAATTCCGGTAATTTTACATAAGCGGATATTTCAGAAGTTGTTCCACATTTCTGAAGTATCCAATCTAAAAAAAGAAGAACATATGTTGTACGAACGAGCACTTATGGAGAAATGGGATGCGTATGCTGTAAAGAAAACAGCCAAAGAAAAATTGGAGAAAGCTATAGAGGAAGCCACAGAGAAAGCCATGGAAAAAGGCATAGTAAGAGGCATAGAAAAAGGTGCTGCGCAAAAAAGCTACGAAGTTGTAAAAAGGCTGTTGTCAGCAGGCAAATTTACCATTCCGGAAATAGCCGGTTTTGCCGGTGTGAGTGAAGATTTTGTGCGTAATGTGAAAAAAAGACGTAAATAAACTTCAGTATTATTATGGTAGTAAGATTTACATTTAGTATTACGACGCATCCTATGCTAAACGGGTAAAGCCATGCTGAAAACCGTTAGCTTCTCCCTTATCAATAGCTCCGCTTTCAATACATTGCTCTATTAAATGAAGCACTTCTTCAAAGGCTTCTACGAACAGTTGCAGGTGATATTGCAGGTGCGCCTGCATCAGGTAAAAGATCCCTGACACAAGGAAGCCTCTTTCCAGCATACCGGAGATAAATAATTGTCTGGCTGCCGGTGCATAAGGAGCGGTAAAAGTAAAACCGGGCGATGAAGGCATTCCTCCCACTACGAGCCCGCATAAAGGATATTTTCCGGCAATGGCCCGCAGCCGGTACTGTAACGCCACACCTTTTTCCCATACAGATGCAAATACATTTTGCGCTTCCATTTTTCCTAATACCGCCAGCGCTGCGGCTGTGCCAGTACCGTCTGTCCAGTAGCTGGATGAAATGAAGCTATCGTCCGCAGCCATCATACTATCATCCTTTCCTACTATTGCTGCGAACGGGATCCCATTGCCCATCGCCTTGGCATATACAACTATATCGGGAATAACATTATATCGGGATAACGCTCCCGGGTAACCGTAGCGCAATCCACTGGTGATCTCATCTACCACCAGCACAGCATTGCTCTTCGAGCAAATATTTTTTATTTTTTGCAGGAAATCATCTTCAGGAAATTGCGAACGCATCGGTTCCATCACCACCACGCCAAAATTATCTCCCAGCTTTTCTATGGCTTTTTCAAAAGATGCCCAATCGTTATACCTGAACGGAACTGCAGTGCCTGCCAGTTCCCGGGGTACTCCTTTGGGTTGCAATCCCGGCAACAGGTGACCATCCAGCGCATTTGTTTCACCAAGATTAGCGGCGAGATACCAATCGTGCCAGCCATGATAGCCGCAAAACGCAATTCCGCTTTTTCCTGAAGCAGCACGGGCTATACGCACCGCAACCGTCATTGCTTCACCGCCTGTTCGTGCATACCGGACTTTTCCCGCCCATGGATGCAATTGCAACAACTTTTCCGCAAGCTCCGATTCCTGCGGGTTTACCAATGACGAGTATGTGCCCAACATCATCCTGCGTGTAACTGCCGCTGTTACCTCTTTATCAGCATAGCCCAATAATACGGCGCCAATGCCACCTGCGCAATCCATGTATTTCCTTCCGTTCATATCCCACACTTCACAACCCTCGCTTCTCGAAAAAAAGACAGGCCAATCTGCATTAAATTGTTCTGCCCGTTTGGATAGTAACCCGGTTCCACCTGATATTACCTGTTTTGCAGACCGCCACAGCCTGCGATGGTCAGATAGAGGCATAGCAATATCATCTCTTAAATGCGGCTTCAGCAGGCGCAATGCATTATTGAGAAATATATCGTTTATATCGGAACGATTTAACCCCGCATCCTCACAACTCTCTTTCAAGGCCAGGAGCGATTCAATACCGATCAAAGTCATACTGCTTTCGGCCGACGCCTGGTATTTTGCCTCTATAAGTTCCGGGTGCAGCCAGAAAAAACGGTTCCCTGTGGTAATACAACGCCCGCGCATCTCACTTACACCAAAATCAGATCCCCACAATATTCGTTGTGGCCCCAGCATTTTCAGCGCTGCCCTGAACGATTCTGCTTCACAAATAGCAGATGTATCTACCACCACATTTTCCAGGTCGGCAATACTATATAATCCATTACGGGCATTCCGGTAATTAAAGCTGCGGGCAATATGCGCCAGTATCAATCTAACTTTCGGATAAGCTTTGCATAGTCGCCGGATCTGCTGCTGATTACCGGCATCTTCTATAGCACCTTCTTTAACTATATGCAGCATCAGCACCCCATTCATTTCATTCAGCAGTTCCCACATCCATTCCGGGGCATATTCTGTTAAGCCCGCATTCATCGTATCCTTCCTGTTGGCATAACAGTGGTACCCTTTTATACCGCAGCATGTGCCGGTTTTTAGCTGTCCGGCAATTTTACCAGGATCATCTGTTGGTGACACAACTATCAAAGACCTGCTGGCTGCAGTAGCATTTTGCTTTACTTCTTCCATCACCCATTTATTCATCGCATCCCGATCTGCCGAGTAGCGTGGCAATCCAAAATACAATCCATGCAATTGCTGAACCGGCATATAGCATTGTAGGCGTTCGCGATGATCCTTACATCCCAACCGGTCAAAACCATTTAAAAAAGCCCACTCTTTTTTTGGAAAGTGTGATGCATGATAGGGATGCACGTGAATATCGAAAACTTCAGCAGGAATAAAATCCTTCAGGCTTTCTGCAAGCAGGACATCTGTATGGTTGAGGTACTTTTGAAAGACCATGAGCTTATTCCGGTTAATTGTTGACAGGTGTGCGCCCGCTAATTTTTAAAATAGCATAAGCCGCATAAGCCTGCACATCTGCATCATCCCCGGGTTTACCGGTGGGATCTGTATTGCGTAACCAGCCTGCCAAAAGAGGCAAATGCTCTTCTGTTCCTACCATCGCCAATCCTGCCGCTATATCCATTCTTATGCCTTTATCTTTTTTATTGCTGAAAGCGAGGAAACTGGTGAAAATGTTCTTATACGTGGCACTGGTCTTCACCTCCTGTGGGGCAGTAAGCAACGCAGCATTGAGAAAACTGACTTTGCCTTCCGTATCATCCGGTAACGCCAGCACCTTATCGCTTACAACATTCCAGTCCTGTATATCAAGGCTACCGCTATGGCGCAGTACATACGCGGCTATACGTCGCTGCAACAGCTCCTCGTTTACATCCAATAACCTGCCCAGGAAATACTTTCCGGCTGCTTTAGCCGAATCCTCATTAGTACAGGCAATCGCCCAGTGCGTATAAGCACGAAAGCTTTTCACATCACTCTGAAGCCCTGCGCCGGTTGCTTCGGGGTATTGAGGCAAGGGAGACAGCTTCAGCTTTGCCATCGTTTCAATGGCATGTATCCTGTCCTTGCCGGCTGTATCTAAAAAAGCATTTACAATTTGTGTTTTATATTGAGCAGCTTCATCGCCGTTGCTCAACTGTGTAAGTACCCGCCATATGCCTATGCGGTATTGAGGCTTTTCACGAAAGCGCTCCAATTCTTTTAAGTATACTTCTTTAGCGCCTTCAGGATGTCCTGACCATATCAAAAATTCCGCGGCATGCACTTTTACCCATTCCTGTTGTTCATGTAAAACATTTCTCAGGGTGTTAACTGCTTCTTCCTTCAGGTCAACCGGCTGATCTTTTGTTTGGCTTTCCATTGAATGACATGCACTCATCATCAATACGATTAAAAATATTTTTGATAGTAAATTCATAGTAACATTCATACAGGTTACCGGTTGCAAGTCTCAGGTTCCAGGTTTACTTCTAACGCAAGCCTCTGATAGCTGATTGCTGACAGCCCACCGCTCATCGCATTACACTTTTTCCCTTTCCTTTGCCAACTGCTCCATATATCTTTCTTTTGTCTCTTTATCTTCTTTTGCCGATTCTCCCCAATAAATCAACCCCATCGCCTTTCTTGTCCTGTCGGCTGTTGTATTAGCGCCCGCCCTGTGAATAGTAAGTGAATGATGTACCAATAAATCACCCGGGTTAGCGGGGAATGCAATTTCATCTTTCATATCTTCTGCTGTTCCGAAATCAACGATCTGTTGTGAAAAACCGAGTGTGGTAGTGCGCCCGTGCGTACGCATACCTTTGAGATGCGAACCCTTTACGTATTTTACACAACCGTTTTCTTCATCCACTTTTTCCAGCGCTATCCACATGGTGACCGCCTGCTGGGGCTTAAGCATAAAATAGTAACCATCCTGGTGAGGAGGTGTTGCCTTACCAATCTTTGGCGGCTTATTAAAATACTCCACTGTTTTACAAACAACATCTTCCTCCAGCAAAGCCTTAGCGATGGTTTCAAATTGACTGTCTACGGCCAGTTTTTTAAAATACGGATCATATTTTTCAAGATCCTGCATTTGCTTCAGGGTGGCGGTATCATTTTTATCTTCGTAAAAAAAGTGATTGCCCGACATGGATGGTATTTTTTCTGCAATGAACCGGCGCACGTTTTCGTTCAACAATGCCACTTCTTCATGTGAAAGAAAGCCCGGCAGAAATACATATCCGTCTTTATCAAAAGAGGATTTAAGGGATTTCAGATATTGCTTATCCATATAATTACAATTTTAAAATCGTGTTATTAATTCCGGAAGCATCTTTTTAGCCTGTTGCCTTACACTCAACGCATCGGCCTGGCTCACCCATTTATAGGGAAACCGTAGACGGGTACCGGCCTGGCTCCATCCACCTGCAAAAGCCAGTAACTTATCCAGCGCCGGATCTGAATATCCTGCTTTAGCAAAAGGGAAAATACAGTTTTCGAAAAAATCCGCTATCCTGTTCTCAATGATCAACGCCTCAGCTATATCTTCCTGCATCAATTGATACCACGCTACCGCACCCACGGGATTTAAACAGGCAATATTCGAATAAGAGCCTTTTGCAATACCTGCTTTTATTCCTGACGCCAGCCGATGCCCCTGTATAAATACGGATAAACCTTCCCCATGCACTTTCACTGCCTCTAACCAATCATCGCCTTTGGCTGCTACTTTTATTCCTATTAATGAAGGTATCTCACGTCGCAATACGGAAAAATCTTTGGGTTGCAATACTGTTTTGGAATGCCCGGGATTGTATAACACCAGAGGAGCAGGATCAGCTACCTGCGATACTTCTTTTAAAAATACGATCTGCTCTTCGGGAGTCAACGGTAACCAATCAGGAAAAATCACCTGGAATGCCCCCGGATATAAAGATCTGCTTCTTTTGATCCTTTCCATGGAAACAACGGGGCTCATGTGACAACCACCCACCTGGAATGGAATATTGTTTCTCCTGCATTTTTCAGCCATCAATAATTGTATCCTGTCAAACTCCTGCTCCGTTTGGTTAAAAAATTCACCTGCAGTTCCGTTAGAATAAATCCCGCTGATGCCGGAGCTACAAAGAAAATCGAGCTGTTGTTCGAGACATCCGTAATCAATGCTGTTATCAGCGTTAACCGACAATAGTATAGTACCCCAGGTACCTTTCAGGCTATCAACAGATAATATTTCCATCAACACTCTTTACTAAAATATCTATAATGTCTCTAACTCACTTATGGGTATCTGCGCCATGTAAATACTTGTTTTTGCTTCATGGCTTGAATAATAAGAAACCCACAGCTTCTTTTTGTATACTAACATTCCGGGGTAACTGGTATCACCACTCCCTCTCAACTTAATTGTCTTCAAAACTTTTCCGGTAAGATCTGTCAGTAAAATGCCGGTTGATGTTACCGCCTCATACATGCGTGTTCCAACAATCAGCTTATTGTTGCCAAAGAATATAAAGTTGGGACCACCCAACCTGAAGTCAACATCGTGGTATTCCCAATTGTTATACGGAATCCCGCTTTTAGCAAGTACGCCCATTTTATCTCCCGCTTCTTTTCTTACCAACACATACGCATTATCCTTATCATCGAAGCGCACCGTAGCTTCATTTGGAAGATCAGGAATATCCAACTGGGATACTTTTTCAAAATACTTACCATCGGTTGTTCTCATCAAATAAACCAGCCAGGCATCCCTTTTCAATGACGAACGGTCCCGTGCATTCTCTTTAAGCTGGTAATTGATCCCATAACCGATACCCTTGTGCCAGGTAACCCGCCAGATCCAATCCCTGGAAGGAGATATAGCCGGATCAATAATTGACTTTTGCGGCAATGAGAACGTTTTGCCGGACGGGCTGGAGAAAGATACCATAGGATACAATTGCTCCAGGAAATTACTTTTATCAAAAGTAACACCGGCCATGACCACCATAATTCGATTATCCGGTGTAACGGATAGCTTGGGATCACGAAGATCCACTCCCTCTGTTTCAAGCAAAGCAATGCTTTCCCATTTTTTTCCATTCTTTGAAGTGAGGATCCGCACCTTCCCGTTCTTACCATTTCCGCCTGAGTGACCTGCCCCCTCCCTGAAAGAACAATAAAAGCGATTTTTAAAGCGAATTAAATCGGTAAAAGCGTTGTGCTCTCCGGCATCCCATATTTTTGCTATTTGTATAGAATCTTTGGATGGAACGGTTTCTGCTTCAGCCACCATGCAAGCACAAAGTATAATAAAAATGATACAATATCTTTTCATTATAATGCGGTTTTTTTACCGGTTCCCTTTATTTAATTTCTATAATAGTTCCGGCAATATGCCTTATACCATTTTCTTTATTGAAATAATATACTACCAGCACCCTGCTGTTATCCAGTTGTACCGGCCATGTATACCCGATATCGCCATTTCCTCCATCCGTCCTCAAAACCATTTCGGGCGCTGTTTTAAAATCGGTGCATTCGGCATTTAAGATGCGGGCACGTATACCAAATGGTTGATGCCTGTACCCATAGGTAAGCAATACACGGTTATCGGGCAATCGCAAAGCGTTTAAAGGGTGCCCCTGGAAACCCATTGATTCCCATTTAAAAGTTTTGCCTCCATCTTTGGAGCGGGCGATCACTGCCTGGTCATCAAAATTAGCGGTACGCAGGAACCCGATAATATCGCCTTTAGGCGTTTCATATACTGATGCTTCATTGAATAATACTTTTGTATCTTTAGCCACTTCACCGGTATATTCCCATGTTAAGCCCTTATCCTTAGACGTTAGTAAATGATTGGATGACTTTTTAGCGCTGTCAAATGCCGCTACGATCCACAGTATCCTGCCGTCTTTAGCCTCGTATAAGGCGCCGCGGTTATAAGCAGGCACTTTTTGTCCGTAAGCGTTGTAGTGTATTTCAGGTTTTATATGAGGCGGATAATAAGGCCCCTGCCATGATCTGCCTCCATCAAATGATCTTACCAGGTATCCGCCCAAAAATATATAACCTCCCCCGGCTTCAAAATAAGGCTTTCTTAAATTAGGAACACCGCTCTCCCTTACCTGCTGCCAGCCATAACTGGTGCATAACAATGTGCCGTCTTTCAGTTGCAGCATACAGGGATCCTGGGATCCACCCAATGTATGCGCATAGATCAGTTCGGGATTCTTTGTCCAGTTTTCCCCATCGGTAGAGCGGACTGAAACCAGGTAACTGTTATGATCTACGTGGTTGTTGCCCGATTCGCCGAATATCATCCTGTTGGGCGCTCTTCTGAATGCTACCAGCAGCTCTCCATCCGGCTTTTTTACTACAGACGGGAATGAACTGTAAAATGCAGTATCATGATAAATCAATACATCTTTGATTTTTTTTACTCCCGGTATACTGTCCTGCGCGGCAAAGCCGGTGGTTATGAAAAAAGAAAATAACAGTGAAGCAGTTAAAAATAATATGCGTTTATTTTTTTTCATATTCATATTCTTTTCTGATATAATTGCTATTCCCGGAAATCATTTAGGTATGCTCAAATTCACTCAACGGAACTTCAGCCATATATATCGAGGTTTTTCCCTCATGACTGGAGTAATACAATGCCCAAAGCTTTTTCTTATAAATCACCAGGCCGGGATAGCTGGAATCGCCGTTGCTCGGCAAGCGAATGATCTTCTTCGCATTTCCTTTTAAATCGGTAAGAAATAAAGCAGTGCAGGTTTTTTCTTCGTGAAACCTGGAGCCGATTATCAGCTCATGATCGTTCAAAAAAATAAAATTAGGACCCCCGAGGCGCCATTTTAACGGTTGGAATGAAAAGTCCTTATAGGGATAATCAGCGGTTGCCATTACTCCCATCTTATCCTTGCTTTCACGACGGATCAATATATACATTTTACCGGCTTTATCGAAACGGATCGTGCATTCATTGGGATTACCGTCAACAGGCAATTCTAAAACCTGTTCATATTTTTTCCCGTCGGTAGTTTTTAAAAGATGAGCCTTCCACTCGCCGCCGCGGTGTCCCGGGTAGGTTTGATACATAACACCATATCCAACGCCGTTGTTCCAGGTAACACGCCATATCCAGTCCAGCTCTCTTTTTATTACAGGGTCAATCTCCGCTTTTTCAAGCGCTGTAAATGTGTTGCCGGGTTTATCAGAATAAGAAATATAAGGCTCAAGCGACAGGTATTGATTGTCTTTCCATACTCCGGCAGCAACAGTTACCAGCATACGCCCGTCCGGCATTGCAGACAAACGTGCTTCTCTTATATCAATTCCGGGGAGATGGAGCTGTGTAATGGTTTCCCATTTTTTTAAATCTTTAGATCGAACCACTCTCACTTTACCATCGTTTTCATTGCCTACATGACTGGTACTTTCCCTGAAAGTTGCATAAAAATATTTTTTGTGCCGGAACAGATCAGGAAACGCGTTGTGAGGAGCTTTATCCCATACTTTGGTAATGATAATTGAATCTTTTTTGCTATCATGCTTTGCGTTGGCATGTAAAAAAGCAAGCAGCAAAAAAAGAAAATAAAAGCATATTTTTTTCATATTGCATTTTTTTCCGGGACAAAGTCCCGTAAGAATATATTGAGTACGAAGTCAGAGACCATAAACGTTCGAAACCTGCGAAAATGCCGCTCCTACAGAGCTTTGTCAATACGTTACTTTATAATTGCCACCAAACTTTCGCGTCTATGACGCTATAAAATTGTTGATATGACAGCCTTCAAAATAACGTTTCGAACACTCATGGTCAGAGACTTCGTACAGCAATTATTTATAACGCCACACTACAGTTCCCATATGATAGCGCTGATGAACGGCATTCGCGTTAGCATAATAAACAGTCATTATGCTTCCATCCTCAAGCTGTACGCTGGCCGGATACCCGCAATCAAAGGATGCAAGATCGCTTATAATAAGCTGTGTATCGCTCCATGTTTTGCCATTGTCCTTACTGGTTTTCACTGCAACGCCGTTAAAACCTGTTTTCCTGTTCCCGAATGTCAATAGCAAATCTCCGTTCTTTAAACGTGTAATATGCCCGGGGTGCTGATTGCTTTCCGTAAGCGGACCAGCCATTTTCCAGGTTTTACCATCATCTTCACTGCTGAACAGATCCATTGCCTGTCCTTCTTTCCAGCGCCTTGCGGCCGCTATCCATCTTCCATTGCCGGTATGAAAAAAGGCCGTTTCATTATGACCTTTGGAAAAAGCTGTGGCATCTTTTGCATCGCTGATACGCGAAAACCATTTCCAGGTCTTGCCATCATCCCCGCTCCGGAACATCGAAACTGTGTTGATTACTTTATCATTGGACTGGTTATATGCCAGCACACGCAGGCTGCCGTCATTGGCTTTCAGTATATCTCCAAAAGGTATGTAGCTGGTAAATCCGGGTTCTGCTGCCGGAAAGTCATTTTCATTGATCTGCCATGTTTTGCCGTCATCTTTGGACCGCGATACCCATGCAGGTATGATATCAACGAGGTTAAATAAACCATCATTCTTCCCGGACTCTTTTAATGACCACCCTGATGCAATTACAACCATATCGCCATTTGTAGCCAGCCCGGCAGCAACATTCATCCGGTTGGTCATAGGTTTATGAGAAGTCGGCGTTCCTCTTTTCGTCCAGAATGCACCCCCATCCGTACTTGCCCAGCACTCCACATCCCCCTGCATTCTGCCATGACTGGGTTTATTAAAAATGCTGACAATTTGTGTCCCGTCGTTTAAAGTGGTAAGATTCGGCCACGCGCAAACATTATCAATAGAAACATAGCGTTTAAGCACTACAACAGTGTCCGCCTGTTTTGCCAATACAGGATGCAGGCTGAACAAAGACAGAAGTACCGGTAAAAGAAAGCGCATATTGTCAATTAAGTCATGTAATGATGAATCAAAGATATCTTATATACCTCTACAGTATTCCTTATTCCTTTAGCAACCAGGATCGTTGTTTATATTTATTGATACCCCGGGTTCTGTTTTACTTTAGGCTCAAGACTTAATACCGAGTTAGCAATGGGGAAAAGCTTCAGGTACTGCTTATCAGTTTGTGTTTGAAGCGTAGGAACCAGCTCAAAAGCTTTATTGAATCGCAGCAGGTCCCACCACCTTTTGCCTTCAAATGCCAATTCAAATAAACGCTCTTTTAATATAGCATCATAGTTGTCTTCCTGGCTGCCGTTCACAAACACATGGTCTGCGTAATCAGCCCCGTAAGCTCTTTTGCGCACTTCATTTATTTCATCGGAAGGATCCATACTCAATCCATTCTTTGCTTCTGCTTTCATCAGTAATACATCGGCCAGCCGGTACACTATCATATCACTTGAAAACACCCTGTTACCCCCGGTAACAATACCTGAGCCTTTTAAACAAACATTGGTATAATAAGTACTATCACCACCTGAATCAAAAGTGTATACATCGAAGTATGTCCCGTATTTGCGGCTATCATCTTTAGTAAATTGATCTCGTACCAGGTTCGACATTACCATTAAGCCCTGACCACCACCCACAGGCAATAACAAATCTTTAGCCTGCTGGCTGATATTTGCAGGAACCGCTGAGCCGATGATCCACATATGCCAGAAATAATTACCACCTTCCAGCTCCTCAAAATGAATGTTCATGATGGTTTCTTTATTTCCCTTATTGGTATATTTAAAAAGATCGTTAAAGGCCGGCAGCAACTGCACATCTGCTGATTGAACTTCGGTGCATGCATTTAAAGCTTTTGTAAAATCAGCATCACCTCCATTCATTACCCTTGCAGTCCACAGGTATACATCTGCTTTAAGCGCATTAACGGCAGGCTTGGACCACATACTACGTAAGTTGGGTATACTATTATCAGAAAAAAGCTGCAAGGACTTTTCAATATCATCTTTAATAAGGGCGAACACCTCTACCTGAGCCGATCTTTCTTTTTGAGTTACTTCCGCGTCCGCACTTTCAGTAGGCTCCGTGCGTATCACAAGATCTCCCCAGGTTTTTGTCATAGCAAAATATACATAAGCCCTCATCGCATACGCCTGCGCAAGCATGTTGTTTTTAGCTGCTTCATTTTTAAAAGTAATGCCGGGCACGTATTTCAGCAACAGGTTGGCGCTGTTGATCACACGGTAATAGCCATACCAGTCGGCATGTCCGGGTGCGTCCGGCGTCATAGCATTACTAAATAAAGTATAAGTACCGCCTCCAAAAACACCACCCGTGTATATTTCACTTCTTTCATCGCCGGTAGTAAATAATGCCTCCGCAATATTCCTGAAATCAATATACATACCTACCAGCGCACCTTTGGCATCGTCTTCGGTTTTCCAGAATGAATTGGTAGTTATTACACTGGTCGGGTCTACATCCAGCGTTTTAGAGCAGGAAATTCCCGATAGGATGAGAACAAATGATATGCTTATTTTATTAATGAGTTTCATGATCTTACAGGTTTAAGATTATAATGTTATGCTTGCACTAAAAATCAGGTTTTTGGGCATTGGATACCGTCCGTCGTCTCTGCCGCCCTCTTCGGGGTTCAAACCATCGTATTTAGTGAAATAATAAAGATTATTAGCGGTTATATTAAATCTCAATCCACTTATTTTTACTCTTTTCAAAAGTTGTTCAGGAACCGAATAGCTAAGCGTTACTTCCCGCAGGCATAAAAAGTCTCCTTTCTGATAGAAGATAGAATTACCTCTGTCTGTTACGCCAAAGAAATTATTCCTTTGTACCCTTTCTCCTCCCCAATAGTAACGGGATTGCTCTGCTACATCTCCCGGCTCTTTCCATGATTTTTGATATTTTTCTTTTGTGAAGCTCCCGTCGGAGTACCCGTTCATATCAAGGAACAGTTTTCCATAATTAAAGATGGTATGTCCTGTTGTATAATCCATTCTAACGTACAGGCTTACTCCTTTATAAGAAAAAGTATTGCTGATACCACCGGTCCATGCGGGATATATATTGCCCATATATACCTGGTCCCTGCCGTCAATAATATTATTACCGTCCGCATCATAAAATTTCACATCACCGCCATACTGCGTTTTATCAGTACCAACGATATAAGTGTAAGTGGGGCCGGAAGCCGCTTCTGCATCCGTTGCATATATAGCTACCTGCTTCAGCGTATACATATCTCCCATCCTGCCTCCTTCCTGTAAACCGCCCTTCCATACATAGTCTTTTGCTCCTTCGTCCCAAACAAAATCACCCCCAACACGATTATTCAGCACTCCATTGGCCGGCAGCTTCAATATTTGATTCCTGATCTTTGAAGCGTTAAAAGCCAGTCGCCATTGAAAGGCAGATGTAGCAGGTAACACCCTGGCCGCAACCTCAAACTCCACTCCCGTGTTCTGCAGGCTACCGAAATTGGTAAGTATGCTTGTAAAGCCTGTTGAACGGGGAAGTGACAAGCTTGTGATCAAATTATCTGTTCTACGCTTAAAATAATCAAACAAAAAGCTGATGCGGTTATCCAGCAAACCAAGGTCCAATCCAATATCAAAAGTTTTAGATTGTTCCCATTTCAGATCGGGGTTGGGCAATACCGTATTTTGTATAGCCGCCTGCCCTGCATACCTTGATCCCACCGCATAAGCGCCCTGTGCCTGGAAATCGGAAAGTCCGCTGATATTACCATTCACTCCATAGCTGGCCCTCAGCTTGAGTGAGCTTAGCTCTTTCGGCATGCTACTCCAGAAATTTTCGTTATGCAGGTTCCACCCGGCTGAAACACCAGGAAAAGCTCCCCACCTGTAGTTAGCTCCCAGGTTGGATGCGCCATCATACCTGGCATTAATGGACAATAAATACTTCTGCTTATAATCATAGTTGATCCTGCCAAAGTAACCAACTATTACCTGGTCGCTGATTGAACTGCTTACAGATGTAGGTTCGCTGGAAGCATTCAAAGTAGGAATAAGGTCGGTAGAAGCTCCTCGTCCATTAGCGCTTAAGCTGGTTTGTTGCCTGGAATAAAAAGAGAACCCTGCTTTTGCTTCAAAGTTATGAGCAGAGGCAACTGATTTTACGTACGAAAAAACCGCGTCTGCCTGGTATTGCCGCCACCTTGAATTGCTGCCACCGGCGTTACGGGTGGTCACATATGAGGCAGGTCCATTCCAAAATGCTTTTTGAAAAGAATAGCCGTCATTTGACGTATTGAACAAAGATATCTGCGGATCGAAGCTCAGTCCGGGTAAGATATTCCAACTGCTGCCCAATATAATGGTCAGGTTATCCAGCGAATTCCTGTTGATCATTGTATTCATTTGGTACAACGGATTACCAATACCGTTATTTGTACCGGGAGCCATAGTACCATCTTCGAAATAAACTTTTCCCGTTGGCCCTAACCCTGCTGAACGATAAAATGTAACGGCTGTTGCAAAAGGAGAGTTGCGCTGACTTGAATTAGAATATAACACCTTTCCGAAAACTTTAAGATTATCCCTTACTTTAAATTCACCGTTCAGGGCAAAGCTCAAACGTTTATAGCCAGTGGTAATTACGGTTCCTACATTGTCCAGATAGCCGATACCCGCATGGAAAGTAGCCCTGTCTGTGCCACCAGACACTGAAAGGTGATGATTCTGCGATATGCCTGTTTGATAATTGAGCGCCTGGAAATCATTATCCTCGAAAATAATTGTTTTGGTAGGATCAGCCGGATCAGGCATGCTCAGCCATCCCTCCTGCAATTTGTGCTCATTATCTGCGGTAAGGTACTGGGTGGTGAATGCTGTATTGTTTGTTAAATCATTGCCTGTTCCATAACCCATCGGAAGGGTAAGGCGCTGGATTGCTCCGTCCCTGGTTTTATCAGGCTCCTTAACAGCACTGCCCCTGTTGAGTTCGAGGTACTCCCTGGCATTTACCAGGTCGTACATATTACCTACTTTAGAAGTAATATGATTGAAAGAATAAGCAACCTGGATTTTTCCGGGCTTTCCGGATTTTGTCGTTACGATCACTACGCCATTAGATCCGCGCGCTCCATAAATAGCGGTGGAAGCTGCGTCTTTCAATACCTGCAGACTTTCTATTTCCTGAGAAGGAATATTACTTAGGTCGCTCCTGATAATACCGTCTACTATATATAAAGGCGCTGCTCCATCCGGGTTATTAATCGAAGTTCCTCCTCTTACAATTACCCTGGGCGCTGCACCGGGCTGCCCGGAAGTACTCTGCACCCGCACCCCGGATAATGCGCCCTGCATGGCAGAAGCCAAATTTGCAAAAGGCACGTTCTCTAATACTTTTGTATCCAATTTCGTAATCGAAGTGGTCAATGCTTCTCTTGACTGCGTTCCATAACCAACTACCACCACCTCAGACAACGCATTTCCTTTTGCGCTTGACAATATAACACTCACCGTGCTTTTTCCGGCTAATGAAACCTCTTTTTTTTCAAGCCCTACAAAACTTACTTCCAGCACGGCATTGAGATTGTTCACCGTAATCGTAAAGCTGCCGTCATCCTGGGTCAACGTAGAGGTAGTAGTTCCTTTTACGCTCACAGTAGCGCCGGGTAGCCCTTCACCATCTTCGTTTGTTACTTTTCCCGTAACCCTGGTTTGAGACTGTGCCAACGCAGTACTGCATATTAAAAGCAACAACAAAGCAGAGGCTTTACCCAATAAACAGGCAGATGAAAAAATGCTGCCACAGCATTTTAGAAATTCTCGTATCATATTCGCAGTTTTTGGTAATTTTTTAGAAAAAGGTTGATCATTAAAATATTTTTCGCTCATAACGCAGGCTGAATCGTTAATAATAATTTATTTTTCAAATCTAATTTTACTACCTGTCAAAATCTGCTACTTTTATTTACATTCTTAATACTATTTTTCAAAAAGGATTTTTCTTTTACAATCCCGGAAAGCAGGCACAGGGCATGATTCTGTTATATGATGCAGGAAAAATTTACAGCCGCTGCATTGCAGTAGCTACCGCTGTTGAGCCAATAATTATACTAAACGAATACAGGGTATTCCTAAGTGGGGGAGCATTTTTGTATAAGAAGATATCGTTTTAGAAAATCTCAGTCTTTAAAAATAGTCAGCAGGAATTGACAGTTCAATATTTTTTCTACAAGATCCTGTACAACGTAATAATACTGGTTGGAGGCTTCATATCCTATTCTCGAATCTTCCCTGCAAATACGATACAGTTCAGCCGCAAGACTTATTTCATTTTCCAGGATAGTACGGATGTTTTGTCTGATCGTTTTACGGACAGCATCCGGAGGCTGTCTGCTCGTTAAACTGTCCCTGAAAACGATAAACCGTGCCTGGTTTACTACCGACGCGAAATGAAGGTATGCAGCAGCAGCGATGCGCTCATCAGACAGAGCAGTGTGCCTGTGCAAACCGTTTGAGATATTTTTTACCTGCCGGAAATATTCAAGCCCTTTCAGCCATCCGTCAGCTACGCTTCGGAACTGATTTATAAAAACGGAATCCGGGTATATGCCTCTCCATCCTGTAAGATCATCGTAGGGAAATCCAACCATAGTTGCCTTGTAACCGGTTGCTTTTTCGTAAAGCAGGTTTGCCGGACCATATTGCTGTGGTCCCAAATATAATGTACTTACATTGTAAGGGTATGCTTCAAATGCTTTACTGAAAGCAGTCCACGCTTCACGGGCAGCATGTACTGCGGCAGGACCGTACCTGTCTGCAGCCACACCGTCCAGCAGATCACTTCCCGCTGATCTGCCCTGGTTTAAGCAGAGGTCTGCAATGGTCATATTCGGAGAAGGATAACCGCCCAGCGACCAGCTCAGCATCAGGCCATCCATAGCATAATTTGAAAGAGCCGATATATGTTGCTGCACCAGGTCAAAAACAGGTAACCAGGGAACAGCAGAAAGTTCCCACGAATTATTTACCTGCACTTTAGCAAAGGTTTTAAGCCCTGCCTGCTTTGCCCATGCCCAGTGTTGGGTAGCACGCGGCCCGGGTCCGACAGCCGATAGGGAATATTCTCCAACCTTTGATTCAATCCCTCCCCTGCTGATGGGCTTGGCCCATTCGCTCACCGACATCAGGTATACCGACTTAGGTAATGCGGTGATTACATCCTGCGCCAGTCCATGGTTGTGCCAGCCCCAATCCCATACAACTACTTTAGCATTGGGATTCCCGGCATGTACTCCTTCTTCGATAACACGATTAACGCCTGCGATAATATCAGCATAACTGCGCTGGCTACACCGGGAGCAAAGTTCGGGATGACCATGAGAGGCGCAATTGGTAAAGTTCTCTGATGCTGTAATAGTAAGCACGCCCGCAAGCCCGGGCACATTTTTAAAAACAAAAGCCAACGATGCTCTCATCCAGTTAGTAACAGTTGTACTACTGGTGCACATAGCATAAAAACTGCCTTCCTTTGTTCCCTGCATACCGGAGCGGTTCGTAAAAAAGGAAGCGGGCATTGCCCTTGGCTCATTCATATACAGGTAAATGCCTATACCGTATTTAGCAGCCCGCTCAACGATCTTTTTCAAATTATGTATCCGCACTTCATAACCTGCGCCGAATTCCGGGAAATCCTTACCACCGGGCGCCATCTGGTTAAGCACCGTATGCATCCAGATACCATTCACCCCGCTCCGGGATAATTTTTCGAGCAACCCATCCGGGTAGGGGTCCCGGGATGTATCAGAAAGCGGATCACCAAAGATGCCGAAATAAGAATACACGATCCGGGGCAGGGCATTAATATCACCGACAGCCGGCTTGCTAATATTGCTGTTGAGGGAAACCCGGCTGAGCTCTTCTATGAATTTAAAACGGGGTACAGTGGCTTGCTGATGAAAATACTTGTCGGCGATCTTTTTGATCGCTGCAGCCCCGGCGACGGTTTCCGGGCCCGGTGCAACATACCTGAGCTCCCCTACCTTTGGTTTTAAGCTTCCCAGCTTAATGAAAAGAAAATCATCTTCCTTAAGCGCAACAGACAATTCATGGCTGCTCATACCCAACAGTTTCAGTAACTGGTCATACGGCAACAAATGCCAGTTCCTCCTTATAACTGTAATGTATATGCGATTTTTGAAAGATTCATCCACCGCTATATAAGGAGGCAACCCCATTGATACCGCTATCCGGGATATGTCTGACTCTTTACATCCTATCGCTCTGCTCATTGCATCCAGGCTTACGAGATTCCAGTTACGCCACACAAAAGCGTGTAGCCTGTCGGGGAAATGAGTTACGGGTATGGCATCGGGATATGTACCAACAGGCAGGCTGTCTGATTGTGAAAAAATTTCTTTAGAAAAGAAGATTAACACCAAAAGCAGACAGCAAATCCTTTTCATAATTTCTTTTTATCGAATATACAATTACATACTAAACAAAATAGCGGGTGCATTCCAAATTGTCGCTGCATATTTGTCGTCCCCGCCCTTTTTATTCTATCTCCGTGCAGCAGAAAGGGGAAAAACAGTGTGACAATTATATATACCTCTCTTTACAAAAATCCCAGTTACAAAAACCAAAACACCCTTACGCGTCATTTCGATCCCGCCGGCGTGAACTTTGAATTAAAAGAATATTGCGGCGGGAGAAGCAGTCCCTTTCTATCACTTTCAATTCAATGCACCGCTGATTCTAGAAATACCCGCACTCTTCCACGGAACCGTATTTTAATGCAAGCTCGATCCGTTGTACGATCAGCCCGTTTGCCGGTGAAGAAAATACAATTTTATTATTGCCCTGCATGATCGCATTTGCAGGTATAATGAACGCGGTAACTTTTTGATGATCGTTCATCCCGCGCAGCTTATCATACAAACCGGGATAACCGGTATTGGTATGCTCTAAAGGGTGATCATTTATGGATACCGAAAAGGAGTCTTTTGTACTGGTACGTATGAACAGGATCGCTTCCTGCGGCTGATCTGTATGTACATCATCGCCCACAAAGATCCCTGTCTCAGTACTTTGCTGTACGGTTAATGGCAGCGGGCTATTGGGAGTTAGATCATAAGATGTGGCGCCATCTGAAAGCATGTATACTTTGTTCCTTTTTCTCAGCGTTTCCAGCGATCCAAGCTCCTGTAATAATTCCGGCGCGATCGTACGGCACACCAGGGTGCCTTCTTCCGGCTGCAATTTTTGACCGGCTTCGTTGTATGCAGTTAAAAAATAATTGAAAAGATAGGCCCCGCCGGCGCCCTGAGCCATGGCATGAGATACCATCCCCCTGTACATTCCATGCGAATAAACCTCGCGGGGGTTATAGGTACCATCGTCCAGTGATGCATATACCGGGATTTCAAAGCCTGATTGTTTTTTAAACTCCGCTACCGGCATAGCAGGCTCGCCACGCCAGTGTACACCTAACGTAACAAAATCAAGCAACCCTCTCTTTACCCACTCCTGCACTTCCAGTCCTTTCTTTTTGCAATCGCCCATGGTGGCAGGGATCCTTGCTGTCAGCAATATTTTTTTGTTATGAAGCTTACCAACAGAATCTATAATATTTTTTACAGCCTGCACCAGCTCTGTTATTAACGGCGCATTTTTTTCAGCTTCGTCTTTTTTGAAGTACACAATAAAACGCATAAAATCCAGTTCATACCCGTCTGTGAATGCTCCGTATTTTTCAAGCTGCTCTTTTATAATATTCAATTTATATTCCCGCACTTCCGGGTGAGCAAAATCAAAAGCGCTCCTGGCATTCCAACCACTTAGTGTGGTATCGTTCGTCCAGTACCGGGGATGCTCTTTCCAAAATTCACCGTATTGCAATGGACATCCTACGCTGGTATCTGCAAAATGCAGATCATTCATGCGATAAGTAATAAAAGCTTCCAGTTGTTTTTCTTTGGCTCTTTTCAATGTAGCTTCTATAATGTCTGTTCCCTGCTTATCCAGCACCATGGCGTTTTCATAAAACCTGCGAAGCGTATTATAGAGTTCTGTGTTTTTCCCACAATCCAGCTTACCGTTTTTATCATCTCCCATTATACTGCCGTATTTGGAGCGATAGTAAAAAAAGTCGCTTCCGGAACAGATCATAAAAGTAGTAACCTGAGAATGCGCGATCATATCCACATAGCTGTTAACATCCTCCAATGTTAATGGTCTTTTACCAAACCAGTTATTACCCAAAATTTCGGTACCATCGTTGTTATGGATCAAACGATGCTTTACGGCAACAGTATCCACCGCATTCTTACAAGCCGGTAAAGTAACGAGCCAGCAAAATGCAATACTATATAGCAGCTTTATCATTCCTTAATATTATTTTAAGATGGTAAGATAGGAAAATAGTAAGACCGTAAGACTGTAAAATAGATTGTGAGAGAAAATAAAAAATTCTTCCGGCCTTCCCGTCTTGAACTTTTGCTCTCTTACGGTCTTCTTCCCGCCATTTTATACAATTCATTTCTTACAATGTGCTCTCCGTCTTCCTTAACATGACTGGTCCTGCACCGCCAGGTTTCATATCCGCCCTTTTCAATTTCATGTGCAGGAGGTATATACCCTATATAACCGTTTGCCATAGTGATGGTAAAATATTTGCCCGTATTGATCTTTTCTTTTAAAGCCAGCCCCGTTTCCGCAAAAAATTCACCACCCAGTGCGCCAATGGTGATATCACCTATCTTCAACACCTGTACAGGAAACTCAATTGTATCCGGGTATTCATTCAAAAATACCTGCTCTCTCGCGTATATTTTCACCATAGCTTCTGCATCAGGATGGATGAGGCGATAATCTGTTTGTGCAACTATTTTTTTGGCGGTTTCTACCTCAGCAACGGAAGGTTTACGCACACCTAAAGTGACGTATTTGAATGAAGCAGATAAAGAAGGATCTGTTTGCCATTCGATGTTTTTCAAAGCTTCATATAATTTCCCTGCAAGATCCCTGCCTATCAATTCTTTTTTCTGATGCTCCTCTTTAGGATAACGATCCGGCTGCAAGAAATCCCAGATGTTTGCTTCTCCGCTGGTGCCGTTGCTGAGCAGGGCAACAAAATTTTCTCCTGCCTTTAAATCAGCAGTGATATGTCGTGCAAATACTGCAAAGTAATCTGCGGTTACGGTTCCATTAGCGCAATCGCCCACGTAATGCATGGAATAATTAGCCAGCAGGCTGATCCATTCTCCCGCCATGGATTGAATAGCAATGGCACTTAACTCAGGATCAACTTCCGAAGCGCGTTTGTCAATATAAGCTTCTCCACCGGCAGGATTGGTTTTGATAATATCTAATTCACCGGTTACAGGATTAACTGCTTTATAACCCGGCTTCATATAATACCGCCTGCATACCACATGCTCCGGAACATCCACAGCGGCAAAGCCGATTTTTGCCGGTTGTAATTTTTTTACGGCTTCTGTTACAGATTGTATGATCTTCCTGCCAAGACTTTTCCTGTACGGTAAATCGCAGGGTCCCCCCAAAAGATCAAGTATGGAGCCTGCATAGTGAGTATGCGTTGCAGCAATCAATATATTTTCAGCAGGAATATTTGTAAGCGCTGTTATTTCTTTTTTTACCTCCGTAATAAATTCCTTATCCATTGCACAGATATCAACGATCACAACAGCCAGGGTTGTACCCGCATTCCGAAGCACCAATGCTTTTGAGTACAAAGGATCGTGGATGGTATGCGCGTAAAAAGCCACAAACTCACCGTTGATGATCGTTCCAAGCGGTGGAGTAATATCTGTTTGGGCGGCGCCGGCGGAAAAAGGATGATTCATGATATAAAAATTTAAAGCCTATCTCTCCTTCTCTCTTTCCAAAGGAAAGAGAGCGGTACTGTTGAATATATCCAAACTTTTTGTTCTACCACATCATCAACAGAATATACCCAGGCAAGGCGTTCTCAATTCACACAACCAGGTGTATATTTATAAACCACTTTCCAACGCCGGCCCTTGTGCTTAGGTCTCCTCTCCTTTGGAGAGGCCGGGAGAGGCTGCACCCCATGCCCTTCTCAAAAACCGTATCCAGTTTTTGTGAAAGATATTTTCCACATCTTCTTCTTTATACCCTCGTTTTAATAATATTTCATGATACTTCTGCAGATCGGCAATAGAATTCATATCCCAGGGCGATTGCTCTGTGCCAAAATTTCCATCCAGATCGGTGCCGAAAGCAATATGTTCACTGTTGCCTGCTATCTGGCAGATATGATCCCAGTGATCTACCAGGTTTTCAAGGCGTATATTCAGTTGCCAGGGGTCAGATACCATATCAATAAAACGGTTATCCATTGCCCAGCAATCAAGCATACCGCCTATTACCGCACCTCTTTCAATCAACAATTTTATTTGTTCGTCTGTTAGTTGCCGTTGTGTAGGCACTATTTTTCTTACGTTATGATGACTCGCCCATACAGGCCCATCATACAGATCCATTACCTGCATAAATCCTTCATCGGTGAGGTGCGTAATATCCAGTATGAGCTTTAGCTTGCTCATTTCTTTCACCAGTTCAATTCCATCCGGAGTAAGCGGCCCTTCCATTTTTGTTCCGGGTGCATAGCGACCGCTGCTGAAGTGTGCCGGCCCCACAGCTCTCAATCCATACGCGTACGCTTTATGCAGGTAAGAGATATCCACCAGCGAATCTGCCCCTTCAAGGCTAAGTATATAACCAACCGGCTTTTTATCATCAGCAGTGGTCGTATCATTCCACAACTGCAGGTGAGCATCCAATTGCTGCAGGTTGATGATCTGCACCATTTCGCCCAATGCTTCCATTTCACGATACCATGCCAACTGTGCCTGCGTCATTGCCCATGCCTGCTGGGGAGAATTCCAGCTTGCACCCGGTAACGCAGCGCCAAAAGGATTTACCCTCGACAATTGCGTGGCAACCACCAGCCCTATCCTGCCCTTACGCAACTCTGGCAGGCAAACCGTTCCTTTCCCCCTGTCGTTCTTGTCTTTTAAATGCATTTCTTTTTGCCGTATCTCGTTCAACGGACGTGTAAGATCCCTGTTCCATTCTATTGCATTCATGGACAGATCGAGGTGCGCATCCACTATAAAATGCCTATTCATTCAGGGGTATTTTTGAATTGACTGTAGCTGTTCTTTCCTTTAAATATTCAAATGGATATTTATCAATGATAGCTCTTATTTCAAAGCTGAATTCCCGGAATTTTTCTTCCCAGCTCTTTACTTCATCTTTCGAATAAGTATAAAAACCTTCCTTGCTATCCATGCCTGTTTTCCCGTCCGCGATCAGCTCGTTAAAAAACAAAGGCAGTTCCTCCGCCTTCGATAATTCCCGGTTCAGATCTTTCATTACCAATCCATATGCATAAGTGCCCATCAGATCCATATACCTGCAATTACCGGCAAAAGGTAAATAGTATCCTGCATCATTCCTGCATGCCCTGTCTATATCTTCAACAGATGCATAGCCATGCTCTACAAGATAAAATGCTTCACGTGCCAATGCGGCCATCAGGCGCGCTTTTACGCTATAACCGCAATGCACAATATAAGGGTCTTTGTGCCAGCAATTACGGGCGGCTGCCTCAACATTCTCTATTATAAAAGGGGGCGTACCATCATCAGCAATAACCTCCAAAAAATAAGTGGTATAAGCAGGCTCACACCAGTTCAACCCGATTACCCTTCCCGGATTTTTTGCTTTTGCCTGCATATCCTGCAACGAAAAACTTCCGGTATTGATGCCTATTATGGTTTCGGGAGCAAGTGTATTGCCAAGCTGCTGAATCCATTGCTGCTTTAATGTTATATTTTCTTCTGTAATACATACAGCCATATCTACCTCCCCGGCCTCTGCTGCGGAAGTGATATATTGTAGCTGCTCAGCGCTGACCTTCATATCCGCACAGGATCGGCAATCAGCAATGATAGTGTTGATAAAGCTTTCATCCCGCGATGCATTGCCCCGAACAAAATACACTACAGCGCCCGACCGGAGAAAATTTACTGCAACGCCTGCAGCCATTCTTCCTCCTCCTGCAACCAATATTTTTTTAAACATTACATGTTCCATCCAACTGGAATATTTATAATTCTCTTAAAACTTCACCGGCAACAGCAACGGCTTTCTCTATTTCCGCCCTGGTGTGTACAGCACTGATATACACCAGCCCTCTCCCTATGATCCTTATCTTACGGTCATGCATAGCTGCAATAAACTTCGACAGCTTAGCCTTATCCGTATTAAAAGTATCGCGATACTCCTTTATTTTACCTGCGTCTGTAAAAGCAATACAAAACATAGGACCCGGTCCCTGCACCAGCATGTTTTGCCCGGTTTCGGCAGCAGCTTTTTTTAATCCCTCCATACAATATTTTCCCAGCTCAAACATACGCTGGTAAGGATTTTCCCGCTCCAGCACTTCTATCGTTGACAAAGCGGCGGCCACCGTAGCATTACCGGAATTCATCGTGCCGGCATGTATCACGGTACCATCTTCCATCAGCCGCATCCACTCACGCTTACCCACAACCGCACTTATCGGATAACCGCTTGCCATCGCTTTGGCAAATACAGACATATCGGGCGTGATACCAAAATATTTTTGGGCGCCCCCGAGGCTTAACCGGAAGCCGGTAATTACCTCATCGAATATGAGCGCTATATTGTATTGATCACAGATATTCCTCAATCCCTGTAAAAAACCGGGCTCCGGTAAAATGCAATTGCTGTTGCACATTACAGGCTCCGTTATGATCGCCGCAATTTCGGAGTAGCGCTGTGCAACTGTTTTTTCTACCAAAGCCATATCATTCCAGGGCAATACAATGTTTTCATCGGCCGAACCGGCCGATAAGCCTGCAGACCAGGGATTCGCTACAGGCTGCTCACGATCACCCATAGCCGATAAAGAAGATGCCGCGTTTCCCCAGCACACATTGTCAAGCCAACCGTGGTAATGCCCTTCAAACCGTACAAACTTTTGCCTGCCGGTTTTTGCCCGGGCTATTCTGAAGGCTGTTTGTACTGCCGTAGAGCCATCCAGGCAAAAACGCATTAATTCCGCAGAAGGGATAATACTGTTCATTTTTTCAGCCAGCTCAACTTCTTTAAGATGCTGGCCTGCATATAACTGGCCGTCTTTTGAATAATCTGCAATGGCTTTCACCACTTCCGGGTGGGAATGCCCGAGGATCAGAGGCCCCTGGCTTAATGTAAAGTCCAGGTATTCATTTCCATCCACATCGTACAGGCTGCTGCCCTTACCGTGCGTGTAAAAAAGCGCATGCGGATGATTGTACTTCCTGAATTCTGATGAAACGCCGCCTGCCAACACTTTTTTTGCTCTTTCCAGCAATTGGGCAGATTCCGTATATTGAATTTCACTCATGGTATTATTCTGATTATTTTGTTCCATTCGAAGTTTCGCTTATCCGTTCAGGATAGTTGGCCGCAAGATGAAAGATATCCTTATTAAATGCTGAAAAAGCCTGCGACCATTGCATCGCTTCCTGCCGGGTATAAGAATAAAATCCTTTGCCATTTTGTATACCTCTTGAATGGGCATCCACTATCTTTTGCATTTGCAGCGATATTCCATCACTGTTGGATAACAGGGGAAAGATATTGCTGTACGCAGTATAATAATCTTTCAATCCTTCATAATCCATACGCCTGAAGATACCCATCAGCGTCATCCACGAACCGGCATCATAGCGAAAACATTTATCTGCATCTGCAAAGCTGGTATCGCCTTTCTCAACAAGATGAAGGATTTCTCTATATACAGCATACATTAACCGGTTGGTAATAAATCCCCGTATATCCCTTCTCAGCACCGTAGGTTCCTTTCCCCAGCTTAACGCAAGCTTACATACGGCTGCCGTTGTTTCCTCGTCTGTTTCTTTACCGCATATGATCTCCAGGAACCGGGTAGCAAACGCGGGTTCCGCCCAGTGAATGCCGATAAACCGCTGCGGATCAGGAACTGCCTTTTGCAATATACTGATAGGGATAGCCGAAGTATTGCTTGCCAGTATTGTTCGCTTTGAGGTTACTTCAGCGATCTTCTTAAAAACGGTTTCTTTAATGGCAAGATTTTCCACGATACATTCCACCACCAGGTGGCAGTCCTCCAGGTCGTTATACTCCGACGATACTGTTAGCAACGACAGGTATTCCTCCACAGGAGCCTGCAGGATATCAAATTTTTCACACAAATGCAATTGTTCAAGAATACGTTTATACCCTATTTCTTTTTCTCCGTGAATAGGCGCTATCGCTTTTACAGGATGACCCAGGGCCAGCAAGGAAGCGATAATACTGCTACCCATCAATCCCAGTCCAACGATCCCTATAGTATTGTCCTGAATTTTTAAATTGCCGTTCATTACTTATTGTTGATCGGGTATATATGCTATGCAGTCAATCTCCACCTTTATGCCTTCCGCCAGCACAGATTGTACTGTTGTTCGTGCCGGCTTAATACCTGGAAAATATGTTGCATACACCGCGTTGTACCGGTCAAAATCAGCAATATCGCTCAGGTGAGCTGTACATTTCACTACATGCTCCATGGAGGTTCCTGCCTCGGCCAGTATCAGCTTTATATTATCAAGCGTTCTGCGCGTTTCCTCTTCAACGCTGCCCAGTATAAATTCCGATGTCTGGAAATCAACCGATGCCTGCCCGCTTACAAAAACAAATCCGTTGATTATAACGGCGTCTGAATAAGCGCCGGTTACAAAACCCGGATCGCGGTGAGGATGTTTTACCTGTTGTTTAGATAGCTTCATAACCTGAATGTATAAAAGTTAAGGTTTATAGCTCAAATGTAATTTCACACAACTTATCCTTCTGTTACTTTTATTTACATTTATAGTACTATTTTTCGGAACAACCTGTTTAAAAATGCGCTACCGGACATTCTTTTAATGGAAATAAAAAGACCTGACTTTAATGCTATGCATCAACAGGTTAACCGTACAAAATTTAAAACAAATGCTTTAGTTATCTCCAGGAAAATCTCCGAAAGAAGATTTTGTACAGCTATTCGTTACCAGGTAGTTCCACCCAGAAAGTTGTGCCGTTACCGGGTTTGCTTTCAAACCAGATACTTCCGCCATGTGCTTCGACGATCTGTTTCGAAATGGACAAGCCTAAACCAAAAGGCCGCTCGCCGGCGGTGCCAGGCCTTTTAGCTTCGGTGAACATATCAAATATCTTGCTTTTCATTTCTTCCGGTATGCCGATGCCGTTATCTCTTACGGCAATGCGTACAGCTTGCTCATTCTTTTCCATACTTACGTGAATGGCAGCGCCAACAGGACTGAACTTGATCGCGTTTGCGATCAGGTTACTGATCACTCTCCATAATCTTTCCCGGCTGCCAGGCAGGATGACAGGCAGGGTAATTAACTCAATATGCTGTTCTTTAGCCACAGCCTTATGCTTTAATAAGTCAGCACAATAATGCAGCATGGCCTGCAGGTCAACCGGCTCTTTCTTAATTTCTTCAAGCCTGGTCTGGGTGGTAAGCAAATCATCCACCAATCCCAGGGAACTGTCTGCCGACCGGATAATGATATTCAACATTTTTTTATCCTCGTCAAAAGTGGCAGGCTCACTGAGGATCAGGGAAGCTGCCATCTTAATTGCACCGATGGGGTTACGCAGGTCATGAGCCACGATCTTCATTATACGTGTATTATCTGCGTGGCTTTGCTCAAGCGAGCAGAGCGCATGCTGCATGTGATCATTTTGTTGGCTTACCTGTAGATTCAACCGGCTCAGTTCAGCAATATTTTTCCTGGAACGTTTCAGGTTGCGCCAAACTATCAGCAGGATTACCGACAGCATCAATCCCGATATGATTGCAAAAAGCAATGAGTCTTTTCTGATCCGGTGATCCCGTTCAAGCAGCGAAAGCCTGTACTCCATATCTTTACCGGCAAAAATGCTTTCCATATCGGCTAAGCGCAGATCGCGTTGCAGGGCTCTCATAGAATCTACATAACGATAAAGTTTTGTCTGGTAAAAAAATGCAGAGTCTATGTAATGCACATTTCTATAATAAGCATATTTCAGTTGATACCAGGTTTGCATTAATATGCTCTTATCTGTCTCGTGCGCTTTAATAGCTTTGAGGCTATCTTCACTCTGATTAAATATGCCGGTTGACAGTGGCTTATCCGAATCTATGTTAATGAACTCCAGGAGAACTTTAGACAGGTTTGCCGAGACTATATTATATCCAGGACGATCGTTGATACGAATGCATTCATGCAGGTAATAGCGTGATGAATCATACTGCCCCGTTGACTGGTATACATCCCCCAGGTTGCCATACACGGTACCCAATGCAGCCTCTATGACTACTTTATTTTGATGAGAACGCGCTTTTTGGCGGTGAACGAGCACCAGTGCTTCTTTCAGATAAAAAAGAGAACTATCCATTCTTCCGGACATCTGATAACACAAAGCCAACGTGTTGAGCCAACGTTGCGACAGCACAAAACCATGCTCAAAATCGTCCTGTGTTTTGCAACAAGCGCTTTCTTTCAGCGCTTCCAAAAAGTAAGGAATAGCTTGCCGGAAGTGAATCTGCCAGTATTTGATCATAGCCAGTTGCCCTGTAAAAGGTGCCAACCGGCAACTGTCCAGGTTTTTTTTCGCATAGTTATAGCCGTCGTAATAGATATTGAAAGCCTCCAGGTACTTTTTCTCTGCCATCAGTACATCACCTTGCGCAAATAAGGTTTGTACATAGGCTTCTTTATGCCGCTGTTCCTGTCCCTTTAGGGCAAATGCCATACTGTCGGTATATAACCTTGCTTTAGCTGTTTCTAAATTATTGTCTAAATAGTGTTTAGCTATGTATTGATATTTCTTCCAGTAATCAATAGGACTTGCTTCCGGAAAGCTTCGGTAAGCGGAGTCAATATAAGCAATGAAAATCCCAAAATCAGCGCTCGCTTGCAAACTATCCGCATAAGAAATAATTTTATCAGCACGAACCACATGCCCCGCAGCGGCGATATTCTTTGCATTTTGTTTGCAGGACAGTTGTGTTAAGGTAATGATCCATAAGATCATTAAAATATAAACCGACATCCTAAATGGTTGCGACAAATAAGAATAAGTCATTGCCCCTGGGATATAGTTAAGAAACAATCACCAAACATATGCAATAAGTATCATATAATGATATATAGCAATTCGAGACTGCTCTTTCCGGTCTGTTGGATGATTACGGCAATTAGTTCATTGTACCAATTAAAAAAAGGCGGGCTGCGGAGAATTTTGAGCAACCACAAACTGCTCTACAGGGTTTACGTCTTCATATTTTCTTAGCCCTGACTGAATAGGATACAACAAATAATAAAAATGTAAGTACCCGTATTATATAACACGTTTTATTTCTTCCTCAAAATGGAATCATTGCACCCTGTGGTACAGGGAATGTTTTTTGAATGATTTCGGGAACTATTTTCTGATCCTTCAATTCAGTACGTAGGGCGTACCCCAGCGCTTCGGGAGATTTGCCCACCCACGCACTCTTCTTCCCCTTTAGTTCGATCCTTTGCTTTTTAGGGTTGATGGAAAGCACGGTATATAGTGCATCCCGGTAAGGACAGGTGCTTGAGATCCATTTATGCGATTCATGAATTTCTTTTGTATAACTGTCATGCCTGTACTTTTCTCCCACCCAGAAATAAGATGCTGAATTAATCGTGAGATAAGGAATATCTTCCACATACAAAAGACTGTCTATATGCGTATGCCCGTTCAAAACAAGCACTACGCGATCTTTTGCTGCGGATATCAGCTTTTGCACTTCGCCGGCATTATCCACGGCTGAAACACCGGCAAGCGGCTGGTGGCATACAATGATGGCGGGCCCGTCAACCTCTGTGAGTTTATTCTTTAGCCAGTTGAGTTGTTCTTCCCCGATATAGGAAGGATATCCTCCTTTATACAACGGAGATCCTTTGTCATTCCCATTCAAAACAATCAGCCAGAAATCATTTACTTTTTTTGCATAATAGTCCGCAGGAATGCCCCATATATCACGGCATTGCTGATAGGTATGCCCGCTGTCGGTATCATGATTTCCGATTACATGCAATGCGGTTGAATGAGCATTGTTGAACAGATCAATGACATTTTTATTTTTCAGGCCAGGATAGGCAAAATCGCCCAGTTGCATAATAGCATCAGGCTTTTCTTTTTTCATTGCCTTTACAAAAGCCTGTAACCTGTTATAGCCGTCGTGTATAATATCCTGGTGAAGATCGGCGATCAGTCCAAGCGACAGCCCGGTAGTTTTGCGAACACCAGCTTTTGCAAAAAATGGTACTGACAGTGTTAAGCAGGTTACCGCGCTGTTACGTATAAACTTCCTCCGGCTGATGATATGGTTCATTACTATTATTTTAAGAATGACTGTACAATAGCAGCATTAAGTAATCCAATTTCACTATCAGCGTCTCCACTCACCGAAGATACAGCACAGGCGGGAGATGACACCTGCCCGTGGGAATTCTTTATGTTCACCAGTTAATATTCACCCGGCATATCTATGATATGAATAATGGGAGCCTTGCGGCTCCCATTGCATACAGCCCAAGCCAACTGCGCTTGCTGCAAGCATAAAAAACTATTGTAATGGATCGAAAGTTCCTCCCCATTCATTGTTTTGTGGCAGCATATCCGGTTCAAGGGAAATTTGAGTTGGGTTCAACGCATAAAACCAGTGCTCCAGGTTGAGCGCGTACTTTTGAACGGCGGAACTGCTTTGATCAAGGTTTTCTACAAGCACGGCGGAAAAATTAGCTCTTACAGAAGCATTCATAATGTTATCTGTATTAGCAGGCAGGGGCGCGCCCTGGTTCAGCATTAAGAACAGGCCTTTTCTTGTGCCCTGGTCGTTTAAGATATCATATCGTTTCCATCTTCTCAGGTCACCAAACCGGAATCCTTCAAATGCAAACTCTACCTGGCGTTCGCTGATATAGGCATTGCGAAGATCGCCTTGTGAAGCTGCAGTAATACCATATTTCGCGTCGTCTCCCGCTGCTATGCCTGCCCGCTGGCGAACCTGGTACAGCACATTTAATGCCTCAGCTGTATTGCCTGTTTCATTGGCACATTCTCCAAAGTTCAACAGTAGTTCTGCATAACGCATGGGCGACCACCAGCTTTTAGCACCGGATGCCACCCCAACCAATTGATTCCTGTCCAGGGTAGTATCAAGCCCTTTCCGTTGAAAAAAGCCAGTTACCCCATTTTCATCACCATTCTGGATAAGCGGAGAAATGCCCTGGTATGCAGAGGACCTCATTGGCAGCACATACGCCGGGGTTGATCCTGCTTTCCATGTCCATGCATTCCAGTAAGTATGAGTTCTTGGGGCTGCCATACCGATGGTATTTACATCCGGTGTCGGATAAGTTGTTCCACCGCAATAAATGGTGGCATAAAACCGGTCATCGCGATTGGTGTAAAAATCCGTAAGGAACTGCGTATTGTAAGCAGCATCAGACAATAGATCTTTATCAAGCTGCATAGGACTGCCATCGCGTTTGGGATAAGCCAGTAACATAGCCAATACGGGCTGATCCGTATTGGTATTTCCGTTGGTGAACGGCAACGGCCTTATAGCGTTGAAGTTCATATAATTGTCCGGATAGTAATACTGCTTAACCATGATCTGTTCCCTGTTTGCCGAATACCAGATAGAACGGTAATCTGGCAATAAGCCGTAACCGGCGGCATCTGCGGCTTCTACCGCAGCTTTAGCCGCAGTATAGGCATTCTGCCACCTGGTAAGATCGTTCGAAGGATTAAACAACGGGCTTGCATACCACATCAGTATCCTTGCCTTTAGCCCCAACGCCGCCACACTTGTAATCCTGCCATAATCAACCCCGCTATAACCGGCAGGTAAAGACAAGGCAGCCTCATCCAGATCTTTTATTATTTGTGCAATGCACTCGCTCGTTTTAGCACGTGGTACTTTCAGTGAATCGGGATTGCCTGCATTTTGTGTGTGAAGGATCAAAGGCACTCCTCCTATTGCATTTACCATTCCCCAATAAGACCAGGCGCGCCAGAATTTAGCTTCACCCGTAAGCCGGCTTTTTAAACCATCGCTTACTACCGATGCCGGTATATTCACCAACTGATCCATGAAATAGTTCACCTTATCAATATAGGTGTAGCTGAGATTCACATTGGTACTGGCGGGATCAATAATGCCCTGCTGGTATTGACCCAAATTGACGCCGCTTCCATTTATGCCTTCATCGGCATTTGCCCCGCTGCCAAGCGGCCAGTTAGACATTAGCCCCCCATATACATCATTGAGATATGCTTTGATCATGGTGGAGTCAGACCACACGTTACCCGGATTTATAACGTTGGTATTTTGATAGTCCAGCCCTTTTTTACAGGACCCCAGTACAACCAGTCCGGCAAAAAGGAGGCATTTACTTTTATTTAAATATTTCATTGCTATTTCCTTTAAAATTTTAAGGTTTAAAACGTTACGCTAATGCCGGCATTATACGACTTAACAATAGGAAATGCCGTACCGCCACCCATCTCGGGATCGTAGAATTTTTTATTGAATTTGCTGATAACAAACAGGTTGGAACCGGATACATACAACCGTATGCTGCCCACATATTTATTATACAGGCCGGGAGGTATCACGTACGCAATATTCAAAAACTTCAGGCGGAAAAAGCTGGCATCTGCTAACCAGAAATTACTGCCGCTTACATTGGTTGTTCTTATATTATCGTTAACGCTGTAGCGTTTGGGCAGCCAGGCACTCGTATTATCCGGGGTCCAGCTATCATCATACCATCCACGCCACATCCTGTTCCATTCCACGCCCTGCGCCAGGTCGTTAAAGGATTTCAGGTAACCCAGCGAGCCATTGAAATTAGCGTTAATGCTCAATCCTTTCCATTCGGCTCCCAGATTAAGCCCCATTACAACAGGATTATTTCTCTTCCGCAGCACCACTACATCATAGGCATTCACTATTCCATCCGGCTTTCCCACTCCTTCCGGCCCTGCCCAGTCCCTATATACGAACTGTCCTATTTCGGGGGCAAAACCATTGAACTTATAATCAGGATGAGCAGCCATCCAGGCATCTACATCAGCCTGCGTTCTGAGCATACGCTCCACCTCATAGCCGGTTACCATAGATGTGGCGCGTCCATCGCCTACCATATTCTGATAATCGTAGGTTACATTCTGGTCTCTTTGCGTATACCAGCTATACCCGTAAGAAGCTACTATACCGGTAATGATATTTACCTGGCTGATCCGTTTATTGTAATTAAGGCTAAAATCTATACCCTGCGCTTTTTGCTTACCATAATTTACAGCCGGTAACGGACGACTGAAAGTAGGTGGGGTTGTTTGAATTCTTGTACCCAAAATATCGTAGGTGTACGTGTGCCAGTATTCGAGGGTTGCGCTAAAATCGCGGAGGAAATTGATGTCAATGCCTATATTCTTGTTCAGGTATTTCTCCCAGGTGATATCAGGGTTGGGCAATACATTATACTGGATGCCGGGATTAAGCGATGGCTGTGTGCCAAAGAAAGCATTATTACCAGCCTTGTAAGAGTCCTGCCATTGCCAGCCTCCTATAGCGTCATTACCGGTTAAGCCCACAGAAGCCCTTAGCTTCAACATATCTATTGCTTTTATATTGTCAAAGAATTTTTCTTTTGACACAATCCAGCCCACCGAGCCCGAAGGGAAGAAACCCCAGCGCTTATCCGGCGCAAAATTCATTGATCCATCATAACGATATGTAAAGTTGGCAATGTATCTGCCTTCATAATTGTACATGAACTGGCCGATCCATGATTTTCGCCCTGTTAAAAAATAGGCCCCATAATTATTATCAATGTTTTTGGTAGGCGAATTGTTGATAATACCGGTGCTTGTAGCCGCCCACCACTGGTCGGTAGTATAAAGCGGGAAGCCATTAATGCTTCCACGCATACCTTCCCCGCCGGCTTCGAAACGCTCATATACCACCGTGGCATCTACCTGGTGTTTTCCAAAAGAGCGGTTATAACTTAACTGGAAGTTCAACTGGTCATCCGAACTCCAGTTTGAGCGTTCTTCCAGGCTGGGTGTATGTGCAGTCAGCCGTGAGCCCACCACACTGTCAAGATCCCATATAATGGGCTCCCGCTGGTATAACTGGTAGTATGTAAAGGGGTGGGTAAATATTTTATTCTGGTAGTTTGTATACGATTTAATGTAACTGGCCTTTGCGCTCAACCCCTCCAGGAAGGGAGCTTTATAAGTGAGGCTGAGATTGATAACAGGCTTTATGTTTTGTGACTTATTATAACCTGCCAGTCCATCCGCTTCACCGGATTTATTGGAAATCCAGAAATAATCCACCGGCAAGCCTTTGCTGGTGAAAGAGGGCATATACGGTTGCCACAAAAGCAGCTTCGGGTAAGTATCTCCTGCCAGGTCGCCGCTTGGCCCGGATAATTTGTTATCATTTAAAGTGATGCCTGCGAAAACAGAAAAATCCCGGTTCAGATCAGCCGTAATATTTGCCCTTACATTGTATTTTTTGAAGTCGGTATTTTTTATAAAGGTCTGCTGGTTCACATAGGAGCCTCCTATAAAATATTTTATTTTTTCGGAGCCTCCGGATACACTTAAATTATGTGTAGTAGTTAACGGGTCCCTGTAAACGTCGTTTAAGAGATCAAACCCGTACCCATAGCCGCCTCCGAAATCGTGTGTTCTAAAATACTCGGCTGCAGTTTCAGTCCAGGGCGCACCTGCAGGTCCGCCAACACCCATTCCCCAAATATTGGAATGGATGGCGCCCCATTCCAACGCGCTGGTTAAGTCCATATTTTTTCCACGTTTATCGTAGCCTGTATTAAACGAATAATTAATAGACGCTTTTCCTGAGCTGCCACGTTTGGTAGTAACAAGCACTACACCACCCGCAGCGCGGGAGCCGTAAGCAGCGGTAGTTGCCGCGTCTTTTAAAACAGTCATTTCTGCAATTTCATTAGGGCTTAGGTTGTTGAAATCGCCCGATCCGGATATTTTTCCATCAATAACATATAAAACAGGTGCAGCATTCCAGGAGCTTGCCGTTCTTATACTAATGCCCGGTTGCGATCCCGGCATCCCATTGGGTGTGCCTACGGATACACCTGCCATTCTGCCGGCCAGCAGGTTGCCGGCAGATGTGGTCGGCAATTCCACATCAGATTGCTTTAGTTTTACCTGCGCTACCGATCCGCTCAACAGCTCTCTTTTCTGGGAGGTATAACCAATTACAACCACCTCTTCCAAACTTGCATCCGTGCTTTCAAGCCCGATGGTCATTTCTGTGCCGGAAACGCTGAATGTTTGGGTAACATAGCCGGTCATAGAAACAGTTATCCTGCTCTTTGCCGGTACAACAATTTCGAACCTTCCATTTTCATCAGCCACCGTGCTTATTTTTCCGTTGGACTGTTGAATAGTAGCGCCGGCTAACGGCGTTCCTTTCCCGGCATCCATTACCTGGCCCTTAACGCTGGTGCTTCCCTGGGCATAAGAGAAAACGGGCGAAACAGTAACAAGAGCCATGCTAAGCACTAATAGCAGCATCTTCGTTTGTTTACTCATAAAAACAGTTTTGTTTTGTTTACAAAGCAGGCCGGCATTGTTATTGTTATTACAGGTGATTATTCCGGCCAATCAATACCACCTGGTGACAAAGCGTAAATTTCGGTCACAATGCCAATGGGTAACTACATATAGATTGACTACATTCAATGTTATATTTGCCGGTAATTATTGGCGGGAGCCATCGCCGGCATACTTAATATAATACCGGGCAATATCAGTTTGGAGAGCTTTTAAATGCGCTGCATATTCAGTAGGTGTACCGTTACTATTGGTGTTTTTTCGAAAATTGTTCTCAAGCATAAACAGTAAAAACACTAAGGCATCAGAAATAACAGACCCAGATTGATTAAAACCGATACTTTTTTAACTCCGGAGGATGATTGAAGATACCGGACCGGCAATGATCAATCCACAAAATATGCACTCTCTTTCATACAAGCTCAGCTATACCGGAACAGAGAAACTAAATTACATACCATGATAATAAGAGTGCTGTTATTTTATATAGCTTTGTATACTACTTTGAGTTTTTCATTACTTGGATATCTCTTATACATATATAGAAAAAGAAATTTTGCGGCAGGTAGCATCCGGCGATGAGGCCGCATTTGTGAATCTTTTTAATGCATGGAAGGACAAACTTTATTTTTACATTTTACGCATAACCGGTTCCCGGGAAAATACTGACGATATAGTGCAGGAAGTATTTGTAAAACTATGGCTTAAACGGGAGATTTTAAATGATGTGGATCATTTCAGCGCGTATTTATATCGCATGGCACATAATTATGCCATCAGTGGCATCCGCCGTATGGCGCAGGAAACAGTAATCTTTTCTGAATTGTACCGGCATAAAAATGAAGTTGATCTGCCGGCAGATGAGCATTTACTGCACAAGCAGTTGCAGGAAAAATTGAAGGGAGCGATAAATGCACTGCCACAGCAGCAAAAGCTGGTATATATACTCGGTCGCGAGCAGGGCTTAAAGCAGGAAGATATTGCCCGCCGGCTTAATATTAGTATATCTACAGTAAAGAACCATATGACGCAGGCCTTACGCACCCTTCGTGAGGAGCTACGAAATAACTATTCTACATTAACTATCTCTATCCTGATTGCTATTATAATGCTACTTACCCAATAGTGCTAAGTCAGGAAACACGACAAACTCTTCTTAACACAATACTAAACCCATAACCGCACGGATACTGCGTTCAAAAATATTTTTACAAGAACTGGGAGTTTCCCTTTTGCCATGCGTCATAGATTAACATTATCTTAAAAAATCATGATCAACCAACATATTGCCGAACTGTTGAACCGTTTTTTCCAGGGAACCATTTCCCCTGAAGAAAAGGAATCGCTGGCTGACTGGATAAACGAATCCGATGAAGAAGACTTAAAGATGCTGATGGAGCAATCCTGGGAGCGATACGATCCTGACCAGACGCTTGGTATTGACAAATCCGGAGCACTGCTCCGGAGCATTCTGTCGAAAGCTAAAGAAGAAGAAAGTATATCTCCAAAAGTAATACACTTAAGATACCGCCGGTGGCTACGTATAGCTGCAGCGGCAGTTATTATCGGGCTGATTGGATCGGGAGTTTATATGTTTTTCAATACCTCCTATAAAAAGCCAGCAGACGTTGCCATTATAAAGCCCGCCAGCCGTGATATAGCTCCACCTGATGCCGTCAATGCCGTGCTGACACTGGCAAGCGGGCAACAAATTGTTTTAGACAGTATACAAAACGGGCAGTTGGCTTCGCAAGGCAATACTAATATTTTAAAATTGTCCAATGACCGGATTGCGTATCATGACGTTACTTCCGGTAATAAAAAACCAGAATACAACACACTCACAGTACCGAGAGGCAGCAGGACCATTAATCTGGTATTAGCCGATGGTACTTCAGTGTTATTGAATGCAGCTTCCTCCATCACTTATCCTACGGTATTTGCCGGTAATGAAAGAAGGGTAGAGATGAGCGGGGAAGCTTATTTTGAAGTGGCGAAAGACCCGGTTAAAAAATTTATTGTCGGCGTAAACGGGGTGAACACGGAGGTATTGGGAACCCACTTTAATATAAACGCTTACAGCGATATGGGGTCAATTGATATTACACTGCTGGAAGGGCGTATAAAAGTAGCGAACGATGAAACTACCCTTACACTTTCGCCGGGCGAGCAGGCGCAATTGAACCGGAAAGGGAAAATTGATCTGAATAAAGATGTTGATACAGACCAGGTAATGGCATGGAAAGACGGGCTGTTCAACTTCAGTAACCTTAGCCTGGAAAACATCATGTTGCAGCTATCAAGATGGTATAATATAGATGTGCTGTACGAAGGAGAAAAAAGCGGGAAACATTTTTCCGGTATAATGAGCCGCAACAGCAGCTTATCTGAAGTACTAAAAATCATGCAGCGGGCAGGGCTTCAATTTATAATTGAAGAAAACAAGGTTATAGTGAAGCAATAAAATGTGTTTTACGTTGGTCCAAAAGAAAACCGCCCCGAGGGCAAGTCAGGGCGGTGAATACATTGGATCAATACTTTCATAAACAAACGCGTATATGACTATTTCTTAATCCAAAACAAAACAAAGGTATGCATTTAACAGTTCAACGATTGCACTATCGCAAAGGAAGTACAATTACCAAAACGCTTCTTATTATGAAACTGACAGCCATTATTTTACTTGGCGCCTTTCTCCAGGTCAGCGCTAAGGGGTTTGGTCAACAAAGTGTTACACTTTCTGAAAAAAACGTTTCCATTAAACAGATCTTCAGGGAGATAAACCGTCAAACGGGGTATAAATTTTTTTACGAGGAAGAATTGGTAAAACAGGCAGGAAAAATAAATATTAACGTAAAAAATGCTTCTATAGACGAAGTATTAAAAACCTGCTTCAGAAACCTGCCATTTGAGTACAGCATTGAAGAAAATACAATTGTGGTAAAGCCTTTGATAAAGCAACCGGAAGAAAAGGCAACGGAAGCAGCAGACATTGACGCAAGAGGTATAGTGGTGGATGAAAATGGAAACCCTTTGGCCGGGGCTTCTGTAAAACTGAAAGGAACCGACAAAGGAACGACCACGGATGCCGGCGGGAATTTCCTGCTGCAGATCCCCAATAAAGGCGGTAAACTCATCATCTCTTATGTGGGGTATGAAACGCTTGAGCTGGCTCTCTCAGGGAATGACGCTGTGAGGATTGTGTTGAAGCCAGCCGAATCAAAGATAGAAGAGGTAGTAGTAGTTGGGTATGGTTCGCAGAAAAAAGTAAACCTTACGGGTTCGGTGGCTTCTGTTAAAGGCGAAGAATTAAACAAAAGGCAGGTAGTAAACCCAGTGTCTGCACTCCAGGGACTTTTACCAGGTGTAAGAATTACTCAAAACTCCGGTCAGCCGGGTGCTGAAGGACTTGGAATAGAGATCAGGGGAATGACTACTTATAGTTCCGCAGGTTCTTCGCCCTTAGTACTCATTAATGGCGTACCGGGTTCGCTTTCCGATCTCAATCCGAATGTTATTGAAAGTATATCGGTATTGAAAGACGCTGCATCAGCGTCTATCTATGGAGCCAGGGCTTCTAATGGTGTTATATTGGTGACCACAAAAAATGGAAGTGGCGATAATGGAAAGCTAACGGTGAGCTATAACCTGGTGAGCCAGTTTAATAAGGCAACTATGCTTCCGGATCTGGTGACCAATGCCGTAGAATATATGGAATTGTATAACCTGGCTAAAACCAATTCCGGAGCCACCTCACAGTTTTACCCGGATTCGGTAATAGATTTATATAGAAATTCTAGTGATCCTTTGATGTATCCTAAAAATGCAGATTGGGCTGCCCTGATGTTCGGGACAGCACCTACATTGATGCATAGTCTTTCCGTTAGCGGCGGAACACGGCAGACTTCTTATGATTTTACACTGGGATATATAGATCAGCAAGGCATAATGCAGGCATTTAATTATAAAAAGTATAATGCCATGCTTAACCTTGCCTCCGAGGTAAATTCAAATATAAAGTTGGGAATTAGTATTGGTGTAAAGTCTGGCGATCAATCGCAGCCCAGGAATGGGGCACAGGACGCATTTTATCAAACCCTGGCCCACACGCCAACTGCTTTACCCTGGCTGCCGGATGGAAGCGGAAGATATACTTACCGCGCCTATTCCTGGGAATTGGTAAGACCCAATCAGTTTGCCGCTAATGAACAAATTGGCCGAAATATTGATTATGCTTTGCTTTCTCAAATATGGGCAGAAATTAAGATTACAAAAGGGTTAAAATGGTACACCAAAGGGGCGATTAATGGCAACGTCAACCGGTATAAAGAATTTTCACAGGCCGTACCGCTTTATGGCTATCTTACTCCTGATGATGCCAGCACTTCAAGTAATATTCCAGGCAATGGTTTGAGTACATCAATGAGCCAGACGCTTTATAAAAACCTTTACTCTTACCTGGAATATGAAAATAAAATAGGGGAACATAGGTTCAGTGCACAGGCAGGATATAGCCAGGAGCAGGAAAAGTACGATATACTGTCTGGCTCCAGGCCTAATTATTCCGTAGGTGGAGCATTGCAGGAGCTCAATGCCGGTGATGCTACACCCCAATATAATGGCGGCACCAGTACTGAATGGGCTTTACAGTCGGGATTCGGAAGAGTTAAATACGACTTTGCCAGCAAGTATCTCGTTGAATCCAATCTTCGTTATGATGGGAGCTCCAGGCTGTCAGGCAGCCATCGCTGGGGAGTTTTTCCTTCCTTTTCAGCCGGATGGCGGATCAGTGAGGAAGCATTCATGCAAGGGCTTAAAAGCAAAGGACTGGTCAATGATTTGAAGTTAAGAGGTTCATGGGGTAAGCTGGGTAATCAGAATATTGGTCTTTATCCATACCAGGCCTTGCTGAACGTGGGGGGTAATTATCCATTTGGCAATACGCTAAATACCGGCGCTTACCAAAGCGCCCTGAACAATGATAACATTACCTGGGAAACTACCACAATGACTGATATTGGCCTTGACCTTCGTGTATTGGATCATTTGAACCTGAGCATTGATTGGTACAAAAAAGTAACTACTGATATTTTACGTACTGCCCAGGTAGCAGGTGTGGTAGGGTTGAGTGCACCCACAATAAACGGTGGCGCTATGACGAACAGGGGTATTGATCTGGCATTGAACTATAATAATGCTATCAGATCCGGTATAATGGACGGATTTGTTTATAGCGTAGGATTTAATATAAGCGGCTTCCGCAATGAAACCTCCAAATTTGGTGTATTACAGGATAATGGCAGTACAGCAATTAAAGAAGGACTTCCCTGGAATTCGTTTTACCTGCTGCAATGGGATGGTATTTTCCAAACCGAAGAAGAAGTTGCCAAATCACCTAAACAATTTGGCGAGAATACAGCACCCGGAGATCTGAAGTTTAAGGATATAAATGGTGATAATGTAATAGACAACAAAGACCGGGTAATTATGAAGGATGGTGTATTCCCTTCCTATTCATATGGGCTTACTTTAAACGCTTCATGGAAAGGGTTTGATTTTTATACCTTCTTCCAGGGAGTACAGGGTCTTAAAGGCATCTTCGGTTATAACATGGCGCCGGGTATTACGCCATTTTTTTCAGGTATTCCTCCGTTAAAAGAAATGGTGAAAGATGCCTGGACTCCTGAAAATCACTCTAACACAATGCCCCAACTGCAATATTATACGTTCAATGGCGCACAACGAATATGGAACCATCCATCTACCTTTTTACTGAGAGATATGTCATATTTGAGAGTGAAGCAATTGCAATTAGGCTATACACTACCTGAAAATATTATCAACAAGATCAGGTTGAAATATGCGAGGATATTTATTGCAGGCGATAACCTGTTCACGTTCACCAAATTCTTAGGTACAGATCCTGAAAAGCCTGCAGGAAGTTATCTCACCTATCCCCAGAACAAGGCCTTTTCGTTCGGCCTATCCGTAAAACTTTAAACTAAACTGATGATGAAAAATATTTTCGTTCTCCTGTCTGCATCTTTGCTACTATTCAGCTCATGCAAAAAAGACATGTTGCAACTTGATCCTACTGATAAGTTATCTTCAGGTAGTTTCTGGAAATCAAAAGATGACTTTAATATGGCTTTGGCCGCCTGCTACAATACGCTTCAGGATTATTATTTATGTACAGGTATCCAGGACCTGGATGGAATTTCAGATAATGGCGTTAGTGTTTTTAGTTATGCGAATGAACAAAACATTAACCAGGGCATTACCGTTTCCTCCCATGCCACCGATATGTGGTACTATAACGGGTACAAACGATTAGCAACCTATAATATTTTTCTGCAGAACCTGTCAAACTATAACGGCGCTGATATGACAGGCGCTGAGAAACAAAATCTTGAGGCGGAGGTTAAGCTGATGCGGGCTATGGAATACTACAGGCTCTGGACATTCTATGGTTCAGTGCCCCTGGTATTGGAACCATTAACTGTAGAAACACAATATGTTGCCAAGTCACCAGCGGAAGATATTTTTCAGCAAATTGTGGAGGATTGCGATTTTGCCATTACCAATCTGCCACCTGTTGATTTCTGGTCTTCACAGGGGCATTTGAGTAAAGCAGCAGCTCAAATCGTAAAAGCAAGAGCATACTTATACCACGGTTATGATCAGAGTGGAACAGCTCAGGCAAATGATATGAATGTAGCGGCTTCTGTTTCGTCCGAAATCATTAATTCAGGATTGTTTTCCCTGGGAGATTATTACAGAGGGTTGTTTGCTCCGAGCGTTGGACAACAAAACAACAATAAAGAATACCTGTTCGCTGTCTACTTTTTAGGACCGAACAATAGTAAATTCGGTTTATGGGATTTCAATATTTCCACTATGCAATTTTACTGGCAGTCTGTTCACCCGACAAACTCTTTATTGAATGCATACGAGTTTTCGGATGGTGCACCCTACAATCCCAATGATCCGAGAGTGGATCCTAACCATCTGTATAAGCACCGCGATCCCAGGATGGCTCAAACAGTATGTATTGATACTGTACATTGGGAAGATGGAACCTACGATATATTAGGTGAACCCAAAACGCCTTCCCTTCCCTATTTATACTGGAAATCATGCGATAAGGAAGAAGTAACACAAAATGGCGGAGTGAATTCCCAAAAGCAAAACACCAATATCACCGCTTATGTTCCCATCATGCGCTATGCAGAAGTACTGCTTAACCACGCTGAAGCTGTGAATGAAGTAAGCGGTCCTACGAACGCTGTGTATGATGACATTAATGCCATAAGAGCAAGGGCAAAAATGCCTCCTTTGCCGGCGGGGCTAAGCCAGTCGCAAATGCGGGAAAGAATAAGGCATGAACGCAGGGTGGAACTGGCATTTGAAGGTTCCCGTTATTTCGATATCAAGAGATGGCGAATTGCGGAACAGGTATTAAATGGTGTAGATGATGGTATAGTTACCCGCCAGTTTATAAGTCCTAAAAATTATACGTGGCCGCTGCCTGAAGCGGAGACACTTATAAATAAGAATTTGGAGCAAAATCTCGACTATAATTAATTCGCTGTTCTACACAAGCAATCAATGGTCTTACTGTTTAAAAGAGGGAGCCTTACGGCTCCCTTAATTTACCGGTAATATTGTTTGCATGAGTAACAACAGGAGCGTTATGCCTTTAGTTTAACTCATTGATTCTCGTAAATTATATTTAGCAATGAATATTAGTAAGTTTATTGGTACATTCTTTTTTCCCATTTTCATGAGTAGTAGTGTATACGCACAAACAGAAAAGAGTGAGGTGCCTTCTTTAGATGAATTATCGGGGCAGTGGAGACCCACCTGGCAGGATGAGCAAACACCCGCTATTTCTAATTTTCATGGCGGAATGCAGGCGGGGAAAAATGTGCTATCCATTACTAATCTTATTCAACCACCTTTGTCTCAGGGTAAACATTTTGATGGAGGGTCTATTATGGAGCTGTATATCAACCAAAAGCCGGTAATAACTGAATCTTCAAAGTGGTATCCCTACCAGGTTTTAAGAAAGGCTCATTCAGACAGTTGCCTTATTGAAACAAACACAAGAATGGTTTTTGAGGATGCAGGAATAGTATGGAAATTAAAAATCACCAATCTTTCCACTTTTACCAGGCGACTGCATTTGAAATTCGCAAATAAGGGACATATAAGATCATACAAAGATGTGACCTGGACCTGGTCTACTCCCAGGCCCGTTGATAATGATTTTAAAGCGGAACTGCATGGCAAACGCGGTTTTGTTGAAAGCGATGTAAAAAGTGAGGCTTATGCCGTTTATAACTTTAGCTGTGACTCTTTTGCTCTTTCGACTGTTGATGCCGCCCCATCAACAGAATGGAATCTGTCAATAGAAGAAGGGAAGTCTGTAAACCTGGAAATTGTAATGTCATTAGGACAATCAAAGCAGGACGCTATAGACCGGGCTAATACCTGGAGTAAAAATTTTAATTCGGTATTTGAAGAAGCATTTACAAAGTGGCAGAATAGGTATCGGCTTGCCTTTACGCCAAACAATAATTATTTCTCAGGCTGGCTCCCTGTTTTAAAAACCAATGATGCTTCGCTTCGCCGGATATACTATTCCAGCATTGTTACTTTTCTGGAATTGATGCGAACAAATTTTTCAAATGGGCCTTATAAGCGTGTATTTGTTACCGCCTCTCCGGCTTATGCCACAACCCTAACGTACTATTGGGATGCGATCTCTTATTCCACCGTTTGGGCCTTGCTTGATCCACAGGAGATGAAACTGCAATTAGAGCTGTTTCTGTCGCATAATTTAAAGAACGGGTATGCTGTGGATTTTCTTTCCATGAAACAGGTCGGCCCATGGTATTCTGCAAATGAATATGCGGTTTTCCACATGGTTTATACCTATATCAATATAACCGGGGATATTGCTTTTTTAGACGAGAAAATAAATGGGATAACAGTTTTACAAAAGTTAGAAGAAATTGCTATGGCATGGAAGCAGCTTACAGATGGCAAATCGCTGTTGGCTGATTATGGCGGCCCTGAAAACGTTTCTGAAACTGTTCACTCTTATATTCATAAGGTTCCCTTTCTTAATGCGGCAAATGTTTGGATGATGCGCTCTCTTGCACAGGTATATAACTATAAAAATGAGAAAGGCAAAACCAAACAACTTGAATCTGCCGCATCAGTCCTGTCAAAGGAAGTATCTGAATTATATGTGAAAGGAAAGGGATATTGGCAGTGCCGGTTCCCGGATGGTGAATTGGTGCCTGTTCCCATTTGTATTGATTTTTTAACTATCGGGCGATGTATGCCTGCAGACCTAACCGACGACATGAAACAGGAAATGATGGATTTTGTTGAAAAAAAACTGTGGGTAGGAAATTGGATGAGAGCGCTGGCATTAGAGGATGAATCTGCCCAGGCTACGCTTTCAACAAGCGAAGGGCGTGAAAGCCTGAACGCGCCCTGGCCGGGAAAATCATTAAGAGCAGATCATGGTTGTACAGGAGCTTACGATGGATGGCCCGCCCTAACAGCAGAAGCATTTATCCGCCTGGGAAAAGCTGAACGTGGTGTAGAAATGCTGCGCAATGTAGCGCCGGTTCTTGATGAAGGGCCTTTTGGGCAGGCAAGATATGTATCTGGCGAAATAACGCCGGTGAGAAAAGTTTCATTAGGCGGTCAGGATTATTATGAAGGAGCAGGAACCGCTTTTGCAGAAGTGATTATCAGAGCATTATTTGGTTTTGATCCGGGTATTGAAGGCACAATGATCGAATTAAAAGATACACCGAGGGGTTTCAATGGGGATCTGATAAATGTAAGGTTCAGATCTAAAAGCTATAGAATCGTTAGTGGATCAAAAGGAATTAAGACCAACTTACAACCTGACGCTAAGTAAAAGGAGAGTGTGGGCATCATTTGCAAAACGGTTAAATTTTCGCTATGAAAAAAAAGGCAACTTTATTTTTAAAAAGCGGTACTATAATAATTCTTTTCCTTGCTGCTTTTTATACCACTATTGCACAGCCATACAACGGAGTTCGGGAATTGATAGAACGTCGTGTACCATGGCTGTCCGGTCATATTATATTGGATTCAATAACAAGCCAGCATGGAAATGAACTGGCCGTTCTTTCCATGCAAAAGAAAAAAATAAAGATATCGGCATCATCCGCCAGCGCTGCTTCCAAAGGTGTGTATTATTACCTGACGAAATATTGTCATCGCAGTATGTCGCATCTGGGCGATAATCTGTCTGCGGTAAAAAAACTGCCAGTCATAAAAAATCGGGATACGGTTCATACTGCGTTTAACCTACGCTACGCTTTAAATTACTGTACACTTAGTTATACTATGGCGTTTTACAGTTGGGAAGACTGGGAGCATGAATTAGACTGGATGGCGTTTAATGGTGTTAATCTTATGTTGGCGCCGGTTGGCATGGAAGCGGTTTGGCAAAAAGTGTTGCGGCAATATGGATTTTCTGATATAGAAATACAGCAATTCCTTCCCGGTCCTGCATTTACCGCCTGGTGGTTGATGGATAACCTGGAAGGCTGGGGAGGTCCTGTTTCCAATACATTTATAGAACACCAGAAAAAATTGGAACAGCAAATATTGAACAGGATACGTTCATTGGGTATACAACCGATGTTGCAGAGTTTTTACGGCATGGTGCCCACAGCGCTTAAAGAAAAATACCCGGACTGGAATATTATTCCACAAGGTAATTGGGCCGGTGGTTTTAAACGCCCGGATATTCTTCTTCCTGCAGATCCACACTTTTCAGAAATGGGCAAAGCATACTACAATGCTATAAAAGAATTATACGGAGATGATATATATTATTTCGGAGGGGAACCCTTTCATGAAGGCGGCAATGCCAAAGGCATAGATGTACCAGCCATTGCCGCAGCCATCCAGCGAACGATGCTTGAAAATATGCCCAACAGCACCTGGGTGCTGATGGGATGGCAGGTTAATCCATCGGATAAACTGCTGGAGAAGCTTGACAAAAAACATGTGCTGGTGCAGGAATTATTTGGTGAAAATACGGACAACTGGTATAAAAGAAAGGCTTACAATAATACTCCCTTCATTTGGTGTGCTGTAAGTAATTTTGGTGAAAAACAAGGGTTATACGGAAAGTTGCAGCGCATTGCCAACGAGGTTTACCGGGCAAAAACGAGTGAATATACAAGCCTTATGACGGGAATTGGTACTATGCCCGAAGGAATCAAAAATAACCCTGTTGTATTTGATCTTTTATTTGACCTTGCGTGGAAAAATAAAAAAATCTATGCGGAAAGCTGGGCCAAAGATTATGTGAGATATCGCTATGGAAGTAATGCTGATAACTTACAAAATGCCTGGAAAATATTTGTTCAAACCATATATAATAGTCACGAAGAGCTGCATGAAGGTCCTCCGGAATCAGTATTCTGCGCACGACCCTCTTTGAAGGTTAGCAGCATTTCAACCTGGGGTACCCGCCAACGATATTACGATACTGCATTGTTCAAAAAGGGGGTACGTCTTTTTCTTCAATACAACAACAATACACATACCGAGACATATGATATTGATAAAATTGACTTTGTTCGGCAGGTATTATCCAATAAAGGAGAAATATGGTATGCAGACATGATAAAGGCTTACACTCAAAAAGACAGCACTACTTTTAAAAAAGCTGCAAATGTTTTTCTAAATGGTATTCTCCAGCAGGATTCCCTGCTCTCCTGTTCAAATTTTTTCCAGCTTAACCACTGGCTTAACGCTGCATATAATTACATGGATAATGAATATGATAAAAGACTCTTTCTACAAAATGCCAAACAGCAGATAACGATCTGGGGACCTGATAATAATCCTCAAACCAACTTGCATGATTATGCCAATAAGGAATGGAATGGTTTAATGCGCTATTTCTATTACCCACGCTGGCAGATGTTTATTAATGATTGTTTGAAAACCTTAAGAGGAGAACCGTTTACTCCAACGGATTATTATGATTTTGAAGTTAGATGGACAAAACAGGAAAATATGTATCCTGCAATATCACTTTCCTTGCAAGAAAAGGACGAACTGGTACGCCGGATTTTGGAGTAGTGACTGAGACTGATATATTTGTGAAAAAATATTTTAACAGCATACAGAAAACATGGGTGTATTCCAAATTGTCGCGGTCGTCATGCCGACTGTAAGGAGGGATCTCCTGAATATAGTAGGAGATCCCTCACTTTACCCGGGATGACGTTCAACAAGTATATTTATTTCGTGCGACAATTTGGAATGCACCCGAAAACATGTGTTAAACCGATCATTCATTGAAATGAAAAAAATAGCATCAATAGTTCCATTTTTGGTTTTTACTTTTTTAGCCGCTGCCCAAACAAAAGGCGTCAACCCTTTTTACCCGGCCCGATACAACAATTACTGGACTTCGGCTCCCAAATTAATTCCTTCTGATGTTTCAACAGATGCCCCGTTAATGGGAAACGGCGATATCACAATGAGCGTAGGTTACAATGGAAACAGCCTGAGATATTATTTATCCAAAAACGATTTCTGGCGGTTGCGGTCACAAGCCGATAAATTATCGGGGCCACGTGTGGTTGGCTTTGTTGATATTACTATTGAAGGATATGGTGATGCAGGTTTTATCGCCAGGCAGTCTTTAGGAAATGGTGTAACTACCTGCGTTCTGAATAAGGACTCGCAAAAAATAGAAGCGACGTCCTGAGTATCGGCAACAGATAATCTTATATTTATTGAACTGAGCACTATTGATAAGGCTACAACGGTTTCTATACAGCTCACCGCTCCGGACAACAGGCAGGCTGAGCTAAAGACGGGTAAAACCGGCGATATTTACTGGCTTGCCAGGTCTTTTAAAGATAGCGTAGACATAAGTTCTGAAGTTGCAGTATCATTAAAAGTGATCAATGCTGATGCCAAAGCTATTTTATTGAAGCCCGGTAAAAAAGAGATCATCGCCATAGCCGTGGAGAGCGGGTTCAAAAAGAAGGAACCGTTGGAATATGTTTTGGAACAAATAAAAAAAGTTAGTAACAATGCGGTTGCATCATTGCTTACACAACACAATACATGGTGGAAGTCTTACTGGAATAAGTCTTCTGTAACCATTGAAGACACTGTTTTGATGAAGGCTTATTACCAGGGGCTTTATACCATGGCAGCCTGCAGCCGTGATCCCAAATTTCCTCCCGGTATATTTGGCTGGACAAGTACTGATGACCCGGCATGGAACGGGAATTATCATTTGAACTATAATTTCCAAGCTCCGTTTTATGGATTGTATGCCGCCAACCGTTTACAGCAGGGAGAACCGCAGGATGCCCCGCTTATGGATTTTATGGCAAGAGGGGAATGGTATGCTAAAAATGTAACCGGCGCCAGAGGTATTTTATTTCCCGTTGGAATTGGTCCCCTGGGCATTGAAGTAACCAGGAACTTTGCAGTAGGCGGCTATCAAAAGAAAGAAGATATTGAACAGGAGGGATTGTTTTACGGGCAACGTTCCAACGCTGCCTACGGATTGATAAACATGGCCCAGTATTGGCGCTGCACTTACGATGAAAAATACGGTAAGAAAATTTACCCCTATGCATTGGCGGTAGTAAACTTCTGGGAAGATTACCTGAAATATGAAAATGGCAGGTATGTTATTTACGGAGACGCTATTCATGAAGGCTCAGGCAAAGACAAAAACCCGATCCTGTCGCTTGGCTGATCAGAAATGCTTTTGAACTGATCATTGATCTGAGTGCAGCCTTACAGGTGGATGAAAGCAGGCAACCGAAGTGGAAAGATATTTTAAGCAGGCTTAGCGCTTTTCCTGTTCAAATGCGCAATGACAAAAAGGTATTTCGTTACACCGAGGAAGGTGTTGACTGGTGGAATGATAATGGATTGGGGATTCAGCATATTTATCCTGCAAATGCCATTACCCTCAACAGTAAGGAGGAATGGCTGACGATTGCCCGTAATACCATTGGCGAGATGCAACGCTGGCAGGATATGAATACAAGCAGCAGCTTTTTTGTTGCTGCTGCCAGGGTGGGATTTGATTCATCCGTCATCATGAATGAATTGCGCAAATATGCTTTGCATACCTATCCCAACGGCTTCCAGTTAAAGAACCCGCACGGCATTGAGAACAGTTGCACGGTTGCAAATGCGCTCAATGAAATGCTGTGCATGAGTGCGGGTAATATAATACGGCTGTTCCGTGTTTTCCCAAAAAACAAGGATGCGGGTTTTAAAAATATCAGGGCATGGGGAGCGTTCCTTGTTTCGGCCCGGTTAGCGAACGGGGTAGTTTTGGATGTTACCATTGTTAGCGAAAAAGGTAACCCCTGCGTTATTATGAATCCATGGCCCGGCAAAAAGGTTTTGGTAGTGCGAAACGGGAAGAAAGCAGAAACGCTAAGTGGCGACAGGCTTTCCTTTAATACAATAGTAAATGAAACTGTTGCTTTGAAGGCATTATAGCTTTACATAATGCGCTCATGCCGCCTGAACTAGATCTCCCGTTTTAAACGGGTAAGAACATAAGAAATCCGGAGTTGGAAACTATAAACGTTCGAAACCTGCGAAAATACCGCTCCTACGGAGCTTTGTCAATGCGTTATTTTATAATTGCCACCAAACTTTCGCGTCTATGACGCTATAAAATTGTTGATATGGCAGCCTTCAAAATAGCGTTTCGAACACTTATGGTTGGAAACTCCGGACAGCAGAGGACTGTTGTTTTAAAAATGTTACGACACTAAATAAGAAATGCTATTATAAAAAACCGGAGATGTTAATGACCGATAAATGCCTGCGATATTTGTTCCATTTGTTCAATTGATGGCTGCCCGTCATGAATATAAGTTTGGTATTTTAAATGCAGCTTTTCCCCTTTATGCAGCAACAACGGACCATCGAACAATACAGACGGAGTAAAGAACAGGTGTTGATCTGCGGCATACCAGATATACCAGGGCGAGGGATATCTTGGGTTGCCGGGATGATCGAAAATAGTGATGCCTGCAAGGGATGATCCTTCTCCGGCTGATGCGGTTACGTCCATCCAGGTCGCTTTTTCACCGTAACCGGTAGTGTCTTTAGTATTGCTCCAGCCGTTGGATGCGCGGAAAAGAGGTTTCTTAAGCGTGGTAGCGCCCCGTAACGACAAGCCGGCGTATCCACCCCATTTCACTCCGCCATGTTTAGCCGGTTTTTCAAGATCAAGCTCCACTTTTTTCAGCGCAGTGAAAGACTGATCCCACGTAATAGCATATCCTTCAGAACCGAGTGGAGAACTGATATGCAGCACTCTTCTTTCTTCAATAGTTGGCCCGTTGCTGTCCTGGTAAATAATATCTATCGTTATCCTGGCAGAAAAGTCCTTATACAATTTGCTGCTGACATTTTTGATGAGGCTACGCCCTTCGGAAACACCTGCCTTCACATCTTCTTCCCAATAATTTACCCCGTTTATTTTTTTCCATGAAAACCATAATCCCCTGTGCCAGGGATGATCGGAAGGACGCTTAAGTGCGATATCCTGCCCCGATGGGGTTCGCAGCGGGTGGAAGTAGGGTTTATCTTCCGCAGGGTTGAAATTCAGTTGCCATAATACCGTGTCGTTCCGTAAAAGAGCGATGTGCTGATCGTCCCTGCTCCATTTTACATTATCCGTTGCTGTGCGGGTTGCTGCAAAGCGACAGCTTAACAAGATGATCATCGCCAGTCCCGCTAAAGCGTTATATATTATTTTCATAGCTATTTTTTTACATGTAAGATCCCTCTCATAACCAGGTAGTGACCGGGATAAGTACAGATATAAGGATATTTTCCTTCTTTTTCAGGCGCTGTAAAATAAATGGCTTCCTTGCTGCGGGGTTGTAACAGACTGGTATGATACAGCACCCTGCCGGATACCGGAACATACTGCATGTTGGCGCCCTTTAGCCCCAAATCTAACGCTGCTTTCCCAATTTCATCTGCAGCGCCCGGAGAAACCAATAGCCAGTTGTGTTGCATGTCGTCATTATTATTAAAAACAAGCCTGATCTTTTCGCCCGGTCTTACTGTAAACTGTTCAACATCAAACTTCAACCCTGGCTCTGTTCCTAATGTTAACGTGCGGTCAGGACCATTGCTCCAGGATGTGGGCATTTTTGTAACATATTTGGCCGGCGCTGTTTCTCCTTTGGGAGCATCGGTTTTTTCCGGAACATTTGTATGAGTTGTTGCTGCCTTTTTTTCCGGAATAAGCACTACACCATCCTGTTTGAGATCCAACCCGTTTCTTTTGGGGATACTATTCAGGCTGTAGTATCCGAAATTGTGCAGCAATGCTGATCCTTTTTCAGACAGGATACCGGCACATTTTATCTCATGGATGTAGCCTTCTCTTAATCCATCTAATACAAGCCGGACGGAAAGCCCGTCCGGGGCAACTTTAATCGCCTTAATGAGGCAGTCCTTTTTATCCTGCACTTCACTGCCGTAGGTCATGTGGTAGAGGTAGTCAAACCCTGAAATTTCGTAGCTCTCCGGGTTTTCAGCCGTTTCTCTTTTTACAGGTAAGGTAAATTCCAGTGCGAAGCCATCGGGCATAGCTTTGACGGCTCTTATTTCAAAAGGCGTTTCTCCGGTCCACACCAGGCGTTGCAGCCCCCAGCGTTCGGGTCCTGTGGAATGCCATCCCCTGTCAGACATACCCACATAAAGAGATTTATCCAATCCCCATTCGGTTCGAAGGATGCCAGACATAAATCCTTCCCTGAAAGGGAATACAGCGCCCTGGTACTCCCCGTTTATTTTTTCAAGAAACACACGTAAAATTTTTGGATGCCCCTCATCCCCAACAAATACCTGGTCTTTAAAAAAAGGTCCGAAGGCTCCGGAAGTATCCGCAATGATACTTGAATTGGATATCCCTAAAATGCCATGCGGGAACCGCACAGAAGGGAGTTTCATACCGGGGATCTTTTTGACTGCCTCATGCAGCATAGGCTCGTTGGTGGGAATATCCGAAGGTTTCAGATGCACGGTTGAGCCCGGCTTGCCTGCAGATTTAAGGCTGGAAGGATGACCGAAGAAATCACCTTTCTTCACATAAGAAATGTAACCGGTGCCAACCCAGCCTCCCTGGTTTTCGGCATAGAAGATATCGCCATCGGCATTTCTTCCTATCCCTGCCGGGGAACGTAGCCCGGCCGCATAAGGCTCTGATTTACCATCGGGGCTTACCCTGATCATCCAGCCGCGCCAATCAGAATGACTTCCCATTTCACCAAAAAAAGGCTCCATGTTCGACATGCCATTATCAGCGAGATTCAGATTGATATAGAAATAACCATCCTTACCAATAACCGGTCCATGATTGTATTCGCAATAGTTACCCGTCAGCGGCCAGGTACATACTGTTTCAAAGCTGTCTGCCCGGTCATCCCCATCAACATCAACAACGCGTGTAAGCTCTGCTCTCTGGGCGGTATACAGTGCCCCGTCTTTCCACGCAAGCCCAAGAGGTTCGTGCAAGCCGGATGCAAATAGCTTAAACCACGGCCTGGCTCCCGATGGATTTTCCACCAGCCATATCTCACCCCTTCTTGTACAAACAGCCAGGCGGCCATCGGGAAGCATTGCCATTCCGCCTACTTCAAGCAATACAGCTTCCGGAGGCCGGATGGTTTGTAGTTTGTAAAAATCATTTTCTGTCTGAGGCTTTCCGGCTGGCATCTGAGCATGATTATTGTGTTGAGCCTTTAAAGTTGCAACAGCCGTAATTTGCAGGACAAAAAGCGCCAATATGTTTAAACAGATTTTCTGATTTGTTTTCATAACCTATTCAATTTACCAGATGTATGACCATGTTAAACCCTGCGTACTTAAAGCGCTTGCGGGAATTAGTAATTCTTCTCTTCCATTGATGTTCCTAAGAATAGCGCCACGCTGTTTCTTACCATCGAGACGCAGGTAGTAGCTTTTATTGTTGATGGCATACAAACCGTCTTCAAGCTTCTCAATTTTATCGCCTGCTGCAAGCCGGATCCACAGGTTGTTCCCTGCTGCATTATTGTCGAATTGCAGCGTCCTGGTTAAAATCCGGTCATCATCAGACGGAACTGTGCGGTCACTGATCTGCAATCCATTGAAAGTATAGTTAAAGACCGGGCGGCCCTGTTTGTCCAAAAAATACCCTTTGAATTTATACCCCTGTTGCATCAATTCCGGCCAGGGCGCCTGGTCGTTTGTGAGTTGTGCAACCTGGGGTTGGGAAGGAAGGCTGATCACACTGCCCAGGGGACGTGCCAGTTGAATTTCTCCGCGGCTTTCCCACATGGTTGTAGCATCAATGAAGTCTCCTTTCCATAAACGGATAATTGAACCCTGTTCCAAATTGATGCCATAGTGGATTTGTCCCGGTTCTCCAATAACCGCACAAACGGTCATTTTATGGTCTTTTGTACCTAAAAAGCATCGTTGCATAATGGTTTTGTTGACCGGGGTAACGATCAAAGGAGTTTTACCACTTATGGGTACAGGCACAGGCATCAGCACCTTCTCTTTTTCGGAATCTTGGAAGAATGTATAGCGAATATTCTTGAACGCCATGCGGTTATTTGTTGCAAAAACGAGCGGGCCTGTTTTGCTTTCACTTTTAAACGGCGCATTGGAAGCAACCTCAGGCAGCATTATATCTTCATGGATAAGCGTTCCGTTCAGGGAAACCTGCAATAAACGGGCACTTGACTGCTTTGCTCCATTCGCGTCATATTGCGGCGACTGAAAAACGACCCGCAGGTGTTGCCACAATCCGGGCGCTCTTGTTATGTTTGAACGGGGAGGGATAGACAAGCTACCCCGAACTCCGGAAGCAAATGCTTCCGGAGTTGCACCGAGGATCGTTCCGCAAGCTTCTGCAATGGATTTTTTTTCTGTCCAGCTATCCGCCAGACGAATCCCATACCTGCCCTGCAAATAAACGGTGGCGGAAGCATGCGGGGCAAGCATAAAGTCAAATTCAAGCAGCATGTTCCCGTGCTCCATCTTCGTAATAAGTGGGGCCTGGCTGTTGCCGGATGGATTATTAACCAACATACCTGCTCCTGCTTCCTCCCTCAATTTATTCCTGAACGGGTTATACCATATATCGCCTGCAATTTTCCAATTAACAGTATTATCCGTAAAAGCCGTCTTATCTGTCAGCCCTATCTCCTGGTATGCGGACTGAGCCTGTGTGTGTAATGTAAGGATAACACAACAGGAAAAGATAATTATATTGAACAAATAGCTGGTTTTCATTTTGTCAAATATTTCTTTAATCAATACCCCGGATTCTGCTCAAGTTCAGGGTTTCGTTGCATCTCATTATCAGAGATGGGATAGAGGAGATGGTGCTCCATATAGGTAGCCCCCCATGGATTGGCATGACCCACTACGTTAACAAAATTCACATTTCCCCCGGCGCTTCCAACCGGGTATAAACGTGTACGTTGAATGTCGGACCATAAACGATAGTCCAGCGCCAACTCGCGGTACCGTTCTTTCCATACTTCCTTAATGAATTCATCTTTTGTCAGACCTGATAATGTGCTTTCAATTTCATTCCTGCTTGTATTCCAATATGCCCTGGCTCTTACATCTGCCAGGTATTTTACAGCTTCCTGGTTAACCCCTTCGGTGAATGCAATTGCTTCTGCCGCTATCAGCAGCACTTCTGCATAACGGTATACCCGCATGTCCTGTCCACCCCGGGCGGTTTCATACAGCGCAACTGTATCATAAAATAAATACGGAGCGTATTCACCAAATTCAAAGTGTTCCCCCTGTACATCAACCGATTTAAAAAATAGTTGCTGGTTTTGAACTCTCAGATCTTTCGTTTCATCGTATAGAGCAATATATTGATCAGTAGGTCTGTAAGCATTATAGGTTCGGGAATATTTTAATCCGGGAGGTCTTATACTACCCGGGAGAGATACGCTCGGGCTCGAAACGCCATATATTATCGGGTCAAACTCGATAGAAAAAACATATTCACTTTCCTTATCTGAAGTGCGCATTACATTATAGGCGCTTTTTTCCGGTGAAGCTCCATTTTGAATGAGTTGATGACTACCGCTATTAATGATTGACTTTGCCACCGCCGCAGCTTTGGCATAGTTGCTTTCTTCATGTAAGGGGTAGCCTGACATTTGTAAGTATACGTCGGCCAACAAAGCAGAAGCAGCGCCTTTCGTAATTCTAAAGTTATTGGTTACAAAATTATTGTTGGAAAGATCGCCCTGGTTAACAGCCCATTCTAAATCCTCAACGATAAGGTTGTATACCTCGCTTATCTGTGCACGATCCACATAAATACCTTCAGTATTAAAATAGGGTTCTGTTATAAGAGGAACTCCGCCAAAATTTTTTACCAGGAAAAAATAATTAAATGCTCTAAAGAATTTTGCTTCTGCCAGCAATTGATTTTTTTCAATATCAGATATGCCGGGAATATTAGGAATGTACCTGATTGCCGTATTGGCTGTTGCGATAGCGCTATAGGCGCTTGACCACCATCTGTCCAGGTACTCCGCCATATTTTGCGCGTTGAATGATAAGTTCTGTGCACGGAGCGGCTCAATTCTTTCCCCTTTAGCCTCATTGTCAAACAGTCCTGATATGTAGCCTCCCATCATTGCAATGCTTCCTGTAAAACCACCCGGATCGTAGAAGCCGGTAGCGCCGCTTTTATAAAGTGTATTCACAAAACTCCTGCCTTCTCCTGCCGACTGGAAAAACTGATCCAGGGATTGCTCACTTCTGGGTTCTTCCACCAGGAAGCGTTCGCATGAAACCATTAACAACGCTGTTATAATAAATATATACTTCTTCATGATTAATTCGATTTAATTATTTAAAGCGGACATTTATTCCAAATGTGAGTGTCCGGGCTTTGGGATATTCATAGAAAAAGATATTCTGTCCAAAATTATCGCCATGCCAGGTCGAGGATTCCGGATCATACCCTTTAAAGTCTTTAGAATGGATGACAAACGCATTTTCCAGGCTGAGGCTTGCTCTTAATTGCCTGAATCCCAGTGAGGATAATATTTTTTCACCAAAGTTGTAACCAACTGATAACAGGTTTCCCCTGATATAGGAACCATCGCAAATCCAGCGGGTGTCGGGTTGAAGGTTTTGCCCGGAAAGTACGGTGTGACGGATCTGCTGAACCATTGTATTCTGCTTGCCAGGCGTCCATGCATCGTAGAGCTGGGTACTGATCCCGTTAGTAAGTCCCTGGCGATCCTCAGCGGTTGCAAGAAATTGTTGCATGATGTCAGCTCCCAAAGAAACCTGCAGGTCTATCAAAGCGTCAAAACGCCCGATGTTGAACCGGTTAAAAAGCCCCCCGGTAACATCCGGAATTCCTTTTCCGATTATGGTTTTCTCCATAGACCGCTTTGCTTCTCCCGGGATAGCGCCCACCTTTGCCGCTTCATCTGCCTCATCACTACCCCACACTCCTAATCTTTCATATCCCCAAAAAGAGTTAACGGGCTCACCTACCCGCAGGATAGTCTGGCTTCCTGCCACCCAGTTCGGACCGGGAAAAATATCTTCATTGTTCAGTCCAAGGCTTTCAATCCGGTTTTTATTATAATTGAAATTAAGGGTAGTTGACCAGGTAAAATTTTCCCTGTTTATATTCCTGGTAGTTAATTTAAGGTCAATGCCTTTGTTGGATACAGAGCCAATATTATCTGTGATGGAACCGAAACCCGTAGAAGTAGGTATAGGGCGGTCCAGGATCAGATTATAGGTTAACTTATTATAGTAATCCACTTCCAGTAACAGCGCCTGGTTAAACATAGTTAGCTCAATACCTGCATCGAACTGCCGCGTTCTTTCCCATTCAAGATTAGAGTTCGGAAGACGTTGTGCAAAGCTTCTGGCTACTCTTTGTCCGCCGATCAGGGTGGTGCCGGAACCAATAGTTGCCAGCGAACGATACAGCCCAATTTCTGTATTACCGGTTACGCCAAAAGATGCACGCAGCCGAAGATGATCTATGGCTTCCACGTTTCTCATGAAATCTTCATTCGAAACCAGCCACGATACCCCGCCTGACGGGAAAAAGCCGTATTTATTATTCATTCCAAAACGGGAAGACCCATCCATTCTTCCTGAAAAAGTAGCTGTATACTTGTCTTTGTAGGTATAAGTGGCACGACTGAAATAAGAGTTCATTGACCAGTCGTTGGCATAGGAGGTTGATGGGTTTTGGGTTGAAGCCGCACCTATATTATTAAAACTGAAGAAATCATTGGTAAAGCCTCTTGCACTCATAGCGTTTCCGCCGGCAAGGTTTTGTTGCCAGCTTGCCCCTAATACTCCATTCAACCGGTGCGATCCAAACTCGCGTGTATAGGTAAAATAATTCTCGTTCTGCCAGTAAGTTTGTTTCCCGTTGCTGATGCTGGCATAGCCATCCGGGAACCCCACTGTAATCATATCGGTAGGTGCATAATACCGGTTTTCTGATAAATAGTTGTTGATGCCGAACTGGGACCTGAATTGAAGATGAGAAGTCAGTTTAAAATCAAGAAATAAATTACCAAACAGCCGTATCCCGTCGGCCAGGTTATCTTCTTCCAGTAGCCGGTGTACGGGGTTGGGCTGACCTTCAAATGTAAATCCGGATATCTGCGTGCTGTTAGACCATGTACCATCCGGCCATTTAACAGGAAAGATCGGGGGCACTTCAGTGATGGCTCTTGAAGCATGAAAACCGCCGCCTGTTTCGGAAACATTATTTGCCCAGGTTTTAGTTATCATTGCATTTGCGCCAAATGACAGCCATTTTGCCAGCGATGCGTCGTAAACTAATTTAGCACTTGCACGCTTTGTCCAGGAATTGAGATATATCCCTTCTGCATCCGTATAATTCAGGAAAGCACCGAATGAACCAGACTCTCCTTTTGATCTGATACTGATCTGGTGATTATGCGACAGCGCTGTTCTGGTAGCCTCTTCCTGCCAGTCTGTATCATATAACGGGTTACCCTGCTCATCGAATAACCGCCGGTCACTCAAATCTATTACCGGCTCCTGACCCGGGGCATAATTTTTGAAAATGGGCGCATTTTCATAACCGATCCGTTGCACTTCCATGAACTCCTTAGCATTCATCACATCTATTTTCCGTGCTAATTTACCAAGGCTGAAATCTCCGTTATATTCAAGTCTCAACCCGTTTTCAGTACCTCCTCTTTTGGTGGTTACCAATATAACCCCGTTGGCGCCTCGTGAACCATAAATAGCTGTTGCTGAAGCATCTTTGAGTACTTCAACGCTTTGAATATCGTTTGGATTCATGGTCTCAATATTGTCCAGGGCCACCCCATCTACTATATACAAGGGATTTGTGGATGCATTGATCGTACCGACTCCCCGAATAACAACACGGTTACTTCCGGTTGGGGAACCCGAATTTGTAGAGATCTTTACGCCTGATACTTTACCTCTTAAGCTTTGTAATGCATTGAACCCGGGATGTTCCTCCAGCTCCTTTCCCGAAACCACGCTGACCGATCCGGTCACTTCGCTTCTTCGCTGAACTCCGTACCCTACAACAATTGTTTCTTTAAGGCTTTGAACATACGCCTCTAAAGTAACGTCAATTACCGCCCGCCCGTCTACCGGTATTTCCCGGGAAGTGTAGCCGACAGATGAAAAGATCAAAACTTCCGCTCCATCCCGAAGAGCGATCGTATATTCTCCCGCTTTCCCGGTTGCAACACCTGCTGTCGTTCCCTTCACAATAATGTTCACGCCGGGGATCGGTTTTCCACTTTCAAGCTCCGTTACTTTGCCGGAGACGGTTTTTTGCTGTGCATAGCTGCTACTCCAGGCAAACAGGCATAGCACTAAAAAATAGCTAAAACGTGTTAAATTTTCCATTGTAGTGGTTTTGGTTTTATTTTAGTAGAGTAATAATTTTTATCGGTTATTTGATCAGCAGATCGCCGAGCGTGCTTTCTAAAAAGCGCAGGCTCCGTTCCGCTTCATCTATCTTTCCGCATTCCACGCTTAGAAATATCTCTCTGTCAACCGGCTCCATGATTTCAATTACTTTCTCCCAGTCAACCACGCCTTCACCGCAGGCACAGCCTACCGGAGTTCCGGTAACCTTTCCTCTTTCATTTTCACTATGCTGCATACTTATATCTTTTGCATGGATATGTAACACATGATCTCTTACCTGCATAAGCCCTTCATAGGGATCTTCTACACCGGCGAGATAAGAATTGCCGGTATCCCAGTTAACGCCGATCCAGGGAGATTTTACCAGGTTGACAATACGCATCAAGCCTTCGGCAGTGCTGGTATAAACACCATGAGGTTCAATGCAGATATATACCTTGTGCCTTTGAGCAGCCAGGTTGGCCTTTGTGAGCGTGTATTTCATCACTTCATGAGCAAAATGATCATCCATCCAGTCGGGCTTTATCATTTCATCGGTATTTACAAAGGGGGCTTTCAGGGCATCTGCCAGGACAATCGCCCTTGTCAGGCGGCTTACTGCAGCTTCGGGCTTCATCAGGGGGCTATGCCCGCTGAGACTGCTAACGGTAATGCCATAGCGATCGCAGGTCTCTTTCATCAGCAATGTATCCTCTTCCATTGAAAATGAATGAAAATATCCTACTTCACTCAGCAATTCCCACCCGGTATGCACCATGGGTTCAATGTAGCGGTAGCCGAGGTCTGCCGCCTGCCTCACACCTGCTTCAAACCCCATATCGGCGCTGCGGCAATACTCCATGTTAAGTGTAATTCTGAATTTCGCCATTGTTATTTTTTTAGTGATGATATTTTAAATGAGGGCATCTTTTTTTGGGATCGTATTTTCAGTATGCTAAAAGCTACGATCAGCACCGCGGGGATCACAGATATAAAAAGCAACGTGCGGGCGCCGGCAGCAAGTTTCACCTGCCCGGTAGATAAACTGTTTTCCGTTGCAGCCATGAATGTGATCTGGTGATCATACAACTGGCCAAAATATGGCAATACAAGAGCCGTTGACAGCAGTCCTGCGCCCCCCATTAACGACAACCCAAGCGGCCCCGTTTTGGGCAACTTCTCCGATACGAACCCGATCATTGTGGGCCAGAAAAAGCAAATACCTATTGCAAAAACTCCTGCTGCGGCGAACGTAACATAACCTTCCGCAGACCCCAGCCAGTATAATCCAAAGAAAGAAAAGATAGCAGAGAACAATAACAATCCTGTAGGAGACAGTCTTTGCAGGATAAACCCTGCATTTGCCCGGCCCACTGTCATGATCCCGTTAATGAAAACCAATAATAATATGGAAGGGACGCCAACCGCAGAGAGCAGTTCAACGATCCATTGATTCGTGCCAAGTTCCGTAGCGGCCGTAAGGAACATGCAAAACAGCATAAAAATAAAAAGTGGCCGCAAACATTCCCTTATCATTTCCCTGTTCGAAACGCCCATTGAAACACGCTCGGACTTAGGAAACCGCTGCTTCAGGAACATTGCTCCATACAAAATAGTAGGAGGCAGCATTACCGCCATCTGTATTTTCCAGCCGAAATCCAGCAATGTCAGCAGGTAAGCCAGCACGCCACCGATCACTATCCCTGCGGGAAACCATATATGCCAGGCGTTGATCTTTCTCGTTTTGTCGGTAGTATACATACTGCTGACCATTGCATAGCTGGCTGATTCAACGAAACCATTTCCCAAGCCCACGAAGAGGGTTGATACAAAGAGTGACCAGTAGCCCGTAGCATATATGGTAAGAATAATTCCGGCGATATGGCCGATAAATGCCAGCATATACATTTTCCCCAATCCTATCACATCACACAAAAATCCGCCGGCAAACATAGCAGCCGTAAATCCCCAGAATGCCGCGGAAGCTATTTCGCCAATCGCTTTTGAGGTGAGCCCGAACGCTTCTCCCAAGGGACCCATAAGATTTGCCCTGATAGCAAAAGTGAGCGCTGTAACAACGAGGGCAAGGCTACATGCATTGAAAAGCCGCCTTTTGTTGATAGCTGTTTCCATATATCGTATAGTATTACTTCCGTTATCCGGATAACACAATACTATTTCAAAAAAAAGCTATAACTGTTCATTTAATTTCAGTGAAGAAATTTACACAAAAGGAAGACAGATGCGAAGCTATCAGTTTTTTAAATGAAGATAACGGTAAGCCGTGGGGGAACACCCGTATTGCTTCCTGAATACCGTTGAGAAATACTGGCTGCTTGTAAAACCACACTCATAACAAATTTCATTAATGCCCTTGGCATGCTGGCCGGCCAGTAGATTTGCTGCCGTTTTCAGCCGCACATGCGTGAGATAATTCATAGGTGTCATATTAGTCAATTGCCTGAAGTAATGCACAAAACGGGTAACCTTCAGGCCACAATACCCGGCCATGCGCTCCAGCGTCCAGGGTTCAAAATAGCTGTTGCCCAGGTCTTTAATAAAGATCTGTACTGTTCTGCTGCTGTTCACTAAACTCTCGTCCCATTGAAAAGGGCCATTCCTGAAAAATTCAAGAAAATGCATCAGCAGCTCATTAATATAAATGGCAATCCAGGATTCTTTCTCTCCCGATCTGTCATAGGTAATCACGTTACCAATTTTTTGAAAGCACTTCCTGATCTCCTGGTTGGTTTTCCAGATGGGTTGTTCGTTCTGACGTAACATCCCGGTAAGTTCATTGAGGTCTTTTTCTGTAAGGGTTATCCACGAGGGCCACTTCCATTCCTGGTGAGGGCAGCGTACGCCCACATCCAGTATAACCCAATACAACTTACCTATCCCGATATAAGGGTCACCCAGCTTATGCGGTTGCCAGGGTCGTGTAATGGTAACCTCGTTGGGATGAATAATATACTGATCATTCTCGAGAGAGAATGGCATGGCGCCTGTTTCAAGAAAGGTGATCTCTATCCCCTCATTTCTATGCCAGTTCAGTCCCCAGTCCTGTTGAAAGGTAGCATCCCAATAACCAACACTGCTTACACAGGGTAATACCCCGCTTTCCATTTTGTAAGTTGCCGGGTAGTTCGAACGCGCCCACGCTTCAAGCGTTACTTTTCCTTTTTTCCAGGCTGCCACAAGTGGCTTGCAGGTATCGGAATAATATGTTTTATTCAGTTCCTGGTAAGATGGCCTGATACTTATCATCTCAATAAATTATATGGCATGCAATAGCTATAAAGATAAATTAAATTTATCTCTAAGCAAATTGAAAGCAGCTCATTCTTTATCAGCGGCCCAGGTGCGCAACATCACTATGGCTTTTGCCAGCACACCGGCGCTGCCCCTGAAATCACCGCTTCCCCGGGGCTTCCCGTCAACACTGCCAGCAAACGTTCTGCCATCAGCCTGACCGTATCCAGTTTTTTGTCGGCAAGGATTTCCTGTGCAAGCCGGCGGTTGCCTTGAGCGGCAGCCGTTCCTGCATACACAAAAACAATAATAATAAGTAATCTGTATTTCATCGTTAATGCAATTTTTCAGATAGTCTTTATGTTTTGCGGCAATTACCAGACTTTTATCCGCTGTTTTCCGTTTTGCAGTATTTCAAAAGGCCCGGGTGAAGGATTAGCGGGGTTTCTTTTTTTGCGTTTATTTCTGCATCGCCACCGCGTGGCGGGTTAATTTGTTCCCGGTATATACCGGCGTGTACCGTTATAATATCACCCGGCATTGCCATAGCGGCTGCCGCTCCAATGGTTTTAAAGGGTTTTGAAGTATCAGAAAAATTAAAAGATTATAAAGCTTCATATTAAATTCTTTATTGGATGATGCTGAAAAACCTAAGATTTTATTCTTACCTCAATGGTTTGTCCTGCTTTTACAGCAACTTTCCGCCACTGCAGAAAGTCCGTATATCCCAATGGAATTTTTGCTTTTTTTGATGTTTCCGAAAAAATGGAAACCTCCGCGTCAAATACGGTTGGATTTTTAATGGATAGTATCATCTGCTTTTTACCCTTTTGCTTCTTAACTTCTACCTGGTCAAATACAAATATTTCATTCTTGTCGGTTTGTATATAAATCCCAGGCAACTCCAGGTTCATCAGCATACCATTTAATTCTGTCCATCCGTTAGAGCCGTTGTATAATTTCCCAATTACTCCATATCCTTCAGCGTCGGACGTTTGTATACGTTCCATAGAGCTTCCCCATTTGGTACCTCTTGTATTATCCCTTACGCCCGCCGATACCGTGGCACGGCCCGGAAGCTCCACCTGTTCCGTATGCGCGTTAACGATATCACGGAGCAGTTGTGCATACTTTACATCGCCCGTTGCCCTGAATAGTTTAAACAAATAGTCGCCGGAGGAAGTACATATTCCTGGCGCCGCATGCTTGTTTTGCGTACTGGCCCAAATGCCACCCGTTGTATGCGCATCAAAAGAATGCAAATCGGAGCCGGGCGGAAACTCGTAGTTATAGGAAATAGTCCAGGTAGCGCCCAGTGCAGCCTGAACTTTCGCTTTAGCGAGCCACGCTGCATCATTGGTAGCCCAATACAAGGCCATAAACGATTCCAGCAGACCAAATGCAGATTCCGAATCTGCATCCTGGCTGATATCCCCACAATTACCACCAGTGAGCCCCAGTGTTTCGGTAAAACGGTGATAGTAGCTTTTTCCTATTGCCTGTGCACAGTCCAGCAATGCAGGTTCATTAAAATATTTAGCTGCCAGCGCTAATGCCGTCGGAGCAACAGATGCAGCGGTAGAATTATATATAAGCAGTTCCCCTGATTCAGGATCAACAAACTGTCCAAGATCGTCATTTTTTTTCCAGGTATCTGCAAAAGCCCATGCGAGCTTTTTGGCTGCTTCTTCCCATGCAGGTTTTATTTCGCTGCCGCGGTTCAATGCTTTGTACAGCATAAATTGTTTGCAGAACCACAGCAATGCATCCGCATTTTTACGCACCATGGCCGATGAAACGATGTGCGGGTATTTTGCTTTCAGTTCATCAGGTAAGCCTTTCTCTGCCACCCTGGTTTTTCCATTATCAATCATTCCATAGAAATACCCGCTACGCCCCTGCATATTATTTACTACAAAATCAAAGGTATTGGCCACTCGCTTTAAATGAAGCGAATCGTTCAGCCATAGCATAGGGTACGTGTTCATTAAACCGCCGATCCAGCCCAGTTGAAAGCGGGTAAAACTGTTTTCAGGAAAATAAATGGAAGCAAACGGACCGTTGTGAAAACGGTTCTTTTCTACCTGCTGTTTGGTGTACTCAAATATCGTGCTCATAGGCGCTACATAATATTGCGGCGTTTCACCCAGCAATGCTTTTCGTTTGTTCATCCAGGTTTCCAGGAAAGCAGGAATATTTTCTGCGGGGAAAGCATATACATATAACCGCATCGTAAGCTCCTCTCCTTTTTTCCAATGATGCGCTTTGTCGCGGCTTGTGCTGTAGTCGCCAAACCCCGCTACATATTCTCTTACCCCCGGAGCGGTTACCGAGAAACTTGCTTTACTTCGATCGTCATTTTCTTCTACTATCAAACCTGAAATACCCAGCTTTGTTTTTGGTTCCGACAAAACAATAAAGCCCTGTTGTTTTGTTTTTGAAAAAAAGCTCATCGCAGGTGTAGATGTGCTCCAGGTGAGTAACTCTATCTTAGATAATTCATTTTTATTTAAAGCCAGCCGGGGGTTATCCGAAAAAGTAAGCGGCAGATGCTTATTGAAATACATAGAGGCGGGATAGGGTGGCATATAACCGCCTTTGAGTACCGGGAAACGATTGCCATTGTACACCACGCCGGGAATCAATACGTAGTTATCTGTGCTCCAGCCAGGGAAATTAAAATGAACGACCGCTGCTGCACTGCTTTCCGTACCTTCTTCCAGTGTAAAATTTACCTGCAATTGTAAGGCTCCATCCTGCATTTGCTGCAGGGCGCTGATAGCATAGCTCCATACTGCCGAGTCTGTTTGTAGCCGGCCTCCTCCAGACGTGGAAACCGGAATGATCCACTTTTGCTTTACTTTGTTCCCATTATATTTCCATACTTCAAATGAGGCTGTTCCGCTTAAAGCTTTAAGCGTATTGTTCAGCATCGCGTTGTAATCCTGCGCAGTCAGTGACATGCTCATTAGCAAAAGAAAAATTCCCGGTATGCATTTTTTAATTGTCATACATCTTCCCCGTTTTGTCAACCATGCTTCATGGTTATTTTCTTCAATACCCCTCGGCCCGCCTGAGCGTTACCGGGTTTGCTTTGCTGCCATTGATCATTTCATATAATATCCATGTATTAGCATCCATCGCCTGCAGCCGCCAGCTCCTTGCGGGATCCATAAGCTGCATTTTTATACGCCGCGGGAAGGCATTGGCGGCGCGGGCATCTTCCCAGGTGCGGATCACACTGAAAATGGCTTCTTTCTGTGGGCAGCTTTCCACATCCTTTTGGTTTAAATACAGGCTGTAGGTTGTTCCAAAGCCAACGGAAATGGCCTGTATATGCTCATATTGTTCCGCTGTAGAGCCTGCTTTAACAGGGAAATTGCCACCCATTCCTATCGGGAAAAAGTTTGAATATGTTACATCGCGCAGGTCTTTGCCCTGGCTGGTGGAGCTCCCCCACTCTCTTGTGTCAGCATCGTACAAATTCTTTCCACCGCCTACATTCCATATACTTTGATAATGCCAGGAGCCCTCAGACAAAGTAGCCCCGGTAAAACGGATATAAGGAACGCCTAATTCCTTAGCGCGCTCAAACATTTTACGAAAAAACCGTTTGGTGGAATAATAACCATGCCCGTTATTGAATAAGAATTCCTGCCCGTCAAAATCATAATAAGCTAACCCGTTTATGTGACATACCTCCGCGTAATACTTTGCGATCTCATCCTGCAACTGCATATTCGGAATAACACCATCATACCCATAATTAATGGTAACCTGCAGCTTATAGATCGTATCGCCGGCATGGTGGCCGGAAGGAGTCGTTTTCCAATAGCCGCGTTTTACATTCAGCAAGCGGTAAGGCGGCTGATCGGAGACACCTAAATAGTGAATCAATTCTTTACCTATTTTAACCATATTTAAATTTTGGGCATGCCCTTCCCAGCTTCCTATTTCTTCCAGGTATGCAGGATCATTCACGATAATGATCGTATCTGAAGGGCTTATGTCTTTTACCAGCAGGCGTTTTTGCTGATAACATAAGCTATCGCTCGGAACAGGGCTGGCATCTTTGGTTCCCGGAGCCAGGGCGTTGGTAATAGGCGTTCGGCCAATGGTAATACCACTGCCGGCGGCCAATTGAGAAAAGGCTTTATGCGACAAATTACCGGAGCTCATTTTTATCGGCTTTTTCTCAAAATCTTTTCCGTCAATATACCCTTCGTTTCCCCTGTCGGGCCGCAAAAAACCCTGGTCGTATAAGCTGATCGTTTTAAATCCTAACCTGCTGGTGTAAGCAATAATACTGTCATACAAGCCGCCGCTGGTAATAGCATCCGGAACATATGCGGCCGGGTCCTTCACCCATTTGCCATTGATGGTTGGATAAGGCAGGCCTTCTGCCAGCACGATACCCCTGATAACATTCATCAAAGCAATGCTGTCGGGACTTCCCCATAACGCGATGCCTGAGCCTATATAATCAACACCCGGCAATGGCTGCACTTCAAGATGGTTGGGCGTGTTAGCAGCCATATTGGGTATTAACGAAAAATATACTTCCCTTTTAACAGACCTGTTTCTTGAATGATAGGAAATGAAAATTCTTCCTTTATTATCTACCTGCGCGGCATTGCCATACATAATGCGGTACCAGGGCTCTTTGTGCGCATAGAACGCCACATCGCTTATACCATCGCCACCCAGCGTAAAAACCTGCCCTTCATGCAGGGAATCAGGTAAGGGAAAACGTTTTGCATCCGGAGTATGAATAATATATTGAAATGGCGCCGCATCACCCACTGTGGTAGACAGCCCGCCCAACGTATTATCGTCAAGGGCAAGCATGCCAATAGCATAGTTTACCGCTTCACTGGTATCCCGTGCCACACCAATAATTTCCCCTAAAAGATTCGTGATACTGGTATAATAAGACCCCCACTGTATACCCTCAATTTCATTGCGGTTGGTAAGCGATTGCAGGGTCAGCTTAAAATATTTTGCTTTTGCTTCAATTAAAACCTTTGCCACAGACCCATTGGCATACTGTAATGTAAATATGCCTGTGCTCTTTGCGTAAGTGGCTTTTTGCGGCTCGTAATATTTTTTGTTATTGCCGTTATACAAACTTAACAATGGCGATGGCTTATCTGTAGGACTGAACTCCCGGCCGGGCGTCCTGGTGATGTCCTTCATACTGGTGATATAGCCTTTCTGGCTAATGCGTATCTTGAAATAACTGGTTTTAAAATCCCATTGTGCGCAAAGATGCAAGGTTGTTAGTACCAACAATCCGGAAAGCAGCATTCCTTTTAAATAGCTTCGATTCATTTTATACATTTATCTTTTTACCTGTAAATAAAGATTCAAAAAAGTAACAGGAGGTACAACAGTAATATTGACAAAGGCCAATACTTTTTTTGCAATAGCCGTCTTATTCCATACTGTTATAAGATCTGTTTTTTGTTACACTTTGTTATTTAAAGTACTTGCGAATCCGCTGGTTGGATAAAAGAATACCTGCTATTATGATAAATGTTTTGTTCTTTTTTTTCACACCCCATAGAAGCATAACTAAGGCAACAAACACTATAGCAAATAGTAAAAAAGAGAAATACATATAATGAAATATTTATGATTCGCTAAATCACCATGGCAGCATAAACACAACAGGTAAATTGATTTACCCTGGTGTGTTTTTTGCAATACGTCCCTGCTGGTGCATCTCAGGGCCTGCTTATCTTTTCCGGCGCCATCCTTGTTTGATACCGCACCACTACATCAGGTCGGGAATCCCCGTCCGCCTCACAGGCAAACGACACTGCGGAGGCGCCTTTGGACAACAGTGCTTTTCCCAGGACATTCAATTCAGACAGCACATTATAATTTTTATCCGTGAGTGTGGCCCTGCCCTGGTGATCCAGCAGGATGTACTGGTTGGCCTGCAGTTGTCCTTCGATCTTCACCACACCCAAAGGAGTTGTAAAGGAAGGATTGGCAATGGTTCCCTCCCCTTCTACTTTTATCCGCAGCGTATACGTGCTTTCTCCGGGGCTTTGCCAAACCCAGTCCGCCCCACCCGGCTGCCCCGGCTGCATTTCAGACAAATTACAACGGAACCGCTCAGAAATGAACAAAGGATATAACAGGAAATTTTTATCATCCTTTTTTTCGAGATGCCACTCCGTTTCAGGATCTTTCAGTCGTTTTTTTTGATCCTCTGTAAATACATTGGCATAGCGCAGCTCATCCCAGTTTTTCATTGCATCCAGCAGCAGGTCAATCTGCCCGTGGTTTTTTAATGTTTTCATATTGATGCTCATGGCATACCCCGCATCAAATCCTGCTGACTCTGACAAAGCCCATTCCAGGTCTTCCAGGGAAGTCGTTTCAAACTTACGTTCCGCCAGCCGTACCAGGAACCATCCCAACATCCGGGGGAACAGGTTCCTCCTGAAATAATCCTGGTTCTTTATCCGGTTGGCCACCTGCCCTTTGCGCATCTCTTCGCCCCAGGGCTCCCCCCAGTTCATCCGTGTATGAATGTGCCAGAGATAATGATCCAGGCGGCTGGCATCATTGATGAGGTCTGTTTTATTTTGAAGGCGGTTATAGTATTCCGTTACAAACCGTGCCGTGGCATAATAATCCTGCCCGGTGTACATGCTGCCTTCCAACCCATCAAAGGAAATTTGTTGTAATCCTGTTTTATTAAAGACTTCCGCAAGGCGATGGGAAAACTCATCCTGCAATTCCAGGTCGGGGAACAGCGTGCGGTACGGGTAATCCCATAGCTTGTATAAAGGCTGGCTTTTTTCATGAGCCGCTTTTTGTGTTCCGAACGCGCCCCTGGTGCAGCCGGTAAGCAATACCCGGTCGTCTTTTTTTTCGACCTTTCCAAAAGTGATAAGCTCATTACCGATTTGCAAAGCATTTAATGTGAGCGGCACACTAAACAAATCGGACGCGTCCACTTCCAATGTGGTTTGCGTATCATCAATATTACCTGTAAGATTTAGCTGCCCCTGCTTAAGCAATTTTTTGCTGGGCACCGGTGTTACATAACGATCATTGGTCGTTAAAAAATTGGATAAGGTATGTACTCCTATTTTGATGCCTTGTCCTGAAGCTTTTTCTACCAGTTTTTTTATTCCCGCATCTCCGCTCTTTGTTAAGGAAGGATTCCATTCAAAATGTCCCCAGGTTTTAAACGGATCGGGATGGTATAGCGTTTTAAATCCGGCAAGCCGTACTTTATCTAACACGAAATCAAAATCATCTTCAGAAAAATTGGTAATTAAATAAGATCTCATTGACCCTCTTGAAACTTTGTCCCACTCTCCTTCAATAACGGGGTGGGGCAATCCCTGTTCTAACTCCACTTTACCAATTCTGCTCAATATCTGGCTTCGCTTATCTCCAAATAGGGCAATTTTTGAACCGGCAATTCCGGCATCCGTGCCTTTCACCGGAAGTACAAGCGCTTTTTCGACCTGCTGTACTTTACGGTATTCTGTTTGTGAGCGGTTCCTGGCTGATAATTGAAACACTGTTCCATCTTTTACATCCGTTGCTGCAAAATTGTAGTATGGTGTACTTGAAACCGATAAGTCGGTGTTAGCTCCTGAATAGTTAAACAAAGTAGCATATGCCCCCGCGTATTCAACAGGTATGCCCCCGTTCGTTTTTATATTAAGTGCCTGCATGGCAAAAGCCACGTCTGATCCCTGAACTACCCCCACCACTTCGCCCACTACTTCATGCAGCTCCACTTTTACCGGGCCAAATACTATCGCCTTGTATGCGTCACTGATCTTACTGACCTCGTAGGTAATAGCCTGTTGTTCCTGCCGAACCAGCAGTTCAATAACCTGGTTGTCTTCCATTGTAAGCAGGAATTTATTGCCGGTTACTTTTAATGCCCCGGGAAGCACGACCCGCCCGTCTTTCACCGCAGAGATCATTGGATAATTTCCTTTACTGATAATTTCCCGCCCTTCTACTTTGACGGAAGTGTAAAATCCTTTGTTGTTGATGACAATAGTTGTAGAAGCTGTTTTCAGCTCCACTGCGTATATCCATTGACCGCACAAAATAAAGACCAGGATCATCGCCCATTTTTTACCATTCATATTTCCTTGTTTAGATTATCAATATACGCTCTTACGCTATAGTTACCTATTTGAGCCCGTTTTATTTCTTGAATAAATTTCACTGATAAAGCATGTGTAAACCACCACTGATTTGATGGTTTTTAATGCTATTTTATCATAAAGGCGTGTTCCTGTTCACCTGATACACCTAAATGAAAAACAGGCAGTACTCAAAATTTTAAATTAATTTGGTACTCCTTTTTTCAAGCAAATATTTTAAAAAGTCATGCAATACCTGTATGAAAATTTTACGTTTCCACCCAACCAGTCTTTTACTGTGCGGTCTGATATGCTGGAAGTAAAGAAGTACACTACCTTAAAAAGCCATGTGAACTTCGAGATCGCATTACTGGAAAACTGTTCCGGCAAACGGTTTATCGGGGATCATATTGAAGACTTTAATGGCACAGAGCTGGTATTGCTTGGCAGCTATCTTCCGCATTGCTGGCAATATTACCAGGCTGTTGACCCCATGATACAACCACAGGCTATCATTATTCATTTCTTTCCTGATTTTTTAGGGAAGCAGTTGCTGGAAAAGCCGGAAGCGAAAGAGTTAAATAAGCTATTCGCCAACGCGGCAAAGGGCATACTGTTTACAGATCAAACCATTCAACGGGCCAAAATAGTGATGCAGCAAATGTTGTTTGAAACAGGACTGGGACGGGCGGCGCTGATGTTACGGTTGCTCGATATACTGGCACAGTCAACATCAGCAAAAATTTTATCTTCCCCTTATTATAATTCCATCGAAACATCGGGCGAAGCGCAAAAAATAAATAAGGTTTTTGATTATATATTTCAAAACTTTAAAGAGAGTATCGCTTTGCAGGATGTGGCAGACATTATTCCGATGTCAACGGCCGCTTTCTGCCGCTTTTTCAAGCAAAAAACCAACAGGACCCTTACCGACTTTGTAAAAGAAGTACGCATCGGGCATGCCGCCAGGCTATTGCTGGAAGGAGTGCACAACGTTACAGAAGCCTGTTACAATAGCGGGTACAATAATATTTCCAATTTCAACAAACATTTTAAAGAAGTAAAAGGATTATCGCCAAGAGATTTTATGAAACAATACGAATTTTGCAATTAATGCAGGATAAAGCTCATGGGACTAAATTTCGACAATAAAACAGTAAAGCTATTGTTTTTAACAGATATCTTCTTCCCTGTTATTTCGCCCCGGAGATTAACCGGGACAGCGTATTTAATTTTCATGGAACGGGGTAACCTGATCGTTACGGGAGCATCGGCGCCCGCTTGTTCCCATACACGCAGCAAGGTTCCTTTGTTCTCATTTGCATTGGAACCAAATGCCGTTACCAGCACGCCTTTTCTTGAAACACTTAGCCCCTCTTGCATAGCAGGTAACTTACCAGATGCATTATCAGCAATAGCCGCCAGCAATGGCAACCTGGCATCCCAGGATTGAACGGCAAGATCTTCCACCGCATTTGCATTTTTCGCAACAGGCCAAAAGCGCACCCTTTCACTCCAGGAGCCATCCTGCCAAAGAGGAAAATTGGTATTCCACATATTGTTATAAAGATTCACAAAAACAGTGGGCTTTTGCGGAACAAAGTCCATGCTCCAATGCCATAGTCCCGGCTTATCAAGAGAAACCAGTGGCGCATCAACAGGACAAAGGCCCACACCCGCGTCACTCCCCGAAACAGCAACTCCCGTTGTAACGGCATATAAATGGCGGTTGGTTCCCGGAACAACATCAGCAGCAGGATTAACAGGAGCCCCCAGCCGGCCAAGTGTAAAAAAAGGATCCTGAATATGGAACGGGAAACAGAGCCAGCCTCCCTCGGGATGTTTGTCAGCAGTTTTTGTATCCACTTTCCACGTTACGTCAACATACGGCGTATATTCAGCAAATGAAAAGCTGATCGTATATCCCCCGGCTAACCCTTTACAATCAGAAGCGATCAGGGTAACGGTGGTTTCTATAGCTGATCTTGCAATATTCATTTTCCAGCCGGCGGGAGTTATAGCCATATAGGGCACCTGCGTTTCATCCGGCATGCCGGGTTTACCGATATCATTCAGCCCCCAGCCTTCCTGCAACCGGGAATACTTATTAAAAAAACGGTCAAACACTTCTTTTTTGCTGAACCGCTCATGCAAAAACTGCCCTACTACATAAGGACTTGTTTGATCTACCCATTCCCTTCCCGTAGCTTTTTCAATTAAAGAACGGATGCCGGCTTTTTCAAGATCAAAGCTGGCAATGAAATAGCGGGTCTCTATTTTTGCAGTATTTTCTTCCACTGGTTTATCTGCCTTAAAGGATATTGTTTTATACCCGTTTGCAGGAACATCTTCTGCCAATACCCTGCATCCATCCACTTCAACAATACCCGATCTCTTCCACGGGAGCGCATTATATACAACCACGCTTTTGCCTTCTGTTTTAACAGACGATGACAACAGTTGCAGCCTGTCGTTTAATTCTTTATTCACAATTGATGCCGCGGTATTGGCATAGTTACGGTTATCGTCATACGACTGAAGCCATTTCCGTTTACTGCCGCGGGGCAGCTTTGAATAATCTCCATCAGCGGGCAGCGGTTCATTTTCCATATCGGTCATCCATTGTTTCCATGCATCGCCGTATAAGCGCCTGGGGCCGTACTCTGCATTCATGCCCCATGTATGCTCGCTGTAAAGCAGGCTTTGCTCATAGGCTTTAGCAAGCTGCCCTGATAAGCTGTTTGTCCGCACACCCCAGTAACGAAGATGAGTATCAAAAGCTTCCAGCGCCGGTTCAAGCGGGCGCACATTTCTCGCTGCTTTTGTTGCCTGTGGCATTGACATAACCCCATGGATCCATGTATCCGGCATATCGCCTTTTACCACCGGCAATTCGGGTTGCTCCGCCAGCACTGCTTTCGCAAAATCGTCAAGCGTTCCAAAATGCACTTTTACACCAGGCATTTTGTCCTCGTATTGTTTTCTCCACCTGGCTACTTCTTCAGGCGAGGGCGGCCCATGATTATCGCCGGCCATGATCATTGACAAATAATTTTTACAGGGCCAATCGGCAGGCGGCAAAAAGCTGCTGCCATAATCAATAGTATAGCCGCACAGTATCTTCGAACCATCTGCTCCCTGCCACCAAAACAGTTGCGGCACACGGGGGTATTGACTTGCCGGGTTAACACCTATATGCAAAAATTCTATTCCTGCATGATGCAATAATGTAGGAAGTACCCAGCTATGCGAAGGAACATCCGTCATCTTAGCAGCAACGGGAAGCGGAAGCCCGTATTCTTTACAAACATTGCTGCTATAAGAAAGGCTGCGTACCAGGTCTTCCAGGTCCTGCGATTCGGTATGCGTTGAAAAAGCCAGCGCGTGGGGTGTAAGCATTCCATCCCTTACAGCCTGTTCAATCTTTTTTTTCCTGTCGGGATCCTGTTTGGTACCAAGCATTTGCGCATATAACGGCCACCCCGGTACTGTCCATACAAACTGATTTTCCTTAGGCAGCCCTTTATTGGCTTCCATAACTGTAAGCGATTTGTCCATCATTTCAGTACGGTATCGCTGAAAAACATTTTCGGCAAGATCGGTAAAGCCAAGATCGAAATGGCTTTTCACCACGATCCAGACATCCGTAACCTTGCCGGAGACCGTATTATCCTGCGTGGTAGCATCGCCTGCAAAAAACAGACACGCTGTAAGTACCAATAATTTCAATTTCCCCGGTAATAGATACTTCTGTTGCATAAGTAATTTTTTTGTGTAACCCATATTCCTGTTTGTCACCATACGCTAACGCTTGTTTCTGGGATAATCAACATTGATCGTCTGCGAGCTGTCTATTCCGCCGGATTATCGAACCGGTAAAACGGCTTTGCTTCAACCCATGTTTGCCCGGACAATGTTCCCTGCACACCTTGCTGATAAGCGTTCATCAGCTTATTCCATTCCGCGCAACGCGCATCGGATGCCTCAGCGTTCTTACCCATTTCGTCTAAATCTGCCCCCACAGGTACTGTGATCTTCATTACCAGCAAATGATCATAACGGTAAAGCACAATTTTTCTATACCCTGCTTTTTTAAATCCGGCTTCTACCTCCGGCCATACCTGTTTGTGATAATCAAGGTATTCCTGTAGTTTCAACGAATCGCTTACTATGTTCACTACAAACACCCTGTCTTCTGATTCCTGCATTCCTTTTACTTCTTCCCGTTTTTGAGCGCAACCTGTTACCAGGAATACCACAAAAAATATTATCCCTGGCAGGTTAAAGATCATTTTTTTCATACCGGATCATTTAATTCTTTATAATCAATATTACGAGCATTCAACAATTTATTATTACCTGAAAACAAAATAAATCGCTCCCATTACCAGGGCAAGCAGCCCCCACCTTATCCATACCGCTTTGGGTTGATGTCCCGCTTTTTTGTTGGTTTCTACCAACGATGGAAGATAGTGCTGTTCATTAGGCTTAGTGAACAGGGTTACCAACACGATCACAATAGCAAACGCTGCAAACAAATAAACAGACAGGAGAAGAAAATGCGGCCAAAAACCTTTGTACGGGTATCCCAGCACGTGGCATAACCCCACAATAACCGAAATCAGCCCACCACCATATAAAACAGTTTCCGCGGCAATGCTGTTAACACGTTTCCATATAATGCCTGCTAAAAAAACCACCGACAAGGGAGGCGCCAATATAGACACCAACCCCTGGGTCAGTTCAAAAAAGTCTTTACCGGAATGAGAAAACAGGTAAGCGATACATACGGCCAGCGCCGCCGCGATCCAGGTAAGCCATTTACCTATTTGCAATTTGCGGCCTTCCGTCATATGCCTGAATTTTGCCGCCACATCGAGTGTAAAAACGGTACTGAATGAATTTAGTCCGGACGATACCGTATCAACCAATGCGGCAACCAACGCGGCAATGCACAAGCCAAGCAAGCCGTGCGGCATCAACTGTGTTACAAGCGTTATATATGCATTATCGGGTTGCGTTTCTTTAAACAATACAAAGCACATGATACCGGGAAAAATAAAGATGAGCGGCATTATTATTTTGAGCGCCGCTATGAACATGGCGCCGTATTGCCCTTCTTTCAGGTTTTTTGCCGCCAGTACTTTTTGTACAATGGTTTGGTCGGCACACCAATAATAAATGGCCACTACGGGGTAGCCTGCCAGGATAGCCACCCATGAGTATTCCGGGTCGGAAGCCGGGCGGAACAGCTTCCAGTAGCCGGGCGGAACAGCCTCTGCCAAAGCCTTCACCCCGCCAATTTTTTTTAATGCCAGCCAGGTGAGTATAACAGAGGAAAAGATGATAATGAGCGATTGAAAAATGCCTGTGCGTACCACCGCTTTTAATCCGCCAATGGAAGTAAAGCTGGCGGCAATTATGGCAATAATGATGACCGACCTCATTAACGGCCATTGAAATACCTGGGAGATAATAAGCCCCCCTGCATACATGGCGCTGCCCAGCCACACAAACAGGATGGAGATCAGGCTGTAGATGATAAGAAAATTATACGATCGTTTTCCAAAACGCAGCAAGAGGAACTGTGGTACGGTAGTTACTTTGGTTGCCATATAATGCGGCAGGAAAAACATGGCAAGCAACATCAAAAATATCCAGGCCAGCCATTCGAAATTGCTGCCTACAACCCCCTGCGAGAAACCAATGCTTGCAAAACCGATCAACATCGTAGGACCGGCATTGGCACTAAAAAGTGAAAATCCAATTTGCCACCATTTAAGCGACCTGCCTCCTAAAAAAATATCAGCGGTTTGTTTCTTGCTGATGTAAAAGCCAAAAGCAAAAAGCAAAATCACGTAAGCAAGCAGTACCAGATAGTCAAGCGTAGCAATCGTTACATTCACAACAAACAGATTAAAGTTTACATGGTAACAACAGGATGATATTGGGCTACCTGGTTATTTTGCCAGCTCCGGGAACCTGCAAGCAGGTCTTTTTCCCTGCAATAATCCCAGTCAATACGAACAGGCAAACCCGCTGTATCCGGCAGCTCAAACATCCCGTTTTTCAATTTGGGATACACGGAAAAATATTTTTCCAATCCCGACAGTAATGAATGTAAATATTCAACCCTGCATGCTTCAGATGCCGAAGCGATAAATGATGCAGTAAACCATGAATAAGCACCCGACGAGAATTCAATCCTTTCTTTAGCAGCCAGGTCCCGCACCCGCATCCATTCTTTCACGCCGCTTATTTGCGTGGGCGCCGGTTGCAAATGGCGCACGCCTGCATTCACTAAAGCAGGAAATACCAAAGCAGAACGTTCCGATTCACCATACGCTATTTCCAGTGTTGTGCTTTTGCACAATTGTGCGATCTGGTCGAGCGAAGCGGAATGTATGGGTTCTTCCAGCCATGCTATATCTTCACTTCCTGCCATCTCTATAAATCGCAATGCCTGTTCGCCATTCCATATCTGGTTGGCATCCACAGCAAGCCTTATATTCCTGCCTAAAAGATTTCTTACAAACTTCACCCGGTCCGCATCCTCTTTTATTTTCGTCCCGAAATCTTTCCCCACTTTCATTTTATAACAGTCAACGCCTGCGTTCAAAAAGAAGCCTACCTCCGCTTCCAGCTCTTTCAGCGAATAATTGGTACCTCCCCCGCTGCCATACATTTTCACCTGGTTCCTGCGGGCATTCAAATATTGATGGAGTGGTATCCCCTTTCGCCTTGCGGCTAAATCGTGCAGGGCAATATCTACCTGTCCTAACAGCGCAGCCGCGGGTCCGCGGAAGCCTTCATTGCGTATTGCCCAGTACATGCGGTGATACAGCGTTTGATAAGAAGCATTATGGGTATGAAATAAAATCGGCAGCAAACAGGTTTCAAAAATATTATTGTAAGAATGAAATACCGGGGCTTCACCCGTAAACCCGTTGTCATCTTCAATACTCAGCATTGCAATTCCGTAACTTTGAAAAGGGCCCATCGTTGAATCCTCAAACGGCACAACGGCTTTTACCGGCTTTAAAATCCTGATGCAGGCTTTTGTTATATTAAAAACTTCATCGTCTATTGTGTACATGTCTTTCTTTTATTAATGCTATTCATTATTTCCCGGAACAATGTACCGGGTAAAGGCCCATTGTTAAAATCATTAAGCGTATCTTCCAATTCTTTACGATCGGATGCCCCGATCACGATCGTAAAATCCTGTGGTATTGATAATAAGAACCTGTGTGCAAGCTCATGCAAAGCCATACCATGCCGGGCGGCAATATCATTTACTATTATAGCCGTATCAATATATCTCTTATCAAGCCATTCAGGGCGATTGGTTGTAAATGCCTCATAATTACTGCCCAGCAATCCCATATGCAGCGGGCTGGCGGCAAAATATTGTATCTGGTTGTTATAACAAACGGGAAGGTTTTCTTCCAGTGCGGTAACAGAACAGGCGTTAAGCCGGCTAAACTCCATCAACACATCAAATAGCCCCGGTTTCAGGTAAGGTTGCAGCCATAATGGCGGGTTGCCGCCAATCCCTATTTTCCGGGTATAGCCTTTTATTTTAAATGTCTGGAGAGTGTTAATTACCCTTTCCATTTCTGCAGGATCAATGGCGTCCGGATCATGCAGGAATAAAATATCCAGCTCAGGTACGCCCAATGTGCGTAGGCTTTGTTCCACACTGTGCTGCATCCCGGCATTGCTGTAGTCATAATGTGCAACATTTACAGCATAACTTTTAAGCCTGCCTGCTTTAGTGCTGATCTTTGGTCTTTCGCCATGCCACAAACGAAGCGCTTCGCCCACATACGCTTCCGCATCACCATATGCCGGGGCGGTATCAATGGCACTGATCCCGCTTTCAAGCGCCATAAGCAAAGTGTTCACTGATTCCCGCGGATTTACTTTCCCCCAAACGCCTCCCAGGCCGGCGGTGCCAAGCACATATCGCTCTTTAGTTTTTGTTGCAGGCATGAACTCGTTTTTACTGGTACTCTTACAAAAATAAGCGTATACAAAAGCTTACACTGTTCCCATTTTGACTTATTTGAATGCTTTTTTGATTATTTAAGAAGGTTGGTAAAGAAGCCGGTATTGACACTGAAATTGAGATAGTACGTCCGTATGGCTTGGAAAATGTTTCCCTGGGTATGTTTAAAAAATACGACCTGCTTTCAATACATGTGGGCAGAAAGACTTTTACAACGCTCTCCCTGGAAAAAGGAATACCCATTCAGGATGTTATGGCACTAACTACCCACTCGTCATTCAAAGCAGTGAAACGGTATATTAGTGTCACAAAAGAGCGTAAGAAAACGGTTATGGCTGAGGCCTCGGGAAAAGTGAAGGATAATAATTTGAAGGTGGTATAGAATTTTTTAGCTCTTATCCACCAGAAGCAAGTTGCTGGGAACCTTTGTTAAAAAAATATTCAATAATGTCAATCTCAACGGCAGAATATGAATTATTCTTTTTTAGCTTATCAAACTCAATTTTGAAATCTTCTATGCAGAATATCTTCATTTAATAATTAATGACAGTTCTTTTGTAGTTTCCTGGAAACCAGGAAATTCTGGCAGGAAAAAGAATGTAGACTCAAGATCGTTTGCTATTTCTCTTAAGTTATAAGCTAAAAAGTAGCTTTTTTATAAAAGAATCTTATAATCAATCTGTTATAATGCAGTAATACCTTATTAAGGTTAACCTAAAATTTTTAGCGCTGGCTGAGTGCGTATCCTGCAAATATCCCTTTATGCCTCTTTTAATTGTAAGTTTTGACCTAAACACTTCTTCTCTGCCCACATTTAAAATACATTTGCCATTCTTCCTTCGCAACCCAGTCCGCCCCGAGGCGGGATGCACTAACAGGCTGTGGAATTAATAAAAAAACCGTAAATCCAATGCATAATTGAATTTACGGTTTATACCTGTCGGGAAGACAAGATTCGAACTTGCGACCCCTTGCACCCCATACAAGTGCGCTACCGGGCTGCGCCACTTCCCGAACTTCCTTCTGCAGAAATATTATCCGATTGAATACCATATCCTGCCGTTAGGGCGGCAAAGTTAATTAATTATTCTTTTTTACCTAAAAAAGATAAAAGAGAAATTATGCCGGGTAAGTACTCTTTGTACAGGAGCTCCGGCTATTCAGTAACGTTTGTGACGAATTAAAAGTTTTCAAAAAAAGTATTACCAAAATTATCATGAGTGTGTAAAAAATACGCTATTTTTAAACCTTTCATAGGATAAGGTTTAATGGTTAAAAACCATTGTTTCCCCTGTTTCTACAGGGGATTTATTTTTTAAGAATACTATTTGTTCACCAGGTATAAATGCTCCAGCAAAGCGTTATAATAATTCTGTACAGCATTCTCGCCATACGATAAATACAGGAAGGGCTCAACGAGTTCCAGTTCCATTAGCACAAAGCGCCCCTTTATCATCAGTCCATCTACCCGGGCATACAAAACACGGGGAACAAACCGGTCAACATATGATTTTGCGCGATCAATCACTGCCCGGCCGGGAAACAGGGTTTCAATGGTACCGCCATATATTTGCTGAACGCGAAAATCACCCTTTGCCGGCTTCTTTAAAACGGTATGGGAGTAATGTCCATTGAAAAAGATAAAAGACCATTCTCCTTCATACACCTCATCCATCAACGGCTGTACAATAAAATCACCCATGGACAGCAATGCATCTACTTCTTTCTGCCTTTTCCCGGCTTCCGTCTTTTGCACTATTATGGTATTTTTTGAGCCACCACTCACACAAGGCTTAACGATCAATTGTAAGGTATTAAGCTCCTCAAACAAAGGCAGCAGGGACACTTCAGCACCTTTATCCAGGAAAACAGCAGGAATAACTTCCAGCCCAGCCGCTGCGATGTCTTTAAGATAATGCTTGTCCATATTCCAGCGTACAATATTATAGTCATTCAGCAATCGTATAGAAAGTGATTCTATTTTATTGAGCCAGGCTTTAAACGCTTCAAATTTCTGAAAATAGTCCCAGGGCGTTTTCAATAAGGCAATAGTGTACTTACTCCAATCAACATTGGGATCGTCCCAAATTTCAGCGCTTATATCCAGCCCCTGCTGCTGTAAATAAGGCAATAAATCATCGTATTCATTAAAATTATTAGCAGCGCTGTAATGACCATTCCCGCTGTAAGTAATAAAGGCGATCTTCATACACATCTATTTTGATTAAAATTAGCCGGCAAGATCATTGAAAAATGTCAATGAAAAGTATGCTATGGGGCGAAAATCAGTAAAAATACGGTGCAGCAAAACTATAAATCTTGTTGACCTAGCTCAAATAAAACCTGTAATAACGGTATAAACTGCAACCCGGTCTTTGAACAGGCATTCGTTAATTTACGATACACATAACCGCAGGGTATCATCAATTGATATAATGTTTATTTGTTTCCCCTTATACAGTGTAAGGAATATTGCTAATTATATGCCTTTTATACGATCAATGCTCAAAAACGCCTCTCGTATTTTTCCTATAATGTAGTGCCGGTGCTACAAAACTACAAGTGTTGTTACTGTTTTTTTTTCCAAACAGGTGTACTTTCTTTGTGTAACAAATCCAATGATCCATATCCAAATCCAAGTCCTTAACATCCGAATCCATGAAGAACCGAATCCTTTGACAAACCGTTTGTAAATCCAAAAACCTGTAGAAACGACCAATCCTTTGAATAAACCGGTCAACGATCCGTCCATTGAAAAACCAGCCAGTCCTGTGAAAACCGAAATATCCGATAACCATTGAAAGATCTATCCGTTGAAAAACCATTGAAAATCCGTCCATGAAAAATCTATCCGTGAAAAACCACAAGATCTTATGAGAAACCGAAGCAAAATCCGATACCTTGTAAAAACAGCAGTGTATTAACCGTCCAAGTAAAGCATTGCGTACTTAGCAACAGAAAATGAATGTGTGGCGACACACAACAACTATTCCCGGGCCTTATTCCCTTACAACCTCCCGAAATTATTGTCATTTTCTGTTGCTTTTTTATTTCCCTTCTTTCACCGGGGCTTATTCTTCCAACTTTGCTAATTCCTTTGTATAATCATATTGCAGATCTTCGTGCATAGCAGCTATTGCTTTGCCGATCTTTTTAACCTGCTGCAAATAAAGATTGTGCAATGCGGTACTTTTTTGAAGAGGAATTCGGGTTTGTCGCAATGTGCTGCAAAAGTGCAGAAGCAATTCAACTTCTGCCTGCTGCGAGCCGGTATAACGAATGTGCTTGTTAGTGATCCGTAAAATTTTCCGGATCGTTTTCTTCGCGAAATAGAGGTTGGAAGCATTTACTTCTGAAAAAAAACGGCTGATCTCTTTTTTTACAGAACCCAGGTAGCTTTCCAAATCCGTCTCTTCAAAAAGCAGGTAAGTCAATAATTCCTTGTTTTCTTTCTTGAATTTTGCCAGCCGCAAACAAAGGTTGCTAAGTTGAGCGAGCGAAACGGTTTGCAGTTCCTGCTTCAATTCCGGGATGGTAGCTGTTCGTATATGAGATTGCATGAACGAAATTAAGGATTGCAGAACATTGAACATACAGTACCCTCAGCCTCCACAGCATCTAACACTCCATTCAGCCAGTCCATCATTATACGTTAAAAAATGTTTTGTACATTACCGGAACATTAATTGCAGTTATACCAGCATGCTGCCCATCCGGACTACCATCAAAAAAGCAACTGCTACTCCCAGAGGAAAGATCCTGGCGGGCGGTATATTACTGATACTCGCTGCCGGCATTACCCTTACTATTGCTTATTGGAATGTGATCAAAAAAGGTTTTATACGCAACAAAGTAAAAGCTGCCGTATATGAAAAAAGCAATAAGCTGTACGACATTCACTACGACGATATGGAACTGGATGAGGTGTCCGGGTATCTTTCCATTACCCATATGAAACTACGGTATGATTCGGCTCAATACAAAATACTTCAGCAAAAAAACCAGGAACCGCCCATACTATTTCAAATTGAAATTCCTTCGATCAGCATATCCGGGGTAAAAACTCCACAGGCACTGCTCAATAAAGAAATTGTGGGTGCTAAACTGCACATCAGCCAACCTGTTATTGATATTATATATACACGTAAAGGACAGGATTCGTCCAAGAGTATTCCTACCCAGGAAGTATACAAGCAAATTCTCGGCGAACTCAAACAAATTAAAATTGATACCTTACTTATTACAGGCGCCCGGATAATAACACGCGATCTGAAAACAGGCAGACAAAAGCTGCTGTTGCTGGGTACGGATATCCTGTTACGCGACCTGGTAATTGACAGTGTTTCCAATATGGATACAACCCGTTTGATGTTTGCAAAACACATTGATATGCATTGCAGTAAATTATCATGGACAACACCTAACAAGCTGTATGCTTTTTCCATAGATAGCGTGCGATTGTTATCGGATCAGCAAATGGCTGCTGCCAAAAGTTTTACAATCATTCCAGCCCTGGGCGAAGAAGCCTATGCGAAGAAGAAAGGAGTACAGGCAGACAGGTTTGATATTGACCTTAATAATATAACCATTCACCAACTCAATTTCCAGGAGCTGTTCAGGGAACATATTATTGCAGACAATGTTGTGCTTACAAACTCCTCAATAAAAATATACAGAGACATGACCTTGCCGCCTGATGGTAAACGAAGAATAGGCACCTACCCGCAGCAACGCATTGCTCAAATACCTATGCCGGTTGAATTGAAGTCGTTAACACTCAAAAATACCTATATCGAATACAAGGAAAAAGGCCGCATTGTTCAGCAGGTTGGCAAGGTGATCTTCAGGAACCTGAACGGAACATTTCATAACATCACCAATAAAAAAACATTGATCGCTAAAAACAACCTGCTTACTGCCGACATTAACGCAATATTCCTGCATAAATACCCTGTAAAAACACAATGGAAATTCTATATGTCTAACCCTAAAGGGCGGTTTGACGTACAGGGTCAATTGGGCGCGTTGAATGCCAAAGACGCGAACGAGATCATTGTTCCGCTGGGAGGCGCCAGGATAGAGAAAGGAAGAGTGAATACGCTCAACTTTAATTTTAAGGCCGATGACTATGGCATGGGGGGTACCGTTAAAATATTGTATGAAGATCTGAAAGTATCTGTATTGAAGAAAGACGATGAAACAAATAAGCTCAGGAAAAGAAAGTTAGCCAGCCTGGGCGTTAATGTGCTGGTGAAAAACAATAATCCTTCCGGTAATAAGCCACCCCGCATAGCCAATATTTATTTTGAAAGAGATACTACAAGATCCATGTTTCATATGTCGTGGAAAACATTGATGAAGGGAATTACAGAAACCGCCATGCCAAAATGATGTGTGCTTATATTCCTCCCGGTTTCTTTTCTAAAATTGAATATATTAGCACTCTTCAAAAAAACAGCAAAAGTGATATGAAAAAAGTTTATCAGTTATTTATCTGTACGATGCTTGTGTCTGTGACCCTGAACGCCCAGAACGGAAAGTGGGTAAGCTTATTTAACGGCAAAGACCTTACAGGCTGGAAGCAATTAGGAGGAGAAGCAAAATATGACGTATATAAAAAGGAAATTACCGGCGCCACGGTTTCGGGTACCCCAAACAGCTTTTTGGTTACAGAAAAAGAATACGGCAACTTTATACTTGAGCTGGAGGTAAAATTGCCCGACAGCGCTACCAATTCAGGCATCCAGTTCAGGAGCCACTATGATGCCGCAGGTAATAACGGAAAGGGAAAGGTTTTCGGTTATCAATATGAGCTAGACGGCTCTTCAAGAGCATGGACAGGAGGTATTTATGATGAAGGAAGAAGAGGCTGGCTATACCCCCTCGACTTAAACAGTGCCGCTAAAAAAGCGTACAAACAGGGCGCTTTTAATAAAGTGAGGATTGAGGCGATTGGCAATACCATTAAAACCTGGATCAATAATATACCCGCCGGCTTTTTAATTGACGATGCGGATGCTTCGGGCTTTATTGCGTTGCAGGTACACGGCATTGGCAAAACAACCGAAGCCGGTAAAAAAATTCAATGGCGGAATATCCGCATTCAAACAGGCAATATTCAATCTACTCCTTTTCCTGCAAATATATATGCAGCGGGCACCAGCAACAATACACTTTTAGAGGAGGAAAAGAAAAACGGCTGGAAATTGTTGTTTGACGGACAAACTTCCGGCGGCTGGAAGGGCGCCAGGCTGCAGGACTTTCCTGAAAAGGGATGGAAAATTGAAGACGGCGCTATTACGGTGCTGTCGTCCAAAGGACAGGAAGCCGCTAACGGAGGCGATATTGTTACAACAGACCTGTATAGCGCTTTTGACCTTTCCTTCGATTTTAAATTATCAACCGGGGGTAACAGCGGGGTAAAATATTTTGTAACGCTGTCTGAAGAAACTTCCGGCTCCGCCATCGGGCTTGAATACCAGGTGCTCGACGATAAAAATCACCCCGACGCCAAGCAGGGAATTAACGGGAACCGTACGCTGGCTTCGTTATACGACCTTATTACAGCCCGTAAAAACGAGCGTTTTGTTCATCCGCCGGGCGAATGGAATACAGGCAGGATTATAGTATATCCCAATAACCATGTTGAACATTACCTCAACGGAGTAAAAGTGGTAGAGTATGAAAGAGGCTCTCAGCATTACCGCAACCTGGTTGCCAAAAGCAAATACCAGAAATGGCTCAGCTTCGGCGAAGCCAAAGAAGGAAGGATATTATTACAGGATCACGGCGATGAAGTAAGCTACCGTAACATCAAAATAAGAGAACTGAAATAAAAACTTTAACAACAATTAATAAAAGGCAGCCTGCAGTTGGGCTGCTTTTTGTTTTATATAACCTGGTTACCTTTCATCAGGAATAACGGCAGCTCATATAACAGGCGTCTTACCTGTGTAACGGTTTTGAATAAATCTTTGTCAAAAAGGTTTAAAAGGAATTTTAAATGAATAGTAAGATAGGATGGCTCCTGCTTTTATTTTCATTTACCGCGGCATGTAGCAAAAATAACATTCCGGGCATACCGCCAGGGCAGGGAGCTATTGTATATAAGCAAATCAACCAGTTGCTTTCCTACGAGCACCCGGTTGCCTTATACGTGGATGATGACCATATACCGGATATAGTGTTGAGCAATGTATTACTGGAGTATAACAATAAGCCTTACCTGGTACTTACAGTGAGGGGCGCTTCACAGTCGGGCAACAAAAGCATGTTGTCTAAACAACCGGATATTACCGGCAATAGCTTCTGGGCGAGCCCTTTGCAGGAAGGCTTTACTATTTTTGAAAAAGCTACGGGAAACAGGAGCTGGAGCAACTCCAACGAGAGCGGCTACCTGGCAGCTATCATGGATGATGGCACCCAGACAGAATATAACGGGCTTTGGATCGGAAAGCAAAAGAGATACCTTGGCATATCCCTGCTTATTAACGGGAATATCCATTTCGGCTGGATATGCATGAGCCATTCAGCTAACAGCAAGCAGATACAGGTGCATGATATGGCTTACAATAAAAAACCGGGCGGTGTTATAAAAGCTGGTCAGCAAAAGGAGTTGTTTGAAGAGTTAACAGAGCAGGGAACGGATAAAGATTAATACAAAAAGGCAATGGCGCAGCCGGAAAACAGTATCGGCGCTTTAAGACGCTTTTGTTTCCTGCTTTAACTGCCTTTCCACCACAAAAGGAAGAAAAGGCAGCAATGATGCAATGAAAAAGAAGGCAACTCTTTTAAACGTCCATTTGTACTCTACCCAACAGGCAAAGAGCAAACCTACATAAGCTATAAATAAAACGCCATGCGCCCATCCTGCATATTTTACCAGCAGGGGGTAATTAAAAAAGTACTTCAGCGGCATTGCTATAAAAAGCAGCAGCAGGTAAGAAATCCCTTCAATAAAAGCAGTTTTTCCAAATAAGTATAACGTTCTATTCATCTTTTATTTTTTTCAACCAGTTTTAGCCCTGCCTTTCATGCCCCCATTTTCAAATTTTCAAATTCCCAGATTTTCAAATTAATTCATCCCCCACCCATTGTTGATTCCCTCACGATCAGCTCCGAAGGCAATACAATATGCTTTGTAGAAAATTCTTTGCCTGATGATTGCTGAAGATAGTCAGCAAAAATTTTAGCCGCCTCAATACCGATCTGCCTGCCCGGCCGGGCCACAGATGTAAGCGAGGGATATATATAAGCGGATATAGGCGAATTATCAAATCCTGCAACAGCTATATCGCCCGGAATACTCAGCCCTTTATCACGGATCACTTTCATAGCGCCTATGGCCACCTGGTCATTCACACCAAAAACAGCGTCCGGCAGCTCAGGTAAGCTCATTAATTTTGTAACAGGTTCAATAGCGCTTTCTACCTTAAAATTTGTATTCAGTATCAAATGTTCATCTACCGGCAGGTCATATTTCTTCAAACATTCAACATAACCACGCAATCTTTCTTCCGCAACAGCCATACCATTGGGGCCTTTAAGGTGGGCTATTCTCTTTCTGCCCATCTTAACCAGGTGTTCAACCGCTGAAAATGCGCCGTGGTAATCATCAATGATCACACTCCCGGTTGCAAAGCCCTCGTATTCCCTGTCAATAAAAATAAGCGGTATACTTCTTTTTTTGATCTGCTCAAGGTGTTCATAGTGCCCCGAATCGTATGTTTCCTGCGAAACAGAAAGGAATATCCCTTCTACCCTGTTAGACAATAACTTGTTTACATATTCCGACTCCAATACATATTGCTCATTGGTAACACAAATATTGAGCGTGAATCCCAAAGGCTGCAATACGGCTTCAATACCTTCAATTATAGCCGATTCATGATAATTATTAATGGTAGGCACAATTACGCCGATGGTAGCGGTTTTTTTATTGAGCAGGCTTAACGACACCTGGTTTCGCTGGTAACCTACTTTTTGCGCATACTCCTGCAGGTTACGGCGTGTATCCTCATTAATGGAGGGGTGATTGTTTAACGCCCTGGATACGGTAGACGGAGAACACTTAAACTTTTTCGCTATATCTTTTATCGTAACCGGCTTGTTCATAACAATTAGGGTGCAAATCCTGCCCAATTTCCGTTATTTTTTCCTACTCAAAAAATTTCAAACGTTTGCGAATGCTATATGCCTGTTAAATAAAATTATAATCCTAAGTTTACCAAATACAAAACGGTATACATGTCTCAACGATCATTGCTTGTTAAACCTGTTGCAAATAGTGGTATTTATCATAATCTTACCGCTCAGCAGGCCGGCTGGGAATACCTGAATTTTGAAGCCCGGACATTAAAGCTGAATGAATCTTTTACCCGGGTTACGGGTGAAAATGAATATTGTATTGTACTGCTTGGGGGCAATTTTAAGGTAACATCTGATAAAGGAGAGTGGCAAACGGTAAATGGCAGAAAGGATGTTTTCAGCGGTATTGCGCATACCTTATATCTACCCCGAAGAACAAATTTTACATTAACCGCTACAAAAGATAATACCGATATCGCTGTCTGTTGGGTAGCTACAGATGAAGATCATCCTCCATATTTAAAGCAGCCTGAAGAAGCAGCTATTGAATTCAGAGGTGGAGACAATGCGAACAGGCAGATCAACAGCTTGCTGCAGCCCGGCTTTGACTGCCATAAGATTGTTTGCGTGGAGGTATATACGCCTTCCGGTAACTGGAGCTCCTACCCTGCCCATAAGCACGATGTACGGAAGATAGATGCTAACGGCAATTTGCTGGAAGCCGACCTGGAAGAAATTTATTTTTACAAGATAGATAAGCCCAATGGCTTTGCCATACAGCAGGTATACAATGATGACCGTTCACTGGATGAAGTGATCAAAGTGCACAATAATGAAGCAGTGCTGGTGCCGGAAGGATATCATCCCGTAGTTGCCGGGCATGGTTATAATGTATATTACCTGAATTTCCTGGCGGGCAGCGATCAGTCGCTGGCCAATACGCCCGATCCGCAGCAGGAATGGATATTCGGCACCTGGAAAGGCCGCGATCCGAGGTTGCCGATGGTAACAGCGGAGATGAATAAAACCTCACCCCCTGCCCCTCTCCACGGAGTGTAGAGGGGTGCCTACATTCAAAACAGGTTGATAGAATGCATTGAACGGTAGGTTGTGAATGTAAAAAAGATGGCAAATATTCAACGTCTTGTTTGGATATATTCTATAGATGATGTGGAAGAACAAAAAGTTGGGAGTTATTATACTGTACCGCTCTCTTTCTTTTGGAAAGAGAGAAGGAGAGATAGGCTTTTTTAATATATTTTAAAATGACTAAAAAATACGATCTGCTTACTATAGGGCGCTCTTCCATTGATCTCTATTCTGCGAATGTGGGAAGCCCGTTTGTTAATATTAAAGCTTTTAATGCTTTTGTTGGCGGATGCCCAACCAATATTGCTGTTGGTGCAACAAGGCTTGGTTTAAAAACAGCCATTCTCACAGGTATCGGCAACGACCAGGTAGGCGCATTCATTAAAAATTTCCTGCAGCAGGAAAAAGTTGCTACTGATTTTATACCAACGATCGGGGGTACACGAAGCTCTGCTGTTATATTGGGCATTGAACCGCCGGACAGGTTTCCATTGGTATACTATCGCGATAACTGCGCCGACATTCATCTTAACCTCGATCATATAGATAATATTCCTTTTGCTGATTTCAGGGCAGCGGTATTTTCCGGCACAGCATTCAGCAAAGATCCCAGTCGTACCGCTATGTTTTATGCGCTGGAGCTGGCAGCCCAAAATGGTGTAACCAAATTGCTTGATCTTGATTTCCGAGCCGACCAATGGGATGATCCCCGTTCGTTTGGCGTAGTGATAAGAACCTTATTACCTCAGTTCAATATTGTAATTGGAACTGAAGAAGAGATACTGGCCGCTTACCTTACAGATATCAGCCAGGTATCCATCAAACATCAGCAGATATCCGCCCCCGAAATAAAAGGGAATATCGAAAAAGCGATCCGGCATATAGTAGCATCGGGCGTACATACTTTAATTGTGAAAAGAGGAAAAGATGGCGCCTCTATATTTGAACAGGGAAAAGCGGAAGTAAAAGTGCCTGGCTTTCCGGTAGAAGTATTGAATGTGCTCGGTGCCGGCGATGCGTTTGCAGGCGGATTTTCGTATGGTTATTTAAGCGGATGGGATCTGTATAAAAGCGTACGCATGGGCAATGCCTGCGGCGCAATAATAGTAACCCGCGAAGGCTGCGCTAACTTTATGCCAACGCTGGAAGAGGTGATGGAGTTTACGGGAGAAAGAGGAGGATTGTGAATTTGAGATTTGAAATTTAAAATTTGAGATTGAGTGGAAATTACCGCTCGTAAAGATTTTACCTTTTTCTTTATCTTAATTCAAGACGAGAAACTGATTATAATATATTGCTACAAATGAGAAAGCTTTTTGCGAACAGAACATATCAAATATCTAATATCTAATTTCAAATATTCATCATGAATAAATTACAAAATTACATTAACGGGCAGTGGGTAGCCAGCGCTGCCACAGATTACTGGAACGTAGTAAACCCTGCCAGCCAGGAAGTATTGGCATTGGTACCTGCGGGCGCTGCCGCGGATGTGGACGCTGCTGTAAAATCATCTGAAGCCGCATTCGAAACATGGAAGAGAATACCGGCTGGTAAACGTATCCAGTACCTGTTCAAGCTTAAAAGATTGTTGGAGGAAAATATTGATGAGCTATCCAAAACCATTACACTGGAATCGGGCAAAACGTATGCAGAAGCCAAAGCGGAATGGGTACGTGCAATAGAGAATGTGGAAAATGCCTGCGGTATACCCACATTAATGCAGGGCGATTTTTCGGAAGACATTGCCACCGGTATTGATGAATACATGATCCGCCAGCCGCTCGGTGTTTGTGCGTGTATCGCTCCTTTTAACTTCCCGGGTATGATCACCTTCTGGTTCCTGCCCTATGCTATTGCATGCGGCAATACCTATATCATCAAGCCTTCCGAAAAAGTGCCGCTCACCATGACCAAAGTGATGGAGCTGGTGGACAAGCTTGATCTTCCGGCAGGGGTTATCAATATGGTGCATGGCGGAAAAACAATTGTTGACGGTATACTCGATCATCCCGGCATCAAAGCCATCAGCTTTGTAGGTTCGTCTACCATTGCCCGTTATGTATACAGCAGGGGGGCAGCTAACGGTAAAAGAGTGCAGGCGCAGGGCGGCGCAAAAAACCCGGTGATCGTATTGCCCGATGCAGACATAGACATGACCTCGCAAATAGTTATAGATAGTGTGTACGGTTGCGCGGGGCAACGTTGCCTGGCAGCTTCCACTATTATTACGGTTGGCGATCATGCAGCCATTACCGAAAGCCTGGTAGAAGGAGCGAAAAAAAGAACCACGGGTTTTGGTTTGGATGAAAGCGTATTGATGGGGCCGGTTATTACGCCCGAAAGCAAAACACGTATTCACGGGCTGATAGAAAAAGGAATTGGTGAAGGCGGCAAGGTATTGGTAGACGGGCGTAACGCGAAAATACCCGGCTACGAAAAAGGCAACTTCATTCAGCCTACCATTATTGAAGGATTGCCTTTACATGGGGAACTGGCGGTAACGGAAATTTTTGGACCGGTAATGAGCCTGGTACATATCAATACCATTGATGATGCCATAGCGTATGTAAACGGCAATAAATACGGCAATATGGCCTGTGTGTTTACCAGCAGCGGTTTACATGCACGTAAATTCAGGAACGAAGCGGATGCTGGTAATATCGGTATTAATATAGGTGTGGCGGCGCCCGTAGCGCAGTTCCCTTTCAGTGGCTGGAAAGAAAGCTTCTTCGGCGACCTGCACGGACAGGGAAAGCACGCCGTTGAATTTTTCACCCAAACCAAAGTGGTGATTGAAAGATGGCTGAAAGAGTGGACGAGGAAATTCTAATGTGGAAATGAATTTGAAAATGAGCTGATTTGAAAATTTGAGAATGGGGAACCACGAAGGCACAAAGTTGCACAAAGAGAAAGAATAAAAAATGAACAGTCTTAAATAAGCGAGGGCTGTGAATAGGTCTCCCTACCCGAATGATTCGTTCAGGCGGGCTTTGGGAAGGCCGGGATGGGCTTCGGGGTTTTGTGAGTGGGTCTCCTCCCCCACGGGAAGGCGGGAGGGGCTTCTAAATATACTTAATATGCATAAAAAATTAAAAACCGGCATTATCGGGCTTGGCAGGATCGGGCAAATTCACCTGGCTAATTTACTATACCACACCCCCCATGCGGAAGTAGTGATTGCATCCGACGTATCCGAATCAGTACATGCTTTCGCAAAAAAAGCAGGTGTTGCAACCACCACCAGTGCCGAAGAAGTGATCAACCATCCGGATGTGGAAGCGGTGATCATTTGTGCACCAACGCCTCAGCACGTACCCTATACTATCGCCGCTGCCCAGGCGAAGAAACATGTGTTTTGCGAAAAGCCACTGGACGTAACCATACCCGCGATTCTTTCAGCACAGAAAGCTGTAAAAGATAATGGCGTAAAACTCATGCTCGGTTTTAACCGCCGCTTTGATCCGAATTTTTCACGAGTGAGAACATTAGTGATCAACGGCAGCATCGGCGATCCGCATATTGTAAAAGTTACCAGCCGCGACCCCGCCCCACCCCCGCTGGAATATGTAAAAGTATCAGGCGGGCTTTTTCTTGATATGACCATTCATGATTTTGACATGGCACGATATATTACCGGAAGCGAAGTAACCGAAGTATATGTAAAAGGCGATGCATTGATAGATTCACGCATCAAGCAATACAATGATATTGACACAGCGGTTATCGTGCTTACGTTCGCCAATGGCGCGATCGGGGTAATTGATAACAGCCGCAAAGCGGTGTACGGGTACGATCAGCGCCTGGAGGTATTCGGTTCAAAAGGAATGGCAAAAGCGGAAAACAACACGCCTGATAACGTGATACAGTTTGATGACAAAGGCGGGCAATCCGCATTGCCTTTACACTTTTTCCTTGAACGGTATGAAAAAGCCTATCAATCCTGCATCCAAACTTTTGTAGATTGCGTGCTGGATGATAAACCATCACCCGTTGATGCGCACGACGGATTAATGGCTACTGCGGTTGGACTTGCCGCAGGTATCTCTTTAAAAGAAGGTCGCCCGGTTAAAATTGAAGAAGTATATAAAAGATCATAATTTCATTCGGCGAAAAAGACAAGAATTGAAGCTCGTAATATTAAGTATAGCATCCCAAAACTAAACAACCAACGATGAAGCAAACAGGCTTGCACACACTGGACTATATTGTTTTCGCTTTTTATCTTGCCATCATCGCATTTTATGGCTACTGGATCTATAAAAAGAAAACCAACAAATCAGATACCGCCTCCGGCTTTTTCCTTGCGGAAGGTTCGCTCACATTCTGGGCAATCGGCGCATCACTCATCGCATCCAATATTTCTGCCGAGCATTTCATCGGTATGTCCGGCTCCGGATTTGCCATAGGGCTCGCCATTTCTTCCTACGAATGGATGGCCGCCGCCGCGCTGATAGTAGTAGCCATTTTCTTTTTACCGGTATATCTTAAAAACAATATATACACTATGCCGCAGTTTTTGCGACAGCGGTATAACCGGGGCGTTGCAACCACTATGGCGGTATTCTGGCTGCTGCTGTATGTCTTCGTCAACCTAACATCCATTATTTACCTCGGCGCCCTGGCGCTGGAAGTAACGGCCGGCATAAACTTTACAGCAGCCGTTATCACGCTGTCCCTGTTCGCCGTTATCATTACCATCGGCGGCATGAAGGTGATCGGTTACACCGATGTAATACAGGTGATCGTACTGGTAGTGGGCGGTTTGCTTACTACCTATCTTGCGCTTGATCTCGTTGCCAAACAATTCGGCAACAGTTCCGTATTCGGCGCATTTACCACATTAACCAAACAGGCGGACTCTCATTTTCACATGGTGCTTAAAGAAGATAATCCTTATTATAAAGACCTGCCGGGATTGAGTGTGATCATTGGCGCCATGTGGATCAACAATCTCGCCTACTGGGGGTGTAACCAATATATTATACAGCGTACACTTGGCGCCGACCTCAACACAGCTCGCAAAGGAATTTTATTTGCCGCGTTTTTAAAGTTGCTTGTGCCGTTAATTGTAGTGATACCCGGTATAGCTGCATATGTTTTACATCAAAACGGCATGTTCCAAACAGAAATGGTAGACGCTGCCGGCATTGTAAAACCCGACCGCGCCTACCCGGTTTTGCTGGATTTATTGCCCGGCGGTTTAAAAGGCGTGGCATTTGCTGCATTAACCGCAGCTATCGTGGCATCGCTTGCAGGCAAAGCCAACAGTATATCCACCATATTTACCTTAGATATATATAAGCTCTATTTCAATCCCAAAGCATCTGAAAAACATTTGATCCGCGTTGGTCGTTTGGTCGTTTGGGTATCTATGCTGATAGCTGCGTTGATAGCGCCACAGTTACGCGTACTCGAACAGGCATATCAATTTATACAGGAATATTCCAGCTTTATAACACCCGGTGTGCTGGCAATTTTTGTTTTTGGTATGTTCTGGAAAAGAGCTACCGCCAACGCGGCGTTGATCACTGCATTACTAACTATTCCCTTATCAACTTTGTTCAAATTCTGGATACCCGAAGTACCATTCTTAAACAGGATGGGGTTCGTGTTTTTGGTATTATGTGCAGTAATGATCGTAGTGAGCCTGCTTACACCACGCAAAGAAACAACCGAAGCAATGAGAATAGAGTTACCCTCATTCAGCCTCAGCCGGTCGTTTATTATAGGTGCAACAATTATTTGTGGAATACTGGTGGCACTGTATTCGGCGTTTTGGTAAGATAATTTGAAATTAGAAATTTGAGATTTGAAATGTTACATACAACGATCATGAAGATATCGGTTATGTTGCGGACAGAAGAAATTCTATGGGACTTTACTTGCGACGCTCCGTTCAACTGCATATCGCTGTTGAGCCATCGCATCTCAAATCTCAAACCTGTTCGCTGCGATGGATCTCAAATCTCAAATTTCAAATCTCAAATGGCTACATGTTACTAACAACCAACCAACTCTTTCAAAAATGCTACGGCAGCTACGCGATAGCAGCGGTGAATGTATTTTTTATGGAAGAAATACATGGGTTGTTTGCTGCCGCCCGGGAAGCCAAAGCACCTTTTATTGTACAAACAACACCTTTTGCACGTGATTATGCCAATGCAAAAATGTTGCTGGCAATGATCAAAACTGCCGCGGAAATATACCCGGATACGGTATATGCTGTTCATCTCGATCATGGGTATGAATCACATATACTGGATGCGATTGAAAGCGGCGGGTATACATCGGTAATGATTGATGCGTCGCATGATGATTTTGAAAAGAATGTTGCCCGCACAAAAGCAATAGTGGAAAAAGCCCATGCAAAAGGAATAAGCGTGGAAGCTGAATTAGGCGTGCTGGCCGGTGTTGAGGATGATTTGACTGTTGAGGAAAGTCATTCGTTTTACACCAATCCATCAGATGTTGAACGGTTTGTTCAGCTTACCGGGTGCGACAGCCTGGCCATTGCCGTTGGAACCAGCCATGGGGCATATAAATTTTCAGGGGGGCAGGGATTGCAGTTACATATACTCGAAGAAATACAGGAACGACTGCCACAATTTCCACTGGTATTGCATGGCGGTTCAAACGTGAGTGAAGAAGTAGTTACAAGAATAAATGCTGCCGGCGGAAAAATAAAAACAGGCGCCAAAGGTGTGCAGGATGATGAGTTAAAAAAAGCAATAGCTTTAGGTATATGCAAAGTGAATATTGCTACCGATATGCGGCTGGTATGGACAATGGTTAACCGGGAATTTTTCAGGGATAAGCCTGAAGAATTTGCACCAACCACGCCGGGTAAAATATTCATGGAAACCTATAAAGAGTTTATTATAAAGAAATTTGAGCTGATGGGGGCTGTGGGAAGAAGTAATGAATTTGAAAATAAAGCAATTTGAAAATTTGAAAATGATGAACCACAAAACAATTAATAACTGAGTGAAAGGCTGACTGCTGATAGCTGATAGCTCATAGCCGATAGCCCACCGCTCATAGCTAATAAAACAATTTCAGATGAAAAAAAGATTAACCGTTGCACAGGCAACAATCGCATTTCTGAAAAACCAATACGTTGAACGCGATGGCGTTGAACAACCATTTTTTGCAGGCTGCTTTGGCATATTCGGTCACGGTAACGTGGCAGGGTTAGGCCAGGCCTTACAGGAAAATCCAGACTTCAGGTACTACCAGTGCCGCAATGAACAATCCATGGTGCATACCGCCGTTGCGTATGCCAAAGTAAAAAACAGGCTCAGCACCTTTGTTTGTACTACCTCTATCGGCCCCGGTGCAACCAACATGATCACCGGCGCCGCACTGGCAACCATCAACCGTATACCTGTTCTTTTACTGCCCGGCGATATTTTCGCTACAAGAGAACCGGCCCCGGTATTACAACAATTGGAAAGCGCTTCTACTCAGGACATTTCAGTGAATGATTGCTTTAAACCTGTTTCCAAATACTGGGACAGGATCAATCGCCCCGAGCAGTTAATATATGCCTTACCGGAAGTAATGCGGGTGCTCACCTCCCCTGCCGAAACCGGCGCGGTTACATTATCCATGCCACAGGACGTGCAAACACATGCCTATGATTTTCCCGTTGAACTGTTCAAAAAAAGAGTATGGCATATACCACGCTCAAGGCCCGATACCACATTATTGAAAAAGGCAGCGGAATGGATACAGGCTTCCAAACAGCCTGTTATTGTTGCCGGCGGCGGAACCATATACAGCGGCGCTACGGAAGTATTGCACCAGTTCGCTTCGCAAACCGGCATACCGGTAGGCGAAACCTTTGCCGGCAAAGGATCTGTAATGTATAATGAACCATATAGCATTGGAGGGTTAGGCGCTACCGGTACAAAATACGCTATTGATATTGCCAACGAAGCCGACCTTGTTATTGGCATAGGTACACGTTACAGCGATTTTACCACGGCATCCAAATCATTATTCAAAAACCCTGCGGTTAAATTCATCAATATTAATGTAAATGAATTTGACGCGTACAAGCATAACGCATTGCCGCTTACGGGCGATGCAAAAACCACACTCGATGAGCTTTTATTTTTACTGAATGAATACAAAGTGGCGGATGGCTATCGTAACCGTATAGCCGACATAAACAAAAAGTGGGATGATGAAGTGACCGAAATATATGCAACAGGCAATGGCAGCAAGCCGCCTATTGACCAGGCGGTGGTGATCGGCACATTGAACAGCTTTATGAACCCCGAGGATATCATGATCAATGCATCCGGCAGCGCACCGGGCGATTTACATAAATTATGGCGTGCTACCAATCCCAAGAACTTCCATCTCGAATATGGATATTCTACCATGGGCTATGAAATAGCGGCGGGGCTTGGCGCCAAAATTGCCGCACCGGAAAGACAGGTATATGTAATTTGTGGCGATGGTGGTTACCTGATGAACAACAGTGAAATTGTTACTGCGGTTCAGGAAGGCATTCACTTCACCATTTTATTGCTCAACAATAATGGCTTTGCCAGCATCGGCGGCTTAAGTGAAAGCATCGGCAGCGAACGATTCGGTACAAAATATTTGTATCGGGATGAAAAAACAGGCCAATTATCCGGCGAAATACTTCCTGTTGATCTTGCTAAAAACGCAGAAAGCCTTGGTGCGGTTGTAATTAAAGCTACTGATGCAAAATCCCTGGAAGAAGCATTGACGCAGGCCCGTGAGCAGAAAAGAGTAACAATAGTATATATAGAAACGCATCTGCATCGCACCGTTAAAGGTTATCATGCCTGGTGGGAAGTACCGGTTGCGGAGGTATCCACTTCATCAACTGTACAAAAAGCATATGAAACATATAGGGAGAATAAGAAACAACAGAGAATATTTTTGTAAGGTGGAAGGTAAAAGGTATAGGGCGGAAGGTGGAGGGCATAAGGCATGAGTTTGTGGTTTATAGTTTGTGGTTTGTGGTTACACCCTTTATTCACTCAATTTCAAATATCAAATTTCAAATCTCTAATCAACACATGAATTTCCAAAACATACAACTCGGTATTGCACCGATCAACTGGACAAACGACGATATGCCTGAACTGGGCGCTGAAAATACTTTCGAACAATGTATCAGCGAAATGGCACTGGCCGGCTTTACCGGCTGTGAAGTAGGTAACAAATTTCCCCGCGATACCAATGTGCTGAAAAAAGCACTGGACTTACGCGGACTTCAGATATGCAACCAGTGGAACAGCTATGAGCTCACAACCAAATCGCTGGAAGAAAATAAAAAGAGCTTTACACAATTGCTTGATTTTTTAGAACCGATGGGCGCTAAAGTTATCGGCGGTGGCGAAACAGGCAATAGCTGCCAGGGTAAAAAGGATGTTCCTGTATTGGAAGGAAAGGGTATGCTGAACACAGCGGAAGAATGGAAAAAATTTACTTATGGATTGAATGAGCTTGGCAAAATTGCCCGGGACCGCGGAATAAAGCTCGCTTTTCATCACCACATGGGCACCTGTATTCAAACAAAAGCCGAAACAGAAAGAATGCTGAATGAAACCGATCCTGAAAATGTATTTCTCAATTACGATTGCGGGCATTTTTATTTTGCTGGGGAAGATCCTGTGGCATGCTTACAGCAATTTCTCAGTCGTACCGCACATATACATTTGAAAGATATACGTCCGCATGTTCTGCAAAAAGTAAAAGACAACCGCATGAGCTTTTTGGATGCAGTGAAAGATGGTGTATTTACAGTACCTGGCGATAAAGAAGGCTGTATTGACTTTCCTGCATTGTTCAACATCATACAATCATCAGATTATAAAGGTTGGATGGTAGTAGAAGCAGAGCAGGATCCTGCAAAAGCCAACCCCTTAGCGTATGCTCAAACAGCAAGGAGATTTATTAAGCAGCTTACAGGATTATAATTACCGTGTGGCCCATAAAGCCAGACAATACTTTTCACTATACCAGGCATTTTCGCTTAGCACTTATATTTTTACAGGTTATATTAAACGACTAACAGTACTTTAATATAAATTTAGTGCATGAATATCAGGCAGGTTAAAGAAGCCGACAATCCCGCTCTTGCGGCATTAATAAGAAGTGTATTTGAAGAGTATGGCGCTCCTAAGCAGGGAACAGTTTATTCCGATCCAACCACCGATCACCTGTATCAGCTTTTTCAAAAGGATAAAGCTGTTTTATGGGTTGCGGAAGCAGAAGGCAATGTTGCAGGCTGTTGCGGAATATATCCTACGGAAGGGTTGGCGGAGCGTTATGCAGAGCTGGTGAAATTTTACATCTCGCCCCATGCGCGTGGTAAAGGCACCGGCAAGCAATTGATGGCAAAAAGTATTGAATCGGCAAAAAACTTCGGTTATACCACGCTTTATATTGAAAGCATGGCTGCATTTTCAAATGCCGTCATGATGTATGAAAAGTACGGATTTACTCATATTCCGCGACCATTGGGCAATTCGGGGCATAGCTCATGCACTATCTGGATGGTAAAGACACTTTGATAAAACGATAACAAAGCATTCGTTAAATGAAATATAAAACGACCCGGAACACCGGGTCGCTTTGTACCTATTATTCGCTCGCCTGCAAGCTTATGAAGCAGGCTGCTGTTCAAAATCAAATACGGGACCGGCGGGGTTTTTAGGATCTTCACCATATTCATTAACAAACCGGTTGCCGTCAGTAAAAAGCCACACCAGTAATATAATTGGCCCAACAAGAGGTATAAGGCAAATAAAATAATACCAGCCGCTTTTATTAAGGTCATGCAAGCGCCTCACACATACTGCCAGAGAAGGAAGAATGGTTCCCAATGCCCCAACTCCATACCCAAGAAAGCCCAGTCCCGCCATTACAGAAGAGTTATAAGCCGCTCCAATAATTCCCAGTACATAAAATGGAATCAAAAGAATAACATTAGCAAGTGTAAAATTCCAGTACTCAGCTCTCCTTGCCCTGCCTTTGAAGTTAGCGTAATTTTCAAATACTACTTTTTTCCACCAGCCAAATAAATTGTTTTTTTGCTGTATTTCATTCATAAATGATCACTTTTAAAGGATATAGTTAATAAAGATTTTAATTTTAAAAGATCAGCCTTCCTTAGCTCTTTTCCGGCGGATTTTTGTGACATAAACGCAATTACCCATTTGTTATTATAAAATTCAGAGATATACTCAATGGTCTGCCATGCTATACCCGGCACATGTATCTTAAATCTTTTCAGGAGATCAAATGATTTCATCCAAAAAACGGCAAAGCTTGTTATCTTTAATCAATACATTCAAGAAAAATAATTTGTCGTATGAGCCAACACAACTTCAATCGCCGCCAGTTTATCCGCGGCACCTCTGCTGCACTTGCGCTTGCCTCTCTTAAAGTAAATGGAATGGACTTTTCCGCACCTCCCTCTCCCAGGCGGGTAGCGCTGATCGGCACAGGTTGGTACGGCAAAAGCGACCTGTTCAGGCTGATACAGGTTGCCCCGGTAGAAGTGGTGGGCTTATGCGACCCGGACAAAAACCAGTTGGAAAATGCCGCTACCATGGTAAGTCAGCGTCAGCAAAGCAAAAAGAAACCGCCTCAATATGGCGATTACAGGAAAATGCTGGCAGAACAAAAACCGGAAATAGTATTGATAGGTTCGCCCGATCACTGGCATGCCTTGCAGGCTATTGACTCAGTAAAAGCGGGCGCACATGTATATGTGCAAAAGCCCATTAGTGTAGATGTAATGGAAGGCGAAGCGATGGTAGCCGCGGCAAGGAAATACAACAAGGTTGTACAGGTAGGTACGCAACGCAAAAGTACTCCTCACCTGATAGAAGCTAAAAAGAATATCATAGACGCCGGTTTGCTGGGCAAAGTATCGCATGTGGAGATGTGTTGTTACTACCATATGCGCAATAACGGCAACCCTCCCGTACAGGCTGTACCTGATTTTTTTGATTATGAAATGTGGACAGGCCCCGCACCCATGCGCCCATACGATGGACTACCGCATGTAAGATGGTGGCGTACTTTTATGGAATATGGCAATGGTATTATGGGCGACATGTGCATACATATGCTCGACACCGTTAGATGGATGCTGCAACTCGGTTGGCCAAGTCTTATTACTTCTACCGGTGGTATATATGTTGACAAAACAGGTAAAAGCAATATTGCCGATACACAATCCGCAATTTTTGAATACGATGGATTGAACTGCGTATGGCAACACCGGAGCTGGGGCACTCCTGCAGATCCTGAATATCCCTGGTCGTTTAAGCTGTATGGCGATAAAGGAACGCTGTGCGGCAGCACCATGCAATACGATTTTATCCCCGTAGGCAAAGGCGAAAAAATTCATAAGGATGTGGTATATGAAAAGGAAAAATATCCGGAAGACGTAAACGAACCCTCAATAGAACTGAACGCAGCCCCCGCCACCCGTTTGCACATGCTGGACTTCCTGAAAGCGATAGAGAATAAAACAAGACCGGTAGCGGATATTGAAGAAGGTCATATATCTACTGCAAGCTGTATCATTGCTAATCTTTCGATGCAGTTAGGGAGGTCATTGAAATATGATCCTGTTAAAAAAGAAATTGTTGGCGACCCCGAAGCTACGAAACTGTTACAGCGTCCTTACAGGGGATCGTGGGTGCATCCTACGCCTGCAAATGTGTAATCTGAAATACTTGCATATTCTCAATAATGATGGCCCCCCGCAACCAGGCACATCAACTGTTATAACAATTAATCCATCTTTTTTTAAAGAACGGTAAGGGTAAATACCCGGATGATTGTCTTACTGTAAAATGGTATTGACTGGAAGCGATTATCTTTGATACAGGACTTAAGAAAGCTACGGTGGAACAAATAAGAACCGAAAGGACAGATACTTTAACAGTAGTAACGACAGCCTCATTTGAAGCGATCTTTAAAGTATTTTATAAAGGGCTGTACCGGTATGCCTGTACCCTGATCAAAAATGAATTTGCCGCCGAAGGAATAGTACAGCAGGTTTTTTTAAGATTGTGGGAAAAAAAAGAGGATCTGTCTCCTGGTATATCCGCTAAAGCCTATTTGTATAAATCGGTTTATCATCATTGTCTTAATTACATCAAACACCAGCAGATCAGGTCGGTTCACGCGAAATATATGACCGGGCTGCCACCTTCTTTTTCGGAAAACGCAGAAGGAAAAATACTTGGCAAAGAACTGCAGGAACATATACAGGCAGCGCTGAGCGATCTGCCCGAACAGTGCGGTGTTATATTCAGGATGAGCAGGTTTGAAGGATTAAAATACCAGGAGATAGCCCACAAGCTCGGGCTTTCGGTAAAAACAATAGAAGCTCAAATGGGCAAGGCTTTAAAGCTTTTGCGCTTAAAGCTGGCAGCGTATTTACCTGCAGTCATTGTGTGGTGCTTGTTAACATCCTGTAGTAATCCAATGATTCAAAACGGTATTTTTTAGTTCATTTAACTCAATAAAAGCAATATTTTGGAATACGCTGCAAACGATAAAACAGATCAACTGCTGGTAAAGTTTCTGGCCGGGGAAGCTTCACCCGCCGAAGAGCAGGAAATGCTTTTGTGGGTGGAAAGCAGCGAGCAAAACATGCATTACTTCCACCAGTTATCGCTGCTATGGAGTGAAAGCAGCCCTGATAGCCCTGTCGCCACCAATGAAAACGTAGCCTGGGTAAAATTCCAGGCAGCGCTTACTCCCCGATCCCGTATGATAAAGCTACGCTGGATTAAAATGGCTGCCGCTGTTATTATCATCCTTGCAGGAGCTTTGCCGGCTTATTTCATTAACAGATCCGGGAACACAATTCCCGCTCAAATTGTATCCCGTTCCGGGAACGAAGTAAAAACAGATACCCTGCCAGACAACTCTATAATCACCCTGAATAAAAAAACGATACTCACCTACCCTTCCTCTTTTGCTCAAAACCAAAGAAACGTAAAGTTGGAAGGAGAAGCTTTCTTTAATATAACACCACAAAAAACAAAACCATTTACAATTGATGTAGGTAATATTAAGGTAAAAGTAGTAGGCACTTCATTCAATATTAAAAACAGCGATAGCGCTACGGAAATTATAGTAAGCTCGGGAGTTGTGCAGGTGACCAGGGAAAATGAAACAATAGAACTTAGGACGGGTGAACAAACAATAATTACAGCTTCAACAAATAAACTGGAAAAAAACAGCAGCACAGACAAGCTTTTCAATTATTATGTAAGCCGCACTTTTGTTTGCGATAATACCCCGCTGTGGAAACTGGTTGACAAACTGAACGAAGCATACAATGTTCATATTACCATAGCAAAAAAAGAATTACGCGCATTGCCGCTTACCGTAACTTTTAACGAAGAATCTTTAGATACTATTTTTGATATCCTGTCGCAAACACTCATGATCAAAGTAATTAAGAACGGCGACGATATTGTTTTACAATAATTTTACAAACCGGAGATGACCATTAATAAAAGCATCAGGCGGTACCTGGTACTGCTCATTCTATGTATGTGCGCATATAACAGCCCTGCCCAAAATATACTTGGCAGAACAGTATCTGTTGACATCCGGCAACAAAGGCTGGACGATGCGTTATCCATTATCAGCAATCGTGCGAATTTCAGCTTTTCCTATAACAGCAATATTCTCAGGCGCGACAGCCTGGTGAGCTTACCGGCAGGCGACTATACTATCCGCCAGGCACTGAAACAATTGCTGGGAACCGGTTACGAATACAAAGAGAGCGGCAATTATGTTATACTGAGGCGTGTAGCGATCAGGCTTACATCGGTAGTGCAGCAAAACCCCGCTACTGACAATACTATTACCATTACCGGATATATAGTAAATGGCGGAACGGGTGAGAAAATAGGCAACGCAAGCATCTATGAGCCGGTTCACCTGGCATCCACGCTCACCAACAAGGAAGGAAAATTTTCCATTAAGTTAAAAAGCCGGCACAGAACCGCTTCCCTGTCTGTCAGCAAAGATGCTTTTGAAGATACTACTGTTACCATACAACCTGCCTATAATATGCAGTTGGAAATATCGCTTGTGCCCGTGGTCAACGCGAGGATTCAATCTACAGCGAACATTTACCAGCTTGCAGACAGCGGGCTTGCTATGCCGGTAATAGATACGTTCAGCATTCCCCCAATGAACAGACCTCAAACCGTTGAGCAAACCAGGCTGGCAAAACTCTTTTTAACTGCCCGTCAAAAAGCACAGAGCCTTAATATCAGGAAATTTTTTACTGAAAAATCAATGCAGGTATCGGTTGTACCGGGGTTAAGCACAAATGGCAGCCTCGGCAGCCAGGTGATCAGTAAATTTTCTTTCAACGTTTTGGGCGGTTACACCGGCGGTGTGGAAGTGGCTGAAGCAGGCGGCATTTTTAATATTAACCGTAAAAACACTCAGTTTGCACAGGTTGCAGGGGTATTCAATCTTACCGGTGGAGAAGCAAAAGGGGTACAGGTTGCCGGTATACATAATACCGTGCTGCAGCAAATGAACGGGGTGCAGGTTGCCGGCATATCCAACCATGTTAAACACCATGTTACAGGCTTACAGGCTGCCGGAATTTCAAATATAAACGGAGGCGATTTTAAAGGGGTGCAATTATCGGGCATTATTAACTATAACGCCGGATCCTTTAAAGGATTGCAAGCTGCCGGCATTGTTAATTATACAAAAAACTTACGGGGCGTTCAGGTAGGGCTGATCAATATTGCAGACAGTTCAGACGGTTATAGCATTGGGCTGGTAAATATTATTTTGAAAGGATATCACAAAGTATCTGTTTCTACCAACGAAACAACCAATCTTAACATATCCTTTAAAACCGGGAGTACAAAACTATACAGCATACTGCAGGCCGGAACCAACGCTGGAAACAGGAATGGAAAGCTGTATACTGCCGGATATGGATTAGGCACGGAAATAAAAATGCTGAACCGGCTTTCTGTAAACCCGGAGCTGAGCTCTTCATTTGCTTATCTGGGCAATTGGGATCATTCCAATATCTTAAACAGGTTTAATCTTCAATGTAACTTCAACCTGGGTAAAAAGTTTTCAGTATTTGCCGGGCCATCATTTACACTGTATTACAGCGATCAGAAAACTGCGGTTGACGGGTACAAATTCCCCGTGGTATCACAATCAACCGGTAAAAGAATGTTTAACAACGATAACCTGACAGGTTGGATAGGCTGGAACGCAGGCATTCATTTGTTTTAACATTTTTTTATTTTCAACAGGATAAGGGTGCATAATATTTGAATTGTCTTATATCAAACCTATTTACAAATAAAAAGAATAACATGAAAAGAATCTTCCTGTTAATGACAGCTTGTGTATTAATCCTGGCATCGTGTGATAAAGAAAAAGTAGTATCACCCAATGATTTACCTGCTACCAGCACCAGTTATATCAATACACACTTTGCAGGACAGCAGATTTTACAGGTTGTGAAAGAAAGAGACGATCTTAAAACAACCTATAAGGCCTACCTGAACAATGGTACAAAGCTTGAGTTCAATAGTGATGGGGAAATTATTGACATTGAAAGCAACGAAGCATTACCGGAAAGCGTAATTCCTGCCCCCATTCTTAGCTATGTAAGCACCAACTATCCTGCTGTATTTATTAAAGAATGGGAACTGGATAAAACAACGCAGGATGTTAAGCTATCGAACGGGTTAACACTTGAATTTGATAAAAACGGAACCTTTTTAAGAATAGACGACTGATATTAATTTAACTTTTCTTTCATACAGAGGCATATAGGCAACAGCATGCATTTACATAAAAGCTGCTGTTGCCTTTTATTTTAAAACGACCTGCTGCGCTTCAATAAGAGCATTCATTTTTGTATAGGGAATAGTGTAATTTGCAAATTATGCTGTCATTTAAAAAAGCCGGTACAAATGATATTCCTTTGATAAGAGAGCTGACCTTTCAAATATGGCCGGTTGCTTATCAATCCATTCTTTCTCCGAAACAAATGGAATATATGCTCGAAATGATGTACAGCGTTCCATCGCTGGAACAGCAAATAACAATATTAAAGCACCGGTTTATTATTGGCTACAATGGAGAAAAGCCGGTAGCGTTCGCATCGTACTCGCCGCAGTTACCGGAGGAAGGCATATACCGGTTGCACAAAATATATATACTCCCCGCCATACAGGGAAAAGGTGCAGGCAAAGCAATGATAAATCACATTATAAGTGATATATCACAGAATGGCGGCAAAGTGCTTGAGCTGAATGTAAACCGTTTTAACAATGCTAAAAGCTTTTACGAAAAAATGGGGTTCGCCATATACCGTACAGAAGACAACGATATTGGTAACGGTTATTTTATGAACGACTATGTAATGCGTAAGCTGCTATAACTTCATTTCCTTTATCAACCGGTTCACCTGCTTTTTAAAAGCCCTGAGCTCTTTCCGCTGCATGGCAATAAAACTGTTATCTTCCAGCTTACCTACTACCTTATCCATTTCCTGTTGGTTATCGTACACCATTTGCCGGAAAATATTGGAGTAATCTTTTGCACGCGATTCGTAAATTCCTTCCGTAAGCCATGCTTTGGTTTGAACAGCTTTTTGCAACAGCTCCCCGAAGCGTGTAGCCGATAAGGCAGATGCCGGAATAGCAAGCGCCTCCAGCAAAGCAGCAATGGCATGCTCAAATTTTTGCCTTTCGTAACCGGCCGCCTGCGCTGTATAAAAAGCATGTACATCGTCCCAGCTTTTTACTTTTCCGGTATGTATGTTTTTTCTGAATTTTTCCAACGCCTCAGCAGGTATAAGCTGTCCGCCTACGTTCAGCCAGGCTCCCCGTTTGGGCTTTGCCGGTAGTTGCCTTGTTAAGCCGGAAAAAGTTTTTATACCAAATGTTTTTATGCATTGTAAACATTGGAGTATGCCGTAGTATATGACCAGCTCCTTAAAAATATCGTATGCCTGCTGAATTTTAACGATCACCACTTTTCTTTCACTGTTTTCAAAACCATCCGCCAGCACTTCAAGCTCATCTACAACAGGATCGTGATCATCAAGCAATTTTCTTCCCGCTTTTGTGTATTCTTTATCTGTAAGCGGCCTCTTATTATTCTTTTGTGCATAGGCCTTACCGGTAAACAGGGCCAACAGCTCCAGGGATCGCATTATTTCATTGATCGTATCGGGAGCCAGCGCTTCAAATTCTATCTGCTGTATCCTTTCAATCCTGGCATCCCTGTCCTGGTATTTCCATTCGTTGCGGGCAATGGCATACAGGTTGTACATAAACCAATAGGCGGGCATTACCAGCAACTGGTCTTTAGCTACATCGTTGCTTATTAAAGCAAAAGGAATGGGTATATCCAGCTCTGCCGGGTAATCGCCTTTGGCAAGGATATTAAAAGATGCGAACCTTGAATTATGCTTCAGGCTCACACATAAGCCCGGCCAAAAGCCACGGCCAGCCAGCAGCTCACCATCCGGGCTGCGGGAATTATGGTTGGAGCCTACCGTTGCTCCCGCGGCCATATTACTTTGTCCCATTACCGTTGCCGCGCACAAAAAAGAATTGTTATGGTGTTGCTCGTGCGAGGGAAAGATCAGCGAGTTCAACACTTCGCAGCATGAAATAGTGGAATTATTGCCCAGGTAAGAATTGATAAGCCTGGCTCCGTATTTCAACTGGGAATGTGAAGCCATAATAAAACGGATCGCTTTTATGCCATAAAAGGCCCTGCATCCCAGTCCCATGATGCCGTTTACCATTTCGCAGCCTTCGCCGATCTGTGAGGGCGCTTCGGCAGATGAGCTGACTGTGAGGTTCTTGAGCTTATTGGCGCCTTTGATATACGCGTCGGTGCCTATCCACACATCTTTAATGATGCTGGTATTTTTTATGATCGTCCTGTCGCCGATCTTTCCATAGTATCCCCTCTGTACATCATACTCTTTCTGAGTAAACATTTTAAACCGTTCCTGCATCACCTCATCATCCCTGTATTTAGACCATAGCCACGCGTCGCCCGGTAACATGCGGGTAAAAGGAATTACTTTCCGTCCCCCGTTTTCATTGCATATTTCCAGCCATATCCTGATATGCTCACTTTCGCCTTCCTTGATAATGCCATTGCCGAATTTAGCCGCGTTGGTGGTTGAAAGCTCGTTAATATTCACCAGTATTACTTCACTGCCTATAATGTAGTGCGACAGGTAGCTAACGCTGTCTACTACTATATTATCTCCAAAATCGCAACTGATAATGGTACTGTTATACAGCCCCACCGGCATGCGCAGGTTATGATATTCCAGGAAGCAGGGCTCCAGCTTACCAATGCGCACCAGTCCAAAGAACTGGCAGTTTTTAACCAGTTCCGGGTTAAAAGCATCCGATACCAGTATCTTGTTCCAATCGTCGGATGTATTACGGTTACGCACCAGCACCTCAATCTCCCATGCAGTCAGCCCACGGTATTGTATGCCGTTCCTGTTCTGGATATTACGCAAATGATATTCGTCTTTTCCTTCGGGAAGATATTCTGCCGGTACAAAATTATACCCCAGCGAATCAATGCTTCTTTTATTAATGATATTCACGGCTAAATTGGAAATTTGAGATTTGAAATTTGAGATGTTTAGTGTTTATAGTTTGTGGTTTCTCATAGCCCATAGCTGACTGCTCAAAGCTATTTGTGGTTTAAATACTTTATGGCTTTGACGTTTTCAAATCTCAAATCATTCAAACTTAAAACCATAAACTAAAAACCCAAAATCCCATCCCTACTCCACGGTTACACTTTTGGCAAGATTACGCGGTTTATCTACATCGTACCCCCTGGCTACTCCAATGTAGTAAGAAAACAACTGCAGGGGTATGGTGCTGATAATGGGAGCTATCAGCTCATCGGCTTCCGGCACAGGTAATACATCATCGGCCATCCCGGTAATTGTTTCATCGGCTTCGGTAATAACAGCTATCACCTTTCCTTTTCTCGCTTTTATTTCCTGTATATTGCTGATGATTTTCTCGTAATACGCGTCGCGGGTGGCAACAAACACTACCGGCAATAATTCATCAACCAGCGCAATAGGTCCATGCTTCATTTCAGCCGCGGGATACCCCTCCGCATGGATATAGGAAATTTCCTTGAGCTTTAAAGCGCCCTCCAGCGCCACGGGAAAGTTATAGCCACGCCCCAGGTACAAGGCATCTTTTACATCCTTATACTTTAAGGCTACCTTTTGTATATGCTCCGCGGTACCTAAAACCTGCTTTACTTTTTCCGGAACATCGTTCAGCTCTTCCAGCAAATGAAGATAACGTTCATGCGTAATCGCATTTCTTTCTTTTGCTATCATTAAAGCCACCATGGTAAGCACCGTAAGCTGCGCCGTAAAAGCTTTGGTGCTTGCCACACCAATTTCGGGCCCGGCATGCGTATAAGCCCCGGCGTGCGATAAACGGGCTATGGAAGAACCCACTACATTCACGATCCCTAAAATAACAGCGCCCTGCTCTTTCGCATTTTCAAGCGCTACCAGGGTATCCGCCGTTTCGCCGCTTTGTGAAATGGCAATGATCATATCGCCCTTGTGTATAACAGGGTTCCTGTACCTGAATTCTGAGGCGTATTCAACTTCTACCGGTATGCGGCACAGCTCCTCTATAATATACTCTGCTATTAGGCCCGCATGCCACGAGGTTCCGCACGCAACAATGAGTATCCGGTTGGCATTCTTTATTTTATCAATATTGTTTTGAATGCCCGACATGGTAATAGTACCCTGTGTAACATCAAGCCTTCCTCTTAAACAATCGTAAATAGTGGAAGGCTGTTCAAAGATCTCTTTAAGCATGAAATGATCGTAACCGCCTTTTTCAATGGCTGCCAGTTCAAGATCGAGCTTTTGAATAAAAGGGGTTTGCCGTTCATTACCCAGGTTTTTCAGGATCAATTCATCCGGCTTAATAATGGCGATCTCATAGTCGTTTACATACACCACTTCCTTGGTATATTCAATAATAGGCGATGCATCGCTGGCTAAAAAATGTTCCCCTTTCCCGATGCCTATCACCAAAGGACTTCCTTTACGGGCCGCGATCAGGGTACCAGGATTATCCCTGTCTATCAACACAATTACATAGGCGCCCACTACGCGCTTAAGCGCAATACGCAAAGCCTCTTCCAGCGTACTCTCATTATTCTTCTGAATGTCTTCTATAAAATTGAGCAATACTTCCGTATCGGTATCGCTATGGAACTTATATCCTTTTTTGACCAGTTCCTGTTTCAGCAGGGCATAGTTTTCAATAATACCGTTATGGATCATTGCCAGCCTGCCATTGGCGGATACATGCGGGTGAGCGTTCCTGTCGCTTGGCTCACCATGGGTAGCCCACCGGGTATGCCCTATGCCAATATTCCCTTCCAGGTCCTGCCCCAATGTTGTTTCTTCAAGCGCCGCTACCTTCCCTTTCTTCTTGTACAGCTTCATTCCATGATTCAATAAAGCTACCCCGGCGCTGTCGTATCCCCGGTATTCCAATCGCTTTAACCCTTTGATAATTACCGGGTAAGCCTGCCGGTGCCCGATATATGCCACAATTCCACACATAATTATAAATTGATTTGTAATATGTTTTCAGCTTTAACGCAAACGTTTGCGCAATAGTACGAAAAATCTATTTATTCTTTTAACCGGTATTCCGGGACAGACCCGTTTTAATGGGGCTTCGTTATTCACCAAAAAATAATTCAATAATTATGCAATCTTTCCTGAAAAGCATCCTTACTACAAATTGATTTATGAAAGCCCTTATTATACTGGTTACCTGTATCATAACAATGCACTCTTCATTCAGTTACCCCATTTCACCCCGCCCATTGCGAAAGCTGATCATTGAGAGCGAATATATTATTACCGGAAATGTGCTTACAACCGGTACAATAACGACAAACAATAACAAAAATGTATGGGAGAGTGATTATGCACTGGTACTTGTAGAACGATTATTGCAGGGCAAGCCGGTTCCGGATACGGTTAAAGTATATTATAGCGCTGCAATGATCTGCCCGGCGCCTCCCGTATATCATCCCGGCGAAGCAGTAATTGTATTCCTGGATAAAAACCCCGGGGAGCAAGGAACATATTTTACACACGCACTTTCTTACGGCGCGAAATCTTTTACCACAAAAAGCGACCGGGATGTTTATCAGGCGCGCATCCTTGAAATGCAGGAGATACTGGCAGCCCAAAACCCTTCCAAAAAACACGATGCCACCATTGAATGGCTGGTACAATGCGCCGCCCACCCGGCAACACGTTGGGATGGTGTATATGAGCTTAGCCCGCAAAGTGATTTTATGTCGTATTACGATGATGACAAAGCCATGAAGAAAAGCGTTTTTCTTAACACCGCTCAAAAGGAATTTTTATTCAACAGCTTTATTAAGATTGATAAGCCCACGCACAACGATCTGTATATAGTTGATATGATAACAGGAGTTAATGACGTATCGCTGCTTGAACAGCTTAAAAGCCGGCTTACCACCGCAGAGCGTGATGACAGGTGGTTGTCGTCGCTCATTATGCATTATATAGTACAGCTTACAGGAAATAAAGAGCTGGAATCCATACACAGGAAATTTGATGGATCAATATATAACCAGGAAAAAAAGGGTGAAAAGCAACTACAGCAGACATATGACGAGTTTCTCAGGAAAATGGAAGCTGTTCCCATCCGGCAAACACATACTGCATACGGCAGGAATGCTATATAATAATACAACGCTTTTACCGGCACACTTTTAAAAAGTAAGGCTGCTTTAAGCCGGGGAAAAATTATAGTTTGATATAAATTTTTTTCCTGTACAAAATATAAACGGGAATAAAATTAACGGCAACAAAAAACAGGGCGTATAACAAGCTTGCCAGTTCCGGCTGCACTCCCCCATTGATCAAAGCTGTTACTACTTTTTCATTGAGCGGCACTTCTCCGAACCAGGCCCTGTAAAAAAACAATGCAAGTATATCTGCCATTACATACGCCGTAATGGCATTGGCTCCGAAAATAATACCCACCCGGGTCCATTTGGTATATCCTTTAATATCTACCAGCAAATACATAGCGCCTAACAATAAACAGGCAAAACCCGATGTAACCAATACAAAGGAACTCGTCCACAGGTTTTCATTTACGGGAAAAGTCAATCCCCAGAAATACCCAATAACGGAGGAAAAAACACCCGCGGTCATAAGGTAACTTACTTTTTCATAAGGAGTATACGAGCTGATCATTAACCGGCCGGCCAGCATTCCGGTAATACCGCTCACTACCGAGGGGATGGTACTCAAAATGCTTTCAGGATCCCAGGTGCCCTGCCACATTTTTCCCGGAAGGAACTTACTATCAAACCAGGCTACTATATTTACCCCTGGTTCCAGCATTACTTTGCCCACACCCGGGGTAGGCGCCAATGTAAGCAGCAGCCAGTACCCAACCAATAATACCGCGGCTATCCATGCCTGCCGGCGCCAGTTGGTATTTAAAAATATGATAGCGCAAAATAAAAATACGAATGCTATGCGGTGCAGGGTACCTGTCCAGCGAACATTGCCAAAATCAAAATCGGGCATGAGATTTAAGAACATACCCACCGCAAAGATCTTGAGCGACCGGGTCACAATTTTTTTATATAAGCCGGATTTCGCTGTACCGTCTGCAAGCCTTTTGTTGTACGCGAACACAATAGAGACCCCGATCACAAAAAGAAATACGGGAGCTATATTATCCGTAAAGGAAAGCCCGTTCCATTTGGTATGTTGCAATGTAAAATATACATACTCTTCCATGCCGGGAAAGTTCACCATGATCATGGCGGCAATGGTAAATCCCCTGAGGGCATCCAGGGAAATAAGCCGGTTGGACTGAAGAGACATAACAGCAGGGTTTTGATTAATGGAACAGAGCATTAATTAAATAGCTGATACTACGATACCCGGCTGTTTTTTGGCAAAGCAAAGGGACTTACCTGAAAGGCTGTTGAACGTGATTGTCAATATCAACCTTTTGGGTAAGTCCCTGTTTAAAAAACTTTTCTATATATTATATTAATGATGCGCGCTTTCCACGGGCACGTATTCCGCTTTCATTTCCTCTACATAATCCACCTTTTTGTGCCTTCCAAGCCGTCTCTGTATGCCGTCAAATATGGAATATACCACCGGCACCACAACAAGGGTCAGGAACAGCGATGAAAGCAGTCCACCGATAATAACGATCGCCAATCCCCTGTTCATATCCGCACCATCTCCCTGTGCCATGGCGATCGGCACCATTCCCATCACCATCGCAATGGTGGTCATGAGAATAGGACGAAGACGGGCATGGTTAGCCGAAACCAGCGCATCGAAGGTACTGTCGCCTTCTTCTTTCCGGTGGTTGGCAAAATCCACCAGCAGGATGGCATTCTTGGTAACCAGCCCAATTAGCATGATAATACCCAGGATGGTAAAGATATTCAGCGATTGGTTTGTCAGCGCCAGGAGCAACAGCGCGCCGATAAAAGATAACGGTACGGAAAAGATCACGATGAACGGTGTCGAGAAGCTGTCGTAAAGCGCTACCATCACCAGGTACACCAGCAAAATAGAAGCGATCAAAGCTACGCCCAGCGTTCCGAAACCTTCTTTCTGGTTCTCCATATTTCCACCCCATATATAGGTTACCCCCGGTTTTCTTTCAATGGTAGAAAATGCTTCTTCCCATTGGGCGGCAACGGTTCCCATGGGTACCCCAATCACCTGTCCCTGGATAGAAACTGCCGGCGACTTATCCCTGCGCTCAAGCAAGGTTGGCCCGGAGCTGTATTCCACGTCAGCAAACTGGCTCAGCAATATCGGCGTACCATTATTACTGATGAATTTCAGGTCCTTTACATCGTCAATATTCGCTCTTCCTTTATCGTTAAACTTAATATTGATATCATATTCGTTTTCCCCGGCACGATACTTATTATCCGTATTCCCGGAGAAAGCGGTTTGCATCATACCACCTACAGCAGCAATGCTCAATCCCAGGCTGTTCATTTTGTCACGGTCCACTTTTACACTGATCTCAGGGTTTCCTGCTTCGGAAGTCAGCTTAACGCCTGTAGCTCCCGGTACCTTCCGCAACTCGTCTGCCGCCTTTTCTGCAAATTCCTGGGCGTCTTCCACATTCGAGCCCAGAACGGTCAGCTGAAGCGGTGATTGCTCCGCCCCCATGATACCCACATTCACGGTTTTTATTTTTGCATCCACCAGGAGGTTCTGCAGCTCTCTTTTCAGCACGGCAGAATACACCTTCGAATTCTCTTTATAGTCCTTCTTTAATTTAACGTGTATTTCCGCTTTGTACCTGGAACCTCCCACTGCTATCAGCCCGTCTGAAGCCTGTCCTACCGTAGTGATCATCGTAGCCACTTCAGGTTTTTCAGCAATATAGGCTTCCGCTCTCCGGGTCAGCTCATTGGTACGCTCCAAAGAGGCATCCTTAGGCAGCTCAAACTGCACATAAAACTCACCCCTGTCAACAGAAGGAAAGAAATCCGAACCAATATATCCTTTTGATACCAATCCGAAGGAAGCAAATAACAATACAACCGCTACCCCCAACGTGATCACTTTGTTTATTCTTGAACGCAGGCTCCATTTAAGTATATTGGATATCCAGTTGGTGAACCGGGTCAGTCCTTTTTCAAATCCATAGATCACTTTGCCCAATACTGACTTTGAGCTGATCAGCTCCAGCTTTCCGAAACGGGAATACAACCAGGGTACCACGGTAAAGGATACCAGCAGCGACAACGCCGTTGAAATGATCACCGTAACGCAGAACTGCGCCAGTATATTAGCTACCAGCCCGGTGGAAATCGCGATCGGAAAAAATACCACTATGATCACCAGGGTGATGGCCGAAACCGTAAAACCGATCTCCTTTGCCCCGTCAAAGGCCGCCCGCACCCTGTTCTTACCCATCTCCATATGCCGGTGTATATTCTCGATCACCACAATGGCATCATCCACCAGGATGCCCACCACCAGCGAAAGTCCCAGTAAAGACATCAGGTTAAGCGTATATCCCATCATCAGCAATCCTGTAAAGGTTGCGATCAGCGATAACGGGATCGCTATCATGGTAATGGCCGCATTGCGTAAGCTGTGCAGGAAGAACAGCATGATAAAACCTACCAGCACAATAGCAATGATCAAATCGTGAATAACGTTGTTTGCCGCGTTCAGCGTGAACAGGGAAGAGTCATTCGCGATCTGCAGCTTAATATCATCCGTCTGGTAGTCTTTTTCTACCGTTTCGATAGTTGCCCTTACCTGCTTCGATACTTCCACGGCATTTGCATCAGATTGCTTAAACACCTGGAGCAGGATCGTATTGGCACGGTCTACCCTTGCAACCTTCTCAATTTCCTTGATGCCGTCCTGTACATCGGCTACATCCTTTAAAAAGATAGTAGCGCCCGACAGCGAGGTGATCGGCAGGTTCCTCAACTGATCGATCGAGCTTACTTTCCCCGCCAAGCGGATGGTCGTACGGTTCTCTCTTGTGCTGACGCTGCCGGTAGGAAAATCCAGGTTGGAGGCAGCTACCACCTGCTGCACCTGGTTGATAGACAACCCGTATCCCTGCAGCTTTACAGGATCTACACTGATCTGTATTTCTCTTTCTTCTCCCCCGATCATATCTACTTTTGCCACCCCGTTGATACGGGCAAATACAGGCTGGATCTTTTTATCCAGCAGGTCATACAGCTCTTTTTCAGACAGATTGGAGGTAACTGCCAGGCTCATGATCGCCACATCGTCTAATGAAAATTTCGACAGGGAAGGCGTTTGCACATCATCCGGGAGATCGTTGAGCACGGTATTGATCTTACGTTGCGCATCTGTTAAAAGGAAGTTGACATCGGCGCCCGCGTTCAGGGTGATCATGATCAGCGAGACATTCTCCATGGATTTGGATTCCATCTTCTTAATGCTCTCCAGCGACGACACCGCATCTTCCAGCTTTTTGGTCACGGAATTCTCCACTTCCGAAGGAGAAGCGCCCGGGTAAATGGTCTGAATGGTAAGCACATTCACTTCAAACCTTGGAACCAGCTCGTATCCCAGCCGGGTATACGAAAAGATCCCGGCTAACGTAAGTATAATAAACAACACGATTATTATACTGGGACGTTTTATTGATATTTCAGTTATTTTCATCTTCGTTAATTTCTAAGTATTAAACCGGGATCACCTATTTGATTACCTGCACCGGCGTTTGATCAAAAATGTTTATCTGCCCGGAAACAATTACTTCATCGCCCGCAGACAACCCGTCCAGCACTTCTATATGATCGCCAAAACTCCTGCCTGACTGCACTCTTTTTTCTACTGCTTTACCATCTTTGATAATAAATATTTTATTGTCGCTTACACTACCTACAAAAGCATTGCGGGGCACTACCAGGGTATTTACAGAAGCGCCTTCCCCAAATTTTGCAGAGCCATACATACCGGCACGCAGCTCATTTTTAGCATTCGGGATCTCCACTTCCACAGGAAAGTTCAGGTTCGCATCCGCTTTGGGAGCAATAAAAGTTATTGTTCCGCTAAACACTTTATCAGGGATCACACTTACTACAATATTTACTTTTTGCCCTTCCTTCAAACCACCAATATTTTTTTCGTCAACATTTACCTTCAGCTTCAGCGAGCTGATATTCACCACATCAAAGGCAGCGGCTCCGAGGCTTACATAACTTCCCGGCTCAATTTTTTTAGAATTGATAATACCTGCAACAGAGGTCCTGATCGCCACATCTCCCGCAGCGATCTGGGCATTTCTGAGGTTGTTCTTAGCAGTTTCATACTGCAGACGCACACCGTCCAGTTGCTGGCGGGTGACACCACCAGTTGTGAAAGCGCTTTCAAAACGTTCCAGGTCCATTTTCGCATTGTTCAGACTTGCCTCGGCATTTGCTACCGATACATTTTGCTTATCCCCCACCACGATCGCCAGCGTTTGGCCGGCTTTTACAAAATCGCCTTCTTTTACCAGCACCCTGGCTACCCTTCCTGCGGCTTCTGCGCCTACTACCACTTCCTGCTTTGGAATAAAAGTTCCGTTAGCCGTATAACCCAGGTCTATATTCTTCATGGTAGCGATATCCGTTCTTACGGATACGGCCGTATTTTGCTTTGCCACCTCGTCGGTCGCCGCTTTGTTGGCAGCTTTATTTTTGTCGAGCTGCCGTTGAATACCTGCCAGTGACGCTATAATTACTACTACAGTAATGATGATCCTTACAACAGAAGATTTCTTTTTTTTCATAAAAATTATTGATAGTGATCCGTTAGTTGTTAATTAATGATTTTAAATTCCCGTTTGCTTTTAATACCTGTATTTCGGCTATCCTGTAATTAAGCAGGGAGGTAGTATAATTATTTTGTGCATCGGCATACGCTTTTTCTGCATCCAGCAGCTCGGTCAGGTTGGACAACCCGTTCTGGTAGTTATTTTTAGTATTCTCCAACACATCTTTTGCCAGGCCGATATTGCGTTTATTGGTATCCAGCGTAAGCAGGCTGTTTTTGATCTGCGCCCTTGCATTGTCATTTGCCAGCGCCAGGGCCAGCTTTGTGTCTTCCATATCCGCTTTCAGCTTTTTAATATCAATCTCTGACTGGTTTATCCTTGCACGGGTGGTACCACCGTTGAAGATCGGGATAGAAAGATTCAGACCAAGCCCCGAAAAACCTGACCAGTTCACCTGCTTGTTATTATTTAAAACAGGAAAGTACGGGCCCATACCCAGGTAACCCAGGTTGCCGGAGAAAGAAAGCGTAGGATAATAGGCCGCTATCTTCGCCTTCCTGTTCAGTTCCAGTAATTCAGATTGTTTATTCAGCAATTTGATTTCTGACCTGTTCTCCACATTGGGCTCATCCATAAGAATGGAGGCGTTCACTTCAAAATTTTCATTGGGCAATACGATATCCTTATCCATTTCCATACCTATGGCGAACTTCAGCGCGTTTTCTGAAAGTTGCAATGAGTTAACCATCTGTTGCCTGCCAGCCTCCAGGTTATTGACTGCCACCACCGTACGATCCAGGTCTATTTTCTTTGCCAGGCCTGCGTCCACCAGCCCGCTGATCACCTTTTGGGTTTTAATGGTATTATCCAGGTTTGTCTGGATGGTTTGCAACTGTTGCTGTAGTTGAAAAACCTGGTAATACGCACCGGCTACCTTTTCAATCAGTGTTTCATCCGTGAGAGTACTATTGATCTGGTAAAATTCACGGGTGTTCTTTGCGGCCTTCAGACCGGTAAAAACAGCCTGGTTAAATATTTGCTGGTTCACACTCAGCACAGCGTTCGACTGCCATTTTTGACCGAGCGCCACCATCATGGTCTCGCCGGGCTTACCGATGATCTCACCCGGTAATGCACTCTTCTGTAACATCGGGTTATAGGTAAGTGTTCCGGAACCGCTGATCTGTGGTAAGGCCGAGCCCCTGGTTTCATCAATTAAGTACTGTGCGTTTTCAACGTCCAGCTTTGCTTTTTGCGCCTCTGCCTTGTGCTCAAGTGCAAAATGTAATGCCTGCTGCAAGGTCAGGGTTTCCTGTGCCGAAGCCCTGTTGCCACTGAGTGCAACCAGAAAAACGGCTACGACCAATTGTATTCTCTTCATCTGTTATCTGCTTGTTTTATCTTAAAATTTATTTATGGTAGTTTTTTAAGCCCGAAACGTAAATGGCGATCAGCTCCTTTTGCTCTTCAAACAAATCCCGTATGGCCTGGTGATCCGGGATAATATGGGTATTACGGTAATTGTCCTGCATAGCGTTCAGCGCATTCAAAAGCAGCGCCGCCTTCTTTGCCGCATCAATCTGCCGGATCTCTCCCTCCGCTATTGCTTTTTCAAAGGCTGAGATAAAAATGGCCTGTTGCTCCGATTGCATTTGCCTTACAAAACAATGCAGCTCATCGGAATCTTTTTCGTTAGTGCCTTCCGTTGCCAGCATAAAATATTTTTCAAAAAAAGCTTCCTTTACTTCTACTATCCCCGTTAACCTCTCCAGCAGGTTATTACAGGTATTTACCTTTTCCTGCATGGCCGCTATAAGCGACGCCATAACATTAGCAGCCACCTTAATGATCAGTGATTTTTTGTCGGGGAAATAATAGTACATACTCTGCTGTGAAACACCCAGGTCTTTCGCTATTTCGGAGAAAGTAGTTTTATTGAAACCAAAATGGGTAAATCGCCGCAGGGCTGCTTCCGTTATAAGTTCTTCTTTTACAGGTGCTTCTGTTTTCAAAACTGACTATTTTACTATTTGACTTTTTTAATTTAAAAGTCAAAATTACGACAAAAAAAATATCTTCCAAATTTTCCGGAAGAAATTTCTATCACCGTAACCCCTTAACAAATATGGATACCAGCTCCTTTTCCTTAGCCAGGATGGAATTGAACTGCTCTTTGGTAGGGAAAACCATCACGCCGTCCTGCTGCAGCATAACATACCTTAATCCCTGCAGGCAATTCAACAGCAGCTCAGCAGTAGCCGCCGTATCTTTCATATGGAGTATCTTATCCTTTTCACCCTTTTCCAGTATCCTCTCTATATTTTTCAGTTCCGAGACTTTTGCGCGGCTAAAGATCTGCTTAAGCTCTTCCGGCGCTTTTTCCGTAGCCGTTTTTAAAAATTCAATGATACTGTAATGCTGGTGGATAAAGCTGTTCCGTGCCTGGAGATAATTAATCATGTTTTCCAGCGGATCGCTGCCTGCCGGCAGGTTGTCCTCCATTTTCTGAACCGACTCGATCACGTTTGTCAGTACGGCTGCATACAGGCTGAGCTTATCCGGAAAATAATAATACAGCAGCGCTTTTGAGATGCCCAGATCTCCTGCTATTTCGGCCATGGTGGTCTTGGCAACCGTAAAATGGTTAAACCTCTTTTCGGCTGCCTGGATGATGGCTTCCTTCTTTATATCCTGCTTCATAATACAGGTTGTAAAGTACGTTTATTTTTTAGCAACTCCCTTCCTGTGATCATTCATTTTGCACGCATGCCGGCATAAAAAAACCGCGGCAATGATACCACGGCTTTATAATTGATAAAGAATATGTTTAGTAAGGATATACAAATGCGATACTGCGCCCGCCAGGGCCGGTATACAGCACTTTAAAATAATAATTTCCATCCGGGCAAGACACAGGATTTCCCTGGGCGTCTAAACCAAAAGTAGCCGTAGCGGTAAAGCCTGCCACAATGTGTTTTATAACGCCGCCGGTTACACGAAAATCACAATCCTGCCGCACCATTACAGGTTCTATTGTTGAAGTAGCAAAAGTAAGCCCAAAACGGTTGGTGCCCCATTCCGCCACATTTGCCTGATCGCCTTCGGTATGAGTTCCGCTCGCGGTAATAACTATGCCGTTGCTGTAGGTAAATACGTGCTGCCTGGCTACCTGCCATGTGCGGGTAGTACTGTTATCAAAAGTAACAGAAAGATGATCGCTGGTAATAGCATGTGTTATTGACTCCAGCGATGAAAGATCCTTTAACAGGCCGCCGCTTACATTGGTATAAGTTTGTGTGCCGTTAATGATAATGCTTTTGTTATCGCCGGCGCGGGTAACCTTTAAATCCCGGAAACTGATGCTGGCAGAAGCCCCGGCTTGGCCCCATTGGGTTCCTTTAGCAACAGCCACCACAACAACGCCGGACCTGGATCGGTTTCCACGGCAGTTCTTGTTATTATAGGTAATCGTCATTGTTTGGGGGTTGCTTTCAAAATCAAAGGCAACAGCAGCGTCACAAATATATTCCGGCGATTCCTGGTTGCGTGCGCTTACAATCGAAGTAAAAGCCTCCAGCACAATATCCGCATCGGAATTAACGGTATTCAGCTCTGATGAGAACAAAGCCTGGTCGTCTGTATGAGCTACCAGTTCAATACCTGTATTGCCGGTTTCATCCTTCTCTTTTTTACAGGAGGTAAAAGCAATAATGGCAGAACATGCAAGAATGCTTAATAATGAAGTTTTTTGTTTCATAAAGGGTAATTGATTGTACAATGCATGCACAGACTTATTAAGCATAACCGGGTTTAATGCTATGCTAAATAATTGAAGCGGCATGAACATGATTTTACGAACGGTTGCGGGCTCCTTTTTATTTTAATAACATTGAAGGTTAAACGACAAATAACTTATGATAATCCTGAACGCCTGCCCCCTGATATCCCACCCGCGATACAGCCTGTATAAACTTTAACCATTACCCAGGGCAAACGCATCTAAACTGATATATGCTCATTCATCCCTCGGGGTATAGGCGTCAACTTAAGGAACAGGAGCCGTAAAATGCCGCGAAAAGGTAATATCATTTAGTTAAGGAATATACATGTTAAGCAGGGTTTAGAGCCCGGATTGCTGATTTAAAGACCCTAAATGGATGCTCCGGGTGCGGTCTTTTTTATACAATCAGGGGTAACGCCTATGGCGCATCATTGAAAAATACCCTCTTTGTTTACAAACGGGTTGTGCCGATGGCACAGAAAAGCATTTCATTCGCCTGGGACACACACCTGAAACATGCCGCATAGCGGCTACCTGCTTGTAGAAGAAATGCCGGACGTTTTATTTTGCCCCGTCAGGGGCTACCCTTAATATAAAGTGATCTGTGAAATACAGAAAAATATTCCATCCTGATGGAAGGACTATCTCCCCTTTGCTAACCCGAAAATGGATATTCGAACCAGCCTGTCGTGGGCACGGTTCAGGCCCACGGCCATAAACGTTCGAAACCTGCGAAAATGCCGCTCCTACGGAGCTTTGTCAATGCGTTACTGTATAATTGCCACCAAACTTTCGCGTCTATGACGCTATAAAATTGTGGATATGGCAGCCTTCAAAATAGCGTTTCGAACACTTATGGCCCCACGGCTTAAGTTGCCCGATGGAACAAATGAACCATCTGCTTTAGAGAAACGGGAAACAATATCAGATAACCAATAGTTACTGTACTTTTTTAGATGCGTTTGCCCTGAACCATTACCACCCGCAAAAAATTCATACATTTGCAGCGTTTACGGATAATAATTCTTCTATCCTTCCGGCATGGATGTGAAAAAAGAATGTAGTTTTCCACATAACTATAGCCAACTGTGGAAAACTGTTACATTAAAACAGGTTACCTTTTTTAATTATCTGTATTAACCCACAATCCTGCCTGAACGATTTGCCTGACAAGTGTGAAGAGCATTTTATTATCAAACAATTTAAAAGAAAGCAAATGGTACAGAAGACCTATTTTAAAACCAAGGATTATTGCAAAGTGAAATTTTCATTCAAGCCGGAAAATGCAGAAACGGTTGAGATCCTTGGGTTGAATAGCGATTGGCAAAACTCGATCATCATGAGCCGCAAAAAAGACGGAACTTTCAGCGCTGATGTCAATCTTCCCAAAGATTCCAGGCATGAATTCAGATACCTGGTGAACGAAACAGAGTGGTTAAACGAGCCGGAAGCCGATAACGAGATCCCCAATATTTACGGCGGCACTAACAGCCTGATTACAGTATAGCACCTAACATTTATTGTAAAAACATTACTGGTAAAGCAACTGTCAACAGAACAGATGCAGCCTCATAACTATATGAAAAGTGCGGGTACTTAACCGGTATCCGGTTTTACCATAATCAGCAGAACCATCGCCAACGCGATGGTTTTTTGTTTTCCCTTTTTACCAGGTCTGGCATGTTGAATATTTAAGACCTGTGATTTCCCCTGACATTACCAAAAATAAAACACCGTTTTTTTATACCGTTTTTTAACGGTAGCTGTCTACCGTTATTTAGCGGTACTGCTATACCGTTAAAAGACGGTTTTTTTGTGATGATACAATATTTTTTTGAACGTCTTTGACTGATAACCAGTAACTTATATTTTTTGCCTCCAT
>JAHBTJ010000019.1 GCA_019638595.1 Chitinophagaceae bacterium
CCGGGGGTAAAATTCACGAGCTGTAAGTCCATTTGGTCTGTCCATGCGGATATCTGGTTGTTGTACCATTCATAAGGCGGCAGGAAATAAGGAGCATCTTCAGCACTGATGCCAAAGCGCTTCATGGCAAGGTAGCTGTCTTTCAGGTCGGCGCTGAATTCCTGCCGGGTTACCAGCAGACTGTCTCTTTTTATCCAGTCGCAATACAATATATGCTTGTCGGAATGGCTGCCTAAATAATGACCATCTTCTTTCAACCTGGGAATCAGCGTGCTGAAAAGCGGATTGCGGTAAAAATTGCCGGTCAGAAAAAAAGAGGCTTTTACCTGCCGTTCTTTCAGGGTCCGGGCAATTTTTTCTCCACCATCTCCCCATTCATCCCCGGTAAAAACAATGGCAATTTTTTTTTGAAGACTATCGCCTCTTATAATGCCCCCCATATTGTAGCTGAAAGATTTTTTGCCGGCTTGTTCATCTTTCTTAAGGACTAAAATTTTTGCCGGTGCTGTGTTTTGTTCTCTATCTGCTGCATCTTCCTTGGCCGCCAGCAGGTAGATCAGGGAAGCCGTTCCGTCCATGGTGGGCTCGTTGGTGCTGTAATCACCGGAGTCATCGTGGTAAACCGCCAATGGGCTTTGGAATGGCGCGTATGCGTCGGGTTTAGTAAGCCGCAGGCCTATAAGACTTCCAAAGATGCTCCCGTATACCGGCCCATCCACCAGTCCGCCGTTAACCGGGAAATTACCCACTTTTAAAAAGGAAGCATGCGGGTCGTTCGGGGTATCGCCCCAGGCAGGTAAGCTATATACCATACTGGTGCCCCAGGGGTTACAGCCAAAAAGCCAGTCGAAGTTGGCCTGCTCCAGCGCTTTGTATGTATCATCACCGCTCATTTGCCTGTACCAGTAACATTGTATCGTAAAGGCGGTAGTAAGATTATTGCTGCACCATATAAAAGGGATACCCCTGTAAAAGGCATTTTGCTTTGCCCTGTTCCAGATTATTTCAATACCCTGTTTGTAAAAGCTTACCAGATCCTGCTTTTCTTTTCCACTCATTTTTTTTGACAGCTCGTAATGCCCGGCATTGATAAAAGGATACCATTGATAGTGCGCCGCGGTATCGTCAACAAACCATTGAGTGACGGGTTCTTTTTGGGCAAGCTCAAAAGCATAACCCAGTTTGCTGCCGTCTTTAAGCATTGCGGCGGCGAGTTCCATATCATCCATCCAGTTCTCTTCGCCGTATATATAGGGCGCTTTTACAGATGCGGTTTGCGTATAGCCCGGCTTTTTTAAACCATAGGCAAAAGCCGATAATGCCTTTTGAGATAAGAGCGAAGCAAAAGCCGCGTCTTTTTGCCCGTATATTTCAGCGCCGATAGAAAAGGCGCTGCTGAACTTTCCTGCAGTGGAGGATGTGCCTTGGGTGGTGTTAATATATTTTCCCCTGATCTGCGGTTCGCCGCTTACAAAATATACAGGGCGTTCAAAGCCTCGCCCATACAGTTGTTCCTTTTGCGGCAGCCTGAACCCGGTATGATCCCTGTCATCGCCCACCTGGTTAAACATCCAGTCATCCCGCGGATGCATTTTTAACAACCAGTCCAAACCCCAGCGGGCTTCATCCAGCACATCAGGCGTTTGGTTAGCCCCTTCCAAACCGTTAGCCTCGTACTGGTCGCCAAACACCCCGGGAAAATCACGGTAGGCGGCAAGCAACTGATACGTAGCATTAGCGGAAGTGGTAACGTATTGCAGGTAATCTGTGGCATCGTGCCAGCCGCCGGAAACATCAATAAAGATACTGTCGGGCATCGGGCCATACAGCGTGTAGCCGTCACTGGTATGGCAACTGTCATTAAGTGTAGGATTGAACTTACTGCGTTGCTGCCGCATATAACGCAAACAAAAATCGGCAGCGCCCTTATATACCTCTTCGCCAATTTCAAATACAGGGGAGGTAGCATTACCCGCTTTCAGATAATATTTTCCTGGTTTTGAGAATGAAGAAAAATTTAAGCGGACAGTTTCCGTAAAAGGCCCATACGCTCCTGCTGATTTTCCGGTAGTGGCATTAAAAACAATTTTTCCTGAACCTTCATCAATAAGCTGCCATTTTTTATTGCTGACCTTTTCGCCTTTGGTGCACCATACCGCCACTTTCCCGCCTTTGGGTTGATAGCCAAGTTGGTTGATGCGGATCCAGCTTTGCTGGGCAAAAGCTTTATTAAAGAGCAGGAAAAATATAATAAGTAAGTAAGATAGCCTGTTCATGAATAGGTTTTTTAATTAAATTTTTATCGCGCATCTTAGTGTCTTTGTGGTTTTTGAACCACTAAGGCACAAGGGCACTAAGGTTCATTATGCAATTCATAAGCAGCTTTTTGCTATAGGAATTGCTGCTGCGGCAGATCACTCCTTGCCAATGATGTATTCGGTTTTACAATCGCCGCCGAAACAAAATATCCAATTACTCAACCGCCTGGCGTCATTTCGACCGAGCCAATATGAACACTATAATTAAATCACTCTCCCGCGAGGGAGAAATCCGTTTAGCTTTTGTACTATTGTTCAACATTAATACTGTTGCCCAACAGGTTTCTCAGGCACGCAACAGCTCGTTAATTCAAACAATCTGCGGTGCCATCGAAATGACGGTTGCGGTTTCAGCTTGCGATCCCGTTTGTGCTGTTTCTCCCGCCATTACATCCGTTCAAATCAAACGCTCATGTAGGCGGGATCACGATGGGTAAAAGTGTTTGTACTTTACAATCAGCACTGCATTTAATTGCCTTCAATTTAACATCATTTATACTCCATTATAAACTCATCAAGCTTCGGTGTATACTTTCGCTCTCTTTTCAGCTCATATTCATATATAATACTCCCCACTTCCTTAAAAAAAGGATAACCAATCTCTTCATACTCATATTTATCATCATTCAATATCCCATCGCTGTTCACATAAATATTCCCGGTAAGCATAAATTCAACATTGTTTTTAAAATCCACGATGTAAGCAATATCTGTTAAAAAACCATAGCTCCAGCCTGTTTTATTAAATACCCGTATGTGTTCCGGTATTTTTTGCTTACCTGCTCTAAACCAAAAGAACTTGGTATAGCTGTCAAAAAATTCTGTGGTATCATATTTCGGGTATGCGCTTTCAAAGGGCAGCTCCGACATATACTGCAATAAAAAAGCATAATCTTCCCCGGTTAGCCCAAACCGTTGCTTTGCCGGAGTGTACTGATGAAACAATACCGATTGCATGATCTGCTGCAGGTCTTCTAAAGGTGCATTATTGTGCGTGGTAAAATCCATGGGCTCATGTATTAAATTTTCATCACGATCGTAATGCGCTTTACCCACCAATATTTTTTTACTGAAATCAAAATTAATATCACTGTATGCTTCCGGCTGGCGGTAAATCAAATTGCCTGCATTGTCTGTAAACCGTATTGGATTGGTATGCCTGTTCTCTTCTTCCGTGGCCCTTACGAAACGGCGGGTGATACGAAAATCTTTATAGCCCATTTGCCAAAGGCGTGTGTTAATGGTTTTTTGTCCCACAAACTCATACAGCCTGTTATACGCGTCATTATCGCTCACCAAAAAAATTTTTCTTACATATTGGGCAACAGAAGGCATCCCGTTTTCGGCGGTACTGTCAGATAGAACAGCCGTTTGTCCATTGTATGCGCTGTCGGTTAGCATGTTAGTATATTTATTTACACCGGTATTTTTCATTGCATTCAACTTTTCTAAAGCCAAAAAGGCCACGGGCATTTTTACGGTTGAGGCAGGATTGAAATACTGATCCCTGTCAACATGCAGGTAATACTGTTTGAATGAAGGCTTATTGTTTTTATCCCTGTTTATCTGCGTATATATAAGCTGGTAATGGAAAGTATCGGGGTTGTTTAAAATATGGGTAAGAAGCGGTGAGGCTTTGTCGCGCAATAACTTTTCCAACCATGCGTCATTTTTAACCTGTGCATTCATAATGGTATAAAAAAATAATGACAAACCTGTAAGGGCTAATTTAACCATGATGAAAAGATACGAAAACTCCAGCCGGTATTAACAGGAATAAAACAACGGATCAGGGGATGTTCTCAACTATTTTTTTACTTTCAGGATTTCATTCGCAATTTTTTCTCTGACAGTAAGAAAATCTTTATCTGTAGGTTTTGCCCACCAGTTGGGTACGATCGCAGCAATAATTTTTACCACAGCTTCCCGTCCGGCCAGTTGTTGGAGCAATGCAAAATATTCATAGTCTTCCATAGCGTCGCGTATGTTCTTCAACCGGATGGACGCGACCGGCCCATTTATACCACAGGGTTTACCGGGATACAGCAGATAACCTTCACCGCTAAAATGTTCTCCTCCCGCCGTAAATACCGGGAGAAACCAGGGGTCCATAACGCCCGTAACCGATTTGTCGGAATATACGGTTGTCCAGTAAAGCAAACCGGTAATATTATATTGCATATTGATCCAGGTGGGCATTCTGTACGAAGTTAATGGCTGGTCTATAGCCCAATAGGGTGGGTCATAATTTTTTACTTCGTTATAATCAGAAGAATAGTCAGGCGCCCGCTGAGCCAATGCTGCATACGACCATACCTCATCTCCATTAGCCAGCTTTTCATTAATGGCTTTACGGTTGATAAAAGAAAACAGCGGGCACCAGATATCAACAGCGCTATCTATATCAGGCCATGAGGGGTTTTGTGCATATGGTTGTTCTACCACCAGGCGCCGTAATTGCGGAGCGGCTTCTTGTATAAGTTTGCCGAGCGCAATAACCTTTTCATAACTTTCTTTATTATTAGGCTCATCAAACATATACAGGTAGGCTCGTTTCTCTAACCCGTTATCTTTTAAGTACCGGTATAACTCTTTATAATAGCGGATTGCTTTTTCACGGTTTACAGTCAGCGTATCGTTAAGCAAAGCATCGGGAACCGGTAAGTCTGTTACGTGAAGATCCTGTAAAAATTTTTTTAATAACCGGGTGCGTTCATCAGTGACCCTTAACGAACCATCCTCGTTTATTTCCGGTAAAAGCCAGTCGGGTATTGGCGGGTTAATACGGTTATCGGCCAACATTTTGCAATAGTTTAATTCTATTTCCCGGAATTCAGGCGAAGTTTGATCAAGGCCAAACGCCGCTGCTGCCCGGCGGTTTACCTTCCCGAAATTATTACGGTGTGTTGGTCCATCGGGCAGTGTAAAATCCCAGGCAGTTAAAGAAACATCTACTGTATATATTGACTGCTTATCGTCGTTAACCACAGATTTTACAGGAAACATCACCCCGTCATTCTGCGGAATATCAATGATAGTATCATTGTAAATGTAAAGAGACAATGTTCCTTTGTATTCACCCGGCGATGCATTTTTAGGAACGGCTATATCAACCCAAAGCGGTTGGTTTTGCCCTGCCCAAACTTTAAAAGGTTGCGCATACATATCATAGCCTTTTGTAATTACAGCGCCATCGGGCCCAACAGACTGGTTACGAGGTTCAATAGGTTTGCCGGTTTGAGGTTCAATGAAGGGTACGAGCGGATCGGGATATAACCCCGGCGGCAAAGTGGCTCTCGGAGTAGATAACCTTATCCTTGTAAATTCTTCACGAAACAATGCAATATTTTCCTTTTTAATTGTTCCCGCTTTACCTGTAAGGTCAGACATTTCAGTCTTAACTATTACAATATTGCGCCCCGCCGCATGAATGACCACCTGGAAAGACTCTACTTCATTTTTTGCCGCTTTTATTGCAGCGTTGGGCTGCCCGAAAAGAGCCTGATCCTGCCCGATTCGCTCCATACTGTTTAGTACGGTAAGTTTTACATGTTGCAGATTCTTTTTTTGCTGGGCTTTTATGTTCGATACTAAAACGCCCGGCGCGATTATCATTAAGCTAACAATTAAATGAGCTTTTCTCATTGCCGACAATTATTAATTACATATTTACCAACCTGATAGTAGTATTATAAAGCAATTTTTTAAGGTATAAACAGCGTGTGTTTTGAATAAATGTGATTAAGCGAACTTATAAAATATATGTAATATCCCTCCTGATTTTATTATAACCAGATTAAAGCTGCCGGAGAGTTTGAGTGTCCGTACGCTGCAGGCAGCATTACTTTTTGATGCCACTCTCCATTTTAGCCAAAAGGAGGCTGGCTGATTTTTCGTACAATTACCAACCAAAGAAGGGCCATATGATCAGGAAAGTTTTTATAATAATTATTATGACTCTTTAAAAACATACCGTTGCAGCATTGTAACATTCATTTATATTGCATATCAAATTTCCAATCAATGAAATTAGTTTCGTACCTCCGCGACGGGCAGGACCAACTGGCTTTACTGGTGAATGGCTTATTATACAATATGGATGAGCTGCACCCCAACCTGCCGGGCAGCATGGGAATGCTCCTTAACTACTGGGACGATGCCATTCCGCTGGTAAAAGACGCGGAAGATGCCATCCAAAAAGGGAGGTTTCTGCAAAACAGGGGAATACCCTATAACAGCGTTACATTATTATCGCCGGTTCCTTTTCCAACGTCCTGCCGCGACGGGTACGCATTCCGCCGGCACATAGAAACCATCCGGAAGAACAGGGGCGCGTTAATGATACCGGAATATGACCGCTACCCGGTTTTCTTTTTTACCAACCACCATAGCATTACGGGCCCGGGCGAGATCCGCTGCATGCCCGATCACCTGGAAAACCTGGATTTTGAGCTGGAAGCCGCGATAGTGATATGCCGGCATGGAAGAAATATCAAAGCGGAACATGCGGATAGCTATATAGGCGGGTTGATGATCATGAACGACATCAGCGCCCGTACATTACAAATGGAAGAAATGCTGCTGAACCTGGGGCCGGCAAAAGGTAAAGACTTTGCAACGGCACTGGGGCCCGTGCTGGTTACCCTTGATGAGCTGGAAACCTTTGAAATACCCGCTAAGGAAAACCATACAGGCAAATGCTGGAACCTTGCCATGCATTGCAGTGTAAACGGCGTACAGGTAAGCAAAGGCAATATTGGCGATATGGACTGGACCTTTGCTGAAATAATAGAAAGGGCTTCATATGGGGTAGATCTTTATCCCGGCGATGTTATAGGCAGCGGAACGGTGGGTACCGGTTGTTTTTTGGAGCTGAATGGTACCGCCAGGCTGAACAACCCTGCACACGAGGATCAATGGTTAAAGGCTGGCGACCTTATAGAAATGAAAATAAATGAGATCGGTGCCCTGCACAATACCATTGTTGCGGAAGAGAGCGACTGGAGCATATTGAAGCAAAAAAAATAATGAAAATATTCTCCACAAGCGGTAAAGCAAATTGTTTTAAAAGCCGGAACTTGCATTTGATTTACCGGTTAAATATAAAATATGAAGAAAATACTATTCGCGCTGTTTATTTGTTGTTCTTTCTTGTTAACGGCATGTCTTGACGCGGAGGAAAAGATCGTGATCAATAAAAATAACAGCGGCGTATATACCCTTACAATGGATATGAGCAAAATGCTGGCGCTGATGGAGCAAATGGGCGGCGCTCAAAAAGATCCGGAAAAAGTAGCAGAAAAAAAGGATTCAACGGTATATTTTAAATCTTATGTTGATACCTCTGCAGCACTTACTGCGAAAGAAAAAGAGCTGATCCGGGACGGTAACCTGCGGATGAAGGTAGACGAAGCGGCCAACGAAATGAAGGTTATACTCAGTTTCCCCTTTAAAAATGTTTCGCAGTTACCCGATCTGAAAAAAACGTATGTAACAGCCATTGATAAGCTGGGCATTTCTAAAGCACTGAACAAGGGAGAAGATGACGCGGCCGATATGCCCGATGATCTTTCAGGGAGCAAAGGGCTGCTAACTCCGGGGCAGGAAGCATATTCATTTACAGCCGCTCCCGGAAAAATTGCCAATACGCTTGTAAATAAAGAGCTTTTCAACGATAAAGTACTGCAGGACTCGTCGCTGCAAATGATGCAGCAATTATCGGTTATGATGGGCGATATGAACTATAAAACCATATTTGTTTTGCCCGGCAATGTAAAGAAATATAAAGGCAACAACGTGGAAGTTGCTCCCGATAAAAAAACAGTTACTTTTTTTACCACTTTAACAGATATGATCAATCGCCCGGAAGCGGCGGAATATAGCGTTGAGTATTAAGATTATTATTAAACCTATAAAGTTTGCAACACAGCAATTCAGCCCGGCAAACTTCATAGGTTTTCTGCGCTTTGTTTACCTTTGCTGCTCAATTTTGATACGCTTATTGTATGCAGTGGTATTGTGAATCTTTAACGGAATATAAAAGGCTAAAAACCAGGGAAGTAAATATAGGGGGTTTGCTTATTGGCAATTGTAACCCTATACGTGTGCAAACCATGACTACCACTGACACGATGGATACCATCGCCACGGTGGAACAAAGCATCCGCTGCATTGAAGCCGGCGCAGAGCTGGTTCGTATAACGGCTCCCAGTAAAAAAGAAGCGGAAAACCTGCTGCACATAAAAAATGAGCTGCACAAAAGAGGATATAAAACACCGCTGATCGCTGATATCCATTTCACTCCAAATGCTGCGGAAATTGCCGCAAGAATAATAGAAAAGGTTCGTGTTAACCCCGGCAACTATATTGATAAAAAGAAGTTTGAGTTTATTGAATATACCGATACGGAATATAATGCGGAGATAGAACGTATAAGAGACCGCTTTACGCCATTAGTTAAAATCTGTAAAGAATATGGTACGGCTATGCGCATCGGCACCAACCATGGCTCGCTGAGCGACAGGATCATGAGCCGCTATGGTGATACGCCCATGGGCATGGTAGAAAGCGCCATGGAGTTTTTGCGCATTGCCAGGGATGAGCATTATCACAATATTGTGCTGAGCATGAAATCGAGCAACCCGCAGGTAATGGTGCAGGCATACAGGTTACTGGTAAGGCAGATGACGGATGAGTTTGGCGAAAACTACCCTTTGCATCTCGGGGTAACTGAAGCCGGCGATGGCGAAGACGGGAGAATAAAATCAGCCATCGGTATAGGCACGCTGCTGGAAGACGGCATCGGGGATACCATACGGGTGTCCCTGACCGAGGACCCGGAATTTGAAATACCGGTTTGTAAGGATATTGTGAAGAGGTATGAGGGGGGAAGCTATCAGCTATCAGCTATGGGTTATGAGCCATCAGCCATCAGCTATCAGCTATCAGCAACGGGGAGGAAAGAGGATGAAGGAAGGGAAAACGAGATATTGCCTATTCCCCACAGCCCATCGCCCACAGCTCACAGCTCACAGCCCATCGCCCACAGCCCCTTCGAATACCAGCGCCGCGAAACCTTTCATATAGGCAATATCGGCGGGCATCATGTGCCGGTGGTAGTAGCCGACATGAGCAAAGCAGGTCAAATAACCCCTGCCGTTCTTCAACGTATTGGCTATACTTATGATGAAGGATTAGACAAATGGAATATCGGTGATATGGCTGCCGATTATATTTATACTGAAAAAGACGAATTGCCTTTTGCTTTACCGGGCACGCTGAAAGTGATTGTTCCCGGATCGCAATGGGTTTCCTGTAACGACAGGGAAAAGTATTTTCCAATATTTTCTTTGGAAGATTTTATAGTGGCTTCTGCAAAAAGCAAAGTAATGAATTTTGTGATGCTGGATTGTAACGGCAATAGTATTGATGAAGCTGCTTTAGATACTCTGAAGAATGATAGTACTGTTATATTGTGTTTAAGCAGCGCCAACAAAAACGCGATGCAATCTGTGCGGAGCATGTTTACTTTGCTCGAAGAAAAGCATATTGACAATCCGGCTATACTGATAACCGACAGCGGCTGGCAAACGCCTGATGAGCACCTGGTACATTTTGCTACTGAAACGGGCGCTTTATTTTTGGATGGTTTTGGAGATGGCATTTGCTTGGGTATGAAGCAGGAAAGCTATGATCTGCTTTCTAACAATTATTCACAGTTAAATGCCAGCGGCAGAAACTACATCAATAACAAAAGTGTTGAGCAGTTCATTAATAATACGGCCTTCTCAATTTTACAGGCTACGCGTACCCGTATTTCCAAAACAGAATATATCTCCTGTCCATCCTGCGGCAGAACATTGTTTGACCTGCAGGAAACTACGGCAAAAATTCGTGCAGTAACCAATCACCTGAAAGGGGTAAAAATCGCTATCATGGGTTGTATAGTAAACGGGCCCGGAGAAATGGCTGATGCCGATTTTGGTTATGTGGGCAGTGGTCCCGGAAAAATTACTTTATACAAAGGGAAGGAAGTGGTAAAAAGATCAGTAAATAGTGATATAGCCGTGGAAGAGCTGATCAACCTGTTAAAAGAAAATGATGCGTGGGTGGAGCCGTAAACCAAGAGGGGCATTCCAAATTGTCGCGATCGTCATGCCGACTGTAAGGAGGCATCCCCTGAAAATAGTGGGAGATCCCTCGCTTTGCCCGGGATGACGTTCAACAAGTATATTTATTTCGTGCTACAATTTGGAATGCACCCTAAACCAAGCGTATTCTCTTTTATATTATAGGTAGGTACAGAAATTGTTCCAACACCATGACATTCAAGGTGACAGTGCTTATACATGTCACATCCTATGATGGAGGCACCGCCTAATTGATTACTCGCAGTAACGGTTGCGGTTATCGTCATTTCGATCGAGCCAACAGGGGCACGCTAGTTAAATCACTCTTTTGCGAGGGAGAAATCTGCCTTGCATTTGTACTAATGTCCATCTTTTGCACTACTACCCAACAGATTTCTCCCCTTTCCCCTCCCGCAAATAATTTCTTATCTTTAAGACATTCATCATAAATCAGCCGCATATGAAAAGTCTTTTTCTCCTGATGTTGATTATTGTGTTTGTCAACTGTAACACATCTACAAACAAAACGGCAGCGCCAGGTAAATATGTTGTAAAAAATGTGTCGGTAATTCCGATGGACAGTGATAAAGTACTGCTTCAGCAGGATGTATTTATTGCAGACGGAGTAATTACGTATGTTGGCAATGCCGGCACACAGGAAGCTGATAAAGACGCGTTGGTTATTGATGGTACAGGAAAATATTTGATACCCGGTTTTGCAGAAATGCATGCGCATGTGCCGGGCACGGACGATACCGCCTCAGCAAAAAAAGTATTGGAGCTGTATGTGCTGAATGGTGTTACTACCATAAGAGGAATGCTCGGCCACCCACAGCATTTAGTGTTGCGGGATGAAATAAAAAATGGATCTTTTATTGGCCCAAGATTTTATGCAGGAGCTCCGGGCTTATCGGGCGGCTCGGTAAAATCAGTAAAAGATGCCGATAGCCTTGTAAGAAAGTATAAAAAAGACGGGTACGATTTTTTAAAGCTCTTACCCGGACTATCACTTGAAAATTTTAACGTGATAGCGAAAACAGCTAAAGAAACAGGTATACCCTTTGCAGGCCATGTATCGTCAGATGTGGGTGTATGGAATGCCATTGCAGCAGGTTACGCTTCTATTGATCATCTTGACGGATTTGTGGAAGCCATCGTGCCCGGCATTGAAAAAATACCCGAGGATAAACGGGGGTTATTTGGATTGTATATCGCTGATAAGGCTGACCTTAAACTGGCCGACACGCTTCTGCAGTCCCTTCAGCAAAACAATATTTGGGTAGTGCCAACACAGGCTTTAGCAGAACGCTGGTTCACACCGGCAAAATCGGCAGAGGATTTTGCCAAAGAGCCGGAAATGGTATATATGGATGAAAAAACGCTCAACGGTTGGGTGCAGTCTAAAAAAAATATAATGGCCGCCCCCTTATACGATTCTGCTAAAGTGATGGCTTTAATTGAGTTGAGAAAAAAGCTGATCAAAGCCTGTATAGACAATAATGTAGCTATAGTGGCAGGCTCCGATGCGCCGCAGGTTTTTGATGTGCCGGGCTTTTCTCTTCACCAGGAGTTAAAATATATGGCTGATGCGGGGTTAACGCCATACCAGGTTTTACAAACGGCTACCGCAAATGTTGGTAAATATTTCAACGACCCGGGTATGGGTGTAGTAAAGAAGGGTACTGTTGCTGATCTTGTATTGCTGAGCAGTAATCCGTTGGAAGACATTTCGCATACTACCGGTATAGCAGGTGTATTTTCCGGTACACACTGGCTAAGCAAACAGGCGATTGATGAAAGACTGGAACAACTGAAGGGAAAAATAAAGCAATAGAGAAGGTGTAAGATTAAAGGTGAAGGGTGGTGGTAAAAGTGCCGGAGTTTATTTTACAGGCTCAATTTTATAGCCCTTTTCTTTCAGTAAATTTAAAACGCCCTGCTCACCTGCCAGATGGCCCGCTCCTACGGCAATAAACAAAGATTCATTTTTCATTGCAGATTCAATAACAGGGATCCAGTTCTTATTGCGGTTAAAAAGCAGCGCTTCCTCCGATCCGGCAATATCGGGAGACGACATGATTTGCTTATACAAGGCGTCCAGGTCTTTATTTTTATACAGCTCTATCATCTCGGCAAAATCTTTTTTCTGCTGGGTAAATTCATTCACATAACGTAAAAGCATCTGCGCCTGAACGGAATCGGGCATGTCATCAAAAACCTTCATCTGATCTTCCACAGTTTCAAGCCCAAGCACTTCCTTATTTTGCTCACGCGCCATTTTCACAAAGCTCATTTCGTACGACTCCTGTTGGGAACACGGGAGCGTTTTTAAAGTAAGGATACTGAATAATACGAAGGGTTTCATCGCGTTGAGCATTGTTAACGGCATACCAATAGAATCCCTGAAAAAGCTGTTCATTTTGCTATAATCTTCCGGGCTGAAAAAGTCGCTCAGCTTCTTGCCCTGCAGCATGGAAAGCTGCAACATTTTCATATTCATCGCCGGGTCATCCATATCCACCTCCAGGTATACTTTATCTGCCGCATTAAAACATTGTTTCAGTACATCGCTTATTGAAAAGTCGGCGGCGCATATCATATGTATGGTTCCGTAAACATAGGAGGGCTTGTTGAGTTCGTTGCCCGAAATTTTCCAGAGCAAAGCATTGTTGCCGTTGCTTTGCGCATTCGAAGCATTGGAGTTACACAAATGCTGCATAAAAAAAGCAGCAAATAATATTGATAAATGTTTCATACTTTTTATTTATTCCGTTTCTTCCATTTCACTGATCAGTGATTTCAGTTTTTTTATGTGCCTGCCGTACAGAAGGTGGATATACCATTTGTTTACAAAATACATTACAACGGTGAAAATAACGGTAAACAACGTATAAAGTATTATAAACAGGTTTTCATCCGATTCCAGCTTAAATAATGCCAGTATTGCGGTTTTGTTGTAACCTAATACCAGGTAAAGCAGAATGTAAAGAATAATAGGGAAAAGCGCTATGCCGGTAACAAGGTAAAGCTTTACATATTTATCCAGCGTTTTTAATTGCAGCTCCAGGTTTCGCTTTACCCTGCACGCCGCGCATTGCATGGATTTAAGCAGTTTGTTTTTTTTGTAGTAGTACCATACAAATAATACCGCTATTGCTATATACACCCAGCTTATTTCCTTTAGTTTGCCTTCAAAAGCGGTAAAATAATATAAGGCTACGGTAGTTACGGAAGCCAGCACCACTACCAGTTCAAAAAAAAGATTCCGGCGCATTTTTGCCAGCGGGCTTTTTGACCGTTCTCCCAGCATACTTAACAGCTCAGCGTCTGACCCGGGACCCATCCCGCGCTCCGCCCCCGACTGCTTCCATATTTTTTTTAACTCATCCAGTTCCATACGCAATTGCTTTAAAGTCGTTCAATAGTTGTGCTTTTTTCAGGCGCCAGCTTTTTACGCAGCTTATCTTTTATACGGCTCATTTTTACTCTCAGGTTTATTTGCGTCATCCCCAGTATGTCTTCCATTTCTTCATAGCTCTTGTCCTCAAGGTATAACATCATCAATGCTTTTTCTATCTCGGTAAGATTTTCAATTGCCTGTTGCAGCAAAGCCCATTTTTCTTTTTCGGAGTTGTCGTCTGCATCCTGCAGACCCGCGCCTGCTATTCCCTCCAATGTAACCGTACTGATCCTGCGGTTTTGCTTCCTGAGGTCCGAAATGGCAGTGTTCAATGCCACACGGTACATCCATGTGCTGATCTTGGATTGCTGCTTAAATCCCGGGTATGCTTTCCAGAGCTGGATAGTAATTTCCTGGAACAGGTCCTGCCGGTCTTCTTCGGTACGGCCATACAGATGGCATACTTTATGAATAATGCCTTTGTTTTCGTGTATAAACTGCAGGAATTTTTTTTGTAGCTCTTTTGTTTCCAAACGAATGTTATATCTGCAAAGATATCAGTAGCCGGCTGTTTAAATTTGTTACATTTACCACACTAAAAAAGCAGGTTTGGGTAAAATTTATTTATACTTTGTTATAGTATGTTCTGGCTTTTTTACGAAGGCAAATGCCCAGCACAGCGCAACAGAATATCCTGTTAATGCGAAAGGAATTTCAATAAAGGCAATTAAAAATAAAACCGGCAACCCTTTAACCAGGAAGCCTTTATTATATCCGGCAACTCCCTTAAAAAGCAATCGGGTGATATCGCAACCCTTGCAACCGGGTCATTATGTTACAACGCTCGGACTTATGTGTAAGAAAGAATGGCAATTTGAAAAAGCAACTAAAGTTCCGTTACGTTTTCGCCTTGGCTCGCTTCAGTATTGCAATATGCTGGAAGGAAAATGAATACTCCTGCCTTTTTGCAACGCATGTACAGGCAGTATCAAATAAAAATGCATGTCGGTATACCGGCATGCAAAGGTTATATAAAGTAAGCTGGGTGAGGAAATTCCTTTTCCCGGTTTAATTTTTATTGCAGATAAAAAAGAAAGGCTTCAGTTCCTGCTGGTGCATTATCTGAACAAGCGATTTCTGGTCCTGCAGGATCCTGTACCTGTTCATATCAACCAGCTCATTCGCCACACAAAAGTTCTCGGTAGATTCTGTATAGAACAACATCTCATTCAATTGCTCTACTTCATGCTCAATGGCCTGGTTGCTCATAGATTCATCCTTCAGCAAAACAAGTAAATCACGATTAGAAGTTTTCATTTTATATAGGATTTGAATAATGACGGTGACATTTCATCTAGTATCCAACCATTCCTTTTTTGCTCGGGCATCCGCATCCTTTCTGTCCACCTTTAAAAGCGCTGCATCCCGAAGCAAAAGCCACCAGTAAACATAACATCAAAATAACAGTATAAGCTCTTTTCCTCATATCATGTAAATCTAATAGCTGTAAATTTAAACTAATTTAATTCTAAATTATTGTTAGAAATTGAATGTTTTTGCAGAATATTAGCATTAGAAAACAACCTGAAAGGTACCGGGTATGCGAAAACCTTCGATTTTAGTGGCGCCCCTTGATTGGGGATTAGGGCATGCGGCGAGATGCATTCCAATTGTAAATGAGCTGATTATACAGGGTTGGGAGGTATCACTAGCAGGTAGCGGTTCAAGCCTCTTCCTTCTTCAGCAACAGTTTCCCCATCTGCGTTGTTTCCCGCTTAAAGGATATGATGTTTTTTACCATTCAGCAACCGGGAACCTAAGCTTTACCATTGCCAGGCAGATACCTAAAATATGGGCGGCAATACGCCACGAGCATCGCCGGCTCCGGCAAATTCTTACTACGCAGCATTTTGACGTGGTATTGAGCGATAACCGCTATGGCCTGTATGCAAAAAATGTACATACCGTTTTCATCACCCACCAACTGGCGATCCGTTCGGGGCTAAACAAACGGGTTGATCAACTGCTCCGGCGCTTTAATTACCGTTACATACAAAAGTTCAATGAATGCTGGATACCCGACTTTGGAGGAGATACAAATATTGCGGGCGAGCTTTCCCACCCTGTCAGCCTTCCCCCCAATGCCCGGTATATAGGGCCATTGTCCCGGTTGAGTATTGAACCACAGGAAAAAAGATATGATATAGCGATCCTACTGTCCGGACCAGAACCCAGCCGTACCTGTTGGGAGAATAAGATACTGGATCAGCTCCTTCATTTCAGGGGAAAAGCTCTCCTTGTAAGGGGGGTGATGGACGATACTCCTGTTTTGCAGCAGCCCGGTATTCATGTAGAAAATATGCTGCCGGCTACGGAGCTTAACAAAGTTATCCAACAGTCGGAATGGATTATTTGCAGGAGTGGTTATACGTCTGTTATGGACCTTCTCCGGCTTCAGAAAAAAGCTATTCTTGTGCCAACACCCGGCCAGCCGGAACAGGAATACCTTGCACATTATTTGCAAAGCCGGGGTGTTTTTTATACGGTTGCGGAAAACCGGTTTTCCCTGGAGTTGTGCCTGGCAGAAGCCGCCCTGTTTCCCTATAATTTTAAACAGTTTGGCACACCTGGAAGCCCGTACAGGGAACATATAGCGATGCTTACAAAAACCGTAAAAGAAAAGATAGGGGAAGCAGAAAGATTATAATAATTCAACTGCCCTTTTTAAGTCTTCGGGCGTATCTATACCCACTCCCTGGTAATCCACTGCCGTCATGCGCAGCGGTATACCATGCTCCAGAAAGCGGAGACATTCAATTTTTTCGGCATCTTCCAGCGGGGTTACCGGCCATTTGGTAAAATTGAGCAGCGCCTTTTTGGTAAAAGCGTAAATGCCGATATGCTCGTGGTGCATAATATTAATTTGCGTATTGCGGGGATAGGGGATTACACTCCTGCTGAAAAGAAGGGAATCCATGTTTTTGTTTACCACTACTTTTACAAGGTTCGGATTTTCGATCAGTTCCTTTTCTTTTAAGGGGCGCATCATGGAAGCTACCTGTACGAAACTGTCCTTAAAAAGATCAATTAACTGTTTTAACGCTTCTTTTTGTACAAAGGGGGTATCGCCCTGAACATTTACAATAATATCAACATCCATATTTTCTACCGCCTCGGCAATGCGGTCGCTGCCGCTTTCATGCTCCTTTACGCTCATTTTGGCATGACCGCCATGCGAACTGATTTCCTTGTAAATAACATCGCTGTCGGTTACCACCCACACTTCATCAAATAAGCCTGTAGCCAGTGTATTATCGTGCGTATGCAGAATTACACTTTTATTGCCCAGCGTTTTCATCAGCTTGCCCGGAAAACGCGATGCGGCATAGCGGGCTGGAATCATGGCAACTACATTCATGGCAATTTTTTTTCAAAGATAGGACGAGGATCAATAATCTGTCTTTATCGTTTTATCAAAAGGTAATTTAAACTGGTAGGCAATATCTTCATCATTTTTTCCTTCCAGCACATCCAGCCCGTATTTCAGCTTCCTGGGATCTTCGTAAGCATAGGTGCCAAACAGCCTGTCCCACAGCGAAAATATATTGGCAAAATTGGTATCGGTCAACGGGCGCTCAAAATGATGATGCACTTTGTGCATATTGGGCGATACAAAGATCCAGCTTATTGGCTTATCGAGCCACAGTGGCATTCGTATATTGGCATGATTGAAATGCGTGAACAGGCCCGATACGCTGCGGTACAGGAAATAGTAGGCTATCGGAATGCCCAGTATCAGTACGCCCAGTACGGTAAAGGTTTCGCGGAACAACCATTCCCCCGGATGGTGGCGTGTTCCGGTAGTAACATCCACTTTTGTATCGCTATGATGGATCATATGGAACTTCCACATCCATTTTACCTTATGCATCAGGTAATGCGGGGCATATTGTCCGAAGAAATCAAGTAATAATAATGTTACAATGATCTTTACCCAAACAGGCATGTTAATAAGATAAAGCAGTCCGAAATGATTCTGTTCTACCCAGGCGCAAATTTTAATGGTGGTATATCCGAAAATAACGTTGAGCACTAAGGTGCATGCAAGGAACACGAGATTAACGCCGGCATGTTTATAACGTTTAAACGAAAACCGGAAAAGCGGGTAATACCCTTCCAGCAACCAGAAAAAAACCATTCCTCCCATCAGGATCAATACCCGGTGAGCGCTGGAGATGTGCTCCCAATATTGAATGAATGAGCTCATTTGGAAACGGTTTGAATGTAAAAGATACAAAGATTTTTTTCAGGATGGTAAGTTATTCTTACTCGGGTGCATTCTTCAAATCTTCAAAATCGCGGCCACAATTGAAACAATGGTAGGTTTTTTCAATGCTTACCGCATAGCTGCTCACAAAAAAAGATACCAGGGCGCTCAGCCAGTTTCCCGACCGGGTAGGGTTGCTGATATATTCCACATTGTGCGAGCTACAAAACGGGCATTCGAGCAAAGCGCGCTTTTCTGCAGCAAATACCTGCATCAGCCGGCGCGCTTCTTCTGCATCCTGCTCCATTACCGTGAGCTTAATTCCCCCTATGGCATTGGTTAAAATGGGATCAATGGTTACTGTATATTCATCCTTCAGGAATGCCTCAATTCCTTCATTCTGTAGTTTGCCCAGTACGATATTCGCTTCTATATAGTTATCAAAACTGGCAACAGTAACAAAGTTCATTTCACTGCTATTGATTCAGCATTAGCGGCATAGCCAGCATCAGGAGCTCTTCGCTCTCTTCCTTTTCCACCGGAAGAATAATACCGGCTTTGGTAGGCGTAGAAAGCTCCATCACCACTTCCGGGCTGGAAGTTGCGCTCAGCAATTCTATAAGGAATTTAGCATTAAAAGCTATTTGTATGTCTTCGCCTTCGTAGCGGCAGTTCATTCTTTCATTTCCTTCAAAGCTAAAGTCAACATCCTGGGCGGCTAACTGCAACTCGGCGCCGGTAATAGTTAAAGCCACCTGGTTGGTGCTTTTGTTGCTGAAAACGCTTACACGCCTTAACGCGTTTTGGAAATCGGTACGGCTTACCGTCATTTTATACGGATTCTCAGCAGGAATTACCACTTTGTAATCAGGAAACCGGGCGTCTATCAACCGGCAAACCAGCTCGGTTTTGCCATGGTCTATAAACAGGTGGTTGTCGTTGTAAGAGATCTTCAGCTCGTCTTCATTGTCGGGCAAGGCCGTTTTAAGCAGGTTCAATGGCTTTTTAGGCACTATGAACGAATGCTTTTCGGGGCAGCTTACATCGGTTTTGCGATAGCGTACCAGGCGGTGCGCATCGGTTGCCACAAACGTGATGGATTTTTTATCCAGCTCAAAAAATACTCCTGTCATGGCGGGGCGCAGGTCGTCGTTACTTACGGCAAACAGCGTTTTGTTAATGGCTGTTACCAGCGTGGAAGATGTAAGCGTGAACTGGTTGGCGTCCTTAGCCGCAGGTTCTTTAGGAAAATTATCAGGGTTTTCACCCATTACCTTGTATTTTCCATTATCGCTGGTAATTTCTACGCCAAAGCTTTTGTCGATCGTAAAAGTTAGCGGCTGGTCGGGCAGGTTCTTCAGGGAATCTATAAGGATCTTAGCCGGGATACAGATCCTTCCGCTATCCCGTGCTTCTATATCCAGGTGGATCTTCATTACCGTTTCCAGATCGGTGGCTACCACCGTAAGCTTGTTCTTTTCAATTTCAAATAAAAAATCTTCAAGAATAGGCAATACTGTATTAGCGCTGATCACTCCGCTGATATGTTGCAACTGTTTTAGTAATGCTGACGATGAAACGATAAATTTCATAATACCGGTAAATGTTTTGAATTTGGGCAAATATAGAATAAGGGCCTAAATCTACCCCTATTTTTTTAAACGATATCAACTACTAATCCACTAACTTTCCGCACGTGGAGCTTATAGAATTGTTATGATACAAAACAGGCATGTAACAAAAGAGCAGGCGCTGCAAAAACTAAAGCATTACTGTGCTTACCAGGAAAGAAGCCACCTGGAGGTAAAAGAGAAGCTGTATTCGTTGGGGCAGTGGAAGCAGGACGTGGAAAACATAATAGCCCAACTGATAGAAGAAGGGTATTTAAATGAAGAACGTTTTGCCATTCAGTTTGCCGGCGGGAAATTCAGGATGAAGCATTGGGGAAAGAAAAAAATAGAACAGGCCTTAAAGGAAAAACAGGTAAGCGCCTACTGTATTAAAAAAGCGCTGAAGGAAATACCCGAAGCCGATTACCTGCTAACGCTTGCTAAACAAGCCACCACAAAATGGCAGGACCTAAAAGGCGAGAAAAATATCTTTATAAAGAAAAGAAAGCTACAGGACTACCTGATCCGGAAAGGCTTTGAATATGATTTGATAAGAGAGCAGATAGGGGAGTGCAGCAGGATAGGTGAAAGGTAAAAGGTGGAGGGTGGAAGGTAGAGGGTATAGGGCGATGATGGAATTGATGGCTGTTGCAGGTTTCGGGTTTGTTGTTTATAGTTTGTGGTTTCAACTACAAACAAAAAACCATAAATTGCTGATTGCCGATGGCTGATGGCTCACAGCCCATAGCCCAAGGCTCATAGCAAAAAAAGGAACCCTTCTATTCATAAATCCACAGCACAACCGGTTTTTCAGAAGCATCCATTATTTGCTGCAGCTTTTTAAGAAAAGAGGGCGAAACGGTTGGGCAACCGTCGCTCTGGCAAATAGGAAAAGGCTGCGTTTCCTTATCGGGAACGCAGTTGTGGGAATGCAATACCACATAGCGCCTGAATGCGTTGCTGTTGCTGGAATCGAGCCCGTGAAGCTTATACGCCAGCCCAAACCGCCCCTGGTAGGAAGCTCCTATTTTGTACCTGCCGAGCGAAGTGCAGCCACTGCCTGGTTTATTGCTGTATTTGCGGCCATTCAGCCAGTCTTCGTTGCACCTGCCATGCGTTACCAGCCCCGCATCTATTACAGAATCTTTTTCGAGGTTCATTATAAAAAACCTGTTTTCTCCCGAAGGCAGGCTCATGTCTACCAGGAAGCCCGTTCGCGTATTGTATTTTTTTAAAGCGGCATATTCTGATAGCCCGGCGCTGAAGGTTACCAGCTTCCGGAAAGCCGCGCTGTCCTTAGCTGAATTCAGGGGCTGTACAGTTAAAAGCGGCTCGCGAAACCTGGAATAGTACCAGGTTGCTCCTGTTATAAGCAGGAATGCGGTTAGTGAAGCAACGGTAAATAACAGCTTTCTCATGGCGCTTTAGATGCTATGAAAACCGTATTCCACACTTCTTATTGTAAACAGTTTTGTTAAATAAAATGCAATTGCCCAACCGGTTAAATCATTTTTTTGATCTCTTCTACCAGTTCGGTTTTGGTTATAGGCACACCCATAATTTTGTTATATCCTTTGGCATCCACTAAAAATTTTTCCCGGATGATTTTGATGAGCTGCCCGTTATTGATTTCGGGTACCAGTACCTGCTCAAAATTTTTAATGATATCGCCCAGGTTTTGGGGGAACGGGCGCACGTAACGCAGGTGTGCATGTGAAATTGTATGCCCCTGTGCCTGCAGCTCGGCTACAGCGCTCTTAATTACACCATAGGTTGAGCCCCAGCCCAGCACCAGCAGTTTGCCCGTGTCGGGACCGCTGTCAAGCCGTTGTTCCGGTATATGATCGGCTATTTTTTCTACTTTCTCCTCGCGTAGCTTCACCATTAGCTGGTGATTTTCGGGATCGTAGCTTACACTTCCTGTAATGTTTTGCTTTTCAATGCCCCCGATACGATGCTCCAGCCCGGGTGTGCCAGGCACAGCCCAGGGACGCACCAGCCGCTCGTCGCGCAGGTAGGGTTGAAAAGTGTGCTCACCATGTCCCAGCTCTTTTTTAAAATCCACTTTTACCGGAGGAAGATCTTCGCTCTGCGGGAATTTCCAGGGCTCAGCGCCATTGGCAATATATCCATCGCTGAGAAAAATAACGGGGGTCATATGTTGCACGGAAATACGGCAGGCTTCATACACCGCGTTAAAACAATCGCTGGGCGTACAGGCCGCGATTACCGGCATAGGGCATTCGCCGTTTCTGCCATAATAAGCCTGCAGCAGATCGCTCTGCTCGGTTTTGGTAGGCAAGCCTGTAGAAGGTCCTCCTCTTTGAACATCAATAATGATCAATGGAATTTCGAGCATAACCGCCAATCCCATAGCCTCGGTTTTTAAAGCCATGCCCGGTCCGGATGTGGTAGTAACCCCCAGGCTGCCGCCGTAAGAAGCGCCGATGGCTGACGTAATAGCCGCTATCTCATCTTCGGCCTGGAAGGTGCGCACACCGAATGCTTTTTGCCGGCTGAGCTCATGTAAAATATCGGAAGCAGGCGTTATTGGGTATGAACCCAAAAAAAGAGGCAACCCGCTTTTTTGGGAAAACGCTACCAGCCCGTAAGAAAGCGCCTGGTTACCCATAATGGAACGGTATGTTCCGCTTTCCATCCTGGCTTTGGCAACCGTATAGGTAACGCCTGAAACCTCAATGGTATCTCCATAATTAAACCCGGCCTGTAACGCCCGTATATTACTTTCAAGTATGCCGGCATCCTTCCCGAATTTTTCCTTCAAAAACGCAACTGTGCTCAACATATCGCGGTTGTACATCCAGTACAAAAACCCAAGCACGAACATATTCTTCGCCCTGTCTTTTTCTTTCGTACCCAACGAAATATCCTTCAATGCTTCACGGGTCATCCTCGTTACATCCATTTTAATCACTTCGTAGTTACCCAGGCTATTATCTTCCAACGGATTAATTCCCTCGGGATAATTTGCCAGGCGAAGATTTTTGGCATCAAACCCATCGGTATTTACAATGATCTTCCCGCCTTTTTTCAGTGTTTTGAGGTTCACTTTAAGAGCCGCTGCGTTCATAGCAACCAGCACATCACATTCATCGCCGGGGGTATACACCATATTGCTCGAAAACCGTAACTGGTAACCGCTCACTCCCGGCAGGGTTCCGTGGGGCGCGCGGATTTCCGCAGGAAAGTCCGGGAACGTAGCGAGATCATTGCCCAGCAGTGCTGTATTATTGGTGAACTGGCTGCCGGTGAGCTGCATGCCATCTCCGCTGTCGCCAGCGAACTTAATCACCACTTCCTGTAAAACTTCCGTACGGGTAGCCATCGTTATTGCAATTAAAATTGTGCAAATTTAGCACAACAAGCCTGTACAAATTAAAAATTGAATAAGAAGATATAAAGAGGCTCGGTTATCACATGAAAATTAACTTTATTCAGCCTCCCGGGGCTGTAAAAATTAATTATCTTTACCCTTAAAACATCAACTATGGAATTATTTAAATCCGGAAATCCTACCCTCACAGAAAAAATGTTTCAATCTACTCTTACGGCCGACCGTGAGCATGTAATGACTGTAAGGGGAACGCTGAATAAATTCGGTTTCCTGTTTTTGATGGTAATGGCTTCCGCATTCTTTACATGGTATAGCTTTAATAAAGGCGTGGATGTATCACCTTATATGTGGACCGGTGCTATAGGGGGACTGGTGGTAGCCCTGGTGATTGTATTTAAAAAAACATGGGCAGGTTACCTGGCTCCCGCTTATGCATTACTGGAGGGTTTATTTGTTGGCGCTATTTCCGCTTATTATAATTTCGCATTCGCTGAAAAAGCTCCCTTTATTATAGTGCAGGCCGTAGGCTTGACTTTTGGAGTTGCCATTGCCATGTTTTTATTATACAACATGCGTATTATACGTGCAACAGAAACTTTTAAGTCGGTAATTATTACAGCCACCGCCGGTATAGCGATATTTTACCTGATTACCATTGTGCTCAGGTTTTTTAGTATAGATATTCCTTTTGTACACCAGGGTTCTACTTTTGGCATTATCTTTTCGCTGATAGTAGTAGGTATTGCCGCGTTGAACCTGATCCTTGATTTTGACATGATAGAAAAAGGTTCCGATGCCGGCGCTCCCAAATATATGGAGTGGTATGGCGCGTTCGGGTTGCTGGTTACTATTGTTTGGCTGTATCTTGAAATACTGAGATTACTGGCTAAACTGAACAGCAGGAAGTAAGCAGGAATAAAAACAGCCCTGCTGCTTTGTTGCCGCTGTTTTTGCTAAAATATTTTTAATACAGGACTTAAAGCTGGAAGAAGTGAATCATCTTCCGGCTTTTCTTTTATAGCTGGCTGTTCAGTAAGGGAAGTGTGGTGGCGATTTCGCTCACCTTTTGGTGCAGGAATGGATTGTTAAGATTGGTCATATGCCTTTCGTGGTGAAGATCGGAACCCAGAAGGTCAATATATTTCATTTTATACAGGCGTTCGGCAGCCGCAGCAATGCTTTTGCCATAGTAACCTATTAAAGAAAGCAGGTTTACCTGTAGCAGGCAGCCTGCATTTCGCAGCTCCTCGTATACATCAAACTTTTGGTGCAGGTAGGCGTACCGTTCAGGGTGTGCCAGAACAGGCTTATATCCTTTCATCTGGATATTAAAGATCTTTTGTTTATAATCGAGCGGCATACTGGCGAAAGAAAACTCCACCAATACGAGATTATCCCTGATGGTAAGCAGGGGTTCTTTTTTTTCAAGCAGGCTGTCAAAATGATCGTCTAAAAAATATTCCGCAGCCGCAGTAACGGGAATATTAATATTTCTTTTATCCAGCTCTTTCATCAACTTTTCATACCCACCCATGATCGTACTGCGATTGTTCGGGTACAGGTCTATCATCAGGTGGGGAGTGGTAATGATTTTTTTGTAGCCGAGCTTTATCATTCCTTCTATCAGGGCTACAGAAGTGTCTACATCGGGCGAGCCGTCATCAATACCCGGGATCAGATGCGAGTGCATATCACATTCCAATACGCTCAGATCTCCCGGTTCGGGTATAGGTTTCTTTTTTTTAAAGAGTGAAAACATATCGTTCAGAGATAAGCTGATTTAGCATAAAGCTAAATGAAAATCCTTTGTAAAAATTCTTTGGATATAGATTTATCCTGTTTATTCATACTGATTTTTTATCCCGAAGCCGTTATTCATCAGCAGCTTTTCCCTGCGGAAAAGCTCAATATCGCCTGCTACCATTTCTTTTACCAGTGCAGGTAAATCATATGTAGGTTTCCATCCCAGTTGCCTGTGAGCTTTCGAAGGGTCGCCTACTAACAGATCCACTTCTGCAGGGCGGTAATATTGGGGATCTACCGCTATAACCTCCTTACCTGCCGGTACCTGAAAGTCGGGGTTAGAGCAGGAAACAACCACCCCTTTTTCTTTATCATTTTTTCCTTTAAAGTCTATTTCCATCCCTGCTTCAGCAAAAGCCATACGTACAAGTTCACGTATAGAAGTGGTGATACCTGTTGCGATCACGTAATCTTCCGCCTTATCCTGCTGCAGGATCAGCCACATAGCTTCCACATAATCCTTTGCATGCCCCCAGTCGCGCTGTGCATTCAAATTGCCAATGTAAATTTTGTCCTGCAGTCCCAAAGCAATTTTAGCAACTCCGCGTGTTATTTTACGGCTGACAAAAGTTTCACCCCTCAATGGCGATTCGTGGTTAAATAAAATACCATTGGCTGCAAACATGCCATAGGCTTCGCGGTAGTTTACGGTGATCCAGTAGGCATACAGCTTAGCAACCCCATATGGCGAACGCGGATAAAACGGTGTGGTTTCTGATTGAGGTACCGCCTGCGCCAGCCCATACAGCTCAGAGGAAGAAGCCTGGTATATTTTTGTTTTTTTCGTAAGCCCTAATAGCCTTACCGCCTCCAGTATACGCAACATACCGATACCATCCGCATTGGCGGTATATTCAGGTATTTCAAAGCTCACATGCACATGGCTCATGGCAGCAAGATTGTATATTTCGTCGGGCTGCACTTCCTGGATGATACGAATAAGGTTGGTGGAATCCGTAAGATCGCCATAATGCAGTTTCATCCGCACATCTGTTTCATGCGGATCCTGGTACAAATGATCTATCCTTTCGGTATTGAACAAAGAGCTCCGGCGCTTAATGCCGTGCACAATATATCCTTTCGATAATAATAATTCAGCAAGATAGGCGCCATCCTGCCCGGTAATACCGGTGATGAGAGCGGTTTTTGGCATAATTAAATTTGCTTGGCAGTACAGATCTATTCATCTTTTCAGGAACTGGCCGAGCTTCCTGACCGGCTTCAGGTAAAGAGTAAAAAAATAAGGATGTAAGCCATTTACTTTCCAGGCCAACCTGTCTTTTTGATTTGCTTTTAACCTGTTTGCTAACGACCCTGTGCTTACTCCACCTATCCGCATTTTAATGATGACACGATTGATATATTTTGCCGGGGTGCTATGCTTCAACAAAATACGAAGCATTAACTCGTAATCGGCCGCCGAGCCAAGATCCGGGTTAAACAAACCAACCTTTTCATACACTTCTTTTCTCACAAAAAATGTAGGATGAGGTGGCATCCAGCCAAAATAGAAGCTTTTTTTCGAGTACGTGCCGGCCTTCCATTTGCGTACTACATTATTAAGATCATCTCTTGAAACAAATTCAAGATCGGCATATAAAGCCAATATTGCAGGATCTGCAAACTCTTTTGCAATCAAAGAAAGCACATCATTGGAAGCATATACATCATCTGAATTTAAAATACCGATTACATCGCCTGTTGCCAGTTGAATACCCTTATTCATGGCATCATAAATACCATTGTCTTTTTCGGAGACGACCTTAGCGATGTGCGTAAAGCCTCTTATAATATCCAGTGTGTTATCAGTTGATCCGCCATCAATTATTATATGCTCTATACTGGTATAATCCTGTTGGCTTACACAATCAAGCGTGTCATATAATGTTGCCGCACTATTATATGTGGCAGTAATGATGGAGAGCTTCATGATTCAACTCCTGGTAATCACACAATTTTCCAGCACCAGCATATCCATTTTTGTTCTTAAAAAACAATCCAATGCTTCAGCAGGTGTGTTTACAATTGGCTCGTTTTCATTGAAGGAAGTGTTAAGTAAAACAGGAATTCCTGTTTTTCTTCTGAAAGCATCTATTAAACCATAATATCGTGGAGAAATATTTTTATCTACCGTTTGTAGCCTTCCTGTACCATCAACATGTGTTACAGCCGGAATTAAATCGTGCTTTTCTTTTTTTATCGGAAACACTTTTTCCATGAAAGGCACTTCGTCATTTTTTGTGAAAAATTCCCCTGTGTATTCTTTCAATATAGAAGGAGCGAAGGGCCTGAAGCTTTCCCGCCTTTTTATTTTCAGGTTAAGCAAGTCCTTTGCTTTGGGATTCCTGGGGTCGGCAATTATAGAGCGGGCTCCTAGTGCCCGGGGACCAAATTCCGCTCTTCCGTTAAACCAGCCCACCACACCCGGTTCAATCAATTTTTCCGTAACAATATCAAACAACTCGTCATCGGGCAGTTTCCTGTAACTAATATTCCTTGTTTGGAGAAAAGCTTCTATTTCATCGTTTGAGAACCTGCTGCCAGTACAGGCAGACCAAATGGGCTGTGCCCTCGGTTGCTCAAGAATATGGTTATAGAGATACAGCGCAGAGCCCATTGAAATACCGGCATCGTGCCCGGCTGAGGGTATATACACATTTTTAAACCCGGTAGCTTCCGCTACCTTTCCGTTGGCTACAGAATTTTGTGCCACACCGCCGGCAATACAAACATTTTCCAAACCGGTCCGATCCTTCAATTTCCTCAGAATATGAAAAATTAATTCTTCTGTAACCCGCTGTACGGAGGTTGCAATATCTTTATGATATTGAGTCAGCTCTTCTTCTTTTTTACGGGGCTCTCCAAAAACCTCTACAAATTTTTCCGAAAAAAGATTACCAACAAAAGGTATATTGTTTTCATATTTAAACCCGGCCCTGGTTGGGGGAACAAAATATTCCGGCTTCCATGTATATAAACCGTCAGGAAGGAATGTAAGCACTTCTTTTACCTTATCAACATATTTCGGTTCACCATAGGGCGCCAATCCCATTACTTTATATTCATCTCCATAATGTGGGAACCCGAGAAATTGTGTAAAGGCAGTATAAAATAACCCACAGGAAACCGGGAAGTCCACACTGTTCAATACCTCAATTTTATTATTCCTGCCTATACCAATCATGGTAGTAGTAAAGTCGCCGGACCCATCAATAGAAAGCAATGCAGCTTCTTTAAATGGAGAAGCAAAAAAAGCGGAAGCTAAATGACTGCGGTGATGTTCAATATTTTTTATTTTCTTTTTAAGCGATTTGTAATCAACGGACGGGTCAATTTTTTTAAACTCTTCTTCAAGACTGGTAACATCTCTTGCGTTCTGGTATCTTTTGATAGCCCCGCCTACAAGGGATGGATTACTTAAAAGATACCCTACTTTTTTCATAAGCTTAGCATTGGTATCCCTTCCTATAGTTATATAATCTACTTTGTTTAAGCTGATCCCCGCTTCTTTTAAACAAAACTGAACAGCCTGTGCAGGAAATCCTGCCCAATGCTTAATGCGGGTAAAGCGTTCTTCTTCTGTTGCAACGATCATTTTACCGTCTTTAAAAATAGCTGCAGACGAATCAGCATGATACGCGTTTATTCCTAAAATATACATCCTAACTAAACAATTTTAAATACTGATCCTTAAGATCAGATTTGTTGATATAATCATTTGCCAGTTGCCATGCCCCCTTGCTCCAGACCTGGAATGTTCCATCATCCATTTCCCCGATATCGTTTAAAGCATCAACAAATGCTGAAGCAGTGCTTAACGGGAGATCCCAGCCTGCTTTTACATCCGGCAGATTCCTCCAGGGTGTCTGGTCGCTTATTAAAACGGGCCGGCCAGCCGAAAGCGCCTCGAAAATAGCATGTCCAAAGTTCTCACCCAAAGTTGGAAGAACAAAAATGTGATGTTGATTGAGAATATCATGAACTTCATTATTATTTATTGGGCCTTTATAATTTACTACAATGTTTGGAGGCAACTGAGAAATTGCATTTTTACATTGCTCCCAATACTCCTCGTCTTCCACATTACCAATAACGGTTAAATGGAAATTAACAGAAGACTTAATTTCTTTAAGTAACAACAGCAGAAACAACAGGTTTTTTTTGGGAGATACCCTTGAAATAAACGCTGCGTGCAGTATATTCTTTTCTTTATTTACCGGCAACGGCTCCGCCTTTGGGATTGATGAAAAATTGGATAGGATAACTACATCCCGAATGCCTGGTAAATGTTTATAAATATCATTTTTCTCCTGCTCGTCGGTTGCATGCCCCACTATGCGCCGGGGAATAGAAAGCAACGAAAAGAGTTTGAGGAAAAGTTTCTTTTTGGCGGGCTTGAATTGTAATGCCCCGCTTTGCAGCATTCCGCGAGGAGCTAAAATAACCTTAGCAGCTGTTATATTTAACCTCTTTATCAATAACGGATAAATAGCATAATATTTAGCGTACATCCCGTTAAGGTAAATAAAATCAGGAGCCACTGATTTTATTTGGCTTGAAATAGCGCTCCAGCTTAAGCTTTTGGGAGATGCATAAAATATGCAGGCATTATTTGCGCTGGTCCAAACATCCGCAGTAATGTTTTTATACGGCATGGTTTCCCCTAAATCCCGGTTGCTGGTAAAAATGAAAAACTCATATCTGTCATGCAGGTTGTATACAATATTTGCTACCGAACGTATGGGCCCTCCTCCTTTGAAACCCGGTTCATACCAGTCTACAAAAATCAAAATCCTCTTTAGCTTTCTATTATTCAATTCCATTTTTCTCAAGCCAATATTCTAACACTATAAATACCCATATATCCATCCAGCGAATTGAATCATCACCCTTAAGAAACCGCTCCCAGTAATTAATCAATGATTTGCTTTTAATAAACCCTCTTTGAGCTAACCTGTTCAGGTGAACTGAGCAAAATGTTCTGAGCTCGTTCCTCATCCATTTTTTCCAGGGAAAAACAAACCCCTGCTTTTTCCTGAATACTATTTCATCCGGAAGAAGCGGCTTTACAGATTCTACCAGCAGGCTTTTAGGATAAACAGGTTGCTTATACTGATCGGGAATGCCCAATACGTATTGTACCAGGTCCGTATCAAAAAAGGGTTCCCGCACTTCAAGCGCTACAGCCATGCTCATCTGGTCTGTATCTTTTAGCAGGGTATGCTGGGTATAACCCATATATTCCGCGGCAGACACCTGGCTTAATACAGGCAGCTTATGCAACTGGCCGCTGTACTTTTTCAGATTGTCAGATAATGCTGTGCCTCCCGTAATATGTAAGGCAGTGATCTCTTTTACCTGTTCAGGCGTTATAAGTTGTCTTAACAACGGATAAATATATTCGATATCTGCTTTGGGCGTTCTGAGCATTTGCCGGATCCTTGATTGCCTGTTGGATAACCTGCCCGGAATGCATGAAGCGACCAGGTTGCGCATATGTGCCGAATGATTCCAGACACGCGTTAGCGCATGAACTTTTTTGAATTGCCCGAAAATAGGGTAGCCCGCAAATAATTCATCACCACCCACCCCGGACAATGCAACCGTAATACCTGCATTCTTTATAGCTTTGGATACAACATAGGTGTTTACTCCGTCTCCGGATGGTGTATCCAATGCAGATAAAGCGTCTTCCAAATCATGCAGCATAACGTCGGGGGAAAGTTGAATGCGCGTATGATCGGTATTAAATTTTTTAGCTACCATTTCCGCATATACGGATTCATCAAACTCCTTTTCACCAAAAGAGATATTAAATGTTGAAGGACGAATACCTCCCATTTCGGCCATTAATCCCACAACAACGCTGGAGTCAATACCGCCGGAAAGAAATGCGCCAACAGGCACATCACTGACTAATCTTCTCTGAACAGATTGACCAAGCAAATCGCGAATTTCATTTTTGATAGACCTCGCATCTGTATAGTCATGCTTATCTTCAGTATCCCAACAATTCCAGTATTTTTCTATTTGTATTTTTCCATCCTTCACTTTCATCCAGGCGCCGGCATCCAGTTGAAGAACATTTTCCACTATTGAACCTGGAAAGCTTACGGACTGATAAGAAAGATATTCATATACTGCCTTTTGGTTAAGCTTTTGTGGAACCAATCCTGTTGACAGTATAGTACGGATTTCCGATGCAAAGATCAGCTTTTCATCATCTATATAATAATAGAGCGGTTTAACACCCATCCGGTCCCGCACAAGAAAAAGTTCTTTTGTTTGCCTGTCCCAAATGGCAAAAGCGAACATTCCCTTTAAGGATGACACGCAGCTTACACCCCATTGGGCATAAGCTGCAACCAGGGTTTCTGTATCGCCCGATGTTTTAAAGGAGTAGCTTTCAATTTGTTGCTTTATTGTTTGATAATTATAAACTTCTCCATTAAACACTATAACATACCTGTTGCTATTGTCAAAATAGGGCTGGTTGGCAGAAACAGAAAGATCAATAACGGATAGCCTTCGGTGACATAAGCCTATTTGCCCTTCACAGTAAATACCTTCAGCATCAGGCCCCCGATGTGCCATAACACTGTTCATTTTTTTTAGTATCGGCTGCTCTGCTATCTTATCGTTGAAATATAGAATTCCGGCTATACCGCACATGTATATTAAAATATAAACAAAAAAATACCCAGGCTAAACGGTTTGCTTATTATACCCGGAACCCTGTTTGTACTCTTTCATATTGAAGAAGAGGAGGTTGTAGGTGCAGATCTTATTATTGTGACTTTACCAGATAATCCCTTGTCTTCCTGCCCCGGCTCACCTGCAGGCATAGACTTTATGAATGTCTTATTTTTTTTCCTTATCAGGTAACCCGTATACATTAATAATAAAAAAACATTCCCAGCAAGACATTGTAAAAAACATTTAACTTTCGCAGCATGAGAAACCTTATCGAAACTTCATCTGCACGTTGCTTTCCTATAACCAAATCCAATGTTTTTTTTAGTGCTGGCATCAATACCGGGATTTTATCCCAATTGGTATATCGCACGTCTTCGTAGCTATAAGACATATCATAACCTGCGGGCAATTGCTGCTTATAATACTCCCAGTTAGACTGTACATCTTTAAAAGAAGCCAGGGAACCATCGGGCTTTATAAAGTATACATTGTACAACGGGTCCACCACTACCCAGGTATTATTATAGGATGCTTCAATTATATGATGCCCGCCAAATGTATCTCCTACCTTCATTTGGGCAATACGGGCATTAAATCCTAACTCTTTTACTAACCTGGCCATAACCAACGCATAGCTTCCACAGGCTCCCTGCCCCGTCATTAGATCTACTGTTACAGGCTGAAGCACTTCCGCTTTAAACCCTTTAATATCGTTAAAAAACTCGTGTCTTGACTTAATGGCATTATGGACCACATGCAGGCTATTTAAAAGAAGCGCTGAGCTGTCATTGCTATTTTTTGAATTTTGGGAAACATTCCTGGATAACGCAGAAAACAGGTTGCGCTCATAATTATCCTCCGTTTTAAAATAAAAAAGAAGACCTATCATTATGCCCATCAAAAAGAACATACAATAGATACGATCAACAGACCGGTAACAGGATTTAAGCGGCTTTAACAATTTCAAAATAAAGCTTTAGAATAAAAATACAAATAAATCAAATCCCGGAAACAGGTAATTGAATATATAACTTAAGATAAAAACGCTGTTCACCCGGATGCTATTTTCTTATATAAAGCCAGGTATTGACCGGCAATAGCATCTGCATTAAATCGCCTGCAATTTTCGAGTCCCTTTTGAATAAGCCCTTCCCTATAAGATTCATTGTTGATTACCTTTAATACCCCGTTCCGTATATCAGTTATATTAAAAGGATCAACTAAACACGCTCCGTCTCCGGCAACTTCCGGCATACTTGACAAATTACCCGCTATAACGGGTCTTCCTACAGCCTGCGCTTCAACTATGGGCATCCCAAACCCTTCATAAGTTGAAGCAAAACATAACAGGTCACATTTTTTATATAGCTCCACTAAATCATCCAGGGGTATATTATTGTAATTTGTATATGGAATGCCGCTTTTCTGTAATTCTTCTAAAAGTGCGTCGTCTATTCCGCCAACCAGTATTAACTCACAGGGTATATCTTTTAGCGCCCGTACTACCTGTAGGGCATTTTTGTTGGGAGTGGTACAGTATTGTAAAACAGTGGGTCTTTCTGCATTAAAACAACGAGGTGTATATACAAATTTGCCGGAAATGGGAACAGGAATAACATGAATGTTCTTCTCAGGATAATTAACATATTTCAACAGTTCGTTTCTTGTGGTGTGTGAAACTACTGTTATGCAACAACATTTACGAAGAGGGAGGGTAAACCAAAAAAACTGCAGCACCATTCGTTTAATCCCTTTCGTTTGTGTCAGCATTCCACAATCATGGATGGTTAGAATGGTTTTTTTCTTTTTTAGAAGAATAGCGGCAAAATGTATATCGCCTGTAACGTGGTTGATATCGCCCTGATTCCTATACGCTTCATAGATAATTTTCAGTCGGCTTATTATTCCTTTGCTATAAAATGAAAAAATCTTTTTTGCAGGATCAACTTGCCCTGTAAGCCTTTGTCTTATGTCTTCAAAAATAAACTCAATGCTTTTGTGAATTGCTAAGGGCTTTCGTTGGAAAAAGACAACAGTAATCATTATTCTTCTGAAATTTTACTTGTTGACCCTATTGTAGAGGTTAAGCAATCTTTCCAACCGATCTTTATAGGTATGAAAAGAGGATTGTACCCGATTATATCCGTTCTCTGCAACCTGCTTTCGCTTTCCTGGATCACTTAATAAAAGTTCCACCTTCAAAACAAGTTCGCTAAAATCGTCGCTGTTAAAAAATACAGCCTCCTCGTCTTCAATATAGAAAGAAGTGTGTCTTTTCGTTCTTTCGGCCAGCAAAGTACCCTTGCATGCCGGTACTTCAAAACTTCGTTGTGTATAATCATCCCTATTTTCTCTGCACAAAAAACCCAGCGAGATATCTGCATAGTAGATTGCATTTCGCATCTCATCTGCGTTAAGCGATCTTTTCTGTATATACTTCCAAAGTGGTGAATGACGATTCAGTTTCCGATCCCAGTTTGGCCCATATATTTTCAGATCAATGGGCTGTTTTATATGACTCACTAAGTACTCCAGTTGTTGGGTACGCAATGGATAAATATTGCCGATAAAAACAACCTGCGATTTCCATTGTTGCCGATCTTGCTCGTTAAACGCTGGAGGATAGTGAACTTTTGGATAGTACGCAAATAAGAACATTTCTGTATTCACGTTAAGCTTTTTTATTTCGCCTACGTTTACTTCTTTGGTACAAAAAACGTAGTTATATTCGGGAACAGCTTTAATTAATGAATTACTTGTATTATACGGAAACTGACTATAAAAATCGTCATGATTAATAAGTACAGTCCAACACCCCATCATCTTTAGTTGCCTTATAACCTGAGCTTCAATCATTAAACCTTTCAATACAATTACAATCTCGGGGCCAAATTCTTGCGCTTTACGCAAAAAAGACTGACCATGGTCCCAAACGTGTGTGTTTAGTAATCTGCCTTTTCTTAATTTCCTTATTAACTTAAGGGGCAAAGAAGCATCATACAAAGCCAACAAAGGAGTTGGACTAAAAGAAGCGACTTCGTGCCCCATATCTCTCAATGTCTCGGCATAACACCAGGCACCAGAGCCGTAATCCTCACATTCACCGTAAAGCAAGATTTTCATGAGACGGATGTCTTTTCTTCAATAACAAATTGATGGTTTTTATTATGATAAATATCCACAGGAAATAAGTTGCTGCATTTACTATGTTCACTGTACTAAGCACCTGAAAAAACAAAGCAAACTGAAGCATAGCTCTCAACTCAATAGATAGCTCCATTTTTGAGGGCAATGAATCAAACCACCTTAATATCATCCAGTACAACATAAAAAAAATGGGGAGAAAGCGAAGCGGAAAATTAAATAAGAACTCAGCAAAATAATTCACCCCCCAACTGGTATGTCTGTCAAATTTACTACTCAGTCCTATTTTTCGCGGCAAAACAAATCCTGTATAATAGTTATAAGAAGGCTTATCGGGCCAAAGGACACGCGGTATCAACTGGAGAAACATTTCCTGGTACGTTTCTCCATACCGGTAGTCAATATACTTTCGGTCAATGCCTCTTACTACATAAGCTGATTCTCTTCCATAATTCAACCGGTATGCCACAAAATTCAGGGCCATATCAAACGGATTTGTTCTACTGTTAAGCGAGATTAAAAATGCATCTGTATAACTCTCATCTTCCTTTATCTTACCTGCTTTTTTGAGATTTTGAAAAGGAAGAATAAACAATAGGAAGAAAGGTCCTGCCAAAAGACCAAGCCAAAAAAAACGTTTATTTCGCAAGACGAGTCCTGCGCCTATCGAAAATAAAAAGACCAATAATTCGGATCGCCATTGTGAAATAAATGCATTTATTCCAACTAATAAAAAACCTAAGCAAACCAAGAAAATAGAAGCCTTGTCTTTAATAGTTGCTTTCCAGATAAGCAATACCAGGGTTGGAAATAGCAAATTTTTTAATACCACAAAAATAGTACCTATGCCACTTTTTGCTGCTTCGGTTTTTGCAAAGAAATATCCTATAATTGCAAGAAAGAGCATTACTCCTGTTAGAATGTTGATATCTGCCTGTCTTGCATCCTTCCATTTTTGAAATGAGAAAAAAGTATTTGATTTCTTTTGCCGAATCAGAAATAACAAAGTAATTGAAGTATAGCTAATAAGTATTGTCCACTGAACCATATTAAGGTAAACAGGGATGGTTTGCATAATATACCGATCCCATTGTATTTTGGCAAAGCCATTTGCGAGAGGTCCTAAACCGTAAAAAACGAGTAAGTTCACGTGCAGGCCTCCCTGGGCACTCATAAAATTATTTTTTTTTATGAGTAGCCAAATATTGAAAATACCAACTAAAATAACACCTATGGATACAAGGTTTGTTTCTTCTACAATGCTCACTAACCTAGATTTACTTTTTTTAATAGCTTGTACAAATTATTAATCTCGTTTTTATAGGCAGGAATTAACGGCCTTATAAAGCAGAACATCATCCGCACTCTTTTAAACGGACTAAATGTGAGTTGCCTTAACACATACACGCCTTCTCTCAACCTTGCATAGCTTCCGTGCTTTAGCAATACGGCCATCGTCCTAAATGCCTCTTTCCCCAGTCTATCAAAAAGGTTCTTTACAGGAAATTTATCTTTCAATAAAGGATATTTCTCTGAATACAATAAATAATATTTGAACAGGATTGTTGTATTCAGGCAGAAGATTTTCCAATGTGGCAGATAATAAGGGTGTTCTTTTTCCCGCGGTGTTAAATCAATCAAAGCCTCATTTACATAACACACTTTGCCATTGAGGCCTAGCCTGAGCCACATTTCAACATCACTAATAAACCCATAGGAGCCATCAAATAAGCCCAGTTGATCATATGCTTTTTTTCGTGCCATCACAGTTCCCCAGGGTGCCGAGCTAAGTGTTTGCAAAAAATATTCCATTAAAACTATACCATCATTTACTTCACTCAAATGGTGATCGTATTTAAATTTAAAGCGGCCATTTTCATCAAGCCAGTTGTACTGATTAAACACAAACAATGCATCAGGATGGGCGCATAAAGTTGTGTGCCATTTTTCTATAAGGTCTGCCCTGTAAACATCTCCATCATGCAGGTTGGCGATATATTCTCCGCTTGCTTTTGAAATTGCATTGTTAAGATTACCGGGCATTTTAAGATTCACCGCATTGCGGTAATATTTTACCCGTTTATCTTTTCTGCAATATTCTTCACATATTTTTTGTGTATCGTCCTGCGAATTATCATCGCTGATAATTAATTCAAAATCAGTATAGGTCTGCCGGAGGATGCTATCTATGGTATGCGAAAGCGTAGCGGCCCTATTATAGGTAGTTACACAAATACTTATGAAACACATCAACAATTATATTAATTAATTCAAGTTGCTAGTTAATTGGTGATTTTATCCAAGGTGAAAGCAAGAATAAACAACACCAGTTTTATTAGGAACCCTTTAAAGGTTACTGCATGTATTTTTCTGAGAAACAAAGCTTTTATTTGACTGAAAGCTGTTTCTATTCCTTTTCGCATATAATCTTTGATGAACCTTATCCAGGGTTCATCTGGTCTTTTGGAATTACTTTTGCGGCAAATCATTAAATCAATCAATTCTGCCTGCTTCATATCATCCTCTGCCAGGTAATCAGTATATGCCGAATCTCCATATATTTTACTTTCCGGAGCTACCGCCATTGGTAACTTTTTCAATGCTTGTACGTCACTTTCGCACCCGGGCACAAAGCCAAACTCAACCGGTATACCCTGAGCATTTATCATCATCTGAACTTTCACGCCATAAAAATACCGGCGCATGCTACTTTGTTTACCACGCCATTGCTTACCTTTGAGCAGCTTGCAGCGACTGATACGGATATTGTCGCATACGGCTACCGGGAATGAATCAATTACGTATTCCGATGCACCAGCCATGCTTTTTAAGCTATTACCCAACTGCCAGAACATAGAAAAAACCAGATCACCAACTGAATGAAGCCGACAATTAAACGGCTTTTGTCAAGCATCTGCGGAACCATTTTTGTCATTTTTCATAAAACCCCGGGCATTATCCAAATGACCACCAAAATAAAGAGCTGATACCAGTGCCGTAGTTATTATCTCACTGTCACTTACCTTGCGGCGCTCATCTTCTCTGTGACCTATCCCTTTTAAAATGTCATCTATAATACAGTAAATACCTATAATTTTATCCTCTGTGAGCATTGATAATCGAATTTTAAGTGTGGTAACTCAAAATTATGTTTTAGCAATGCTCATTTTCTTACTTTTTAACTAGCAACTTGGGTTAGTTAATTGCCAAGCGCGCTGCCCAGCTTGGAGGCAAAAGCTCGAAAATCTCAATGGGAGAAGGACATTCGGTGATCTGGGGAATTGGCTCTTTTTTTACACTGTCCGCCATCATCTTCAATCCTTCCTTAATTGAAACGCTTTTATTGTAAATAGCAGAAAAAACTCTTTTTGCCTTGTCGTGGGTGCAATGTGCATGCGCCACCTCTTTACGATAAGAAAGCCATTCAATATTTAAGGGAATGCTGAATGCTTCGGAAATTTGTTCTGCCAATTCTTTTACCGTCATAGATTCATCTCCACCTATATTAAATGTTTGATTAACCGCATCCTCATTAAACGGTGCCTCTGCAATGCTTTCTGCCACAACATTTATAAAGGAAAAACTGCGGGTTTGGCTGCCGTCTCCAAAAATGGGCATGGGTAACCCTTGCATCGCTTTTGCCATAAAAATTCCTACTACATTCCTGTAAGGGTCTGAAATATTTTGATTAGGACCAAAAACATTATGCGGTCGGAATATTGTATACTTCATTGCTCCAAAATAATCAACAAAAGCACGTATGTGGTGTTCACAGGCAAGCTTAGCTGTTCCATAAGGATCGCAGGGTATACAATAGGAACTTTCATCAAAAATTTCGTTGTTGTGAGGATGACCGTAAGCTGCTATAGACGAGGTAAAAACAAAATGTTTTGCCCCGGCATGATAAGCAGAATTCAAAACATTAATTGTGCCTAATACATTATTCTGATAATTAAAGGAGGGAATATGGTGTGACAACCCTTCTGCCGCGTATGCAGCCAAATGATACACAAAATCCGGCTTAAAATTTTTAAATGCGTTAAGAAGGTCATCATTAATCGAAGCCTTAAGAAAGATAGCACCCTTAGGAATATTAGATTCATTTCCACCTGACAAATCATCTAAAGCAAGTACTGTATGTCCCTTTTGTATCAAGTCCTTTGCGACATGAGAGCCTATAAACCCTGCAGCTCCGGTTACAATAACATTCATATAGCTAATAGTTTAAATAATAATCGAAACACAAGATAAAACCATGTCAATTTCTGATATGTGTGGGTTCCCTGATAAGATCTTTTTCCACTTTTCTGGATATTTTTTTTTATAGTCAAAAGCTTCATTGCTAAGCACCCACAAAAGATATTTTGGAGTTCCAAATATTCTATATAATGCATGCATGTATTCACTGTACATAGCAAAATTTGTTAACCCTAACTCAAGCCATGATTTTTCACCCTTTTTGTAAATTTCAGTATTGCGAGGATGACTTTTGTAAAACTCGAAATATTCTTTGTTATTTAAAAGAATATGATCAAACCCATGTTCTATACCTAATTCTCCAGCAATATGATCTCCAGAATAGCTATACCACATTGGCCCCCACATGCTTGCAAAAGCTCCTCTCGGCTTCAAAAAAAACTTCAACTTTTCCAAACTATTATCCATTTCTTTCAGGTGCTCAAGCACTGCACAGGAAATCAACAAATCCGCTTTCGGTATTTCATTAGGAATCGAATTTCTTAAATCGATTTGATAAAATAATACCTTACATCCATATCTTTTTTTTATGTGATCAGTCACTTCTTCCCAAGATTTCCCATAATTAAAATAATCACAACCGATTATCAATTTTGGCTTTATATATTTAGCTGTAAGTATAAGTTCACTCCCAAGCCCACAGCCAAAATGCAAAACAATGTTGGCGCTCTCTATTTTTTTTCTAAGCGATAGATAAAAAACATCGATGCCTGCGCCTCTTTGTCCTAAGGTAATGGTATCTGGTAATTTTAAATTGCCAGCCTTTATGCTACCCGAATTTACTAACGACAAGTTTTTTTTGTAAAAAAGAGAATTAATAAAAGGATACAGTTTTTGACCAATATAAATTTTGGTTCTTTTAAAAAGGGAAGGGAAAAGAATGCTTTTATAATTCAGTGGACTGTTGTCTGTTGCTGTTTGCAAGGAAACATCGGTTTCGGCTGATAAATCATTTAAAGGATGGTTATAATACTTCATAAGATTAGTTGCGTTGTTAGTATTTTATGACTACCCACCGACTGTTCCCGATTTACTGTATACAAGAACCGTTTGCATTGAAAAGAGATTTGGGAATCGCGATCCAATGAATTTGTCAAGTTTCTTACTTAGCTCGGGTATTATTACACGAATTGGCCACAGAGGAATTGAAAGTTGTCCGGGAATTTTTCGCATAAGCTTGAATTCATTTCCATTATAGAGTTCATCAGCAGTAAAAAAACTAAAAAAATGCAAATGTGTCTTATCAAATGGTCCTGATTCTTCCATTGTCCAATTGCCTTTCAACAATCTCATTCTTAATTTATAAAAAGCCATATTTGGAATGGCAACTATTAAAACACCTTTAGGCGAAAGATTTAAGCTAAGTCTTTCTATAACCTTGTGAGGGTTAATAAGATGCTCGCAAATATGAGACATCAATATGCAGTCGAACTTCCCTTCGATACTAATTTCTGAACTTTCTATATCGCATTCGATAATTTCATCACAAATACCTCTTGCTATCATTGCTTCAGAAGAAGAAATGGTTACTCCCACTACGTACTTTCCCCATTCTTTTAGCACCCTTGCATTGTCTCCTGCACCACAACCTATATCAAGTATTCTATTTGCCTCACGAGGCACACAAGATAACACTTCCGGATTTCCAAGATTAGTATATATTTTCTTTGAATAAATATTTTCAGACATTTTCTCCAGATATTACTTTTCTTATACTTTCAAACTGAAATTCCCAATTATACTCTTTTTCAAAAGCTTCTCTTGCATTATTTGCATACGATTTCCTTCGGTCAATGTTTTCTATAATCTGCCAGGTTCTAATTATTTCATTTTCCAAATCAGTTGTATCTGCAACAAGAAAACAATCGATTTTTTTGTATATAATATCCATTCTTGGATCATTATATGTCAAAATTGGTAAGCCTGCAGCCAGATACTGATAGAGGCGGTTGTTCGATAGAGAAGAGTTAAGACTGAATACATTTTCCATGTGTAAATTATCTATCGGGCTAATGTGAATAAGATGTCCCCAATCAGCTCCATGAAGAGCCTTTTTCCAGATTTCATCAGTGGGCTGAACCCACAAAAATGCTCTCTTCTCAAGTTTCTTCTTACAAATAATGTCTTTAATAAACATTTCGTATTCTCTTTCCGGTCTTCCCATCATTAAGAAAACAAAACTTTCTGGCAAGCGTGTCATAGCCTGCAAAGTTTCCTCTATCCCACAAAATCGCCCAATTGCGCCTGCACGGATCAAAATCAAGCCAGTATCAGTACTAATTGGTGCCCCTGATTTTATTAATTCACTACGTAACCAAGTGTCACGCGGCAAAATTTTTTCCTTATACTCTTCTAATCCAGGACAATTATTTATCACAAAGGGCAGGTCTTCAAGTTTTGCAATTCTCTTAACTATTTCAGCCTTTAATATATCACTTGCCCACACAATCTGAATCTGTTTTAATTTATTCAAAGCCCTTTTAATTATCAATCCGTCCAGCTTTCCAGACCCGTTACTTGTTGGTATATCAAGTACTCCACAGTAAACCGTGTATGAGTTTTTTAATGGAATTGCAGCAAGCGGATGGAACATTATAGAAATCACGATCTCAGGTGAATGAAGCCTAATTGCGGCTCTTATCCTGATACAATAATACCACCACTTCAAGAGTTTAACCATTTTGGCAATTTTATTAAACATGCTAAAGTCGTAGATATTGATAAAGATTATCCCTTTTGTAAGGTCCGAGCTATATTTAACAGAAGAAGCTTGTTGAAAAAAAACAATCTTGTATCCAAGCTTTTCCAAGCTTTTAACAACATTTCTGGTGGGGGGATCTGTGATCAGATAATGAGATGCGATCAGGGCTACTCTACTATTTTTCATTGAGAAGAAATGTGTAGTCAAGCATCCTCTTATGAATTATTCTATATGAGTGCTGTTTTAGAAGCTTTAATATTCTATCGGTTTTTTTCTTCGGAATAAACGAAAAAAAATGATGAAACTCCACGCAAATTTGACGAACAATGATGTCTGATTTTAAAATACTTTCGAGTACCTCATATTCGAATCCCTCGATATCGATTTTTAATAAATCAATCTCCCTATGATTGAATTCTTGTACAAGGGAGGGCACGCTTTTGCATTCAAAATAAATATTTTTCTCCCCTATCTCTTCACTGGTTACACAGATTCTGTAAGATCCTTCACTTATTGTTTCGGGTAAACTAAATTTTTTTATGCCATTTTGCTCACTCAATCCAATCGGGAAAAACTGAATCAAAGGATGCCTGTTTTCCTCTTTCCTCATCGTAGAAATTCCCGTTTCAGAAGGATCAAACAAATAAATACTACATTCAAAAGCATTGGCAATTTCTAGTTCAAACGTGATGTCATTTCCTACTCCACCTGAATATACAATTGACTCTTTATTCAGCCCTTTTGTGTCTATAAACCATGTACATTTCTTACCAAATTCTTTTTTGTATCCGGTATTCTTACAATAAAAGGAGTCGACGATTTTTCTACCTCTTTTCCTCAATTCATTGAACATATAACAGTATAATTAAATCATTTTGTTTTCTATCACTTGAATGCTTGAATTTTCTACTCTCTATAAATATAGAAAAGCAGGCATACATCATCCGCATCGAATGTAACCAGCTTATAATTATATGCGCTCACTGTCTTTTTTAAATCTTGCAAATACATTTTGTGATGATGCAATTCTCCTACAATAAACAATTGTTTTGACTTTAAATTACTAAGTAATTCAGGTATTACCTCTACTTCGGCACCTTCAATATCGAGCTTTATAAGCACTTTATTAAAAGAATATTCCTTCAATCGCTCCTGAAGGCTAAATGATTTGACAAACAATACTTCTGTATAAGGATCTTTAGGATCAAATGAAGATGTATTGGCGTGTCTTACATAAAAGGGCAATTCGCCTTCGCTGTTGGTAATTATTCCATTATAGGGAACACATTTTCCACCATTAATCTTCAAATGCTCCTCAATTATTCTCATATTCGACACCAAAGGCTCAAATAACAATATTGGAATATCAGGATAAAATTTGTTTGCAAGTATCGTAAAAAGACCCGTATTCCCACCACCATCAATAATTATATCCGGTTGAAATGCTACAGGCATTTTGTAACAATTAAACAATACAAGTTCACTCAGACTTTGATAATCGCTTTCAAAATGCTCACGTCTGACTAAAACCTCTATGGAATCATTCGATTTACTCGGAATTTTTAATTTAAGCTTCATTTGCCCCTCAATATATTGAGCTTCAATAAAAGGTCCTGTTAGCCAGCGCGACCCAGATCGACTGGTGTATGCAGCTAAAGCCAGTAACTTAAGTTTATTCTTTATTCCCCATCCAGATTTTGAGGAGCGAATTGCCTTTTCGAACATACAATTTATTCTTTCAGCTTTTGTTTGGAATGTATCTCTTGGGGATTAATAATTTTTTTGTACAATGCATTAGCCCTTTCGCCATAAGATTGCCAAGTAAACCCGGAATGTATCTTTTTATACGCATTTATACCGTGCTCGTTTGCAATATCCATCCTGTTAGAATAAAATGAAATTCGTTCTTTCAAAGCCTCAACATTCTTTATTGGAATTACAAAGCCTTCCTTCCCATTCTCAATCAAATCGTCGCCTCCTGTATTTGTTGTACAAATCAATGGAATACCGCAAGCCATCGCTTGTGGCTGCACCATTGCCATTCCTTCCTCTATAGAGCATATCACAAATACATCGCACTGATTGTAAAAAGCCGATAATTCATGTTGAGGAACCGGATCAAAGAGCTTTACTTGCTGGGAATGATATTTATTGATAAATGGCTTTATTTCTTCTTCGGTTTTCCCAACCAACCACAACTCTGTTTCGGGAATTGATAGTTCATAAAATGCCTGTAAAAGATAATGAACCCCCTTTCTTATACTAAGTGTACCTGTGTAAATAAAGCGAAAGGGGCTATGTTTTACCGGTGCATATTGAAAGGCTTTTAAATCGGCCCCAAAATGATTTACAAATAGCTTTTGTTCACTAAATCCATATTTTAAAAAACTTCTCTTTACAAACGACGAAGGAATACTTACAACATCAGCGAGGTCATATTCTAACAATTCCCTTTCCATTCGTTGTTCAGAAAAACTCTTCTCGAGATGACCCGTATCAAGACCCAAAGAACGGTATTCGTCTAATAATATTTCCTTTTGCTCCGAGGCATGCGCACTGCCTCTTTCCAACACTACCTTTATACCCAAAGACTTTGTCCTTTCCAAAATGGGCAGCGCCTGGATTCCCCATGTCACAATAACCTCTTCATCTTTAATTTGAGAAGCGACCCATCTACCAAAGCGATCGTCGTTTTCAAAACTATGATCATTTAACACATAGGTACGAAAAGCATTGAAAAAATTTGTTTTAATATTTTTCGGATTAATATTGTATCCGCTACTATTGTCTCTTCCTAAAATGCTGCCGTAAAATGCTGTGTATAGCTTATGTAGGCACTTATGAATTTCTAATTGTTGCGCTAGTTGAAAACCGTGAAATTTTTGTCGGACAGCTACGGAAACTTTCATTATATCCAGTTTTATATTTCATCAAAAACTTTCAACCATTTTTTTTCTTCCTGGTCAATTGAATAGTTTTTCAGTACATGTTGAAATGCATTTTCAGAAAGCCTTTTTGCCAGGGATCTGTTTTTCAATATTGTTTCAATGGCTTCCGCCAAAGCTTTTTCATTTTTTACTGGAACGAGCAAGCCGGTTTGTCCATTTATTATGAGTTCGTTATTACCAGGTATGTCCGTAGCAATAGCAGGAATACCTGCAGCCATTGCTTCAATTAGCGCACCTGGTAAACCTTCAGACAAGCTTGGCAAAACAAATACATCGCTGGTAGCCAACCATTTTAAAGGGTTTTGCTCGAAACCCTTGAAATAAACATTTTCAAGTTCTAAACGCTCTATAAATCGTTTTAACTCCTGTTCCATCTCCCCCTCTCCCAAAAGCAATAAACTCACTTTTATACTTTTGTCTATTAGAGAAATTGCCTTTATAAGTGTCTTTTGATCTTTTTGTGGGGTTAACCTGCCGATGCAAATAACCACTTTCTCACTTTTTTCATCATCCTTACCAGAAGCATTTCTTATCGTTTTACTTTGCTCAGCAATTTTCAAAACAGGTCTTGAGTTGGGAATAATGAAACAATTGCTGGCTTTAAAAAAAGTCTTATAGTTCTCTGCCTGGGAAAATCCGCAAAGTATTGTTTGGTAAGCCCTGCTCACTACAAACTTCTTAATGATTGCTGTAAGTCTGCTTTTGGAAAAATCATCTTTCGACGTGGGAATCAATCTTTCTGCAATGATGAATTTTGATCTTGTAAATGCCAGCCATAGCTGTAGCCATCTGTTACTATCAAGATGATGGCACCAAATTACATATATACCTTTATATTTTCTAGTAACTCTGAAAGCCTTTGCTATTCCCTTAAAAAAATGTGGAAAGCTATTGGGAACGACATAATGGTGGAAAGGAAAATGATTTTCTTCAATAAATGTTTTTACTTTCTTAACAGCCTGATGGTGAATCAGAAATTTAATATCATACTGATTCTTTAGATAGCTTACGGTTCTGCACAAACTTATTTCTGCTCCGCCATATTCGGGCCCAGGGCTATCTGTACAAAATACCAACACATTATTTTTCCGCAACTACTAATACATTTGGTGAGTACAAATGAAATCTTTTACAAATGAAGTTAATTGTATTTCCCAAAGCAATTATTATAGGGAGAAACATACGAACCAACCACTTAAAACGACCATTGTATGGTTGTTTGAAATAATAAACCGGCACTACATCCTGGATATATAAATAGCGGATATCACGGACCTTAAAGCCTGTTTCCACAAAACCGTTTTTTATCTGTCCTTTGGAAAAACCATGATAATGGCCAGTAAAAAAATCCCAAAAATGCAAAACAAACTTCGTTTTGTATTTTTCTGACCCCATAAGCCCCCGTAAATATTCGTATAGTGTTTTTACACTTGTTTTTCTCCGATACACAGCAAGTAAAATAAATATTGACCAAAAATAGGTAGTAGTAGTAAGAAACATTACTCCCCCTGGCTTTAGAACTTCATATGCGTTACGCAGAAATTTTCTATAATCCTGAACATGTTCTATCACTTCAATAGAAAAAACCATGTCAAAATGATTAAGAGGCAATACAATATCTTTTCCCAAATCAAACTTATGTAAGGAGTCATAATGATGCTTTGAGGAAGAAAGCTGAATTGCATCTGAATAGTCTACACCCGAAAGTTGCTCTGCTTGTGATTTAAGAAAAGCTCCATGGAATCCATTGCCGCAACCAAAATCTAAAATTGCATTTGTAGGGTAGGTTTTTTTTATTTTTGAAAACGCTGCTTGAATATGAAGAATACTGGCTTTATGAAATCCGCCTATGCCTTCATCATAATAATTATTGTCGTAATTAAAAGTTCGCTCCATTATAAATTATTCAACTTTACTTAAAACCATCATTTTTTTTCTTTGCTAGCATTTGCCAACCAAGCGAAATAACGGCCGGATTTTTCTTTCTGAACGTATCCAGAGTTAATAAAACACAGGTAAAAGGAAAACAAATCCAATATATAATATCACTAAACGGTCGCCTGGAAATAAGTTGCCCTAATGCGATATAGACAGAGGCAATCAACACGGAAAAAACATTTCCCCTATCGTCTATCCATTCTATAGTAAGCTTATTATCTGATGCTAATCTGGCCATCCCATAGTAGGTCTGTCGTCTCATGTCATATGGCACTTCATGATGCTCAATAAACATTGGAGCTGTAATAAATGCACACCCACCGGGCTTGAGCACCCTGCTTATTTCTTGCATCAGAATGTTTGGATCTAAACAATGTTCTAGAACTTCTGTACATAAAATGCTGTCAAAACTTTCGTCAGCAAAGGGTAAATATCGTCCATCGAAAACTACGTCAAACACAGCACTTTCATGCGGAGAGGTAGCAACATCTACTCCAATATATTCTTCGCACTTCAATAGGGTTTTATAAGGTTTACTTCCACATCCAACATCCAACAATCTACCTTTTAAAAAAGGAATAGTTTTTAGGACGGATCGCAGAATCCTTTTCCTGTGCAGGTAAAGTACAACAGTCCAGGGTCCAAATTTTGGGTTTAAAAAGTTTTTTCCGGCAGAATAGTCGGGCGGGGAAAACATAGTGTCTTTATTTTTTCAGCAGCCTGAAGCCGATGACATTTTGAAAACCAAATGACCAGACACAAAATGCCCAGATAGCAGCAATTGCCACAGCAGTACAAAATATTTTCAACAGAAAATAAACAAGGTCAGTTTCCACAGTTTGTACATACAAGGCCGAAGAACAAATAAGCGTTGCAATAACCAACCAGCAAATAAGTTTAAATGAAAGTATTTTTTCTTTCAATAGAAAAATTCCCAAAATACTCACTTGCATGGAAGCTGCAATAATGGAAGCAATAAAAAGCCCAGTTAAAGAAAAATTTGAAACCAATATTATTGCAGCTATTATTTTAATGATGGCTTGCACCCAAGATAGCCTGGTAGTAATTTTTACCTTTCCGATAGCAATCAGGTACATACCCAAGCAGTTGCCAATAATCCTTAAGTATACCAGCAGCCCCATCAGCCTGCTTAAATGGACTGAGTCAACATATTGGTATTCGACCTTATCTATCCATATTTTGATAAAAGATGGCAGCCAAACCGAAATTCCTGCAAAAACGATTAATCCACCTCCACAAGCGATTAAAAAAACTTTTAAAAAAAGTTGAGCGCTCTCACGAGGCGATCTGCCATGTGCTAAAGCAAACCCGGGTGTAGCACTTGTTGTAAACCGTGCTACTAAGTCAAATAACATTTGCGGAAACCGCCACCAGATAACATAAATGCCTACCAGATGTAACATGCCCGCCGAATTTAAGACGATAACATCGCTGGTTGCTTCAATTGTCCAGGCAAGTCCGCCAAGGGTTGTAGCAACAGAATACCGGATTGTTTTTTTTTCAAGTTCCGGGTTAGATGCTATTGGCCTCTCATCAATCCAGTTACATTTTTTTTTTACATGCCTGCGTAAAAATATAAAATTGCACAAACCCCAAAAGATGAGGGCCATAGGCATTGCGTACACACCTGCCCCGTATGTCAGCAACACATAGGCCAACACTGTCGAAAGAATACTGACAGCTACATTACTCAAGTTAGCCACATACTGCTGATTTGATCCGATTAGCGCAGCAACTTCCGGAACAATACTGAAAGTATTGACTTGCGTAAGTCCAAATAATAAAACAAGGAGTAATGCCGTAAGAGGTGTGTAGTCTTTGGTTAGTCCAATCCCATAAAAAAAGAGAAACCCTGTAATTAATACAAAGATGACAACAAGAAGGACAATAGTTCTATTGAATTTACGAATAAACCAATAAGAATAATTGGCTGACTGAGGTTCTCTTTTCCCAAGACTCAATGATATTTCTCTGGAAGTTGCAAAGTCCAAACCCAATTGAAGAATAGCAAAATAACTTACCACCTGAAACACAAAGGCATAAAGAGAGAACTCAGATGTTGTTACCTTGTTTGTAAGCTCCTTTACAAAAAATAACTGTGTAAGCAAGCCGGAAATAATTCCAATAATGCTTGTTAAATAGGCTTTTGCTACAGCCGATCCGGCAATTCTTTTTATAACGGAACTCACCAACAAAAATTTAAAATATTCGTTCGCATTTGTTCAGGATGCAGATATGAATGGAGAACGAACACGTCAAATCTTAGCCCTTATTTTTTGCCAGAAATTTTGTTTCTTGTTAGAGCCTGAATCAAAATAATTTTCACCATAACCATAGCCATAACCATAGCCATAACCATATGAATAGCCATAACCGTAGCTTCCGGTAGCACTTACATCATTAATGATTACCGCAAGATTAGGCAGTTTTTTATTCACATACAATTGATCTAGCAATTGAATTTGTTTTTTGTGAGTATAGTTATGTCTGGTAATATAAATTGTTGCATCGGCATATTTGCCAAGCGTATCTGCATCGCTCACCAACCCAATTGGTGCTGTATCAACAATAACCAGATCGAACTTTTTTCTCAAAACAGTAAACATTTCCTCCACTTTTGGATCCAGTAACAATTCTCCCGGATTAGGGGGAACGGGACCGCAAGGAATAGCATACAGATTTTCCGCCTGTTCAACCTTATAAATTACCTCCTCCAGTTGTTTGTCGCCGATGATATAGTTGGTAATTCCTTTTTTTTCTACAAGTCCTAAACCTTTTGCAACTTTCGGTTTCCTGATATCGAATTCAAGTATAATTGTTTTTTTTCCTGACAAGGCTAACACCGCAGCCAAATTGGTACAAATAAAAGATTTACCCTCGCCGCTGAATGATGAAGTAACCATTATTACGGCCTGTTCGTTTTTATTTAAAACATATTGCAGGTTCGATCTTATCATTCTAAACTGTTCAGCTATAAACTGTCGGCTATTCTTGGTAACTACAAGAGAAGCTGAACCTTCCGAATGACCCACCTCAGCAATTATAGGTGCATTGGTCAGTTGCTCTATATCTGAACGGGAGCTTATTTTATCATTCAAAAACTCCTTTAACGTAATAATTCCAAGCGGTATCCCTAATCCTATAATTGCGGCAATAATGTAAAGCGCCTTGTGATTGGGCGATACCGGAAAATCGGTAGACCGCGCAGGCTCCAAAACCTTGATATTTGAGATAGTAGATGCAGAAGAAATGGAGGTCTCTAATTTCTTTTGTAAAAGAAAAGAGTATAATTCCTGCAGAATATTCTGTTGACGCGTAACTTCCAGCAATTGCTTTTCTTTGCCGGGAATAGACACTAATTGCTGATCCACCGTTTTACGTTTACGGGCTAAATCCTGCTGAATCACCAGATACGTTCTCCGGATATTTTGAAGATTTTCCAGGATATCTTCGCGGATTTTTTCTATCGCTGTCTCATAATTCACGATAACGGGGTTGGCCTCTGTTGTCGTTTTCAGAGATGTTTCTCTTTCAACCTGTAATTTATTGTAGTCACTCACCTGCTGCAATAGCGAAGGTTCCTCGATACCAAGTGTGGAAGAAACCTTCCTGTGTGGGTTCCGTTTATCCGTAATATAAGCAATCAAATAATCTATCACCTTTAACTTTACCCCCTGTTGCGCCAGTTCTCTTTCCGAATTTGATAACTCTTCAAAAAACATTTGTGACTGTTGTTCGGAATTAAAAATCCGGTTAATTTCCCTGTTTTTCTGCAAGTTCCTTTCTACACCCCCAAGTTCCTGCCTTACCGTATCGAGCTGTTCGTCAATAAAAGCGAGCATGCTTTCCGATTGCAGCACTTTATCTTCCCTGCTCGATTTCATGTACTCCTGCATGTAGCCATCAACAATAGATATGCCCATTCGCGGATTGGGTGATTGATAAGAAATATTCAGCACATTTGTAAAATCGCCGGCTTGTTCTACTTTGAGCGTTTTACTTAAGCTGCTGGCTAACGTTTCGATCGGTTGCCACGATACTGTAAACACATTGCTTGGAAATGATGACAACCTGTTAACAGAAGCGTTTAATTGAAAATGCACTTTGGGGAGCGCGATTATTTGACCAAACCTAAATGTCTCTTTGTTATCGTTAATTCTGAAGGTGTTTTCATTCAACAAAGTAATAGTCATTCCAAAGGATGCTGCAGAATCTTCAAGAGATAATATTTCGAATACGAAGGGGATATCTTTAGGATGTATTTCAGAAACCCTGATGTTTCCTTTGTTTCCAAAATTAAGTTGAAAGCTAAGTGAATTAATCACCCGGGCAGCCATTGTTCTTGCTTTGAGAATTTCAATTTCGTCGTTCATGTTACTGCTGGCGCCCTGCATTAAAAAAATGTCTTCAAATTTTTCATTTCCACCACCAGACCGGTTGTCTTTCTTTACCAGTATTTTACCAGCTATTTCGTAAATGGGGGTTGAGTATCTTAATTTCAGATATGCAAAGGTCAATGTTATTACTACAGATAGCATTACCCAGGGCCAATATCTTATGTACTTCAGTAAAAACTCCTTGGGGCTCACCTGCAGGTGTTTTTTGATAGTAAAATCAATTTGATTATTTCTTTTTTCTTCCGGCATTGATCTGTTTTATAAATTTTTTCGGGGCTAATTTTAAGTTTAGAATCTTATCTCAAAATAATATTCAATAAAACAGATATTGATGTAACGATTGTAGCAACGGTGGCAACAAAAGCAAGATTGCGCGTAGTTGCCTGATCAGATACCGTAGGCTTTTTGGAACTGGCTTTTACAATGATAATATCATTTTGATGAAGATTATAATAGGGAGACAAAAGGGATTGCGGATTGCTTACATCCAGGTTGCCAAATGTTCGACGACCATTTATTTCGCGAACCACCATAATACTATCTTTCAATCCATACATAGTTATATCACCCGCCATACCTAATGCTTCCAAAACGTTGATCCGTTCGGATGCTACTGAATACACCCCCTGCCGTGTAACCTCACCAAGTATTGTAATCTTATAGTTTAAAAACCTGATATTACAATAGGGGTTTTTTAAATATTTCGAAAGTTTTTCTTTTAAAATTTCTGCCAGTTCAGCCTTTGTTAGCCCTTCTACCTGAACAGAACCAATTGCCTGAAATTGTATATTTCCTTTTAAATCTACCAAATATCCTGGCATACTTTGCGACCCTGCTCCAATGGTACTTGCAATCGCTGCGGTAGCATTTAAAGAATTTTCAGGCAACGATGTTGTCTTCTGCTGATTGTAAATTGCAGTCGCCGAAGGATTATCACTATACACAGTTATCCCAATAAGATCTCCTTTCTGAATTACAGGTTCAGGAATATTGATCTGGCTCAGCGCTGCTGTGTCAAAAGTCCCGTGCAGATACTGCACCGGCTTTTGAGTGCGGCAGGAGGTGAAGAGTAAAAAAAGAAAAGGAAAAATACCAATGCTAGCCCGGAGAAAATGGCTATGTGGCAAGAAACAGTGAAGTTGGTTTCTCATGAATATGTTGGTTGGTTTGGTTCATATGAAGGTTGTAGTAAAAAGCGTTTCTTTAAATCACCTGTATTTCATTCCTGCCCAGGCTGGCAGTTAGCCTGTACCCCAGGCTTTCGAGCATTATTTGTACTTTGTTCTTTTCTGAGCGTATCACCACTCCTTCTTCGTTCATTAACACACCGCTCATGATCCTGATCCGTTGGTTGGGTATCAAACACACAGGCTCAGCCACCACAAATTCATATTCATTCAAAAACTTCCTGATGATGCTAATTTCCTGTTCGGGAATTACAGCCGGCTTGCCGTTCCAGTACACATAATTCACAACGCCGGGAATCATCCGCACTTTTTTCATCTCGTCTTTATTTACGTGCACGAACACGTACGACTTAAACAGCGGTTCATGTATAATCTTATACCTGTCGCTCCATTTGCGGCGCACTTTGTTCAGCGGGCAATACGCAATCAACCCTCTTTCCTCCAGCAAGGCAAACACTTTTTTTTCCCATCGCGGTTTGGTATACACCGCATGCCATCTTTTTATTTCGCTCATGCCTTGTAAAAGTTTCTATAATGCCTTTCAATTTTAAAAATTGAGTTTACCGCACGGCTTCGCCCTCTCAGTCACATACCTTGTCCGCAACTGTTTAAAAAACGAAGTTTGAGGTTGCCCGTACTGCATGGCCAGGTATTACCGGGGCGCCGGTAATCCGGGGTATTTTATAATAGCCGTTTTGTGCAGTATGGATAAGAACTCAAACAAACTCAAGCGTTTATATGAACGCAGGAGTATAATTTTTCGTATGTCAAATATAGATTTAAATAGTATTCATCTGATCAATTCAAGCCGAAAGATAATCCGGGAGGGGCCTGGAAGTGGCTGGCTTTATAACTTAAGGTTTATAAAACTGGTATACCTGCTCTATCAGCCGAACGGTGTTTAACCCGTCAACCGCGGTTGCCGCTACACCTGGCCGCTGCTGCAGCATGGCTATTACATCCTCAAAAAAGTAATGATGGTTGCTGAGTTGAGAAGACGGCAGATCGTATCCATCCAAATCATACCTGGCTGGTACAACCGGCTCATATCCTTTAATATGGCAATACCCGATATTTTCCATGTACTGGCCCTCTACCTCTACCGAGCCATTTTCCGCAACGATCGTTATACGGCTACCCAGGTTGCGATCCCAACAGGAAGTGGTATATTGAAAGCATCCGGCGCCCCCGTTTTCCAAATCAAACAAAAAGGTTCCCGAGTCTTCAGATTCCGTCAGGCGACTATGATTGAAATCTGCAAACCGGGCATATATATTATTTACATTACCAAAAAGCCAAAGAATAGTATCTATAAAATGCGAAAACTGGGTAAACAGGGGGCCTCCATCCATATGTTTGGATCCATGCCATCCGCCCGACTTATAATATTTATCATCCCGGTTCCAATAGCAGGAAATGTTTGCCATGTATATTTTGCCCGGTACATTTGTGTCAATCAGCTTTTTTAGCCAGCGGGATGCGCCGGCATACCGGTTCTGCATTACACAAAATACCCGGCGCTTTTGCCGGGCGGCCAAATCAATGATCTTCCGGCATCCGCTTACAGAAAGTGCCATTGGTTTTTCTATCACCACATGCTTCCCGGCCTCCAGCGCCAGTAAAGCGTGCCGCTCATGCAGCCCGTTTGGGGTAGCTATACTTAATACATCAAAATCAACAGAACTGCTTAGCAGCGACTCAACAGAGCTGAAAAAATGGCCGACACCCCTGTCTTTGAACTCTCTGAGAGAAAGATTTTCATCGCAAACGGCCACCAGCTCCGCCTGCCTGTGTTGTGAAAGTATGGTGGCGTGCAGCCTTCCTATATGACCCAGCCCAATCACGGCAAACCTGATCTTTTCAGCGGCCATGATCCAGCTTTTTTATAGTATTGTCCTCAAGCATATACTGCTGCCCGCTTTCGTCACAGGTAGCCAGTCCCTCTTTATTAAAAACCAGTTTACAGCCGTTTTCGCTGATCCACCCCGTTTGCCGGCCAGGATTTCCAACTACCAAAGCATACGCCGGTACAGATCCGGTAACCACCGCTCCTGCACCCACAAAAGCATACGTCCCGATTTCTATTCCACATATAATAGTAGCATTAGCTCCTATTGTAGCGCCTCTTTTTACTATTGTATTCTTGTATTGCCCCTTCCTGGTAACCGCACTACGTGGATTTATGATATTAGTAAATACCATTGACGGTCCTAAAAAAACATCATCCTCGCAAACCACACCTTCATAAACAGATACATTGTTTTGCACTTTCACATTATTGCCGAGAACTACCCCCGGGGCAATAAAAACGTTCTGCCCTATATTGCAATTTTTCCCTATAATGCAATGCCGCATTAAATGTGTAAAATGCCATATTTTAGTACCGTCCCCAATTTGACAGGGCTCGTCTATAACAGCCGAGGGATGTGCGAAATAGTTCATATTACCCAGGCGAAGGTATTGCTATAATCTTATTCTTTTTTATCCTAATTTTAATATCCACCATCACAACCAGTATGTATACCGATTTCAGTGAATTTTTGAAGAAGAACAAAACCCTGCTTAAAGAATATATTGAAGTGAGGCTGGAGCTTTTCCGGTTGCAGGGAGCTAAGCTGCTGTCTAAATCGCTGAGCCTGTTCATCTGGATCACTATTGTACTTTTCCTCGTTTTTTTCATTTTGCTTTTTCTCGGAGTTTTGTTTGCCTTGTGGATAGCCGAGATCAGTAACAGCCATATTATTGGCTTTGCCAGTGCCGCGGGAGTATTTGTACTATTGCTGGGCATAGTAATTATTTTCAGAAAAAAAATGTTCCAGGAACCTGTCAGCCGGCTGATCATCCGGGAAACGCTGGACCAGGAGGATGAAGAATAAAAAAATGAACCATGACAACCAATAAGCCCAATATTTACAACATGAGCTCGCTCGACGCCGAAATAAGGCGGCTAAAAGCCCGCTGCCGGGAACTGGAGGCGGAGCTGGATAATAATATGGATGCATTAAAAGAAAATTATGGCCCGATGGCGTTTAACAGTATTATTGGCAACCGGCTTAAAAGTCTCCCCTTGCTGGGGTCTGTAGCCGGGGCGCTGCTGGGAAATCCCAAAACCCAGGCTGTTATCCAGGCTTTTTTTGAAAAAATATTCAGCAGGGGATCTGGTATAGTGGAAAAATGGATCAGCAGGGTTTTCAGGTAATTGGTTGTTTTATAGTTTATGGTTTCAACTACAAACAAAAAACCATAAACTATAAATTAATTGTTGGGCTTAGATAGCTGTTGCTGTATTGCTCATGGCCCATGGCCCATTGCTGATAGCTCACAGCCCATTGCTGACAGCCACATTTTCACATTTCCATAGGCTTACTCCCGCCGGAAATGGTTACCTTTAACCCCGACATGGATATGCTAAAATTCATTTTCTACATATTACTGGGCTATGTTTTGTACCGCTTTATTACCGGGTTTGTAATTCCTGTTTTTAAAGCGGGAAAGCAGATCAAAAAGCAGTTTAACCAGATGCAGCAACACATGCACGATCAGATGCAGCAGCAAAATACCCATACTTCTAACCATTCTTCCCCCGCTAATTCCCAAAAATCGGCATATAAAGCCGATGAAGGAGAATATATTGATTTTGAAGAAGTGAAATAGTGTAAATTCGCTCTCCTTTTTCACCTCATATAATAAAAAAATATGGCTGATCAATCATTTGATTTCGGATTAATAGGATTGGGCGTTATGGGCCGCAACTTTCTTTTGAATATGGCCGACCACGGCTTTGCTGTTATCGGTTACAACAGGAGCCCGCAAAGAGTTACCGACCTGGAGAACGAAATTGTACCAGGTACTACTATTAAAGGAACTTCAGATCTCTCTTTATTTGTAAAAGAGCTGAAATCGCCCAGGAAAATTATGATGCTGGTACAGGCAGGTAAAGCCGTTGATGCTGTGCTGGAAGAGCTGATCCCCCTGTTAGACAAAGGCGATATTGTAATAGACGGCGGTAATTCCCACTATACAGATACTGTAAGACGGGTAAAATATATGGAAGAAAAGGGCTTTAAGTTCTTTGGAATGGGCGTTTCGGGTGGCGAAGAAGGCGCAAGAAGGGGTCCAAGCATCATGCCCGGCGGTGATCCGGACGCATACCCTTACATCAGGCCCATGCTGGAGGCAGTTTCCGCTAAAGTAAACGGAGAGCCCTGCGTGGCTCATTTGGGTAAAGGTGCGGCGGGCCACTACGTAAAAATGGTGCACAATGGCATTGAATATGGCATTATGCAACTGATCAGCGAGGTATATGATGTATTACACCGTGGTTACGGGCTAACCAACGATGAGCTGCATAAAGTATTCAAAGACTGGAACGATGGTGAGCTGCAGTCCTTCCTGGTGGAAATTACCCGGGATATTTTCCTGAAAAATGACGATAAAACCGGTAAAAGACTGGTAGATGTTATACTGGACAAGGCAGGATCGAAAGGCACGGGCAAATGGACCAGCCAGGACGCTATGGATCTGGGCATTGCTATCCCCACTATAGATGTAGCCGTAAGCATGCGTAACCTTTCGGCGCTAAAGCAGGAACGGGTAGAGGCCTCGAAAGTGTATCCCTCCAACATTAAAATTTCCGGTGTTTCCAAAGAAGATATTATTCAGCAGGCAAGGGAAGCGCTTTTCTTTGGCACCATGATCAGCTACGCCCAGGGACTGGCATTGCTGTACGTTGCTTCTAAAGAGTACGATATGGAAATTCCGTTACCACAGGTTGTAAAGATCTGGAGAGGCGGATGTATCATTCGTTCTACATTACTGGAAGCGTTCTACCAGGCGTATGTTTCCAATCCGGCTTTACCTAACATATTGCTCGACAATAATATAGCCGCGTTGCTGAAAGCGAGAGAGGCTAATACACGTAAGCTTATTGCCACTGCTGTACAGGCGGGTATCCCCGTATCAGCCGTTAGCGTATCACTTGGTTATTTTGACGCGTACCGCAGCGAAACAATGCCAACCAACCTCATACAGGCACAGCGCGACTTTTTTGGCGCGCATACCTTCCAGCGGGTAGATGAAGAAGGCGTATTTCATGCTCACTGGCAATAACATGATGCTGAATAAAATAATATTTCAACGATTTCGAACTTTCAGATATGCAACAACATAAACGTCCGCCATCTTCATTGATCTTTATTTTCGGCGGAAGCGGAGATCTTAATCTCCGTAAGCTAAGTCCTGCTTTATATAATCTGTTCCTGGACGAATGGATGCCGGAAAAGTTTGGTATAGTGGGTATAGGGCGCAGTGAATATTCAAACGAAAACTACCGCGAACGCCTCCTGGATGGCATAAAAAAATTTTCGCGGCGCAAAGATGAGCACAATGGTAAATGGGCAGAGTTTTCCGGGCATGTTTCCTACCTGCAAATGGATGCCGAAAACGCCGACGCTTATTCCGCTATTGCCGACATTGTAAAGCAAAAAGAACAGGAGTTTGGCGAACATCCCAATGTAATTTTTTACCTGGCGGTGGCGCCTCAACTGGTGCCCGATATTGCCAGCAAGCTTGGTCCGCTGAATATTTGCGCCGACACCAAATGTACGCGCATTGTAGTGGAAAAGCCTTTCGGGCACGATTTGAAAAGCGCACAGGAGCTCAATCATTTGCTGAGCACCATGTTCGATGAAAACCAGATATTCCGCATTGACCACTACCTGGGTAAGGAAACCGTGCAGAACATCCTGGCCTTACGTTTTGCCAATGCCTTATTTGAGCCTATCTGGAACAGGAATTATATTGAAAATGTGCAGATCACCGCTTCGGAAACGGTTGGTTCGGAAAGCCGTGGAGGCTATTATGAAAAATCGGGCGCCCTGCGCGACATGGTACAAAACCATATACTGCAACTGGTTTGCATGGTAGCTATGGAAGCACCGGTATCGTTCGATGCCAATGAAATACGGAATAAAAAGGTAGATGTGCTGAATGCTATCCGTAAAATAAAACACGAAGAAGTGCAGGATTACGCGGTACGCGGGCAATATTCCGAAGGCTGGATGGAAGGTCAGAAAGTACCCGGCTATCGCCAGGAAAAGAATGTAGACCCTCAATCGCCTGTTGACACGTTTGCCGCTGTTAAGTTTTATATAGATAACTGGCGCTGGCAGGATGTTCCGTTCTATGTGCGTACCGGGAAACGCATGCATACCAAGAGTACGATCATTACCATACAGTTCCGTCCGGCGCCAAACTATGCTTTCCCGCCCGAAGCGGCCGACACCTGGCGTCCTAACAGGCTTACCATCAGCATTCAACCCGAAATGGACATCCGGTTGCGCTTCCAGGCAAAACGCCCTGGTCAAAACCTGGTATTAAGCCCCGTAGATATGATATTTAAGTACGATGACGCATACGACGAACATGAACCGGAAGCATACGAAACCTTACTGCTGGATGTGATGGAAGGGAACGCCACCCTGTTTATGCGTGCCGACCAGGTGGAAGCGGCATGGAAGATCATTATGCCTATACAGGAAACCTGGGAAAGTCGCACCCCGGTTGATTTCCCTAATTATGCGCCTAACTCCTGGGGGCCGGAAGACGCAGAGGCTTTAATTGCAAGGGATGGCTTTAACTGGATAACATTACCTGCACCGCATGGAGAATAGTGGGGCAAATGGGGGAATTTGAAAATGAGGAGAATACGGATGTGGAAATAGAAACAAAGCCCGCCGGCCGAAAAACCGGAAGGCAACCGGTATTCCTTATACCTTTGACCTTACCTCTTAAAAAAAGCTTATGTTCCTTCATATACAAAAAGACGCTGAAGCCGTTAGCCTTGAACTGGCTGAATGGATAACGTCAGCCATTGAATCCGCTTTAAAAAAACAGGGCAGGTTTACGCTTGTTTTAACCGGCGGAAACTCGCCAAAGCGTTTATATGATTTGCTGTCAACGGCACCTTATAAAGATCGCATTGACTGGAGCCGGCTGCACATATTCTGGGGAGATGAAAGAGCTGTTCCGTTTGAAGACGATCGTAACAATGCTAAAATGACCTATGAGCATTTATTGAGTAAAGTGCCTGTGGTGCCGGAGCAGGTTCATGTAATGCGTACAGATATTGAGCCGCATGAAGCTGCCATGGAATATGAAAAAATCCTCAGAACCTATTTTGCGGAGGATGGCCCCAGCTTCGACCTGGTTTTATCGGGTATGGGCGACGACGGGCATACATTATCTTTATTTCCCGGTACCCCTGTCATTCATGAAAAAAAGGCATGGGTTACCTCTTTTTATCTTAAGCCGCAGTTGATGTTCCGCATTACGCTTACAGCTCCCGTTGTAAACCGCGCCGCAAAAGTCGCTTTTCTTACTTTCGGGCAGGGTAAGGCAAAGGCATTAAAAGAAGTGCTGGAAGGAGCCCCCAATGCAGATATGTATCCTTCCCAGGTAATTCAACCTGTTTCTAAAGAGCTGCACTGGTTTGTTGACAGTGCCGCCGCCTCGCTGCTGGAAAACAAATAAGTTTTATATGCTTATTTTCCCGCCGCCGTGCGGGGTGCAGGGCAAAAGCATACATGTTCGCGCTTTAAAAGAGCCTATTCATCCGAAACACCCAGTAATAATTTCCTGAATGCCAGCGAATCGCCGTTAAACACATTGAAATCTACTTTGTTGATAATACCATTGACCCGGCCGGTTTCGCTGTGCTGCCAAAACATCCAGGGGCGTTTAATACGGGGCTTGTGCGGTTGCAGGTAATGCGCCACCCATAAAGGATAGCTGTCAAACTCCTGCCCCAGATATTGTTCATAAAAATCAACATTCGTATATATAATGGGCTTCACTTTATAATACGCTTCAATAAACTGGAGCCACTCCTTTACCCTGAGCCTGAGATCTTTGGGTTTGGCTCCATACAACTGCTCAACATCCAGCACCGGGGGCATGTCGCCGGGCTCCAGCGTTACATGCGCTATAAAATTATCCGCTTGTTTTTTCCCGCTTTTGGTAGCAATAAAAAAGTGATAGGCCCCTCTCGTCATCCCTTCATCCCGTGCCTTATACCAGTTTCGTTTAAATAACTTATCCACGTTGGACACGCCCTCGGTAGCTTTTATGAATGCAAAGTCAAGCCGAAGATTTTCTATATTCATTTTTCTTACCTCGCTCCAGTCAATCACATCCTGGTGATGCGACACATCAATGCCATGTATACCATAATTAACGGGAATTTCTATTCCAAATGCGTTATACCGCACAAAGCTCACACGATATTCTTTCCATTTAATGTACCCATATACCGCGGCAGCGCCGAGCAACAGCAGCACGGTAATTGTCAGTAAAGCTTTCCATCGCTCAGAAGTATTCTTTTTCCTCGCCATAATTCTAAAACGTCCGCTATCTTTCTTTATTAAGTAATCAGTTTACTTAATCCAGTTTTTAAAAGTTAACCCGGCATTCAATACTCCGATCCGGGTACATTCCAAAATCCTGTATCAGCAATCATATACCAGCAATCAAACCTCCCGCACTTTTCTGTATTTTGCCAGGTTTACCAGCAATACCCCCGCCAGTATCACGGCCAATCCTCCCACCTGGATGGAGGTTATTGTTTCATTGGCAAAGAAAACGCCCAATAAAACAGCTACCACCGGGTTTACATACGCGTGGGTGCTTACCTGGGCGGCGGGCCGAACCTTTAACAACCAAACAAAAGAGCTATAACCCACCAACGAACCCATAGTAACCAGGTAAATAATAGAAAGCCAGCCTCCCACAGAAACCTCCTGTAGCCGGAAGGACCTCCAGTCGTTGCGTATGGTTGCGGTGATAGCAAAAGCAATTCCCGCTCCCAGCATTTGCCAGCCCGAATTTAACGCGCCCGAAAATGCGCTGGACCTGTATTTACTGTATAAAGAACCCGCGGCCCACGATATGGAACCTATTGTTAATGCCCCAAACGCAAGTATTTCCCATTTGTCTGCGGCTCCTGTGGAATAAAATATATCGGTCATATTGCGGCCGAAAAGCAAAAGAATGCCAATAAACCCCAGCAATATCCCTGTAATGGTACTACGACTGGAAAAGTTGACTTTCCATTGTGTATAATCCAGCAAAACAAACCACATGGGCGAGGAGGCAATAAAAACCGCTACAAGCGAGCTCGCAATAAACTGCTCCGACCAGGCAACGGCTCCGTTACCAACGAACAGCAACAATAAGCCGGTAAAGAAAGCAGGCAACATGTCTTTTTTCCGGAATAATTTTTCTTTCTGTAAAGCGCACCAGCCCAGCATTAAAGCGCCGGCTATCAGGAAACGAAGTGCTCCCATTACGGTAACCGGCATTTCCTCTATCGCCAGCCTGATAAAGAAATAAGTAGAACCCCAAACAATATATACAACCGCGAACGCCGCTATTATTTTTGTGGTAGAAGCCTGTGATGATTCGCCCTGCATCTCCTCTCTTTTATTCGCTTTTAACTGTTCTTTTGCGCGGCAAACCTATATTAAATTATTGATTATTATTGGTGATTTGTGCTGCCAATAATACTTCCAGCCGCTGCTGAATAACCCTGTATTCCGTATACCCGTTGGCAAGGGCATAGATCTTGTTCTCACTTACCTGCAGGAAAAGCGCCGGAAATCCCTTTACTTTTAATTGCCGGCACAGCTCAAACTCTTCGTACGCTCTTTCTTTATATTCATTACTATCCAGCTTTTCATAAAATGCGGCTGCGGGTATATGGTATTTTTCCAGCAGGTGCCGGTATGCCTCATTATCGCAAAGATCCCTGCCTTCGTAATGAAGGGCATACTGCAGGTCGCAGGCAAATTGTACAGACAGGCTGGGATGGAACTCCTTAAAAACACATAACGCAATGGCAGGCTTTTTTGAATCGGGAAACCAATCGCTGAGCGAGGGATTACGGATATGCCATAAATAATCCTCGCCAAAGCTAACGCCCGTTAACTGCTCTACCTTTGGATACCATTCCTGTATGTAAGCGGCAGTAACGCCGATATGCCTGGGTGCTGCCGGCAAAATCATTCCCCCTGACAGTACCTCAAAATCCAGTTTGGAGCGGTATTCGTATTCCAGCTTTTTTACTACACTGCTAAAGCCATAACACCAGCCACAGTAAGCGTCATAACAATAAATAATAAGAGGCGTTGTCATAAACAGGGCAAAGGTAAGCCCCTGACTGATAGGTTTGTTACAGCATGCGCCGGTCAATACAGTTGTTCAACGTCCTGCAAAAAACTTAATAGAGAGGTTGCTGCAGCAAGATCAGCGAGCTTGTGTCCGTTATCCATTGTTCGCCAGCAGCTTACGAATGTCTCCGGTTCACGCCTGCACGGGCAATTTATGGTTTATGGTTTTTTGTTTATGGTTGAAAACAACAAACCCTGCCCCCGAAACTTGTAACCTGTAATATCTTCAATAATCTTTTGTTATTAATGTAAATAATTCATTACAATACCTTATCTTTGCGGCGTCAAATTTGAGTTTCTACAGTCCCGGCAAGTGAAATGATTCAATCTGCTACGCATCTTCTGCTAATAGTTCAGTCTTCTTTACTTCCCTGTTTTCTCAGATTTTCATTTTTTAATTTAACCAGTTAGTATGAACATTTATGTTTCTAATTTAAGCTTCAATGTAGTTGATGAAGACTTAAAAGCTTTTTTTGAAGAATACGGTGAAGTATCTTCTGCCAGAGTTATTACCGACAAATTTACCGGCCGCAGCCGTGGATTTGGTTTTGTTGAAATGCCCGATGATGAAGCCGCTAAAAAGGCCATCACGGAATTAGACAAAGGCGTGGTAGAAGGCAGAGCAATTACTGTTACTGAGGCCAAACCCCGCGAAGAACGCAGCAACAACGGCGGTGGTAACAGGCGCTCTTTTGCAGGCAGCAGCCGTAGCCGTTACTAAAAAAGGCAAAAACTCTTTGTTGCGTAAAGCAATATAGTTTTAAGAAAGAGAACAGGTATTATACGAATTGTATAATGTTGTTCTCTTTTCTTTTATGGTTTATGGCTGTTTGAAGTTGTGTAGACCATAAACTATAAACCACAAACCCAAAATTTGTAACCTGCAACCTGGATAGCTGATAGCCCAAAGCTCTACACAACCGGGATCCTGTACCCGTTATGATAAGGTTTGGCAAGGTATTCCTTATTGATCGCATCGTCGGTAAACTTACCGGCAGCTTTGTTCCAAACAACCCGCTTGCCGCTCCGGAAGGCAATATTGCCCATTTGCGCTACAATAGCAACATCTGCCCCAACCTGTATGGGAGCCGTGAGTTGATCGTATTGCCCCGAACGAATAGCGGATACAAAATTGTCCGTATGTTTATCGAGCCCGCTTTCGGAAGGTTTAACATGCGGTTTACCTACCTTGTTCTTGGAGTTCTTTTCTTCAATTATTTCCCAGCCGCCCCTGTCGAGCACCAGGGTTCCATTGTTACCAACAAAGGCTATTCCATGGTCCCTCCCGTATTGCCCATTGTCTATGCCCATGGCATGATCCCATACCAGGTTAAACTTGTCAAACTCATAAAGGGTAGTGAGCGTATCCGGGGTTTCCTGGGCCAGTTCGGGATAGGCGAATTTGCCGCCCAGGGCAACCACTGTTTTAGGTACATCTGCTTTCATGCCAAATAAAGCGTAGTCCAGCAAGTGCACGCCCCAATCTGTCATAAGGCCTCCGGCATAGTCCCAAAACCAGCGAAAGTTAAAGTGAAAGCGGCTGGCGTTAAATGGCTTTTTAGGAGCAGGTCCCAACCAGCCGGCATAATCAACGCCGGGGGGAGGCGCACTATCGGGTTGAACAATATCAGGCTTCATCCAACCCTGGTAACACCACACTTTGGCTGTGCGTATATTACCAAGCTTGCCGGAATGCACATATTCAATCGCATCGCGAAAATGTTGCTGACTGCGTTGCCACTGGCCAACCTGTACTGCTTTATTATATCTTTTTTGCGCGGCAACCATCGCCCTGCATTCAACTATTGAATTACCGATCGGCTTTTCTACATATACATGCTTGCCAGCCTGGCAGGCTTCTACCATTTGAAGGCAATGCCAATGATCGGGAGTACCTATAATTACGGCATCAATGTCTTTATTTTCCAGCATTTTGCGGTAATCACCATATATTTTCACCTTCGATGCATCCACATTCAGCCCCGATAGTTCATTCATCCGGCTGTCAAGCACGTTTTTATCTACATCGCACAAGCCTACCAGGTTAACTCCCTGAACTTTTAAGGCGGATTTTGTATCGGCCCAGCCCATACCCTTAATGCCAATGGCGGCAATATTGAGCTGGCCGGCTGCAGCAAAGCGGCTTTTATGAATGGCAAATACCTTCGGCGACAGGCCGGATAATAACAATCCTCCTGCTGCTACGCGGGAACTGTCGGTTAAAAATTTTCTTCTGCTCGACATTTGATGAAGTATTTATTAAAGAAATTATTTTACAAGATTTTTACGGATATAATCAATGCTTTTTTCAGCGCTTTCCAATGGGGGACCGGGGCAAACATCCTGCTCCACAAAATAATGCTTCATGCCCGACTGCTTTGCGGCCGCAAATATTTTCTTATAATCAATTACACCATTACCAACCTCGGTAAATGTTTTTTTGGGCTGGGTTACCATATCTTTTACATGCCACAGCTCAAACCTTCCATTGTATTGCCGGAACATGTCTAAGGGATCTTTATCTGCAAAGCTGGCCCAATAAATATCCAGCTCAAAAGTTACGAGCGCCGGGTCTGTTTCTTTTAATAATATTTCATATCCGGCATGGCCGTCAAGATCTTTAAATTCAAAATCGTGGTTGTGATAACCAAAGCGAAGTCCGCTTTTTTTGCATAATGCTCCTACCTTGTTAAACCTGGCGGCTGTTTTTTTATAATCATCGGCTGTTTTACGCATATCTCCGGGAATGGAAGCTACCACCAGGTATTTTTGCCCGGCGGTTTTGGCATCATCCATTACTTTTTGAGGATCTGCTTCAATCCCCGCCAGGGAATAATGACTGCTGGGGTGTGAAAGATTGTTGCTTTTAAGAAAGGCGGCAAATGCTGCAGGCGTCATACCAAAATATTTACCATCCTTATAGCCAAACGACTCTACCTCTTTGTATCCTAACGCGGCCACTTTGCTGATAGTACCCATAGCGTTTTTGGCAATATCAGAACGCAGCGTATACAATTGTATACCAACATTACCACGGGCTTTATAGAAAGAAGATTTGTCGGTAAACGCTGCGAGCGAAAACAATCCTGTCTGCTTTATAAATGACCGGCGGCTGATCATGGCAAGAAGAGTTTGTAATGATAAGGAAATGAAATTAAGGAAAAAGTGTTGAACCGTAACAGTAACCTTCAAAGTTCGCATTTAATAAATAATGCTTTAAACAGCGGCTACCAACCTGTAATTTTTTTTATGAAAGGCAATAGTGCCGCGGCCATTTGTTCGTGCTCTTTTATATTAGGGTGCCAGTCGCTGCCATTGGAATCAATGATACCAAAATCGAAATAATACACCTGTTTATCCGCACCTTTAAAATGGTTGGTTACCGCTTTAATATATGATTGAAATTTTGATCCCACATCGCCGGACTCGTTAGGTCCTGCAGCACAAACGATTTTCGCACGGAGGTACTGTTGCCTTATCTTTTTAATAAACCGGATGTACGCATTGGCAAACGCGGCACTGTCCAGGGGTTTGGCCAGATCGTTTGCCCCAAGCTCAATAACCACTACATCCGGCTGATTCTTTTTGTAGTTCCAAACAGCCTTGCTTCCCACTACAATTTCATCGTATAATTTCGGTTGCACAAAACCAGTATCGCCACCATAGGATTGATACATGCCAATGCCCGACCTGCATACCGCTATATAGTTTGCATTAACAGCTCTGGCTACCAGTGTTCCGTATGTATAATAATTATTTTCGGTTTCGTACGTAAAATGCTCTTCCCTGCTTTTTCCTTCGTTGCCGTAACCGCAGGTAAGAGAATTCCCTATAAACTCAATGGTTCTTTTTAGCCCGGGTAAAGAAAACAGTCGGCTTCCCTCATCAATTATAAAAGCTTCAACACGGGTATTTCCTCCATGCCATTCTGTTCGCCTGCTGATCTCAAGGCTATGGGCTTTATCGGGCAGGTTTTTGGCCAGTTGATACAGCGCTCCGGCGTGGCCTGATTTAAAAGTGAAAATACTGTCATCAAGCTTTACGGTAAACCAATTCCTCAAACTATCATCCGCCAGCTTAATGGAAACAGAGGTTCCGGTAAAGCCGGTTCTTATCATACAACCGGAATACATGAACGCAGGTCGCAAAGGGTCTGTAAAATCGAACCGGCCTACATATTCAATGGAGGGGTTATTTGCCCGGATGGTTTGCTGCTGACCAAGCAGGCAAAGCGGGAACAGCGATAAGCTTACAATAAATACGATCCTGTTCATTGAATGTGAAAGTAATAATTTTAAATAACCGGGATCGAATTAAAAAACAACCATTATTCTTTTAATAAAACAATGGTTTTTAATGGTAAAAGCGCGGGTATACCTCCTCTATGCTAAAGTATGAAGCAGATCGTATTCCCAATACTATTATCGCTGTTTTTTACCCTGCCCGTAACCGCGCAGCAAGGCCCGGCAAACGATATCAGAGCCTTCTATATAGGTCATAGCTTAAGCGATGGTATCCCGGAAATGATCAGGGGACTTACACAAAAGGAGCGTACCGTAACATTTGAATATAGGTATCAAAAAATAAACGGCTCTCCGTTAAGGCATCAATGGAACCAGTGGCTGAACACTACGCACAAAGACTATCTTGACCATGTGGATAAAGAAATGCTTAAGGTGTTTGATCCGGTAGTTAATAATCCTGAGCTTAATATCTATAGTTTTTTCGATAAAACATACGGATTGCCAACAGGGCAATACACACATTTAGTGCTTACAGAAAGCGTACCGCGCTACTATGCGGAAGGATGGGGCAATATTGAAGATACATACCGGTATACAGACAGCTTTTACCGTTACGCGCAACAATACAATCCTGATGTTAAGCCTTATTTATACGAAGTATGGCATTGTATTAACAGTGGCACACCAACCGGTTGCCCGTATGATAAGGATTCGAAACCTTTCCGGCAACGCCTGGCGGCCGACCTTCCTATGTGGGAAGAAGTAGTGACCAGGTTCAATGCAAAAAATCCGCGGCAAAAAATGACGCTCATCCCGGTGGGGCAGGCTATAGGAAATTTATACGACGCGATTGAGAGAAAGGAAGTCCCCGGCATTCATTCGATCAAAGAGCTGTTTACGGATGATATCCATATCAATGATACGCTCCGTTACCTCTCTGCCTGCGTTCATTACGCCACCCTGTTTGAGCGCAGTCCTGTAGGGTTAACCCATGAAGTAAACAGGCTTGGAGGAGAACCTTTTGTACGGCTAAGCAAAGACCTTTCCCTGCTGCTTCAAAAGATCGCCTGGGAAACGGTTCAAACATACACGGCAAAAAGCCGGAAAAATATTCCCTCCTCAAAAAAAACGGCCATCCTGCAACAGGAAATTTTTGTTTCCCCTACCGGAAAAGATTCCAACCCGGGCACTATACAAAAGCCCCTGCGTTCCATTCAAAAGGCAATAAACCTGCTTGGGCCAGGCAAAACGGTTACTTTGCTTAAGGGCGTTTATGATCTTAAAACCCCGGTTACCATATCAGTAAAAGGAGATCATACCGACTGGGTAACCCTGCGGGGAGCCAAAGGCGAAAGCGTTATCCTGGACGGCATAAATGTTAATATTCCTGATTCGGGAAAATATCCCCGGAACAATGGATTGATACAAATTGAAAATGCAGCCTATATCCGTGTTCAGAACATTCACGTCCGCAATTCGCGCCGCGCGGGGATCAACATCCAGGAAAGCAAATATATTGACGTTGTAAACTGCATTTCGGAAAACAGCCTTTCGCCCGGAATTGCCGCCTGGCAACGGTGTGAGCATATACGGGTTCTGGGAAACACGGTTATCAATGCTAATAATATGAATATGAGCTGGACACCCTACCGCGGACATGAAGCGCCTCATGAAGCGATCAGTATGGCTGGTCCTCATTACTTCGAAGTGGCATGGAACCATGTTTACAATTGCCAGAAAGAAGGAATAGACGTTAAGGAAACAGCGTCGTTTGGAATCGTTCACCACAATTACATTCACGATTTAAAAAGGCAGGGGCTTTATATTGACGGTTGGTTCGGGCAACTGGAAGATATTGAAATGTATGAAAACGTTGTGCATGGCTGTGAATCGGGAATAGCCATTTCTTCGGAAGAAGGCCCTAACACAAAAAACCTGAAGATTCACCACAACCTGGTGTATAACAATCGTGCAACCGGGATTTTCTTTTCAAGATGGGGAGCGGATAACCCGCGGGAAAACGTGGACATTTATAACAACACTTTTTACAAAAACGGGTGGGGGCATAACTTTTCCGGCGATCCTCAATACTGGCTTACGGGAGGTTGCTACTTGTATTCTACCAACCTGAAAGATATAAGGATCAGCCATAACATTTTCGCGCATAATTTTCCGTTTGAAATAGGGCATACCGCACGGTTTGGCGAAAGCTGGTCCATCCGGAAAAAAATTGATATCAGCCATAACCTGATCCAGGACATTAACACCGTAGTGTATCCTGTTTACCTGCATACCTGGTTAAAGGACAGTGTTTTCTCTATGACCGGCACACATGCAATACTGGCTGACCCGCTTTTTGTAGACGCACAAAACGGAGACTTCAGGCTGCAGCAACATTCACCGGCGCTGAATACCGGCTATTTAAAAAGCAACAACGAACAAAACGGCTCCTGCAATTATATGGGAGCGTTCCCTGTAGGCGCCTCTAAAGAAAAGTTCTGGTGGTCCGGTAAATTTCCCCCGGAAATTGATATTGAAAATTACAGATCCGCAAAATAATCACTTGTGGTTACAATCCGCCGAATGGCAATGATTGGCTTTGCGGCAAAGACGATAATTAAGATAGTGAGCCGATATGATAAGAAGCACGGCCGGTATCAACAGCCATAAATGAACGCTATGGAACAGCTCCTTCAGCAGCAGGCAGGAAATGCCCAGGCTAAACAAAATAACCGGGAATAATTTATGATGATGTTTTTTGTAGCCGTGATACAACGCGTATATACCTATTGCAAAGGCCAGGAAAATCATAAAGTATTCAAAAAAATAATTATGGATAAGATTAATGCCAAATACCGGGAGGCTGGTGAGCATTAACGGTAATATGGCACAATGTATGGCACAAGCGAGCGAAGCCGTAATTCCAAGCGCGTCGTAATTGATCCTGAACATACTCTTTCGTAAATAAGCGGCAAATATACATATATTATGCAACTTTGTTGCAATTTTAGACAGAATTTATCAGGACCCATTTTATGAACGGCGGCATGCGGTTGTACCGTAACTTTGCCAGTGAACAACAAATACGGATATGAGTAAAAGAACCTGGATATATGTGGGGTTTTTTGTTTTGCTTTTCGGCGGATTTTATGCGTTCTTATACGCCACGATTGACACTTCCAAATCGCGGCTTCCTGTGTTGAGTGATGTAAAGCCTTTTGAGTTTATACGGCAGGACAGTGTTGTTGTTACACAAAAAGGGGTATCGGGCAAAGTATATGTTTCCGAGTTCTTTTTTACCACCTGCCCCGGCATTTGCCCTAAAATGAACAGCAACATGAAAAAGCTGTACGAAGTACTGAAAGAAGAAAAGGACTTCATGATCTTGTCGCATACGGTAGACCCTGCCAACGATTCTGTTGCCAGGTTAAAATTTTACGCAGATTCGCTGGGGGCCGATATTAAAAACTGGTGGTTTTTAACCGGCAACAAGCAAAGCCTTTACAAAAGCGCCCGCGAAAGCTATATAGTAGATGATCCAAAAAATAATTCGGAAAATATAAATGAAGAATTTCTTCATACACAGTTTTTTGCGCTGGTTGACAAAAACGGGCGTGTAAGAGGCGTATACGATGGATTGAAAAATAATGAAATCAACAAACTGGTTACTGACGCAAAAGACCTCCTGAAAGAAAAAACGCGGTAGTCTGGTTTTGTTGTAAAAGAAGTTGAACAAATAACAGCATATGGCAGAACAAATTTCGGAGCTGTTACGAAAAAACCAGTTGAGTGTAACAGACAACAGAAAAAAGATACTGGAGCTTTTTTTGCAAAGCGATAGTGCCCTGGCACATCACGATATTGAGGCCAGAACAAAAGAAAAATTCGACAGGGTAACGGTATACCGTACCCTGCAAACCTTTATGGACAGGGGGATCATTCATACCATTCCTACTGCCGACAATTCAGTTAAATACGCTTTGTGCAAAGACAGTTGTGAGCAGGGGCATCACCACGACGATCACGTTCACTTTATTTGCTCATCCTGTGGCACTACCACCTGCCTTGAAGAGATACATATACCGGAAATTAAATTACCGCGTGGGTATAAAACAAAACAAACCGAAGTGGTGATCAGCGGCGTTTGTAAGCTATGCAGTTGAGCTAAAGAATTGCTTGTTGCCGTTGCAACAAACTAAACCTTATTTTTACCTGGTATAACAATACAACCATTACTTAAAGCCAAGCAGGCAGTACCACATGCAAAATCCTCATTTAAACAGCGATAAAACTTCACTGAGTGCTGCCGAAAAAGAATTTGAAAATAATATCCGCCCTCATGAAATAGCCGAGTTCAGCGGGCAGGTACAGGTAATTGAAAATATCCGCATTTTTATCAAGGCGGCGCGAATACGGGGCGAAGCTTTGGATCATGTTTTATTTCACGGTCCTCCCGGGCTGGGTAAAACAACGCTCAGCCGCATTGTTGCAAACGAGCTGGGAGTGAATATTAAAGAAACTTCGGGGCCGGTAATAGAAAAGCCCGCGGACCTCGCAGGATTGCTTACCAACCTTCAGGCCAACGACGTTCTTTTTATTGATGAAATACACAGGCTTAGCACCGTGGTAGAAGAATACCTGTATTCTGCTATGGAAGATTACCGTATAGATATAATGATTGATACGGGACCAAACGCGCGAAGCATACAAATCAACCTGAACCCTTTTACCCTTATTGGCGCTACCACCAGGAGCGGACTGTTAACCGCGCCGTTGCTGTCGAGGTTCGCTATTAAATCGCGTCTTGAATATTATGATGCCGTAACGCTTCAAAAAATAATTTTACGTTCGGCTTCCATTTTAAAAACCAGCATAGCGCCCGAAGCTGCGAAAGAAATCGCCGGGAGAAGCAGGGGAACTCCCCGCATAGCCAATGGATTATTACGGCGCGTGCGCGATTTTGCGCAGGTGCTCAACGATGGTATAATTGATCTTGGCATTACCCAGCATGCGTTGCGCGCGTTGAACGTAGACGAGCACGGGCTTGATGAAATGGATAACAGGATACTTTCTACCATTATTGAAAAATTTAAAGGCGGCCCCGTAGGCATTACTACCATTGCTACAGCAGTAGGAGAAGAGCCGGGCACGCTGGAAGAAGTATACGAGCCCTTTTTAATACAGGAAGGATTTATTATGCGCACGGCCCGAGGCAGGGAAGCTACTCATAAAGCTTATGAACACCTGGGAAAATCCAGGCCCCGCCAGGATCTTTTATTTTAACAACTACTGGTACGGGTTTTGTCCTTATTGATCACACCCCTGAAAAATAATATTCCAGGTAAGGCTGGGCAGAACTCCGGAGAAAGTTTCAGATCTCATAATTTTTAAAGGGCTTGCAACCTTTTTGTGTAGCCTTCGTCCAATAATAGTATACATTTTAAAATAAACCGGTAAATGGAAAAAGTACAAAAGCAACCTTCTCTGTTTATTTGTATTTTAATGGATTTGATAGGTTTGGCCACTTACAGCCTGCCTGTGTTAGGAGAATTGGGCGATTTGATATGGGCGCCTGTTTCAGCGCTGGTTTTCTTTAAACTTTTCGGTGGATGGAAAGGAGCTGCAGGCGGTATTTTTAACTTTATTGAAGAGCTTGTTCCCGGGCTGGATTTTATTCCCAGCTTTACTATTATGTGGATTTTAAGGTCGTTCAGCAGGCCGCAAATAACAAGGTCAATCCAACCCATATAAAGCTACAGCGCTTCAATTCGTTTGAAGCGCTACTTTTTTATTCCGTTACAAAACGATAGCCAACTCCTTTCACCGTTATGATCTCCAGGGTACTATCCCCTTTCAGGTAGCCCCGCAGCTTGGTAATATACACATCAAGCGTACGGGAGTTAAAAAACGAATCGCTTCCCCACAGTGCATTGAGTATATCTTTCCTGTCTATAACACGTTCGCGGTTTTCATACAAAAGGCGCAACAGCTCGCTTTCCCTGAAGGATAATTTCCGTTCTTCGCTGCCGTTAACAAGCGTTTGCCGGTTAGCATTGAAATTAAAGCTGCCGATCTTTATTTCATCTTTAGCTTCTGCCGTTTGCCGTACGCTGTTACTCTTTGTACGCAACGCATTCTCAATCCTTACGATCAGTTCTTCCATACTAAAAGGCTTACGGATATAATCGTTCGCACCCATGTTAAAGCCTTTCACCAGGTCGGTTGTTTGCGTTTTGGCTGTTAAAAAAATAATAGGGACTTCAAGGTTGGTTTCCCGAATTTCTTCTGCTATTGTAAAGCCGTCTTTGTTCGGCAGCATAATATCCAGCAGGCAAATATCCGGGGCGCAGGTGTTGAATTGGGATACGGCATCCTCTCCATCCATTTCCAGCACTACTTCATACCCCCGGCTTTCAAGGCTTTCTTTTACAATTTTTGCCAGGAAAACCTCATCTTCAACATACAGTATTTTAGTTTTTTTCATGTACAACAGGCAGTTTAACTGTAAATTCACTTCCTTCTCCCGGGGTACTCTCCAGCGAAATAGTACCCTGGTGTTGCCTTACAATATGTGCAACATAACTCAAACCTAAGCCATATCCCTTTATGTTGTGCCTGTTGTTGGTAGGAACCCTGAAAAATTTTTCAAATATTTTTTTCCTGTACTCTTCATCTATGCCTATTCCATTGTCTTTAACCTTTATAGTGCAGTATTTAGCATCGCAAAGTATGTTGATGTTGATCACCGGGCGGTCTTTACTGTATTTCAGGGCATTGTCTATTAAGTTATACAGTACGCTGGTAATATGCATGTGGTCTGCCTGGATAATAAAATTGTCGCCGCCCGCATGCAGGTATACATTGGCTTTCGTTTTTTCAAACTGAAGGCTCATGGAGTTGATCACTTCATTGGCAAGCTGCTTTATATCAAATTCATCGTATTTAAGCTCTGTTTGCTGTTTTTCGAACATATTCAGCTTAAGCACCTTGTCAACCAGCATTGAAAGGCGGGTCAGTTCATTACCGGCAATATCAAGATACTCCCGGGCGGTTTCGGGCTTTTGAAGAACATTAAAGTTCTTGATAGCCTCTATGGCAACGCTTACCGTAGAAATAGGCGTTTTAAGCTCGTGTGTAATATTGCTGATAAATTCATTTTTTATATTGGTAAGCTTATGCTGCGCCTGTAAATTCCTGTACAAAAAAACAAAGGCAGAAATAGTTAGCCCCAGCAGAAAAACCGAAAAAAGTATTTGCGGCAGCAGCCTGGCAAAAAGGTAAGGAGTGGTATTCCCCAGCTCAAGCTGGTAATTTACAGGATTTGTAAATCCTATAGTTACCTTATTCCATTCGGGCCGTGGTGGTGGTTCTTGTTTTGCATGGCTGCTGTCTACCGACCTTAAGATACTGAAGGGAACATTAATCTTTTCTTTTTGCAGGCTTGCCGTATAGGCATATACAATGTCTTTTACCTTAAGCGAATCCTGCAAAGAATCAATACCGATCAAAAATTCAAAGAATCTTCCGGCAGACCTGTACCCGGCTCTTGGCGTGGAATCGGGCAAACTCAACGCGCCCTGTTTTTCAAGGGTAATAATAGAATTACGCCGCGGCATGATCTGGTCGGTAGAATCAAACAGCTTTTGCCGGATGGCATCGGTAAACCTGGCTATATCGGGGGGTAATCCATAACGGAAACGAGCCGTTGTATCCAGCTTCAGCTTTGAGGACCTTAAGTCAAAAACAGACTCCCTGAACAAAAAATTGGTTCGCCAGCGCAGTGTTCTCTTCTCTTCCTCCATGTTCATATACAGCCAATAAATCTGAAAAGCCGCGATCAAAAGGATGGCGGCTACCATGAGCACTACGGATATATTGAGCCTGCGTTTCACTACAGGCAAATGTATATTTTACAATAGTTACAAAGTATTAACATTAACCATAATTAACGTGTATACTAAAACCTGGTTTATGTCGTTATACAAAAATTACTTTACCTCCAACATCTTAAATAAGCCATTATGAATACGTTCATTTCAAAAAAATCATCTGTAGTCAACCGGTTCGTTTTCAGCATTTTGCATAAGCTAACCCAGCGTGCTGATTTTTATCCCATAAAATATTACCATCGTAAAAAAAGAAACAGGGGTGGGTTACAAAGCTTATAAGCGAAGTTCCCGCTGAACCATTTTAGCACAACCTCTGAAGTCACAATACGTGCTAGGCGCCCTGGTAAAACAGGGCGTTTTTTATAAAAGCGCTGTTGTTGCTGAAAAGATTATTCAATTACCCATACTTCCTTCCCCCTGAGCAGCTTATCAAGATCTCCTTTTCCTTTTGTAGCTATAACTTCTTCTATCTGCATTGCCATTATGTCTTCATAGCAGGGCCGGTCGGTTTCGTAAAAAACCCCGAAAGGACGGGGAAGGGCCGTATCCAACGAGGGATCGTCGAACATCCGTACCAAAATCTGCGCCTTATAAAAATCGCGCTCATCGTGTATCCATAAATCGTCTGCGGAAAAAGTACCGCCCAGCTCCGCTACTACCGGCTTAAAGCCATCCAGCCGTATGCCTTTGTTTTTATTAACGCCAAAAATCAACGGTTTTCCCTGTTCAAGAAAAAGCGTATGATCGGGTTTTGATCCCTTTTCAGTAAATATTTCAAAAGCGCCATCGTTAAAAATGTTACAGTTCTGGTATATTTCGGTAAAGGATGATCCTTTGTGACGGTTGCTGCGGATCAGTATTTCCTGGAGGTGCCTGGGATCGCGGTCCATGGTACGGGCTACAAAGCTTGCGTCTGCACCCATGGCAAGCGCCAGTGGATTGAAAGGGTGATCAATGCTCCCGAACGGGGTTGATTTGGTAACTTTCCTTTCTTCGGATGTGGGTGAATACTGCCCCTTGGTAAGCCCGTATATCTGGTTGTTGAAGAGCAGCATATTTACATCAAAGTTCCTCCTGAGCAAATGAATGGTGTGATTGCCTCCTATGCTCAGCGCATCTCCATCGCCGGCAACGATCCAAACCGACAGTTCCGGACGGCTGGCTTTTAGCCCCGAAGCGATAGCGGTTGCCCTGCCATGAATGGAATGCATGCCGTATGTATTCATATAATAGGGAAACCTTGATGAGCAGCCTATCCCAGAAATGATCACAATATTCTCTTTTGGAATGCCCAGCCCCGGCATTACCCGCTGCACCTGGGCAAGTATGGAATAGTCGCCGCAACCCGGGCACCAGCGAACTTCCTGGTCGGTAGCAAAATCTTTTGCGGTTAATGGAGGTTGAGAAGGTATGGCTGCTGTATTATTCATCGTTAAAGCAAATGTAAGACGATATGCTGAAAAATAGTAGCGGGAAGTAAGAGGCAAAGGCATTTGAACTGGTTTATGTTCATTCACCAGACTACACTTTTTAAATGGCCCTGGCTGTTATTACTGTATATTGCTAAAGGGTAATGCATAAGCCATATCTTGTAGATATCCGACTTAACTCATTATCCGCACTACAAGGTCTCTACATTGAAGAGGAGGGTATCATAGCGAGAGTGAAGAACTGATTATTACAGAAATTGAATTACAACATTGATCAGTTAAGGTATAAAATTGCTGATTTTTTTTTCCTTTTCGAATTTTTGAATAATATTTTCTTCTTCCGCAGTTCGTTTTACAATTGGATTTTCTTCCCAAAATTTGGGATCGTATGGTGTTACATGATAGGCTGCGAGATCATTGGACCCGGCATTAATCGCAACAAGTCCCTCGCTCTTAACATTCACATCATAATCAAGCATTAATAATTTTGACGAGTATGATATTTTCCTGGCAGTTATAAAGCCAAAACTTGCCTTAGCCGAAAATTCGATATCAGCGAAATCAAGGACAGATTCACGGTCGCCTCTCTTTTTATATTGGGCAATACTACTAATCTCTATGTTTCTCATCTTTAAGGGTCCGCTTAAGTTAACTTGTAAATTCAGAATAACACCTTCTGTTTTTAATACCTGAAAAGTATTAGTGTCAATATAAAATCTTCCGGAGAAAATACCCTTTTTATATCCCGGTTTAGGCGCGCAAATAATTACAGCAACCTCTGCATCATCATAAGAAACATACTTTTCCAATTGGAATGTATATAACGAATCAGGTTTTTGAGCTAACGGGAACCTCACATAATTATTTGATATATATCCCGACGTTACAAAACTTAAAAAGCTAAAATTAGCAAGTGTAATGGATCTGTTTTCAACATTGGCATACCTTGCCTGCATAGGTCTCCAGCTATTCATAGCAAAGTTTCTCCATTCTCCGTCAAAAAACACTTCCTGTAAGCCGGTATATTCATCTGCTTCCTTACTAATCTGCCTTAAGTAGCCTTTCCCGGTATAGGCTATATCAACATTTTTTTTTGCTGTATTAAAGGCATTCATCATTATGGTGAGGCCTTCATTTTTTCCAATAACAATTTCGGGCAGAGTGCTATCAGCAATGTTAAGAAATACAACAATGGAGTCAACGTATTTATCCAATACTATGCATTTGGATTGATACCCTATCCTGGTAAAGCACAATTTCAGGGGTATAGACGATGAGGAGATAACGAAGCCTCCATGCTCATTGCTCACACTTGCTGTTGTAGCTGTTATAACACTTACAAATTCAACAGGCGTTCTGTTTGTGGAATCAAGTACAACCCCTTTAAACCTGTGTTCAGTAGCCGATTGACTGAATATTTTGCTAAAAAAAAGCAAAAGAAAACAAGAAATAATACCTATTCTCTCCATTGAAAATCTATTTTGTTCAAAATACCTTTTCGATATCATTATAACTGGAACATTAGTGTTAAAAAAGCTGTTGGTTGCACGATCAGAAATTAATTGTCGACTACCAACAGCTTTTGTTTTACGCAGTTAGAACTCTGCTTTGATCTTCAAATTCTTGCAAATGAAATTGCTGGCATTTCTTTGATTTCTCCCTCTCCCATAACTGAGCTTTAAAATATTTCTGTTTGCAACATTCAAGATCTGTCCAAAATTTGGCATCGTGTTCAAAAAGCCTTCCCAACTCTCTGGAAGCTATTTCGAAAAAATTAAAAAAAACATAAAATGAAATGCTCCTGTCTGCAGCCTCGGAATCATTCAATGTATCAAAGAGGAGGAGAGAACGGAAATATAAATAGCATACAAAATGCTAGTTTAGGTAGTTTTTCTTTTACAATATCGCGCTTGTCAGTCTCAATTGAAGAAAATATAAAAGATGGTAAATCGATATAAAAGCTATGCGCAGCGTATAATTCGTTCGAAATTAAATTCCTCTTACTTTCATTACTTATTTTAAGAGAATCTACTAATTTCTCAAATTGCAGAATGGTGTTTTTATTCATCATAAGTTAGGTTATTCACAAATGAGTGCCAGGTAGCTAATGTACAAAAGAAGATAATTATCTTCTTTAATTTTTCAAATTTCTTTATGCACTTTTAAAATAAACTCTCCAAACAATGTATTTGCCCAAGCAAACCATTTCCGGGTAAATTTCAGTGCGTCGTCTTTGTGAAAGCTTTCGTGCATAAAGCCGGTGCCGCCATGCGTTTTTTGAAGTATATCAATACAATGTTTGATTTCCCTGTTATCCATGCTGGTAATTCCCCTTATAATGATCCCTATCGGCCATATCATATCTACCAGGGTATGAGGGCTGCCCACGCCTTCTCCTGCCGCTCCTTTAAAAAAGTACGGGTTGCTGTCGCTCAAAATAAACCTGCGGGTGTTTTGATATACAGGATCGGTAGCTTTAACATTACTGAAATAGGGCAAGCCCAACAGGCTGGGCACATTGCTGTCGTCCATAAGCAGGTGATTGCCAAAGCCATCCGCTTCGTATGCATATATTTTCCCAAAACGAGGATGTATTACCGTTCCATATACCTGCAATGCCTTTTGCACCTCGGCAGCAAAAGACGCGCATTCAGCAGCAAACGATTCGTCTTTTAATATTGACCGGCTCATTTCAGCCATTTGCTGCAAACTTGCTACGGCAAAAAAGTTGGCTGGTATAAGAAAGGGGAATATGGTAGCATCGTCTGAAGGGCGGAATATGGAAACAATGAGTCCAACGGGTTTTACCGGGTTACCGTATCCGTTACCAGGTACGGTATCGGTAGACCAGGAAGTAGTTCTTCCAAAAGTATAGGGCCCGCGGTCTTTTTTTCGTTGCTGTTCCCTGAATGTTTTCACCGTTGCCTGTAATGCTTCTTTCCATTTATTATCAAACGGGCTGGTATCTCCTGTTATCTTCCAGTAATGATAGGCCAGCCTTACGGGGTAGCACAGCGAATCTATTTCCCACTTGCGTTCATGCAGCTCCGGTTTCATGGCGGTATGATCTTTTTCCCATTCACTGCCGGTTGGCCCATTGTTAAACGCGTTGGCATAAGGATCTATCAGTATACAGTCGGTTTGCCGGTTAATTACGCCCGCTATCAATTGCTGCAGGAACTTGTCCTCCTTCATCAACGGCAGGTAGGGCCACACCTGGGCCGTACTGTCGCGCAGCCACATTGCATGTATATCGCCAGTTATTACAAAAGTATCAGGTCTGCCGTTTATTGTTTTATGCTCTACTGTAGTATCAAGTGTATTTGGAAAACAGTTTTCAAAAAGCCAGGCGACTTCTTTATTTCCAACCGTTTTTTTAACGGACTCAATGGTTTTTTCAACCGCAACACTTTTGAATTTCCGATCGGCCTCCGGTATGCGCACTACAGGAAAATCGGCCCCGCCTGAAATGCGCGGCGTCAAAAACAAGCCTGCTGAAGCCAATGAAGTTTGCTGTAAAAAAGTTCTCCGGTGCATAACAACAAGGATTTGAATATGCAAGATAAGAAACAGCCTCCGGCTTTTATCAACTTCAACGCAGCCGGACTTTTGTTTGTGTACCTTTGCGCAAATGAAATCTACCGTCCCGTCTACTAAAGATATACTGCAGCATTTAAAAATTGAAGCGTTGAATGAAATGCAGCTTGCCGCCATTGAAGCGGTGGATAAAAACCACCATGTTGTTTTATTGTCTGCCACAGGTTCCGGCAAAACACTGGCCTTTTTATTCCCGTTGCTGCAAACCTTTAACGCCTCCGGCAAAACAACCCAGGCGTTGATCATTACCCCCTCGCGGGAGCTTGCTTTACAAATTGAAAAAGTGTTCCGGCAAATGGGTACACCGTTTAAAGTAACCTGCTGCTATGGCGGGCATTTGCGCGAAACGGAAGAAAACAACCTGCTGGAACCCCCGGCGCTGTTAGTCGGAACCCCCGGAAGAATTGCAGACCATATCCGGCGGGGAAATATTACAACCGGCACTATTCATACGCTGGTGCTGGATGAGTTTGACAAATCGCTGGAAGCGGGCTTTCACGAAGAAATGGCTTTTATTATCAGCGCGCTGCCGGCTGTTCAAAAAAGAGTACTCACTTCAGCTACAGAAGCTGTTGAAATACCCTCCTTCGTTGGTTTAACGGATCCTGTCCGGCTAAACTTTTTGCCCCAAACCGTACGGGCTCCCGAAAAGCTTGAAATAAAAAAGGTAGCAAGCCCTGTTAATGATAAGATAGATACACTCTTCCGGCTGCTTTGTTTTATCGGCAACCGTTCCGTTATTGTATTTTGTAACCACAGGGATGCTGTTGAACGCGTAAGCGGCTTACTGAAAGAAAAAGGCATCACCAATGTTTTCTATCACGGCGCAATGGAACAGCGGGATCGGGATTCGGCATTAAGCAAATTCAGGAACGGATCGGTAAATGTGCTGGTTACTACCGACCTGGCCGCAAGAGGGCTGGATATTCCCAATATCCGTTTTATTATACATTATCACCTGCCGCATACGGAAGACAGCTATGTGCACAGGAACGGTCGTACGGCACGTATGGAGGCCAGCGGAACCGTGGTTGTAATGGTTGCGCCGGATGAAACCCTGCCGGAATATATAGACGCCGAAGCGGAAATGCTCTCGCTACCGGCAACAAGCACGCTTCCTGAAAAACCAAAATGGGTTACTTTATTTATTGGCGCCGGCAAAAAAGACAAAGTGAATAAAATTGATATCGTGGGGTTTTTGAGCAAAAAGGGGGAGTTTAAGAAAGACGATATCGGCTTGATAGAAGTAAAGGACTTTTTTTCCTTTGTGGCAGTGCGTAAAAACAGGCTGGCAGCAGCATTGCCCCTGATACAAAAAGAAAAGATCAAAAATAAAAAGGTGAAGATTGAAATTGCTAAATAATCATATAACAAAAAGGGGTAAGCGAAAAGTTACCCCTTTTTGTCGTATCACAAACATTACAATTCAGCTACCTCTTTGTGAGCCGGTATTCATTTGCTTGCTTATAAAACCGGTTGTTTTTGGTTTTTGAATAAACTTAGACCCCTGGCTGCCCCCCGGCTGATTTTTTTTATTTCCTTTCTTCTTGCCTTTACTGTTCTGTTGATTTAGCAGTGACATAGCGAATGTATTTTTATAAAGATAAATATTTATCTGTGCTCGTGATCATTCAAAAGTTATAATGATTTTCTAAAAAATACTACTTATAGTATTCCGTGTTTAGCTAAAATAAAAAAGCCCCGCTAAAAGCAGGGCTCAATATGTTGAAATCTTGTCAGAGGTAGGTTCGTTAGCAATAACGGTTTTAATAGAGGCTGACGGACTTCGGGGGACAGGCATTGGCTTTTCAGGATCCGGATAGTGATAATTCAAAAGATCAGTCCGGCTTTTCAATAGCCTGGATTCAGTTCTTCAACAGATTTGGACTTGTTACGGTTCTCCGGATATTGGACTGTTGGTTGGGTTCTTCTTAAGATGGGATATTCTTTCTCAGGGTTCAGGATTTTCAAGGGATCGGGGGCGGCTTATCCAGGATTCGGGTTTGTTTGGCTTTTCTTTCAGGATATCGTTATCATTAATGACAATACAAAGATGTTCAATATCTGCCTGCTGCGGAACTTATTTCGCCGGGAGGGCTTTTTGTTTCGATGTTTGGTACGATATCTTCGATTAAGCGGCTTTACAGAGGGCTTTTATCGTTTAAAAAGATTATTTAAGCAAGTTTGTTTTAAAATTTGCGAACTTAGTTCATAAACCAACCTGTTCATTATATGCATACCCGACGCGATTTCCTGCAAAAGCTTTCAATTGGCATCGGCGCCGCGGCTTTCACGCCGTTTGCTTCCGGCGCATCCTTGTTATACCCGTCATTACAGCCCGGCAAAAAGCTGAAGGTGGCATTAATGGGGCTGGGTGGATATGCTACCATTGTTGCGGAAGCCATGAAAGACTGTAAAATGGCTACGCTTACCGGCATCATTACCGGCACTCCTTCCAAAATAGATACATGGAAAACCAGGTATGGTATTCCGGACAAGAATGTATATAATTATCAAACCGTAGAGAATATAGCTAAAAACCCCGATATAGACCTGGTGTATGTTACAACGCCCAACTCCCTTCACCACCGGCATGTTTTGCAAATAGCGGCAACGGGTAAGCATATTATATGTGAAAAACCACTGGCAGATACCGCACAACAGGCAAGGGAAATGATCGCCGCCTGTAAAAACGCGGGCGTTAAGTTCTATGTAGGATACAGGTTGCATTTTGAGCCGCATACACGGGAGTTGATCCGCATGCGCGAAGCGGGAACGTTTGGCGCCGTTAAGTATGTAGATAATTTCATGGGATTTAAAATAGGCGATCCTGCACAATGGCGCCTGAAAAAGGCCCTGGCGGGCGGCGGCGCAGTAATGGATGTAGGCGTTTATTCTCTTAACGGCGCGCGGTATGCTACCGGTGAAGAGCCTGTTTGGGTAACCGCACAGGAAATAAAAACAGACCCGGTAAAGTTTGCCGATGTAGACGAAACCGTACATTTTCAGCTTGGTTTCCCCAGCGGGGCTACCGCGTCCTGCGGCTGTTCTTATAATTTCAATTATGCCGAAAGGCTGTTTCTTTCGGGAGAAAAAGGCTTTGCTGAATTAAAACCGGCCTTTGGTTACGGTCCTATTAAAGGTATCACTCACCTGGGGCCTATGAACATGCCATCCATTAAACATCAAACAGCCCAAATGGACGGAATAGCCGATTGTATTTTAAACGGAGCGCCTGACCCAAATGTAACAGGCCACGAAGGTTTAAAAGACATGATAGTGATAGACGCCATCTACGAATCCATTAAAAAAAACGGGCTTAAAATTCATTTACCGCAAGCGTAATAACAGCAGGCGCCCGGTGTCAGGAAAGCTCATTGGCAGTAAGCTGCAACACTACAATATCAACGGTTGCTTCAAGCCGGGTAATCAGCGCCGGCAGGTCGGGTGAAGGAGCATTAGTCCTGGCTATGGATTCAATTTGCCTTATTATATCTTTCAGAGGCGTTATTTCAAGGCTATCAATATTGGCTTTTATACTATGCGCCAGCTCATATACCTGCGGCAGGTTTTTATTTGCATGCGCTTTTTTTAACTGCGTTACCGCAGCCGGAACTTCTGTACAAAACAGCGTCAGCATTTTTTTCAGTAACGCGGTATTGTCCCTGGCAATAGCCTTCAACGCGTACAGGTCGTATAGTGAAGAGGTATTTTTCACCGGCTCATTGCCGGTTTCGGCCGTTGTTTTGCCGGTTTTTTTAAGCGTGGCCAATATTTTGTCGAGCAGCGCTTTTTCGGTATACGGCTTGGAAATAAACCCGTTCATCCCGGCTTCAACGCATCGTTTCTCTTCATCGTTTATAACATTGGCTGTAATAGCTATTATCGGCACACTGAGCAGCAGGCTTTTTCTTATATGTTCTGCCGTTTCAAACCCGTTCATTACAGGCATATTCAAATCCATCAGCACAATATCAAACGCCTGCTTTTTAAGTACCTCAATAGCATCCCTTCCATTGTTAACCTCTGTTATGATGGCGCCCGTACGTTCAATAATAGAAGCAGCAAGCAGTGTATTCATTTCATTGTCTTCCACTAACAGTATAGACAGGTCTTTCAACGGCTCCTCATTCATAATAAAGATTTACAAAGTCCTTCAGGAAAAATATTTGGAATAGCGGCGCTTCAGTTCTCTACAGTTTCTCCTCAATTCATGGCTTAAAATTACTATGGCAGGCGTTAAAAATAAAATGTTTTTACTGCCGGATAATGCTGCAAAATAAGCATTACTCATTGATTTATAGCCAATTCGAAGCATATTTTTTCCAAAACCACGCGCTTTGTTTTTTCAAAGGGTATAAAAGAAATGTTAACATGAGCATAAACAAAAAATTAAGAGGAGCATTTAATTTGTTTGTGCTTAAATTTACGGCCTGATTTTTGTGGAAAGGGCGCCTCTTATATTAAAATTTTTCTTGTTATTAATCTTAGTGCTTAAATCTAAATATGGCTCTTAGTCAGAGTTTACAGCAAAAGTTACTGCAAAAACTATCTCCTCAGCAAATTCAATTAATGAAGTTGCTGCAGGTGCCTACGGCCAATTTGGAAGAGCGGATCAAGGAAGAAATGGAAGAAAACCCTGCGTTGGAGGCAACGGAAGAAAATCATGAAGATAATGAAGCGGAACACCAGGATGATTTTGAAGCTGAAACAGACGATGATTTTGAAGCCGACGGCAGCGAAGAAGAATATGACAACCTGGATATAAGCGAGTATGTGAGCGACGATGATGATATTGCGGATTACAAGCTCAAGGATGAGAATTACCCGGAAATGGATGAAAAGCAAACGCTGCCTTTTAAAATAGAGAGTACTTTTCACGAGCTTTTGCTGGAACAGCTCAGCATGCTGAACCTGGATGAAAAACAAAAAAAAGTGGCCGAACATATAGTGGGCAGCATTGACGATGATGGTTATCTCAGGCGCGATTACAGCGCCATTGCCGACGACCTGGCTTTCAGGCAAAATATAAGCGCTACCGAAGAGGAGATTGGCCTTTTGGTAAAACAAATCCAACGCTTTGACCCCCCCGGGATTTGCGCGCGCGACCTGAAGGAATGTTTATTGCTTCAACTGCAGCGGAAAAAAGAAGAGGGGCTGGAGGTAGAAACAACCATCAAGATCCTTTCTGATTATTTTGATGAGTTTACCAAAAAGCATTACGAAAAAATTCAACGCGGATTAAATCTTTCCGACGAAGACCTTAAAAACGCGATCAGCCAGATAGTACGACTGAACCCCAAACCCGGCGGAAATATTGGAGAGATCAATAAAGCTGAAAGCTATATTATTCCCGACTTTTTCATACATAACAACAACAACAACCTTGAGCTTACACTCAACTCCAAAAACGCACCTGATCTGCGTATAAGCGAGGGATACCGCGATATGCTGAAGGAATACGACCGGGGCAGTAAAAAAGACAAGCGCCAAAAAGAAGCCGTCATTTTCATCAAGCAGAAAATAGACGCCGCCAAATGGTTCATTGATGCTATCAAGCAGCGGCAGCATACTTTGTATACTACCATGCACGCCATTATGGATTACCAGCGCGATTTCTTTTTAACCGGCGACGAAACCATGCTCAAGCCAATGATCCTGAAAGACATCGCGGAACGTACCAGCCTCGATATTTCTACCGTAAGCCGCGTTGCCAATAGTAAATTTGTACAAACAGAGTTCGGCACTTACCGGTTAAAGTTCTTTTTCAGTGAATCGCTCAGCACCGAAAGTGGCGAAGAAGTATCAACACGTGAAGTAAAAAAGATTTTGAGTGACCTGGTAGAAGGTGAAAACAAGAAAAAACCATTGAGCGACGAAAGGCTTACCGAGCTGCTGCAGCAAAAAGGTTATAATATTGCACGACGTACTGTTGCCAAATACAGGGAGCAGTTAAACATTCCCGTAGCCCGGTTAAGAAAACAATTATGACCCCATACGAAAATCCAGGAATGAGCATTCCTTTGTCTCCCGCCTACAAATATCCCGGCATTTTCTTTTCCTGGATCTTTCATCCGTTGCTGGTGGGGCTGTACATGGCTTTGTTCCTCATTTACGGTAATCCCGATTATTTTATAGGAGTTAGCAAAGAAGGAAAACTACAAACCTTATTGATCTATATTATCAACAGTGTTTTTTTCCCTTTAGTATCCATTCTGCTTTGCAAGGCATTAGGATTTGTTCAGTCGGTTTACCTGCGTACGCAAAAAGAAAGGATTGTGCTGTATTCTATTACCATGATCTTTTTTTTCTGGACCTTTTATGTTTTTAAAAACAAAACTGGCGTTCCGGTTGTAATGGCGCAAATGTCGCTAGGTATATTTTTTGCTTCTATTGCAGCCTTCATTGCCAATATTTATCTTAAAATAAGCATGCATGCCATTGGAGTGGGGGGCTTAACAGGACTTTTTACCATGCTTCTGTATACAACGGAGGGATCAGTAGGTATTCCCCTGGCAGCTTCCATATTAATAGCAGGCATTACCTGCACGGCACGGCTTATAGTATCCGATCATACATCAAAGGAAATATCCTGGGGTTTCGTGTTTGGCTTCTTATGCCAGGTGCTGGCCGGCTGGTTCATTTAATGGAATATAAAAAAGGCGGATGAAATTCATCCGCCCGGCATATTGTTATCAACAAATATTAACTGTTCATACTGGCCAAAAACTCAGAGTTGTCTTTGGTTCCACGCATTCTTTTTAACAGCTCATTCATTGCCTCTTCGGCGTTCATATCTGCAAGGTAATTGCGCAACAGGTGCATTCTTTTTAATACATCTTTATCAAGCAACAGGTCTTCGCGGCGTGTGGAAGACGCCACAAGATCAATTGCCGGGAAAATTCTCCTGTTGGCAAGCCGGCGGTCCAACTGCAATTCCATATTACCGGTTCCTTTAAATTCCTCAAAGATCACCTCATCCATTTTTGAACCGGTATCAATCAGCGCGGTAGCAAGTATTGTTAACGATCCTCCGTTTTCGATTTTGCGGGCAGCGCCAAAAAACTGCTTGGGCTTTTGCATAGCGTTCGCTTCCACACCGCCGGACAATACCTTACCCGAGGCCGGGGCTACCGTATTATGTGCACGGGCCAGGCGGGTTATTGAATCGAGCAATATCACTACATCATGACCGCATTCTACCAGTCGTTTTGCTTTTTGTAAAGCGATCGTAGATACTTTCACATGTTTTTCTGCGGGTTCGTCAAATGTAGAAGCGATCACTTCCGCCTTTACGCTTCTTTCCATATCTGTCACTTCCTCGGGGCGTTCGTCTACCAGCACGATCATCAGGTAACATTCCGGGTGATTTTCAGCTATCGCATTGGCAATATCTTTTAATAATACTGTTTTACCGGTTTTAGGCTGTGCCACAATCAATCCGCGCTGCCCCTTTCCTATAGGCGTAAACAGATCTATTAACCTGGTGCTGTATAAAGTAGGGGAGGTAAACATGTTCAGCTTTTCAAACGGGAAAAGTGGGGTAAGGTAATCAAACGGAACACGATCCCTTACTTCCTCCGGAGACTTACCATTAATGGTTTCTACCTTCAGCAGCGCAAAATACTTCTCCCCTTCTTTGGGAGGGCGTACAGAACCCGAAACGGTGTCGCCGGTTTTTAAGCCAAATAATTTTATTTGTGAGGGAGAAACATAAATATCATCAGGAGAAGACAGGTAGTTATAATCACTGCTTCTTAAAAAGCCGTAGCCGTCGGGCATCATTTCCAAAACACCCTCGCTCATTACCACGCCGTCAAACTCAATATTAAAGTTCTGCTCACGGCGGCTGGGGTATTGTTTTCTTTCTACCTGCGGCTCTTCCAGCACAGGAATTTCTGCTGTTACAGGCGTTTCGTCCCTAACCTCAGCTTCTTCCGGCTCAGGAATTTCTGCCGGCACTCCCACCTCCTCCTCATTTATGAGGGGAAGCTCTTCTGCCTGTGCAGCGGGAGGCGCGGTACGCGAAGGTTTCTTTACAAGCTTTTTTTCCGGTTGCTTTTTCTCGGCATCGGCGCCCTGTTTTTTCTTTCTGCCGGTGGTGGGTGCCGGCTTTTCGGGTTCCGATTCAATGATCGCTTCTTCGGTTGAGTTTGCGGTGGTTGCTTTTACCACGCGTTTACGCTTACCGGGTTTTTCTTCGGCTCCGCCTTTGGCGGCAGCGCTGTTAACTATCGCCTGCTTGTCAAGAATTTTGTAAATCAGCTCTTGCTTGTCGAGTTTTTTAGCGTTAGCTATACTTAATTGCTCAGCAATATCAAGCAGTTCAGGAACGAGCATATCGTTCAATTGCAAAATGTCGTACATAAAGGACTTAATGGTTTATCATCTCATCAAACACCAAATGCTGCTTTGAAAGAGAAATGTCGAAATGAATTTTTGGTTGAATGAAATTTAGGCGCGGAATAGCTAAAACTGATATAATCCTGGAGCAAAGGTAAGAACTGACCAGCTAGATTCCATCGGCAATAATACGTCAATTTTCGGGAAATTAAAAAAAATTTACTCCCTTATCTTTGCCTGCCGTTTAAAACAGCCCGCCGGAACAGGCTTAAACCGGCGTTTTAAAATAAATTATATGTTCAACAAGCGACTCAAAATCAAAGAACTACTTAAGCAGGAAGCAGAAAATCAACAGGTAACCATCATGGGTTGGGTGCGGAGCTTCAGGAATAACCAGTTTATTGCCCTGAACGACGGTTCAACCAATACCAATGTACAGGTGGTAGCAGAACTGGGTAAATTTGAGGAGTCGTTATTAAAAAGAATTACTCCCTCTGCCTCATTGAAAGTAACAGGCTCAGTCATTCCGTCCCTGGGGAAGGGGCAAAAGCTGGAAGTAAAAGCTACCTCCATCGAGGTTTTGGGCGATAGTGATCCGGAAACATATCCCCTTCAGCTAAAAAACAGGCCCAGCCTGGAATACCTGCGCGAAATAGCTCATTTGCGGTTCCGCACCAATACTTTTGGCGCTATATTCCGCATCAGGCATACGCTGGCTTTTGCTATTCACCGGTTTTTTAACGACCGGGGATTTGTATACCTGCATACTCCTATCATTACCGCCAGCGACGCGGAAGGAGCCGGAGAAATGTTCAGGGTAACCACATTACCCCTGGAAAACCTCCCTAAAAACGAAGACGGCACCATTAATTTTAAAGAAGATTTTTTCGGGCGCTCCGCTAACCTTACCGTGAGCGGACAACTGGAAGGCGAGCTGGCAGCTACCGCGCTGGGGGAAATATATACGTTTGGTCCCACCTTCAGGGCAGAGAACTCCAATACTCCCCGGCACCTGGCAGAGTTCTGGATGATTGAACCCGAAATGGCTTTTTGCGACCTGGAAGACAATATGAACCTGGCGGAGGAATTTATTAAATTTCTTATCCGCTACACGATGGAACACAACCACGACGACCTGGCCTTCCTGGCACAGCGGCTGGCAGATGAAGAAAAACAATTGCCGCAGGATAAAAGAAGCGAAATGGGGCTGATCGAAAAGCTGGACTTCGTGCTGAATAACGCTTTTGAGAGAATTACCTATACCGAAGCCATAGACATACTGCTTCAATCGCCTGCATATAAAAAGAAAAAATTCCAATATCCCGTAGAATGGGGAATAGATATGCAAAGCGAGCATGAACGTTACCTGGTAGAAAAGCACTTTAAAAAACCGGTGATCGTTACCAACTACCCGGCAAAGATCAAAGCCTTTTACATGCGGCAGAACGACGACGGAAAAACGGTTGCCGCTATGGACATACTTGCCCCCGGCATTGGCGAAATAGTAGGCGGTTCACAGCGCGAAGAACGCCTGGAACGCCTGGAACAACGCATGAAGGAAATGAATGTTCCCGCGGAAGACTTATGGTGGTATCTTGACACCCGCCGGTTTGGTTCGGTTCCTCATTCCGGTTTTGGATTAGGCTTTGAACGAATGGTACAGTTCGTAACGGGCATGACCAATATACGCGATGCAATCGCATTCCCGAGAACGCCGAACAACGCTGAATTTTAGTCGTTTTCGTGTATAGAAAGTATCGGTATATGTGAGTGTATTGCCAGTTCCGTAGTATGGCTTCTCTGGAACAATACATCCAGCAACCTTTGCTTTTTAGGCACTACAACTATAAGGTCAATATTGTTGCTTTCGGCAAATTCGCTGATACCGGCTTCCACATTTTCTTTGTTTATAAAAAAATATTTAGGCTTTGCGTCCTGCAGCATGGCATGCAGCAATACCGATTGCTCAGGAGTATCCGGTTTAAAGTTCTTATTGTTGTAGTCAACATTTAAAATTTCAAGCTCTGCGTCAAACGCTTTTACCCATTGCTTAATTACTGCTGCCGGTATACTTTGCTCCACCGCTTTAAAATCGCAGGCAAACCCTATCTTTTTTATGCCTTTGAATATACATCCCGGAGGCACAACAACCACCGGCCAGGTAAGATGCCGCAGGGTTGAGAGGGTAGAGCTGCCTATAAAAAGCCGCTCCACAAAACCCGCCCCTTTGGTTCCCATCACCACGGCAAACGGCTTTAATTTTTCCGCCACATCTTCCAGTTCCGGAACCAGGCCGCCCATCCTTAACTCGGTATATACTGTTAAGGTATTACCGGTAATTCTTTCCACCTGCTCTTTGGCATGCTCCAGCTTTTCCCGGTTCATTGCTTCAAGATCCTCAATATTTATAATAGGCAAAGGAACATCTGTGCCGGTATAGGAAACGGGTATTTCATATGTATGCAACAAAGTAACCGACGCATTTATAGCTTTCGCCAGGTCTACTGCGTAATTCATGGCGTTGATCGCTACAGGCGAAAAATCAGTAGGAATGATGATTGTATGCATAACTGGCTGTTTTATTTATGATGAAAGTACGGTTTCCCTGCCGGTAATATCCTGACGGAACTCAGTGCCTCGCCTGATCTAATATATTACAAAAGCAAGGAATTGTATACTTTTTGATAAAGAATTGATACTAATTTCACACCAAAAACATACTTACCTCAAAAATATAAATTGCGCTGTATGAACATACCGGTAGTAGATCTTTCAGATTTTTTGAACAACGATGCTGCAAAAAAAAGCGCCTTCGTGGAACAATTAGGAAAAGCATACGAAGAGGTTGGCTTTGTAGCGGTAAAAAATCATGGCATTTCCAATGAGCTAATAGCAGACCTGTACAAATATGTACAGGACTTTTTTTCGTTATCTCCCGAAAAAAAGCTGAAATATGAAATTCCCGGATTGGCCGGTCAACGGGGGTATACTTCCTTCGGAAAGGAGCATGCCAAAGGAAGCGAAGCTCCGGACCTGAAAGAGTTTTTCCAGTATGGACAAACGATAGAAGACAATGAAGTAGTTTCGGAAAAATATCCCGAAAATGTAAAAGTAGAGGAGATCCCGGGCTTCAACACTACCTTTCTTCATACTTACCGGGCTTTTGAAAATTGCGGAAAAGCCCTGTTACAGGCAATTGCCATATACCTGAAGCTGGATACGCATTTTTTTGATGATAAGATACACAATGGCAATTCCATATTAAGAGCTATCCACTATCCTCCCATTACACAGGAGCCAAAATCGGCAATACGCGCGGAGCAACATGAAGATATAAACCTTATTACACTGTTAGTGGGCGCCAGTGCGGATGGGTTACAGATATTGAGCAAACAGCAGGAATGGGTTCCGGTTACTTCTTTACCCGACCAGATTGTAGTGAATGTGGGCGATATGCTGCAACGGCTTACCAACGATAAGCTGAAAAGCACTACACACCGTGTTGTAAACCCACCACGGGAATTTTGGCATACATCCCGGTTTTCCATTCCTTTTTTCCTGCACCCCAAAGGCGAAATGTCTCTTGCCTGCCTGGAAAACTGCGTGGATAAGGCGCATCCAAAAGCATACCCCGATGCTACTGCCGGAGAATACCTTGACGAGCGATTACGGGAAATAGGGTTAAAAAAATGACCGCTGTGCCCGTATTAATTCTTTATTCAATTTTTCCGGTTTGAATTTTTTACGTCATATCCCGTTCCTGAAAGCCGTTTTTTTATACAGCATTACCGCGTTTGGCGGGGCGCAGGGTCATTTTGCCATTATGATGAAAACATTTGTTGGCAAACGCAGAGATATAACGGAGCAGGAATTGCTGGAGTACAACGCCTTTTGCCAGCTACTTCCCGGGGCATCTTCCACACAAATAATTACTTTAATAGGTTACAAAAGAGGCAGGCTGCCCCTGGCTGTTATAACCCTGCTGATATGGATATTACCCGCCTGCTCTCTGATGAGCTTCTTTTCTTTCGGGATAGGCTACTTTGAAGAGCACAGGCTCCAAAATGACTTTTTCAAGTTTATTCAGCCTATGGCTGTAGGGTTCCTGGCTTTTGCCACCTTAAGGGCTTACACGTTATTAGCCGCTAATAAAATAGCAAGAATGATCATGGTATTGATCATGGTCATTACTTATTTCCTGTTTAAAACACCCTGGGTTTTTCCCGGCGCCATTTTGCTGGGGGGCATCATTACCAATTTTACGGAAAAGACAAAAAAAGTTCGTGTAGAACCCAGGCCTATTAAATGGGGAAACATAGTAATATTTTTTTTAATATTTATAATAGCGGGAACGCTGAGTGAATTGGCCCGCAAAAACGAATGGCGCGAAAGAAAAGCGCTGAACCTTTTTGAAAATACCTACAGGTTTGGCAGTCTTGTTTTTGGAGGAGGCGATGTATTGATGCCAATGATGTATGAACAATACGTAATCAGGCCTGCTACAGAAAGGGTGCAGGAGAAAAACCAGAATGTATTAAAAATCCCAAAGAACGAATTTTTAACCGGTGCAGGACTGGTGCGAGCTATTCCCGGGCCCACGTTTTCGTTTGCCGCCTTTGTTGGCGGGGAAGCTTTAAAGCCGGAAGGAAAAACCATGCAGCTTTGGGGTTGTATTATAGGCACACTGGGCATTTTCCTGCCCAGCGCTTTGCTTGTTTTGTTTTTTTTCCCGGTTTGGAATAATTTAAAAAAATATGCCGGCATTTACCGGTCGCTTAAAGGTATAAACGCGGCCGTAACAGGCATAATGGCGGCTTCTACTTTATTTCTTATGAAAGACATTTCCTTCTTTGAGCTGAATGAAGAACCTGCCATCAGCTTTTTAAATATCGGCGTAATAGCAGGCACTTTTCTTATTCTTACATTTACTAAAATTCCCGCACCTGTCATTACATTATTATGCCTTTTATTAGGCTGGATCTTTTAGCTGCAGGCTACCTGTAATAACCATTATTTACAATCTCGTGCATTACGGCATCCGGTACCAGGTAGCGTATAGATTTTCCCTGTTTCAGCAGGTTGCGGATATAAGTGGCAGAAATCTGGAGAAGAGGAGCATTTACAATAGTAATATTTTCCGGCTGGGGGTCATGGATCTCGAAGCCGGGGCGGGTATACACAAATAAATTATACCTCGTCATAATTATTTCCGCATTCTTCCATTTGGGCAGGTTCTGAAATGAATCGCTTCCCATTATTACGGAAAAAGAATGCTGCGGGTATTTTTCTTCCAGGTAAACCAGGGTGTCTACCGTATAAGAAGGCTTAGGTAAATGAAATTCAATGTCGTTCGCTTTAAGCTGGTTTTCTCCTTCTATTGCCACTCTTACCAGGTGCAGCCTGTGATATTCGTTTAAAAGCGTTGCGGAGGGTTTAAAGGGATTTTGCGGAGAAACGATAAACCAAACCTGGTCAACCCCGGTATTTTCCAGCATGAACCTGGCTATAATAAGATGCCCGTGATGAATGGGGTTGAAAGAGCCGAAGTATAAACCTATCTTCATGTTGTCCATTTAGAGTTCTTCCACAATCACACTCTCGGCCTCATTTAATCTCAAACTTAAATTATACCCGGCAACATAAACAGATATAGGATCGCCGAGTGGAGCTATTTGTTCAATTTTAACCTGTTCTCCCGGGATAAAACCCATTTCCATAAGTTTTAAAAAGAAATCATCTTTTTGAATTTCTTTGATCACCACTGTAATGCCTGCAGGGATTTGAGACAGTTTTTTCATATACGCAAATCTATTGTTTAGTTTTACAGCATCCTTACGAATTTTGGAAAAGGAACACAATATGGCGGAAATCCGTTTTTTCTTTGAACATACAGCAGTAAATCTCCGGCAAAGGAAAAGTCTAAAATTATTCCTTGAAGCTCTTTTTAAAAAAGAAAAGCGAACGCTGGAATCCCTTCACTATATTTTTTGCTCCGATGCTTACCTGTTACAGATCAACAAGGAGTTTTTAAATCACCATTACTATACTGATATTATAACTTTTGAGCTTAGTGCCATGCCCCAAATGGTGCAGGGAGAAGTGTATATCAGCGTAGATAGGGTTAAAGAGAATGCCCAAGAGATGAAAACGAGCTTTAAAAATGAATTACACAGGGTAATTTTTCACGGAGCTTTGCATTTATGCGGCTACAAGGATAAGTTAAAAGAAGATATTATAACAATGCGAAGGAAAGAAGATCGTTTGCTTGATTTATATTTTCGATAATAATTAGTTCCACGTGAAACGTTTATTCTTCTTTTTTATTGTTTGCATATTCAACATGACAAATGCAAATTCGCAAGGATCGGTTAGCTTTATTGATAAAGACTTTATATACTCTTCTGCCAGGGATCCTGAAATAGATAGTATGTTATCAAACTCGGAAGCCTGTAAAAAACTTAGTCCACAGGAAAAAGAAACTATATACTGGATAAATTTTGTGAGAAAGGAACCCAAAAGATTTAACTCAGAAATTCTCACTCCTTTTCTTAAGCAATTTCCTGAAGTAAAAAGCAGCTATTCCCGTTCGCTTCTACATGAATTATCTTCTATACCACCGGCACCTGTACTTCTTCCACATAAAAAATTAAACGAAGTAGCCGCTAAACATGCCAAGGATCTGGGAAGCACCGGCTCTACTATAAGTCACAGTTCCAGTTATGGAGCCAGCTTCCAGGAAAGAATGAACCAGGCAGGACTAACCAACTGTGTAGCAGAAAATGTGTATGAGGGTAAACAACAAGCTTTACAAGCCATCATTTTTCTTTTAATTGATAATGGTGTAAAAAACCTGGGACACAGGAAAAACATACTTTCTCCTGACAATAAATACATTGGACTATCCTTTTACCCGATCAAAAACAAGAAATCTTTTTATTTTCTTGTCCAAAATTTTTTATGCGAATAACACAATAATTTGTTTCACGTGAAACATTGCAGTTTTGTTATCATAGCATCTCACTAATTTTGCAGGATGTTTTCAAAATATGATGTAATTGTTGTTGGGGCAGGTCATGCCGGTTGCGAAGCAGCAGCAGCGGCAGCAAATATGGGCAGTAAAACCCTGCTCATAACCATGAACATGCAAACCATTGCACAAATGAGTTGCAACCCTGCCATGGGAGGTATAGCAAAAGGGCAAATTGTTAGGGAAATAGATGCTTTAGGTGGATATTCCGGAATAGTAACAGACCATTCCATGATCCAGTTCCGCATGCTTAATAAATCAAAAGGCCCTGCCATGTGGAGTCCCCGGGCTCAAAGCGACCGGATGCTTTTCTCTTTAAAATGGAGAGAGCTGCTTGAACAAACTCCCAACCTTGACTTTTACCAGGATATGGTGAAAGGATTGATCATAAACGGAAAAAGTTGTACCGGTGTAATTACCGGACTCGGACATTATATCTCCGCTAAAACAGTTGTGCTCACGAACGGAACCTTTTTAAATGGCATCATTCATATTGGCGAAAAACAATTCGGCGGAGGAAGAGTAGCTGAAAAAGCCGCCACAGGAATTACAGAGCAACTGGTAACGCTGGGCTTTGAAAGCGACCGGCTAAAAACAGGAACTCCTCCACGTATAGATGGAAGAAGTCTTGATTACTCGAAAATGGAAGAGCAGAAAGGAGATGAAGAAATAACAGGATTCAGCTTTATACCCACATCCAAAATAACAGCTCAACAACAAAGAAGCTGCTGGATATCTTACACCAGCCAGGAAGTACATGATATTTTAAAAACCGGTTTCGACAGAAGTCCTATGTATGCAGGTAGAATTGAAGGAGTAGGCCCCAGATACTGCCCGAGCATTGAAGACAAGATAAACCGCTTTGCGGAAAGAGACCGTCACCAGTTATTTGTTGAACCGGAAGGATGGAATACAGTTGAAATTTATGTAAATGGTTTTTCCACCTCTTTACCGGAAGATGTACAACATGCAGCGCTGAGGAAAGTTCCCGGCTTTGAACATTGTAAAATGTTCCGCCCGGGGTATGCTATAGAATACGATTACTTTCCCCCCATGCAACTGGATTATTCTCTGGAAACCAAAATTATCTCTCACCTGTTTTTTGCAGGTCAAATAAACGGAACGACCGGCTATGAAGAAGCCGCCTGCCAGGGAATAATGGCAGGTATAAATGCACATCTGAAAGCCCACGAAAAAGATCCCTTTTACCTGAAACGAAGCGAAGCTTATATAGGAGTACTGATAGATGACCTTATAAGCAAAGGCACAGAGGAACCTTACCGCATGTTTACCAGCCGTGCTGAATTCAGAACCCTTCTGCGGCAAGACAATGCCGATATGCGGCTTACCCGTAAAGGGTATGAACTCGGGCTTGCTTCCGGGGAAAGATTAAACCTACTGAACAGGAAAGAAAAAGATATTTCCAATATACTGGAACTGTTGAATCAACTTGTACTGGAACCTGAAGAAGTAAATACATTTTTACATAACACCGGTTCCGCAGCACTTACACAAAAACAAAAAGCAGCCCAACTGCTGTTACGCCCGGGGATCAATCTCTTTGATATGGCGAAAGCTGTACCCCGCTTATATTCAAATCTGCCCGTTACAGAAAAAGAAAGCCTGGAACAAGCAGATATACAAATAAAGTATAATATATATATAGAGAAAGAAAAAGAGCTGGTTGAAAAAATGAGTAAGCTGGAATACCTGAGCATACCCGAAAACTTCAATTACAGCCATATTCCAGCCCTTTCTGCCGAGGCAAAACAAAAACTGATACGTATTAAGCCCAGAACTTTAGGGCAAGCCTCGCGCATCTCAGGCGTTAATCCGAGCGATGTGCAGATCCTGATGGTTTATATGGGACGATGATTGCTTATAAGCCTAATTTAGCGCTGATATCAAGCATCCTCCGTATTGGCTTTAAAGCAGCCTGCCGGAGCGATTCCTCCATCAGCAGCTCGGGAGTTTCATACTCCATACACAAGTATAATTTTTCCAGTGTATTCAGCTTCATATGCGGACAGTCGTTGCACGCGCAGCTATTATCAGGTGGGGCGGGTATAAACAATTTTCCAGGCGAATCCTTTTGCATCTGGTGCAGTATACCCGTTTCCGTAGCCACAATATATTCCTTTGAATCATCTTTCTGCGTGTACTTTAACAATTGCGTGGTGGAACCTATATAATCCGCCAGTTGCAATACAATATCCTCGCACTCCGGATGGGCTATAACCTTAGCCTGGGGATGTCTTATTTTAAGCCTGGTTATTTTTTCCCTGCTGAATATTTCATGTACCATACAGGCCCCATCCCACAACACCATTTTCCTCCCGGTTTGCTTATTGATGTAGGCACCCAGGTTTTTATCGGGCGCAAATATTATTTTCTGATCAACCGGTAAACTTTCCACAATCTGCTTCGCATTGGAAGAAGTACAGATAATATCGCTCAAAGCTTTTATACCCGCAGAGCAATTGATGTATGAAATAACCAGGTGACCTGGGTATTGCTCTTTAAACTTTTTAAACAAATGCGGAGGAGCGGAATCCGACAAGGAGCATCCCGCCTTTAAATCAGGTAGTAATACCTTTTTATCCGGATTTAAAATTTTTGCAGTCTCCGCCATAAAATGTACACCTGCAAAAACGATCACATCCGCTTTTGTTTTTTCCGCCTGCTGCGCCAGTCCAAGACTATCCCCAATATAATCGGCTACATCCTGTATATCCGCTTCCTGGTAATAGTGCGCCAGTATAACCGCATTTTTTTCTTTCTTTAACCGCTCTATCTCTTTGAACAAATCCAGCTTTACATCCACGTCTATATCCAGAAAACCAACCTGCTCAATATTTTTTTTTGCTTCGTTGATGTTAATTACTGCCATAGTATTTAATAATAATTAATTATTTATTTAAAAGGCCTATTACTATTAGGGCTGTGAATTTGGGGAAAGAATGCAATAGTAATATTTTGGTAAAGTTAAAGCTTATGAATTATACACGCTGTTTAACACTTAATTCACAGCGGGGCATTCAGTGCTGTATTGAATCTGGTCTGTTTATTAACAGTGTTGAAACAAAAAGGGTGCGGAAAATTAAGAGGGCAAAAATGCTTTTTTTACCTGTTGAAAAAAGGAGGTAAAATTTTAAAAATGTGGTATAAAATAGGAAAGAGTAAAATCTGTATATCAGCCAAAAAAATGTTTGACCTAAATCCTCACCAAATTCTGTTTAATAAAGCGAGATTTTCAACAATAAACAGCCGCTTTTCACATAGCCCTGTGAATTTTAATAAACGGTATACAGGCTTTTTTTATTGCGGTATTAAAAAACTTAGATTTACACACTAAAAAAATCAGTACAGCAGCGCATTTCAGTGTGTTTTCCACAATTTGTTGATAAACATATATTCCCCTATTTTTGCCGTCCACAAAAATATACGTTTCATAATATGTCTATTATTCAGACGATACGCGACAAAGCAGCGGTATTGGTATTCGGTATTATTGCCATAAGTCTTATTGGTTTTTTAGTGCAGGATGCTTTCGTAGGAGGCGCCCGGAATCCTTTTCAGTCGGAGGCAAAAGATGTTGGAAAAGTAAACGGATCAGAAATAACGAAGAGCGAATTTGATGAGCGCGTAAAAAATACGGAAGCCCAGTACCAGGGGCAGGGATACAGGGTTGATGAATCCATGCGCCAGCAAATACAGGAACAAATATGGGAAGCCCTCATAAATAAACAACTGATTGCTGATGAAGCAAAAAAACTGGGTCTCGGTTTTACCTCTAAAGAATTTACTCATTTATTATTCAGTGAAAAAGCTCCCGAAGAGTTCAAGAGACAATTTACCGATCCCAAAACCGGTACATATAATATAGAAGCGGCGAGAAACGCTTTTAAAAGCATTCAAAGAACCAAAGATCCGGAACAGCTCAGGCAAATCAATGAACAGTTAATTGATCCGATTATACTGAGCCAGTTGCAGGTAAAACTGATGGATATTTATTCTAATGGAGTATATCTTCCCAAATGGCTGGTTGAAAAACAACAGGCCGAGAGCAACCAGGTTTCCGATATTTCTTTTGTGGGAATTTCATATTCTACCATAGCTGATTCCACGGTAAAAATTACCGATGCAGCTATTAATGAATATATACAGGCGCATAAAAATGATTTTAAGCAGGAAAGGTCGAAAAGTATTGCATATGTTTTATTCAATGCCGCTCCTAACCATACCGACAGCACAAACCTGTGGAATAAAATAGAGACCTTGAAACCACAGTTTGCCGCTGCAACAGATGCAGGTGTTTTTGTTACCCGCAATGGAACAAAATCTCCTTTTTATGATGGCTATATTAATAAAAGCCGTATACAGGTACCTGCTAAAGATTCAATTCTGTCGCTTGCTCCCGGGCAGGTATACGGACCTTACTATGATGGAAACTCCATAGCGCTGGCACGCGTAATTGGCACTAAAGTGTTGCCCGATTCAGTAAGAGCGCGTCATATACTGATAGCTACCATGGATCCCCAGAGCGGACAGCCCACAATGGCTGACTCCACGGCAAAAAACAGGATTGACAGCATACAGCAGGCAATAGCAAAAGGATCCGCTAGTTTTGAAACACTGGTGGTTCAATACTCAGATGATCAGGGTTCCAAAGAAAGATTCGGAGACCTGGGTTATTTTCCAAACGGGCAAATGGTAAAAGAGTTTAACGATTTTTGTTTTGAAGGAAAAACCGGCGATAAAGGTGTTGTAAAAACACAGTATGGGTATCACTATATAGAAATACAGGATCAGAAAAATTTTGAGCAGGCATATAAAATAGCGTATCTGTCCAAGAATATAGAAGCAAGCAAAGAAACCGATGACGCGGCTTCTTCGGCTGCAACCCAGTTTGCTTCTGCAAGCCGTACCGCCAAAACGTTCGATGAAAATATACTTAAAGAAAAGCTGAATAAGCGATTGGCAGAAACAGTAAGGGAAATGGATTACCAGATACCCGGACTGGGCGCTTCAAGGGCATTTGTAAAATGGGTGTTCAATAATAAAGCGGGAACGGTATCTGAACCAATAAGCGTAGGCGACCAGTATGTAGTGGCATTAATTACAGGAGAAAAAGCAAAGGGACTTCAATCTGCGGCCACTGCCAGATTAATGGTAGAGCCCATTTTACGGAACAAAGAAAAAGCAAAGCAACTGGCGCAGAAACTTGGAAAATTCAGCAGTATTGATGAAGCAGCGAAAAATGTTGCGCAGGAAGTACAGCAGGTTGATAGTATCCGGCTTTCAGATAATTTTAAACCCGGCTTTGGCAACGAACCTATTTTAATAGGGGCAGCTTTTAATAAAGAATATCAAAGCAAGGTTTCTGCTCCGTTAACAGGCAATTCCGGGGTATACGCCATGGTTATAAAAAACAGTAGCTCTTTGCCGGGCGGGGATGCTTCTGTTGAAGATCAGCGCAGCGCTACAATGATGCAGATGAAACAGATGATGAGCTTTGGCTGGATGCAGGCCCTGAAAGAGGCTGCCAAAATTGACGATTTTCGTTTGAAAGCAGGCTATTAACAATATTTTTTATAGCAACGAGCCGCCGGGTATCGCCATGGCGGCTTTTTTATTTTCGGTAACTTTACGGCATGAGCAACAACGTGATAGTAAACAAGGTGGCGGAGAGTGGCATAGTAACCATCAACCTGGAGGATTTTTATCCGAAGCAGGAGATTGTTGTATTTGACATGAAGAATTACCTTTTCCGCGAGATGATCTTAAAAGAAAAGGATTTCCGCGAAACCTTAAAAACAACAGACTGGCAACAATACCGGCATAAAACTATTGCGCTTACCAATACGGCAGACGCTATTATACCGATGTGGGCGTATATGCTGGTTGCGAGCTATCTTGAACCTTATGCGGATTCGGTTGTATTTGGAAACGAAAAGCAGTTGGTGGAACATATGATGGTACAGCAGATCAACGCCATCGGGGAAAAAGAATATGAAGGGAAACGCATTGTAATAAAAGGATGCGGGGATATTGATATACCCGAAGGTGCTTATATTGCTATAACATTAAAACTGCGGCCGGTTGTTAAGAGCCTGATGTACGGCGAGCCCTGCAGTACAGTACCGGTATATAAAACACCGGTAGCTTTAACCAGGAAATAAGCAGCCACCGGTAAATGGAATTATTTTTGATTGAAGTATAAAAAAAGATCATGAAAATTCCGGAACATCACCAGGCCGTAATGCCTTATTTAATAGTAAAGACTGCAAAAAAATTCATTGACTTTACCGAAACGGTTTTTGGGGCAAAGGTGATCCATACCGAACAGCGGGAAGATGGAACGACAATTAGACACGCTGAAATACAAATAGAAGGGTCCACGATAATGTTTGCCGACGCCACAGAACAATTTTCACCACAAACAGCCAGCTTGTTTGTATATGTGCCCGATGCCGATATTGCTTATCAAAAAGCGCTCGACCATGGAGCCGTAAGCGTTATGCCTCTCTCGAACCAGGATTATGGACGTACCTGTGGCGTGAAAGATACCTGTGGTAATACATGGTGGATAACGGCGGTAAAATAGTATGTGCTGTTTAATTTGTTTTAAATTCCTTTAACCTCATTTTTCCCTACATTTACGCCTCAAAATCAACAAAGCACATGAAAAAATTCTTTTACCTGTCTGCTGTTGCTTTAACAGTATTCAGCATTGGATGTAATAATAATGCTTCAGGAAGCGGTCCCGGGGAGACCCCTGCTGTAAATGCTGATACTACCAGCCTGCCACCGCTGGAAACGAATCCCGCTAATTCAGATTATAAACCCGCATTTCCCGGGCAGACCCGGATTGGCGCAGTTAAAACAACTACACCCTACCAGGTGGATAAGCTGGCGGAGAACCTGGGTAAACCCTGGGCTGTAATCATAATGCCCGACGAAAAGCTCCTTTTAACAGAAAAGTCGGGTTATATGGAGATACGCAATGCGGACGGCAGCCTGGTGAAAAAAATTACCGGATTGCCTAAAGTAGATGACAGGGGGCAGGGTGGCCTGCTGGATGTGGCGCTCGACCCGGATTATGCAAATAATAAAATCATTTACTGGTCTTTTTCCGAACCATATAAGAAAGGTAATTTAACAGCGGTGGCTAAGGGAAAACTGAATGATGCAGAAGGCAAGGTTGAAAATCCAACTGTAATATTCCGTGCAACGCCCGAGTTGGATAACAGCACGCTTCACTATGGCTCCAGGTTGATCTTCGATAAAGATGGAAACCTGTTTGTGAGCGCAGGCGAAAGATCTGTGTTGAACGGAAGAGCGCAGGCGCAGTTGTTGAATGCAGGATTGGGCAAGGTTTTCAAGATCACCAAAGAAGGCAAGCCGGCTCCGGGTAATCCGTTCATTGACCAAAAAGACGCAATGCCGGAAATATACAGCTACGGGCATCGCAACCCCCAGGGCCTGGATATTCATCCCGTGACCGGTGAATTGTGGGAAGCTGAATTTGGTCCACGTGGGGGTGATGAGGTTAATATTGTAAAGGCCGGGAAGAATTACGGATGGCCCGTTATTACCTACGGGATAGAGTATAACGGAAAAAAAATCGGTGATTCTATTCAACAAAAAGACGGAATGGAACAACCTGTTTATTATTATGATCCTGTGTTATCGCCCAGCGGCATGAGCTTTTACAAAGGAAACGCCATACCTGAATGGGAGAATAATTTATTCATAGGGGGTCTCAGCAGCATGCATATTGCCCGCCTGGTGATCAAAGACAATAAAGTAGTGGGAGAAGAATGGCTGTTAGGAGATCTTTCGCAACGTTTCAGGGATATAGCATACCACAACGGAATGCTATATACCGTTACGGATAACGGAAACCTGTACCGCATCAGTAAAAAGTAATTGCGACTGGTGGTTGGTTTTAAAACCTATAAGGTTTGCAACGCAGCCCGGCAAACCTTATGGGGTATTTTATTTCTCAACCTTATTGGATTTGTTTAGGGATTAACATAATTTATAAGCCATTGGTACAATAATCAGATATTAGTGAGGTTTCTTTTACAAAATATTCTCCATGAAACGACTTTTTCCTTTCCTGTGGATAGTACTATTATGCGCCTGTAACGATTCTGAAAAGGAGAAGGAGTATCTCTCCCTCATCTTGGTAGAGAATATAATAACAAATACAAATTTTATTAAGCAGGAAAGTGAAAATGCTTACAAGATATTTAAATACCAGGCAGAAGATCCTAAAACAAGAGAAAAAGCTTTGATTTGGTTGCCTGCTATTGAGAAAATTCATGCATTTTCAGATAGCCTCGTTCAATACATGCAAAATCTAAAAGGCATGGTTGATGCTGATAAACGCGATAGCGATATTTTTAAGCACACCTATTTTTTACACAATTTATATGATAGTCTTTTATCATTTCAATCCAACATACTTAATATTGACCCTGAGTTAAAAGAACAGTTTAAAAACGCTGTGTTTATTTCAAATCTGGGGCAAAATACGGTTCAGAAAAATTTTAGCGACTTTAAGCAAATAGTTCTTTCTATCCAATCAAACCAAGGATATATTGCTATTCTAGCTGTACTCGAAAACAGGATAAGAAATCTGGAACATAACATGATAAGCTTCTGTTCACAAAAAATTACTTTTCACGGTTGTTTTCTTGAAAAACATATCCCTCTACTCAATCAGGATAAAAGTATTGTTGCTCCGAATGATACGATCGAAATAACAGTAGCTACAGGAAGAATAATTACGGAAGCCAAAACAGATATGACTGTACAAGGGAAAAAATTATCTTCAAATGAATTAGGACTTATCGCATACAAATTCAGTGCTTCCGATAAAAAAGGAAAACATTTTATACCTATAACAATTGAGTTTGCAGACGAAGCGGGGATAAAGAAAAAAGTATCGAATACGATCTCATATACTGTTCAATAAAACAATGTTTCATGGGTAAGGAAACAACTATCCTAATATTTTCTTCTTTTGCGCTTCAAACTCATCCTGCGTAAGCACGCCGGCATCCAGCAGGTCTTTTAAATCGAGCAATGCCTGTTTTTTATCAGAGATATTATTGTTTGACGGAACGGTAGTAGTAGGGGTCGTTTGCACCGGTTGGGCCTGTACCGCTGTTCCTTTAGGGCTATATTGAAGAATTAATGCTGTTATTTCATTAAAGCCTTTAATGTTGCTATAATCAATGGCCTTTTGTTCTTTTACATTCACAATAGTTGGATCAGCCCCCTGTTCTAATAATAATTTCACCGCGTCTTTTTTTCCGTTAGCGGCAGCATAATGCAATGCTGTATTGCCGGATTCATCCTGTATATTGATAGAGGCGCCACGCTCAAGCAGCAGTTTGATCATACTGATATGCCCGCTTTTAACGGCAAGGTGCAGCAGGCTTTCTCCCCCATATTCATAAGTAGCGTTTAGCGAAAAGCTGCTTTGAACGGAAATATTGTTCGTGGTTTCCACCCAGTCTAAGTAAGCGTTCATTGATTCGGTAGCGCCGGTTACAGGGCGGCTGTGGTTCACATCCAGCCCGTGATCTAAAAAGAGCGCCACCATTTCTTTCTGGTTATTAGCGCAGGCATACCATATTGGCGATACTCCTTCGTTAGAGGAAACAAACAGGTCTGCGCCTTTATCAACCAATAATTTTACGATGGTGCGGTTGGTATCATAGCAGGCCAGCAGTAAAGCATTTTCTCCCGCGTGGTTTATATGGTTGATGTTGGCGCCATTATTCAATAACAACTCTACCATAGGTATGTGCTTTGACCTAACGGCAAAAAGCAATGGAGATTCTCCCTGCTTATTGGTAGTGTTGATATTTGCACCTTTGTCTATCAGCAGCTTTACCACTTCGGTATTGCGCCAGGCCGCTGCAATCAGCAAGGCTGTTTCAGCCTGGTTGTTTTCAAGATCAACCTCCGCGCCTCTTTCCAGTAATTCTTTTACCACTTCGGTTTGGCCCGTTTGCGAGGCGAGATGTAAAAGACTGTTCCCGTTCAGGTCATTTATATTTATCCTGGCGCCCTGTTCCAATAAATATACCGCTGTTTGTTTTTGCTTTTGCAGGCATGAAAAAAATAAAGGTGTTTCTCCCTGTTGGTCTTCATAATCAAGTTCGGCGCCATCTGCAACCAACAGCTTTACAAGATCAAGATAGCCGCGATGTGCTGCGTAATGCAGGGCGGTACGGCCTTTTTCATCTGTATATTTTACATCCACTTCTTTATTGGCAAGCAGCATTTCAGCTATTTTGCGCTTGCCCCCTTCACATGCTATTATAAACGACATTGACATAGAACTTCTCTTTTAAAGTATGATCATTATTTTTTTGTCAGCAACATTTCGGCCAGCTTTGCTTTTAAATTGTCTTTTGATGCAAGCATAAAAGCCGTTTCATCATTATTATTGGTAATAGAAACATCCGCCCCGGCTTCAAGCAGCAGCTTTGCCTTTTTATACAATGCTTTTGCCACTTCCTGCGAATAGTTGGGATCAATAGCGCATACTTTATGCAACAGCGTATTGCCGTCATTATCCTGCTCATTTACATCCTTGCCGGTTTTCTTTAATGCAATCTCCAATATTTCTATGGGTTTTTCCACTATCCAGTCCCAGCCCGATTTATTATTGCTGTACCAGGGGGCGCTTTCTTCCAGGCTTGCGCCGTCTTCCAGCAGTTGTTCCACTAATTCAACATCGCTTTTGCCACCCTGCATCATATGTAAATATTCTGATAATACCGTTTGATCTTCCCGGTTACGTTGTGAGAAATCCGCAGCTTCATGCGCCGATAATATTTTATAAACTTTCGGGCTAAGCTTGTGTGCCAGTGCATAGTAAAAAGCGGAGTTCCCTTTGTTATCCTGCAAATTAGGTTGTGCCCCATTGGCAAGCAATGTTTCCAGCAAATGATTTTTATCGCGTTCCACAGCTATATGCAATGCCGTTTGCTTTACTACATTGGGCTCGTTTAAATCTACTCCTGCTTTCAGTAGCATATCTATATAAGCGAGTTGCCGTTCGTTGGGTATCATGTTAATGCGAACCGCCTGGTTAATAAGATTATCTTCGGCATTGTTTTTAAAATCTGTTCTTAGCCCTGCATCTATAAGCGTTCGTATAATGCCTGGCTGCGCTTTCATTTCCAGCGAAAAGCTTAATAGCGTATAGCCCTCCACTTCATCATTAATATTATCCAGTGTAGAAAGAAAGCGTTTTAAAAACTGTAATTCTTCTTCCCCATCCGGCATATAGGCAAACATATTTTCAAATATGCTACTCTTAAATGAATCATACTCATATATATCAGTATTGATCAATCCTTTGTCAATAAAGATATCAAGAATAGAAAAGGCTTTGTTTCTGATGAGATTGTCGTATACCTGTTTTAGATCGAAATCATTAATACCATCTGGTAAAATTTCTCCATCTTTAAGAAGTTCTTCAGCGGTTTTGTAGTCCTGTTTTTTTAAAGCGTTGCATAACGGTGTGTCAGGTAACATGTGTTATTTTTTTTAGCGGTACCCATCAATAATATGCTTTATAGCGCATGCATATAGTTGATGCGTGTTAATGAACAATGAGTATACAAGATATTAAGCCCTTGCTACATAAAAAAATTGAAAATGCGGACAATGAACAGAATAACGAAAGGGAAAGGAATGTAGTATTTATTTACGATATTTGAAAGGATTGCTATTGCTCATCCACTCAAAATATCAGTTATGGATACCCGAAGAGAGTTCCTTCGCAAATCAATGCTGCTGTCTGGCGCAGCCGGGTTGTCATCGTTTGTTGTTCCCGAATCTGTTCAAAAAGCTTTTGCCATTGACCCTGCGCCCGGCAGTACATTTATGGACGCGGAGCATATTGTGATAATGATGCAGGAAAACAGGTCTTTCGATCATTGCTTCGGCACTTTGCAGGGCGTTCGCGGCTTTAATGATCCCAGGGCAATCGCTTTGCCCGACAAAAAACCTGTTTGGTTTCAAACCAATGAAAAAGGAGAAACCTATGCGCCTTTCAGGCTTGATATAAAAGATACCAAAGTTACCTGGATGGGCGATCTCCCCCACTCCAGGCCAAGCCAGGTTGATGCGCATAATGAGGGTAAATACGATAAGTGGCTGCAGGCAAAAAGATCGGGCAATAAAAAATACTCGGATATGCCTTTAACCATGGGGCACTATACCAGGGCCGACCTGCCTTTTAATTATGGCATGGCCGACGCCTTTACAGTTTGCGATCAGAACTTCTGTTCAGCAATGACAAGCACAACGCCTAATCGTTCTTTCTTCTGGACGGGAAAGATTACCAATGTAGAAAATGGCATACCCAAGGCAAATATCCGCAATGATAATTACAGCTATGCCAAAATGCAATGGCAAACATTTCCCGAATTGTTAGAAGATAATAATATTTCGTGGAAATTTTACCAGAACGAAATAAGCTGTGGTGGCGGGTTCCAGGGAGAAGAGCGTGCGTGGCTGGCAAATTTTGGTTGCAACCTGCTGGAGTTTTTTGCCGCGTATAACGTAAAATTTTCTCCGCGTTATATTCAAAACCTGCAGAAGCTGGCAGATGAGCTGCCCGGGCAAATTACCAAATTGCAGGAAGAAAGCCCGTCGAGTGAAGACGCGGCGAAAAAGATACAGGTTGAAGTGGCCAAAAAGCAGGAAGTGCTGAATAATGCTTTGAGCGAGTTGAAAAAATGGAATAAGGAAACATTTGAAAAACTGTCTGAAAAAGAAAAGAACCTTTTTCGCAATGCATTTGTGGTGAATGAAAATGACCCGAATTACAGAAGTATTACCGAGCTGAACTATAAGGAAGGCAATGTTGAAAGAAAGGTTACCATACCTGCCGGCGATATTCTTCACCAGTTCCGTAAAGATGTGAATGAAGGCAGGCTGCCAACCGTATCATGGTTCGCGGGGCCGCAAAATTTTTCTGACCATCCCAGCGCGCCGTGGTATGGAGCATGGTATGTATCAGAAGTGCTGGATATACTTACCAAGAATCCTGAAGTATGGAAGAAAACAATATTGATCTTAACCTACGATGAAAACGATGGCTATTATGATCATATACCACCGTTTTCTATTCCCGATAATAATAAACCGGAAACCGGTAAATGCTCTGCAGGCATTGATACCGAAATTGAGCATGTAAGACTGGAGCATGAATTAAAACATGGTATTCCTGAAAAGCAGGCGAGAGAGGCGCCGGTTGGTTTGGGCTTCAGGGTGCCGATGATCATTGCCTCACCGTGGAGTCGTGGCGGCAAAGTTTGTTCAGAAGTGTTTGATCATACATCCACCTTACAGTTCCTTGAAACCTTTATCAATAAGAAATTCAGCAAGCATATACATTTGGATAATATCAGCAAATGGCGCAGAACCATTTGCGGCGATCTTACCGCGGCATTCAGTCCTTTTGATGGTACGCCTGTACAAAAAATTCCTTTTTTACAAAGAGATGAATTTGTAGAAGATATTTACAACGCCAGGTTTAAAGATGATCCGGCAGGCTATAAACAAGTAGCCGGTAATGATATTGAGCTGGCGTTAAGAAAAAATGATTTATCGGGGTTAATGTCATCGCAGGAAAAAGGAACAAGGATTGCCACTCCGCTGGCATACGAACTGTACGCCGACGGAAAGCTGACCGGCGACGGAAAAGAGGTTGAGATAACAATGGCGGCAGGGAATACAGCATTTGGTAAAAATGCCTGTGGATCTCCTTTCAGTATTTACGCGCCCGGCGCTTTTACGGATGAAAACGGGAAGACCAACAGCGCTAAAAACTGGGCGTTTGCTGTAATGGCCGGCGATACCTTAACCTACCGGTGGCCTATAACCGCTTTCGAAGATGGTAAGTACTATTTGCGTGTATACGGGCCTAATGGATTTTTCAGGGAGCTCAGCGGTAATAAAAATGACCCTGCGATTGATATAGCCTGTAAGTACGAATTGGGCGTATCAAAAAAGCCGACAGGAAATATCGCATTATCACTCACCAATAAAAATGCCGAAAAGTCGGTAAATATTCAAGTGATAGACAATGCATATAAGAATAAGCCGGTTAAACGAACAATCGCAAGATCATCCACAGCGAATATTATTCTTAATACGGGCAAGAGTAAAGGCTGGTATGATTTTACAGTTAAAGTATCCGGTGCGGAAGATTTTGAAAAGCGCTTTGCCGGCAGGGTAGAAACGGGGAAGGAAAGTATAACGGATCCGTATATGGGAAAGATGGTATAAAGCAGGAGCTTTTGTGTATCAAAAACGCATATATTGTGTCCAACCCTTGTTACTTACCGTCTAATATTGCTTTCACTTTCTTTTGTAATTGTTTTTTGTCAGGCAGGTAAATCTGATATTTTGAAACAAAGATTTTGTTGGAGATTCCACCCGTAGCAAATTCAACCAATACTTCGTCCTTCTCGGCTGAAAGAATAATACCGATTGGTTCATTGTCGCCTTCAACATTTTCTTCTGTCTTGAAATAATTCAGGTAAAGATTCATTTGCCCAATGTCGCCATGGTCAACCTTTCTTATTTTGAGGTCTATCAAAACAAAACATTTCAAAATTCGGTGATAGAAAACAAGGTCAATATAGTAATGCTTGTTGCGGAGTGAAATTTTGTATTGTCGTGCTACAAACGCAAATCCTTTTCCCAATTCAAGTAAGAACAGTTGCAGGTTGTCAATAATTTTTTGTTCAAGTGCTTTCTCGGTTATTCTGTGACTTTGCGGTATTTTGAGAAAGTCCAAAACATAAGGGTCTTTGATGGCTTCTGTAGGTTCGGAAACAATATACCCTTTCTCTGAAAGTTGCAACACACCTTTTTTTGTCCTTACTTAATGCAAGCCGTTCAAACAAAGAAGAATCAATCTGCCTTTCAAGTTCACGATAACCCCAATTTTCAAGTATAGCCTGCTTTTCGTAAAATTTCCGTGCGGTGTCGTCCGAAACCGCAAGTAAGGTTATAAAATGTGTCCAACTCAATTTGGCAGGCACTGCCTGCCATTTCTGATAAGCAAGATAAAACCTCCGCATATCAAGGATGTTCCGCCTGCCAAATCCTTTACCATATCGTTGTCTTAAATCTTTGGAAAGCCTTGATAATAGCTCACTTCCGTATTCTGCTCTTTCTTGCCCGTGCTGCTCATATTCCACTATGTGCCTGCCAATTTCCCAGTTGGCTTTTACCAATTCAGTGTTTACGGCTTTGAAAGCATTTTGCCTCGCTTGTTCAATAGTAAGACCTATGCTGTCAAGCAGTTGGTTATATTTATTTGAAGCTGGCTTCATTGTTTGCAAATATAGCCCAAATACTTAGGCTTATTTGATGGTCAAAAAATTCAATGGTTGTACGTGAGCGCATTCCAAAATTCTCCTTATCGAAGCTATTCTCCCAAAAATCGAAGTATTCTTTTCCTTTACCGAATTAAGTTTCAAAGCCGCTGATTCCTTTACATCTTTGTATTGTCAAACAGCGATACAAAATCCACATCCACTGAAAACCGGTAACCGTTAGAAAAGCACAACCTCTATAATCCAATCCACCGAAAGCCATCAATATCCCGGAAAAGCTGATATAATAAATCCGATCCGCTGAAATCCAGATCCAATCCTACACAATTACCAAACATCAATCCAATCCCTGCAAAAACCGGAAATCCTCATTCATTGAAAACCATGTCCAAATCTTTTGAATAATCAACGTATCCTTAAAAACCAAGCCTTAACCGAAGTCCGTCAGCTTTTTATTAAAACCGTTAGTTGCTAACGTCCCAGCCTCTGACAAGATTTCAAAATATTGAGCCCCGTGTTTAGCGGGGCTTTTTGTTGTAATAAGTTTTTGTTGCGGCTGTTACAGGTTACAGGTTAATCCTACTGTGGCATAAGGCAAAAGGTGTAGGGTCGTAAACCCTCCGCCTTCCACCCTATACCCTCCACCATCTCCCTATCTCTTTTCATACGCTGGCAGCGTAGGCGCCGTATACCCCTTCGTTTTCATCAGGTTCTTTATTTCCGTAATGGCGCGTTCCAGTTGAGGATCTGTACCTTTGGACATTGCTGTCAGATCTTCCGGCACTTCAATATCAGGATCAACGCCATGCCCTTCCTTAAACCAGGTACCATCTGCATTATACATGCGGAAAGTAGGCACGGTAATCCCTCCGCCATCTATCAGGCCGGGGCACCCGCTTATACCTATCAGTCCGCCCCAGGTTCTTGTTCCTATCAGGGGTCCTAATCCTTTCTTCCTGAAAAAATCAGGAAAGGCGTCACCACCTGAACCGCTCCAGCCGTTCATCAGCATTACCTTGGGGCCAAAATTAGATTGCGGCGGCCATGGCCAGTCTTTTCCATCACGTATAGCCCAATACGCCAGCGGTGGGCGGTCCAGCATTTCTATGAACCTGTCGGGGATCTGTCCGCCATCATTGAACCGTTCATCAACTATCAGCGCTTTTTTATCTGATTGCGCGTTCAGTTGACGCAACAATTCTGTTTGCCCGTCAATGCCGGTGCTTGGTACATAAATATAACCCACCTCTCCGTTCGTAGCATCATTCACACGTTTACGCATACCCTCAATCCAGGCAAGATTGCGTAAACGATATTCATCATCCATTGTTTTTACAACCGCTGTTTTAGCGTTGGAGAAGGAGGGAGTGTTGTTATAAGTAAGCTCTACCGTTTTGTTGGCAAGGCCAATAAAAGCAAGATAGGGCTCCTGTGTTGTGGTGAGGGGCACACCATTTACCGCCAGTATATAGTCGCCTTCTTTTATTTTTATTCCGGATTCTGCCAAAGGCGAATGTTCTTCTGCATCCCATGTAGCGCCTCTTACTATTTTTTTGATCCTGTAGTGTTTGCCGTCGGCCTGCCAGTCAACGCCAAGGTAGCCGCAGGATTCCATTTTTTCATTTTCGCCATCGCCGCCCCCATGATAGGTGTGAGACGCATTTAATTCGCCGATCATTTCGCCTATAATAAAATCAACCTCTTCTCTTGTCATGGCATCGTTCAGCATTTTCATATAGCGCTCCTTTACCAGGTTCCAGTCAACACCATGCATGTTAGGATCGTAGAAATAATCTCTTTCCAACCGCCATGCATCTGTAAAAAGTTGTTTCCACTCCTGCTGCGGATCAACTGTCATCATCATTTCCGCAATACGAACGGATTTTTCAAATTTTTGATTCTCCTCTGGTTTTATTACTGCATAAGCGCCAGCCTGCGATACCAGCATTTTTTGTTTGTTGTCAGAAAGCCAATAATTGTTCGCGCCATCGAGTATTGTTTTTTCTTCCCGCTTTTCAATATCATAAAACTTAACGGAGGGCTTGCTTTCTGGGGCGCCGGTATTGGTATACCGTATATAAATCACCTTGCCGTTAACCGCCGTTAATTTACCGAGATTACCTGATGGAGGTGGAAGCAGTACCATTCTTTGTTCGAAGCCATCAAAATCTATATCAACCGGCTTCTCTTTTTCTTTCTTGTCTTCCGCTGAAGTTTTATTGCTGTCCCTGCCTTTTTTCTTTTCATCTTTTTTTGATGTATCCGACGGTTTTTCTTCATCGGCCTTAAGCGATACCGAATCATTCTTTGCAGCAAGAATAGAGGGAGTATCGTTTTTCAACGCTATGGCAGCCAGTTGCGTTGAATTGGCATAAATAAATGAATTGTCAAAATCTCCGTAATAAGGTAGAAATTTCTGGGAGGTAAAAAGGAACAAATATTTTCCTTCTGTATCAAAAGTTGGTTTGGTGCAATTATAATAGCCGCTGGTTGCCTGCTGCTTTGTTTTATTTTTTGTATCGTAAATAAAAACCGCGTTATGCCAGTTTTCTACATCGCGGTTATATGCCAGCCACCTGCTGTCGGGCGACCAGCTGCAAGAGAAATTCTCCTGCTCGTCATAAGAATATCGCAGCGCCGCATCAACATCGTAGGTTTGGTTTACAGCAAGATCGTATACTTTCATTTTGTTGGCGTTGTCTAAATAGCAAAGCTTTTTACTATCCGGACTCCAGAATAAGCTGTAACGGAAACCGGGACCATAGCTGGTTATTTTTTTCGCGCTGTTTTCTTTACCGGCTTCCATCAGCCATAATTCATATTCCCCGCTTTGATCGCTCCAGTAAGCAATGGTTTTACCATCGGGGCTCCACGAGGGGTAACGTTCCGCGGCAGTGGTACTCATCGTGAGGTTTTTTACAAAACCATCCTGCGCGGGCAGGGAAAAAATTTCTCCTCTTGCTTCCACCAGTACCCGGTTACCATCGGGGCTGATGTTTACATGCTGTATATATTTATCCGCTTTCTCCAACCTCGGCTTTAACGCGGTTCTGTCCATTACCACAGTTACTTTTATTTCCTTATACCGGAGAGTGCTCAAAGAAAAAAGATATAATTTACCCGCCTGTTCAAAAACGATATCATCCGGCCCCATTGATGGATAATGGGCGTCGTAATCTGTGAACTTCGTTAATTGTTCAAATGTTTTTTTGCCGATATCATATCTCCACAGGTTCATGCGCTGTTCCGGGCCACGATCGGTAAGAAAATAAATATAATTGCCATGCCACATCGGGAACTCATCTGCCCCATTGCTGTTAGCGGAAATATTTTCTGAAGTCAGCGTTTCAAAATTAAAAATATGTATATCCGCGTTCCATCCGCCACGATAACGTTTCCAGTTACGCCCAACCTGTGTACGGAAGTTCAGCGCCATTTGTTTGCCATCGGGAGAATAAGAACCATATTCTGCGTAGGCGAGCGGTAATTTTGACGCAGGCCCTCCTGTTGCAGGTACTGTATAGAACTGGTTGAAACGATATTTACCGCTTTCCCTGATAGAAGCGAACAACACGCTTTTTCCATCATTTGTCCAGTCAACGATTCTGTCGCTTACGCTGTGTGATGTAATACGCTGCGGCACCCCGCCTGCTACCGGTATCGTATACACATCCCTGTTACCGTCATAATTGCCCGTAAAGGCGATCTTGGACCCATCGGGCGAAAACTTGGGATAAACTTCTACACCTGCAGGTGAGCTCAGCCTTACCGCATTACCCCCCTCTTTAGGCGCCACCCACAAATCATTGGCGTAAGTAAAAACGATCTGTGTTTTTGAAACATCCGGATAGCGGAATAAGCCCGCGTCGGTTTGCGCACAGGCGTTTCCTGCATATACTGCCACCAGGAGCAGGCAGAAACATAGCTTTTTCATATTTTAAAAATTTTGGGGTCTTTGATTATTGCAAATGGCCAGGCAAAGTAACAGGGAAAAGTATTGGATAGTCTGAGTTCTACAGGAAGGGATCATAAAGCAGGATAAACGGATTTGGGTAAGATTGCCATACCTGACCCAAAAACCAGGGATTGTTTCAGTGCAGGCTGTTTGAAATAAGAAGGATATGGATCAATACCAGCCTCTTTTCCTGAAAAAATATAACATGATCAATGGTATAAATAACATACCGGTTACAGAAATATAAAAGCCCCATTTGTTATGCAGCAGCGGAATGTCTTCAAAGTTCATTCCGAAAATACCACCGATGACCGTTGCCGGCGCCATTAGGCAGGTAACGATCGCCATTACTTTCATTACTTCGTTCATGCGCAGGTTAACGTTGTTAATGTATATATCCTGCATGCTCATCATCATATCGCGGTAGTTCTCTGTAAAGTCGTAAGCCTGTACTATGTGATCGTATACGTCTTTAAAGTATTTGGTGGTACGGTCTTCCAGCAAATCACTCTCGCTGCGGATGAAGCCGTTCACCAGCTCACGAACGGGAGCGATATTTCTCTTGAGCACGATCAGCTCTTTACGCAACTGGTTAATTCTTGCCAGCGACCTGGTATTGCTGCGCCGTATTACTTCTTCTTCCAGCAGCTCAATCTCTTCCCCCAGCTTTTCCATTACCACGAAATAGTTATCAACTATCATATCGAGCATGGTATAACAGAGGTAATCGGCGCCACGCTGCCGAATTTTACTTGCCGTCATTTTTAACTTAGAGCGTAGCGGATCAAATACATCCCTGGAGCTGTCTTCCTGAAAGGAAACCACAAAATCGTTTCCAAGCACAATGCTTATTTGTTCGGTTTCAACAGTTTTAGAGCTGCTGTTGAAATACAGCATATTCAGCAGGCAAAAAAGCACTCCTTCCACATCATCCATTTTAGGGCGCTGTCCTACACTTAATATATCTTCTACAAGCAACTGGTGAATGCCGAACTGGGTACTTACATTTTCAACATCCGATTTACGAAGCCCGTCAATATTTATCCAGGTTATACGTCCGTTGTTTTTAAAGCCGGAGCAGTCGTTGATATGCTCCAGCTTTGTTTCGTTTACAACAGTTGCATCATAGTCAAAAACATAAATCTTTACATCCTTCGCCTCTTCTCTTTGCGGAAGAATGGTAGGATTTACCTTAAATAATTCCCTGGTGCGCTGGGTACCGAATAATGAAGCCAGCGGAGTAGCCAGCGGAATATACCGCAGGATCTTGTTCTTAACCATATGGCCAAATTAAAATGCCGGCGTAAAAGCAAACCGGCATAGTAATATATTATTTACCGCCTTTAGAAGCGCTTACTGTCGCTTCCAGAGTAAGGATATCCCTGTCAAACAGGTATAAGCCGCCTTTATCGTCTCCTATCAGCTTCAGCTTGTCTATTACCCTTCTTGCCAGCGCTTCTTCTTCAATTTGCTCGCTCACGTACCATTGCAGGAAATTATGAGTGGTGTAATCTTTGTCTTTCAGGCAGATATCTACCAGCTTATTGATCTCGTCGCTTACATGAATTTCATGGTTCAAAACCTGCTCAAATAACGGCTTGATGCCCTTATATTTTAAGGAAGGCTGCGGCAGGGCAGGAATTACACCATGCCCGCCTCTTTCGTTAATAAATTTTACGAGCTTCAACATGTGAATACGCTCTTCGTCGGAATGCTTGTACAGGAAGTCGGAAATTCCATTGTACCCTTCCACCTCAGCCCAGCTTGCCATTGCAAGATATATCTGCGAAGATTCAGCCTCTAACTGCACTTGCTGGTTAAGCGCTTTTTCAATTTTTGGAGAGATCATAGCATTATGATTTAGCTTTTTAAAATAATTGCGGTTCGAAAGATAGAAAGAATAATTGAACCTTGCAGCAACCAATCGGGAAATGTTTGCGTATCTTTGCCTGCTAAAATTGTAGTGTATGATAAGGACTGGAAATCCGGTTATCAGTATTTATACTGAAATGACTCCTAACCCGGAGACAATGAAGTTTGTAGCAAATAAATTGTTATATCCCGGAAAGAGCATTGATTTTCCTGATATGGAAGCCGCAAAACCTTCGCCGCTGGCGCAGGAGCTTTTTGGCTTTCCGTTCATTAAGGCTGTTTTTATAGCAAGCAATTTTGTAACGCTTACAAAAACCAGCGAAACCGACTGGCAGGATGTTATTCCTAACATCAGGCAGTTTTTAAAAGAGTACCTGGAAGACGGTAAACAGGTAATTAATGAAGATGAAGTTATCGTTCTTAAATCAGAACCGTCCAATACTATAAGCGCAGACGATGATGATGTGGTGAAGCGCATTAAGGAAATATTAGATAATTATGTTAAGCCGGCTGTGGAAATGGACGGCGGCGCTATACAATTCAGGAGCTATAATGACGGGGTTGTGAATCTTATGTTGCAGGGCTCCTGTTCGGGCTGCCCCTCTTCGATGATCACGCTGAAGTCGGGTATAGAAGGAATGATGAAAAGAATGATACCCGAAGTAAAAGAAGTAATAGCAGAAGCCGAATAAAAACCAGGCTAAAAGAAAGAAACGATCTTTTTAACCTCCCTGTGCGGGAGGTTTTATTTTATGCAGATCATATTAGTTTACAGGACATTTTTCGTGGTAATTGATCAACTCAATCGGAGCTTTTTCGAATGTAAATCCTGCATAAAACCTGCTTACTTCATCCAGCACGTCATCTATTTCCCCGGTAGTGTTTAAAGTAACCAGGCGTTTACGGAACTCTTTTATTTCGGGCAGTCCTTTCAGGTAGTTGGCATAGTGCCTGCGCATTTCGAGAATGCCCACAACAGGCCCCTTCCACTCAACAGATTTATGCAGGTGTTTACGACATACTGCTACCCTTTCTTCCAGAGTTGGTGGCGTAGCGTGTGTGCCCGTTTGCATGTAGTGTTTTATTTCATTAAAAATCCAGGGATAGCCAATGGCCGCGCGGCCGATCATAATACCATCTACGCCATACCTGTTTTTATATTCCACCGCTTTTTCCGGGGAATCAATATCTCCGTTCCCGAAGATGGGAATTTTAATGCGGGGGTTGTTTTTTACTTTCCCAATCAGCGTCCAGTCGGCAGAACCCTTATACATCTGGGTACGGGTGCGGCCATGAATGGCAAGCGCCCGGATACCAACATCCTGCAGGCGTTCCGCTACCTCTTCAATATTACGGGTATTATCGTCCCAGCCTAACCGTGTTTTTACAGTAACAGGCAGACTGGTTGATTTAACCACGGCGCTGGTTAAACGAACCATCAGGTCAATATCCTTCAGCACCCCGGCTCCGGCGCCTTTCAGTGCTACTTTTTTTACCGGGCAGCCAAAATTAATATCCAGCAGGTCGGGGTTGGTAACGTCTACAATTTTAGCGGCGAGCGAAAGGCTTTCTTCATCTCCTCCAAATATCTGTATCCCTACAGGTCTTTCGTAATCAAAAATGTCCAGCTTTTTGCGGCTTTTGATGGCATCGCGGATCAATCCCTCACTTGAAATGAATTCGGTATACATGAGGTCTGCCCCGTTGTCTTTGCAAACCGCGCGGAACGGAGGGTCGCTTACGTCCTCCATCGGAGCCAGCAGCAACGGGAAATCAGGGAGTTGTATATTACCAATACACACCATACTAATCAATGAATCTGCAAAGGTAAGAAATGGTGACAGGAATATTAACGAATTACGGAGTTGTTGCGTATTTCCTCGTTAGCGCGTTTAACCAGGGTATCCCCGGCGTTTATATTTCCAAAAATTTCCACCTGGTCACCCTGCTCGCGTCCTTTTTGAATTTCAACCCATTTGGCGGTTCCGTTGATGGCCTGTATAACAAACAGCCCTTCGGTGGAAGTAACAATGGCGGTTTTAGGTACAATAACCGAACTGTCGCGGGCAGGTAAAGGAATAGACACAGAGGCGATCATTCCCGGGAGCAATTTTTTATTGGTATTGTTTATATCCATTTCAATGCGTTGCGAGCGGATACGATTGTCCAGCGCGCCTGCCATTCTTTGTATGCCGGCGGAGAATTTTTCGCCGGGCAATGATTGAATGGTAAAGGAAATTTCTTTTTTCGCCTGCAGATACTGAGTGTAAGTTTCCGGAACCGCAACGGCTAAACGAAGCTTTTTCTGCTCCTGCAAAGTAAACATTGGCTGTTCGGAGCCTTTGCCAGAGGGACCTACATACGCGCCCGCGCTTACATTCCGGGCGGTTATTATACCGCTGAAAGGAGCCCGGATAACGAGGTAATTTTTATTATCGGTTATTTCGCGCTCCGCGGCTTTTGCAGCCTGCAATTGCGCATAATCCGCTTTTTGCTTTGCAAAAGCGATATCAATATCGTTGGGGGGTATAGTGCCGGGTGTTTTGCTGGTTTCGAGCAACCTGTCATAATGCGCTTTGCTTGCCGTATAGGTTGCTTCCAGTGCCTGTAACCTTGATGCGGCACCCGATAGCTGGGCGTTTATTTCGGGCGCTTCCATTGTTGCCAGCACCTGCCCTTCCTTTACTTCCGACCCAACATCCACGTTCAGCTTTTTAACAAAGCTGCTTACTTTGGCATAAATGTCTACCTGTTGAAAGGCGATCAGCTCACCGGGAATTTCAACAGAGGTAGATAGCTTACCTTTTTCTGCTATGAAATATTCAGGAGCCGCGGGCGCTCCGGTAGCCGGGGATGTTTTTTTCTCTTCTTCCTGCGGGCCGTTACACGAGAGCAGCAGTATACCTGCAAATAAAACAAGCCTGCCCGGTTGTATACAACCCGAACGCAGGGCAGTGTTACCACTGTACAAGAGTGCGACGCAAGTGTTGTTGAGGAGAGTTACTACAGCACGGTACATAAAAATATTAAACATTGTGTGATTGATTTTTGTTGTGTGAGGACGCTCCGGCATAAAACCTGCTTTCCCTGTCTTCGGGATCGAGCGAAACAGATTGGGTAGAGGCTTTACCCTGCACCCAGGCAAAAACAAGCGGTAAAATAAAAAGCACGGCTATCGTTGAGGCTGCCAAACCGCCGATAACGGCCCGCCCCAACGGGGATACCTGGTCGCCACCTTCGCCATGCCCGATCGCTACAGGCAGCATGCCTGCTATCATAGCCACGCTCGTCATAATAATAGGACGCAGGCGTAGTGCGGCGGCTTCTTTTGCAGATGCCATCGCATTGCCGTTGTGCTTGCGCAGGTGCTCGGCGTTGGTGATCAGCAATACCGCATTAGCGATGGAAACGCCTACCGACATGATAATGCCCATATACGATTGCAGGTTCAGCGTGGAGCCTGTAAGTAACAGCAGCCCGATGGCGCCTAAAACCACCGCAGGCACGGCAGCAAGAATGACCATTGGCACCCTGAAGGACTGAAAGTTGGCGGAAAGCATGAGGAATATAACTACAACGGCTACCAGTAATCCTGATTGCAGGCTTGATAAGGTATCGGATAATACCGTGCTTAATCCTATGCGGTCAATAAATAACCCACGCGGTAATGTTCCCAGCGAAGCGATCGCCCTGTCCACATCTGCTGATGCTGTTCCCAGGTCTTTATCAAACATATTGGCGGTTACCGACACAAAAGGTATGGCGCCAAGATTATCGTTTTCTCCATAGGTGGTATCGCTGGTAATGGTTGCTACATCGCTCAGCACCGGTCGTACGGAATTCTTTAATACCGGGATGCCTTTTAAATCGTCAATACTGTTCATTTCATACAAAGGCACCTGCACCTGCACGGCGTAGGGAAGGTTCGTTTTTTCATCTATCCAGGTATTTTTTTCGGTATACCTTGATGATGAAGTGGAAGCTACCAGCGACCTCGAAATATCGCTCATATCTACCCCCAGTTGCGAGGCCTTAACGCGATCTATATTAATATTGAGCGCGGGATACCTTACAGGCTGGGCGATCTGGATATCGCGCATATATGAGATCTGTTTCAGCTTTGCTATCAGCTTATTGGCATATTCTTCATTCAACTGTTTGTTTTTACCGGTAATACGCACTTCAATGGGTGTGGGCGAGCCCTGGCTTAATACTTTATCGGTTAATTCAATAGGCTCGAAGGATAGCTTTACGCCAGGTATTGACTGCTGCAACCGCTCCCGCATTTTTTCTTTGAACAGGTCCATATCTTCACGATAGTTTTTTAAGCTAACCTGCAGCACGGCTTCGTGCGGACCGCCCATGAAAAGATAAATAGGACTTACAGAGTATAGCGAAGGGTGCTGACCTACATAAGAAGAAGTAATACCGATATGTTCTTTACCGGCCACCTCTTCCAGTACCTTCAACGCAACCAGCACTTTTTCTTCGGTACGTTCCATCCGGGTTCCTTCAGGCGCGCGCAAGCGTAACTGAAACTGGCTGGAATTTACTTTGGGCAAAACATCTCTTCCAACAACAGATAGTAACAATACCGCGCTGCCTGTTATAACAACACTATATGCTACCACGATCGCTTTCCTGTACGGCATCATCCGGTTAATGAACCGCATGAACCTGTTCCGGAACTTTTCAAAACGGCTTATTTTTCCATCGTTATTAAAGTCGTCGCGCTCTACCAGTATTTTCTTTTCATCCCAGGTATCCGGCGGCAGATTTTCTTCAGCAGGGCCGGGGCTGGTTTCGCCTGTAATGGTATTTTGTTTTTTGGGATGCACTTTCATGATCCAGTTGGCCATTACCGGAACAAATGTTTGTGATAGTATGAACGACATGATCATTGAAAAACCGATGGCCAGCGCCAGAGGTAAAAACAAGGCACCGGGAATACCCACCATTGTAAATGCCGGTGCAAATACAGCCAGGATACAAAGCAGGATCAGCAATTTGGGAAAAGCAATTTCCCTGCAGGCATCCCATATGGCAACGGCTTTGGGCTTGCCCATATCAAAGTGCTGGTGAATATTTTCGATGGTTACCGTGCTTTCGTCTACCAATATGCCAATTGCCAGGGCCAGGCCGCTTAACGACATGATATTGATCGTTTGCCCGAAGAGTTTCAGGAACAATACCCCCGAAATAATAGAAGTAGGAATGGTAAGTATTACGATCAAAGCCGCACGCCTGTCGCCCAAAAAAAGCAAAACCATCAACCCGGTAAGTATGGCGCCCATAACACCTTCGCTTACCAGGCTTCGGACAGCATTGATAACATATACGGATTGATCAAACTCGTAAGAGAGCGTTACATCTTCGGGCAGGGTGCTTTGTATGCGTGGCAAAGCGGCTTTCAATTGCTTTACCACTTCCCAGGTAGAGGCGTCGGCAGATTTGGCAATGCTTACGTATACAGAGCGTTTACCGTTAATGAGCGCGTAGCCGTTATTAATATCCGAGCCATCTTTTACTGTTGCCACATCGCGCAGGTACAGGTTTTGAACGCCGCCTTTAAAGATCGGGATGTTTTCAAACTCTTTGAGTGTTTTAATAGTGTTGTTGGTGGGTGTAATATAGTTTTTATCGCCGATGCGCACGTTGCCCGAAGGCGACGTTTGGTTGTTAAGCCTGATGGCTTCCACCACCTGGTCGGGCGTGAGATTAAAAGAGCGCAGGGAAGCGGGATTTACATTGATCTCAATAGTACGCGGGCTGCCGCCAAATGGAGGCGGCGCCAGCAGCCCCGGTACGGAGGTAAAGGAAGCGCGTACATATACGTTGGCCAGGTCCTGCAGTTGGTTATTATCACGGATAGGACTGCTTAAAACCAACTGCCCAACCGGCAAAGACGACGCGTCGAAACGGATGACAAACGGGGGTTGCGAGCCCGGAGGGAACGCAGCCTGTATCCTGTTGGTAAGCGCGCTTACTTCGGCAGCCGCCTGGGCCATGTTGGTTCCCTCATAATAGCTTAGCTTCATTAAAGTAAGCCCCTGTGTGTTTTTGGTTTCCACACTTTTAATGCCATTGGCAAACAACAGGATGTTTACATATTGTTTTCCAAAGTACGCTTCCATCTGATTAGGAGTGTAGCCGCCAAAAGGGTGCGCGATGTAAATAACCGGGAGGTCCATTTTGGGCAGGATATCCACCTTAATATCATCAATAGCCTTTATACCAAAAAAAAACAAGCCTGCTACCAGTACCAGCACCGAAACAGGTTTGCGTAATGCCGCTTTAATTAAATTCATTGCTGCTTATTAAAATAAGTTGATTCATTTGTAATGTCGTTATCTAAGCTCTGCAAGAAAGAGATGTATGTTTCCGGTAGCTGCCGCTTTGAGTAAGAGTGCCTGCCACACGTTGCTGTATGTAATATCCCGGTCAATTTCAGCGCGGTTTAAAGCATAGAGCGCCTGCGTAACATCTACGATGGTGGTAAGCCCGTTGCGGTATAGAACAGATCGTTGCAAAAAAGCATCAGAAGCTGCCTTTAACTGGGCGGGTACTTCCCTATATGCGTCAATAGCGTTTTTTATGCGGGTTTCCGCAAGCGCCTGCTGCGCTTTGATCTGCTGATCCGCTACTTCATATTCGTGCTGTAAAGCCCGCGAAATGAATTGCTGCGAAATTACCTGCTGGTTCACCCGTGTTATAGAAGTAAGATTCCAGGTAACTCCAACTCCCAAAAGGTAATTGCTGCGGGAGGGTTTAATGCCTTCAAAGTACTTGTGATCGAAAGCGGTTTGATCGGTAGCATAATTAGAATAAAAGCCCGAACCGCGGGTTTGGAAAACTCCGAATAGCGAAAATGCGGGATACTTGAAAGTGTTGAAATATTTAGCCTGCTGGTTGCTTACGCCAATACGGCTTTTATAATAACGTAATAAAGGATGCTCTGCTGTTGTGCCGGAAGTATCAACCAGTGAAACGGGGATGGAAGCAATAAAAACCGTATCGAGCAAAAGCTCACGGGGCGCTATTCCCATCAACGTTGCCAGCTCATTGGCTCTTTCCTGCTCTATATCTTTTGCCCTGATCCACGATATTTTTGCATTGGCGAGCTCTGCGTTCGCCAGTGAGGAATCCACGCCGGCGATCAGCCCGTTTTTTGCGCGTGCGGTTACCGACAGGCGAAAAGTATCGGCCCTGGCCAGGTTATTTTTTTGAGAAATGCTGATACGTTGCGCTGCCAGCAGGTTAAGATACGCCGCGGCGGTTTTTACCTGGTGTTGAAAAAGTTCCTGCTGCCTGTCGCTTTCATCTCTTGCTACAGCGCTTTCCGCGGTCCGGATTTTTTCTTTCGCCCTGCCAAACGCGAAAAACTCCCAGTTGATATTGGCGAGATATAAAGCGCCGAAGGCGGCGTTCCAGTTCTGGTTGGGTAAAGGCAATCCCGAAGAGGCAACCCCGTATCCCCCAAAACCATACAACGGACCATTCTGCCCGTTAACAGTACCATAATCCTGCTGCGCAGATATTACCAGGTTCGGCAAATAGTCGTTCTTTACCTGCTGAACCGTAGCCTGCGAAGCCCGGGTATACATTTCTTTGGCTTTGATGCTTCCATAGTTGGCCAGGGCGGTTTCTATAGCCTGTTTTAGCGTAAGTACCTGGGCTTCCCCGTTTTGAAGCAGAAGTGCAGTAAAAATAAATATTACTATACCTGTTCTTTTTACCGATGCAGGAACTTTTGCGAACTGCCGGACTGAGTGAAACATTATTCCCTTTTTATCTTTTAAGCATTTGAGGAAGAACAAAGTAAAACCGGGCTGTTATCCCGGTTTTTTATCTTCCTTATATTTTTTTTCTGCCTCAGTGGCTTTTGCAAAATCAAGAATTACCCCGTTAATGCAGTAGCGCAGCCCGGTAGGCGGTGGTCCATCATTAAATACGTGACCCAGGTGAGCTTTACAGCGGCCGCATTGTACTTCTGTTCTTTCCATTCCGTGTGAATGATCGGGGGTATAAATAATACTGCTTTTGCTTACAGGTTCGTAAAAGCTTGGCCAGCCGCACCCACTTTCGAATTTGGTATCGCTTTTAAACAATGGGTTTCCGCATGCCGCGCAAAAATAAGTACCTGCTTCATCAAACTTTTCGAACTTACTGGTCCAGGGCCTTTCGGTCCCCTTCATCCGCCCAATATAGTACACCTCTTCAGGGAGTATTTTTTTCCATTCCTCTTCGCTCAGGTTTACTTTAGAGGTATCTGTTCTTGAATAAGCCTTGTGTTTATTATCTGTATTATCCATATGCGTTATTGTTTTTTTATCAGTAGTTTGAGAAAAGCTGCACTGGCAAAGCACGAACGGCAGCGCAACAATGAAGAATAATTTTACCGACATAATAAATTGTTTTCTGGTAATACAAATTTACAACAAGCACCTATTATATGTGATATATGGTAAAGATCGGGGATTGTTAAAAAAACGAACGCCAATACTGTATTTCATGGAAATTGTTAAGAGATTTTTAATATCGTTACTTTATATTTGCCCCTCACCTAAGGCTAGTTATAATGTTTAATCTTATTTTGTTTGGACCTCCCGGAAGCGGAAAAGGCACGCAGTCTGAAAAGCTCATCGCTAAATACGGCTTAAAGCATCTTTCAACCGGCGATCTTTTACGCAGCGAAATTGCCAGTCAAACACCGCTGGGGTTAGAGGCAAAGAACTTTATGGATAAGGGGCAACTGGTTCCGGATGAAGTAGTTATAGGAATGATCAGCTCCGCGCTTGATAATAATCCCGAAGCTAATGGCTTTCTTTTTGACGGGTTCCCCCGCACGGAGGCGCAGGCCGAAGCGCTTGATAAGCTGCTGAAACTGAAAAAAACCGCTATACACCTGCTGCTGGCACTGGATGTAAGCGAAGAGGAGCTTGTAAAGCGGTTACTGGGCAGGGGAAAGACCTCCGGAAGGAGCGATGATACGAATGAAGAGGTGATCCGCGCCAGGATCGTTGAATATCATAAAAAAACGTCACCTGTAGCCGACTACTATGCAAAGTTTGACAAAGTAAAGCATGTAAAAGGCGAGGGAACGATTGATGAGATATTTGAGGCTTTGTGTGAGCAGGTGGAAATGAAAAAGAAATAGGTAAAGGCGGGGAAAGCCCCGTCTTTGATTTTTACTATAATCTTTTTTTGCGGCTCAGCCGCCTGCTGTTAATGATCAAAAAGCTGCTGTGCTTTTTGAATGCTGCTGTTGATCCTGGCTTCAACAGTATCCACTTTTTCTTTTTCGTTGCTGTAAAATGCGGTCTTTTCTTCTTCGGTGTTACCCGCTTTATTGGGATCAAATTCATCCATCCATTTGTTCATTAGCTCTGTGGCGTGATCCAGGTCGTGAGCAACAGAGTCCAGTATTGACAGTTGCGCTGTTTCTTTTGAGCTGAGCCCCGCAAGAGCGTCTTTTTTTTGTTTAACGAGATCCCTGTAACGACTTACTTCACCCATTTTTGCCATTCCCCTGTCGTGCCCCTTCATTACCAGCCTGTATAAGCTGTCCGACGGGGTTTTAGCTACAGCAGCATTATTTTCGTTTGTGTGCTGATGCCCGCCTCCGTTACAACCCCAGGCCAGTAAGCCGCCTATAATCAGAATAAAATATTTCATAATAGAGTTAGTTAAGGCGTAAAGATACTGCTGATTTGAATAGAGGAGACCGCCGGGTGCATTTACCTTCGGTATATTACTAAAGCAGAAGTTAATAAAATGAAATTGTTTATGCAGATTCGAAAAAAATGAGTTATTTAAAGGAACAAAAAAGCAGCAGGTATGATACACGAAATACAGGACGGGTATGTTAAAGTAGAATCAAGGAACGGAATTACTACCATTGAGTTCTATCATCCCCAGGGCAACTCTCTTCCTTCGGCTATGTTAACCGACCTCGCCCAGGAAATTCACAGCGCGGGTATGGATGACGATACAAGGGTGATCGTTCTGCGCTCCTCGGGCGACGGAGCTTTTTGTGGCGGCGCGTCTTTTCACGAGCTGGTTGCTTTGCATACCGAGGAAGAAGGAAGGCTTTTTTTTAGCGGGTTTGCTAATGTGATCAATGCCATGCGCAAATGCCCGCAAATGATCATTGCGCGGGTACATGGCAAATGTGTGGGTGGCGGTGTTGGTATTGTAGCAGCAGCCGATTATGCTATTGCTACAGAAACCGCAGAGGTAAAGCTGAGTGAGCTTACTATTGGCATTGGTCCATTTGTTGTGGGGCCTGTAATTGAAAAAAGGATTGGATTTGCGGGGTTCAGCCAGTTGGCCATAGATGCTTCAATGTGGCGTCCGGCAGACTGGGCCCGGAGGAAAGGATTATTTGCCGAGCTGCATCCCAATCCTGAAAATATGGACGAATCCATTGCCCGCCTTTCCAATGAGCTGAGAAACGCTAACCCGGATGCCTTGCGTGAACTAAAGAAGGTTTTTTGGAAAGGCACTGAACTTTGGGATACGTTATTGCAGGAGCGGGCTGCCATCAGCGGTAAGCTGGCTGTAAGCAAATATGCAAAAGATGCGTTGGAGAGAAGAAAGAGTAAGTAGAGTAAGTTGTTATATATACTCCTTATGAATTTATTGATTTCTTCTTTTTGGTAGCGGGCTTGTTTGGAATAAATTCAGAATTATAAATAACGAGCTTCTCCCAATTTATACTACCGTCTGCATCACAGAATTCCTGCATAAATTCCAGTGTCAACCTATTAATCAGATTACTGTAGTGCTGAACAAATTCTTCGTTTCTTTCCCTTGCTTCGTGCGCTAAAGGAAGTATTAGTTTTGTATATAAATCCGGCTCACCGGAAATCAGTTCCCAAAAACGTTGGCCGCATAATTTATAATAGTTTCCCTTAGCTTTATATTCATAACGTTCTCTTGTTCGGCCATAACAACACCCGTTAACACAAACTAAGTTTACAATTCCACCGGAAGTGCTGAATCTTTTTCGAGCCGTATTAAACTCACTTATTAGATTTTTTATTTGACCATCATTTCCCCAATTAGGACCAGATTTAATAGCAACAATATATCGTTTTTCACCTCTATCAAAATCTAAATCTATTCCTGGGATACCGGCTTTTCGGCCCTGGAAAACTGAGTCATTGATAAAAATAGCAAGCCTTTCCAGCCAATTCCCAAAAATGCTTTCTTCACTTGACGAAATGGAAGCGTTTAAAATATCCCTGATAATTTCAGAAGCATCTAAAGCGTTCTTCGCTTTAAACAAATAAGGGTTTTTTGCTAAAAGAACTTCTTTGAGTTTAAGACCTGTTACCTTTTCAAGACGTCGTTTGTGAAAATCACCAATGTTGTCTTCAACGTACTGCGTAACGTCTTTTAGATTTAGCTGTTTCATATTTTACTACCGGGTCTAATAAATATAGCTCTACAGGCTTAATTTGCTCATTTACCATGTCATAGTATTCGGGAACTATGTCAATTCCAATAGCGTGTCGTTTCATTCTGTTGGCAACCAGCACTGTTGTTCCTGAGCCCATGAATGGATCAAGTACCGTATCTTTTTCCTTCGTGAACAGCTTAATAAACCATTCAGGAAGTTCTTCAGGAAAAGCAGCGCTGTGATTTTTATTGCTGCATTCAGTTGCTAAATGCAAAACGTTTGTCGGAAATGCTTTATCTCTTGTTAGCCAGTTTGAAATATTTTTACCGAAGCCGCTACCAACTTTTGAATTATCTCTTATTTTATCTGTGTCGCTAAGGTTTTTAAGTCTTGATTTCGCCCAATCACCCATTGGAACCATTACTTCTTCCTGGTACATGTGGAATTTCTTGTCCTTGTTAAATTGCAGAAGTCTTTCCCATGCATCCCGAAAACGATTCGGCCATTTGCCCGGATAACAATTTTTTTTATGCCAGATAAATTCCTCTGTCCATAACCAGCCTTGCTTACGCATTTCAAGAATTAATTCCATTACGTATATGCTGCGTTCGCCTTCAACAACTTTTTCTTTAATGTTCAGGATAAACGTTCCAGTTGGCTTTAAAACCCTGAAAAGTTCTTTGGTTATTGGGAGAAACCATTCAACATATTTGTCAGGATGAATACCACCATAAGTTCCTTTGCGTTGGTCTGCGTAAGGCGGGGATGTTACGATGAGGTCAACAGAGTTGGTGGGAAGCTTTGTGAGCATTGTTTTGCTGTCGCCTAAAAATAACGCTGTTCTTATCTCCATATCATTGTCCTGTTTCTACAAATATAAAACCTTGCTCCCAGATGCCAAAAATTTTAGTAATTCCAGGGGTATAGTCCAGCGATACCACCTCTATGCACAATGATCCATAAAATATGTACGGCTTAACACTGAGTTAAAAGTTGCAGTTGACCTTTCTTATATTATTGTACTCAACAGCATTACGGCGCCCAATCCCACTATTGCTACTATAGTTTCCATCAGCGACCAGGAGCGGATCGTGTCTTTAACGCTGAGATTGAAGTATTCTTTAAACAGCCAGAAGCCGCCATCGTTCACATGAGAGAACATCAGGCTTCCCGCCCCGATAGATAATACCATAAGATTGGGGTCTACATTTCCCTGCAATACCATTGGCGCTACAATACCCGCAGTGGTGAGCCCTGCTACCGTAGCGGAGCCGATACAAACCCGGATAATGGCAGCGATCATCCAGGCCAGCAACAGCGGATGAAGCGGCCAATGCTGCAATGCCATTGCTATTTCATTGCTTACCCCACTTACCGTAAGGACTTCCTTAAACGAACCGGCCCCGGCAATGATCAATAATATCATGGCAATATCTTTTACCGCACTTTCGTAAACCCCCATGATCTTTTTCATAGGCATACCTGTGCCCCTGCCTAACGAAAAAGTAGCTACCACCAGCGCGATAAGCATCACGATCATGGGATTTCCCCAAAAGGAAGAGATATTTTTTACCTGCTCCGAGGACGGAACTATTAACGGAATAACGGTAGTTGCTATCAATAACAAAACAGGAAGCAGCGATGACATAAGGCTGTTGAACAGGGAGGGCAGCCTGTCTTCTTCAATAACCGAAGGCTGGAATGTTTTTAGCGGAACAGACACTATTTTTTTGAGCGTTTTTGCAAAAATGGGGCCGGCTATAATAATAGCAGGAATGGCAACGATCAATCCATACAACAAGGTTAAGCCCATATTGGCGTTAAATTGCTTTACCAGCGCGGCCGGGGCGGGATGCGGAGGCAGGTACCCGTGAGTAACCGAAAGCGATGCCAGCATGGGCAACCCTATATATACTGCCGGCAATTTATATTGATAAGCCACAGAAAATATGAGGGGAACCATCAGCACAAATCCCACATTATAAAATAAGGGAATGCCTATAATAAAGCCGGTAACCATTAAAGCCCATTGTATATACTTCACACCAAAAACGCGCATCAGCGATGCGGAAATTTGCTGGGCTGCTCCACATTCCGCTACCAGCTTTCCCAGCATAGCGCCCATCATAATAACGCCGGTAAGCGCGCCCAGCGTATCCCCCATTCCTTTTTCAACAGCGCCTGCCAGTTGGTTCATAGGTATGCCCAATAGCCATCCTGCCAATAAAGAAACGAGCAGGAAAGCGATAAAAGCGTTTGTTTTTCCCCAGGTAATCAGTAGTACCAAAAGAGCAATACAGCCTGCAATAATTAAAAGAGTCATACCGGTAGAATATGAAAGTGAGCCCTGTCAACACAATTCATCCATCGTTATAGCCAGCTAATATAAGCAATGCGAATGAGTTAACCGTTGCCGGTAAAGAAGAAACAGGCAGGTTCAGGCAAAATCAGAAATCATATACCATATATATCCATCCTCTACCAGTTGTTCATTTGTTCCTTCACAATCCTTTCTGTATGTTCGGAGGCGATAGGCTTATTTTTCCAGTCGGGCTCATATTTTACAAACCAGGAAAGCCAGAGCGTACGCGAAAGCCGCATGAACAGAGGCTGCATAATGATCAGCAGCAGGGCATTGGTTATTCCCCACCACAGCACGCGGTAGTCTCCGTCCTGTACAGAAAACCCAATTAATATCCACCAGGCAATAAATGTAGTAACGCTAACGCCTATCGCCAGTGCGTAGCTTACATAAGCGGTTCCATAATAAAAGCCAACCTCTATATCTGTGGGTTGCCCGCAAACAGGGCAACCGGGATTCATTTTAACGGTTGACTTCAGCTTGTATGGATTGCTTTCTACAAACAGTTTTCCCCGCCGGCATCTTGGGCAGCGATTATCCAATACAGATAAGAGGTACCCGGGCTTTTTTTCTTCTGCATCCATTGTGGCTTTTTTTGCAAAGTACCTATATTCTCCTGATTTAGGTGGGATGAAATTTTATATTATCAGAGCGCATCCAGTATGGTTTCCATTTTTGTGCTGCGCGATCCCTTTACCAGGTAAGTTGCAGCCGCTTTTTTATTTGCCTGCAGCCAGTTTTTTGCTTCGGCAGAAGTAGAAAAAAAATGAAACGGATGTTCCACTTTGCCAAAATCACCGCCAACCAGTATTACGTCATCCCAGCGTTCCTGCCCGATCAATGCAACCAGGTTTTCATGTTCCATCATACTTGCCGTTCCCAGCTCCATCATAGCGCCCAATACCAATATTTTTTGGGGATCGCGCAGCTTTGCAAAATTTTCAATAGCCGCTTTCATACTTGTGGGATTGGCATTGTAAGCATCCAGTATTATTTTATTTGTTCCTTTTTCAATTAGCTGCGAGCGACTGTTGGAAGGAATATAGGTTTCAATGGCTTTTTTGATGTTGTCATCACTTATTTTAAAATACCTGCCAACGGTTGCGGCTACCAGCACATTCGGCAGGTTGTATTCTCCCACCAGCCTGGTATGGATCACATTTCCGCCCACCTCTACTTCCAGGAAGGGCTCACTTTTCAGGAGGGCGCCTGTTGTATCGGCATTGGCGGTTCCGTACTTTACAATGTGGGGTATGCCTGTGCTCATGTCGCGCAGGTAGGCATAGTCCCACATCACAAAAGCAGTACCATCATGCGTCCTTAAATAATCATATAGCTCCCCTTTTCCTTTTCTTACGCCTTCCAGGCTTCCAAAGCCTTCAAGATGGGCCTTGCCGCAGTTGGTAATAATACCGTGAGTAGGCGCAGTATAAGTGCAGTATCCTTCAATTTCTTTAAGATGGTTGGCGCCCATTTCTATCACCGCCATTTCCGCATCGGGCTTTACACTCAGCAGTGTAAGCGGTATGCCAATATGATTATTGAGATTGCCCTGAGTAGTATATGTTTTGTATGCAGAAGATAACACTGCATGGATCAGCTCTTTGGTAGTCGTTTTTCCATTGCTGCCGGTAATGGCGATAAAAGGGATGTTGAATTTACTACGATGATATCCTGCCAGTTGTTGCAATGTTGCCAAAACATCGGTTACCCTGAAAATCCTATCGTCTGAAAATCCCGTATCCTCGTCTACCACTACACAGGAAGCTCCCTCCTCCAACGCCTGGCGGGCAAATTGATTGCCATTAAAGCTGGGACCCTTCAGTGCAAAAAAGATATCGTCTTTTTTGAGCTTGCGGGTATCTGTTTGTACAGATGGATGCTGCCGGTATATGGTATAAAGCTGTTCAATAAGCATGCTGCAAAATTAGAGTTTTCCGGCAAGCAAGCGGCAGATAAGAGTATTGCATCGGGGTGAAAGATATTTCAGGTTACAAGTTCCAGGTTAATTGGTTACTTGCAACAGCCCACAAACTATAAACCCGAAACCTTGTGTTGCACCGGGGTCTCACTCTTCACACAGTAAACCGCGAAAGAGGCTGCATCATATTTTTGATGCAGCCTCCTTTTATTGGGGTACCTGTTATTAGTACACGATTAATATCCTTCGTTTTGCGTTAAATTAGGATTGCGCGCTAATTCATCTGAAGGGATTGCAAAATACTTTTTGTATTCTTTTGCGGCTGTAACTCCTCTTTCAATGGCATCACTAACCAGGAGATTGTGTCTTAGCAATACTGAGCGGTATTTATTCTCATTTGCAAACTCACGTTTAAACTCAATCAGTACAGAATCCCTGAATGCACCCTGGCTTAAACCTGCCAAATCCGGTAAAATGCCGGCGGGTTGTTCGTTGGCTGTTCCCACGGCGCGGGCTCTTCGCCTGATTTCGTTTACAGCATCATACGCTTCTGCAGTTGGGCCGGAGTTTGCCTCATTTAAAGCTTCTGCATATAATAGCTTCATATAAGCAAGGCGGTAAATCACCATATTAACACCACGATCAAGTAATCCATCCGTAAGATTAACATACATAAATTTTACATACAGAGGATTTGGCAGGGGAACAGGTGTCATGTGCACATTGTTATAGTCGCCCAGTACATAGTAGTATGGCATTTCCTTCCGCATGGTCCAATATTTTCTATAAGTATCTGGTGTTGAATTAAAAAAGTCTGGAACCACCTGTGAATTAGGCCCATTAAAAGGGGGAGCAAAAAAAGCAATAGCTGTCCCGTCACTTAAGGTGCTCCTGCTTGGTACAAACCAGCGTACTTCCTTATTGGTAGCATCAACATCACCGGCCTGATGAGCCTTCACGATTGAGAAAATCTCTTCTTTGTTTAATGAAGGGCCGGGTCTGTAAATATCGTGAAAGTCAGGAAGCAGTTGAAAGTATCCTGCATCAATTACCTGTTTAGCAGTAGCTGCAGCCTCTGCCCATTTTCCCTGCTGGGCATATATATCTGCCAGCACTGCGAGGCAGGCAAGCGAAGTAACCCTGCCGTTAGACTGATCTGTTTCATTAAAAGGGCTTAATTCAGTAGCTGCAGTTGTCAGGTCAGTTTCAATTTGCTTATATACTTCAGCTTCGCTGCTGCGTGGCAAATTAACATCAGCCAGGCTAGCCGTTCCTTTAATATGCAAAGGCACTCCGCCCCATAACTTTACCAGTTCAAAATAACCAAGTGCACGCAGAAATCTTGCCTGCCCATTAAACCGAGCCTTTGCGGCATCTGTAATAAGCGTGCTTTTTTCTAATCCATCCAATAGCGTATTAGCCCGGTTAATAGCATTAAAAATGCTGGACCACATCAGCAATTCGTCCTGCCCATCAACAGTAAAATCCCATGCGCTGTACGCAGTAGCGGTAGCCCCCATATTTATTGACACACCGGCAGTATAGTCACTCATAGTATGCCAATATCCTGGCTTATAAATATTCCAGTACATTTGATATACTCCGTTTAAACCCAGGTTAGCCTCACTTTCATTGGAATAATATTTATCGGTGGCGCTGTTGCTGTATATAGTGGGCTCCAGTTTACAACCAGCAAGAAACATAATACATACTGCCGCCAGGAAATATCGCCCTGTTTTTTCTCTAAAATTGTTGCTTATTAACTTTTTCATACTATATCATAATTTTTTTAAAAGCCTATTTTGAAGTTGATGCGAAATGTTCTTGTTGCCGGGTACATGTACATGTCTACACCTTTTACCGCATTGTCCAACCCTCCGGAGTTTACTTCCGGGTCGTAACCGGTATACCCCGTAAACACAGCAAGATTATCAACGGAGATGCCAATGCTGGCCTGCCTCAATGCACCGCTTTTAGAAGATATATCATAGTTAAGCGCCACATTCGCAATTCTTAAAAACGTACCGTTTTCAACAATAGCATCGTTTTCCTGGTTCATAGACCCAGTGCCGGGAAGGTACCCCTCTTTGTTATTCAGACTCCACCTGCCTGTCACCCTTTCAGCTCCTAATCCTCCTCCGCTATACAACCACCGGCTTTTGGGAATATTTAAGATCTTATTGCCAGAAACACCATACATGAATATGTGCAAGCTCAATTTTTTATAGCTGAAATCATTTGTCATACCAAAATTCAGCTTGGGTAAACCACTCCCCAGGAACTGTTCATCTTTATCATCAATTAGCCCGTCTCCATTTAAATCTTTCCAGCGTACAGAGCCGGGTGTGGCGCCAATCATAGTACCAACATTATCAATTTCTTCCTGTGAGTGCCAAATGCCTTCATATATTCTGCCATAAAAAGAGCCTACAGGTTGCCCAACCTCAAGCCTTACTGCGTTTGCACCATGCGTAGTAAGATTGGCGCCTCCTACCCATCCTGTATAAACGAATTTTGGACCACCCAGTGAAGTAATCTCATTTACATTGTGGGTAATATTAAAATCAGTGGTCCATTTAAAATTCTTACCGTTTACGTTAATACTGCTGACCTGAAACTCAACGCCCCTGTTTTTCATGGAACCGGTGTTCATAAGAACGGAGGCATAACCCGAGTGTTGGGCAACGGGTAAATTCAACAGTAAGTCAGTGGTTTTTTTGAAATAAACATTGGCACTAACCATTATCCGGTTAACAAAAAGTCCCAAATCCAGTCCCGCCACGAACCCCGTTGTTTTTTCCCAGCTTAAATCAGGGTTTGCAATTCCTCCCGGGTAAGCAATCGGGTTCAATACTCCCCCACCAAATATAATCGCCTGTTCCTGGTTAAAACTTGTGGTTATTAAGGATTTTGAGGAATAATAGCCAATGGATTCATTACCGGTTTTCCCCCAGCCGGCATGAAGTTTTAGCTGACTTATTGCAGGTATGTTTTTAATGAAATCTTCCTTTCCTATCTGCCAGGCAAAAGCTGCCGAAGGAAAAGTGCCGTATCTCCGGTTGTCTCCAAATTTGGAATCGCCATCCGTCCTTATAGAAGCTGTAAAGAGGTATTTATCATCGAGGGAATAATTAATACGACCGAGGTAAGAGATCAATGTATATTCGCTTGCGTAAGACGCCGGGGCCTGTGGGTTTGCACCAGAACCAAGGTTATGCCAGTCATAATTGTCGGTCGGAAAATTTTCAGCCGATGCCTGAAGGCTGAGATTCTTCTGTTTTTGGTAAGTATAACCTGCGGTTATATCAATAGTGTTGTGCTCATTAATATCCTTTTTATAGGTGAGAATGTTATTATTTACAATATTCACATTCTCATCACTCCAGTTCCAGGCTGCGCCATTTTGCCCCCTGCCCCAATCAGAATTACTCGGAAAATATTGCCCGTACCGGAAGTTTCTCACATCTCCGCCCAAAGTAACAGTAGCACTCAGCTCATTAGTAAAGTCGTAAGTGGCATGTACATTTCCAATAAACCGATTGTTAAGCATTTGAAATTTTAGCAATTCAGCAATTACTAAGGGGCTTTGCCCTCCGGCCGGGAAATTGGTGATTTCAATCACATCTCCATTAGCATCTCTGGCCGGGCTGGTAGGCGGTGCCGTTATTAAATTATATATTATACCGGGAGCTTCCTGGTATCCTTTTGTTCCTGTAGGAACCCGGTTATTGATACTATACGTAAAACTTGCATTTGCCCCCACTTTAAAGCGCTTACTAACAGTAGAGTTAATATTTGCAGTAAACCCGTAACGGGTAAACCCGGATCCCCTCACTATGCCTTCATCGCGGGAGTAATTACCCCCGATCATATAAGTAGTTTTTTCAGAGCCCCCGGAAAAACTAAGATTGTGATTCGTAACCAATGCAGTTCTGGTAATTTCATCCTGCCAGTCTGTACCCCTGCCAAAACCGGCTATTTGTTCCTGATTAAAAATGGGAGGCTGATTTACGAAGGCGGCATTGTCTGCAAGCATTTGAGCGTAATCTTTTGCGCCCATAAAATCCAGCTTTTTAGCAATTTTGGAAACACCCACCGAACCAGAGTAATCAACCCTGTTTTGCCCAGCTTTACCAGACTTTGTGGTAATAATTACAACGCCATTGGCGCCACGTGAGCCATAAATAGCTGTGGCTGATGGTCCTTTCAAAATGGACATGGATTCAATATTATTGGGATCGAGAGAAGATAAAAAATTTGGCATGGTATTTCCGCGCCCGGTATTTGCGCCACCAAACCCCGTTGCAAAATCAGTGGCTACAGGTATACCATCTACAACATATAAAGGCTGACCTGACGCTGTTAAAGAAGATATTCCGTTAATACTTACGGAAAGACCACCGCCCGGTTCGTGAGAATTTCGAAAAACATTTACGCCGGCAACCTTACCCTGTAAGCCCTGGTCAACCGTGGTCAGCTTACTTTTTTCCAATTGTTGGCTGGACACAGTTGCTACTGAACCCGTGAGGTCAGATTTAGACTGGGTGCCATATCCAATAACAACCACCTCCTGCAATCCCTTGCCGGCTTCCGGCGTCAGGGTAATTTCAACCTGGGTATTACCGTTAAGCGCTACTTCTTTTTGTTGATAACCAATTGATGTAATAACTAATATACTTTTACTGTTTGGGGCATCGAGTTGAAAAACTCCATTATCGTTTGTGGAAACGCCTGTTGCCGCTCCCCGAACCGTAACACTCGCCCCTTTGACGGGTTCACCTGTTTGGGCATCTTTAACAGAGCCATGCACCCTGATTTGTTGCGCATAACACACGGTTGCCGCAAACAGAAAAACGGCGCCCGGCATTAGAAAATGTAGAAAGAGTACTCTTGTAAATTTCTTCATAACTGTAGATTGATTTGTGATTGAATGTGCGGTTTACGTTTTGTTTGAAAAGGCAAATCCTTTCTTATTCTCAATAACGGTGAGTTGAAATCATAATCTGCTAATGTCTTTGTAATTGCATTTTTTAAATAAGAATTACTATGACATAAAAGAGTATTTTATCTTGCAGGGGAAAGGGGGACACTATTGTAAAGCCTTATGTATAACTGCATATTTTCGGCAGTTTTAAACAACCGGTGGATAGCAAAAACCACAAGTCCATGCAATTAGTTTATATGTATCCAGTATTTGTATTCTAACAAACTTATTAAAGTCTTTGCCTGAAGGGGAGGGCTTTTACCTGGATTTAGTAATGAATAAACTGTTGCCAGGTAAGTAATGATTATTTAAATATAAGTCTTATTCCGGAAGACAGGTATAAAAATTTTAGAAAAAAGAAAAAAAATAAGTCTTCATTTAAAGCTATAGCGGGCAGCCCATGAGACACTGGTGCTGCGTGATCCGGGGGGCTCCGCTGCCTGGCTGTAAAGACCTCATCGGGACATGGTGCGAAAGCCTGGAATGCACCCGCTACATATAACCGTGCACAGAATTGGTTTTTTGTACAGAACTTTGCAGCATAAACCATATCTTATATGAACTTTAATCCTTTAGGAAAATCGGGTCTGCAGGTAAGTGAACTGAGTTTCGGCTGCATGTCGCTGGGTACAAACGATGAAGACAATGCCCGGCTTATTCATTATGCCATAGATAATGGCATTAATTATTTTGATACTGCCGATTTATACCAGAAAGGCCAAAATGAAATTACGGTTGGCAGGGCGCTGAAAGGAAAACGCGATAAAATTATCCTGGCGACAAAAGTGGGCAACCAGTGGCGTGCTGACGGAAGCGGCTGGGACTGGAATCCCCAAAGGGAATATATACTCCGTTGTGTGGACGAAAGCCTGAAACGCCTGGATGTAGATTATATTGATGTATACCAGTTGCATGGCGGAACCCTTGAAGATCCTATTGATGAAGTAATTGCAACATTTGAACAACTGGTGCAGCAGGGAAAGATCCGCTTTTACGGCATTTCGTCCATACGCCCGAATGTAATAAGAGAATATGTAGCAAAGTCGAACATTATAAGTGTGATGATGCAGTATAGCTTGCTTGACAGGCGGCCGGAAGAAGCCTGTTTATCCCTGCTGGCAGAAAAAAACATCGGTGTACTGGCCAGGGGAAGCCTGGCAACAGGATTGCTGGTGAATAAAACCGCCGATCCTTACCTTAATTATTCTGAAGATGAGGTACACCATGCCGCTTCGGCGGTGCAGGCCATTTCGGGCGAATCGCGTAAGCCATCGCATACTGCATTGCGCTTTGTGCTGCAGCAACGGGGTATCAGTTCGGCGGTAGTAGGTATACGAACCATGGAGCAACTTAAGGATGTGCTTGCCACTTTACAAACCCCGGAGCTGACAGAAAGCGAGATTCAATACCTGAGGGCTTCATTGCCTGTTAATTATTATGAGCAGCACAGGTAAGAAGCAATAGTGAGCGGGTACTGGAGAGAAACCGGCGTTTATCTTTGCCGATAAATGTTTTTACTGCAGGGTGCACAAACGAAAGAGCTTCTTTATATCATCCGGGTTGTGGAAATTGATTTTTTTGTTCCTGATGTATTCCCCGATGATTTCTTTTTTATCGGGAAAAGCTTCGGTGAAACCTTTCTTATCGGCTCTGCTGAAATGATTATACCGGTCGCCAATAAAAAAAGCCTGCGCTCTTGCGAACGATACGTTCCTTTTTACATTCAGCTTGTATGTGGTTCCGCTGGTGTACATGTTTGCGTAGGTTGTAATGGCCGAAGTACCGGATGATGCTCCGTAAGCGCCTTCCACCTTATCGGAAACCTGGATAAGCCGTTCCCGGATGGCAAGCGTATAAACGCCAGCTTTTTCTACTTCTCTCAGGTATCCCTTTTCGTAATAGAATATAGCGGAGTCAAGCTGTATGTATGTAAGCAGGTCTGGTTCCGCAATAGTAAGGGTATCGCCCGAAGGGGTGAGGAACTGCATTTCATCCAGCAGCCGGTTATAATTAAAAAGCTGTTTTGATAAAGCTCCGTTCCTCAGGAAAGCGCTTCCATCAGTAAATGCCGGCAGAAAATATTTTGCCTCCGCCGGTATTACAATGTCGGGCGATTCCCCTGCTTTCACCGGGTAAGTTTTCGGATCCTGCGCATACATGGAACAAACATGCAGTATTGACATACAAAAGAGTACCGGCAAGCGCATACGAATAAAATTTGTATAGCAATTTACCCTTTATTTTCGCATGTCTTGTTTTTCTCTTTGTTCCAGGGCAAGAATATTCATCCTGTAATTGTCACCAACGGGAATGATGTGCTTATGAACGGATATTTCTTTTCTTCCGATTGAAGTGATGTGCCCGGAATGAATAACGAATGAGCGGTGAACCTGTATGAACGAATGGGCAGGTAATAAGCCAATGAGCGACTTCATTGTCATATGCGTAACAAAGCTTTCTTTTATGGTTACGATCTTCATATAATCCTTGAGAGATTCGGCATACAGGATGTCGGCAAGAAATATTTTAACCAGTTTGCCCGATACTTTTATATAGATGTATTTCTTTTCGGGAGTTACGGGCAGCCCGGTTTGTTTTAAAAACTTTTCGATGCTCCTCCTGAACCTGGAAAAGGTAACGGGCTTCAGTAAATAATCAACAGCATCCAATTCAAATCCATCCAATGCATATTCCGAAAAGGCCGTTGTAAAAATAACCGCGGGGGGCTTCTCCAGCGATTTCATAAACTCCAGGCCGCTGATAACCGGCATTTTTATATCAAGGAACAGCAGGTTAATTTCCTGTTGCTGAAGCACGTTAAACGCCTCAATAACATGAGTACACTTTTGAACCAGCGTTAACATTCCCATCTGCTGAATATGGCGCTCTATAACCTGTTGTGCCAATGGCTCATCATCTACTATCATACACTTGATCATATCAGTTCAATTCTATTGTTAACATAAGCTTATACGTTGTGTCGTCATTGGTTATGTGTAAGCTGTATTTTTCCGGGTATAATAAATGTAACCTTTGTATCGTATTTTCTATACCTATCCCTTTATAGCTTGAGTTGTTTTTCATTCCGGCCGGCTTGCTGTTATGCGTTTCAACTATCAACAGCGTTTCATTAAGACAGATAATTATTTCTGCAAAGCCTTGCTGTATTTCTTCCTGTAGTCCATGCTTGAATACATTTTCAACAAAAGGTAGTAAGAGCAGCGGTTCTATATGGGTAGACTCATCAATTCCCTGCGTATCAAATAAAACAGATATCTTCTCATTATATCTTACAGATTCCACTGCTACATAGTTTTTGAGGAATGCTACTTCTTTTGAAAGCGGCACTTTCGATTGGGTTGTTTCATAAATTACATATCTCATCAGGTGAGATAATTGTGCTACCAGTTCTGCCGTTTTCGTGGATTGCTGCTGGGCCAGCGAATAGATATTATTTAACGTGTTAAAGAAAAAATGAGGCTGTATCTGCGCTTTTAAATAATTCAGGTCTGTTTCAAGCTTTGCCTGCCTGAGGGCATTCATTTTCTTTTCTTGTTTAATAAAATGAATAAAGTAAGCCAGCGCTGTTAATACCAAAGTCTCCCTTATAACATATGCTATGCTGAAATGGAATGGAGTATGGGCTTTAAACCAATCTCCTGCGGATTGAGTGATGCTTTGGGGTAAAAATGTTAATTGGGAGATCAGCCAGTATTCACCATACACTGTATAGATGTTCAGAAAAAGCAGGAAAAGAAGAAATGCTCCCATGAACGCTCCATATCTTTTTTTGATCAGCAGTTGATTAATTAATAACCCGTATAAAACCAGGTAGGGCGGAATAGAGGCGATGCCATATACAAGCCGGTGGGTGATCTTTTCGGCAAGGGACATGGAATATTTAGTATAGACGGGCTCATACAGCGCATATTCAATGTCGCTTAAAAAAGGAAATATAATAAAATAGAAAATAAAGAAGCCGGTCTCTATCCGGGAATAAATACTGAACTTCTTAGGAGAATGAAAAAACGCCATGCTTTAAAGATAACTACTATTACAGGCGTCCATATACCTGCTGGGGGCTGCTCCTTTCTTTTTTAGACAAACCCTTTGTTTTTTTAGACAAACCATAGCGCCATCCATTTTTTGTCGATTGATTGTTTCGTTTAGGCAAAATAAAACAATCAGTATGTGTTTGAAGGATAGTTTTATGTTGTTAAACTACAAAAATCCAGGTTAATATATGATGCCAATTAAACAGGTATTGATTGTAATAATGTTGCCGGTATTCGCAAAGGCCGGCTCTTTGAATGTTTCGGGTAAATCAATTGATAAGTATGAAGATGTAAATACTGTGCTTGACAAAGTATCGGCTACGCTTCAATCGTTGAAAGCCGTAAGCTATACGTATCATATTGAATTGATGTACAAAGAGGAAAATTATCACAACCGGCTTTCCATCCTGTCGTATGTGGATTTTAATGAGCGTGATAATATTCCCGCATGCCGTTTCCAAATGAAAGATAACGGCTTTTTCTCCTGCTTTAACGGGACTGATTATTTTGCGCTGAATGAAAACGACAGAACGATTGATATAAATAAACAGCCCGACAGCTCTTTGTTTGAACGGCAGACAGCGCTTAACAACTCCTTTATAACACTCAGGAATTTTTTGCCTGTATTGAAACGAAGTGATTCGATCAAAAAAAGTATTTCAGATACTGTTATACAGCAAAAGGAATATTATGTAATCAAGCTTGAATTATACAATCACTACATCGGGTACCTGGGGGGTCTCAAAAAGTTTGGGCATGAATATAAAGGCGATAAAAGCAAGCCATATACATTAATAATTGACAAAGGCACCTTTCTCCCATACAGCTTTATTACAAAATTTAACGACAGGAAAAATGATTTTATAGCCGTTACTTTTTCAGATATCAATACTGATCCCGTACCTCCCAACGACTCCTCCTGGCTTTATACAACCTATACCAACGGATACAAAATGCCCGATGCTGTAATACCATTGATAACAACCGGAACGGTGCCCGCTAACTGGATACTGCCTGTTTATACCAGTAAGAAGACAGACTCAACCTCCTTATACGGATACAGGGGAAAGCTGGTAATGCTCGATTTCTGGATAAAGAGCTGCGGACCCTGCCTGGCGTCCTTTCCTTATTTAAATGAGCTGCAGGAAAGATTCGGAACGGACAAATTTCAGATTCTTTCCATTAATACGGAAGACGGGATAGAAGACATAGCTTTTTTTTACAACAAGCATAAGCCATTATACAAAATGCTTTTTAAGGGCAAAATGCTCGCGGAAAATTACGGAGTGCAGGCGTATCCTACCGTTATTATCCTGGATAAGACAGGGAAAATAATATACAGCAATGGGCTTGACAGGCATACAATTGAAAACATAATAGAGCAAAATCTTTAAATAAGGATCCCGGATCCTTCAAAGGTTCGCCACACACAGTTCTGTTGTCGCCTGGCGACTACACCTCTATGAACAAAATTTTCGATACATGAAGCTTCTTCACTTCGCACAGCAGTAAATACAAAAAATGCACGGATCAGGGCTTACATATACTGGTTATCCTTTCTTTTACAATGGCTAATCTTTTTCCTGTCATGTCGGGCGACATATGTGCCAGCAAGGCTTCCTCTAAAATACCTTTGCTCCTCATCTCCTGTAGTTCGTTTATCAAAAAGTTGCGGATACGGTTATCGCCGGCTTCAACTTCTTCTACAATAGTACTCCTGTTGTCTAAAATATAAATAATATCTTCCATGTCGTGACTGGTACGGAAATCGCGGGCGCGATCATTAAAAGCTTCAAATTTAGTAGCCAGGTAACAGGGAGGAGAAAATATATTTATCTCTTCTTCCTTCGCTTTTGCTGTCCATAATTGCTCAAACCCGATTGGATACCACCTGTTAGCCGGCCCTAATGCAGTAGTATGCGCCATCATAATGTCAACGGGTATGCCCTGGTACAGGTAGTTGCATAGCGCATGGCCGGCAGGGTTGGGGTAAAATCCCAGTGCAATCAACTCCTCCTGCAGCGGCGTCCAGTCTTTCAGGCTGGCAATGTTGAGAGCAACATCCACATCCATAGTAGGACGTATTTCATCTGCCGCCGGGTCATCGGTATACAAGCTGATGACAGCGCCACCTACAAACACCACCTCTTTTTTAAGGTGCTTTAAGGCTCCGGCTATTTTTGCCACTATATTTATATTGATGCTGTTATTTTCCAATGCCGAATCGTTTTTTTAGCGCGGTCACCGCCAGCTCTTTTTCCCTGGCTTTTCCTACCCGTAATGTATCCGTCAGGGCCAGCAGTTCGTGCAAAGAGGCATCCTGCTCTGCCGCTTCGGGCACTGAAGGGTATAATGGTTGTATGGCCAATCCCTTTATTTGGCCTTTGGCATAAGGCCACACATACAGCTCTGAGCTTTGTATCAGTTTATTGAGCGGGGCGGCAGCATGAGCAGTGGGTATCCCTCTTACCGGGGGACCCGGCCGCTGCGGAAACACATAAGCGATGCCGTGCTCCAGCAATTGCAGCAGGGCATGTTTCATTACGGTTTTGCCGGTAGGGTCGAGCAAGCCGGCGTATTTGGAACGGGCTACCGATTGACTCACTTCCGACTGGCTCATGCCCAGGGCTTTAGCTGCAGGCTTTTGACCCCAGGCAGGGTCATTCATGCTGATGATTTTGAGCAACAATACAATATCCTGTGGTTTTAATTGATAAACAAACGATTTCATAAAAATATCGCGTATTGCGATATGCAATATTAAAGATTTAACGGATAAAACGCAACTTTAATATCGCGTATTGCGATATGCAATACGGTTAGAAATGAAGTGTCCTGATGCTTGAGCCCATAAGATTGTCAGTTTGCCATGCCGCGCTGCCATCTTATAGGGTATGTCAAGAAATTCTGGAGTGGGGTATAATTTCAAATTAGTGATGCTGTGTATGGCCCTGACTGCTGGTTTATCTGCCGTAAGGTTGACAGGCAGGTTCGTCGCGCACAGCCTCCTACCGCCTTTGGCGACTATACCTGAAACGGCATGAACAAAACCCGGAGCTATAGTCATCGCCGGCGACAGGAAAAAGGTCTGAGCACAGCGAAAGCGTATTAGCCGCCGTTCATCTTTTTTGTATTAGAAGTAAGCCATGCAACAATTCCATCAAATTAAAGAGACCCCGAAGCAATATTAATCACGAACTCGTATGTGTTGTCTTGTGAAGCAGTAACTTCCAATCCGGATTTAAATAAGAAAAATAGTACAAGGGTAATGCCTGTTCTTTTATTACCGTCAATGAATGGATGATTAATTAAAACGCTTTCAATTAACGATGCTGCTTTTTCCAGAGCGGAAGGGTATAATTCTTTTTTGTCGAATGTTTGAAACGGCCGGGCCAGGGCAGATTCCAATGCAACCCTATCCCTGATGCCAGGTGTACCACCAAATTTGTTAATGAGGGTTTGATGTAGGTGCTCGACTTCGTGTATGGGTATCATTTAGCAAGTTTTTCCAGAAGATCGTTGTTGTCGGACAAGATTTTGTCGAGTACTGCCTGATCAAGATGAAAAACAGTTGGTTTATCTTCCAGGCCTTTAAGCATGGTAAGAACATCCTGGAGGCTATTATCAGACAAATGGTCAAGCACTTTATTTATTTCGTTCTTAATCTCTTCCTTTGACATATATAAAACAATTGGTATAAAATTACGAATTCTCAAGAACGTAGCAACTAACGGCTTTTTTGGTTAGCAAACCCCTATACGCTATTCTCCCGCCACTTCTTCCCGCCCTTTCTTTCCCCAAATCTTATGCTTGGCGCCACCCCTGTCCGTACCGGCATGGGTGGACATCTTCACAATTTTTGGGGTAAATTTTCCTACCACATCCACTAATGCTTTTTGTGATTGCATTACCACATCAATGTTCTTGTACGCGAAAGGAGATTCATCTAAACCACCTCCCAGCAATTTTACGCCAAACTTTTTCAGTTCTTCTTTAAATTGCTTATCAGTAACAGAAGCCATGGCTTTTGTACGGCTCATCTTTCTTCCCGCGCCATGCGAAGCGGAATTAACGGCAGCCGATTCTCCCTTACCTTTTACAATAAATCCATCTGCTGTCATAGACCCGGGAATAATACCCAGCACATTTTTACCTGCAGGCGTTGCACCTTTACGGTGAACGATCACCTCTTTTCCTTCCCACTGTTCTTTCCATGCAAAGTTGTGGTGATTTTCCACCCTCTTCAATGGTTTTCGTGCCAGTTGCTTCGCGATTTTTTCATGTATCACATGATGACAGGCAGCAGCATAATCGCCTGCCAGGTTCATCGCCTTCCAGTATTCTATACCCTCTTCTTCATTGAGCGAAAGCCAGGCAAGATTTTTGGCTTCCTGGGGTAAACGTCTTTTGCTGATAGCGAGTTTGGTATAGTGGTTGGCAATATTGGCGCCCAGGGCTCTTGACCCGGAATGTGTTAAGAATCCTACATACTTACCGGCGTCAATTCCCAGCACAGCATCCTTTTCCGCTATTTCAATCACACCAAATTCCGCGAAATGGTTGCCCGAACCGGAAGAACCTAATTGCTTCCAGGCACGGCCATGCAGGTTCTTCAGCAATGGTAATTCATAAAACAACTCATTCTCCATTATTTCATGATTGGCAGCTCTATCGAATTGCGCTCCGCTTCCAAATAGAGTGGCCTCACCCAGTTCTCTTGCGAAAAATGATTCTTTATCTGTCAGCTCTTTAGGGTTGATATCAAATATGCTCAAACACATGCGGCATCCAATATCCACGCCTACGCCATAAGGTATTACCGCATTATCTGTTGCCAGCACACCTCCTATCGGCAATCCGTAACCACTGTGTGCATCGGGCATTAACGCCCCGGCTACAGATATGGGCAGCCTGGCTGCCTGGTACATCTGGTGCAGCGCCCCTTCTTCAATATGCTCCTGCCCGAATATGTTGAACCGGATCCCATTCTGGTTCAGGGATATTTCCGCCCCTCCGGTATCTTTTTCAGGGATCAACTGTTGTGCGATCAAACCCAGCACCGCATCGTTTTCATATTCAATGGGGGCAGCCAATATCTTTTTTAATAATTCCATCACATCCTCTTTCGCTTCATGTTTATAGTGCTTTTGCATCAGGTTCATGGCAATGCTGATTACCGGCGCTTCGGGGTACCCGATCGCTCTCAGCTCCTTACCAGTTAATTTTAACTTAGTCATCTTTTTCAATTTATTTAATACAACGAAGCTAAAAGGGTTCTGTGCAGTCTTTTTGCACAGGTATAAAATCTTTTAATAGATTGGAAGCTATATTATGATAAAAAGCGTATTCAACATAAGACCTGTTTTTGTGCCGGTCGTTAATCCAGTAGGATGCTATTCTTTTATCAGTAAAAAAACCGGGTATTTTACCCGGCCTTTGGATGATGCGTTACCTGCCTGTATATTACCTCAATGATTTCCTGCCCTGTTTTCTTCTGCCGGAAGCTGTCGTGTTTCACAACGACTGCTTTCATGTCCCCGGTGATGGTTGTGCGACATAAACCGTTTGGGTCCCAAGGCGATCATCAGTGTTGAAAAAGTAACGATTGCTGCAACGAGCCCGATAATAAACCTATTTTTCATGTTGATCATTTTGCGGGTTAGTAAAATTTTTTGCCCTGCCGCAGCCAAACGGTGGCTGCTGTTTGAATTGCGTATATTCTTCTTCGCTCATATTACGTATATGATCCGCGAAAGCGAAGCGGCGTTCTTTAAACGGGCCCCCAAACCGCCTTCGACGACCGGCAAACAGCCTGAATACCAGCCCCGCGATCAGCAGGAACAATGCAACCCGCAGTATAAAAAAGGGAATAAAAAATAAACCCAGCCCAATTACTACACCTGCCAGCACGGGCTTTACAATACTTCTGTTCATTTGAATGATTTGATGGTGATGAATGTTGTTATGATATAGTAGACGGAATTGCGGGGCGTTTACTTTACATTCATAAAAAAACTCCGGGATCATCCCGGAGCTCACTTATTCTTCTTTTCTGCCGCAGCGTTGCCGCCATTGTTCTTTGAAACGGGCTCTTTCCTCCTCACTCATATTCATCCATTTTTCCCGCCAGGCACTACGGTTAAAGGGACTGCCTTTCCCGGGAGGTCCACCCCTGAAGCCGCCGAATAGTATACGGCATAGAACCAACAGCCCCAGGGCTTTCCAGTAGGTTAAATGACCCACCTGAACCAGGTCGGGCAAAATAGCATTCCACAGCCATTGTACTACCGCGGCCATTAATAAAGCGATGGGTATAATCGCGATAAAAAAAGGAAACCGGGGCCTCTTACCGGGTATGTTTTCACTATTCATGTTAAAAAGTGTTTAGTTCATTATATAAATCGGCCAGCCGGTTACGCAGGTGTTTTACTGCGTAACCTTTCCGGCTGATAATGGTTTTTATATTCTCTCCTGTTTTATCAGCTATTTCCCGGAGGGTCATATCTTCCAGTTCATTCCATATAAATACCTGGCGTTGATTTTCGGGTAATTCGTCCAGGGCGGACATCAGCTCTTCCCAGAACAACTCTTTGAACTGGCGGGATTCCGGGCTGTCGCCCTGCGAAGCAAGAAAATCAATCCATCCTTCTTCCCCGGTAAACAAAAACTCCTTTTTCTTTCGGTATTTGTCTGTAAGCCTGTTGCGGGCTACCCGGTATAACCAGCCGCTGATGCTGTTTATGGAATCAATGTCCACTATATGATTCGCCTGGTACCAAACATCCTGCAGGATGTCCTCAGCATCCTCGTTCGTATTGACCCTGCCGCGGATAAAGTCAAACAACCGGCCGCCATAATTTTTTACTATGGCAGCAATATTGGTTTGTCTTGATTTTTCCATCGTATGATCCAAAATAGCCGTAATTTGAAAGAGAAGACGAAGGAAATGCAATTTTACTTTAACCGGCGAAAAAATTTTAACAGGGCCGTGGGGTAGTGTAGTTTAAACCAAATCTATTTTCAATCCCAATGCCTGCATGGCAAGCAATGCCTGTGCATTGCCCAGGGCATCATTTACAGGATTATGATCATGCCGTGTTTTGCGGAACAGCCTTTTCCATTCTGCATTCAACCCGGTATCCATCTTCATACCGCAGTATAGATCTTCTATGCGACGGGCAGAAAAGCCGAACGGATTTTTATTTTTTGTGATAGCCACGAATACAAAAAGATTTCATTCGTGCATTCGTGGCTATAATTGTTCTTTATAATACTCCTCCCTCATTTTAATCAATAATTTATTTACTTCTTCCTTGTCCGGTTTATCTATCAATTCAGAATCAACATACAATGCAGGCAATTCTTTTTTCAATGTTTCGGCTTTTTGTACCAGTTCATCATATTCAAACCTACCCCGCTTTATATCCAGCAGGTATTCCCTGTCTTCACGGTGTACATTTATCTTTCCTTCAATAGCAATTTCCTTTGCCATTAATAATAAGCGAAACACATGCATCATATTTTTGGAATCGTATTTCTTTCCATGCTGCAATGTTGTGTTATATCTCGCGTCATTTCGTTTAGCTATCCAGTCCTGGTATTCTTTATAACGTTTGCAATAGATAGAATATCCATCTTTGTTGAAATACAGCAATCCAACCGGCTTTTCTCCCCTGGATATGCTGCTCAAACAAACATCATTGGCTTCTTCTTTTCGCAATATACCGGCATATTGCCCGTGTGACGAATAATATAGATTATAGCAATCCCGAAAATGCGGTACTACGCTTAATCCCAGGTCTTCCTGCCTGTAATTACTCTCCTGCAAATATTGTGATAATGCAACGGATCTTCCATCAGCATATACATAACAAAAAGCCAGCACCGGTTTTCGTTCTTCTTCCATAGGGGTCACAATTTTCTTTTCTAAGCCATATGCTTTTTTTATTTGTGTATAGGCATAGTTGGCAAAACTCTGCTGACAAAGCTTAGATAAAAACAGCTCCGGTCGTATATTATCCATCAGCGGATGCCTGTACAATACACAAGTTTCCGGTGTATTCAGCAACTCCAGTATATTGGGATTATTCTTACCGAGTAATTCTATAAACCTGCCGAGCTCATAATATACAATATCGTTGGTTTCATTGGCTACCTGGGGCACATAGTCCAGTGAATAAAACATTGCCCGGGGTAGCACGAATACTCCCCTGATATCTATATCAGAAGTAGCGGTATCCAGGCCATAGGCCTTACTGCCGGATACCGCCTCAAATATCAGCCAGCCATTACGCTTTACTTCCTCTGTCGTCAGCATAATCGTTTACCATTTGTAAAAAATAATTGTTTAATGCTTTGCTGTCTTCCCTGTTTACGGAAAGGTTATGTTTGGCTGTTTCGAGCATTGTAAATAATTCAGCTATCCAGTTGTTCAAACCTTTATCAGCGGGGTGAAGATACTTTTCCTCTACGGTCGCTTTCAGTTGTACCAAAGCCCGTAATTCATCCCTTCTGTCTGTATCTATTTTAGCCATTAGCCCTTCTATAGCCATTGGCAACACACTATTATCTTCTGTTATCCAGTAACAGGACAATAAAGAGCGGATCAGGTAAAAATAATTTTTAAGTTTTATTTCTTTTTGGTCTTTTAACTCTTCCCAAAACCTTTGCGCCAATGAATAGTGATGAAAGAAAACAGCCGTAGGCGAATAATATTTTTTTATCAGCGCTGAAAACGATTGTTTAAAATCACCTGCTGCAAAATAGGTAATGGGCGATTGAAATCTTTCTATCAGGGCGGCATTCGATTTTTTTAACAGCACTAAGGATTTTTTCAAATCCCAGCCGGTTATATCAAGTTCGCCATTCATTTGCTCTATAGTGTCTTTTTTTTGAGATAGCGACAGGTACCAGTCTCTTTCATGCATATATATAAACCGAACATCATAGTCGCTATCTGGTGAAGGAAAGCCCCATGCCCGGCTTCCGGTTTCGCAGGAATATAACAGCCTGACTCTTTTATCGGCCGCTATTTTCCCTACGGTTTGAGTCATTGTTTGCATGAAGCAAAGCTAAGACAGCCCTGTGTAACCTTTTTGCACAGAAAGATTTTTGTTTGTATTACCAGGATACTTCTAACAGCATGCTTTCCATCGCCAGCCTGATAAACCGGGTTCCGAACCTTTGAAAGGTTCGGAACCCGGTAATAGTTACAAGTAACTTTAAGGAACTTATTTTACATTTGAAAGGCAGAACCTCAATTCAACAGGCATATGAATCAGTTTACAGATCAAAAAGTGAGCAAATACAGAGCTAAGCTCGATGAGCTGGCTAAAGATGTGCATAGCCTTACCATTATCATAAACCACGAAGAACTTGCAGAAACAGTGAGCGCCCTGCGCAACAGGATAAATGAGCCATACATGTTTGTTATTGTTGGGGAGGTGAAGGCGGGTAAATCAAGCTTTATCAATGCTTTACTGGATACAGGGAAAGAAATAGCGAAAGCTGCTCCCCAGCCGATGACGGATACGATACAACAAATTGTATGGGGTGAACAGGAAGAAGTGATTGTGCTGAATCCCTTTCTGAAAAGAATTACACAACCTGTAGAAATACTGAAAGAGATTGCTATTGTAGATACGCCCGGCACTAATACAATAGTAGAAAAACACCAGGAAATAACGGAATCGTTCATACCTGGCAGCGATTTAATCGTATTCGTGTTCGAAAGTAAAAATCCTTACCGGCAAAGCGCATGGAGCTTTCTTGATTTTATACACAAAGACTGGCAGAAGAAGATCATCTTCGTAATGCAGCAAAAAGATTTGATGAGTGCAGAAGATTTAATGGTGAACATGAACGGCGTAAGGGAGCAGGCAGAAAGAAAAGGACTTTCCGATCCGTCCGTATTTGCTGTTAGCGCCAAGCTGGAGCTGGATGGGAATAAAGAAGAGAGCGGGTTTAAAGATGTGCGTGAATATATAGCGAAAAATATCACGGGGGGTAAAGCGCCTTACCTTAAGCTTCAGAACAACCTCGCAACTTTAGCGAATATAGAAAACAGGATCGGGCAGGGTATTGAGCTGAGGAAAAAGCAATTAGAGCTGGATACTGCCTTCCGGACCGATATCAAAAGCTCCCTGGATGAACAGGAAGTCCGCTCTAAAAAACAGGTGGAGATACTGGTAAAAATTATTTTGAACGCCTATGATAATGCAACCGGGAAAGCAACTGCCGAGTTGAATGAAGGACTTAGCTTTGGCTCCATGCTGAAGCGCTCGTTCTCGTCTATTTTCAGCAAAAAGGAAAGTATGAAAAGCTGGCTGCAGGGCCTTGCCCGGAAGCTGGAAAATGATTTGAATCATGATTTGAAAAAGGGACTGGACGAAGGAGTTGGCAGTGTGGTTGACAGTATACAGCAGATGGCAAAAATTATTCAACTGAAGGTGCAGAGCTCGCAAACAGTATTGAAAAACGATCATGAAGTATTCAGCGATATCGCTGAAAAGAGAAACCATATCATGTATGATCTTCAAAGCAAATTCAATGATTTTATAGAAAAGTCTGAAAACTTTAAAGACCAGTCGCTTTTCCCCGACCAGTCTAATGTGTCTACCGGTATTGCGACGGGAAGCGGTATAGCGGTAGTGGGAATAATAATTGCGGCCGTTACTAAAATCGCGGCTTTTGATGTTACCGGGGGATTGCTGACTGCTGTAGGGATCATATTTGCCGGGGCTACTTCTGTTCTTAAAAAGAAGAAGGTGATGGATACGTTCAGATCGGAGATTGCTAACAGTCGTATTAAGCTCGATTCGGAAATACGCGATCAGTTATCGAAATACATTGTTCAGTTAAAGTACAGGATTGATGATAATTTCAAGAACTTTGATATCATGTTAGACCAGGAATCCAGGCAATTGGATAAAGTGGGTAATGCTTTCAGTTCGTTAAACGATACATTCACCGTGCTGCAAACCGAAATCAGGGAACTTACCGGGTTATGATCCTGCCGGGTTTTGCGAAAAAAATATTCTCATTCATTCTGAAAAAATTTTCACTACCTCCCAGGGCATCGTCAAAAGATTAGCGTTCTTCTTTCAAAAACACGCTTATTGCCTCTGCTTCGGTATCCATTTATCAGCAGAGGGTTTATTTTGCCCAAACATCTTTATATTCTTCAGGATGGCGCCTGAACTGCATAAGAACGTAGGGGCAAAGCGGAACGATCTGTAAATTATTTTCCCTGGCATAGCTTACAAGCCGGGCTAGCAACAGTTTTGCAAAGCCTTTGCCCTCATAAGCGGGGGCTACCTCTGTATGAAAAACGGTCAACCGGGTATCCTTTATTGCTATATCCATAAAGCCCGCCTTTATATCATCTGAAAATACCTGTACTTCGCCCTTGTTATTGTTCAGCACAACGGTTGTTTTTTCCATGTTGTTTAGTTTAACTGCTTTTTGTATTTCACAAAATGATAAAGCTATGCACGAAGAATAGCTGCAACCAAAGCGATTCATTTTTCTTTATATACTTTCCAAACATTTTCCAGGGCCTGGTCGTAACCCTTCCTGTCGGAGAAAATGATTGGATTATACGTATCTCCCGGTTTGCGTTTTTGATGCAAGCCGAACTGGCCGGCATGGGAGGCCACCCAGATATCAAACTGCAGATCCTTCATAGCTGTAAGGCTGTTGGCAATATCTGTTTTTATACCGGGGTATTCTTTTACTTCCGCAAACTTCCGGGAAATAATGATAGTAGGAATATTAGCGATCAATACTTTATAGCTGCGATCTTCGTCTGTAACATCCAGCATATAGCTGCAGGAGCCTTTGGTATGACCGGGATGATGAAGCAATATTAGTCTGGTGTCGTCCAGTTGAATCACATCTCTATCGTTTAATAGCTTGTCAGGCACGATAGGCGCGAAACTCACGCCTATATAAGCCAATTCATAATCTGTAGCTCCCCCGGATCTTACTTCAGGAGCATCTGCGGCATCTACCCAAAACTGCGCGCCGGTTTCCTTTTTAATGGCAGCCATAGCGCCCATATGATCCCAGTGTGCTTGGGTGGTAAGCAGTATTTTTATATCCCTGTATTTAAACCCGAGCCTTTCAATATTCTTTTTTATTTGCTGGCGGGAGTTTGCCAGTCCCGTATTAATTAAAATATTTCCTTTTTCTGTAACTACCAGGTACGAAGCCAGGTCGTAAGTGCCTACATAATACAGGTTACCTGCAATACGAAAAGGCTCATACGGCTTTGACCAGTCTGTAGGATTGTTTTGAGGTTCATTGACCTTTTGTGCATGCAGGCCCGGTGTAAAATGCAGGCTGATAATTATCAGGATATACCCGGTAAGTTGTTTCATCCGGCAAAATTAATTATTAGTTTTAACAGGGACGGAGTCTCTGAAGAACATAGGGAATACGAAGTCTGGAGACTTCGTACAGCGGGGTGTGTGCGAAGTCGGAGGCCATAAACGTTTGAAACCTGCGAAAATGCCGCTCCTACGGAGCTTTGTCAATGCATTACTTTATAATTGCCACCAAACTTTCGCGTCTATGACGCTATAAAATTGCTGATATGGCAGCCTTCAAAATAACGTTTCGAACACCTATGGCCGGAGACTTCGTACAGCGGGCTTCGTACAGCGGCTGTTATACTCTTTCCGTAACAATACGCGTATTGCCCAGGTAGCTGAACCGGACCTGCAAAGTATCCCCTTCTTTGAGGTCGCTGTTCTGTCCTTTTGTAATGGGAAGCTTTGATTGCAGGTTGCCGCCATACAAATCAAGATATACAGCATAAGGAGAGATTCTCGTTACTACAGCCTCCACAGGCGTATTATGTTTGTAGGCCTGTATTGCCTTCCTGAAGTCAGGGATATAATCGTGGTTGAACAATTCTGCACTAATACGTCCCGGTTTATCCGTATGTAGCAACCTGAACTCAACAGGTTCGTTGTAATCCTTTTCTGTTGGCGCTTTTTCCCATTTTGATATTTCGAGCGGGAAAAAAATATAGCTTCCTCTTTCTTTTATAAACAAAGCATCCTCGGCCCTTTTCAGGTAACCGGTAAAGCGATTGTCGGCGGCAGCTTTATCTAACAGCTTTTGCAGTTCATTGTTGTACAGGAACTTGAGGTTATACGCAATCAGGCTGGCTCCGCGGTTGGCTCCTTTTACCTGGAAGCTGACTTCATCACCAAGCCTGTAGGTATGCCTGAGCTTTTCGGCCGACTCATTCATCCTGCAGGTAATGGTGCGCTTGCGATCATTGTGCATATACGCTACTGATACATAATTTTTCTCGTGGTTGATAGAGGTGACCTTACCTGTAAATACATCTTTGCCCATCTGTGTAATTTGGGCAAAGTTGAAGAAAAAGCCGGAGAACAAATAATAATAGAAATGGAAGATGCAGCGATTTGCTGATATGGTAAGGAGGGTAGAGAAGCTTTTCGGCCGGTATAACAGGTAACCACCAAAATGAGAATGGGCAAAACTTCAAATCTTACCCATCTCATATAATCCCAAAATCCCGGTCTACTTCTTCGGCACAAATATCTCCTTCAACTGTTCAATCAATACTCCGTTACCGCTTACACTGATATTGCTGATCTTATCCGCGATCTTTTCTACATATTCCATTTCCTTTAACTTCCACAACATCGCGTTTTCTTCCATCAGCTTAGCTGTATTCAGCAAGCTGCGGGTACTTGCCGTTTCTTCACGGCGCATAATGGTATTTGCCTGCGCTTTTTTCTCCGCTACCAATACCTGGTTCATGATCTCCTTCACATCTCCCGGCAGAACGATATCGCGTATACCGAAACCAGTTACTTCCACACCCAGCGTTTCGGCTTTTTCTTTCACCTGCTGCAATACAAAAGGAGTTAAAGCTTCTTTCTTTTCCAGCAATTCATCAAACCCGAAACCGGCAATATATTCGCGCAGCACCAGTTGAAAAGCTATATACAATTGTTTTTCGTATTCTTTGTTTTGTAACAAAGCCTTTTCAATATCCGCTACTTTATACTGTGCCCATGCATTGATACGCAGTGCCGCTTTATCGCGGGTCAGGATTTCCTGCCCGTTAATTTCCAGTTGCTGCTGACGGGTATCAATTTTACCAATATGTACCGCAATAGCATTCTTCCACCAGTAGTATACACCGGGCTGTAATACCTGTACAAATTTCCCGTCAATAAACAATACAGCCTTTTCATAGCTTTCCACACTTACGGTGCGTACAAAAGGCGCCACCAAACGATGTAGCAATACATTACGTTCAATCGGTTCAGTAATCTCAATCTTCCCGGTATCTGCTTTTACAAATTCATAATTAACGGCTCCTTTCCAGAACGCGTAGCGACCGGCAGTAAGCACGGCCTCAAGCAACCCGTTTTTATATTGCAAGGCAATTTCATTATCCTTTACTTCCAGCACAATCAGGGCTTCTGCCAATGCAGTATCCTGTAAAAGTATGTTCAGCTCAACCGGGGCATTAAACGCCTGGGTGATCTCATACAACTTTACTACTTCATTACCCCAGAACCAATAGCTGCCTTCAGTCAGCATACGCTGGTATGTACCGTTCTTAAAAACCAATCCACGCTGGTATGCGTTCACTTTTACATTTTTCATCACGTATCATTTTTAATTTTTCCTTTCTTGTTATAAAACCCTTCCGGTTGCCACCAGGTATTACGGATGCGATGGTTGATTTGCTCAGGCAATACAGTTTTGCCAACTTTTGTATAACACAATTACTATACAGCCATTGAGAAAAGTGCATTGTTACTTCATTCCAATTACACCACATGCTGGTGATATTCCGGCTGTGCATTTATAAGTATAGCTACGTATAATCCACCGGCAACACGGAAGCATTTTATTATGATCGCCATTTTTTGAGAAGCAGCGTACTCCTTTGCATAAAGCAGGATCCTCAATCCTGAGCGTCTACCAGTTTCGCCATCCTGCCCTCCGGCAGGAGCGGGACTCGAACCCGCACTTTTCTGTTGCTCTATCCGCTGAGCTATCCCGCCGTTGACGGGAAGAGGAATCGAACCTCTGACCCACAGGTTATGGGGAAACCTCATATTAATGCAACAGCATACAGCCGGTTACTACCGCTGCACTATGGTGTTTGTAAAACATGCATCCGGTTTGCTGTTAACATGATGACCTCCCTCTTGCCGTTAAGCAAGTCGTTTATTCCTATTGAGAAAATAGTTATAAGAGCTTTATTGTTTGATGATACAAATCTGCATGCTTACTGTGCAATCTTTTTGCACAGTAAAAATTAATTTGAAATTTTCTTAGAAAATTTTGATAACAGATCATTTACCTGCCAGAAATCTGCTGTGCGAAGTTTCCAAACTTCGCACGCCCTATGTTCTCCGGAGACTATTGTCTCCGCAAT
>JAHBTJ010000002.1 GCA_019638595.1 Chitinophagaceae bacterium
ACTGATGAAACTTTAGTGCTACTGTGAATTCAGCAAAAGAGCCCTGATACGTTTGCTGATAACTAGGCCGACTTAGGATACTTACAAATCAGAAAGCTGTAACAAGCAAATGCAACATGTCACGCCACAATGATGGAGGCGTAGCCTAATTGGTAACTCGCAATGACGATAATAGGTTGAGTTAACCCCGTTTTTTATTTACTGTTGACATTGACAGATGAAACGATCTTTTTTACGTCACTGCATCCCGCTATAACTATTGTTTCACGCCAAAAAGAAATCCGAGACGGGACAACGTAACTCCTTTCCCGTTACCTTATGCATTTTTTGATTCCGCCATCCACAGCACTGCATTTGTCAGCAGTTGCATTACCCATTTTTCTTTAAAGATAGGATAGGTTTCATGACCCGGCCGGAAATAGAAGACCCTTCCTTTGCCCAGTTGCCATAACATCCCCGAGCGAAACCATTCGCCGTTGTCCCAGCATTCTTCGAGTAATACATAGTTAGGCTCAGGCACATGGAATGGTTCGTTATACATTTCTGTTTTTGACAAATGCAATTTGGGTTCGAGCCCTTTTACGATAGGATGATTTTTTTGTTGCACGGTAAGAGTACTTGGCTTTCCATCGTTGGCTACATCAGGAAAACAACAATTGGGCAGGTACACCTGTAGCTTTTTGCTTTCGTCGGGAAACTTACGGACATCCGTATACGGAGAAATACGGTCTGTTCTTTTCGGTAAAGACTTTCTTACTTCCGGTGCTATGAATTCGACATCCTCTTTTTTCAGGGAGTAGTCGGTAAATGTTTTTCGTTTGGTTACTTCATTCATCGCTTCAATAAAGGGAACAGACCAGTGCGCGGAATGCAGCCCGATAAACGATAACGCCCCGGATGCTATGCGCTGTGCTATTTCCTGTCCTTTAGCTACGGGTATTTCGCCGTGCCTGATATGCCCCCACCAGATCAGGACATCGGTATTATTCAGTGCATTGGTTCCTATGCCCTGTTCGGGATCATCGAGTGTGGCGGAGTTTACAGCCAATGCCGGATGAGCGCTTAGCTGGTCTGCAATGCACCTGCCGAGGAAGTTTTCGTACGCCTGCTTTTGGGCTTCACCCGTTTCATCCCAAACCAATACCCTGATCTTTTTTTCCGGTAAAGGAGAAGCAAGTAAAGAATCCGGGGACAGTAAGCCCGCAGCGGCAAGCATAGAAGAAGCTTTGAGAAAATCGCGTCTGTTGTTTGGCATAACCGATCGTTTAAAATGTAAGCGAAGGTGAAAGTAAGCAATTTAAGCGGATGAATTGAATACTGCGGGGGTGTTTCAAGCTTTCGCAGGAGTGGCATTAATCATTGAAAGAAATGACACTGAATTTGTGGTATGTACCCGCCCGGGAACGTTCTTTCCGTTGGGCAGTAGTGCAAAAGATGAACATGAATACAAATGTCCGGCAGATTTACCTTCGGTGAGAATAGTGCTCCCTCGCGAAAGAGTGATTAAACTACAGTGCTCGTGTTGGCTTGGTCGAAAGGACGTGCAAGTGGTTGATGATTTTGTAACTTTTGCGATAATCCGATTTTACAAATAACCTGTTCTTCGAAGATATAGCCGCTGTTTCGCAGGTGCTACTGCCCTGCTAATCCGGAATACGGCCAGCCGAAGTATGTGGTGCAAAAAGAATTATAGAGACAATGGCTGGCATTACAACCATGCTACGAATACCGCTCTATAATGCTGAAGAAGTCGTTCCGGTAGCTGTTACCAATCGGAACGATTTTTTTTCCTATGCTGATCTCGTTCCTTGAAATGGTTTCAATGTGCTGAAGCGAAATAACAAACGACCTGTGCACCCTTACGAACATACTTTCGGGTAAGCGGCTGCTGAAGTTTTTCAGGTTTTGTAAGGTAAGTACGGGCTGTGCGCGCCCGCAAATATAGATCTGCGTATAATCTTTCATCCCTTCACAAAAAATAATATCATCCAGCTTTATTTTAATGATCTTATATTCCGACTTTACAAATACAAAATCGTATTTTCCAGCGGCTGAAGTTTGGTCTGTATTTCCGGTAACCAGGGTTTCGTTGTACATAGCAGTTTTGTTTTGCATTGGATTAAAATATTTGAACAGCCCAAATTTCTATATGAATGAATGATTCTGCCTGTTAAAATCGGTAAACCATTCAAAAGAATAGGTGAACCGGCTATGCAGGTTACAAGTTGCAGGTTTCGGGTTTATAGTTTGTGGTTTATGCTGATCGCTCAAAGCTGTCGCTGAAAGCTGAAAGCTCATAGCCCGCAGCCCATAACCCACAGCCAGCTAATGTTTTTCCCTGAAGGCTTGTATTACCTGCTGGTAAGTATCTCCTACTGGTATTTCTGTTCCGTTGGAGAGTGTCAGCTTCCTGCTTTCAACAGAGCTTATCCTGTTAAGGGCAACGATATAACGCCTGTGTACACGCTGAAAGTCGTTTGCAGGCAGTTTTTCAAAAAAAGACTTTAGCCGTATCAATGTAATCACAGGCTTGCTGTCCTGCAGGTATATGCGGATGTAATCATCCATGCTTTCTATATACAGGATGTCCTGGAAGTTTATCTTGATCAGCTTGTATTCCGATCTTACGAATATACCGGGTAAGAGATCTGCATTGTCTTTCTGTTTCTGCCGAATGTGTTCAACAGCCCTGTCAACCGCTTTTTTAAAACGCTCGTAATCGAAAGGTTTCAGCAGGTAATCGGCTACTCCTATTTCGTAACCGTCAACGGCAAAATCGCGGTGAGCGGAAGTAAATATGATAACCGGGCTGCCGGTAAGCTTTTTCAGTAATCCAATACCGGTTATATCAGGCATTAGTATATCAAGGAACAAAAGATCTACCTGGTTATTATTAAGATAGCTGATGCTTTCCAGCGCATCGGTAAAGCCATCCATCATCTGCAGTCCTTCATATTGCCGGATGTATTGATTGAGCAATGAAATGGCCAGGGGCTCATCATCTATTACCACGCATTTGATCATCACAAATCAATTTTCAGATCAACGGTATACAAGTTCCCGGCTTTATCAAAGCTAAGCGTGTACCTGCCGGGGTATAGCAACTCAAGCCTTCTGCGTGTATTGGACACCCCGATGCTGGATGTGGATTCATTTACCGCTCTTTCAAAAATGGTATTGCTTACATGCATCTTCAGGATATTGTTTTCAATATTTATATTGATGGAAATAATACTTTTTTCGTGATTGCTGATGCCGTATTTAAAAGCGTTTTCAACAAAAGAGATCAACAGCAAAGGAGCTATCCTGTTGCCTGATCCATCGCCTTCTACCACGAAGCTCAGCTCAAGCTTGTCATTGCTCCGCATTTTCTGCAGCTCAATATAATTATTGAGATACCGGATTTCTTTTTCGAGGGGAACAATATCCGCCTGCGCATCCTGGGTTACATAACGCATGATCTCCGACAGCTTCAATACAGCCGCGGGTGTTTGAGCGCTTTGCATAGATGCCAGCGAATAAATATTATTGAGGGTATTGAACAGGAAATGCGGATTGATCTGTAGCTTAAGATAAGAGAGCTCCGCGTTTACTTTTTCCAGCTCATTTTCTTTAGACCGTTTTTCAGCCATTCTCCATCTTTCTATTACCTGTAGCATGGTGCCTAAAAGCCATACCAGGCAAAATGAAAATATCCTCGGCATCATACGGAAGCCGATGAAAAGGTTGCGGGGACGTTCGGGCATTGACCGCAGCCGGTCTGCCTCCCGCAGCCAGGGTGGCGGTACATTATTAACGTTCACGATGCGCACCCTGTCTGGCTCGGGAATGACCAGGAATAATATTAGTAACAGCAATATCGCGCCGAAGTATAAAAAGTTCTTCCTGCTGAAGAAAAGCGTAGGTACCAGGAAGTAAGCATTGAAGTAAAAAAAAGGGACAAGAAATAGGTTGTTGAGAATGAACCGGAGCGGGTAACCGAACACATGATCAAATTCTTTAGGGCGGCTGCCAAACCCCGGTGAAAAGATAACAGGCAGCAACAGGAACAACGCCCAGCAGGTGATGTGTATAATGACGATATTAAGGGTTCGTTTATTCATTGCCGGTTTCCTGCCAAATGTCAAAAATAACCAAACCGGCTTGCGGTTGGCATAATATAGACGAACGGGTAAAAAACATAGACAAATACCCGGTATACATCTTCTGTATGGCCGATAGCAGGTGGCAGGAAATATTATAAAGAAGAACGCATGGTAAGCTTAAAGGGAACTTCTATATGCTCTTTAGCGCCACTTAAAATAAGCTGTGCCGCCCGCACGCCCATCTGGTGAAAATCGGTAGAAATAGTAGTAATACCGTTGAGGATGATCTTTTTTAAAACGGTTTCGTTGTACGAGATCACACCTACGTTTTTGCCTACTTTAAATTTGAGCGATATCAGCCGCTCGATCAGTGTTACGAGGTCGGCTTCCATCAGGTTGATGTATACTTCTCCGCTGTTGATGGGCTCAATAGCGATATCATGCACTATTTTATGCGTGAACGCGTATTCCTGGCAAAAGCGGTTGAAGCCTTTGGTAATTTCCATAGGATAATAGCTCTTTTCAGGAACAATGATTTTGAGCGTATGATATTTCGCCAAAGATTTTAACGCCTGTTCCAGCGCCTGGTAAATGTCTTTTTCGAAGTGTTCATATACGGCCGCGTATTCGCCGTCTACCCGTGGTAATTTTTTGTCCAGCAGGATCAGCTTGTGCTTGGGAATGGTGTTAATGATCTCGTGGGCGTTTTCGCCCCCTTCCATAAAATGGGGAATGATCACATAATGCGAGTAATCATCGTTGGCATTGCTGATCAGCTTTTTAAAAAGCCCGTAATCGTTGTTATAAATATAAAAGTCAATGGCTACGTCTTCGCCCAGGGTTTCCACGAAAGCGTCGTATACAATTTTTTTATGCGAGCTGAGCTTATTGAACAGCAGCATAACACGACGGGTCTGCTTGATATTATCGTTTATTATATAATATCCTTTGCCGGGTACGGAACCCAGCACGCCCATTTTTTTCAGGTGCTTGTATCCTTTTTCCGCGGTATCCCTCGATATTTCAAGCTCAAAGCTCAGCTCATTGATAGAAGGTACCAGGTCATCTTTTTTAAGCTTACCCGCTTCAATGGCATCCAGTATGGAATGGGTAAGCTGTAGATATTTAGGTGTAGCGGAAAACTCATCTACCTGCACATTTTCAAAGAAATGACGGAATTTCATATCACAAATCGGAATAAAAAGAATAAAGGGCAAATATAAGGAAAGGCAGTGAGCGGTGGCATGATTCCGAACCATTCAAAGGTTCAGAAGCCCGGAAACGATCCAACCGGATCAGTCAGCCTCAAAACCCTGCCTGTTGCAGCTCTTCCAGCGTCCAGGGATCCCATCTTCTGCCCACCACATCGCGCACTTTTTTAATATCGGCAGGTTTTACAATGGAAGCGCTGTTCCCCAGGTTGGTGCGTATATAGCTCAACACTTCCGCCAGCCATTGGTCTTCGCTGTTAAGCTGCGGTGGCATGATGCTGGGATATTCCTTTCCGTCCACAGGTCCCTTTAATCCGCTGAGTACGATCCGTATGAGCCTTCCCGGGTTGCCGGTTACGCGTGGCGATCCGGCCAACGGAGGAGCCACCATTCCCGAACCGCCGAATTTCAATCCTTTGCCATCCGGCCCATGACAGGAAGAGCAGAGCGATTTAAAATTATCCGCCCCCTTCAATACCAGCGCCTGCGATGCTTCATCCAACCCTTCCGTATTCACCTGCACGGCAAGCGAAGTAGTAAGATGCCCCAGCGTAAGCTGTGCCGCCTGGTAGACCATACCGGTGCGGGCGGAATCTTTTTGAATAACGGCTTCCAGTAATGGTGTAACCTTTTCGGCTGTGCTATACCGTAATGACTGCACCAGTTGTGTGCGCACACCCGTATCGGGGTCGGTTACCATTTTTTTCAGCATGCTCATTACATCCGCATCGTCTTTTGCAATATAAGGTTCGCTTACCCAAATCGCCATCTTCCTCATTTCCGGCGCGGGATCTTCCATCAGCTTCAGCAGCATATCCTTATCAGCCGCATGCAATCCCTCCAGTGTCCACAACGCGTGTATCCTGCCTATATCGGCAGGCTTTTCTTTCCAGAACATCAGCTTATCCATGAAAGAAGAATGCCCAAGTGCCAATGCTTTCAGTGCAGGTATAACAGAAGGGTCGTTGCGCAGGATCAGCAGCTTTTGTGCATTATCGCGCCACCAGCCGTTGGGATGCGAAAGATATTGCAGCAGCCCGGCCGAAGTAGATTGCAGCAATGCCGGGCGCCGGTGCAACGGGGCTATTGACTCATGTACGATCCTGTATATTCTTCCGCGCCCGATATTTTTATCCAGCCCGAAGCGTAATATCTGGGGCCTGATATAGGATGAAGGCCCCGTCCAGTTGCCTTCCTGGATAATACCGCGGTACATGTCTACTATATACAAACAGCCGTCAGGTCCTGTGGTCATATTCACCGGGCGAAAATTCATATCGGTAGAAGCAAGGAACTCGGCTTTATCGTAAGCGTTTTTTACCACTCTTACTCCATTTTGGTTGAGCACTTTGGCGCGGCGGATCAAACGCCCTACCGGTTCGCAAATGAACAGGTCGCCATCCATATAGGAAGGCAGCGCGTTGCCGCGGTAAATGGTTTGCCCACAGGTGGCGGTAAAATGATTGAGTGTGCTGTCGTCGCGGAGGCGTTTTTTCCCGCCTTCTATATCCGGGGTGGCAATGATGGGCCATGGTTCGTGAAAGTCGCCTTCATATTGCGCTTCCTCAAATTCCAGCTCGCCATACGCCGGCATTTGCTGGAATCCTTTAGCAGCTACTTCGCCGCCTGCAGAGGAAAGATAGAGCCGCCCGTAATTGTCGTTGCCCAGTCCCCATTGCCCGGCAGGCACGTCTTCCAGGCTGTCTATTTTCAGCCGGTCGCCCGTCCATTTATACCGCAACTGAATGCTTGTATAGATCCAGTTGTCGAGGTTCCATACCAAACCGCTGCGCTGGTGCTCAAGATTTCTTTTATCGGGCGTGTCGTCGTGGTATACCTGTATTTTTTCATCGGCTACGCCATCACCGTTAGTGTCCCGGTAAGTATGGATATTGGCTGAATAGGTTTCCTGCACCAGCAGGCGGTCATCGAGCGCAAGCAGCATGCGGGGCAGCACAAGGCTGTCTATAAAAACGATCCGTTTATCCATTTTGCCATCCCCGTCGGTATCTTCCAGGCGAACCACCCGACTCACGGCATCATTTTCGTTAGTAGCGTTTATATCCTGCATATAGGTACGCATTTCCGCCACGTACATGTTGCCGTTACCATCCCAAACCATTGCTACAGGTTCCTGTATCATAGGTTCACTGGCAACCAGCTCTACCCGGAAACCCTCGGGAAGGTGCATTGCTTGTATGCTTTCTTCCGGTGTTAACGGCGCCGGGGAAGGATTTTGGATAACGGGCGGCCTGGTAGCAGGCTTTTCAGGAATTTCTTTATGAGAAGTGGCACAATTAAAACTCAGGACAATGCACAGCGTGACTAAAAAAGGAAATGCGATTTTCATTCGTCTGGAATTTATAATCTGGTGAGCAATATATGCAAAACCAGCCAGTTTGAAAGAGCTTCTCAAAAATCCCTATCTTCCGCTTCTTAAAACAAAACGATTCATATGAAGGTACAGACAACATTGTTTTATGCGGTTATTTTGATTGCAGCGGCATGTAACCAGCCGGGTTCGGGAGAAAAAAAGCTAAAAATAGGAGCTTCGATGCTAAGCCTGCAATCTGAATTTGTAGTGAATGTGAAAGACGCGATGGAAGCAAAGGCGAAAGAAAAAAATATTGAGCTGATCGTGAACGATGCGCAACGCACTGCTGAAAAGCAAGTGCAGCAGGTTGAAACATTTATTGCCCGGAATGTGGACGCGATCATACTCAATCCCTGCGAAGTGGAAGCCAGCTCGCCTGCTGTAGAAAAAGCGAAAGCCGCCGGTATAGCCATCATTAATGTAAATTCTGAAACCGCTACGCAACCCGATGGGTTTGTAGGCTCAAAAGACGAAGATTCCGGACAGATGGCAATGGAGCAGATCGCTAAGCTGCTGGATGGCAAAGGAAATATCGTGATCATTGACGGTTATATGGGGCAGGCGGCACAAATTAAAAGAGCTGCCGGAGCCAGGGAAGTTTTAAACAAATATCCTGACATGAAGGTACTGGCGGAACAAACCGCTGAATGGGACAGGGCAAAAGGCATGAGCCTGATGGAAAACTGGATACAATCTTATGGAGATAAGATCAATGCCGTATTTGCGCACAACGATGAAATGGGGATGGGTGCGTTGCAGGCGCTGGAGCAGGCAAAGATGAAAGACAAAGTAGTGGTAGTAAGTATTGACGCTATCGCGGATGCCCTGCAGGCGGTAAAAGACGGGCGCCTCGACGCTACGGTTTTCCAGGATGCAAAAGGACAGGGAGCGGGCGCTGTGGATATGGCTATACAGCTTGCACAAAAACAGCCGGTTGAAAAGAAAGAAGTATTCATTCCTTTTCAACTGGTAACAAAAGAAAACGTAGATGAGTTTTTGAAATAATACGGGTGTGTAATATTGATCAATGATTTTTATGAGGGAAAGGGAAATGAATATAACTGGAGATGTATGGATGTTTTTCTAAAACATGTGTAATGTCCTGCAATCGCACGGCAAAATAAGCTGATTTAATTTTCTGCGTTTTTGTGGTTGTCGCTATTCGCGGCCCCTCCGGTATTTCATTACTTTTTGCACAACGGTGAACGTTGGCATTTATTGCCCCCTTGCACAAAAGCTGAAGAAATCCTGTTTTATCTGCAATATTTTTACCCCTTATATGTTTTTACCTGTTGCTTAAGTATAAATGCTGTGCAGATTTACGGCATAACACCTAATGGTTTTGAAATTGTAAGCAGAAAGCGTATGTGCTTACCTGTGAATACTGATGTAGGTAGTATAGGTTGATTGAAAAACAAAGCTAAAGTATGATGAAAAACAATGACGCTTATATTTTTGAACTCTGTCGGCTATACACCATGCCGGCTATTTATATGGGTTTAGAAATAGTATTTACCTGATATCAAAATGCTAGCAGATGAAAAAACAGGTTTGCCTTTTAATATTAGGTCTGGCAATAGTATTTACTGCGCATGCACAGTATCCCAATGCCTATCCGGCTGATATCAGCAACGGCTATTTTAACGGGCATGTTTTTGCTACCTACAGCTTTCCTGCAGCCAGAGGAATAGCTTCAGCCGGACCATTCCTGGGCAGCTTAAACGGCAATGATTTTACCATCACTTATACCAATACCGCCAACCTTGGCAATGGAGGATACAGCGATGGAACGAATACGGCCGCGATAGCCATTGGAAACGGAGCTGCCCTTGCCGCCCGAAACTGGGGCCCATTAGTATCTCCGGTTACATCCAATGGCAGTACTTTACCTGCAACAACTTCTTTTGTGGACCTTAGCTGGCGCGGCGGCCCTATTCCGGCCAACTCAAGCGCTACCGCAACTTTTACTAATACCCTACAGGTGTTGGACCAATTGATTGTGGGAGATATTGATAATGGCGAAACAGTCACTTTTGAATTTCTGGACGCGTCCGGTACCCCGGTAACCATAAGCGATAATATAAGGCTGGTACATTTATCTGATGATGCCGCTGGTGCAAGTCTTCCCGCAACTATTGGCACTACAGGGATTACAGTGAACCCGGCCGGGCTTACGGGAAATGTGAATAATGAAGGCTGGGCCTTTGTAGTACTTAAAAATAATGTGGTAAAATCTGTTCGGGTGACACAAACGGGTACTATTGGCGTAAGTGGAGGTAACTCATGGTCTTTCACCTTTTCCGAAGGCACGCCCGATAGGGGCGATGCGCCCTCCGGCTACGGTGATGCTGGTATTATGTCCTTGGGCGGCCTGCTGCGCCTGGGCGCTTTGGGCGGCGATGGTGATGCTTCAACGCTCTACAGCGCTAACGCGGATGGGGATAACAGTAATGGTTATAACGATGAAGATGGCGTAACCTCTATTACTCCCATAACCATTAATGAAAGTCAGCAGCAACTCATCAAAACATATTCTGTTGCCACTACTGTTACCAACCTGAGCGGGGCAAATGCTTACGCAATGGCCTGGATAGACTGGAACGGTAATGGTATGTTTGATCCAGGTGAAGCGCTATCCGCCGTCATTCCTGCAGGGAATGTTGACATCAGCCAGGCGTTCACCTGGAACAATGCTGTGCTAAACGGGGCGGGTGGGCGACAGGGCACATTTCTCCGCATCAGGCTTAGTTCCGAACCAATGACCGCAGCAGATGCTGCAGGTTTTATAAATGGCTTCGGCGAAGCAGAGGATTATTATATTCCGTTTGATATGCCGGCGCCTTTTCTCTGCGATGAAGCGCTGTATCTGAGCAATAAGAATGCGCTATACAAATACACGCCTGGCGGAATTGAAACCAAGCTTTTTGATGTAAGTGATATCAATGCACTGGCTTACGCTACTACCGGTTTGTTATGGGCTTATGACCAGCATATTGATTCGGTAGTGATTATCGGGTCTGATGGTATAAAAATTTCTATAGATATACCCGGGCTGCCCACCGGGCCGGATTATAATGTAGGCGCTATAGACGCTCACGGGTATTTCTATTTGTACAACGGCCAGACGGCTGCCCGTTTTTACATTATAGATACAGATCCTGCCCGGCCTACTTACGGACGGTTGGTGGATCCTTCGGCTACCGGGGGAGTTGTTCCTTATGCGTTAGATGCCCGCACCACCAAAGGAACTGTTATCTCTCCCACTGCCAGTGGAGGAGCCAATCGCAGAACCATATCCGACTGGTGTGTGAACCCTGTTGACGGCAGACTGTATGCTATGACCAACGGTAATTCTTTTCATCCTTACTATATAGTTAGCTACGATCCCGTAACAGGGGGCATTCAGGAGCACGGTAGCGCTATTACGGGAGATAATATACGGAACAGCCCCAGTGGTACCAGCTATGGCGCTATCTTCCTCGACAGTTTTGGAAATCTTTTTGTTTTTGCCAATCAGCAGGGTCATTTGTATGCTATCAATACGGCTACAAGTACCGCTACTCAAATTTCCACAAATTCTATTACTTCCAGCAATATTGACGGGGCAAATTGTATCTCCAGCCTTATCATCCTGCCTGTCCGGCTTAGCAGCTTCGAAGCGTATAAAAAAGCTAATGTTGTAGTATTAACCTGGGTTACATCCGGCGAGCAAAATCACAAAGGATTTAATATAGAAAGAAGTACAGACGGAACAAACTGGGTAACGATCGGGTATGTGAGGGCTCAATCAAAGAACGGTACCGGCAATGGGAAGCTGAACTACAGTTTTACAGATGAAGCCCCGGTAACCGGAAAGAATATGTATCGCTTACAACAGGTAGATCATAACGGAAAATATGAATATAGCTCCGTTCGCATCGTTTTGCAGGAGAGTGGAAATAATATCAGCATCTATCCTAACCCCGTACAGGAAGATATCCATATAAAAGGCTTAAAGGGAAATGAAAGCATCAGCATATATGATATTGCCGGGAGGTTAATATTGCATACCCGGGCTGGTAAAGCAACCGAAACTATAAAGCTGGGCAACTTAAATGATGGCGTGTATTATATCCAGGTCATAAAAAGCAACGGGGCAGGCTCATTGCATAAGCTGGTAAAAAGGAAATAACAATACGGAATGCCTGAAGATGTATATTCTTTTGCGAATGCCGGATAAATTTTGAAAGCAACAATAGGGTATTTGAACGGTGTATCCATTATCTGCAGTTGTTGGTGAGCCCATCATCCCGGGCCAATGCACAAACACCAACATGAACACTAAAGTGAATAACATACTAATGGCGGCAGTTTGAATGAAGCATAAATACCAATCTGTCATTTCCTTTTGTTAAGCCAAAAGCCAAACCTTGCTTTAAGTACCAGCGCAGGTTCAATATTTAGTTTTGAATAAGATTGTCCGGCTGGATTAATGTCGGATGATGAGCTTATGGCGCAACCGGGACCTACATTTACATCAATACTGATCCGGTTATTATAGTTTCTTTGAAATCCCCAGGCAATACCAATAACATGTTGTACACGAAGTTTTGTTTCATCTTCATAATAACCCGGAATTGTTTCTTTATAAATACCTGCATTGTAAACAAACGTGAAATAATTCATGTTATTCAGGGAAGTTGTAAGTCCTTCTTCCGCCCGCTTTTTGCCATTATAATAGTAGCGATAAGCAACATCAAAAGATGGTATTGCCCCAAAATCTGTGCTGCTGCCAAAATTTGAAGAATAAGAAAATGAAAAATAAGGGGAGAGATATGCTTCTATGTATATTGTCTGTTTTTTACCTATGGGTGTTTCATAACTTATACCCGGCGACACTACGTTCACCTTAAATACATTTTCCACGTCTGCTGATTCCTGGGCTTTGATCTCCTCGCTAAACGCCTGGCTCATAAAGCCGCAAACAGTTAACCAAATCTTTAAGCACTTCATAACGAACGTTATTAAAGGTTTGAAATAGCCATGTAATTACAGGCAGGTCAACAAAGATTTGGTATTAAGTGTGAGCTTTCGGAGCAGGGTCAGGAATATATCATTGTTGTATAAACAAAATAATGAAATATAACGAGAAGTAATAAATTATTTTACAGCGAGGGCGTTCTTTTGTGAGTATCAAATAAGGTTTAATGCAGTGGCTGGTGAGGCTGGGTCACCTGCCCAACGTACAAACACCAACAACGGTGCAAATTTTTAGCTGCTTTCCTGTTTCTTTTATACGCTATGTGGTAATGCCGAAAAAAATAAAAGTCTTTAAGTTCTCTTGGAATGTGCCTGCGCTTTAGAGGCACACAAAGGATGATGCGATATCCAGGGATTTCGCTTTTAGAAAAAAATAATGGAAGAAGCTATCTCAACTTTCGGGTATACCCCGTATATACAGTATCCACAAAGAGGGCTTATTGTTTTTGCTATCAGCATTAAAGCAAGGCATACATTCACTCAACTTCTCACGCGGTCATTGCGAGTTTCGATTGACCAATCGGGAAATACGCAATTTGCATTTTGACGATTTCCGCTGTACGAGGTTTCCGCTGTACGAGGCGTCATCGCCTCGTACCGTATTTCTTATCGCCTCCGGCGATGCACGAAAATGCCTGATCGAAAAAATAATTACCTGTCCACGCCGGCTCTGTCGGAGAGCAGACAAACTAAAACAGCCGCTTCATTTTGAAGCGGCTGTTTTAGTTTGTAAATGTTATTGTTAATACCCGTCGTTCTGGGTTAATTTATTGTTTACTAATATCTCGGACGCCGGTACCGGAAAGATAGCTTCTTTGGCTTCGTACACGTAATCCAATTGATTGAATGCAACGCCACCCCTGTCTACAGTAGGGTTGGCTTTTTCTTCCGCTCCATGCGCGTTCATAAATGCGGCAAGCGCGGCAGGATCCATTGTTCTTTTCAGATCAAACCAGCGATGGTTCTCAAATGCCAGTTCCACTCTTCTTTCTTTTAGCACTGCTGTTCTGAAATCATCTTTGCTTAGCCCGGTTTTTGCTGTAAGCCCGGCTCTTGTACGTACCTGGTTAAGATAGCCTTCCGCATCTGATGAAGGACCGGTAGCTTCATTGATCGCTTCTGCCAGCATCAGCAATACATCCGCATACCTGTATATAGGCCAATTGTCGTTGGTGCGGCCGGGAATAGTATGCGCATGATTGTATTTGTTTACATAGGGAATAGGGTAAAATACACCGTCTTTTGTAAAGCCTGTTTTTAAAGAAACATCTTTTCTCAGGTCGCCTGCTTCGTAAGCGGCTATCATATTATTGGTTGGTATATTACGGCCACCTAAGCCCTGCCCGGCAAAACCTACAATTACGTTACCAGAGGTACGGGGTGCAAATACGTACATGAAATTACTGTTTTCGCCCAGGTCATTATCACCCTGGTACTGGATTTCAAAAACGGACTCCGCATTGTTCTTTTGGGTTATATCAAAAACATCAGCGTAATTCGGCATAAGGCTATAACCCTGGGTTAATAACTCTTTTAATGTATTAACCGCTTCGGGGTATTTCTTCAGGGTAAGGTACATTTCTCCCAATGTAGCCTGTGCAGTACCTTTTGTAGCCCTGCCTTTTAATGCCGCCGCCTGATTTGCCTTTGAAGGCAGGCCATCTATCGCTGCTTTAAGATCAGTTTCTATCTGGGCATAAACTTCATCTGCTGAAGTGCTTCGCAATAAATCATATGCTTCAGCAGGCGATTTAAATGTATTGGTTACAATCACCACATTGCCAAAATAACGCACCAGGTCGAAGTACAAAAATCCTCTCAAAAATTTAAGTTCACTATCCAGTGGCTTTTTTGCAGCATCATCTATGGGAGATGTCGCCAGTTTTTCTAAAGTCAGGTTGATATTGTACATGGCTTGGTAATATCTAACCCAGAGGTTGGTAATCTCTCCATTACCGGAATTTACTGTGGAATATTCAAATGCTTCCCAGCCTGCAGCGCCACCACGGTCAGATGGATTTAAATCTATGGTGGTATTATCAGAGATCATTTCCTTGAATATATAATTTACATTGGTAATGCCCTGTAATTGACCATAAATTCCATTAATGGCTCTATTCACCTGGGCCACGTCCTGATAAAATACGCCCGTACCAATTCTTGTTGGATCGGTTTTATCAAGCAATCCTTTCTTACATGAAGAAAGAAAAAAGCAAAAAGCTAAAGTAATAATCGCAATTGTATATTTCATGTGAAGTAGCTTTAAAAGTTAAATTTGGCACCTATCGCAAAAGTTCTTGGAACCGGGTACGCTTCATCGTCATTACCGGCCTGTGTACTTCCTCTCTGGCTTACATCAGGGTTGTTACCCGGATAGTTGGTTATCATAAAGAGATTGTTAACACCTACAAACACCCTTATGTTGTTGAAATGTTTCATTTTAGGCAGATTATATCCAAGCGTAACATTCTTGATCCATCCGTAGCTGGCATCGTATACATAACGGTTACTGCTTTCGCGCGACCATTTAAAGTAGCTGGTGCCTCCCTGTGCATGCACATCCGTAGGATTTGTTCCGGGATTCTCGGCTGATCTCCAACGGTCTTTTGCTTTGTCCAGTACATTAAACACGCCATCCATATTCATGGTAGAGGCTTCAATATTCCTGTATACATCAAATCCCTGTGCACCCATAAACAATATGTTCAGGTCAAAGCGTTTGTAATCCAGGTCTACATTAAAGCCCCATGTGAACTTAGGATTAGGGTTGCCTATTTCTACCATGTCTTTGGTATCATACGTAATTTCGCCATTACCATCCGCGTCACGGAATTTCATACCACCTACAATAACGCCATCCTGTTTGGGTGAATGGTCAATTTCATCCTGTGTATTAAAGATGCCGATCTTGTCGTAGCCGTAGATCATACCGATGGGCCTTCCCACTTTCTGAACATTGTAGCCCCCGTAAAAGCTTCCGTTCCAGATAATATTGTTAGGGCCATTAATTTCCATCACCCTGCTCCTGTTGAATGCAATATTGAAATTCGTTCTAAGGTTCAGTTTGCCGATATTTTCATTGTAATTTAATGCCAGCTCAACGCCGCGGTTTCTTACCTGGCCAATATTGGTTTGGGTGCTGGTAAAACCAGAAATTGCCGGAATAGGAACCAATAATAGCATGTCATTGGTGAGCTTGTTATAATATTCAGCGGTAAGTGTAAGTTTATTATTAAACACCGACATGTCTAAACCAATGTTCATCTGGTCTGATTTTTCCCACTGCAGTGCCGAGTTGGCAAATGCGCTTACTACAGCGCCAGGTGCAAAACTATTGTTAAGGATGTAATTATTAGCCGCAAGGAAAGAAAGGGCTGTATAGTTACCAATATCGTTGTTGCCAGTTTTACCGTAGCTGGCTCTAAGCTTCAGATCAGTTAACCAGTTAATACCCGCCATAAAATCTTCTCCACTGATTCTCCAGCCGATAGAAGCTGAAGGAAAATCTCCGTACTTATTTTGTGCTCCGAATCTTGAACTGCCTTCCCGTCTGAAAGAAGCAGAAAGTAAGTATTTATCCCTGAACGAATAATTGGCGCGGGCTATATAAGCCAGCAGGCTCCATCCATATTCCGAAGACGAGGAAGACCTGATAGCCCCGGAACCCAGGAAGGGGGTAAGATCGTCAGGGAACGTATTGGCAGAACCGGCAAGCGCTCTGACTGCTTCTTCCTGTGCAGTGAAGCCGGCAAGAAAATCTAATTTGTGATCATCGCCGATATTAGGTGTGTATGTTAACAACTGGTCGGCAGAATAATTAATTAAGCGTTCGTTCGATTCGGAAGCGGTTGCGATTTGCGGAGGCGCACCTGTTGTTCCGGTAGTAAGTCCTCTGCCTATAGTAGAAGGCTTATACTCTCTATAGGTGTTATAATTAAGACGAATATTTACCGAGGAGCGGAATTTCAGATTTTTTAATATTGCCAGCTCAACATAGGCATTTGACAATACATCGGCGATGTCTCTGTGCTTTTTATAATTATATAATAAAAAAAGCGGGCTAGGATAAGCGAATACCCCATCCTTACCACCAACAAATGGCCTCATGGTGCCGTCTTCATCATAAGCGGGCTCGCGGGGATCAATGAGATAGCTTGATCCAACGATTGCATCACGCCCATCTGTTGAGGCTACATCCTGCCTTGTATAACTTCCATTTACGTTCAGGCCTATAGTGATAAAGTCCCGGATCTTACCGGAAATATTGGAGCGGGCAGAAAAGCGATCATAACCTGTTTTTTTCAGCGCCCCATCTTCTTTGTAGTAACCGAGTGATAAAAGAGAGTTAACATCGCCTTTGCCCGAAGAAAGTGTCACGTTAACATCAGTATAAGGGGCATTGTTATGTAATATTTCATTAAACCAGTTGGTGGAGTACTTGGTTTGCTCAGGATAGCGATATCCTTCGGGAATTTCATCAATAGAAGGTTCCCTGTTTTCAAATATCCTGATCTTATCGCTGTACACATCTTTTAAAAATTGTGCGAACTCAGGTCCGTTCAGTACCGTGATTCTTCTTGACTTGGGCACGTTTTGAATACCGTAGTCTATAGATACATTCAGGTTGGATTGCCCTGGTTTAGCAGATTTGGTTGTTATTAATACCACCCCATTAGAACCGCGGGCGCCGTATATTGCAGTAGCCGCCGCATCTTTAAGCACAGAAATGCTCTGAATATCATTGGGGTTCAGGTTCTGACCAACACTTGTTCCCACTGCAAATCCATCAATTACATACAGCGGATTACTTCCCGCACCCAGAGAGCCTACGCCCCTGATCCTTACTTCAAATTCTGCACCAGGTGTACCATTCCTTTGGGTAGCTACCACGCCCGGGGCTTGTCCCTGTATCATTTGCGTAGCATTACGTGAAGGCAGTTCTCCGAGGTCATCCAGGTTAATGGTAGACATTGCGGCTGTGATATCTCTTTTGCGTTTTGAACCGTACCCTATCACAACTACCTCATCGAGGCCCTTTCCTGCCGCAGTGAGTTGTATGTTGAGGTTGGTACTGCGGTTAACAACAGTTTCCGATTCCTGGAAGCCAACAAAGCTGAAAACAAGTGTGGCTCCTGACCTTGCAGTAATGGAAAAATTACCGTTTTCGTCGGTTGTTGTACCGGAAGTAGTACCTTTTACGCTTACCGTAGCGCCGGCTATAGGCGAACCGTTCGAAGCAGCTACTACTTTACCTGTAACGGTAAGGTTTTGCTGGGCATAGACAGCCGCACTGCAAAGTACAGCTATTAAAAAAGCCATGATGTGCCTACCTCCTGTAAAGGTGGCATAACCCTTTTTGATCATAAAAGTTGTTTTGATGTTTAGAAATCTGTAGAAAAATAGAGCCCGTAAATAAACCGGGCAGTATACATAAAGCCTGATGGTGGAAAAGTAATCCTGCCGGATGGCGCAAAATCGAAAAATAGAACGTATTTGATTGATAATCAGATATATATATATATATATATATATATATATATATATATATATTGCGCCGGCCGCCAGGCAGCAGAAGCTGTGTGTAAGATAATAATGGTACAATGCTACCATCAGTATGCCTGTCGAACCCTTTCTCATCTGGCAGTTTTCGTTTTGCTTTACCGGTTGCCTGAATTATAGGCAATAATTACCGGCATATTTTTAACTATTGAGGAAGATAATTGTTGAAGGCAGGCGGCTCATCCTGTACCATCCTGTTGAAAACACTTTAAAAATGAAAATATAAAAAGCAGGTTTTGCTATGCGGTTATATTAAAGTCTTTTCTTTTTTCGCTCCATTTTTTTTCTGAACTCCGCGGGTGAACTGCCGGTTTTTTCTTTGAATAGTTTGGAAAAATAAAAGGTGGATTTAAAATTTAAGCTCAAAGAAATTTCCTTTACCTGTATGGAAGGGTCTGCTAAAAGTGTTTTTGCTTTTTCAATTTTCAATTGTAAAAGATACTGGTGCGGGGCTATTCCCGAATATGCTCTAAAAGCTTTGCGGAACCAGGCGTAGCTTACATTCAGCTCTTCCGCTACTTTTTCAATGCTGATGTCCTGGTCAATATTTGTTCTGAAAATGATCCTTGCCTTGTTGATAATAGATTCGGTAATATCTTCTGCTTTAAAATTACTTTGCCGCACGAGCGTATGAATTTGTCCGAGCAGGTGCATCACTATGCCTGCCACCAGTGGCTGGTAGCCTGTTTTTTCATTTCTGGTTTTTTCAATGATCTCCAGCATGGAGTTGATAATGCCTTCATGAATGCCAATGTGCAATATAGCTTTGCGCCGGCTGAAAAATTTTTGCTGCACAAGGTTATCCATAATAGGGCCTTTAAAGCCTACCCAGTATTCATCCCAGCCTGTTTTTTCATTGGGCTTAAAGCGATGCCATTCTCCGGGAAACAACAGCAGTATGGTTCCTTCTTTTATGATGCTTTTTCTGCAGCTTGCCGATTCAAAAATACCTTCTCCTTTGGCAATGTAAATTACCTGGAACTCATCGAGGATCCTTCCTTTGTTCCATGTAAAATAATGGTGCGAAGGGTGTTGCACGGAAGGATAAATTTCATGTTTGGTTATCCTGTTACAACCTGTATTCAGCACATGCAATCCCCAGCTTTCATCTTCATCGCTGGTAGGGAGATATTTGTAATAGTTGGTCATATGCTCGATAATTATATATCAGGATGTGTATCTGAAATATCAAATTGTATATCTTGTTCAAACCGCCCTGCACGATGTTCTCTTTTTTATTTGTTCAGCCGGGGTTTTTAAAACGAATCCAAAATATCAGGATTTGCATCCGAAATATCAAATAGTATATTTCATTTCATCTTTTTCATGATACTTTCATACAGGAAAAAAAATTCGTTTCGGTTAACTCCTCTGTGAAAACATTTTTATTGTGCCAGGGTTGGTGTTGATGGAATTAAATTAATGATTTTATATCTACCAAAATTTAAACGACCTCAACTTAATAAACTGATCATGAAAAAAAGATCCGAAAAAAATCCAGCCGGTTCTTATAACCCGGTGATCTTCCAAATTATCGCAGGAACGGCAACCTGGAAGGCACCCTGTAACTCCCTGAGGGTTTTTATAACTTATTTGTTTGTGATCTGCGCCTGCGCTCCGGGGATCTCACAAACCAGACAGCCCGGCCTAAAGGTAATATGGGATAACATAACTTTTGTATCCAAAACAACAGCTACCCTGCAGGTGGTTGAGAATCCGATGGTGCGGCCATCGTCTCCCATCCATGAAAAAACATTTAAAGCATTAAAAGATCTCGGTGCGGATTTTGTACGGTATGTGCCCTGGTTCCCTTATCCCAAAATGGCCGTTGCAGAACTTAAACCACCCACTCCAACAAAAACTTTTTGGGATTTTACCTACCTCGATAGTACCATGCAAGCCATTATGGAGGCAACCAAAGGACATTCGGTAGTTATCAACTTCAGCACTACGCCTGCCTGGATGTGGAAAACGGATAAGCCGGTGATCTATCCCGAAGATCCTTACCAGCCTTTCTGGGACTATAATCCGGGCACTGAGCTCAGGGATTCTACCGGTAAAGAGCTGGCCGATTATTATGCCAGGTTGTTCAGTTGGTATACAAAAGGAGGGTTTACAGATGAACTGGGCAGGTTTCACAAATCGGGGCATTTCTATAAGATCCCATACTGGGAGGTATTGAATGAGCCCGACCTGGAACACCGTATTTCACCGCAATTGTATACCAGGATATATGATGTTATAGTAAAAGAATTAAAAAAGCTATCGCCTGAAACAAAATTTATCGGGCTGTCGCTGGCAAAAGTTTCCGATCCGCAATACTTTGAGTATTTCCTGAACCCCCGGAACCACCGTTTTGGAATTGTACCGGAAGGCATATCATACCACCACTATTCATCTCCTTCATGGCCGGAACAGGATATTTCCGCTTACCAGTATACTTTTTTTGAAAAGGCCGACGCTTTTCTTGATAAGGTAAGATACATTGAGAATATCAGGAAAAGGCTTGCCCCTGAAACTTTTACTACTATCAATGAAATAGGTGTTATCCTGCGTTCGCCATCCGTGATCAAACCTATTGAAGATGACTACTGGAATGTTGCCTCTACTTTGTATGCTTATATCTTTCTTGAATTGACCCGGCTTGGCATTGATGTAGCCGGTGAATCTCAGTTGGTAGGTTATCCCACGCAATTCCCTGATGTAAGCATGATGAACTGGAAAACCGGTAATCCCAATGCAAGGTACTGGACACTATGGTTGCTGCATCGCAATTTTGGACCCGGGGACAAGTTAGCTCAAACACATTTTGAAAGCTCCACTCCTGACGGTGTGTCGGCACAGGGATTTATTACGAAAAAAGGGAAAAAGATATTATTGATAAACCGGAGAAGTGTACCCGCCGAATTTGCGCTGCCTGAAGAAATGGATGGAGGAACAGTATCTGCTGTTGATATTACTACCGATGACAACCCTCCGTCTATGGCGAAACTGAATGGAATGATAATAAAAATGAAGCCCTATTCTGTAGTGGTAGTTCAGAAGGAACGGGAATGATATGGTGCTGAAGATATGAATTGAATGATCTTGTTTGTTTTTAAATACGATGCTATGCTTAAATTTTTATCAGTTTCAGGTATATTTCTTGCCACACTCCTGTTTTTGCCCAACCGCGCTTTTTTACAAACAGGTAATAGTGGTTCCCTGCAAAGTTTGCAAAGCCGGTTTGCCGCTCCCGGCAAAGCATACGGCAGCGCGCCCTTATGGGTATGGCATACCAAAGTAACCAAAGCTATTATTGACTCCATGATGCTGGAGTTCAAACAAAATGCGTTTGGCGGTATAATGGTACATCCGCGGCCGGGACTTATTACTGAATATTTATCTCCCGACTGGTTCGATCTGTACCGGTACACTATACAAAAAGGAAAGTCTCTGGGGCTGGATGTGTGGATATACGATGAAAATTCTTATCCTTCCGGCTTTGCAGGCGGGTATGTGCCCGACCAGATGCCCGAATCGTATAACCAGGGTCAGATGCTGCATATGATAAAAGTGGAGACACTCCCTGCGCAAACAGGTGATATTTATATTGCGTTGAAAGAAGAGAACGGAAGCTTTATTGATATCAGCACCCGCCCGGATGCGGAAAAGAACAAACCGGGAAAGTATTACCTGTTTAAAAAAGCGTTTTACCAGAAGCAGGAAGGCACTGTAGGACCACCCGAGTTTCCGTATGTTGACCTGATGGTTAAAGGCGTTACGGAAAAATTTTTAGAGGTAACGATGAAGGGATACGAAAAGATCGCAGGCAATGAATTCGGGAAAACCATTCCCGGCTTGTTCTCGGATGAGCCCAGCATTCCTTCGCGTGGGGCAGGCAATATACGCTGGACCCCGGATCTTTTCAGTGCCTTTCAACAAAAATGGGGCTACGACCTGCAAACTCACCTGCCTTCTCTTTTTGAAGAAACAGGCGACTGGAAAAAAATCAGACATAATTACCAGCAAACGCTTTTACAGTTATTTATTGACCGCTGGTCGAAGCCCATGCATGCGTATACGGAAAAGCACAACCTGAAATGGACCGGTCATTACTGGGAGCATGGATGGCCCGACCCGGGAGAAGGTCCTGATAATATGGCCATGTACGCCTGGCACCAGCAACCGGGTATTGATATGTTGTTCAACCAGTTTGACGAAGTAAGCCCCAATGCGCAGTTCGGGAATATCCGTTCAGTGAAGGAATTGTCGAGCGTGGCTAACCAGTTAGGTAAGCAAAGAACACTCAGCGAAACCTATGGCGGCGGCGGATGGGAGCTTACCTTTAAGGATATGAAGCGGCTGGGCGACTGGCAATATGTGCTGGGGGTTAATTTCCTGAACCAGCACCTTTCGATGATGACGCTTACCGGGGCAAGAAAATATGATTATCCGCAGAGCTTCTCTTACCATACGCCCTGGTGGCCGTATTACAAAACACTGAACGAATATTTTACACGGTTATCGTTCGTGCTGTCGCAGGGCAAACAACAGAACAATATTTTGATCATTGAGCCTACAAGCTCCGCCTGGATGTATGTAGCTCCCGGGAAGAAACGGGATGGATTACGGGCTATCGGGAACCGTTTCCAACAGTTCATTACCACGCTTGAAAAAGCGCAGGTAGAATACGATTTAGGTTGCGAAAATATTATACTCGACCACGGAAAAACAGATGGTAAAAAGTTTATAGTGGGAGAACGGGCATATACTACCGTTGTGATACCGCCGGGAATGGAAAGTATAGATAAAGCAACGTATGAGCTGCTGAAGGCATATGCAGCCGCAGGAGGGAAAGTGTTATTGTTCGATTCATTGCAACGGATAGATGGTGAGCTGAGAAATGAGCTGCGGTATTTTAATGCGCCCAACGATCATATCCGGCAGTTTACAACACTTGATCCGGCTGTTATAGAGCAGCAGTTCGGGCAGGATGATTTTCAGATCAGTGGAGAAGGGGGAACAACTGCTATAGGTGGCGATCTGTATCACCATCGCCGGATGACGAACGACGGGCAGATCCTTTTTCTGACGAATGCCAGCATGGTATCGCCCGCAAAAGGGATCGTAAAGATAAAAGGAAAAGATGCTTTGCTGATGGATCTGACTACGGGGCAAATAACAGATTATCCCGGGCAGGAGCAGGGTGATAAAATATCGTTGCAGTTTGCCATTCCGCCGGCGGGCAGCCTGCTGCTTTTTATAGCTGATAAAAAACAACAGGGTTTGAAAAAATATGCGACTGCAGCAAACGGGGCTGTAGTTAAAGGAACAGCTGTTCAAACCCTTCGTCCCGCAGAAAATACGCTGATGGTAGATTTTTGTGACCTGCAGTTGGGCGATAGCCTGTTCAAAGATATGCACGTAGGTACAGCATCAAGAGCAGTATTCACGCATTACGGCTTTAACAGGAACCCCTGGAACCACCAGGTGCAGTTTAAAGATCATATTGTTGCAAGAGATACTTTTTCCATTGGAACAGGGTTTACAGCTACTTATCATTTTGCGATCAGCCAACAGGCAGACTTCAGGAAATTCCGTGCTGTTATAGAGCAGGGGAACCTGTGGAAAGAGATTAAAGTGAATGGTAAAACGGTTAAGCCTGTTGCTGGCAAATGGTGGCTGGACCGCTCATTTGCCGTACTACAGATCGGACCCTATTTAAAGCCCGGTGACAATACCCTGTCCGTTACGGTCAATCCTATGAGCGTATTTTCGGAAATTGAGCCGGTCTATATCCTCGGAGATTTTAACCTGCAGCCGGCGGAGAAAGGCTGGCAGATCGTATCACCCCAACCGTTGCAACCCGGCAGTTGGAAAGAGCAGGGATTACCATTGTATGGCTTCGGCATCCGGTACATTAAAAATTTCAACCTCGAAAAAACCGGCAACCGTTTTGAGCTTCAGCTGGGAGACTGGAAAGGAACGGTAGCCGCGGTTAAAGTAAATGGGCGTGATGCAGGTATTGTATTTTCGGAACCTAACACCCTGGACGTAACCAAATACCTGAAGAAAGGCGCTAACCGTGTGGAAGTGGAAGTGATCGGCAGCCTGAAAAACCTGTTAGGTCCACATCATAACACGCCCAAACCCGGTATGGTGGGTCCGCATCACTGGTGGAATATAAAATCATATCCCCCGGGCAGCGCTTATGATACCTACGATTACGGGTTGATGAATGATTTTGAATTATTGAGGTATGAAGAATAGCATAACAGCAACTCTATCTTTCCGGCACGTGTCCCACGTGCCGGAAAGATCGCCGGGGCTGACCAAAAAGGTCGTTGAACGTCTTTGCGAGGGAGGAATGACCGAAGCAATCTCACTGAACGATAACGGTTTAAGTATTTGAGATTGCTTCTCCCCCGAACGTTCGGGGGCGGATCGAAATGACGACCTTTTTGGTCGGTCGCCCTGGTACGTGGGACACATACCAGGGCCAGGGTATAACAATGCAACCATTAACTTGACACAATGAAGAGAATCCTGATTCTGTTAATATTTATTCTTGCCTACTGCCCGCTGTCGGCGCAACAACCGGCAGTGGTTAATCTTCAATGCCAGTACCAGGAATTTCCGTTAGGCGTTGACGACCCTTCTCCCCGCCTGGGCTGGCAGCTTACCGCTTCAGGAAGAAATGTGATGCAGACCGCTTACCGCGTGCTGGTGGCAGATGACAAAGCGCTTCTTCAAAAAAATACAGGCAATGTCTGGGATTCAAAAAAAGTGATTTCCGGCCAGTCTATACAGTTGGCATACGCTGGTAAAAAGCTTCAGCCAGGAAAGTTATACTACTGGAAAGTGATGGTATGGGATGATAAAGATGTTGGTTCGCAATGGAGCCAGCCTTCCGCGTGGCAAATGGGTTTGCTTGCAAATGAAGATTGGAAAGGAGCCCGGTGGATAGCGTATGAAAGGATGCCGGACAGCCTGCGCATTGTGCCTGCTATACACGGGGGAGGCAATCCTAAATTAGGCCCGGGAAAAAATATCCTGCCTTTGCTCCGGAAGGAATTCGTGATAAAAAAAGCAGTTAAAAAGGCAACCGCTTTTGTTGCCGGACTGGGGCATTTCGATTTGAGCGTGAATGGCAAAAAAACAGGCGATCATTTTCTTGACGCCGGCTGGACGCAATACAATAACAACGCGTTGTATGTAACGTTTGATATCACCGATCAATTGAAGAAAGGTGGCAACGCGCTGGGCGTTATGCTTGGCAATGGCTTTTATTATACTCCCCGCGAGCGTTACCGGAAAATTACCGTGGCGTACGGCTATCCGAAAATGATCTGCAGGATAGCGGTGGAATATACCGATGGTTCAGCGGAAGATATTATAAGTGATGATAGCTGGAAAGCATCTCCCGGCCCAATCACTTTTTCAAGCATATACAGCGGCGAGGATTACAATGCGAACCTGGAACAAGCCGGCTGGGACAGCCCTTCTTTTAATGACCAGTCGTGGAAAAAGTCCATTATTGTGGATGGCCCGCCGGTACTGAGCGCGCAAACGGCGGATCCGCTTAAAATTACAGACTCCTTTTCTGTAAAAAAGATATCGCAACCCAAACCATCTGTCTGGGTATACGATTTCGGGCAAAATGCTTCGGGCATATTCAGGATAAAAGTGAAAGGAAAAAAGCAGGATCAGATACTGTTCCGGCCGGCAGAGCTGATCACCGATGGCGGGCTGGTTACGCAGGACGCGGTAGGCACGCCTGTTTACTTCAATTACACTTTAAAAGGGGAAACGCCCGAAGCCTGGCAGCCCCGGTTCACTTATTACGGATTCCGGTATATACAGGTAGAAGGCGCGGTTCCCAATGGAGAACCCAACCCACAGGGCTTGCCGGTCATTATGGAAATAGAAAGTTTGCATACACGCAACGCGGCAGCCAAAGTGGGTAGCTTTTCCTGCTCAAACGAACTCTTTAACCGTACCAACACACTCATAGACTGGGCTGTCAGGAGCAATATGGCCAGTGTGCTTACAGACTGCCCGCATCGTGAAAAATTAGGATGGCTTGAGGAAGCTCATTTAATGGGATCTTCCGTTAAATACAATTATAATATTGCGGGACTGGGCAGGAAAATAGTGAAAGACATGATAGATGCGCAAACCGCGGATGGGCTTGTACCCGATATAGCGCCTGAATATGTTCATTTTGAAAGCGGTTTCAGGGATTCTCCCGAATGGGGAAGCAATTGCATCATACTCCCCTGGTATTTATATCAATGGTATGGCGATGAGCAGGTGTTAAAGGAAGCATACCCGATGATGCAGCGGTATGCTGATTATCTTCAAAAGAAATCCGTAAATGGTATTTTATCGCATGGACTGGGAGATTGGTTCGATATCGGCCCTAAAAATCCCGGTGAATCGCAACTGACTCCCAAAGGGGTAACTGCTACTGCTGTTTTTTATTACGATCTGAGTATTGTAAGTAAAGTTGCAAAGCTGCTGGATAAATCAGCGGATGCCCGGTATTATGAAGAAATGGCTGAAAAAGTAAGGGCAGCGTTCAATAATGCTTTCTTTAATAAAGACACTAAGCAATACGCTACAGGCAGCCAGACAGCCAATGCAATGGCGGTGTATATGGGATTGGTGGCGCCACAGTATAAAGAGGCGGTTGTTGACAATATTGTGGCCGATATCCGCGAACGGAAGAACAGCCTTACCGCGGGAGATATCGGGTACCGTTATTTGCTGCGAGTACTGGAGGAGAATGGCCGCTCGGATGTGATCTTTGATATGAACAACAGGTCGGATGTACCGGGCTATGGTTTTCAACTGGCGAATGGAGCAACAGCGCTCACTGAATCGTGGCAGGCCTATCGCTTTGTATCTAATAATCATTTTATGCTGGGGCATTTAATGGAGTGGTTTTACAGCGGGTTGGGCGGGATACGGCCGGCCGAACATTCCATTGGTTTCAAACAGGTTGATATCCGTCCCGAACCTGTTGGAAATGTAACCCATGCGGAAGCAAATTATATTTCTCCTTATGGCGTGATTGCTTCCAAATGGAAGAAAGAGAATGGTATTTTTGAATTAGATATAGAGGTGCCGGCTAATACAACGGCTACCGTTTATCTGCCGGTTTCCCCGGTAGCTGAAATTACAGAAAGTGACAAACCCGTTTCCCAAAGGAAAGATATAAAAATCCTGGATCAGCATGATAATATAGTAAGGGTAAGTGTTGGATCAGGACAATATCGTTTTCGTGTAAATTTGAAAAATTAAATTTCTCTCAACACCACATTATTATTAAACAGATGTCATCAAATAAATTTCCATTAAAAATAGGGCTCTTTGGAATTGGTCTTGAAGCGTACTGGGAACAGTTTGAAGGATTACAAAAGCGGTTATCAGGTTATGTGGATATAGTAGCCGGCAGGTTAAAAACGTATGGAGCGGAAGTGGTTAACCTGGGACTTATAGATACACCTGGAAAAGCGTTTGATGCGGGGCATCGCTTTCGTACGGAAGATGTAGACCTGATATTCCTGTATGTAACCACCTATGCGCTGTCGTCTACCGTGCTGCCGGTAGTGAGGCGCGCTAAGGTACCTGTGATCGTGCTCAACCTGTCGCCTGAAGCAGCCATTAATTATGAGTGGTTCAACAAGCTGAATGACCGTACCCGGATGACCGGAGAATGGCTGGCCTATTGTTCGGCCTGTCCTGTCCCCGAGATCGCAAGTGTGTTCAAACGTTCAGGTATTCCTTTTTACCAGGTTACCGGTATGCTGCATGATGATCCCGTTGCATGGAATGAGGTGGAAGACTGGATAGCGGCAGCCAGGGTAGCGCATATCATGTACCACAATAACCTGGGTGTGATGGGCAATTATTATAGCGGCATGCTGGATATTTATTCCAACTTCACCCTGCACTGCGCTGTGTTAGGCGGGCATATAGAAGTTATTGAGGTAGACGAGCTCTCCTTTATTCGCCGGCAGGTGACCGCAGAGGAAATACAGGATAAGCTAAAGGTATTTGAAGAAGCATTTGACGTGCAGCCCGATTGCTCCGCTTTTGAGCTGGAGCGTGCAGCCCGAACATCGGTAGCGCTTGATCAACTGGTACATAAATACAGGCTGGGGTCTATGGCCTATTATCATAAGGGTACGGGTAGTCCGGAGAATGAGGATACGATGAGCTCTGTTATACTGGGTAATTCATTACTCACCGCCAATGCTGTTCCGGTAGCGGGAGAATATGAGATCAAGAATGTGCAGGCCATGAAGATCATGGACAGCTTTGGCGTTGGCGGATCGTTTACGGAATACTATGCCATGGACTTTAATGATGATGTGGTGCTGATGGGACACGACGGTCCGGGACACCTGGCAATCGCAGAAGGGAAAATAAAAGTAAAGCCCCTGCAGGTATATCATGGTAAGGTAGGCAATGGGTTGTCGGTGGAAATGTCGGTACGGTATGGAAAAGTAACTCTGCTGTCGGTAGTGGAAACCATGGATGGAAAACTATTGTTCCTGGTAGCGGAAGCGGAATCTGTTCCGGGGCCTATTTTGGAAATAGGTAATACCAACAGCCGCTACCGGTTCCCCATTGGCGCCCGGCGGTTTGTAGAGGAGTGGAACGCACAAGGGCCTGCGCATCATTGCGCGATAGGCATAGGACATATTGCGTCAAAGATCAAAAAGCTGGGCGAATTGCTGGGAGTTGAGACTGTGCAGGTATGCTGATGGCTATGAGCTGTCAGCCATCAGCTTTCATGATGCTATCGGGTTGGGAACTTTGGAAACGAGCTTTCATATAGGGTTCCGAATCTTTCAGAAGGTTCGGAACCCTGCACTTTGTTAAAATATTTTTAAATACAGCAAGCAATAAAGTAATGAACGATTGTAATTATTACCGAATAATGAAGAAAGCGCTGAAGTGTGCGACGCAACAAAAGCCTCATAGTAGCAAAATTGTTGAGTTCATAAAGATCCATTCACTTCTTTACTCCTTCTTTATTTTGATCGCCGCATTGTTATGGAGTGGCTGTACCAAAAAAACAACGGCTCCTGTCCAAACGGATATTTCCGGGATAGCGGCGCTTAAGACTGGCTTTGTAAACCCGCCGGATTGGGCCCGTCCCGGCGTATACTGGTATTTCATGGACGGAAACCTGTCGGAAGAAGGAATGACGAAAGACCTGGAATCAATGTCGGGGTCGGGTATCGGTAATGTGATATTCCTGGAAGTAAATGTAGGTGTACCGCGTGGTAAGGTTGATTTTTTAAGTGATCGCTGGCTGGAATTATTTGCGCACGCTGAAAAAGAATGCCGGAGACTGAACATTGATATGACGTTAGGTATAGGTCCCGGCTGGTCGGGTAGCGGCGGACCATGGGTAGCGCCTGCCCAATCCATGCAGCATCTGGTGTCGGCAGCTATCACCGTACAGGGAGGTGAAAATAAAAAAATAAAGCTTCCTGTGCCGCTCCCTAAAAGACCATTCTTTGGTGAAGGCGTGTTTACTCCCGGGTTAAAAAAGCAGTGGCAGGATTTTTATGAAGATGTGGCTGTCCTGGCATTCCCGCAGCCACAGGATTCAGGTACGATAAAAGACATAGATGAAAAAGCGTTGTATTATCGTGCGCCTTATTCGTCGGCTGCAGGTGTAAAACCATTCCTGTCTTCCGATGATGATGGAAGTATCCTTACCGGTGCGGCAATTTCAAAAAATGCTATACTTGATCTTACCGGTAAGCTTCAGCCCGACGGAACTATAAACTGGGAAGCGCCACCAGGTAACTGGATGGTTATGCGGTTTGGTACCCGTAATAATGGCGCCGTTACACGACCGGCTCCTTTTCCCGGGCTGGGCTTTGAAGCGGATAAGCTGGATACGGCTGCTTTAAATGCACACCTGGATGAATATACAGGGAGGATATTCAGGAAGATCGGGAAACCTGCTAAGAAATCTGAAGGGGGATTGAAATTCCTGCACATGGACAGTTGGGAGATGGGCGCGCAAAACTGGACAAAAAATATGCGGGCGGAGTTCATGAAAAGAAGAGGGTATGACCCCCTGCCTTTTTATCCTGTGTATAACGGTCTTATTATAGAAAATCCTGAGATCAGCGAAAGATTTCTATGGGATCTTCGCCAAACCGCGCAGGAGCTTGTTTTGGAATACCATGCAGGGCAGGTTAAAAAATACGCTCATCGCCATGGGTTAGGACTATCTATAGAACCGTATGACATGAATCCCACGGCAGATCTTGAGCTGGGCGCTGTGGCGGATGTGCCGATGTGTGAATTCTGGAGCAAGGATTTTGGCTTTAATACTTCATACAGTTGTATTGAAGCGGTATCTATTGCTCACGTTAACGGGCAGTCGCTTGTTCCCGCAGAAGCATTTACCGCCGAAAAAAATGAAGGATGGAAACAGTATCCCGGCTCTATGAAATCGCAGGGCGACTGGGCTTTTGCTGCCGGCATTAACCGGCTGGTATACCATACTTTTCAAAGCCAGTCATTACCCGACAGTTTGCGCCCCGGCATGACGATGGGGCCTTATGGCATACACTGGGACAGGAACCAGACATGGTGGCCAATGGCGGCGGATTATCACCGGTATATTTCACGCTGCCAGTTTATGTTGCAGCAGGGAAGAACGGTGGCAGATGTTTTGTATCTGTCGCCCGAAGGTGCTCCGCATATTTTCCGCCCGCCTTCGTCGGCGCTTAGCGGTGAAGAGCCGGTGCGAGACAGGAGAGGATATAATTTCGATGGATGTTCACCGGGACAATTGCTTACTGCAGGCGTGAAAGACAACCAGGTGGTATTTCCGGGAGGAGCAACGTATAAATTATTAGTGTTGCCTGATGTAAAAACAATGACGCCCCGTTTGCTGGAAAAGATCGGAGAATTAGTACGCGAAGGCGCAGTAGTGGTGGGTGGTCCGCCTGCTCAGTCGCCGGGGCTGACAGCATATCCTGACTGTGATGAGTTGGTAAAATCACTGTCCCTCACCATATGGGGTGCGTTGGAAGTTCCGCCGGGTTATACAGAACGTGCATATGGCAAAGGAAAGATCATTTGGGGCGCCGGCATAAGCACCAAATCGGATGGACTTTACCCGCTATATAGCATAACCGCCAATATATTAAAGAATATGGGCGTACCCGAAGATTTTGAATGGGCCGGCGATCTGCGCTATACGCATCGTACTGCTCCCGGTTGGGATATGTATTTTGTAGCAAATAAAACTACGGAGCCTTTGAATGCGGATGCCATATTCCGCTGCGATAGTGGCAGCCCTGAGCTTTGGGATCCTGTTACCGGAGATATGAAGCCATTACCGGTCTTTACACAACAAAACGGGCAAATAGCTATCCCTTTACAGTTTCAACCGAACCAAAGCTTTTTTATTGTTTTCAGAAAAGGAGCAAAATCTACACCGGTTCCTGCTAAAGAGAATTTTCCGGGATATAACAATATAGCAACGTTAGAAGGTGCATGGACAGTGTCTTTTGATCCCAAGTGGGGAGGTCCCAAAAAAATAGTATTTGACCAGTTGCAGGATTGGACCACCCGCCCCGAAGAAGGAATAAAATACTATTCTGGAACGGCTGTTTACAGGCAAAGCTTTGATCTTCCTGGAAATAATAAAAGCCGGCGCCTTTTTCTTGACCTGGGAGAAGTAAACAATATGGCGCAGGTAACATTGAACGGGAAAGACCTGGGTGTAGTATGGACCGCTCCCTGGCAGGTGGAGATCACGGGTATTGTAAAAGAAAAGGACAACCAGTTGGAGATAGCTGTTGTGAACTTATGGCCCAACCGCTTAATAGGTGATGAACAGTTGCCGGATGACGGGGTAAAGAACGGGCAGTGGCCCGAATGGCTGCAGCAGGGTAAAGCGCGTACCAGCGGCAGGTTTACATTTACTACCTACAAACATTATAAAAAAGATTCACCATTATTGCCATCGGGGCTTACAGGCCCGGTGAGCATAAAAGAAATGTCAACGGATTGAAATCCGTTCAAACAAAATGCAATCGCACCTACGGCTCTAGGTATAGCCTGTTTCCAGGGCCATCGGCTTGATAGTATATTTCTGCGTGGGATTTCAATCCCATGAAGATATTAATCCCATATTTCATTGGCGGCTGTCAATACAATGGGTTGATCATCTGTTACAACTATCGTGTGTTCATGCTGCGCCGTAAATCCGCCATGCTGCCCCAGAAAAGTCCAGCCATCACTTTGCTCCACCGCCATGGTAGAACGTGTGGAAATAAATGTTTCAATTGCCACCACAGAATTTTTCCTGAATCTTTTCAGGTTGAGCCGGTCGTAATAGCAGGCAATTTCATGTGGTTCCTCGTGCAGGCTTTTGCCAACGCCATGGCCGGTAAGATTTTTAATTACTTTATATCCCGCTTTCTTTGCCTGTGTTTCGATCAGCCGGCCGATATCAGCAATTTTCACCCCGCCTTTTATCCGGGCAATGGCATTGTGTAAAATTCTTTTGGAAGTATCTACCAGGCGCTGGTGCTCATGAATGTCGTTGCCTACAACAAAAGAACCTCCATTATCCGACCAGAATCCATCCAGCTCCGCTGAAACATCAATATTGACCAGATCTCCTTCCCGCAATATTTTGGTGTGAGAAGGTATACCGTGGGCAATTTCGTTGTTTATACTGATGCAGGTCCAACCCGGGAAACCATAAGTAAGCCGGGGTGCTGATTTCGCACCAAAGCTATTCAGTATGTTTCCACCAAAATCATCCAGCTCTTTCGTATTCATACCAGGATGCGCATACTCACGCATCCTTTTTAAAGTGATGCCTACTATTTCGCTGATCCTTTTTATTCCGTCCATTTCTGTTTGCGTGGTAATTGACATAGTGGTGCAAAGGTATACAACGGAATAAGATCCGTTCAAATAAAATATAATCGAGCCTGCGGCTCCTGATATTCCTTCGCTCAGGGCCGTAGGTTCGATCACATATATTTCACCGGGATTTTAATCCCGGTACTGTGATTTATCATTTGAACATAGCGAAAAGCTGCTCATTTTGTCTTATTTTACATTCAATAACATTATTGAAAACACTTTATTAACCAATTATGAAACTCACCAAAGGCTATACACAATGGCTGAAGCAATTAAAAATTCGTGTGCGGTCTGCACAAATAAAAGCCGCGCTAAAAGTAAATGCAGAATTATTAAGCCTTTACTGGGATATAGGAGTAGAAATTCTTGAAAAAGAAAAAAATGCCGGATGGGGAACAGGCTTCTTGCCAAAGTTATCTCAGGACCTTCAAAAAACTTTTCCTGATTTAAAAGGATTTTCTCTTACTAATATCAAATACATAAGGCTATGGGTGAATTTTTACGAGTTTTCAATTCGTCAACAGCTTGTTGACGAATTGAGAGGATATCCAAAAAAGAAATCAATTCGCCTAAAAGGTCAACAAGCTGTTGACCAAATTCCTTCTATACTTACTACAATTCCCTGGGGGCATCACCTGCAGATCATAACCAAATGTAAAGATGTTAAAGAAGCCCTGTTTTATATTATACAAACCACACAGCATAACTGGAGCAGAAGCGTACTGGTACACCAGATGGAAAGCGGGTTATATAAGCGAAAAGGCAAAGCCCTTACAAATTTTGAATATACCCTGCCTAAACTACAAAGCGACCTGGCCAATGAATTATTAAAAAATCCATATCATTTTGATTTCCTGCAACTGGGAGAAAAAGTTACGGAAAAAGATCTTGAAACAGCGCTTACCGATCAGTTGGTAAAATTTCTGCTTGAACTCGGAGCCGGATTTGCCTATATCAACAGGCAGCAGTTACTGGTAGTTGATGGAGAAGATTTTTTTATTGACCTGCTGTTTTATCATACCAGGCTGCATTGCTATGTTATAGTGGAACTTAAGATGGATCATTTTAAGCCTGAATATGCCGGTAAGTTGAATTTTTACTTAGCGGCTGTTGATGCTCAATTAAAATTATCGCAGGATCAACCTTCTATTGGATTATTGCTTTGTAAAAAAGCAGGTAAACTCATTGTTGAATACTCGCTGAAAAACATTGGTACACCTATTGGTGTTAGTGAGTACAAATTAACAGAATCAATACCTGCAAAAATGAAAGGTAAGCTGCCAAGCATTCAGCAGATTGAAAAGGGATTGAAACATAAGGAGAAGTAATTTTCGTTATTGTGTATTTCGTCAACAAGCTGTTGACGAAATGCAGGTCAGCTTAAAACGACAACCGGCTAAACGACACTATAAATGCTTCACTGCCTGCACATGCAATCCTAACTACCCTAATTCTGGCCCTGCGATGGCAAATAATCGGCTTGTATCACCGGTAAATGGATTTTGTTCTTTATACATTCTCACGAACCGGCGTTGTTCGCTGAATCCTAAGCTTTGGAGCAGTTGTATCATCTCTTTTTTATCGGATGGCACATCTATAACAACCCGTTGGCTGGAGAGTTTTTCAAGTGCCTGTATTATCAGTGTCACGGCTTGATCGGGGGTGGCAGCTACTACCGGACCGATATGATGATAACGATACCCATCCCTGCCCAGCGCAAATCCTTCGAGGCGGTTGTTATCTTCCAGCACCCAGGCTTTGCGGGGATACTGTTGTATGTAATATTCTATCAGCTTCTTCCTTTCAATGCCGAACGCTATTTCATCCAGTGCTGTGATCTGCGAAATATGTTTGGACGAAGCCTGTTGCAATAACCGGGAATGATTGACGGGAGTGCCTGAAGTCATTACATTTACCATTCTCGCGATCGTATACTCAGGTAAAAATCCAAACTGCTTGTATACTGGCTCTCCGAACGCTGTAGCATCCAGCTTGGTAACAGCCGTATAGTGCTGAAAAACATAGTTCAGCATTAATTTGCTAATGCCTTTTCCCCTGTATTGCTTATCTACCAGCACCATACCTATCCAGCCAAGCTTTCCGACGTAATCTAGTACAATGGTGGTACCTGTGATTTTATTATCGTGTACGGCAGCTACACAAATATTGCGGGAATCCTCAATCAAAAATTGCCAGTCATTTGCTGTCTGGTTCCAGCCTGCGTCAATTGATAACTGCATTGCCCCGTCAATATCATCAGGCTGTAATATTCTTAATGTGACATTTGCCGTTTGCATGTTAAAATAAAGACCCTAAGTCATTTTTCTTCTTCCGTGTAATCCATTTCCTTTTTAAAAGTCTCTTCCAGAAAGAACAGCGCTATAAATGCCAGCACGTAAGCGATCAACCCTGTGATCAATGCGCTGTAAATGATACCGGAATTAGGCTTCAGCAATGCAAAAAGCGCTGTAAGCGGAATAACCGTAGCTCGTACAAAATTAGGAATGGTGGTAGCTACTGTTGCCCTAAGGTTGGAACCAAAAAGCTCTGCGGCTACGGTAATGAACAGCGTCCAGTAACCGCTGGAAAACCCGAGACAGGCGCATACTACATACAACATGGTGGCAGAACCAACCGGCACAAGCAGGTAAACCAGCACTAATGAAACGGATAAAAGCATAAATACCAGTATGGCTTTTTTCCTGCTTTGTAAATACTGGCTCAGGAAACCACTTACCAGGTTGCCGGCTACCTGCCCGGAAAATGCGAGCATCACAGCCTTGCCGGCGTTGATGGGTTTATCCAAGCCTAATGCAGTGCTGAACTCCGGGGAGAAAGTGATTAATATACCTACCACAAACCATATCGGCATCCCGATAATTATACCGTTCAGGTATTTGAAAAATCGTTTCCGGTTATTGAATAGCATCCTTACATTGCCACGTTTTATTTTTTGCTCTTTAAGCTGTACAAAAATGCCTGATTCAAAAACCCGGAATCGTAGTATAAGCAACAGCAGGCCCAACCCGCCGCCGATAAAATAAGAGATGCGCCAGTCGAAGAAGTAAGATACCAGGTAAGCCAGCAATGCACCCAGCACACCCATGGTTGCTACTAACGTTGCTCCATACCCTCTTATCCTGGCCGGTAGAATTTCCGATACCAGCGTGATGCCGGCTCCCAGTTCACCTGCCAGTCCAAAGCCCGCAATAAAACGCAGCACGGCATAAGCGCCTACGGAATGCACCAAGCCATTACCGATATTAGCCAGCGAATAAATTAAAATAGAGCCGAACAATACCGACAGCCGCCCCCTCCGGTCTCCCATAATGCCCCAAACAATACCGCCGATGAGCATCCCCGCCATTTGCAGGTTCAGCAACATAAGCCCGTCTTCCATGATCTTTTCCTGCGACAACCCCAGGGATGCAAGGCTTGGCACACGAACAATGCTGAAAAGGAACAGGTCGTACATATCAACCATATAACCCAATGCCGCAACTAATACCGGGAGCCGCAAGAGATGACTTACCGTTGACCTGGAGGAAACTGTTTGCATATGCTGTAATGTTTATTAAATGTTTATGGTTTGTGGTTTGTAGTTTGTGGCATCTTCCTCCTTCCCTCTCACCCCTCCACCTTTTACAGCCTCGGTATCGTCATCCCGCCATCTGCCATAATTACCTGCCCTGTTGAATATAAAAAATCACCTTTTGCAAGCGCGGCAACAACCTTACCTACATCTTCCGGCTCACCCCAGCGTTGCTGTACACATAATCCTTCACCTATCAGCTTATCATATTTTTCTTTTACGCCAGCCGTCATATCGGTACGTATAATGCCCGGGCGTACTTCATACACCGGTATATTAAATTCACCCAGCCGTACCGCAAACAATTGCGTTGCCATGCTCAGCCCGGCTTTTGATAAACAATATTCTCCCCGGTTTACCGAAGCTACTGTTGCGGATATGGAACTTACATTAATGATACAACCGCTAAAAGCCGTGTCATTTTGTTTTTGTTCAATCATCCAGTTGGCAGCCTGTTGGGTAAGAAAATAGCAACCCTTCAGGTTTGTCGTCATTACTTCATCATAGCTTTCTTCAGTCGCATCAAGAATATCTTTACGTTCACGCGGAGCGATCCCTGCATTGTTTACCAGTATATGTAAGGCGCCGTAATGCTCCCTGACGCTGCTGATCATGTTTTTCCTGTCGGCAGAGGATGCAATGCTACCCCTGCAGTAAATTACGGTGGCCCCCAATGCTTTCAATTCATCAATAGCGGCTTGTACAGCTTCCTCCGGCCGCGTTCCATTCACTGCAAGATTGAAACCATCTTTCGCCAGTTGTGTGGCAATGCCAAAGCCTATTCCTCTTGTGCCGCCGGTAATCAATGCTACTCTTTTCATTTCTGTTTATTATTTTATGATGAACCATTAAGGCATTAAGGAACATTAAGACTTAACTTTTCTTAACTTCTTAATGGTTCATCTATCTTCTTTATACCCACTAATATAGTTCCTCTAATAGTTTTTCAAATCCGGCAAATCTACCCAGCATCTCTTTTCCCAGCTCTCCAATCCCTTTTCTGCCAGTTGCACACCTTTCACTCCTTCATACAGATCCCACGGGAACGGGTCATTTTTCACAACGTGCTTAAGAAACATTTCCCATTGTACTTTAAAAGCATTGTCATATGGCTCCTGTTCGGGCACTTTGCTCCAGCCTTCAAAAAAATTAATGGGTTGGGTGATGTCGGGGTTCCAAACCGGCTTGGGTGTATTGCCGTAATGTTGTATATAACATTCACGCAAACCCGCAACAGCAGAGCCTTTGGTTCCATCAACCTGCAATGTCAGCAGGTCGTCTCTTCTTACCCTCACCGTCCACGAAGAATTGAAATGAGCGATGATACCATTCTCCAGCTCGAATGTAGCATAGGCAGCATCATCGGCCGTGCAGGTGTATGGCTTGCCCTGCTCATCTATTCTTTCCGGTATATGCGTAGCGCCAAGACAGGATACTGCCTTTACTTTTCCAAAAACATTATCGAGCACATAACGCCAGTGGCAGAGCATATCAATGATTATTCCTCCGCCATCTTCTTTGCGGTAGTTCCACGATGGTCGTTGGGCAGGAATAGAATCTCCTTCAAAAACCCAATAACCAAATTCACCGCGTACAGATAGTATCTTACCAAAAAACCCCTGCTGCATCAGGCGTTTTAATTTGAGGATGCCGGGCAGCCAGAGCTTATCCTGTACCACCCCGTTTTTAACGCCGGCATCTTTGCACAATTTGTATAGCGCCATAGCTTCTTTAGTATCTATAGCAATAGGTTTTTCGCAATAGATATGCTTGCCTGCTGCAACGGCCTTGCGTATAGCGTCAGCGCGTCTGGTAGTGGTTTGCGCATCAAAATAAATAGTATAATAAGGATCAGCTAATACCTCATCAAGGTTTGTACTTATTTTATTGACGCCGGATAATGCCGAGAGTTTTTTAAGCTTATTTTCATCGCGGCCCACCAATACAGGATCAGGCATGATCGTTTCGCCCGGGCCGACTTTTACGCCACCCTGTTTAATAATTTCTGCAATAGAGCGCAACAGGTGCTGGTTGGTGCCCATGCGACCTGTAACGCCATTCATTATAATACCTACTTTATGTTCTTTCATCTGTATATTGTTTAAATTATTCTATATATCAAATTCAAAGTTTCATTCCTGATAGTTGTTCTGCTGTTTACTTTTTTGGCTTGAACCAAAAAAGTAACAAAAAAGTTCAAGTCTTCAGAAAAATAGCTAAAATTTACGGTATTGCGCTACGGCGAAGAAGCTTACTGTCTGCGTTATACTTCTTTTGAGCTAATGTGCTGACTGTACAAATTAGTATTACTCAGCATCTTCGCCGCTTAACGCTTCATGCCGTAAATTTTTTAACGCTATTTTTCTGAGGACGATCGGCAACGCTAATATGCAATGATCCGGCCTTTTCTGTTCTAAATATTCACTTTTTACGTATGCTCCTTATATGCTTTAATTATTTTTTCCAGGAATACCGGTTGATCTTCTTTCCAGTATTGCGTTGAAAATATTTCCACTTCATTAAAACCGGTAAAACCCGTGGCCTCCACCCACGAGCAGATCTGACGGACAGGAATACATCCTTCACCCATCAACCCCCTGTCGAGCAGCATATCTGTTGTAGGAGATTTCCAGTCGCAGACATGAAAGGCGAACAAATGATCATTTTCTCCGCAGCGTTTTATCTCCTGCTCCAATGCAGGGTCCCACCACAGGTGATATACATCTACCGCTACTCCCACCCAGGGAGAGTGTATGGCTTCTGCCATATCATTAGCCTGCGCCAGTGTATTGATGGCAGAACGGGTATCGGCATACATCGGGTGTAATGGTTCAATAGCCAGCTTTACGCCTGTAGCCGCTGCTTCAGGCAGTACGGTTTCAATGCCTTCCTGTATCTGCTTCCTTGAATCTTCCAGGTTTTGTGCCGGGTCAGCGCCACAAACCAGCACGATCAATGATGTTCCCAATGCGGCGGCTTCTTCTATCGCTTTCCTGTTGTCATCAATAGCAAGCTTTCTTTTGTTTTTATCTGTAGCCGGAAAAAAACCACCCCTGCAAAGCGATACAATGCTCAATCCCTCATTACGCAGCATATTACCCGTTTGCCGTATATCACGGCCTTCCAAAGCATCACGCCAAACAGTAATACCTTTTACACCGGCAGCCGCATACCTGCGGGCAGCGGTTTCAATATCCCAGGGTTTGGTGGTAATGGTGTGTATACATAATCGTGAGAGGTCGGTATATGGCGCTATGCTCATTATTGTTGTTTTAATATTCCGCAGGATGCCTGCAGCTATTGAATATTGAAGAAAGTATAATAGGTTTCGTTGTTGATGATACGCTGCAGGTATAATGCCGCTTCCCTTGCATGATAATCGCCCCACATGCTGGATTCCCCGTTGGGTATTTTACTTCCCTCCGGTATATAATCCCATCCGTTAGGACGATGATAGATAGAATGCAGTATCAGCCCCTCGTGGTCTTCCTTTGTGCTCAGGTATGGTTCATCAAACAGGGTATCAAGCACCGTTAGCCCGGCCTGCCGGTAGCGGTTGCCGCTTTCCTGATCTCCCTTTTGCTGTAAGAATTTTCCTAACCGTAAAAGCCCCTGCGATGCTATTGCTGCTGCGGAGCTGTCTACCGGCTCAAAATCATTATAGGGTTCAGCGGGCTTGTTGAGGTAATCTCCGATCCGGTGCAGTTGCGGCGCTCCTGTGTCCCAGTAAGGGATGCCGTCGGCAGGCGTATTTTCAATATAAAAGTCGCAGGTAGCTTTTGCCGCCTTCAGCATCATATCCATTACCGCTTTTTTTCCTCCGGGTATGGCAGCATCACCCGGTAATTGATCAAACCATTCCAGTTGCTCGGCAAATCCGCACATCGCCCAGGCCAATCCTCGTGTCCAGGTACTGAAACCGGTATAGCCCTGCTGTGAGTTGGGGCAGCGGAAATTGCCGTCTTTCACATTAAAGACAGCCTCATGAGCAGTGCGACCCCATGCATCATATATATCGCGGCCGTCATTATAAAAAACAGAATACCTGGCTGTAGCTGTAAGATGTTGGATTGCACGTTCCAGCAGGCTGATCTTCACATCTCCCTCCGCCTGCAAAAAATGCCCGAGGCTATGCGAAACAATAAGAGCACGAACGGAACGGATCGTATCTACAAAAAGCGAATGCGGGCCATTGAAGGAATGAATAAAGCCGCCGTCTTTAATAACCGTCCAGCGGCTGGCTTGTACGGCTCCCGTAATTTTTAATGCCAGTATGTAAAACTGCTTTTCCCATTCGTTATAAGGTATCTTTCCTTCGTGCATCAGGCGCAGCAGGTTCCCGTAGGTGCTCACATTATTAAACCCGTGATCATGTACACCTGTATGACTGATATGCGGCGCCATCACATCAACAGTGTTCTTTCTTCCCGTTTCAAGTGAGGCTTTATCACCGGTTGCATCGTATTGCAAAATAGCAGCGCCGTATTCAAAGCCCTGTGTCCATTCTGTCCAGCCTCTTGTTGTATATTTTCCTGCTACCGTAAATACCGGGGAGCCTTTGGTATGATTGTAGTTTTTTTCAATAAGCGTTATTTTTTTTGCAGAGAGATCCCAGAATCTTTCCAGTTTGGCAGTTAAGTCAGATGCCTGTAAGCCTGTTTTAATTTTTATCATTGCTTTTCTAATGTTTAAAGCCGTTATTATTCTTAAGAGGAGTTCCTGTAAATAAACTCATAAGTTTTACGGCGTTTAAGATAAATTTTTTTTGAATAATGTTGCTTACTTTTTAGCGGCCTCACCTCCGGATTCCGTAAACACCTGCATGATCGCGATATTTACTTTAACGACTCTTGCACTGTCAAATATACCACTAAGCATAGCTATTCCATCGCTGGTAAAAGCGTAAGCAGCCGTTTGGGGTTGATCTGATGGAAGTGGTTGATTTGCTTGGATGGACGGTATCTCTTTCCTCTCTTTTTTAGTAAGCCGGAGCATACAATTCCGGGGGAATCGCCTTATATTTATTTTGATGGTGCGATTAAAGATTTCCGCTTCTACATTATATAGTAAGGCTATATCGCTGTCGAGCATAACTCTTTTCTCTCTTATTGTATATATCCTGGTTTGAATAAACTCGGTGACCTTCATATGGTGCTTTTAGGTTTACGCAACTAATATACTAAAAGAAAAGAGGTTAGCGTAACTGTATTCCTTTAAGATCACAATTTGTGATCTTAAAGATTGCTGATCATGGATGTGGTCACACTTTGTGACCGGTTGCTTCTCATGATTTGTATTTCAATATCTTGAGGAATCGTCAGGATATTCAGCTTGTTCAATTCTTTTCGTATAAGCTGAAACATAAAATCAGCAGGGAAAGGCCTGATATTTCTTTTTGAACAGCCGTTTAGCCCAAAGCCCATAGCTGATAGCTAACGGCTGACCGCTATAGCTTATTAAACCTCAGGTACATCACCCTGCCGTCATTCACTTCAAAGCCAATGATCTTTTTCTTTTTGTCGGTGATCGTTTTCAAATGCCGCATCCACCAATGGTCGGTGAACAAGTGTTCCCTGCCCATCAGTTTCAGCCTGCTATCACTGTATTTGTTGTGGGTCAGCACCAGTGCATGATCCTTTACTTCAATAGCATATTTCACATCCAGTTCAGGACAATGATATATCCCCGCATACGCCTGCAGTTGCTGATCAGTCAGCGATGAGTCTGAAACGTACCCCTCCAGCACCCGCTTGTTGCCTGGCCAGGTTTGGAGAACCGAAATGCGTTTATCCGTTGCCGTTTTAAATGCAAACCGCACTTCCGGTGATCCCGTAACTACAAAGCTGTCGTTCGTTATAGGATATAGCAGGTCCGAATTGCCATACCGTTGCCAGTATAGTTTATTATTACGCAATACAAAGCTGAATAAGGCACCTTCGTCCGATACGAAATCCCCGGTTATTTTTTTGACCCCCGCCACATCTTTAATAATAGCTTTATTACTATCAACCGGTGGCGGAGCCGTTACTGCTTTTGTAGTAGTGTCTTTGATAAACACATCTGCCAGTTGATAAGCCTTTTCATATGTATTCACTTCACCGAGATTGCTGAACACCATAAAGCCCATTTTCAGTTCCGGGAATACCGTAAAATAGGTTCTGTATCCCGCATCACCGCCCGAATGTGAATACTGGCGGTAGCCTTTGTATGTATCATTTGCTATACCCAATGCATAGCCGATCTCCGTGCCGTCATTCAGCTTACCGTTCTGCACCAGTTGCTGTATGTCCGCAGCAGTGCCCGCCATCGGTGTGTAAAAATTAGCAGCCCATTTAGCCAGGTCGTTGATGTTCGTAAACAAGCTCGTGGCGCCCGCAACGGAATAGCTTAATACACTGTTGCCGAAGGTGAACAGGCTTTTGCGGTAATAGGAATAAGCGCGGTTCTTTTCAATTTCCGTATAATCGTCGTGGAAATGCGTGTTGCGCATGCCCAGTGGTTTAAAAATGGCTGAATCGGTAAACTGCCGCAGGGTTTTGCCCGTAACCGATTTTACAACTTCCGCCAGCATGGTATACCCGCTATTGCTGTAAAAATATTTTTCACCCGGTTTAAAATTCAGCGCCTGCTGTTTGCTTAAAATTTTTACAATATGCTCCTGCGTGATCACATCATCCAGCCTTGTGCCTGAAATGGCCAGCAGTTGCCACTGATCTCGGATGCCGCTGGTATGGTTCAGCAAATGCCGGATCGTGATCTTTTCTTTCAGGTCGGGGAACCAGGGCAGGTACTGCCGTACATCATCCTCCAGCTTCAGCTTACCCCGGCTTGCCAGCAGCACAATGCTGTATGCCACAAACTGTTTGGATACCGACGCCATATGAAAAATAGTTTCCTGCGTAATAGGAATACCATACTCCAGGTTAGCCATCCCATATCCTTTGGCATAGATCAGCGAATCGTTCCGCACCACGCCGATGGCAACGCCGGGGGTATGGGTATTGTTCCACTGGCTGAAAATTTTGTCTATGCGCCCTGCAACAGAATCGGGAATGATTTGTGCATTGGCGATATGAATACTGCAACCAAAAAGAGGGATGAGAAGGTATTTTACGAGAGCGTGCATAAAGGGAAATTTGGATAAAGGTATGTTTTACGATGCATACATATTGCAACAGCCAAACGGTCAGAAATATGCAATAGTTTGAGAAGGATACCGGAAGCGGGATAGAGTATAATACGGCGATGACAATCTTTTAACGTCATCTAAAATGGAACGCTGCCGGACGGGCAGGCAGTGGAATGAGAGATCTCCCGCACCTTTATGAGATTCCTCTCCCAGCCTGCAGTTGGAAGAAGAATGACGATTGAATATCAACTCGTCACAAACATGTATTGGTATTGAATTTAATAATCTGATTTACAAAATAAGAATGGTATGCTTTCAACTACCGACGCATGTTCATTTCTGAAGAAATTAATTTTAACGAATAAAAGATTGCCAGTGGAGGAATGTGAGCAAAGGCTTAAACTCTGCTGCAAATAAGCTGGTTATGATGAAATACATGAAATAAGATGAAGAGCAATTAATACCATACTTATCTCATCTTTGCAGCATGCTTCCTCTCCTCCTCCAACCATACCTTCTCGCCAGCACTCAACTGGAAATATATGTGCCCGATACAGAGGCAGTGCAAAAAGCATACAGCAATAATAAGGATGCTGCTTACTGGGCGCAGGTATGGCCGGCGTCAATCGGTTTATGCAATTTTCTGCAGGGGCATCCACAATATATTGAGGGGAAGAACATACTGGAACTTGCGGCAGGATTAGGCTTACCGGGTTTATATGCAGCAGGCACGGCAAAACAGGTAATCATTACCGATAGGGAAGAACAGGCGGTAGCGTGTATGCAGCAATCTATCGCACATTTACAATTGAAGAATACCCATGCTGTAGTAATGCATTGGAAAGATGCGATGCAGGCTTCTTTACCGGATGTTTTATTATTGAGCGATGTAAGTTATGAACCGGCAGTATTTGATGAGTTGCTGTCTGTACTTGAATATTTCCTGCAAAATAAGGTCACGATTATTATAAGCACCCCCCAGCGCCTGGCAGCCAAACCATTTATTAACAGCCTGCTGCCTTATTGCATACAGCAATGGAATTGTGGAATATTGCTGAATGCCAAAGAAACAGGAGTGAGTGTGTTTGTGCTGGGTCAATAATCATATGCAATATTAATGTTAATCTGAAAAGTTGGTAATTCTTGGATTAAAATTTGCTTTGTAATATTTTTGTTCTACATTTATAGAACATAATAACAAATTGTAGAAATGAACTTAAGTAAAGCTGAAGAAATTATAATGGAGGTGATCTGGAAAAAAGGCAAGGTTTTTTTCAAGGCATTACTGGAAGAATTGCCTGAACCCAAGCCGGCGCCTACTACGCTGGCTACCTTATTAACCCGTATGCAGAAAAAAAAATGTATCGGTTATACACTCTATGGCAACTCAAGGGAGTATTACCCGCTTGTAAAAAGAGAGGATTATTTTTCCAAACAGGTAAATGAGATGATTGAGCAGCATTTTGATAACTCGGCCTTGCAGTTTGCCTCTTTTTTTACAAATGCAACAAGGCTATCAAAGAAAGAGCTGGAAGCGTTAAGGCAACTTATTGATCAGCGGATAAAAAAGAAGCAAAAATGATTACATATATCATTAAATCAGTCGTTTGTTCGGGAATATTTCTATTGCTTTATAAAATATTCCTGGAAAAAGAAAAATTGCATGTTTTTAAGAGAACATATCTTCTGTTTGCTGTTGTTTTGGCTTTGACAATACCGTTAATATCTATACCTGTTAGCACCAAAAACAATACAATTGTTCAAGTGATTTCAACAGCAAATGAAGCCATGGGAAATATAGAACGGAGTTATATAAATCAACCTTCAGGTAACGCAAAGCAAACGGACAAGCCATCCTCAATATCTCCATCTTCCGGCAACTTTTTTTCTTTTCAATTATGGATTGTCCTATTATACGCTTGTATTGTTACTGCCCTGCTATTCAGGAGCATAAGGAATATTTATTACTTGCTCCATAAGATAAGGCATTCCACTGTTGTACATAATAAGAATGTGAAGCTGGTACTGGTTGATAAACCTATGTTGCCCTTTTCATTTATGCAGTATATTTTTCTTTGCAGGGAGCAATACCAAAAACAACAGATTAATCCGGCTATATTAGCGCATGAATTTGCTCATGTACGCCAAAAGCATAGTCTTGATATTATTTTTATAGAGGCTGTAACTGCCTTCTTCTTTTTCAATCCTTTTTTATATGGGTTTAAAAGAACCATGCAGTTGAACCACGAGTTTCTTGCAGATGAAGAAGGCAAGGAAAAGGCTGGTAATGAGGAAGACTATTTATATATGCTGATATCGGCTCCCGCATTAATAAATAAGTTCAACGTATTTTCTCATTCATTTCATTACCTCATCACCAAAAAGCGCATAAAAATGATAACACAAAAAACGTCAATCGCTAAAGCCTTCTTTAAAAAAAGTATGGTATCAGTTGGGGTACTGATAGCTGTTTTGTTATTCAGCTTTACTGATGCAGACAAGGTAATACTACAGAATGTTGGTGAAATGGTAAAAGCCGAAACATCCGGTACACTTAAAAAAGCATTGCCTTACGATACAACTCCAAAGCCATCCATAAACTTAAAAGAACGGTCGCTTGGTTTTACGGAAGAAGGCGTACCGCAAGAAGAACTTGACCGGTTTCGCCAGGTATTATCTCAATATTATATTGATACCGGTAAAGTTAGAGGGTTTTACAAGGGCAAAATGTCAAATGAGGATAAAAAGCAACTGGAGGAAATGTATAAAAAAATGAGCCTTCAGCAACAAAGCAGTTTATCTATAGCCATCGTAAAGCCAACAAAACCTTCTTCTCAACGGATGAAAATATCAGAAAAACAGTTTGAAGGCTTTAAAAATGCGGCTGTATATGGAATATGGATAGATGGTAAGAAAATGCCTAATACAGCGCTTGATAAATATACAGCAGGCGACTTTTCCCGTTACTGGGTTAGTAAGCTGTACGGCGCTGCAAAAAAAGGGCGGTCATATACGCACCAGGCAGATCTTTCCACCAATAGCTATTTTACGAAGCAATACAATGAGGCACTAAAAAATTATAATGAAGCTGTTAAAAACGGAGAAGGAGAATTTATGATGTTGTTATTTATAGCAGACAATAAACCCCGTTCAATTAAAGCGGTAACGGTTAAACCGTAAGCCCTGAGTAAATGAATAGTATTTTAAATAGTTGTATATACGTTCCATTTTTTAACCAGACGAGGGATGTGTTTTGGGCATTTTCAATGCTTTAACTTATATTGTACAACCCCGGGGCTTTAAAACTCCATGATGGGTATTTGTGCAGGAATACATAATTTGATAAGAGACACTCCCCGGCGGCTGGTAACCGAACAAGTTATTAATAAAGACTTGCTGAACAATTCCGCTCCGCAGATATCCTTTCAAAGAATCCCGCAATAGTTAATTATTACTTTTTATTGTGTGACCCCGGTCATAACTGTTGGTATTCTTCCTGCAATTACTTTGTGCCGGAAATACTTGCTTATCCTGTATGTATCGCAACCCATTTACTAATACTAAACTTCATAATTATGCTATCTAAATCGCAGGCAAGGGCTTTCTTTCTGGGAGGTACTGTAGTCACCTTTTTGATATTTATCGGGCTCACGATCTACTCCTTCCAGCCGAAGAACGACCAGACAAACCACGGCCAGATTGATGCGAAAGTGGTTCGGGGAAAAGAGATATGGGAAGCCAATAACTGTATGGGCTGCCATACCATATTGGGCGAAGGAGCCTATTATGCGCCGGAGCTTACCAAAGTAATAGAAAGAAGGGGGGAAGGCTATGTAAAAGCGGTGCTGCAATCGCCCATTCCCTGGGGGCCCAGGGGCAGGAAAATGGTGAAATACGAAATGAACAACGAAGATACGGAAGCCGTTATCGCCTATCTCAAATGGATCGGCAATATTGACCTTAATGGCTTTGAACGCGTTGTTTCACCGTTGGCAAAAGACAAAGAATAATCCCAATCTTTTAAAAATATGAAATACAAATCACAAAAAGTAGCGTACTGGTTCTTTGGATTGTGTATGCTATTGTTTGCCCTGCAAATCGTGTATGGCTTTATCATGGGCTTTGCCCGCATTGGGTGGGATGGCCTTCACAATGTTATTCCTTTTAATACGGCAAGAGCGGTACATACCAATTTACTGGTGGTGTGGCTGCTTACCGGCTTTATGGGCGCTGCCTATTATATTATCCCGGAAGAAGCGCAGCGGGAGCTGGTAAGCGTAAAGCTGGCTTATGTGCAGTTGATATCGCTTGCATTGGTGGGCGTGGCGGCAATTGTCGGGTATCATTTTAATCATTGGGAAGGAAGAAAATTCCTCGAGATCCCGAGAGAGCTGGATTACCTGGTGGTAGTAAATGTGCTGCTGTTCCTCGGGCTCATTTTAGCCACGCTTTTTAAAGGGAAAAGAAAAACCACTACCGCCCTGGTGTTAACGATGGGACTGGTATTCGCGGCCCTGCTTTACCTGCCCGGCATGATCTGGTTCGACAGCCAGGTGATGGATTCCTTTTTCCGCTGGTGGGTGGTGCACCTGTGGGTAGAAGGCGTGTGGGAGCTGATCATGGGTGGCATCCTCTCTTACTTACTGATCAAGCTTACCGGTGTGGACCGCGAAGTGATTGAAAAATGGTTGTATGTAATCGTAGGCTTAACGTTCCTGTCCGGGCTGCTGGGAACAGGGCATCACTATTACTATATCGGGGTGAACAAAATATGGCTGATCGTCGGCGGGATCTTTTCTGCCCTGGAACCCCTGGCTTTTTTAGGGATGGCATTATTCGCAGTATATATGTACCGTAAAGGCGAGAAATCCCACCCTAATAAAATAGCCTTATTCTGGACGATCGGCGCTTCTATTGTTTCCTTTATCGGCGCCGGCTTGTTAGGTTTTGCGCACACGCTGCCGCAAACCAACATTTACACGCACGGCACGCTGGTAACTGCCATGCATGGTCACTATGCCTTTTGGGGTGCTTATGCCATGATCGTTCTGGCAATTATAAGTTATGCGTTACCCAATGTAACCGGCAGGAAACGTTATGATAAAACGAGCGGTCACATGGCCTTCTGGTTTTCTAATATCGGGATGCTGGGCATGACGGTTGCCTTTGGCGTGGCAGGCGTTGCGCAGGTGTATATGGAACGCAAAATGAAAATGGAGTTCATGGAAGTGCAGAACGAGATCAGCATTCACTTTGTAGTGCTACTGCTGTGCGCTACCCTTTTTACTACAGGCATCCTGCTGTATATACTGGAATTTATTAAATATGGAAGACCTACAGATGAAGCGTTGGAAGTGAAAAGTTATTGACCTTAACATGGCAGCTAAGATCAATAACTGCCGGAGCCGGAAGTTATTCAGCCAACATTCGGTTCCGGTTTTTTCAAACAAATAAATCAATATGATAGTAGCAGAACATACTGTTTTTTATAAAGCCATTGGCCCGGAAGTGGAGGTTTTTAACCATGTGAATGAACTGAAGCTACCCTTGTTGCTGAAAGGCCCCACCGGCTCGGGAAAATCCCGCTTTGTGGAATATATGGCCAATGAGCTGGACAAAAAGCTGGTAACCGTAAGCTGTCACGAAGAAACCTCCTCTACCGACCTGATCGGGCGGTTTATTATCAAAGGCGCCGAAACGATCTGGATAGACGGGCCGCTTTCAATGGCCGTGAAGAACGGGTATGTTTTATACCTTGATGAAATTGCAGAAGCACGCCCGGATGTGATCGTTGCCATTCATTCGCTTACCGATCACCGGAGGGAGCTTTTTATAGATAAGCTGGGAGAAACCATCCGGGCACATCCCGATTTTTTGTTGGTAGCCTCCTTTAACCCCGGCTATCAAAAAGGGTTTAAGGAATTGAAACCTTCCACCCGCCAACGGTTTGTCGTTTTGTCTTTCGGTTATCCGCCACCGAAAGTGGAAGCGGAGATACTGGTAGCCGAAACAGGCATACAAAAAGAAGTGGCGCAGAAGCTGGTGGCGATCGGTAATAAGATCAGGAACCTTACCCAGCTGGGACTGACGGAAACCGTTTCCACCAGGCTGCTGGTAGATGCGGCTAAGCTGATCCATAGCGGGTTGCCCAAACGCCTGGCGGTGCACGTAGCGGTAGTGGAGCCTTTAACGGATGAGGAGGAAACCATCCGGGCTTTAAAAGACCTCTGCGATCTGATGATATAAAACGGGAGTAATGGGTGTAGAATTAGATGAGCTGCTATACGCGAAGGTTTTAAAATATTTTAAAAGAAGACGACTTAACAACGCCGATGTACTAAGCCGCCAGGTAAGCCTGTCGGACATCAAGCCCAGGCTGACCCTGCTTGCCAGGGCTATCTGCGCCGCGCCTGTTGACATTTTTCCCGCCGAACGGGAAGGAGGATATAAGGATCATAATTTTTTTCTCCCCGTTCATTGCTCGCTGTTCCGCAGCAAAGAAGAGAACCTGCGGTTCTATATTTTCAGAACGGTTTATTTGTGTGTTCAGCAACAACTGCATCTGAACTGGCAGGAGGAAACCTATACCTCCGAACAATCTTTGCAGCAGGCAAAAGAAACTGCGCCGCTGGTATTAGAGAAACTGTTCGCGGAATATCCTTCTTTGCAGGAATGGTATTCAGCAGCAGTACCTCAATTGCCGTTCCATAAAAAAGACGCAGCTCCGGACTTCAGTTGGCTGTATGGCAAATGGATGAAAAATGCTTCCGGCGTGGAGCATGCAGACAGCCTGAAAAATTTTGACGATACTGCGCCCGCGCTTCAAAATAAAATAGACGCTACAACTACATTGCAGGCAAAAGCGGTGGAGGAAATAACATCACTCACCATTGATAAAAAGCAGCAGGAAGACTATGTGCTGATGCACAGCTTTGAGAAAATAGAAACAGCTGAGTCGTTTAATGGTAACTGGCGTGATTTTGACGGGAAAGATGAGCTGGAAAGTCACCAGGAAGCCCTGGAGGGAATGGATATGCGGTTTACCGTAAGGGTTGATAATACGGTGCACTCTGTTTACCAGGCGGATTTTGTAGAAAACACATCCGTTGCAGAGAGCGCCGAAGTGGATGAAAAAGGCTTTCACCTGAAATATGATGAATGGGATTTTAAAAAGCGGGCATACCTGCCCGGCTTCTGCAAAGTGTACCCGAAAACGCAGCTCACCACGCAGGTATCTTATTACAATAATACCATTGCAAAGTATAAAACCATTTTAAATGGCTTGCGGAAAATGCTGACCAGCGTAAATAACAGGCTGTTGCAGCAGAGAAGGCAATTGCAGGGCGAAACATTTGACCTGGATGCGCTAACGGATATGTATACCGACATTCATTCCGGGGTATCGCCCGATGAACGGATCTATTTTTCTCAACAAAAAAAAGACAAGGATATTGCCATCCTGGTGCTGCTCGATATCAGCCTGTCAAGCGATGGCTATGCTGCCGGCAACCGCGTGATAGATGTGGAAAAGGAAGTTTCGATTTTGTTTGGTGAAATACTGCATGAATTTGATATTGATTTTGCGATAGACGGGTTCTATTCCAAAACCAGGAACTATACTACTTACCTCACGCTGAAAGATTTCAATGAAAGCTGGAACATTGCCAAATGCAGGATAGGCGCTGCAGCGCCTGGCGGCTATACCAGGATAGGACCGGCGTTGCGTCATGCAGGCGCACGCATGGACAGGCAACCCGCCAGGAATAAATGGATCATTGTATTATCGGACGGCAAGCCCAATGATTACGATAAATACGAAGGACAATACGGCATCCAGGATATTAAACAGGCACTGAGGGAGCTGAATGAACGCAGGATCAACTCGTATGCATTGGCTATTGAGGCGCAGGCAAAATATTACCTGCCGCAAATGTTCGGGCAAAATCATTACCAGATACTGACCTCACCCGAAGCGTTGCTGCAATCGCTGGCAAAGCTGTACGAGAAAATTAAATACCAGTAAAACTGTTGGAGTGGAAATAAATTACAAATCCATCTATTATCCCCCGGGCGGCATTTTAATATGGATCGTTATTTACCTGGAGCTGATCACATTTGGTGCGGCGATGGTTGCTTTAGGCTATTACGGAATGGCGGAAAGGGCGCAGTTTCACAGCGACAGTCAATCGCTGAACAAAACAATTGCTGCTGTTAACACCGTTTTTTTGCTGACCAGCGGATTTTTCGTTGCCATGGCTGTCCATTTTTTCAAATTAAACATGATCAACAAAACAGCGCAACAGCTCCTGTGGGCGATATTGTTCGGCTTCGGCTTTTTACTGTTGAAGCTGGTGGAATATCACGACAAGCTGGAAGCGGGGTTTACTATGGAGAAGAGCAGCTTTTTTATGTTTTACTGGCTGCTCACCGGCTTTCACTGGATACATGTACTGGTGGGGGCGGTCATTCTCATCATTACCAGGCGTTCTGTTTTGAAGAAGCGGGACAAGGCCGTACCGGAAGATATAGAAGCCGGCGCCGCGTTCTGGCATATGTGCGATTTGATATGGCTGCTGCTGTTCCCTGTTCTTTATTTACTTTTTTAGCCATGCAAAGATCACTCGTATATACCTATCTTGGCTTATTAGCGCTCACGCTGTCGGTTGCAGCACTTGCGGCTGTTACTACTTCCCGGCTTGTTATTATAACCATCCTGCTTTTTTCCCTGGTCAAGTTCTGGCTGGTGGCTTTCCGGTTTATGGAACTAAAAAAAGCGCATACATTCTGGAAGGCGCTGATCATCATTTTCGGAGCGCTGGTAGCGGCATTGCTGATCCTTTTCCGGCTCAGGTAAACGATGCGGCTGGCAAACCGGTAAATAAAAATTTCCCGGCAGGCGACCCTGAGCGGAACAAGGTTTACATAATATTTATTTGATAGCTGGTACTCCGTCCTCCCTTGCCAACCGGAACAAAAGCGCCTGTTTCCAGTCCCCGGTTGCCGTTGCTTTAGATGTTTTGGTGATGCCGGTATATTTCCGGGCATTCATGCCGCCTTCAAATCCTTTCGTCCCTTCATCCGGCATTCGTTTGATAACGGTAAGAGCAGCAGGTAGCTTTCTGCGTTTTCCAGTGAAAACCGGAAGCTTGTCCAGTCTTTTTGTTGCCAGTTATAAGCCGGTTGTATCATGTATTCGGCTCATGGGGAAATAAATGAAACGCCTGTGGGAAATAAAATCTTCTCCTTATGCAGCTATTGGTTCAGCTCTTTCCTGAAATCTTCCGGTTGAAAGTTCTGGAACACGGCTTCAAACCCCTCGAAAAACTGCTTGCCTGCTTTATTCGGCAGGTGGCAGGGCTTGTGAAAACGCTTACGTGGTGGTGATTGCATGGTGAAATGTTTTTCAGTGGTGATGTATGGTTTGGTTGGCGGCGATGTAGGTGAAAAAGGGTAGTAAAAAGACCAATCGGAAATAAAAAAGACGAGGGTTAGTCTTTTATGAGCTATCAATATGTTTTACTTCATTTTCCATTACATTAAATTATGGTAAAATAATTCATATTCATTAAAAATAACTTAAAGTTATTAATTTTAATTGAAATTTCGAAATCTTATTCTTTTTCTATTTATTGCTTATGATGGCAGTATCCAGAAGGAAATATAACAGGATCAAAATTGCTTTATTGGAAAAAGAGAAGACCAATATATGGCTGGCTGAAAAGTTGGGTGTAAGTACCACGGCTGTTTCTAAATGGTGTACTAATAGAAACCAACCTACGGTTGAAATGCTGTTTAAAATCGCTGAGGTGCTGGAGGTGGATGTTTGTGAGTTGCTGGTGAGAGTTAAGTAAACGACTATCTCCTTTTTACAAAAATTGTTTCCGGTATATAACCAAACACAAATTCTGTTACAGCGCATAACCATAAACGCTGATTAACTGTTTTGTTTTCCCATTGTGGCATGATATAATTGCCCCCACCGATATAGGGATCACACTTCTCAATCAGTATTATTTTATCTGCTCCATCAAATTCCTTATCATTAAACGTGAGTGTAACGGAAGATGCATCTTCTGCTATAATATCCAGCATAGTATCTGCACCATCTACCATTGCCAAATCTCCTTTATTGCCGCCTCGGGCAATGTACTCCGGTAATTCAATATACCAGCCGGAAGGTTCTTTGGTGAAAGTGTGGGTATGCATTAGGTAAAGATAGATTGAAGTGATAAAAATATTTTTACAGAATAATGAGTGCTTTTTCTGCAGTTATTAATGTTGCAGCTTCATTCGGTTGCTATGATGTCAGCGCTCATACCTTATCAGGCAAGTTAGTGGATCAGTAGTTGATATCGTTTAAAAAAATAAGGGTAGTATTGTATTTCTATTTTTAATTTTGATAAGTTTGGCTGCAAAAGTAAAAGCCGCAAATGCGGCTTTCAAAATAACCTTTCCGAGAGGTAGTAAGAATCCAGAAGAGCATCAAGTATGTGTTCTGAACTTCAAAACTGCGGCATCTCATGAGTGTGCCTCATTAGCCGTAAGCGCATAATGAAGATGGGTTCTTACTTTTTATCAGATTTGTATTACAAAAATGATAAAACAAATGTAAATCCTATTGTCACTAAAATTCCAAGATTCTTGGAGTTTTTTTCCAATAAACTTTGAAAATATCAAGAATCTTGGAGTTATTGGTTGCAAACCCTTTCTTTTCAGGCAAGTAAGCAATTTTCAATATATTGCACCATCTACGACCAAGTAACCTTACCAACGCAATGCCCTTCAAACAAATACTGGATAAATACAGGAAAATAGCATTCTCTGAAAAAGACAAAGGAGAACGATTTGAGCGATTGATGAAAGCTTACCTGCTTACAGACCCTAAGTATGCCGACAGATTCAGGAAAGTATGGTTATGGTCAGAATTTCCCTCCCGGGAAGATTTAGGAGGTAATGACACAGATATTGACTTAGTAGCGCAACCATCAATATTGCCACCCTGTGATTTGCTGGAGGCTTTGTATGGAAATTTGAAGAAGAAATAAAAGTATTGCAATAATAATTTATACTACAATTTAATGTCAACAAAGTTTTTTACAAACGAAAATGATAATACGTTACTAAGCAAAATTGAAGGGATATTCAAGCATAGAAATATTCACTTCTTTGATGCTTTGGTAGGTTATTTTCGTGCATCCGGCTATTTCCGCATTCGTCCCTTTGTTGAAAAAGCAAGTAAGATTAGAGTGTTGGTTGGTATCAATATCGACAATCTTGTATTTGAAGCTAGTAAAAAAGGATTACTTTTTATTGAAGACCCAGCAAAAAGCAGGGATGATTTTTTTGAAGAGATAAAAAAGAATATACAAGAAGCTGAATACGATAAAGAAGTAGAAGATGGAATGTTTGGATTAATTGCTGATCTGGCTACAGGGAAAATCAGGATAAAAGTACATCCCAAGCAAAACCTTCACGCTAAAATATACATATTTCGGGAGCAAGAAAAACACTCTCACGGTTACGGTTCAGTAATAACTGGTTCGAGTAATTTAACAGATAACGGGCTATCCAGAAACTTTGAATTCAATGTAGAACTGAGGGATAATACCGATATAGATTTTGCTACGAATACTTTTGATAAGCTGTGGAATGAGAGCATTGACATAGGACAGGAATTTGTAGAGAAACTAAAAAAGGAAACCTATCTGAACGATGAATTTACACCTTTTGAAGTGTATATGAAATTCCTGATTGAGTATTTCGGCAGAAGTATTGACTTTGATCCTAACTCTATTCAGGATTTACCGCAGGGCTTTAAAAAACTGTCGTATCAGGTAGATGCAGTTACCGATGGTTATAACAAAATGATGAAGCACCACGGCTTCTTTTTGTCGGATGTAGTGGGACTTGGGAAAACTATTGTTGCTACACTTATTGCTAAAAAGTTTTTTTATTCTAATGGCTTCCCTTCTTATTTATCCAAAACGCTTATTATCTGCCCACCCGCATTAAAGGAGAATTGGGAAGACACTTTATCTAAGTTTGGCTTACACAATTACAAAATTGTAACATCCGGCAGTTTACATAAAGTAGTCAAACATCAGGACTATGACTTAATTATTGTGGACGAAGCTCACAAGTTTAGAACCGATAGTGCAGAAATGTATTTTCATCTTCAAAATATTTGCAAATCACATACTCGTAAGCGTTTGCCAAATGATATCTATGAGCAAAAAAGAGTAATGCTCATTTCTGCAACACCGCTTAACAACAGACCTGAGGATATTGCCAACCTTGTTTATCTGTTTCAGAATGCCAAAAACTCAACATTGGAAGTGGGAAATTTGCAGCATTTCTTCCGTGAACAAATTGATGCCTACAAAAAGCTAAAAGCAGAAGCAGATATCCAGAAGGTAACCGATGGTGTAAAAGCTATTTATGAAAAGATCAGGATCAAAGTAATAGAGCCATTAACAGTGCGTAGAACCCGAACTGATTTGTCTGAAAATGAAGAATACGCTAAAGATTTAAAAGAACAAGGCATAATTTTTTCGGTAGTAAACAAACCTGAAAAAATATTTTATCAGTTAGACGAACATTTAGATAGCCTTTACGATAAGACCATATTATATCTAAGCCATCCAACCAAAGGGCTTACCTACAATCGCTATCAAGCTATTAAGTTTTTAAAACCACATAAGAAATCTAAATATCCTAAGGCTGACCATACATCCAACCAGTTAGCATTTATAATGAAAACAATGTTGGTGAAGCGTATTGACAGCAGTTTTTACTCTTTCAAGCAATCTCTAAACCGCTTCTCGGCAGCTACCAATGCAATGGTACAAATGTTTGAGAACGACAGAATTTATATTGCCCCTAATGTTGCTGTTAATGATTACATTAATGAAGGAAAAGAAGAAGAGTTGATAGCTTTATTGACCAATTTGGCAGATACTGACCCAACGATTGAGATATGCAGTTCGGAAGATTTTGAATCGGGTTTTGTTACCGGATTGAAAGCTGATAAAGTTTTGCTCGATGAATTGGTGAAAAACTGGGCAAGCATCAGTCAAGATCCTAAGTTGGATGAGTTCAAAAAATACCTGGGAACTATATTGCTTGATAAATCCATTAACAAAGAAGAAAAGCTGGTGGTATTTTCGGAAAGCAAAGAAACAACAGCTTATTTATCGGATGAATTGAATAAAGCCGGGTTTAATAAAATTTTAGTGGTGGATAGTAAAACACGAAAAGACAGGTTTCCTGCTGTGAAAGCCAACTTCGATGCAAACATACCTTTGATAGAACAAAAAGACGATTATAATATCGTAATTAGCACAGAAGTATTAGCAGAAGGTGTCAATATGCATCGTGCCAATATTATTGTGAATTATGACACACCTTGGAATAGCACCCGTTTGATGCAGCGTATAGGGCGTGTAAATCGTATTGGGTCGAAGGCAAGCAATATTCACATTTTCAACTTCTTTCCCACTGCCAAAGTAAATAACGATATTGAATTGGAGAAAAAAGCCATTATGAAGCTACAGGCGTTTCATAGTGCTATGGGGGAAGATAGTCAGATATATTCTCAGGATGAGGTAACAGAAAGCTTTGGATTATTTGATAAAACCGTTAATGAAGAGAAAGATGAGAAATTAAGAATACTATTAGAATTACGAAAGTTTAAAAGAGATAATCCTGACCTTTTCAAGCAAATTAAAAATATGCCAACAAGAGCAAGAGCTGGAAGAAAAAGCCCTGTATTAAAAGGCGCAACAATTACTTTCATTCGAAACGAAAAAAGAGATGCCTTTCTTTTGGTAAAAGAAAATGGAGAAATAGACGAATTGACTTTTCTGCAAGCTGAAAAAGAATACTATGCTAAAGTAACCGAGAAACCCATTCCGCTAAACAAATATCATCACGAACAGGTAAAAAGTGCAATTCAGTTATTTGCCAATAAATTAGAAGAAGAGAAAAGTAAAGAACGGAAAATAGATACCACCCAAGGCCCTAATGAAAAAAGAGCGCTGGCTTTTTTAGATGCTTTAAACAATATCCAAATTGCTAATCCGCAGGAAAAAGAATTATTACAAAATGCCAAAACTGCTATCCGGCTAGGCAAGTTTCAGCATTTGCAGCGAGATATAAATAAATTGGCAAAAGCCATAAAGGCTACCCCACTCAAACCTTCAATACTGTTGGAAAAGGTCATGAGTATATTAAACAAATACCCGTTGGTAGCAGTGGAAGATGAAACTGTACTTGCAGTACAATCAGTTTTCAACCTCAAAGAATTTAAGCCGGAAATTATCATCAGTGAAAGTTTTAACAATTAAACCAATGCAACTGAGTAAAATATATCATATCGCAAATAAAAGCCATTACAGCCAATATACAACAAAAGGTCATACGCAGTGTGGGTTCTGAGGGAGTGTGATGTGTTGACAAATTGGTAAAGTAATATTTGAGGAAGAGCAGCAAGGAAAGACGAGCTACTTACAGCAAACATCAACTCTATCTGCCCACCAAGCAACAACTCTTGAGTGAGGCAAGAAAAAAATAGAAAAATAGATAATAGCCAATAATGGATATAAGAACACTAAAAAGTCATCTTAGCCAACCCTACCAAAGAAACCAATGGATGCAATTGTTGCCCACAATTTTTGGGCAACAGATTCAGATAGACAGCCGTGCTGAAAAAATCGCCCTTTCCGGTAGCAAAGTAAAAAGCATTGAGCGGTTTGCTTCCATCTCGTTGGCTGGTGATAAGAATATTGCCGTTCTAGATATTGAAACCAATGAAAGCATACAAATAGAGCGAAATAGAGTGGCTCTTCGGGATATGGTCTATCGTCTTATAGACCAAGATAGGTATCATGGTCTATTGGTGTTTTATTACAATAACGAGAGAAAAAAGAGTAGTACCTATCGGATGTCCTTGGTATCTAAAGAAACTTTATTTGACGACAGCGGCAACATAGTGGAGAAAAGTACGCATCCTAAACGATATACCTACATTCTAGGAGCAGGCGAAACCCGAACGACTACTGCTCAAAGGTTACTGGAACTAAAAGCCAAACAAAACACTTCCAAAAGCAAGGGTATAGCTTTAAAAGACGTAACAGACGCTTTCTCTGTTTCCAACCTTACCAAAGAATTTTACAACGAGCTTTTCAGATGGTATCAGTGGGCATTGACGGAAGAGATTGGAATTACCTTTCCCCAAACTCCTAACACGCCTGATCATGACCAGGAAAAGCTGGAAGAACAAATTATCCGCCTTATTACCCGTCTGTTGTTTATATGGTTTATCAAGCAGAAACAACTGGTACCGGATAGCCTGTTCGATACGAAAGAGCTTGAAAATATTTTGAACGATTTTAATCCTCAAAGCAATATAGAAGGCAACTATTACAACGCCATTCTGCAAAATCTCTTTTTTGCTACGCTCAACAAAGCCATAGACGAAAGGGGTTTTGCTAAAACTAAAACTATAAGGGATATTAAAACACTGTACCGCTATACAGAGATGTTTAGCATACCGGAAGAGGATGTAATAAAGTTGTTCAAGCCTATTCCTTTTTTAAATGGAGGTTTGTTTGAGTGTCTTGATAAAGAAGACGCAGAGGGTAATAAATACCTCTTGGATGGCTTTAGCCGGAACAATAAACGTAATGCCAACGGCAATTTTAAACATCGGGCATTTATACCCAATTCAGTATTTTTTCACGAAGAAAAAGGCATCATTCCATTATTGCAACGCTACAACTTTACGGTAGAGGAACACGCTCCGGAAGATGTACAAGTGGCGCTTGACCCGGAACTATTGGGAAATGTATTTGAAAATCTGTTGGGAGCTTTCAATAATGAAACCAAAGAAACCGCCCGTAAACAATCGGGTAGCTTTTATACGCCCCGCGAAATTGTGGACTATATGGTAGACGAAAGCCTGATAGCTTACCTGCAAAATGCCTGCCCCTATGTGAGTAGTAAAGACATCCGTTTTCTGCTCGAAAAAGCAGAGCTGCCTGACAATTTTAAGAACAATGAAAAACTATGTGCTGATATCTCCAAAAGGCTAAAGTCCATAAAAATTATTGACCCTGCCTGCGGCTCCGGTGCATTCCCGATGGGTATACTCAAAAAGATGGTAGCTGTACTGGAGAAGCTAGATATTAAAGATAAAGAAACGACTTATGACCAGAAACTACACCTGATTGAAGAATGTATCTATGGTGTGGATATACAAACCATAGCTGCACAAATAAGCAAATTGCGTTTCTTTATATCGCTGATAGTGGAACAGGATAAAGATGAAGCAAAGTCGAATTACGGTATTACACCACTACCCAATCTGGAAACAAAATTTGTAGCAGCCAATACGCTAATAGGGAAAAAGAAAAAGCCCGCTCAGCTTACCATATTCGAAAACGGAGCCATAGATGCGGTAAAAGAAGAACTATTGGAAATACGTAAAGCCCACTTCTATGCCAAAAGCGCTAGCGAAAAGAAACGCCTACGAGAGAAAGATGATGAACTGCGTAACCAACTGTCCAAACTACTGGAAGATAGTGATCAGTATGCCCATGGCGATGCGGTGGAACTAGCCCAATGGAATCCTTACAACCAAAACGAAACCGCTGTCTTCTTTGATGTAGAATGGATGTTTGGGCTAAAAGGTGGCTTTGATGTAGTGATTGGCAACCCACCGTATATACAACTTCAACAAAATGGTGGTGTACTCGCCAAAATATATGAGCGTTCAGGATATAAAACTTTTGACCGAAGAGGAGATATTTATTCCTTGTTTTATGAAAAAGGTTGGCATTTATTAAAGCCGAAAGGTGTACTATGTTATATCACTTCCAATGGGTGGATGCGAAATGACTATGGTAAAAATACTCGAAGTTTTTTTGCAGAGCAAGCTGATCCTATTTTACTCATTGACTTTGCAGGTCAAAAGGTATTTGAATCTGCCACAGTTGAAGTGAATATTTTAATGTTTGCAAAGGATAAAAACCGACAGCAAACTAAAGCTTGTATCGTAAAAGAAAAGCTGTTAAAAAATTTGAGCGATTTTATTAGACAGAATGCAAACCATTTAGTGTTTATCACCTCGGATAGCTGGGTAGTACTTTCACCTATTGAACAGCGGATTAAGGAGAAAATTGAACGGATTGGAATACCATTGAAGGATTGGGATATTCAAATCAACTATGGCATAAAGACCGGATTCAACGAAGCGTTTATTATTGACGGAGCTAAACGCAAGGAGCTTATAGACCAAGACCCCAAAAGTGAAGAAATTATACGACCGATTTTACGCGGCAAAGACATAAAAAGATATGCTTACGACTTCGCTGACAAATGGCTTATTAATACCCATAATGGCATTAAAGAAAAAGGTATAAAACCAGTAAATGTAGATGATTATCCGGCTATCAAAAAACATCTTGACAGTTACTATCCCGAATTAGTTAAACGTGCAGATAAAGGCGATACTCCTTATAATTTAAGGAACTGCGCTTATATCGACGATTTTTCTAAACAGAAAATCATTTGGGGTGAAATCTCCGATAAAACAAAGTTTTGTATTGATTTGAGCGAGGACTTTACAACCGAAGCGACTACCTTTTTGATGACAGGACAATCACTTCTTTATTTGCTTGGCTTTTTAAACTCAAAGTTATCCGAATATCTTTTCTCTAAAATAGGAACAACGACAGGAGTAGGAACAATTAGATGGAAAAAATATACCATAGAAAAACTTCGTGTTCCTGCTATTCCTTATAGGCGTCAATTAGAATATGACACAGTTGTCAGTGAAATAGTGGAACGGCAGAAAAACAAAAATGGCTATTCAGATTTGGCGAAGAAACTTGACAGTCTAATTTATCAAGATGTACAATTGGCAGAAGAAGAAATTAAATTCATTGAAAATCAATAAAATGCATTTCTTCTTCTCTTAAACCATATATCTCGTATATTAGATTGTCAATTCTTTTCTCGACAGTTTTCAAGTCATCGTCTACATACATATTATTTATTTTCTCAACTAACGAAATTAATTTCGCCTGTTCCTTTTCAGGAATAGTTGGAACAGGTAAACGTTCTATGAACATTGGTTTATATTCTATATATCCTCCATTCCTTTTCTTAGCTAAGATACGGATATAAAAATCTGCAAGTTTAGAATTGAGTATTGCCAGTAAATATGTATTTGCTGGAGTAATCAGAGGGCAAGGGGCATTCACAAAAAATCCCTCAGGGGCAATTGCGTAGGAAGCACTCAAGTTCAAATTGCCCCAGACGATTTTCTGTTTAGAAAAATCGTCCCAATAGCTTATGCTGTCTTGTGTTTCAAACCATTTATTATTCGTTTTCTTACGGGATGTTTTCAAGTCGGTCTCTTTTAGAGAGATGCCATTGGCTTTGGCGTGAGTCATTACCTGTTCTATTTCGCTACGAGTAAGGGCTTCGCCTGTTTGCTTTAGCTTTGGTTTAAAACCTTCTAAAAACAACTTCAAAGCAGGATAGTCATCAATATTATAGTTTCTGCTCGGAAAGGTGGCTATCAAATATCTTTCAGCAAAATCATATCCGTAACGCTTAATATCGCGCCCCCTGAGAATCGGTCGTATAAGTTCATCCGTTTTTTTTCGTTCTTCTGCTGTCTTACAGTTGGCTAGAATTTCCTGCTTTTTTTCACCGGAAATAATAAAAGCTTCATTGTAACCGGTAAGGATACCCCGGTAAATATTGATGTTCCAATCTTTGAGCGGTATGCCAACTGCTTCTATTTTATTTTTTATTCTTTGCTCAATATCACTTAGTATCACCCAAGTATCTCCATTTGTAAAGACTGAATCTGTAGCCTTCTGTCTAACGAAATCGCTGATGTTTTTTATTCCCAATTTGTCTATATAAAATCCCCAATTTTGGTTTAAAAAAATTCCTAGTATTTACTTAAACAAAAAACAATGATTTACGGTTACATCCGCGTTAGCACCGACAAACAAACAGTAGAAAATCAACGTTACGAAATCAATCACTTTTGCCAAAGCAATGTGCATGTTGTGAATAAATGGATTGAAGAAACCATTTCAGGCGCAAAAAACCTGCAAGATCGAAAACTCGGCAAATTGCTCAAAAAAATGAAAAAAGGTGATATTCTTATATGCTCAGAACTTTCCAGACTTGGCAGGAACCTGTTAATGATAATGGGAATTTTGAATGAATGTATGAACCGCGATATACAAGTATGGACAATTAAAGATAATTACCGTTTGGGTAGCGACATCAATTCAAAAGTACTGGCATTTGCCTTTGGTTTATCTGCAGAAATAGAGCGTAATCTCATTTCCCAACGTACCAAAGAAGCATTAGCTCGTAAAAAAGCGGAAGGCGTTGTATTGGGTCGTCCGAAAGGGAGAAAGTCTTCCAAAACAAAACTTACCGGCCAAGAGAAAAAAATAAAAGAACTATTGGATAAAAAGGTTTCCTACTCTGCTATTGGCCGAATAACCGGTGTTCATAGGCTTACAGTTTCATCATTCGTGAAAAATGGTCGGATGGCAGGCTGTCCAATTGGATAAATGTAATATATTTAGATATCACAATGTAGGATAACAGGAACGAATAAAACGTCTGTTAAAATATCCGCCTTGAGTTCAAGGAGGCTGCCACTGCTTTGCCGGGTAATCTTTTTGAGAATATCTGTTCAATACTCAGCCAATTAAAGATTTTCAGGAAATACTCAGGTATATCCTGGTATGGGAGGCGAAAAAGCAGAGAACATGAATTAAAAATTATCGGATAAATGAGCCTTCCTGTAAATATCGAACAAATCTTGAACGGCCAAACGGTTGAATGGGAGCGTATTGAATGTAAGCAGGGCTGGAACCCCGAAGATGTAATACCTGCCATTGGCGCTTTTGCAAACGATATCAACAATTGGGGAGGTGGTTACATCTTTATTGGTGTAGCAGAAAATGATGGTATAGCCCAATTACCTCCTGTTGGTTTACATGCGGGAAGCCTTGATGGTGTTCAAAAAGAACTTTTGAACCTAAGCTATAAAATACAACCTTATTATGCACCTGTTTATCAACCCTACGTACTTAACGGTAAACATATTTTAGCCATATGGGTTCCCGGTGGTGATAACCGGCCTTATAAAGTCCCGTCAACATTAGGGGCTAAAGGGCAGCACAGGTATTATGTAAGGAGAGGCTCAAGCGCTGTAATAGCTAACCAGCAGGAAGAGCTTTTATTACTTGAGATGGCAAAACGAATTCCTTTTGATGACCGGGCTAATCATCATTCAAAAATAGAGGGCTTAAATTTTGGGTTGATAAGGTCTTTTCTTGAAGAAATAAAGAGTGATTTGGCAAAAGAAGTCGCCCACATGCCTTTAAGTGAATTGGCTCAACAAATGCGCATTGCCGGCGGACCGCCTGAAGCCCTGCTGCCATTGAATGTGGGGCTGTTGTTTTTTTCTGACAAGCCGGATAAATATTTTCCGGGTGCAAAAACAGATCTTGTTATTCACCAGGATAAGTCGGGCACTGTGTTTACCGAAAAAATACTTACCGGGCCTATTCAGCAGCAGTTGAGGAATGCGCTGTCGTTCATTCAGACCAATGTTATCAAAGAAAAGGTCATTAAAGTATCTGCAAGGGTTGAAGCGGAAAGAGTGTACAATTTTCCTTTGGCTGCCGTAGAGGAAGTAGTAGCCAACGCTTTTTATCACCGGAGCTATGAACAGGACAGTCCCATTGAAATTAATTGTTTTCCTGATCGAATTGAGGTGTTAAGTTTTCCCGGCCCGTTGCCTCCTGTTACGAAGGCTATTCTTAAAAAAGAAAAAAGAATTGTGGCGAGGAAATACCGTAATCGCAGGGTAGGCGATTTTTTAAAAGAACTGAGGCTTACCGAAGGGAGAGCAACGGGTTTTCCTACTATTTATAACAGCATGCAGCAAAATGGTTCGCCCAAACCGGTATTTGACACGGATGATGAGTACACTTATTTCCTGGCCATTCTTCCATCTCGCGCAGATTTTTTATCTGCAACAGACCGGCTAACAAAAACTGAACTACAAATTTTGAAACTATGCCTGAAACCACAAACCAGGGCAGTGATAATGAAGTCTATAGGTTTTAGCAATCAAACCAGGAACTATGAAAAACATCTACTACCGCTTTTAGAAAAAGAATTGTTGCAATATACTTTACCCGATACACCAAAGAGCCCAAAACAAAAATATATAACCAGCCATGAAGGTAAAAAGAGAATAGATAATGAACTTAGTTACTAACCTGTAACTAAGTATAACTAAGTTGGGGAAAATAAAAACTTATGCAATTGACGGTGCAAAAGTGCCATTTAGGAAATAGCAGCTTAGTTAGAAGAGAATAACTAAGTTTATCGAAGTATTATTATATGTCTGCTCAAAAAATAACAGGCAGGCTCTACTAAGCAGATTTAATAAGCCTGTACACGAACGAGTGTACAAGCAGTGTGTAAGCTAAGAGGCTAAGCCTAACTCGCATTATTAGAAAACCTGATTACTTATACACTTATACAAAAACAAGTGTATAAGCGGTGTGCAGGTAAAAAAACAATATAGAACATTATCGTACTTTAAAATATATCTAAATGCCTATACCGGATTACCAAACCGTTATGCTACCGCTTCTGCAGCTATTGTCAGACGATACAGAGCATTCCATGAAAGATATAGTGCCAACATTAGGAAAACGATTTAAACTGACAGAAGATGAGATGAGTATTCTCCTGCCAAGCGGCGGCTCGTTGTTATTCGCCAGCCGTGTAGGCTGGGCAAGAACCTATCTTAAAAAAGCAGGATTGGTTGATTCGCCTAAAAGAGCAGTATTGGTTATAACAGAGCGTGGTAAAAAAGTGTTACGTGAAAAACCTTCAAAAATAGATAACCAGTTACTGAGACGGTTTCCCGAGTTCGTAGAGTTTCAGAACTTCAAAAAAGAAACGTCTGAGTCACCGAACCAAACGCAAGCCAATGAGCAAACCCCTGAAGAAGTTGTTGACTTTGCTTATCAGAACATCCGCCAGTCTCTTGCACAGGAATTGATAGATACTGTTCGGCGATTAAGTCCTGCTGCTTTTGAACGACTGGTTGTGGAATTGTTAGTGAAAATGGGGTATGGCGGTTCCATTCAGGATGCCGGTAAAGCAGTAGGGAAAACAAATGATGAAGGAATAGATGGCACGATCAAGGAAGATAAATTAGGACTGGATATTATTTATATTCAGGCTAAGCGCTGGCAGGCGGGCAATATTGTTGGCAGACCAGAGCTCCACAAATTTGTTGGAGCATTGGCAGGTCAGGGAGCAAAGAAAGGTATATTTATCACCACATCTTCTTTTTCAAAGGAAGCGCTCAATTATGCTCCAAAAAATGAAACAAAAATTGTGCTGATTGATGGTGTTCAACTTGCGCAACTAATGATTGACTATAACCTGGGCGTATCCGTACAACGGACGTATGAAATTAAGCGGCTGGATAATGATTATTTTGAGGAAGTGTAGGTCGCTTGTATATGATCAGTTCCGGTTGGTGATATACTGCTTTGAGCTTTGACATGATGACTCGTATTGCAATGCGCTTTGCTGCCATGAAAATATACTGATGAAGTGATTGTTCGACCCCGCAAAAGCCTGATCTGCTGTTTAATTTTTATCAACAAACTAGAAAATTTAGTATTTTAGTTTTACTAATCTACAATCAAAATGGATAGCAGTCCTCAACATAATGACATCATTTTTTACAATACCCCGTCCGGTGATGTAAAAATAGAAGTGATCTTTAATGACAAACTTTTTGGCTGAAACAATAATACATTATACCAAAACCATGTATCATTTTCCTGGCGTCAGGAAGGTGATAAAACAAAATTAAAAGACTTAACCAATGAAAAAAGACTTATCATAACAAGGATTATCTGTGTTTGAACAAATTAAACAGACAGATGAAAACGGTAATGAATTTTGGATGGCAAGGCAACTTGCTAAAACACTTGATTATACCGATTTCAGGAATTTTTCTGGTGTAATTGAAAAAGCTATTGAAGCCTGCAAAAACAGCGGTCACAACCCTCTGGAACACATCGTTGAAGCCAACGAGGTGTTAATTGCCGGGCAGGGAGCAAAGCAAACCTATACAAGCTATAAGCTTTCCCGTTACGCCTGCTACTTAATTGTACAAAGCTTTGGTATGTGCACTGGGCGCTGAGAAGAGCCCTCACTCTACGGAGAATTAAACCAGGTTGAATTTGTGGAGGTAACCCCCACCATTGATAAAAAAGTTAACGCCTTTGCTTTATAATATAGTTCCGGGGTAAGTTTAACAATAAATAATATCTTTACGCCCTTAGTAAAGTATATAATCAAATCGTTGATAGAATGATTTCCCTATTTGAACTGAGGATTCCCTTATACAGGATTGTCGTGTTTGCCGCTATAATATTATTGGCATCCTGCCAGAAAGAACTTTCTTTCGAAACACCTGCTGATCCTGGCGATATTATTCCACCTGACTCACTTGCTACATTTTCGTTTGTGCCTTCAGGTAATAATTGTTCAGACGCAACTACACAGGGTATATTACAAAAAGATGTACCACTAAGCGCTGCGAAGATTACTGTATCGGTTAATGTAACCAAAAAAGGTAAATGGATTATGAGCACGACCGCAACCAATGGTATTTCCTTTGCTGGTGCGGGAGCGTTTTCCACTACTGGTATACAAGTGATCACTCTAACAGGTTCAGGCACACCCACCACAGTTGGAGTTAGCCAGATACCACTAAAAGCAGGGAGCGCAACCTGTAGTGTTTCTGTAACAGTTACCGATGGTAGTAGTACAACAACCGGTGATTATTATTATAAAGCTGTTATTGGAGGGGTTTCTTATGCGCAGTATGCTACTTATGATAATGGGTTTATTCCAGGTTCCGGGTTGGGAGGAACTGATGAAGTAAATTTCAGTGCTTCCATTGATTATGATGGAGATCAGGCTCCTGCAGGAACAACAGGGTTTTATATAGAGAAAGGTATAATGTCTAATTATCTGTCTGCTTCAGATGCACAATTTAAAGCATTCTTTCCCATTGGTGACCTGACTTATGCACCCAAAGGATCCGGGCCGCAAAATGGTATTGTTATTGGCTGGACAGATCCTGATGGACAATTCTGGACTACAAATTCTGGTACAGGAGATCAAACGGGAAGCACTTTCAAGATAATTAGCGTAACAGATTCATATGACGTTTTAGGTACGTATTATATTGAAGTGAAGATGCAATTTGAATGCACACTGTATAACAGCCAAACCGGAGATGAAAAAAAATTGACTAATGGAGAAATGGTTGGATTGTTTGGTAAGATATAAAACTGACTTATACATAGCTCCCAATTTTTCGAATCTCAGCAGCGTTCCTCCTCCCGGTCATGTGAGTAAGCTGAACGCGGCGGCATACTGATAGTTTTTGTTTAGTCAAATCTACATATAGCAACCATATGTAATTGCCTGCCATAGGGTTCTGCTAACCCCTCATGCGCAAGCGCCTGGCTTGTGCTGTTTATACTAACAAAACTTCCAGCGCGCTGCTTAGGTTCACCGCAGCGCCTCAACGCCAAGCCTTTTGTGCATGGGCTGGACGCTGAGAGTCGTTATCATCGTTTCTGTTTCGTCAAATCTACATCATTCTTGGATGGAAGGAGTTTTAATTACAACCTTTGATTCTCCGCCTGCCGCAGGGTCGCCTGCTAATACACAAGACTAAGTGCGGGCAGGCTGCGGAGAACCCTCACTCTACGGAGAATTAAAATGCTTTTTGAACGTAGTTCACGATACAATTAATATTCGGTACCTCGTGCGCCACGGTTGAAGTGTGAGACTCAGGGATGATGCCACAGATACCAATACCGGATCCAACACTCCGCCATTATCGGAGGCTATTATGCTATGCTTAGTATTTCGTAATAGGTACCAATATTCCCAGCCTGGTTGAAGTAAGTACATATGCGCCCATGTAACCACCGCCATTGCTGCCCACTATGGGCTTTAGGGAAAAATCCAGGTTACCTTTCAATTCAATTACAACCGGTTGTATGCGCCATTGCACACCCGTAATAAAATTGAAGCCGTAAATAAGATAATTATATTTTACAGTGGAGACTTCATTGCCCGAAGTTTCATATTTGTCTTTGCTGTTTACAAAACCAAGCGCTCCGCCACCACCTGCAAACCAGTTGATCCTGGTGTCAGAAAAATCGCCGACCAGGGCTCTCTTAAAACCCAACTGGAGGTATTTATAATTATAGGTTTCCGTAATGGTTTTATTTCCGATCACAACGTCATCCTCGTATATCGGTTCCGAAAGCGTATTTATTGATTTTTTATACAATGAAAAATTGAGATACACTTCAGCATCGTCTTCGTTTGTATATTCCAGCATCAAAGTAGGACCCCAACCCCTGAATTTAATGGCCGATCCCGGGTTGTTGAACGTGCCATAAGCAGCACCGGCAGACAACTGTGCATAGGAGCATTTTAAACCAAGAGAAAGGAGTAGTATAAATAACTGCTTCATGATGTTTGAAGTTAATAGTACGGTAGATTTCACTAAACGAGCATATCCTCCATATTATTATCGTCCATATTAACCAGATGATCTGTACATATAAAATAGCACAACCAAAAATGCGTTTATACTTTATTGCTATCATTTATGATAAAAATCTATATGAATATTCTTTTTACTATTAAAAAAATACCACATACCATTTTTAAACAGTTGGCTTCCAGTAACATGTATCGGGTTTTATATACAGGTTTTGAACGACAATTTATTTGTATGACCGTTATGGTATTGTTTATTTCATTGTTCAGTAGTTGTTCTAAAAACGATGTTGAGTGCAATTCATCTCCTCCTGTAATTACTGTTGCTACATCTGTGGAGGCTGGCGGAAATATTGAGCTTAAAGTGGAGAGCATCGGATTTGCCGAATTTTATCATTGGGAGGGACCTGACAATTTCGTTTCAGAAGACCAGAATCCAATACTTACGAACGTACAACCTTATAATTCCGGAAGATATACACTGCGGGTAGGTGTAACCGGTGGATGCATGGTTGAAGCCATTTCTGATTCAGTTATCATCACTGTTCCTGAAGCACCTTGCAGTCCCGGAACCAACCAGGGGCTAATTTCCGACGCCGGCGCCGGATCAATGAGCTTCTATAGTGTAATCTGCGGGACTAAAGGTGATTCGTATTTTATGACTGCAAATAGTTCAGCGGGCGACCTTGAACTGCAGTTTGCAGGTATTGATAAACCCGTGGATGGGTTATACTCCATTCAGCCGCTTGGAGGAGACTGGAATCAAGGAGATGTTCGCGTACGGTTGGTAGCCAGTAGTTCAAATTGGCCTTCTTATTCTGGCAATGTGTATGTAAAAAACAGCAACAATAAAATTTCTGCGACATTCTGTGATATTCCTGTAACATCTCAAACGTATAATTTTTCTACAACAGCAAGTGGCAATGTAACAGAAAAATAATGGCATAGGGTTGATTACAACAGGCCTTTAAAATGCCATTAGGTTCACCGCAGCGTCTCAACGCCAATCCTTTGTGCATGAGCCGGACGCTGCGAGGCGTTATTATCGTCTCTGTTTCGTCAAATCTACATCATCTTTGGATGGCAGGAGTTTTAATTATAGCCTTTGATTTTCCGCCTGCCGCAGAGTCGCCTGCTAACACACAAGGCTAAGCGCGGGCAGACGCGGAGAAGTGATCTTTAATGACAAAATCTTTTGGCTTACTCAAAAAAGGATGGCTGAATTGTTTGGTGTGGAAGTGCCTGGCATCAACAAATAGTTTAGCAGGAAGGCAGCCGCATGGTAAAGCTGAATGTGGACTTTTACAATTTGGATGCCATTATTGTCGTAGGCTACGGGTAAACAGTGATCAGGCAACGCAGTTCCGTATCTGGGCTACCAAAACACTAAGGAAGTTTATTATCAAAGGCTTTGTATTAGAAAAGGAAATTAAAGAACCGGAACGTATCTGTTTCCATATACCTTGATTATGCAGAAAGCAAAATACGATAACCGGTTGTAATCCTCATTTCTTCCCCGCCTCTTTCCCCAATCGCTCTGCTTCTTCTTTTGGATAAGTTCTATGCTGTTAGATTTACTTTGGCGGTCTATATTGTGAATCCTTTTCTTTGATTTCAATTGCCGTTTGCCGGATACTTTAATCCAAATCCATAATCATAGCTGATTGTATTGAAGCAATCAATATTATCAGCCCATGCATCTTCTTCATGACTTTTATTCACTATCCCGTTTACAGTATCATTTTTAAAAGCATCTGCAACTATTTGCATGACCTCCAGCTCGGATGCTGTAAATAATTCTTCATCAAATACACTTCCTTCTGCCGATACAAATTGCTCTCCCATATAATTGCCATAATCATGCAGCAATATTTTGACTAACTTCTTTTCCATGGTGTTATCAAATAGCCAATCATAATTCTTTGGCACAGGTCCCTTTTGTATTGCCTGGTAAGTTAACCCGCTTATTGAAAAACAGGTTTTTTTGAAATGCAGAAAATCTGCATAAAATAAAAGCTTATTCAATTTGGTTTTAAAAGGCTTTACTTTTTCGGCAAAGTATAAAACCATATTATTTACCTTTTTGATACTCGGAACTTTGTAACCATTTAAAAGGCTTGGCCTTTTCTCTCCAAGCATTAACGTCTCATACAAATGCTCAAAATCATCCCACCCAAGCAAAGCATGATTAATTTTCCTGTTTATCTTCTCCAGTTCTTCAGTACTAAATTCATTTTTACTGTAATCAATCAATTGCCTGAATTCTTTTGGGTCTTTCACCATTTGAATGAGTCTTCCATTAGAAACACTGGGAACTTCGCCAGCTTCATAATTACGATATACATTTACTCCAAGTCCTAAAATCTCTGCCATTTTATTAGCAGGTAGTCCATATTGTTCCCTTATTGCTATTATTTCGTCAGGGAATGGAATACCATATTTTGCACGATATTGATTATAAACCTGGTTGGTATTTACCTCATCCAATTCATCATCTGTAAACTGCTCACCAGTGTCCTTGCACAAATAATACTGGAACATAACCTGGAATGTTTCCTTGCGGAAATCCATTGTTCGCATTTCTTTTTGGAGTGTAGCTTCGCCCCCTGTAAATGGACTTTTCATTATTTTACAATTTAAAGAATGATTCAAGAAATACTTAACTACTCTAATTAAGCATCAAGTCCGAAATCATTGCCTTTCTACCTGCAGGGATAATTTATCGGATGCTCTGCAATATGAAATGAAATACATATTACCTGAGCCCCTGCTATTCCCATCGTTATTTTAATATAAATCTCTTTTCCCTTTACCTGCTTTCCAAACACCCACATATCAGCCCCGCCATACAGCTTTTCTGGCAATGGCCCTTCAGCGTAATCTTCAACTACCAGGCTTTTCAATACCTTATTTCTGAAATCCTTAGTAATCTCAAGGTCAAGAAGTGTTTGAGCATTTTACCCCGGTCATCTCTAACAACAATCCCCCAAATGTTCATTTTAACATGAAAACCCTGTAAAAAAACGTGTATCTCATCTTGATTAGCCATTGGGTAACGCAAATATAAATAATTTCCTAAAAAACAACTTTAAGGTTGAAAAATATGATATTATTGAATATTATACACTTTTAAGGTTGAAAAATTGGCATATGCAAAAAGTCAATCTAAATACCGTAAAAAACAGCTACCCATAGCATTTCCGGCAGTAAAGAAAATAAAGGGACAACCATAAGAACAGTTAATAACGTTGGGGCTTAAATAATATCTTTCATGCCTTTCATTAAACCGGTAAGTGATACCACATCAATACCCTTACTCATTGTCCAGTCATCGTGCGAAGGTGTTACTACAAAACTGTGTTTGGGTGCAATGTCGCTAATGGCAATATGGTTGCCTTTGGAGAGTGCTGGCGAATAGGATGCTTTACATTCTATAGCTATTACCTGGTGGTTGAGTTGTAATACAAAATCAATTTCGGCTCCCCCCGCAGTGCGATAATAAAACAGATTTTACAACTAAGCAAAATTCAAAATAGATTTTAGATTTGCATATTTATGTAGCGTAGCTTTATATAAACATTTGTTGTAAAAGGTATTGTTTTTGTTTGGCGGGTAGATTCAGAATAGCGTTTTCAACTTTATTTTCCGGTCAATCATTGATAAGATTTTAACCTTGCTATGGACATAAGCCGGGATTTTATATTGGAGTATTCAAATATTACAGACCCCCGGGCTATAAGAGATAAAAATCCTAAATTGATCATTTGAATTGATGAACCCGGAACGAATTAAACGTTTACTAAAGCAAAAAGAGAATATCCACCTTGAATTTAAGGAGGCTGCCACTGCTTTGCCGGGCAATCTTTTTGAAACTATCTGCGCCATGCTTAACCGTGATGGTGGCGATATTCTTTTAGGTGTTGATGACAATGGAAAGGTTTCGGGAGTTGATGAGAATGCAGTCGCGAAAATGATAACCGATCTGGTCAATCTTTCCAATAACCCGCAAAAGCTCGATCCGCCGTTTATTCTTTTCCCGCAGGTATATGATATCAATAGCCGGAAGATCATTCATATCCAGGCGCCGGCAAGTTCGCAGGTGCATAAAACCGGGAAGATCATTTACGATCGCAGTAATGACGGCGATTTTAAAGTAGAGCAACCTCACCGGATCGCGGAAATGGCCAACCGTAAGCGCAATCATTATACGGAAGGTCTTATTTATCCTGCTTTGCGAATGGAGGACTTTAAGCAGGAACTCTTTCCTAAAGTCCGCAACCTTATCCGCAGCAATAACCCGGCTCATCCCTGGCTTGCATTGGATGACCTGCAGATGATGGAAATTTCCGGGCTTTGGAAAAAGGACTATCTGAATGGCCAGGAAGGGTTTACGCTGGCTGCTGCTTTACTGCTGGGTAAGGATAAAGTTATTCAGCAGATCGTACCCCATTATAAGATAGATGCGCTGGTAAGAATAAACAATGTTGAGCGCTACGATGACAGGCTATATATCCGGACCAATCTTGTGGAAGCCTATGAGCTGTTGATGGATTTTGTGAGCCGCCATCTGCCGGATAAATTTTACCTGAAAGGCGATCAGCGAATAAGCCTTCGTAACACCATATTCCGGGAAATTGCTGCCAACCTCATCATTCACCGGGAATACACCAATGCGGCGCCCGGCACTTTTGTTATTTATGCCGACCGGGTGGAGACAGAAAATGCCAATAACCCACATGGCGAAGGGCCGATTGACCCTGCTAATTTTGTTCCTTTCCCTAAAAACCCATTGATCGCAAAATTCTTTATTCAACTGGGGCGGGCAGAGGAATTGGGTTCCGGCATATTGACCACCAGCCGATTAATGAAAGAATATGCGGGCAAAGGCAAGGCAGTATTTATAGAAGGAGGGACTTTTAAAACCATTATTCCTTTGCCTGATGGGAAAGGCATGGCGATAAATGGCACGATAAATGGCACGATAAATGGCACGATAAGTGACACGATAAATGATACGATAAATGATACTGTAAGTGATACTGTAAAAGAGAGGCTGAGTAAGGCTGTAAAACTGCTACTTGAAAAGCCGGGAATGAAAGTCAATGAATTGATCGAAAAACTGGCAGTTTCTGAGCGAACTGCGAAGCGGGATCTGGAGAAGATCCGGCCATTGGTAGAGTACAGGGGCAGTAAGAAAACAGGGGGATATTTCCTGACCGATTATATGCTTTCAAAACTGAGTAAAGAGCAGAACGACTAAAAACTCCTGATTTGTCAGAGCCAGGCATAGATAGAAAAATACAGCTATTCCGCTCCCTTTTCAAAGGTCGCGAAGACGTATTTGCGACTCGTTGGGAAATACCCGCCGGTTCTCCGGGCGGGGAAGGAAAGAGCGGGTATATGCCTGCTTATTTGTATGACCCCTACCGATACAAGGCTCATAAAATGAAAGGCGGTACTTTTCAATCATACACTGACAAAAAATATTTACCGCTTACGGATGACCAGCTTATAAAACATTTGAACGGCGGGCAGCTTATAGGAGTATACCCTTTATTACAAAACAATGCAACATTAATATAACATTATAGTGTAACAACTTCCATATTTTGGGGATGATCTTAAATAATCACACCATTATCTATTTGCATCTTGTTCACTAGTAAGTTTGTCTTTAAGTTCTTGAATAACTATTTCATAGTTTATAAGATTACTGTCTGCTATTTGAACGTTGTTCTCAAAAAGAATAATTTTTTCGTCTTTGCCAAATGCAAGTTTGTAATTTTTCCCATGCCAGTTTTTTGATGCTGTAGAACCTGATTTTAAAAGAAAATCTGGTTGCTTTTCTAATCTATCGGAGATTTTGTTTTTTCCTAAATTAAACAGAAACAGGAATATCAAAATAAATGCTCCCCCTAAAAATATTGCTAAAAAAACCGGTTGCTTTTTTGTGGTTTTTTCACTTTGAGGCCTCTCTTCTTCAACATTTAGATCATTGGTAACGGTACCGTGAAGTATATAACCTTTCTTTGGAACGGTTTCAATTATTTGTTTATTGGTGTCGGCAAGTGCTTTTCGCAGAATTGAAATTCCTTGATTTAGACCATCATCTGCACCTCCATAATTGTTCCATATTTTCGAAATGAGCATTTCTCTGCTAACCAGTTTTCCTTCATTTTTTACAAGAATGTCTAATATTTCTATTAACCTGGGTTCCAGCTTAGTCTGCAATCCAGTTTCAAGATTAGTGAGGAGGTTGACCGAACCATCAACCAAAAAACAATTATTTAAGACAAAAAAAATACGCTCCATGGCAATTTTTAGCGAAACTACTGAATAAGGAAAGCTTTTGAGATATCTATAGCTAAACAAAAGGTTTTCTATAGAAATAAGACTCTAAGTAGTAGGTAGTTTTGGAGCTCAAATTAATATCTTAAATAAGTTTTAATATGAAACTGATATTTCTGTTCCTTTTTTTACCTATTGGCACAATAGCATATGCCCAAACCAATACCCCAAAATTAGACAGTTTCTTTAATTCGCTTTATGCTTATGGGCAGATAAACGGGAATGTTCTTGTTGCGGAAAACGGACAACCTGTTTATCAAAAGTCATTTGGGTATTCAAATTTTAAAACCAGGATGCCTAATAATGAATATTCAGGTTTTTCTCTGGCTTCGGTTTCAAAAATATTTACATCAACCGCCATTTTACAACTTAAGGAAAAGGGAAAATTAAGATTAGATGACTTTGTAGCTAAATATTTCCCGGATTTCCCCTATCCTGAAATTACTATCCGGCATTTGCTTACCCATACATCCGGCTTACCCGAAATAGAAATTTTCAGGCAACAGGTAAAAGAAAATCCAAATAAAGTTTTTACAAATAAGGACTTTTTGCCCACCTTAAAAAAAATAAACCAGCCTTTAGCCTTTAAGCCAAATGACAAATATCAGTACACCAATGCTAATTACATTTTATTAGCATTACTTGTAGAAAAAGTTTCCGGTCTTACTTTTCAAGAATATTTACAAAAAAACATCTTTAGTCCTGCAAAAATGACAAGTACCTATTTTCAAAATGACATTACACAAATGGGAAACAAAAATCGCGTTGTTGATTATGATTACCCTTTTCTTTTTTCTACCGAATTAGAAAACGTTGATAGTGTAAAAAGATACAGGGTAAGAATGTTGAGTTTAAGTGGCTTCGTTGGTAATGGCAATATTATATCAACTACCGCCGATATGTTAAAATTTGATCAGGCGCTTTACACAGGAAAATTAATTAAACAAGCATCGTTGAATGAAGCATTCGCACCTAACAAATTAAATAATGGACAACTAACACAAACGGTTTTTGGAGGAGAAAAAGCATCTTATGGCTTAGGCTGGTTTATTGCATCAGACAGTTCAAAAGGAAAAATTGTCGGGCATACAGGGGGTGTTCCGGGTGCGTTGAGCATTTTAGTGCGAAACATTGACAAAAAACAAACGGTTATTCTCTTTGATAACACATTTAACAGAAGCCTTCATCAAAATGGTTTAAATGCAATGAATATTCTTAGCAACAAGCCTGTATCTATTTCAAAACAATCGTTGACGAAAATTTACGGTAGTACTTTAGTTGAGAAAGGAGTTGACATCGCCTTTATCAAATTTCAGGAATTGAAAGACGATACTTCTCATTATTATCTAAGTGAAGATGATATGAATGATTTAGGCTTGCAGCTTCTTTATGCGGCGACATTCAACGGACATAGTGAACTTGCTTTAGAAGTCTTGAAACAAAACATCTTATTATTTCCCAATAGCTTTAATAGTTATGATAGCTATGGCGAGGCATTGGCAAAAACAGGAAAGAAAAATGAAGCTATTTTTATGTATCGTAAATCTGTTAAACTAAATCCGGACAATGAAAATGGAAAAAATTTCTTAGAGGAGTTGTTGAAAAAATAAAAATTAGTGAGTGCTGATAAAACGTACGAACGCACAACATTACATTTGGCAGATGTGCGACCGGCATCAAAACAGCGTTGCCTGCTCCGGCTTTCTTTTCAGCTCGCCCTCATTAAAAAAATAGATCCTGCCATGCTCGCCGTCATATCCCGGTGTAAAATGTTTTTCATCTTTACGAAGCCGTTCTATGGCGATTGCCAGCGTAGGATGAAAGCGGCGGATATCTTCAACAGGTGTATGCACCAATAAATCGAATTCATTTCCGAAATAGGATATTGCCTGCGTATATTTCTTTTCAACCGCTTTGCTTGTTTCACTAAAGCCCATGATCTCCGCGAATATTTCCGGTAACGGCAATATATATTGAAAAGGTTGAAAGCTGTTCTCTGTCTCCTGTTCCCCGCGGTTGGAAAGCTGCTCTACCCTGTGGGCTACACCTATGGTTAAGGGCCTGCCGCACGTGGGACAAATGCCGGTTGTTGCTTCTTTTGGACTTACTGAAATTTTACAGTTCCTGTGCCCGTCATTATAGTATTTGCCACGCTGCGGGTAATACTCCCAGGTGCCGGAAAAACCCTGCTTTGTTTTAATAGCATGGAACATGGCATCATAACCCAGCCCGGCATTCAAAAGATTTACCTCACGCCCGAGCTTAAACGCAGAATGCGCATCGGAATTAGAGATCAGTGTAAGATGATCCAGCTCCGCATACCTGCGGCACATACGCGGATCGGCAGACAGGCTGGTTTCTACCGCAAATAATTCACCGGTAACATCCTTAAAGCAATCCTGCAGGGAGTTGTGCCCGTTCATACCGCCCAGTGCTGAATACCAGGGCGTCCATATATGTGCCGGGATAAAATGCACGTTAGGTGAAACTTCCAATACGATCTTCAGTAATTCATGCGCCTGCAAATGGAGTGTAGGTCTCCCATCCAGCGACAGATCGCCATACCTGCTCAACGCTTTATTAACAAGACCTGCGGTTTCAAAATCAGGCGCGTAGATGAGGTGGTGATTTTTGTATTGCTTGCCTTTGATAATGTATTCGCAACTCACTTCCGTAGACAAGCAAAAGTAAACCGTTCTGCCGGCAGGAGTGGCTCCCGGTAGTTCCTTTAATTCAGGTATATGCTTTAAGGTGTAAAACCCGTTACCGGCGGGTTTCAGCTTCTCCTCCAACTCGCGTATCCATGCGGGATGGGTGAAATCACCGGTGCTCACCACATCAATTCCTTTTATTACCGCCCACTGATACATGGTTTCCAGGCATAGGAATTTACTGGTAGCGGCAGCGTAGTGAGAATGCGTATGGAGATCGGCGATATATAACATCACACAAAATTACTAAAATAATTAGTTTTTAAAAACCTGTATATAGGGTGTGATATAAGTCACTCCCGGTATTCTTTGCCTGTATCATCTTTGCAAAAGATAAATAAATAATTCATGGGCATTCTATCAGCATTATTTGGAAAAAGAAGTTCGGAAGATTTTAAATTGTTGGTGAAAGAAGGGGCACTTATTGTAGATGTACGGTCGCGCGGCGAATTTGCAGCCGGGCATATAGCAGGAAGCATTAATATTCCCCTTGATGAAATACGGCAGCATGTTGCAAACCTTAAAAGTAAAAACAAAAAAATGATAACCTGCTGCAGAAGTGGTGTCAGGAGCGGGATGGCAAAGAATATTTTATCGGGGCAGGGACTGGTGGTGTTTAACGGGGGCGCCTGGAGTTCTTTAAACAAACAAATACAGTAAGCGGGATGACTGAATTTTTAGCGCGTCCCTGGCCCTGGTATATCGCAGGTCCCCTGATAGGGCTTACTGTTCCCGCATTGCTTATTTTAGGGAATAAGCACTTTGGCATTTCGGCTAACCTGCGTCATGCTTGCGCCGCATGCTTTCCCGCCAATATTCCTTTTTTTAAATACGATTATAAAAAGGAAATATGGAACCTGTTCTTTGTAGCGGGTATTTTCCTGGGAGGAGTAATTACAGCATGGCTATTGAGCGATCCCGGCCCCGTTGTGGTTGATCCGCGGTTGGTAAAAGAGCTGCAAGGGTATGGCATTAACGATTACAGCAATATGGTGCCTGTGCAATTGTATAGCTGGGAAAACCTACTATCGGTTAAAGGGGTCATTATGCTGATAGGGGGTGGCTTCCTTGTGGGCTTTGGTTCGCGTTATGCCGGCGGTTGCACTAGCGGGCATGCCATAATGGGGCTCAGTACATTGCAATGGCCGTCGTTGCTCGCAACCCTTTGCTTTATGACCGGCGGATTCATTATGGCAAATTTGATATTACCCTTTATACTATCATAAATATATTAAGCGTGGTAACAAACAGCAAGATCGGAACAATGGAACAAAGTACGGATCGCGAAATACGTTCTCTCGACAGCGTTTGTGTAAACGAGTCGGGGCTGGAGCACCGGTGGTATCACAATATTAAATATCTTGTAGTGGGCGTATTATTCGGAATTGTATTTGTAAAAGCAGAAGTGATCAGTTGGTTTCGTATACAGGAAATGTTCCGGCTACAGTCCTTTCACATGTATGGTATTATAGGTTCGGCAGTAGTGGTAGGCATTGTTTCGGTATGGGCTATCAAAAAGTTCAATATTAAAACGATCTATGGCGAGCCGATCGTTTTTAGTGCTAAAAAATTCAATAAAGGACAGATCTACGGAGGCTTGCTTTTTGGATCAGGATGGGGATTAACAGGCGCCTGCCCGGGACCTTTGTTTGCGCAGATAGGTACAGGAGCAACAGTAGTGATTGTAGTGTTGTTAAGCGCTATTGCCGGCACATGGGTATACGGTAATCTAAGAGAGAAATTACCTCACTAATATTTGTTGTATGCAGAAATACCTTCCACATTTCATACTGCTGCTGTTGCCGGTAATAATAAGCTGTAATGCTCCTGTTACATCCGTGCGGCAGGAGGAAGATGTGCAACAGTTCACTGAAAAGGCCGGTAAACTGTCGGCCATTGCCCAGCAAACGCTGTTAAAAGAAGTGTCGGGGGCTATACAGGAAGGAGGAACCGTGTATGCGGTTGCGTTTTGCAGTCAAAAAGCCATGATATTAACCGATTCGGTGTCTAAAGCGCATGACCTTGTTATAACCCGTATTACCAATAAACCCCGCAATGCAGCCAACGGTTTAAAAACGGCAATGGATTCCGCGGTATGGCAGCGTTTTGAACAGGCGGTTCTGCAAAAAGATTCTATACCCGCCGGTATTACAGAAACAGGAGAAAAGGGAACATTGGTTTATTACAAACCGATTTTTATAGGTATGCCCACATGCCTGCAATGTCACGGGGAACCGGGCAAAAACATAGACGCTCTCACCATGCAGGCGCTGAATGAAAGATATCCTGACGACAATGCTTTCAACTATACTGTTGGCATGTTAAGGGGTTTATGGAAGATAACTGCTGTGGGGGACTTGTCTGAATAAAGAGGCGTGTTGTACAAAAAAGTTCAAAGGTAAAATACAGGTGAATGAGAAGCCGATGGAGCATTGCGGTTGTTGTATTGTTAGGTCTATGCACACCTGTGCGGTTGAATGCCCAGGCATATAGAAACACATGGTTTCGTGTAACCGGCAGGTATCATTTTTCCGAAAAAATGATGGCAGATATCGAATGGCAGCATCGGCGGCAGCAGGGCTATAACAATGAAAATCCTTTTCATACTGAACTGTTGAGTTCCATGCGCCCGTGGGTATATTATTCTTTTAACCAACATATAAGGATAGATGCATCTCCTATAGCATATTACTCTTTGCATAGTGCAATAAAAAATAAAGAGGATGCCGGCAAAAAGCCACTGTCTGAATATCGTTCAACCCTGGGTATCAGCTTTAAGCAGTCACTAACCAAAAAGCTTGGCATTGGCGGCCGTATTATGGCAGAATACAGGAACTTTAGCAGCACAGGAGATATTGTGCGGGGTAGGGCCCGGGTAGATATACACTATGATATGGGGAAACAGTATAAACTGGTATGGCAGGGTGAGGAATTGCTGAATATAACAGGTACTGCACCAGATCACGTATTTGATCATAGCCGCCTTTCGGCATCTGTTAATAAACAATTCGGCAGGCGCTATCATGTAGAGCTCGGATACATTTACATAAGCCGGCTGCTGCCCGGCGATTCCTTTATCCGGAGGGAGCACAACATATTCCTGAACATGATGATTGATATTAAAAGAAATATAAAAACTACTTCATGAAAAAGAATATACTACTGGTAATAGCAGGTGTAATACTGGGAGCCGCGGGCGGTTACCTGTATTACCATTTCATTGGTTGCCATTCGGGAACCTGTGCCATCACTTCCCGGCCGGTCAACAGTACCTTATACGGTGCCTTGCTGGGCGGGCTGCTGTTTTCACTGTTTAGCAGCAATAAAAAAGTAAAGAACAACGAAAGCAAGGCAGGATAGGAATATTCATTTCATGTGATCAAGGTCACATTTAATTGTGACGGGTAACTGCAACTTTGTGGCATAAATCAATGCCGTATGAGTGTTCATTTTCAGGTGCTAATTATTGGTGGCGGTACAGCCGGAATTATGGTTGCCGCTCAATTAAAAAGAAAGCAGGCCAATATTTCCATTGGCATTATTGAGCCATCCAAAGATCACTGGTATCAACCCGCCTGGACCTTAGTAGGCGCCGGAACATTCGATTATGCCAAAACCAGGAGGGATGAATCTTCCCTGATCCCACCGGGCGTGGAGTGGATACAGGATAAAGCTACAGAGATCAGTCCGGACCAAAACAGCGTTGCAACGGCCGGTTCGGGCATATATACTTATGATTACCTGGTAGTATGTCCGGGCCTGGTGATGGATATAGAAGCTTTGCCCGGGCTGAAGGAGGCTATGGAAACAGATATTGTATGCAGCAACTATACCGATCCTGACAAAACATGGAGAGTGCTGCAATCGTTCAAAGGAGGCAATGCGGTGTTTACACAGCCCGTTACACCTATTAAATGCGGGGGTGCTCCTCAAAAAATAATGTACCTGGCAGATGATTACTTCAGGAAAAACAATGTAAGAGACAAGACGAATGTAATATTTGCTACTCCCGGCACCGTACTATTTGGTACGAAAGAATTTGCAGACACGCTCCATAAAGTAATAGAACGGAAACAGGCAATACTGAAGCTGTTTTATGCTCCTGTAAAAATAGATGCGCAAAAGAGAATAATTTATTACCAGTATAAAAAAGATCAGCCCTGGCAGGCCGAACAGGCAACAGGCGAAACAATGGGTGATGACGGATTGGTAGCTATGCCTTATGACATGCTGCACCTGGCTCCGCCGCAGGCCGCCCCGGCGTTCATACAGTCCTCCCCATTGTGTGCGAAGGAAGGAGCTAATAAAGGGTGGATCGAGGTAGATCATTATACATTGCAGCACAGGGTATACGGTAATGTATATGCGCTGGGTGATGTTGCCGCCCTGCCTACAGCCAAAACCGGCGCTGCCATTCGCAAGCAGGCGCCTGTGGTGGTAGACCAGCTCCTGGCAGCGATCAACCATCACCCCGGTACTAAGCAATATGATGGATATTCTTCATGTCCTTTGGTAACGGGGTATGGTAAAATGCTGCTGGCAGAATTTAAGTATGGGAATGTGCGCGACAGCGATCCCCTGCTCAGCAAATTCATGGATACTACCAAAGAACACTACCGTATGTGGCTTCTCAAAAAATATGGACTGCCGTGGCTGTACTGGAATAAAATGATGAAAGGAAAAATGTAAGGGTGGGTGTGGATTGATGAATCCTTTGAAGAGAACGGAATAGCTGCAAATTTCAATAGCTGCTCAGTGCTGTCAGATCAGTTATTCGTTTTTAGACTTTCTGCTTCCTCGGGCGTTTCGCTTTGTATTCTTTTTGCAACTTTGCTTCTCATAAATTTCCTTTTCCTGTTCAAACCTGTTCAACAAGATATCTATTGCTCCGTGATCGTCGCCTGTGCTATCCAGCACAAAACTTAACAGCTTCTGAACTTCGCTTTTCAGCTCAGGAACAGCATTATATTTAGCAAAGAACTTATCAGTTTCATTACTGTTGGCCTCATCCCTTCGCACTGTATAAAAAGTGCATTTAGCACCTTTATCATCCCGTATTTCTAATGCAAAGCTATTCACTTATAAATTAGTTTTGCAACTAAAATATTAAAAGTATTGCTGGGGGCTTAGCTTCCAGTAACATATTCAGAAGAAAGCAATTTAACAAACTCGTCAATAGAAAGCAAAGGCATTACAAGGATATTACAATCAAGTACAACAGTCATTGCTTATGCAGATTTGCGGAAATGTTCCTGCTTCCAACGCTCAAATGTTTCAACTGTGTAGTTTTTATTATCTGCAGCTTTGTCGGCTTCACGTACCACTTTATCGCTTAAATAGGCAATAAGTAAAGATTTTATTTCTTTCAGATCCTCTTCACTCTGGTTAGCTGCAAAAAGGTTTAAGATCTCCAATTGTGTACTGTTTAATGGAGTATCCATAACGACAAGATTTTGATTTTTTTTGGTCAACGCCTGTTAACCATTTCTCAGTGGCAGTTCAAATTTAACTAAATCTTACTATTTAGCTTTAGTTCTTTATAGTTTATAAGGATAGTATATCCGTTGGCGGTATAATAACAAAGGACACCTCGCCAGAAATTGTGAAGTATATTTGCTTCTTATAATTGTGGTGGTATTGAATGGTAAAGAATCTAAACAAAATACCTAAAAAAAACATACCTACGTGAGTAGGTATGTTCAACGATATTTATTCACTGAAATTTTTCGATTTCAGGCGGGATCTATTTTTAATCCTCTTTTGTAGGTAGTGTAAAATTACTAAAAATCCTCAATCCTGTTAGGAAACTTGCAAATTAAAGTTAAGACTGACGTAAATGGTTGATCGTAAGCTAATTGTAAAATACAGTAGTTATACTAACAGTATTGTTTTCCCAGACAGAGTTTCCGCTGGTTTGTTGCCTGATTTTGCCGCGGCAGTAAAAACCTGGCAGTCAAGAAAGCCCGAAAACGCTGTTATTTTTGATTTCAGTAGTGTCCGGAAAGCATTTGCTAATGGCATGTTAGGTATTATTGCCATAGTAACGGAATTACGAAGACAGGGAACAGCTATCGTCATCAAACTACCAAAGCAATCAGATGCACTTCGTTTTTTCTTTACCACCAGTTGGGCACATTTGCTTGACCCAACGCTAAGGGATCACTACCGCCATAATAACAAACACTTTGTTCAGCATTTTGGCAGCTTTGAAGAAATTCCACCAATCATTAACCACTTCATGGAAATCATTATGGGACATATTCAAATGCCCGGCGATGTTCTGGCTGCCCTGGAGTGGTCTATCACTGAGATCTGCGATAATGTAATAAATCATGCCGAATCAAAAACAGGGGGATTCCTTCAGGTAATCGCATACCCCCAAAATGACCTGGTAGCTTTCACGGTAGCAGACGCTGGCAAAGGAATTTTACGGTCTTTAAGGGAAGGGTTCCCTGAGCTGAGCAATGATTTAGACGCCATTAAGGAAGCCATAAAAGCAGGCGTGACACGTAACAAAGATGCCGGTCAGGGAAATGGTCTTGCAGGCACTTCCCGGATAACCGTCATGACCGGCGGTTCGCTGAATATATTGACAGGTTCCGGCCGACTGTTATTACAACAGGATAAACAGACACCTACAACTTTTGCAGGAATCCGGGAATTCGAGGGTACGTGCATTAGCGGACAAATAGTAATGAGTCACGATTTCTCAATGGTAGAAGCCTTGTCGTTTGGCCCTGTTCCTTATGAACCCTATTCAATTGTTGACGTTAAGTATCAAAAACAGGATGAGGATACACTTTATATAAAAATGGCTGAACAGGTAGAAGGCGCAGGCACGAGAGCGGCAGGAAGAGCACTCCGCATCAAAGTGATAAATTTATTAATTGCAAAACCCAATTATCCTATTCGTATAGATTGGCAGGATATAAACGTTGTTGCCAGCAGTTTCGCAGATGAGTTTTTAGGGAAGTTGTTTGTGGAGTTAGGAAAGAAAAAATTTGAAGCCCTGGTTCAAAATTCAAATTTGACAGAGGTCGTTGAACATATAATCAATAAAGCTATCACGGAACGATCAGCAACAGGTTAGTCAGATAATCATGTTGTTCAAAAAGTAAAAATTACCTGTCATCAATCAATTTTAATTTTAGAGGAATAAAAAAAACGACAATCGAAATTGCCGTTTAATTTTCTGTGAGATTTTCCCATCTGGGAAAAACTGGTAGTCCCGGCAAGAATCGAACTTGCATCTAAAGTTTAGGAAACTTCTATTCTATCCATTGAACTACGGGACCAGCTTAATATAATAACGGGGTGCAAAAATAATGGTTTCTTCAGATTTTCAATTTCTAATTTCAGTACTTTCATCGCCTTAAAATATAATAATGAATACAGGAACACGGCTTTTATTGATTTTTTTGATCGCGTTCAGCAGCACAACTTTTGCCCAGGCGCCCAAAGCCCGCATTAATCATGTTGCTATATATGTAATGGATGTAAAAAAATCAGGCGATTTCTACATGAATATTATCGGTCTCGACAGTGTTCCCGAGCCTTTTCATGATGGTAAGCATATATGGCTGCGCATTGGACCCGGCAGCACCATGCATATTATTGAAGGCGCCGCTACAAAAAAAGAGTATTATAAAAACAATCATACCTGTTTTACAGTGCCTTCGGTACAGGTGTTTACCGAAACATTAAAAAAACATGCTATTCCATGGGAAGATGTAAACGGTAAAAAAATGAGCATTACCAACCGGGTGGATGGCGTAAAGCAGATATGGCTGCAGGATCCCGACGGGTACTGGCTGGAGATCAATGATGCGAAAGAATAATATATAGCTATCAGCCTTCAGCTTTCGGCTATCCGCAATTAACTGTCAGGACAAGACATTTATTACTCGCCCTCCCCCAACTTTATACCTTACTTTACAGCGGGGTTTTCCTATCTTTGCAGCCCTAAAAACGGCATATGAAGTTTTATCTGTTCCTTATAAAATACAGGTTACCACTGGGTTTTTTGGCCCTGGCGCTGGCAATAGCGGTTAATATCTATTCGGGGTTTTGGCCCGCGTTTGCCTTGTACCTGGTAGCGTTAATAGCTATAGTAAGTCATTTTTTACTGGGCCCCATGCGGTTAATACAGGGTTATATGGAAGAGGGGGATATTGAAGGTGCGCAAAAAGTGCTGGATTCCATTCGCTTTCCGGGGTTGCTGATAAAGCCGGTGCGCAGTGTATATTATTTTCTGAAGTCGAACCTGGCTATGTTTAAGCAGGATTTTGACGGTGCGGAAACAATGATGAAGAAAAGCCTGAGCCTGGGTATGCCTATGAAGGAAACAGAAGGCGCCGCCTATTTTCAGTTAGGTACTATTGCCATGCAAAAAAGTAATTTAAGGCAGGCGGAAGAATACATACGTAAAGCCATCCGCGCGGGATTACCCGATAAAGAGAATACCGCTGCCGCTTACCTCCAAATGTGCCAGATATTCATTAATAAACGCGAGTTCAGAGCGGCAAAAGATTATTTCCGCAGGGCTAAGGAACAGAAGCCAACTACCCCCCAGGTGGTAGACCAGATAAAACAGATAGAAAAATACATTACCCGCATGCCCGGCTAAGGAACAGGATATTCAAAAAGAAGCCGCACACCAATCTATGTTGCGGCTTTTTTTAGAACCAATCTGCGCTGAGGAAACAAAAACTGCAGGTATATAAAGAGCCTGCTATACAGGTTAACTGTGCTGTTCCAATGGTTTCAACGGCCGGGGCTTTTACATACAGGTTTCTGCGCCGTAAAAGTATTATAGTGTAACTTACCATACAATACTACAAACCGGTTATAATGGGTTGGTGCTGGTTATAAATGCTGTGAACAGCTATAGGTTTTCACTATTTTAATTAAGGGAAATGTCTTTACTGAAAGAAAAGTTCAATATAAAATTTACCGAAGAGTATAACAGGCTCAACGAACAGCAGCGCCAGGCGGTTGATACTATAGAAGGCGCCGTTTTGGTAGATGCGGGCCCGGGTACCGGCAAAACGCAGGTATTGGCACTGCGGATAGGAAATATCCTGAAACAAACAGATACGAATCCCAATAATATACTTTGCTTAACCTATACCGATAATGGCGCTGTGGAAATGCGCAACCGGCTGCTGCGTATCATAGGCAGCGCTGCATATGGTATTCGCATCCATACTTTTCATTCTTTTTGTAATGAAGTGATACAGGATAATCTCACTTATTTCGGTAAGCTCAATCTTTCACCTATAGGCGAACTGGAAGAAATTGACTTGTTTTATAAGCTGATTGATTCTATTCCCGCTGATAATAAATTGAAGCGTTTTCGTGGAGATATATATTATGAAAAGGACAGGCTGAAATCGTTATTCAGCTTAATGAAAAAAGAGGCATGGACGGTTGAATATTTGAATGAAAGAATAGATGATTATATAGATGGTTTAGGGGATAGAGATGAGTTCAGGTATAAAAGAAAGTACAAAGGCTTTGAAGCAGGTGCTCCAAAAGAGGCTGCCATTAAAGAGGAAACGGAAAAGATGGAAATGTTGCGTGCCGCTGTAAACCTTTACCCGCGTTATAATGAAATGATGAAGGAGGCCGGCCGGTATAATTTTGACGATATGATATTGTGGGTACTGGATGCTTTTGAAAAAAATAAAAACCTGTTGCTTGATTACCAGGAACGGTTCCTGTATTTTTTGGTGGATGAATTCCAGGATACAAGCCGTTCTCAAAACTTATTGCTTCAATATCTTACCGGTTATTGGGATGTCCCCAATCTTTTTGTGGTAGGCGATCCGGATCAGGGTATTTTTTCTTTCCAGGACGCGAATATCCAAAATATTATAGCCTTTAAAGACAGGTATGCCGGTAAGCTGACAGAAATCAAACTTATCAATAATTACCGGTCTGCCACTCCCATATTAAATGCGGCATATGGTCTTATAACACACAATACCGGTCGTGCCGGTGACCAGGAAAATGATCAACCGCTGGTGGCGTCTAATCCAACAATAAAAGACATTGCTGCAGAACCCGTTATTGCTGAATATGCCAATACCGGGCAGGAAGCAATTGACGTTACCATGCAAATAGAAAAGCTTTTACAGCAGGGGGTAAGCGGTAAAGAAATAGCGGTAATTTATCGCAATCATGCGCAGGTGGAAACAATCAGCTCAATGCTTGAAGGTAAAAATATACCGGTAAACGCGAAGAAGAAGATTGATATACTGGAATTACCTTTTATTCAAAACCTGCTGTTAATATTACAATGGATAGAAAGAGAAAGATACATTCCTTACAGCGGTGATGATATTTTGTTTTTACTGCTGCACAGTGATTTCTTTACACTGTCTCCGCTTGAGATCGCTAAGCTTACCATTGCCGTTAATGCAAAGAATAAAACTACCAGGGAGGACCTGTTTTCCCTGCGTCGTGTGATGGCTGAATCCGGCTCTCCCAGGATAGACCTGTTCAACCAGCCCAACGGACAATCTGTAAAAGAAATCAGTGATACGCTTGAAGCCCTACTTAAAGCTTCCGCGAATAGCACCGTGCAGCAATTGCTGGAGCTTGTCATTCAAAAAGCAGGTGTGCTTTCATATATTATGCAAAGCGCGGAAAAATCCTGGCTGATGCAGGTGCTGAATGCCCTGTTTGATCATTTAAAAGAAGAAAGTCACCGGAACCCTGATATAACGCTGAAAGAATGGTTAGATAATATAGCAATGATGAAAGCCAGTCGCCTGCCTGTACCGCTTTATAAGATCACCGCGAATGATGAAGGGGTAAATATGGTAACCGCGCATGGCGCCAAAGGGTCGGAATATGCGCATGTATTTGTAATTGGCTGCACACAAAAAATATGGGATGATAACAACAAAGGAGGAAACCGGTCTTATAAGCTGCCTGATAACCTGGTAAGTAATAGCACCACCCCTCCCGGTATTGAAGAAAACAGGCGTTTGTTTTATGTGGCGCTTACCCGCGCTAAAACGAATCTGCATATATCATATGCGGTTAAAGATGAAAAAGATAAAGAGCAAACCAGGAGCACTTTTATTACAGAACTATTGGAAGGCGGCTCCTTACAGCTCGTCAACCGGTCTGTGCCTGATGTTTTGCTGGCAGGGTACCTCCACCAACGCTTTACAGAAAAAGCAAAGCCGGAAATTGAACTGGTGGAAGCAGCATATATAGACGAGATCCTGAAACGCTATACCATGAGTGTTACACATCTCAATAACTACCTGAGCTGCCCTTTAAAATTTTATTATCAGAACCTGATACGGGTGCCTGCCGCCAAAAACGAAAGCATGGCCTTTGGCAGCGCTATCCACTGGTCAATTGAACGGCTTTTTATAAAGATGAAGGAGAATGGGAACGTATTTCTTCCCAAAGAAGATCTGCTGGCAGATTTTTACTGGTATATGAAAAACAACCGGGAAGCCTTTACCCCGGAAGCGTTTAAATTAAAAACAGCTTATGGTGAAAAGATATTGCCCGCCTACTATGATTATTATATTGATAAATGGAACAAGATCATTGTGGTAGAAAAACCCGTTCGAAACGTTGCGGTACAAAATGTGCCGATAAACGGTAAGCTCGACAAACTGGAGTTTAACGGCAGGCTGGTGAACGTGGTAGATTATAAAACCGGTAAATACGAAAATGCTAAAAAGAAACTGGTTCGCCCAAATGAAAAGGAGCCCAATGGCGGCGATTACTGGCGGCAGGCTGTGTTCTATAAAATTTTGCTCGATAATGATAAAACCCACGATTGGAAAGTAATAAGCACCGAATTTGATTTTATTGAGCCGGTGGGAGAGGAGTATAAAACAGAGCTGGTAGAGGTAACCGATGCGGATATTACCACGGTTACACAACAAATTGTTACAACCTGGCAAAAAATACAGAACAGGGAATTTAAGACCGGCTGTGGCAAACCTGACTGCGACTGGTGTAACTTTGTAAAAGCCAGTCACCTGGCAGTTACCTTACACCCCGCAGAAGAGGAAGGCGATGTTTGATATTTATAAGATTATTGACAATTGAAAGCAGGCAAATTAGCAGAAAGCGTTTAAGTTTGCCGCTTATTTGAACTGGGGACAAGCAAGCATGAAAAGACTTTTTTATTTAGTAGCATCGCTCCTGTTTATGTATAAGGCTGTAGTATTTACTACGGGTTGCGCGCAGATCATTCCGCCCACAGGAGGCCCCCGCGACTCGCTTCCGCCCGTATTGCTGGGCGCATTGCCTAAAGATTCTACTACCGGCTTTAATGCCAAAAGAATTATTCTTGCTTTTGATGAATACGTCCAGTTAGAAAAAGCGCAGGAGGAAATAATTGTATCGCCGGTACCTAAAGTAATGCCGGTTATTGAAGCCAGGTTGCGCGAAGTATCTATTTTGATAAAGGATACACTGGAAGAAAATACTACCTATAGTATAGATTTTGGAAAATCGCTGAAAGACCTGAATGAAGGCAATCCGTTTAAAAACTTCACGTACGTGTTTTCTACCGGTAGCTATATAGACAGCGGGAATCTTTCGGGAAAGGTTGTTATAGCTGAAACCGGGAAAGTGGATACCACTATAGTAGCCATGTTGCACCGGAATTTCGAGGACTCCGCAGTTGCTAAGGAAAAGCCGCGGTATTATACCAGGCTCGATAGTTTGGGCAGGTTTACATTTAAAAATATTGCGCCCGGGCAGTATCATTTGTTTGCATTGAAAGATGTTGGTGGACAAAAAATGTATATGAGAGGAAGTGACCTGTTCGCGTTTTATGACAGTATTATTACCGTAGGTGCAGACACAGGAGCTATCCGCCCTGTATTATTTGCGTTTACCGAATATGCCGATGAAAAAAAATCAGGGGTGGGCGGAGGCAGGGCAGCGCCTGCGGCTAAATCCAATGCTCCCAAAAAGGAAAAGAAACTTGGCTATACTACCAATCTTGAATCTAACCAGCAGGATCTGTTGTCCGACCTGGTATTTACGTTCAGCGATTCGCTGGTGGAGTTCAATGAAGATAAATTTCATTTCAGTGACACGCTTTTTAACCCGGTACAGGGATATACTTTATCGGGAGATACCACGGGAAGGGTTATTCGAATGCAATATCCCTGGCAGGAGGGGCAGGAGTTTAAAATAATACTGGAGAAGGATATTGTGAAAGATTCCGCCGGGGTGGAACTGGCGAAAGCCGATACCATTACCTTTAAAACGAAAAAGAAAGCTGATTACGGTACTTTGAAAATAAGGGCAGGCAATCTTGATACATCGCAGCATGTAGTGTTTCTTTTCCTGAAGGGAGATAAGGTGGAAAAAGCCTACCCTGTTACAGGGAAAGAGCTGAATTTTGAGCTGTTCCATACCGGTGATTATGATATTCGCATTCTGTACGACCGTAACCGGAACGGTAAATGGGATACCGGTAACTACTGGGAAAAGCTACAGCCTGAAAAAGTTATTTCTACTTCAAAAAAATATACCATCAGGGCAAACTGGGATAATGAAATAACGATTGAATTGCCCGCATCGCCTCCGCAGGATGTTATGAAGTAGCAAAGCTGGTATGTCAATTGCCAGGAATATTGGTGGATTTCAATGTCTTCGGTTCAAAACAGATTTCAGTATTCAATAAAAATTCCCTCAATATCTTTGCCCCATGCAAATATCCTCCTCTCTGTTAGAAAACGCGGTGAATGAATTTTCCCGGCTGCCGGGCATCGGCAAAAAAACAGCGCTCAGGCTGGTGCTTCACCTCGTTAAGCAAAATCCTGAAGAGGTACAGCGTTTCAGCGAAGCGATCAATAAAATGAAGAAAGAGGTTGTGTTTTGCACGGTTTGCCATAATATTTCAGATAGCCTCGTATGCAATATATGTGGTAACCCCTCCCGCAAAAAAGAAACCATTTGCGTGGTGGAGAATATACGCGATGTAATTGCTATTGAAAGCACGCAGCAGTTCAGCGGACTGTATCACGTGCTTGGCGGTATTATTTCACCGCTGGATGGTGTTGGCCCCGACCAGTTGAACATTGAAACGCTCGTGAATCGGGTACAACAGGGAGGTATAACCGAAATTATTTTCGCTCTCAGCCCCAATATACAGGGTGACACTACCATCTACTATATTCAAAAAAAGCTGCAACCCTACAATGTTACCATCACCACCATTGCCCGTGGTATTTCTTTTGGCGGTGAGCTGGAATATGCAGATGAGCTTACCCTCGGCCGCAGCCTTCAAAACCGCATGCCGGTGGAGAAATATGTATCGCACTAAAGGCTGTGGGCTGTGAGCTATCAGTCTATCGGCTGCCCATTGCTCAAAGCTCATAGCCCACAGCCCACCCCCTTTTTTCTTTCCATTCCTTTCCCTACCTTTGCGGCGCAATACAGGCGGATTTGTTTATTGTTCGGCCTTTCAATAGAACTAATAAACGTACAAACTTCACAAAGTTCTCCGGCGTTTATAGTTCAGGTATTTTTAGGTAGTCGGCTTCATATCGCTATTATGCATCCGTTGCGTCGCACGCTTGTGCTGCATCGCTCGGGGCAACTGATAGATGCTGGCAGGCGAATCGTAATAAATCCTACCTCATATTCTTAATTCTAATAAAGGGTTCTTTATGGGCAGTATACGAGCAGCATTACAAAAACGCATCCTGGTGATAGATGGCGCTATGGGCACTATGATACAGCGCTATAAATTAGGTGAAGCCGATTACCGGGGTGAGCGCTTTAAAGACTGGCACAGCGATGTAAAAGGCAATAACGACCTGCTGAGCATTACCCAACCACAAATTATTATTGATATACACAAGCAATATCTTGCTGCCGGCGCTGATATTATTGAAACCAATACCTTCAGCAGCACCAGCATTGCCATGGCGGATTATGATATGCAGTCGCTGGCTTATGAATTGAATGTGGCGTCTGCTCAATGTGCCAGGGAGGCTATAAAACAAAGCGGTAAATCTGCCTGGGTAGCTGGCGCTATTGGTCCGTTAAATAAAACATTATCACTTTCACCTGATGTAAATAACCCCGGTTTCCGTGCCGTAACTTTTGATGAAGTGGTAGCGGCTTATTACGAACAGATACGCGGTCTTGTTGACGGCGGCGTAGATATCTTTTTAATAGAGACCATTTTTGATACGCTTAATGCCAAAGCGGCCATTTTCGCTATTAAAAAATTCTATCGCGAAAATCCGGGAGCTCCCCAAAAAGAGATCATGATCAGCGGCACCATTACCGATGCATCTGGCAGAACGTTGAGCGGGCAAACGCTGGAAGCCTTTTATACTTCCGTTGCGCATGCCAGGCCATTAAGCGTTGGTTTAAATTGCGCATTAGGCGCCAGTGAAATGCGCCCGCATATCGCGGAGCTGGCACATATTGCGTCCTGTTATGTATCGGCTTACCCCAATGCAGGCTTACCCAATGCCATGGGCGAATATGATGAAGAGCCACACCAAACCGCCCATTTTTTAGAAGACTGGGCTAAAGAAGGTTTTGTAAATATAGTAGGCGGCTGCTGCGGCACAACGCCTGATCATATAAAACATATAACGGATGCAGTAAAAGATATAAGACCGAGGGAATTGCCGGTGGTGGAGAAAGAGTTGATTTGAAAATGAGAGAATTTGAAAATTTGAAAATGGGAGAAGCCTGCCCGAATGATTCGTTCAGGCGGGGATGAGAGGATGAGGCACTATAGCATCACTCCTTTTTCCCTGCCCGTCCGGTCAGGCGGGCTTAGGAAAGGGAGAAAGAAGGATAGGCTTTAAAACAAAATAACATATATGAAAACATCAAAAACTATTGCTGTTACAGACAATGATATTGTGCAGAAAATTTATATAATTCGCGGTATTAAGCGGTATTAAAGTGATGCTGGATAAGGATTTGGCAGAAATGTATGGAGTTGAAACAAGAGTATTAAATCAGGCTGTTCAAAGGAATCTTACACGCTTTCCGTATGATTTTATGTTTCAGCTAACGGAAGATGAATTTAAAAACTTGATATCACAAAATGTGATATCAAGTTGGGGTGGCACCAGGAAAATGCCTTTTGCGTTTACCGAGCAGGGAGTTGCCATGCTTTCCTCGGTTCTACGGTCTGAAAGAGCGATACAGGTGAATATCCGCATTGTAAGAGTATACACAATAATGCGGCAGTTGATATTAGACAATAAAGAACTCTGGCTAAAAATTGAAAAGATAGAACAGGCTTTAGCAAAGAAAGACGAAGAAGTACAGGCTATTTTTAAAGTATTGAAAAACCTGCTGGTAAAAGAAGAGAAACCGAGACAGCCAATCGGGTTTAAGGTTCCCGGTAAGAGATAGCCTCTCCCGACCTCTCCAAAGGAGAGGAGACCAGAGCACGAAAGGCCAGCTTTGCGGAGATGCTGATAAATTCAGTGAGTTGTTGAATATTGTAGAGTAGTATTACAATAGTTGAGATGGAAGTTATAAAAGTTCATTAAAGGTATGCAGCACCGCTCTCTTTCCAAAGGAAAGAGAGATGGAGAGATAGGCTGCCAAACAAAAATTATGTCTGAACCAATTATTATAAAACCATTTCTCCGTTTATCAGGGCTTGAACCATTGGTAGTTCGCCCCGAAACCAACTTTATTAATATAGGCGAGAGAACCAATGTAACCGGTTCTAAAAAATTTGCGCGACTTATAAAGGAGAACAAATACGAGGAAGCGTTGAGCGTTGCCCGCCAGCAGGTGGAAAATGGCGCACAGGTGCTGGATATCAATATGGATGACGCTTTACTGGATGGCGTAAAGGCAATGACCACCTTTATCAACCTCGTGCAAAGCGAACCTGATATTGCCAGAATACCTATCATGATTGACAGCTCCAAATTCGAGATCATTGAAGCGGGGCTGAAATGCGTACAGGGTAAATGTATCGTTAACTCCATCTCCATGAAAGAAGGAGAGGAAAAATTCATTCAACAGGCAATTATTTGCCAGAGTTATGGTGCAGCAGTAATTGTAATGGCCTTTGATGAACTAGGACAGGCCGACACTAAAGAACGTAAGATAAACATCTGCCATAGGGCATATAAAATATTAACGGAACAGGTAGGCTACGATCCGCAGGATATTATTTTCGACCCCAACATTTTTGCCATAGCAACCGGGCTGGAAGAGCACAATAACTACGGTGTTGATTTTATTGAAGCCACGCAGGAAATAAAACGGCTGATGCCGTTAACCGGCATAAGCGGCGGCGTAAGTAATCTCTCCTTTTCTTTTCGCGGTAATGAGCCGGTGCGCGAGGCCATGCATGCCGTGTTTTTATACTATGCCATTAAAGCAGGCATGAACATGGGCATTGTTAATGCCGGTCAGTTGGTGGTATATGATGAAATTGAACCGGGACTTCGTACCTTATGCGAAGACGTTATATTGAACCGCAATAATGATAATAATGAAGCCACTGAAAAACTGATTGCTTTTGCTGAAACGGTAAAGGCAAAAGGAAAGGTGGAAGTAAAAGACGAAGGCTGGCGCAAAGAAAGCGTGGAAGAAAGATTGAAACATTCTCTTGTTAATGGTATTACAGATTATATAGACACAGATACTGAAGAAGCGCGGCTTAAATATCCCAAACCTTTGGATGTAATTGAAGGCCCGCTGATGAACGGCATGAGTGTGGTAGGTGATCTGTTTGGTGCAGGCAAAATGTTTTTACCGCAGGTGGTAAAATCTGCAAGGGTGATGAAAAAATCCGTGGCATGGCTTACCCCCTATATTGAAGAAGAAAAAAAGAATAATCCTGTAGCGCAGGATGGCAGCGCCCCTAAAATTTTACTCGCAACCGTAAAGGGCGATGTGCACGATATTGGAAAGAATATAGTGGGGGTTGTGCTGGGCTGTAATGGGTATGATATCATTGACCTGGGCGTAATGGTGCCTACGGATAAAATATTGGATACTGCCGAAAAAGAAAATGCCGACATTATTGGCGTAAGCGGGTTGATCACGCCCTCGCTGGATGAAATGGTAAATGTAGCACATGAAATGAAAAGAAGGGGCATGAACAAGCCATTGCTGATTGGTGGCGCAACCACATCGCGTATGCACACGGCTGTAAAAATTGCCCCGCAATATGATAATGGTGTTGTACATGTGCTCGATGCAAGCAGAAGTGTAACTGTTGCAGGCTCTTTGCTTAATGCCGATCAGAAAGAAGGATTTTTAGATAAGACGCGTTCCGAATACCAAAAGCTGAAACAGGATTTTGAAAATAAAAAGCCGGTTAAGCAATACCTTTCTTTTGCAGATGCGCAGGCTAATAAAACAGCAATTGATTGGGATAATTATACACCGCCCGTACCCACTTTTACAGGAACGAGAGTTTTTAATGATTACAATTTAGCTGAGCTCCGTGATTATATAGACTGGAAGCCATTTTTTATTTCATGGGAGCTGCATGGCAACTTCCCGGCCATTCTTACTGATGAAAAAGTAGGTGTAGAAGCTACCAAACTATATAACGATGCCAATAAGCTGCTTGATATCATCATCAATGAAAAGTGGCTGACGGCACAGGGAGTTATCGGGTTTTGGTCTGCGAACAGCGATGGAAAAGATACAATTATTGTAAATAATAACGGTGAGACAATATATCTTGAATCACTGCGTCAACAAATAAAGAAAGCGCCGGGACAACCGAATCTGAGCTTGAGTGATTTTATAAAGCCATGCCCATCCCCGGCCCTTCCCTTTGGGAAGGGAGAAGAGAGCCTATCCCCAACCCTTTCCAAAGGAAAGGGAGATCAGCCCACAAAGGCCCAGGATACAGGCTTTGGTTATGAAACTGCCGACCCAATACTATATAGACATCTTAAGGATTTTGCTGTTCAGCAAAAACAAAATCCTACAGAGGCGGAGAGGGTTTTGTGGCAGTTTTTAAGAGGGAAAAAATTAGAGTCATATAAATTTCGCCGTCAGCATATCATTCTTCAATTTATTGCCGACTTTGTTTGCCTGCGTAAAAAACTGATCATAGAATTAGATGGCAGTATACACGACCTGCCTGAATCCAAAATCAGCGATCAGCAGCGAACTGAAATACTTAATGAAAAGGGATATACTGTTATCAGATTCAACAATGATGAAGTATTACATAACACCGACAATGTACTCAATAAAATTACCGAAGCTCTTAACCACCTTCCCGAAGCCGGTAGTAGTAATGAAGATGCAGAAGCCCTCTCATTAGGAGAGGGTTTGGGAGAGGCTGCTATTGACCATCTTGGAGCTTTTTCCGTAACAATAAAGGGCATCGAACCACATCTCGAAAGATTTATAAAAGATCACGATGATTATAACAAGATAATGTTACAGTCTTTATGCGATCGTTTGGCGGAAGCATTTGCCGAATGCTTGCATGAAAGAGTGCGCAAAGAATTTTGGGGCTATGTAAAAGAAGAGCATTTGTCCAACGAAGATCTTATCAAAGAAAAATACCAGGGCATACGCCCCGCCCCGGGTTATCCGGCCTGCCCCGATCATACGGAAAAATATAAGCTATTTGAATTATTAGGCGGTGAAGAAGTTACCGGTATCCACCTCACAGAATCTCTTGCCATGTATCCTGCTGCATCCATATGTGGCTGGTATTTCAGTCACCCGCAAAGCCAGTATTTTGGCGTGGGTAAAATTCAGCCTGACCAGTTTGAAGATTATTTTCAACGGAAGGGAATGGGTAGGGAAGAGCTGGAAAGATGGCTTAGACCGGTGACGGAGTGATAGAGGAAATTGTTATGGAGACTTTAGTCTCCGGAGAACATAGGCTGTACGAAGTCGGAGACTTCGTACAGCAATAGTTCCGAACCTTTCAAAGGTTCGGAACCCTGCATTTAATCTCGTGAAAATTTTGCTTAAGTTTGAATACACAATGGATTTGCTATAACCGCTTTCCTAATGCGTATTTCCATACAGGCTGACCATAGAGAAACCCCTTCCGGCATTCCGGAACTTATTGCTGCAAATACCGGCGTGTCATTGCTTATATCTTCTTTACCTGCCGGAGATTATATTATCAACGGAACCATTGGCGTAGAACGTAAATCCGCGGAAGACTTTGTGCAGAGTATCATCATCAATCGCCTGTTCGGTCAGGTAGCAAAGCTAAAACGATCCGTGCTGCGCCCTTTATTGGTCGTGGAAGATAACCCTTACACTACTTCTCATAAAATTCAGAACTGCGTCGTTCGCGGTGCTGTATTATCAGTGCTGGTTTCGTGGCAGGTGCCTGTAATGTTTTCAAAAAACAAAGAATACACTGTGGCTTTACTGCTGATGGCTGCCAGGCAAAGTCTTGCTGATTTGTCGCAACTTGCCGCTCCACAAAATTATCGCCCCAAAAGGCTGGTAAGGCAGCAATTGTTTCTTTTGCAGGGCATACCTACCGTTGGGCCTGCAATAGCCGCCCGGCTGCTGCAAAAATTAGGCAGCATCAAAGCCGTTGTTAACGCCACGGAAGAAGAGCTAAAACAGGTAGAAGGTATAGGCGGTAATAAAGCGAAGAAGATATCCGGGTTTATCAACGCACTATTTTCAGGAGAGCGTTAAAATTTATTCATAAGGATTATTTGATGGCTGCCGGTACATATCAAACAATAAAAGAAAGTGGATGTGGCTTTCGGTTAGAAAAGCTATTTAACCCGGCTTGTTTTTTAAACCCCTCGAATTCGAGGGGTTTAAAATTTGGGTTGTGAAACTGTTGTTTATTTTTAATAAAATGTGATTTGACAGCATCAATTGTAGATGACTGAAAGCCGGCAGAGACAGACAATGTAAAAATATACCGCCCAAATTCAATTTTTATTATCCCCTCCCATTTCAATAATTTCGCTGTCTGTTTTAGAACAAAACCCCGGAATATTCCACTAATTATTTGAACGATGAAAGCAAGAGTTCTGAAAATACATCCCAAGGATAATGTATTGGTTGCCCTTACTAATCTGAAGAAAGGCGAAGTGATTGAACATGACGGGAACAACTATACCCTGGTTGATGATGTTGATGCCAAGCATAAGTTTTTTATGGCTGATATGAAAGCCGGCGATTCCGTATACATGTACGGTGTGCTGGTAGGTAAAATCCAGTTTGATGTGCCGAAGGGTGGGAGGATGACAACAGACAATACCAAACATGCGGCCGACCCATATTCGTATCGTGCCGTTAAATATGATTGGCATGCTCCCGATGTGTCAAAATTTGCCGGCAGAACTTTTAACGGGTATAAACGCAGCGATGGCAGGGTAGGTACTGCCAACTACTGGCTTTTTCTGCCCACGGTATTTTGCGAAAACAGGAACCTGGATGTTATAAGAGAAGCCTTGCATAATGAGCTGGGATATGCCGTTACTGATAAATATAAATCTTACGCGAAGTCTTTGGTGGATGCATTTAAGGATGGCGTTGATCTAAGTTCTGTTGATATAACCGCATTAGAACCTGATCCGAAACAAAGAAGAGTTTTTAAAAATATTGATGGTATCAAATTCCTGAATCACCAGATGGGCTGTGGCGGCACCCGCCAGGATGCCAAAACACTGGGTGAATTACTGGCTGCATATTCCGACCATCCGAATGTGGGCGGCATAACGATATTAAGTCTCGGTTGCCAGAATTTACAGGTACAGGATTACCTGAAATACCTGAAGGAGCGCAACCCCGGTTTTGATAAGCCATTATACGTTTTTGAACAGCAGCAATCGCAAAGTGAAGAGCAGTTAGTTGCTGAAGCCATTCGCAAAACTTTTGAAGGATTGGTTGAGCTAAACAAAATAGAACGCACACCGGCTCCTTTATCTGAATTGTGCGTTGGTGTAAAATGCGGCGGCAGCGACGGGTTCAGCGGTATATCAGCTAATCCTGCCGTAGGCTATTGTGCCGACTTACTGGTAGGCTTAGGCGCCAAAGTGTTATTGGCTGAATTTCCTGAATTATGTGGCGCGGAGCAGGAATTAATTGACCGTTCGGTGGATGAAGCTACCGCCAATAAATTCATTACCTTGATGCGCAATTATGATGAACTGGCACATAAAGTAGGTTCAGGATTTCATATGAATCCTTCGCCCGGTAATATTAAGGATGGTTTGATCACCGATGCTATTAAATCAACCGGAGCAGCTAAAAAAGGAGGAACATCTCCCGTGGTGGATGTATTGGATTATACTGAAAAAGTGAAAAAGCCGGGATTGAGTTTGGTTTGCACTCCCGGTAATGATGTGGAAGCTACAACCGGCAAAACAGCATCCGGTTCAACATTGATATTGTTTACCACGGGTTTAGGAACACCAACGGGTAATCCTGTTTGTCCTACCATTAAAGTAGCAACCAATTCATCTTTGGCAAAAAGAATGAAAGATATTATTGATATTGATACCGGTGGTATTATAGAGGGCGAAAAAACCATTGAGCAAATGGGAGAGGAGATACTGGAATATTGCATCAAAGCCGCCAGCGGCGAAATAATTCCCAAAGCGGTACAACTCAACCAGGATGATTTTATTCCGTGGAAGAGAGGAGTGTCTTTATAGAGTGGTAAGTAGTAAGAGTAAGTGTAATTTGAAAATTAGTAGATTTGAAAATTTGAAAATGAGGGAAGTGCACTAAGGGTGGCTATACATTTTATCAGAAAACAATTAATAAACACTCTTTGAAAAGCAAGGGCTGTGCTCAGGTCTCCTCCCCTTTGGGGAGGCTGGGAGGGGTTTTAAATAATTTTGTATGTTTAGATTAGATAACAAAACCGCCATCATCACCGGCGGGGGAAGCGGGATAGGAAAAGCAATAACAACAGTTTTTGCCAAACAGGGGGCACAGGTATATGTGCTGGATATGGATGAAAAGGGCGGCAATGCTACTGTACAGGAGATAGTTGACGCCGGTAATAAAGCCGCATTTTACAAATGCAATGTGGCCGACCAGCAAAATGTAAAAGCTGTTATTGGTGAAATTGCGGCTAAGCACAGCGGTACTATAGATATTCTCGTAAATAATGCCGGCATTGCTCATGTGGGGCAGGCAGATAATACCAGTGAAGAAGATTTTGACCGTATTGTATCGGTTAACATAAAAGGCGTATATAACTGCCTGCACGAAGCCATTCCTTTTATGAAAGAAAAGGGAGGTTCAATACTCAATATGGCTTCCATTGCTGCGATGGTAGGTATACCGGACCGGTTCGTATATTCCACCGCCAAAGGTGCGGTGGCAGCTATGACGCTTTCTGTGGCCAAGGATTATATCAGGTATAATATCCGTTGTAATGCCATTTCCCCGGCAAGGGTGCATACACCTTTTGTGGATGGATTTCTGGCTAAAAATTATGTGGGTAAGGAAGCGGAAATGTTTGAAAAGCTTTCCAAAACCCAACCAATCGGAAGAATGGCCAAGCCGGAAGAAATTGCATATCTCGCCTTATACCTCTGTTCAGATGAAGCATCTTTCATTACCGGTTGCGATTATCCTATTGATGGCGGTTTTGTTAAATTGAACAATTAAGGCGCAGGAAGCGTATAAAGCGCAATTTTTTGCCGGGCGGCTCGTTTGCACTCAAAAGGTACAGCATGAGATTTTTCCTTTTTTGCATGATCGTTTGTGTAACAGGTATATCCTGCTCCAAACAAAACGACGCTGCCACAGAACCTAAGTTGATCTTTCGCTTTAAGTTTGATTCTACCCAGGCAAGGCTGAATAATATTGGAGAACCTTCCGTTATAGCTGCAGGGCATGCAGCTGTAAGTCCTGTGTTTAATAAAATGAGCGCTCATTACATAGAGCTTGCCGAAGCAAATAATACAGCATTGGGAGCCGGCGCTATTATTTACAAAGCACCTGAAACGACCCTGGGAGGGGAGAACGCTATTGATTTTAATAAGTCGGTTCTTGCAGGAAATAACGAGGTGTTCTATGCTGTTTCTTTAAAAGATGTTATGCCGGGAGAATATGAATGGTTGCGTGTTTCACTGGCTTACCAGAACTATTCAATAAAGTATCATGTAGACACTACTATCGCCGATACTATTACCATAGACCAGGATTTTGACGGCACCATTGCATCGTTCATAGGATATAATACGTATATCAATTCCTATCAAATAAAAACACAGTCACTGCTGGTGAACGAAAACCGTAAGCAGGGTTACTGGGGCTTTGAAACAGAAATAAACGGCGATGGATTCAGTGAAACCATTACAATTTCCGGCCAGGCGCCCGAAGGAGCAACAACGGTGGTAAATCCCATTGCAGCCACCTCTCCTGTGCCATCCGGCTCCTGCGTGGTAACCGCAGCGTTTTTGCCGGGTAAGCTGCTCATTACGGGCAAGGAAACTGCCAATGTTATTGTAGAAGTATCACTATCTGTCAATAAAAGTTTTGAATGGCAGGAAATCGTAGATAACGGTAAATGGGATCCATTAAAAGGTGAACCCGTAGTGGATATGGGAATAAGGGGTATGATACCAACCATACAATAAGTATATTAAGCGCTTAAGCTACTATACAGCAGCGCTCACTATGTATGATACCAACCATACAATAAGTATATTCCGATCATCGGAGTTTAATATGTCAATCAAAAAACAACGCTGCTGCCAATCCATCTGCAAATAACTTTCCCTGGTTGGTTAAAGCAATATATTCCGGACTTATAATAACCTTGTCTGCAGAAAAGGACAAAGCCGTTTCAAAAGTTTTAGTATAAGCGTTCGGGCCAAAAGCGTTTTTTATTTTAATGAGATCAATGCCTTCCGAAGTACGCAGTGATGTCATGATATACTCATTTAGTTGTTGGGTGCTGGTGAGTATTTCCTTTTCAGCCGGGATAATATTGTCCTTTATGGATTTTATGTACAATGCGTTATTGGCGATATTCCAGCTCCGGGTATCAATTCCATTATAAGAATGTGCCGACGGACCAAACCCAAGGTATGCTTTGCCCTGCCAGTAGGAAGTATTATGGCGGCTGCGTTTACCTGGCAGGGAAAAGTTGGATATTTCGTAATGCTCATACCCGGCGTTATTCAACCAGTCTATCAATTGCAAAAACTGCGTGGCCTGCTGTTCTGCATCAATGTCCTGCATTTTGTGTTTACGAATGAATTGCTGCAAAGCGGTTTTAGGCTCAACCGTAAGGGCGTAACAGCTTATATGCGGTACGCCAAGCTCAATAACTTTTTCTACGTTCCATTGCCAGTTGTTATCCGGCAGGGTAGGGGTGCCGTATATGAGGTCAATGCTCAGGTTATCAAAGCCGGTATCCTGAGCCAGCTGTATGCAATTAAGGGCTTCTGCGGCGCTATGAGCCCGGTTCATCCATTTTAGATCATCCTCAAAAAATGATTGTATGCCTATGCTCAGCCGGTTAATGCCTGCACTTTTCCATATTTGTAGTTTTGTGGCCGATATATCATCGGGGTTCGCTTCTAATGTAATTTCTGCGTCCGGGGAAATGGTAAATTTTGCCTGTAAAGATGAAAAGATGGCGCCTAAGTCATTTTCATCCAGTAAGCTAGGGGTTCCGCCGCCCAGGTAAATAGTTTCAATAGCAGGGCCACTTTCATATCCCGAACTCATTTCAATTTCCTTCAATAAAGCTGTTATTAAATCGTTCTTGAGCTTAAGTGATGTTGAAAAATGAAAATTACAGTATAAGCATGCCTGTTTACAAAAAGGAATATGGATGTAAATACCTGCCAAATGCTGTACGATTTTTGATTTACGATTTATGCGTTTAGATTTGTTTACAATGAGCCGGCTACGCTGCTTTACAGGGTTGTTGTTTTGCCTGGTGCTTTCCGTGTATGCTACAGCACAGCAAAAATACAGGCTGCAATATATAATTGTAGACAAAGATACCGCCTTCAGTCCTCAATTATTAGGTTTACAAAATGAGTTCAGTGATCAGCAGGCTTGTCGCCGTTATGTAGAAGAAATACCTAAGTATCTTCAACCAAAGGGATATATAACGGCTTCGGTTGATAGTGTACTGTATGATTCGCTGTCGGCAAATGCCTGGCTGTATATAGGCAGGTTGTACCGCTGGGAAGGCTTTAATACAGACAGTGCTGATGGTAAAATGCTGTCTGCCATTGGCTGGAATGATAAGGCCGTAAAGAAAGCAGGGGTTGATTTTGACATGCTGAAATACTGGCAAAACCGGATGCTCAATTACTACGAAAACAACGGGTATCCTTTTGCAAAAGTGAGTTTGGATAGTTTTACCATTGATAATGGCAGCATTTATACCCGCCTTATAACTAATAAGGGGCCTGCCTATAAAATAGATAGTATACGCGTATACGGCAAGGCAAAAATTTCTAATTATTTTTTGCAACGTTATTTAGGCATTGAAAACGGGTCGCCCTACAAAAGAGACAGGCTTAACCTCGTTAGCCAGCGCCTGCTGGAGCTGCCCTACCTTAAGGAAACCAAAGAATGGGATATTACCATGACTGGTACCGGGTCGGTGCTGAACCTTTATATTGACCCTAAACAAAGCAGCCAGGCGGATGTGCTGGTGGGGTTTCTTCCTGCTACCAATGAGCCGGGCAGAACAAAGCTGCAACTGACCGGCGAGGCAAATATCAATTTAAAAAATGCTTTGGGCGGAGGCGAAACCATTGCCGTAAACTGGCAGCAGATACAGGTGAAATCTCCCCGCCTGCATTTATTGTTTGAACAACCTTACATTTTCAATACGCCTTTTGGCATTGATTTTAATTTTGATCTGCTGAAAAAAGACAGCTCTTTCCTTAATCTTAACGCGCAATTTGGGGTACAATACCTAACATCCGGCAGGCAAAATGCCAAAGTATTCATTCAAACTTTTTTTACCAACGTGCTGCCGGGAGGTATTGATACGGCATTGATAAAATCGTCAAAGCGGCTGCCTTCCTTTATTGATGTAACTACAACCAACCTTGGTTTGAGCTACCGGTTCAATAATACAGATTACCGGTTTAACCCGCGAAGGGGGAACGAACTTACTGTTACTTCTACGGCAGGTATACGTAAAATAAAGCCAAACAACGCTATTATCAATCTAAAAAAAGACCCTTCGGGCAACGATTTTGATTATGCGTCGTTATATGATACGCTTGATTTGCGTACATACGTGCTACGCCTTGTTTTTTCAGGCGCGCACTATTTCAGGACCGGCAAACAGGCTGTACTTAAAACCGCTTTGAACGGCGGTTGGCTGCTTACCCCTAATATGTTCAGGAATGAAATGTTCCAGGTAGGAGGGTACAGGTTGCTGCGTGGTTTTGATGAAGAAAGTATTTATGCTGGCAGCTATGCGGTATTAACGGCTGAGTACAGGCTTTTCATTGGGCTTAATTCGTACTTTTTTGGTTTTGCCGATGCGGGCCTGGCAGGCGATAAATCGTATACCGCTTTAAGTAAAAAAACGCAAAGCTATTTGGGGCTGGGACTGGGGATGGCGTTTGAAACAAAAGCGGGAATTTTTAATGTAAGTTATGCGGTAGGAAAACGGGAGGATGTTCCCCTCAATTTCCGGCAGGCCAAGATACATTTTGGATTGGTAAGCCTGTTTTAGTGATAATGCTTTTGGAAGGTGTGATATGATTCAGATAATTTTGCACCAATTAAACTTCTTTGCGTTGAAAAGAATCGTTTTTTTGTTACTGGTTTTAACAGGTTATGTATGCCCGGTGGTTGCCCAGGACGATTCTTTGATCCAGCAAATACCGCCGCCGGCCGAAATACCGGCGGATACCGACACGGCTTTACCTAAGCCCGTAAAAAAGCCGGCACCGGTTATTAAAAAAGTGAAAGCCGATACGCTGGCGCCGGCTGCTGTAGCCGATTCAGCAGCAACGCCGGTTAAAAAAGACAGTGTGGCGGCAGTTGTTTCAAATCCCGGCAACGCGTACGGCGATTTTGCATCGGCATATATTGCCGGGCACCCATGGCTGGCCACCGGCTCCGATACCATCAGCATGCCATCTACCCGTTACGATCCGCAGGACAAGGACTGGTTGTTTTATGGCATTTGCGGTATTGTGTTCTTTTTAGGTATCCTGCGTATAGGGTTTCCAAAATACTTTCAGGATGTTTTTGTTTTATTCTGGAGGTCCGCTTTCAGGCAAAAGCAAATAAGAGATCAATTGCAACAGGCGGGAATGACCACCCTGCTGTTCAATATTTTCTTTGTTTGCAGCGCCGCAGTATTCCTTTACTTGCTGGTTTATTATATAAACGGCACTGTGTCCGAACCCTGGCTGCTGTTTCTTATATGCTTCGTGGGTATAGCGGTGCTGTACATCTGCAAATACTTTATTTTGAAGCTGGCCGGCTGGATGTTTGGCCAGGAAGAGATAACGAACGGATATATTTTTATAGTATTCCTTATTAATAAGGTGATGGGGGTTTTGTTAATTCCGTTTATACTGATATTAGCTTTTTCCGATGCCGGAATAAAGCAGGTTGCGTTTACCGTTTCTGTTATTCTTGTAATTTTTTTATTGCTTTACCGGTTCATCCTTTCTTTTACAAGCTTACGTAACGAACTAAAAATTAGTGGCTTACACTTGCTATTGTATGTTTGCGGGTTTGAAATCATTCCTGTTTTGGTGATTTACAAGGGGTTGTTGCAATTGTTTGAAAGAAGTTCGTAACTTTGCAAAACCATTGCCAAGTAAAGATAAACATATAGAAAAATTGGATAAGATGGCTGGAAACAATGCAAGTACCTGTACCACCCCCAAAATTCTGATTACCCAACCACGACCAGATTCTGACAAGTCGCCCTACTTTGAACTGGCAAGGAAGTACAGTGTTGAGTTAGAGTTTTTCCCTTTTATACGTTTAGAGGGCATACCCTCAAAAGAATTTCGCAAGCAAAAGATAGATATAGCGCTGTATAGCGCTGTAATATTTACCAGCAGGCATGCCATTGATCATTTTTTTCGCACCTGCGAGGAAATGAAAGTATCCGTATCGCAGGATACCAAATATTTCTGTATTACCGAAGCGGTTGCCCTTTACCTGCAAAAATTTATTTTGTACAGGAAACGTAAGGTGTTTTATGGGGCGGATGGCACTAACAAGAGCTTGTTTGATGTAATCAATAAGCACAAGGAAAATGAAAAGTTTCTTTATCCTTGCTCCGAAAATCAGCAGGACAACGAAATCATCAACTGGTTGAAAACAAATAAATGCGAGTTTGCCACTCCTTTTATGTACAGAACCATCAGTAATGATGTAAAGCATATACTTACCAAAACCGAATACGAAGTAATATGCTTTTTTACGCCAAGCGGTGTTAAAAGTTTGCTTGAAAATTTTCCACGCTATAAGCAAAACGGTACCAAAATTGGTGCGTTTGGTAATAATACCTCCAAAGCTATCGAAGAAGCCGGGTTAACTTTACATATCAAAGCCCCCGCTCCTGAAACACCTTCAATGGTAGCCGCTCTCGAAAAATATTTCAATTCCGGCAAAAAATAAATATTCCCCGAACTTCGCTGTATGGCTGATCATTCCAATCATCTCATCGGCGAAACAAGTCCTTACCTGCTGCAACATGCCCATAACCCGGTACAATGGTACCCGTGGGGAGAAAAAGCGCTTGCAAAAGCGGTTGAAGAAGACAAACCCATATTGGTAAGCATTGGATATGCTGCCTGCCATTGGTGTCATGTAATGGAAAAGGAAAGTTTTGAAGATGAAGAAACGGCAGCCATGATGAATGAGCATTTTATCAACATCAAAATTGACCGTGAAGAAAGACCGGATCTTGATCATATTTACATGAACGCGGTACAAACCATGACTGGTAGCGGGGGATGGCCGCTGAACGTATTTCTCACTCCCCGGCGAAAACCCTTTTACGGGGGTACGTATTATCCGCCTGCTCCCGCTTTTAACAGGCCTTCGTGGAAACAGGTGTTGCAGGGTGTAATAAATGCGTATTACGAAAAAAGAGACCAGTTGGAAAAGCAGGCCGAAAACCTTACCGCACAAATTGTGCAGTCGGGAAATTTCGGTATTTCAAACCAGCCTCAAACTGAAATAGCACAGGCGGATATAGAGAATGCCTACCGCAACGCCATGGCGTCTGCCGATAAAGTGATGGGGGGCTTTGGAGCAGCTCCCAAGTTTCCGCAAACCTTTACCATTTTGTTTTTGTTAAGATACTTTTACTATACACATAATGAGGAGGCGCGTGCACAGGCCACGCTCAGCCTGAACAGTATGATACATGGCGGTATTTACGACCAGGTAGGCGGTGGTTTTGCACGATACTCGACAGACGGGGAATGGCTGGCGCCACATTTTGAAAAAATGCTGTATGATAATGCGTTGCTGCTGTCGGCCATGTGCGAGGCCTGGCAGGTAACGCACGACCGGTTGTATGCAAAAACGGTTGCCCAAACTATGGATTTCGTAGAACGGGAGTTGATGAGTGACGAAGCCGGTTTTTTTTCCGCGCTTGATGCAGACAGCGAAGGAGTGGAAGGAAAGTATTATGTATGGAGTAAACAGGAGGTAGAACAGCTATTGGGAGATGACGCCTCTTTTTTTTGCGCGTATTATGATATAAGTGAGCATGGCAACTGGGAAGGAAAAAATATATTAAGGGTTATACAGCCCCTGCAGGCATTTTCAGCCGGTTACGGATTGAGCATTGAAAAGGCAGAAGAGATAATAACGAGATGTTCGGCAAAATTGCTGGAAGAAAGACGCAAACGGGTGCCGCCGGGTTTGGATGATAAAATTTTATTAGGCTGGAATGCCCTGATGAATACTGCATGCAGCAAAGCGTTCGCAGCTTTTGGCAATGAACAGTACAGGCAGCTTGCCGTGCGCAACATGGATTTCCTGCTTAAAAATTTTTTTGATGAAGGTAACAGGGAGTGGAAACATGGTTATAAGAATGGTATTGCCACGAATCCGGCTTTCCTGGATGATTATGCCCATCTTATCCAGGCATTGATCCATTTACAGGAAATTACGGGAAATACCGGGTACCTGTTAAAGGCAAAGCAGCTTTCGGAATGGGTAATTGACAGGTTTACGGATGAGGAATCGGGCTTGTTTTTTTACACGCACCGCAACCAGCAGGATGTTATTATCCGTATTAAAGAAATATATGATGGAGCCACTGCCTCGGGCAATGCAACAATGGCTTGGAATTTGTTATACCTGTCGTTGATTTTTGATAACAGTGCTTTCAAAAGTAAGGCAGGCAGGATGGTTACATCGCTTGCGGCTGTTGTCAGCAGGTATCCAACTTCCTTTGGTATGTGGGCAATGGTAATGCAGGGGATATATTATGGAAAGAATGAGATAGCTATTGTAGGAGACAGATATAATGAAATTCTTTCAGATGTGTTGGCTTGTTATATACCAGACAGGGTAATACAGTCCTCATTAGCCAATAATGAAACCTTTCCTTTGCTTGCAGGTCGCTATGTGGCAAATCAAACCAATATCTATTTATGCCGCGATTTTTCGTGCAAAAAACCGGTTCAAAATGCGGTAGAATTAACGCAACTTATTGATCAGGAGAGGAAAAGATAAAGGAATAAAAGCACAATAACTTAGGCGTAGTGCCGTTTATATTACCTGTGTTTAATTGGGAATTTGCTCCCGGACGCTAAAAAAAATATAATATTATTTGTCCGGAAAATTTAAATAAATATTTCATCTATATTTGTCCATATACCCTTTAAGCTATTTGTATGAAAATGAAAAGCCTCTTTATCAACGTTGTTGTAGTTGCTTCTCTGGCTCTTGTGTTTGCCAGTTGCGGCAAGTTGAAGTCCTCTAAAGGGAGCAGTTTACCAAAGGATGGTCAATTACACGGAGTAGCGCCGGGTGGAAGATATACGCTTCCTAAACCCCCGGGCATGGTGTACATTCCCCAGGGAACTTTCCATATGGGACCCAGCGACGAAGATATCAACTATGCGTTTACTGCGCGCAACAAGCAAATTACCATCAGCGGTTTCTGGATGGATGCCACAGAGATCACCAATAATGAATACCGCCAGTTTGTAAACTGGGTACGCGATTCAATTGCAGGTGATAAACTGGGGTATAAAGCCAAAGACGGGAACAGCCTCGACTGGAAAAAGATCCAGACCATTAAATGGGGAGATCCCAAAACCATGGAGCAACTGGATGCTATGATCGTTTCGCCTGATAACCGCATTTTTGGTAAAAAGGAGATGGATGCCGCTAAGCTTATCTATCACTCAGAAACTTTCGACTATAAAGAGGCTGCAAGAAAAGAAAATGCCACACAACCCCGTTCAAAGTTCATAGCGAAGAAAGATATACCTATTTATCCTGACACGTTGGTTTGGATCAGGGACTTTTCTTACTCCTACAATGAACCTATGTCTAAAAGATATTTCTCTCATCCTGCATTTGGGAACTACCCTGTAGTAGGTGTAAACTGGAAACAGGCAGTTGCTTTCTGCGAATGGAGAACCCAATACCTGAACAGCTTCCTTGAGTCACAAAAAAGAGCGCAGGAATCAGATTTCAGGTTGCCGACAGAAGCAGAATGGGAATACGCAGCCCGTGGCGGACGCTCGCAGGCGCCTTACCCCTGGGGTGGTTATTACCTGAGGAACAAGAAAGGATGCTTGCTGGCTAACTTTAAGCCCGGACGCGGTAACTACGCTGAAGATGGCGGATTGTACCCGGTACGTGCCGATGCTTACTGGCCTAACGACTTTGGTTTATATAATATGGCAGGCAATGTTGCCGAATGGACTTCATCATTCTATTACGAAGGCGCTTACAACTTTCAGCACGACATGAACCCTGATATTCGCTGGAATGCTAAAGACAGTGATCCTCCCCGCATGAAACGTAAGGTTTTACGTGGTGGCAGTTGGAAAGATGTGGGTCACTTCCTTCAGGTTAGCACCCGTACTTACGAATACCAGGATACAGCGAAATCCTACATCGGGTTCCGTTGTGTGATCGATCTTCCGCCATCAAGCAAGCGCACCAAATAAAGCCGGAGGCGATCCCTGTTTATTGCGTATTTAATTGAAATTAATTAACAGTATATCTGAAACTAATTATGCTTTGTGAAGTGTATAATACTTGACACGGCATGATCATTACCTTTTGAAATCTAAAACAGAAAAACCCTATTCAAAAAAACAAAAATTCTCTTCTTTATGGCAGGCACAAACAAATCCACCGAAAGACTCGTTAACGTATTAGTGTGCGTGGGCGCAGCAGTCGTTATCTTTGGCGCATGGGCTAAGATCTTACACAAATCGTTCGCCGATATCATGCTCACTGTAGGTCTTTTAACAGAGGCGGTGATCTTCTTAATTTACGCGTTCTTACCCCCTCCCGGTGGAGAAATGAAAGAAATCGCGGAATCTCTTAAAGGCGGCGTTGGCGTTTCCGGCGGAAATCCTGCATTAGCCTCTATGGATAAAATGTTACAGGATGCAGCTATTAACCCTGCAAACCTGCAGCGTTTGGGCGAAAACTTCGGCAAATTGGGCATTACCGTTGAAAAAATGTCGAACATAGCCGATATAACCGCTGCTACTGCCGACTATACACAAAAAACCAAGGAAGCAACCAGCGCCCTGGTACAGGTTAAAGATGCTTATGCCGGTGCAGCCAGCACAGCCAAAAGCTTTAATGACGCTGCTGAAACCAGCAAACAGTTCCACGACCAGGTGCAAACGCTTACTAAAAACTTATCTTCTTTAAATACTATTTACGAACTGGAATTACAGGATACCAACAACCACCTGAAAGCTATGAACGGCTTTTACAGCAACCTGGTGCAGGCTTCGCAAAGCATGCAGGGCAGCGTAGATGACGCCAAGAAAGCTCAGGAGCAAATTGGCTTGTTGGCTAAAAACCTGGGCAGCCTGAATAATGTATATGGTAATATGCTGGCTGCAATGCAGGGCAGATAATTAAAACCATCTGCGGAGCGCGGAGCGCTCTAATGTAATTAACCCTTGATTTGTAAATATATTAAATCCTGAAAAATCATGGCACTACCTAAAGAGCCACGGCAGAAGATGATCAACATGATGTATTTGGTGCTTACAGCATTGCTGGCACTGAACGTGTCTGCCGAGATCATCAATGCCTTTAAAACAGTTGATAACAGCCTGGTAAAATCGAACACCACGCTGGCGGCATCAACCAATGAAATATATAATAACTTCCAGTCAAGCCTTGAAGATCCAAAGACCCGCGACAAAGCGGCCATATGGAAGCCCAAAGCTGACCAGGTTAAGTCTTTGTCGGATAATTTGATCTCCTATATTGAAGGCTTAAAAGCAAAACTGAAGGAAGAAGCAAAATACAACGAAGAAACAGGAGCAGGCATTGATAACCTGGATGCTGCTACCCGTTTAATGGATACCCAAGGCGAGGGAGATAAATTACGCATTGCCCTGGAGGATTACCGGAAAAATATTTTGGCAATAGACCCGGATATAGCTAAGGAGTTTGAGTCTTCTTTGCCTGTGAATGCAGAAAAACCAAAATCTGCTACCGGGAAAGATGACGCCAATGTTTCATGGACAAACGCCTATTTCCACATGACGCCTACCATTGCAGCTATGACGATCCTGAGCAAATTTCAGAATGATGTAAAAAATTCTGAAAACAAAGTAGCTGGCTATCTGTTCGAAAAGATTGGAGGAGTAGTGTTTAAACTGGATAAGTTTGAACCAATGGTGGCTACAAGTTCTACCTATTTAATGCCAGGTGAGCAACTCGAGTTAAAAGCCGGATTAGGAGCTTTCAATTCTAGCGTAAAACCTGAGGTTCTTATAAATGGCAAATCAGTAAGTGTTAACGACAATGGTGTTGCCGAAATAAAAATGCCAGCAGGTGGTTCTGGCACCCACAAGGTGAATGTTGAGATCAAATATCTTGATCCCAATACGGGAGAAGCGAAAGTTGCTCCTAAAACTATTGAATACACTGTTGGGCAACCTTCCGGTGTAGCGGTAATGGCCGATAAAATGAATGTATTATATGTTGGTGTTGATAACCCGTTGACTATTACTGCCGGAGCCGGAAGTGAAAAAGTAAATGCTTCTATTAGTAATGGCAGCGTTAGCAAAGCAGGTGGAAGCAAATATATTGCGAAACCAAAAGAGCCAGGTACTGCAGACGTTAATGTTATGGTTGATGGTAAATCAGCAGGTAAAGTATCTTTCCGGGTAAAATATTTGCCTCCACCAACAGCTATGGTAGGTACATTTGAAACCGGGCAGGTTCCTACTGCTCAGTTTAAAGCAATGGGCGGGGTTAGAGCAGTATTGCAAAACTCCGAGTTTGAAGCGAATTATTCAGTAGTTAGCTATACGATAGCAGATCTGAGTTCGCCAGATTACAATCCTATTACTAATAATGGACCTGTATGGACAGGAGCCGCGCAGACTTTGGTTAACAATCTTAAACCCGGCAGAGGCGTATATATTGATAATATTAAGGCTAAAGGACCTGATGGGCGAGTGATTTCTTTAAAATCTATGTCCTTTATCCTGAGATAATAAACATTTTGAGGTAGCGTTTAATTTATATTGACTATAACACTTTTGACATGAAATGGAAATTTGCGAAATATGCTTTGCTGGTGGCGGCTTTTGGGTTTGCGATCAATACTGTTGATGCACAAACCAGGCAGAAGACAACGAGAAAACCTGCCGCTACTACTAAAAAGAAAGCGACCACTAAAAAAACGCAGGCCAACGTGGCAGACGCTAACCTGGGTACTCAAAAGCAGGATACGCTGGTGGTTACGGCTCCTAAACCTGATCCTATTAAAATGGATACTATCAGGAAGTCGCTCCGTAACGACAATGCAATAGAAAAAAATCTTGTAAAAGACCGTACGCCGCTTAGCTACGAGCATATTCGCGAAGACGATGCCATTTACAGGGAAAAAGTATGGCGGGAAATTGATATTCGTGAAAAGATCAATTTGCCGTTCCGCTACAGCGCAGATGAAGACAATGGCAACCAGCGCTTCATCGCCATTTTGCTGAATACGATCAAAAGCGGCGAGGTTACAGCTTTCGACGCTTCTATTGACGACAGGTTTACCACGCCGATGACACTTGATCAGATCGGATCAAAGCTTGCAGGCGGATGTGATACCATTATGGTGCCTGATACCGAGAAAGATCCTGACCTTTCGAAGGGTATAATGAAGCAGTCTGTAGTGTGCGAAGAGTTCAATATGGACGATGTTACCAAGTTCAGGATCAAGGAAGAGTGGGTATTTGACAAAGAATCTTCAAGAATGTATGTAAGAATACTGGGTATTGCGCCCGTTAAAACATATTTCGATAAGATCACCGGCAAAGAATTAGGTTCTTCTCCTATTTTCTGGATCTATTACCCGGATATGCGCCCGGCGCTGGCAAAATTTGAAGTATACAATGGTAAGAACTTCGGCGCCCGCATGAGCTGGGAAGAATTGTTCGAAAGCCGTTTCTTTGGCAGCTATATTATCAAATCCACTTTAGACAATCCTCACGATCTTTACCTGAAGTCTTATGTAAAAGATGACATCCTGAGGTTACTGGAAGGCGAAAATATTAAAGACAGGATTTTTAACTACGAGCAGGATTTGTGGCAATACTAAGATTGTAAAGTATAAATACTTAAAAGGGGTCAATGGTAAAACATTGACCCCTTTTTCTTGTGGCTTATATTCAATGTTTAAACTGTATTTTATAGAGGCAATGTGCCCTGCGGTTACATAAAAATACCCATATTCAGGTATTGCAATCTCCGCACTCTACATTATCTTTACCGCGGTTTTTCATAGGATATTGGATTTTAAAAACGGGGCTGGATTTTCATCCTGGCCCCTTTTTCTTTAGGTACCGGCTTCTGTTTTATAAGATATTATCCTTTTCCTGCTTTTGAAAATGCTGATGTATCAACGCAGCTTTTGCATTACCTACCACAGCGGTTAATTCCTCTAATGGTTTTTGCTTAATGTTTTTCACCGACCGGAATGTTTTTAGCAGCAGATCCGCTGTAGCCTTTCCGATGCCTTCTATTGTTTCCAGCTCATTTTTAAAAGTGCCCTGGCTTCTTTTCTTCCGGTGAAAAGTAATTCCAAACCTGTGTACTTCATCCCTTATCTTTCTCAAAAGCTTCAGGCTATTACTGTCCCATTCCAGCTTCAATGATTGCTGGTCGCCGCTGAAAAAAAGCTCTTCTTCATTTTTTGCCAGCCCCACCAGTGTCATTTTGCCAGTCAGCCCAAGTTCCCTAATAGCTTCCAGCGCGGCGCCGAGCTGTCCTTTACCACCATCAATAATCACCAGTTGGGGTAAGGGCTCATTTTCCGAGCTTAGCCGTTTATAGCGCCTGCACACCGCTTCTTTCATCGTAGCAAAATCATTAATGCCTTCTACGGTTTTTACATTAAAATGCCTGTAATCGTTTTTGCTTGGCATACCCATTTTAAAGCATACCATGGCAGAAACCGGGAAGCTTCCCTGGAAATTTGAATTATCAAAGCATTCTATATGAACGGGTAATTCCGGAAGTTTAAGATCAGCCTGTAGCTGTTCCAGCAGCTTTTTTTTCTCGGTATCGGTTTTCTCCTCCAGCTTCAGCATTTTTCTTTTCCGGAGCTCCTCCTGGAAATAGTTCACATTTTTTTGCGAAAGATCCAGCAGCTTCTTTTTGTCTCCTGCCCTGGGTATGGTTATGTCAACACCCACCCTGGGAAATTCTATATTAAACGGTACAATTATTTCGCTGGCGCTGCTGTTGAAGGTATCCCTTAACTGGGCTACCGCAAACGAAAGTATTTCAGCCTCGGTTTCCTCCAGCTTTTTTTCAAGGGTAATGGTTTGGGCTTGCACAATGCTGCCGTTTTCAACCATCAGGTAGTTTACATACGCTATATTGCCTTCCTGCAAAATAGAAAACACATCAAGCGTACCAAGCTTATCGTTCACTACGGTTGACCTGGCCCGGTATTGTTGCAGGTGTTCTATTTTTTTCCTGAACAGTTCGGCTTTCTCAAATTCAAGATTACCGGCATAGGTTTTCATTTCTTCCTTAAACTGGCTGATGACCGGGCCCAGGTTGCCTTTAAGCAGGTTCTTTATTTGCTGCAGCCCCATTTTGTAATCCTCTTCCGTCTGTAATCCTTCGCAAGGTCCCTTGCAATTTCCCAAATGGTATTCAAGGCACACTTTGAACTTTTTCTTTTGGATGTTTGCGGGGGTTAAATTGAGCTTACAGGTGCGGATGGGAATGTTTTGCCGGATAAAGTCCAGGAGTTCCCGCACTTTGCCTACCGATGTATAGGGTCCCAGGTATTCAGATCCGTCGCTTATTTTTCGCCTGGTAAGAAAAATGCGGGGAAAATGTTCGTTTTTAATAACGATAAAGGGAAAGCTCTTATCATCCTTGAGGTCAATATTGTACTTTGGCTGAAACTGCTTAATAAGTGAGTTTTCCAGTAAAAAAGCATCCTGCTCCGAATCAACAATGGTGAACTCAATCCGGTGAATACGTTGCACCAGCTCATGCGTTTTATAATTGTGCTGGTTTTTATTAAAGTAGGAGCTGACCCTTTTCCTTAAACTTTTCGCTTTGCCAACATACAGCAATTCATTACTGGAACTGAAGTATTTATAAATGCCCGGCTGTACCGGAATGGTATGTACTATTTCCTGGAATGCTGCAGTGGTCATAATAATTTCACTGCAAAATTAATTTAATACGGTAAAAGAAGGGATACGGGATTTGTTATAATAACCAGGCGAAATATTATTCATCCCAAATAAACCTTTCCTGTATTATCTTATCGGGCTGGTTAGGCTCTTGAATAAGGGACGTGACCTGGCAGCTTTTATTGGCATTCCATAGCATTTTCTTTAGAACAACGCTGTTGCCGGCCTTTATTATTTTTTCAATATAAATGGTTTTTACGGCGGCGTTTTCCTGTGTTAGTAATATATCTGTTTTTCTAACAGACAGATCGTGATCATTGCTTTGAGGAGCATAGCTTAGGGTAATTACGCCGAGGGTAGCGTCAATAAACGAAGTTTCAGCATAGCTTTTTTTCTGATCTTCCCCACTGATATCAGACCGGATGAACTCCTGTCCTATATTTTTACGGAATTCATTTTTTTCAATGATAGCCGTATCCGTACTATTATTTACGGTGGTATAATGTATAATAGCCAATGGAACCGAATCAAGATAGTTTAGCTGGCTTTCAATGTAACCGGCTATAGGGTAAAATTGTTTTGCAGCAGTATCTTCTTCTTTGGAGCTTTCAGCATTTTTGCAGTGTATACCAGCCGTTAAAATTGAAAATACCAGGATGACCTGAAGTTTGTTCATACAATAAAAATAATTAGCAGAGGTTGATCAAAAAGACAGTCATTGTAACCCTTGTAACGACCTTTAGAGGCCGGTTCCAATAGCATAAAACTTATAAATGTTTATTGTATTGTTTACAAAGGAAGAAATTAACGAAGCGTTTTGGTTACGCCGATCTTAAATCCAAAATCAACCATGTATTCGTTGATGGGGTACGGGTTTTTATAGCTGGAAAGGATCTGGTAGCGTAACTGGGGACCTGCCTGCATTTTAAATGAGCCCATATTGTATGATACAAAAGTTTCAACCCCGGCATTAATATTCCAGCGGCGGATAAGCGACGGATCCTGCCCGTAATGCTTGAAGTCTGTAGAAAGCAGGTACACGTTATTGGCAAAATTGTATACAGGCTGTGCGCTTGCGGCAACGTTCCACCTGAATGTTGAGTTGCCCAATACACTCCATTCAAAGCCTACCGGCATGGATATCTGGTAATATTCATTATTAAGCCAGGCGGCGCCCCGCCCGGAATAGTTCAGCAGGGTAGAGGGCACCCTGATAGAGTCGCTTCCCTGTACGGCGAGGGTAGCTGATGATTGTTTAACAGGCAAAGCGCTCAACTGGTACCTGGAGTAATTTAACTGTAGACCCGCTTTTAACAGGAAGTTGGGAGCTACCTTATAGTTTAAGCCTATTCCAACCTCAGCCCCTATGGCCGGCTTTTGCGTTACAGAATTATTAATGGAGCTGGTTTGTTGATCAAGGCTGGCGGGCACACCCCTGAACACTTCCGTAATATCCTGTATGCCACTTGTTAGCTTCCTGTAGCTAACGGTTGGCGAAAACGAAATTTGCCATGAAAATTTTGATCTTCTGAAAACTTCACCACCCCATAAAACTTTTTTTATGGTATTTTCCCCGGCTGCTTCCTGCTCCTTATCAACTGTTACGATCTGTGTTTTATTGTTGAGCATATTAAGCGCTGCTACCGCGTTTTTTACAGGAGTTTTGGTAAACTCCGGGGCAACTTCTTCCAATGGGGCGGAGGTGGTTGTAGTTACTGCAAGAGCTCTTACCTGTTCTGTTTGGAACAGATCTTTACTGTTTACAGGCCCGGATGCTGTTACAAAAGCCTGCATCTGGATAGCAGGTGTTTGAACATTTTCTGGTTTATATAATGCTATGGGGGGCGCGTTAACAGGTATATCGGCAGCCGAAGTAAGATTGTTTTGCGCTAATGCAATATGATTCGTGTTGTACCTGATGCCGGAAGCGCCGTTATTATAGTCGCGATGATCTACAATTACAGAAGTGCCTAATAGCAATAAAAGCGTGAGCGTAATATAGGGCCATTTTCTTTGCGGCTTAAGTGATCGTTGAATATTACTCCAAGCCTTGTCTGACGGGTAAAGTTTATATTGATCAGCTTTCTCCTTCAGGAATTTTTCAAACTCATCGTCCATGTAAATATTTCTCTCCATAGTCAGTTCCTTGGTATATCCATTATAAAGAGGCTAGCTCATTACTCTTTTATTTAGTCTTTTGTTTTGGTCAGGGATGTACCGCCAGTAATTCAACTTTAGAATCATAGGACGGCATAAGGTTTCTCTTCAGTAAAATGTCTTCCAGCATCGCTTTTGCCCTTGTGTATTGCGATCTGCTGGTACTTTCTTCAATGTCCAGCATTTCTGCAATTTCGCGGTGCGAGTAACCTTCAACAGCGTACAGGTTCAGCACCGTTCTGTACCCGATAGGCAGCATCCGTATACATTCCACTACCTGCTTTGCCTGCACGATAGACGGAATGCTTTCTTCACGTATATACACGCCCGAAGCATGTATCAGGTCTACACTCGCGGTGAATTTTTTATTCTTCTTCAGGTTATTGATGCACGTATGTACAATAATTTTCCTTATCCATCCCTCCAATGCACCGCGGTTCTGGAATTGTGCTATTTGTGTAAAGATCTTAATGAAACCTTCCTGCAACATGTCTTCCGCGTCTTCACGACTTTTAGCGTACCTGTAACATACCGACAACATTTTGGGACTATACCTGTAATATAGTTCCTGCTGCGCTGCCACATTGTTACGGATACAGCCTTTAAGCATAGCTTCTTCTGTCATGAAATCAAGGTTGATTTCATGTAATTTAGACAATTTTTTGATACCAGATGCTGCCCGGAGCGTAAAAAAATTACATTTCATCCTGCCGGCAAAAAACGGTAAACGCTGCAGAACGCCGGGCAAAAGCCGGTTGTTTTTTAAACTAATTGAAAATCAATACGATATTTAATCTTCAATCAATATATTGCCCGTCATTTCCCCGGGTATGGGCAGGTTCATCATCCTGAGAATGGTGGGCGCTATATCACCCAGCTTGCCCGGGTGTATGTTGCCTTTCCAATCTTTGGCGATAATAAAAAACGGAACCGGGTTTAATGTATGTGCAGTGTTGGGTGATCCGTCTTCATTCACAATATAATCGGCATTGCCGTGGTCGGCGGTAAGAAAGATAGTGTACCCGTTTTCAAGTCCCGCAGTTATGATTTTTTCCACACAGCTATCCACGGTTTCAACGGCTTTTACAACGGCGTTCCAAACGCCTGTATGCCCTACCATATCTGCATTAGCATAATTAAGGCATATAAAATCGGCTGCCTGGCTTTTAATTTCTGGCAGCAACAGATCTGTAAGCTCATTGGCGCTCATTTCAGGCTTTAGATCGTAGGTAGCCACTTTGGGAGAAGGCGCCATAATTCTTTTTTCGCCTGTAAAAGGAGTTTCGCGCCCACCGCTGAAGAAAAAGGTAACATGCGGGTATTTCTCGGTTTCGGCTATTCTTATTTGGTTTAAGCCATTGGCTTCTATTACTTCGCCCAGCGTGTGGGTTAGATTGTCGTTTTCAAAAATTACCGAAACATTTTTAAAGGTCCTATCGTAATCCGTCATGGTTGTATAATGCAACGCAAGCGTACGCATTCCAAAATCAGGCATATCGGTTTGTGTTAATACTTCGGTTATTTCGCGGCAACGGTCGGTTCGGAAATTAAAGCAAATAACAGCGTCGCCTTCTTTTATACGCCCCTTACCCGCGGGAATACCGGCGTTGATGATGGGTTTTATGAACTCATCCGTTACATTTTCGTTATAGGATTTTTCAACTGAGCCGATCATGTTAGAAGATAGTTCTCCTGCCCCGTTTACGAGGGCGTCGTATGCGAGCTTTACTCTTTCCCAACGCTTATCCCTGTCCATGGCATAATAACGCCCTGTAATGGTAGCAATGGTTCCGGCAGAATGAGCAAGATGATCCTGCAGTTCTTTCAAAAAGCCCAACCCGCTTTTGGGATCTGTATCGCGTCCGTCGGTAAAAGCGTGGATGAAAACATCATCTAGGTTGGCGGCTTTGCATATATCGGTGATGGCTTTGAGGTGATTGATATGAGAATGAACACCGCCATCGCTTACAAGACCTAAAAGATGGAGCGACCTGTTGTTTTCCTTTGCGTATTGAATGGCATTCAGCAGGGTTTTATTTTGAGCAAGCTCGCCCGTTCTTATGGCTACATTAATACGCTGGAGTTCCTGGTATACAATGCGCCCCGCGCCCAGGTTCAGGTGCCCCACTTCGCTATTGCCCATTTGTCCGTCGGGCAAGCCCACATCTTCTCCGCAGGTAATAAGGGTAGTATGGGGGTATTTATTGTATAATGAGCTCACAAAAGGCGTTTTGGCGTGCTGGATAGCGTCGCTGGACTTTACATTTCCGAGCCCCCATCCATCCATGATGATCAGAATAACTTTTTTGCTTTTCATGGCGCAAAAGTAATTTATTTACAGCAAGCGGGGTAATAGAATGGGTTTACCCTGTGGATGCCTGGAACGCCCCTTATACAGGGCTATTTATCAACATCGTGCAGGGGATAGGTAATCTGGCATATTTTTAGCATTCTTCCAGGCCAGGAATTTTTCCGTTTATGAAATGCTTGATACTCATATTGCTCCCGTTAGTTGTAGTATTACTTTCGTTCAGGGTTTCTTTTTCTATTGAAGATGTGGTGTCGGCTATGAAGGCCGGAAATGCCAGCCAGTTATCACAATACTTTGATAATATGGTTGAAATAACACTGCACGATAAAAGCAATGCCTATAGCCGCAGCCAGGCACAGGTAATTTTAAAAGACTTTTTCAATTCTTACGGTGTAAAAGCATTTCGCATCGTGCATAAAGGTTCCAACAGCGGTTCCGAGTTTTGCATTGGTAATCTCCAGACAAAATATGGTGAATTCCGCACCACCATTTTTATGCGCTCCCGTTCAGAAAAACAGGTGCTCCAGGAAATCCGTTTCGAAGAAAGAGAATAGAAAGGATATTACAGGCTACTAAAATTATGCTTCCATACAGGGAATAGATAAAGAACGTCTTTAGCAGATCATCAGCCCTGGTTGCCTTCACTTTTTTGCACTTTTAAAATTACAGATTTACTGGTAGGGGTATTGCTTTTTTCCGCCACGCTTTCAAGAGGTACCAGCACATTGGTTTCGGGGAAATAGGTAGCGCAACATTTTTCCGGGATGTTGTAGGCAATTACAATAAATTTATGAGCCACTCTTTTTTTTCCGTTGTAGAAGTTGTATAAGTCTACCACATCTCTGTCTTTCAATCCCAGCTTTTGTATGTCTTTTTCATTCATAAAAATCACTCTTCGCTCATTCAGCACACCCCGATACCGGTCATTCAGCCCATAAATAGTAGTATTAAACTGATCGTGACTACGGATCGTCATCATGAGTAATTCATCTTCTTCAAGCTTAACAGGCGTTATATCAGCCACATTAAAATTTGCCTTTTGAGTTTGCGTGGGAAAATATCCCTCCCTCGAAGAATTGGGCAGGTAAAAGCCACCGGGTTCGCGAACCCGGTGATTGTAGTTGTCAAAGCCCGGAATGGTACGTTCAATGTCATCACGGATATTATCGTAGTGCTGTACATATTTTTGCCAGTTTACCCTGGTTCGGTTATTCAAAACCGTTAGCGCCAGCTCGCATATAATGGCGCTCTCGCTTTTCAGTTGATCGCTTACAGGATTTAAATTTCCCTTGCTTTTTTGAATAACGCCCATGGAGTTTTCGCAGCTTATAAATTGTTCTTCTCCATTCATCATATCCCTGTCGCTGCGTCCATAAGTAGGTAGTATCAATGCTTCCTCGCCGGTAATGAGGTGGCTGCGGTTTAATTTGGTGCTGATCTGCACCGTTAGCCTGCATTTGCGCAAGGCTGCCGCAGTATAAGCTGTATCGGGAGTGGCAGATAAAAAATTCCCTCCCATTGCTATAAATACTTTTACCTTTCCTTCGTGCATGGCTTTAATAGAATCCACCACATCAAAGCCATGATGTTGCGGCGGACGAAATCCAAAATTTTTCTCAATGCTGTCCAGGAACTTTTGAGAAGGCTTTTCGTATATACCCATAGTACGGTCTCCCTGCACATTGCTATGCCCACGCACGGGGCAGGTACCTGCCCCGGGTTTGCCAATGCTGCCCTTCAGCAACAATACGTTTACGATCTCCTTAATAGAATCCACCGCATTTTTATGCTGTGTAAGCCCCATTGCCCAGCAGGCAATGATTTTTTTCTTTTTGCAGAAAACAGAAGCTACTTCCTGCAACTGGCTTATGCTAATGCCACAGGCTTCCGATAATTCTTCTAACCGGTACTTATCTATGTTGGAAAGAAGCGCATCGTACCCGGTGGTATGTTGTTTAATAAAATCGTGATCGAACACAGTACCCGGTTTTTTTCGTTCTTCTTCCAGCATCAGTTTTGAAATAGCTTTCATTAAAGCCAGGTCGCCATTGATCTTTACCTGTAAAAAAATATCTGCTAGTTTGGCTTTTATGCCCAGCACACCTTTAATTGTTTGTGGATTGCTGAAAGCTACCAAACCGGTTTCAGGTAAAGGATTTACAGAAATAATAGTACAGCCGTTTTCTTTGGCTTTGCTGAGCGCGGTCAACATTCGCGGATGATTGGTACCCGGATTTTGCCCAAGAATAATGATCACCTCAGCTTCATAAAAGTCTTCCAGCGTTACGGAGCCTTTACCAATGCCAAGACTTTCACTCAATGCCACGCCGCTGCTTTCGTGGCACATGTTGGAACAATCCGGTAAATTGTTGGTTCCATATTCCCGCACAAAAAGCTGGTATAAAAATGCTGCTTCATTACTCGTTCTGCCGGAGGTATAAAAAGTAGCTTCATCGGGTGAAGCCAGTGCATTTAGATGTTTAGCTATAAGATCAAAAGCATCCTTCCAACTGATGGGCTGATAATGCGTACCATTTTTGGGAAGATACACAGGCTGCGCGATGCGCCCTTTTTTGCCGATACGGTAGTCGTCAAAATCGGCAAGCTGCTCAATGGAATTAAGTGCAAAAAAGTCTGACCGCAATGCTTTGGTAGTGGCTTCTTCCGCTACAGCTTTAGCCCCGTTTTCGCAATATTCCGCAATCCTGCTGCGATCATCGTCGGGGTCGGGCCAGGCGCAGCCGGGGCAATCAAAGCCACTTTTTTGGTTCACCTTCAGCAGGGCTTTCATACCCCGCAACGGATCCATTTCGCTGAGAATATGTTTTACGGAAGAAATAACCGCAGGAACACCTGCCGCTACCGTTTTGGGAGCAGTAACTTTCAGTCCCTCGAACGACTCCGGGTTTTCGGGATTGGAACGCTGGCTTTCTGTTGACGTATTATTCTCCTGGTTGTTATTTTCCTCCATAATAAGATGGTTAACAGGTTTTATTGGGGTTCAGGTACATATCGCTTTGATCTTCGAGCGTATGATCAAGGCACTGAAAATCTTTTTCTACGAGGATGAAAAGCTTACTGCCATGGTTGATAGATTGAACAGCATCATATCCCACCCTGTCGGTTTCCACCAATGTTTTTACAAAATCATCGGGGATGAACACTGTGATCTTTCCATCTGAGAAATCTGCATATATATCGCCGGCGGTATTACTACGCCGCAAACAATAGCCGAATATGGCATTTGCAAAATGTGTTTGCTCCTGCACATATCCCTGCTGTCCTAAATTGCGTATATCAGTTTGGGTAAGCCGTAGCCGTACGCTGTCTCCCTTAATGCGGATTTTCATGCAATAAATTTAATCATTATTCTGTGGTTAAGCTATAGTAAGAGCAACATATAAGCTCATTGCTCCATTTTCTTTATTCGTTCTTCGCCGCAATAAATATTAAAGCGTTCATCGCGTAAAAAACCGATCAGTGTAATACCAAAAGCTTTGGCAATTTGTACAGCAAGGCTGCTGGGAGCGCCAACAGCGCATACAATTGGTACAGACGCCATGGCTGCTTTTTGTAAAAGCTCAAAGCTGGCGCGCCCGCTTAACAATAAAATGCCGCATGCGGGATCAGCCTGGCGATTTTTGCCTGCATGAGCGGCGCCAATTAATTTATCCAATGCATTGTGCCGTCCTATGTCTTCGCGCAGCAAAATCAAATTCCCGCTTAGGTCAAACAATGCGGAGGCGTGAAGTCCGCCCGTATATTCAAAAACATTTTGCTTTTTTCTTAATGTCCCCGGCAGGCTAAGTATGGTTTCCGGCAATACCTGTATACCTGTTTGTAAAACGGGATTGCATTGTATTCTTACGCTTTCAATACTTTCCTTACCGCAAACACCGCAACTGCTGCTGGTATAAAAATTTCTTTTCAGCCTGTCTATATCAACAACCACGTTTTCCTTCAGGTATACGCGAACGATATTGTTCCTGTTTTCATGCGTCTGCATATCGGTGCAATATCGTATCATATGCACATCATCGGCAGATGATATAATAGCTTCTGTAAATAAAAATCCAAGTGCCAGCTCAAAATCATTGCCTGGCGTTCGCATTGTTACTGAAATGGGCTGAGATCTCCTTTCGGCAACGCTGCCGTGATCTAATCGTATTTCCATGGGCTCTTCTACCGCCAGCAAGTCCTTTTCGGCCTGCCGCCTGCCGTTTTTAAAACGTTCTATTGCTACCGGAGCCACACTGCCTGACTGCATAAATCATCGTTTCCTGAAAGTTAAAAAATCTTCCGGAGTATCGTGGCTCTTTAACACCAATTCATTTTCCGGAATTATTGATTGAGTGTTGATCTGCCCTGTAAATTTTCTTAAAGATTGTCCGCCGTCTTTAAAAAAAGCTTTCATTTTTTCAAAGCAGGAGTGATGATAAATGGCGACAAGGGGTTCGCGGATCTGACTGCCGGGCTGCCGGAAACAAACGGCTTCATATTCATCAGAAAAAGAATTGAACAGTTGCAGCAGATCTCTTCTTTCAAGATAAGGATAGTCGCAGGCTACCACCATTAGAGATTCATCTGGATATTTTTCTATAGCCGACAGCACACCGCTGATAGGTCCGGCGTTTTTAAAGGGCGCCGCGTCGGGTATTACCATATAGGCGCCGGCGCCTTCCATAGTAAAATTTGAAGAAATGCATACGATGTTGCAGAAGTGTTGCAGTTGACCGGCAATATGTAAAAACTGGGGTTGATCATGGTAACGGATCATTGCTTTTGATCTGCCCATCCTGCTGCTTTCTCCACCGCAAAGCACCAGCCCGTTAAGTGCAGGGATCTTTTCATTAAGGAAAAATAATGGCGGCAGAACTTTCGCTGATTGCAGGCGATACTTTTCAATGGCTTCGTCTAGCAAGTAATCCCTGACTACAAGGAGTAATTTTTTATTATGCTCCTGCGATTGAAAAGCCTGAATTACTTCGGTAAGCGCCGGTTCCCAACCTTTGTTCTGGTTGATCTCAAGCCTGCCTGCTTCGTCTATTATCAACCAGCCGGTTTCATTTTTCAATGATTCCAGCAGTATTTTTTTACCCCATTCAAAAACCAATGGATCAAATACAAAACGCCCGATCTTTATTCCCTCATCTCCCGGTTGTAATTGAAAACGGCGCTGCCTGCCTGTTGCGATATTGACCAGGTAACGAATACCATCTATATCGGGGCTTAAAAAACCTGCTGCGTCCTGTTGGGTTGTTAACCACTGTTGCAATAAGGTCGTTTTGCCCGATTGTACCGGCAAGCTCAGTATATGAATATCCTTATTCATTTTTACCGGGATGAAACAATGAAAGGATCAGGAGGTTGGACACAAAGCCCTTGTAAACAGATAGTCCTTTCCTGTTTTGTTTTGAGATACCCATGGCTGGTTGTACATACGACTTTAATTCATGAAGTATGTGCAATATTTCAGTAATGCCTTTTTGGTGCTGTTGCTTTTCGCGGCTCAGCCATTTGTTCATCAGGAATTTAACCAGAGGATTTATAATAACGAATAAGATAATAATAGCGGCAACTGTTCTTAATACAGTATACAGGGCGGTGTCTGCCATTCCCTGCATTACAAATACGAGGGTAGTAAATGATAGTGTAATGATCACAAAAAGCCATTTAAGATAACGGTTGCTTTTTTTCTTAGGTAAAGCGATATTAGGTGTACGGTTATAATGATGATATTGTTCTATAACATCTGCAGCCATTTGTTCTACATTTTTTGAAATACGAAAGCTCCAGAACCCCACTATTATTCCCCATACGGCATACAACAACAGGTAGGCGCTAATGATCCAAATACTGAAAGAAATATTTTCCCCTATTCCAAAGTCTTTCACAATCATTGCAAAAAAGCTGTCCAGCGCAACCCATATATTTTTTCCATAGATCAACGTCATTACAATGATCTTTTGTAATGCAGATTCCAGCATAGCCAGCAGGGCAAATAATACAGCGGAAAACCTGTTCATCCCCAAGAACCCATATATACAGGCCCCCGCCAACCCCTGGAAGCCTACTGCCATGTAGGCCGGAGGGGGTGAATGCGGGCTTGCTGCGGCTTTTACCAGTATTACCAGCAGCGTTGATCTTACAATGGTTTGCCATTTGTTGCTGCTATACCGGGCAATGAGCGTAATAATGATGACGGCAAAGCCACCGAGGAAAATACCTGTTAATGGAATTTTAAAGGCAAACATTAAACCTCCCAGGCCACTTTCACTAAGTGCCCAAAGCGCTGTGAGCCGGGTTATAAAAGCAGAACGATTGGCTTGCATACGACAGTCTTGTCTAAAGTATAGAAAGATAAAAAGATAAATGCATATGGCTATAACAAAAAGAGGCAGTCAAAAAAACAGACTACCTCTTTTAATTTGATTGTAATGTAAAAGCACTTTTAATTGGGTATCATTCCATGCGGATCAATCACATATTTTTTAGCGGCGCCTTTATCAAAGTCCTTGTATCCGTTGGGGGCATCAGCAAGTGTAATGACCTGCACATTCACAGCTTTGGCAATTTGTATTTTATCATACAAAATCGCATTCATGAGCTGGCGGTGGTATTTCATTACAGGGCACTGACCTGTATAAAACGAATGTGATTTTGCCCATCCCAACCCAATCCTGATGCTAAGGCTGCCAATTTTAGCTGCTTCATCTTTGGCGCCGGGATCGCCGGTTACATATAAGCCGGGTATACCCAATGCGCCGCCGGCCCGTGTAATTTCCATAATAGAGTTTAATACGGTTGCCGGTTGCTCAATGTTACTGTTCGTTCCATGGCCTCTTGCTTCAAAGCCAACACAGTCAACCGCGCAATCTACTTCGGGTACACCTACAATAGCGGCAATAGCATCAGCCAGCGGAACATCTTTTTTAAGGTCTATTACTTCGCAGCCAAAGCTTTTTGCCTGCTTCAAACGTTCGTCAATCATATCGCCTACTATCACTACTGCTGCACCAAGCAGGTGGCAGCTTGCTGCACAGGCCAAACCTACAGGTCCCGCCCCTGCCACATATACAATGGAGCCTGGTCCCACACCGGCGCTTACAGCTCCGTGATAGCCTGTAGGGAATATATCAGAGAGCAAAGTGAGGTCTTTGATCTTCGCCATGCCCTGGTCTTTATCAGGGAATTTGAGCAGGTTAAAGTCGGCATAGGGTACCATAACGTACTCTGCCTGTCCGCCTACCCAGCCGCCCATATCAACATATCCATAAGCAGCACCGGGTCTTGCAGGGTTAACATTTAAACAAATGCCTGTTTGCCCGGCTTTGCAATTTCTGCATCTGCCGCAGGCAATATTAAAGGGAACGGAAACCAGGTCGCCTACCTTGATAAATTCAACATCCGATCCTGCTTCAACTACAATGCCCGTGATTTCGTGACCAAGTATCAGCCCTTCAGGTGCTGTTGTTCGTCCGCGAACCATATGCTGGTCGCTGCCGCAAATATTAGTGGATACGATTTTGAGGATAACACCATGATTGCATTTCCGGTTTCCCAGTTGCAGTTTGGGGTATTCGATTTCCTGTACCTGTACTTCACCAGGTTTAATGTAAGCGACTCCGTGATTTTTACACATGGCAAACGTATTTCGTTGATTTAAAAAAAGGATTAACCAATTTTATTATAACAGCCACAGCTACGGTCCTTACATCTGCAGGGTCATTTACAGGCGTACTGTCCGGCTTCAATCAGTTCCCCAAGGGTTTAGGCGGTATTAAATATACAGTTTATTTTTTGGAGAGCAACTCAATTTCTTTTTGTAAATTATGTCTTGCCTGTTTTTCAAACTTATTGTAAAAAAAGGCTGTTTTGAAAATCCTGCCCATTGACAAAAAATGATTTAATATTTTCTTACGTCCAGGATTATAAACGAAGTCAGGATACATTGAATACTCTTTTCTTACATTGTTATAATACCGGGAATATGTTTCCCAATCCTGCCCTAATACTGAAAGGTCGGCATCTGTAAAATAGTTTGTGTCGGTGTTTGCGGATGTGTTGTGTGATTTAGTTGCCAGGATTTGCTCTTTGCAAAGTTGCATTGTGCTAAAAGAAACAGAAGTTTGGCTCATCCGTTTCTCAGCAAGTTCAGCACTTTTTTCTTCATTGTCTGATCTTAGTGGATTGTAAATGATGTCGTGATAATAAAGGGTGAATAAAATAGTCTCCCAATTTATTATTTCCCTTTTTACTTCAGTCAATTGAATTAATAAGCTGTCCAGGTGTTGTAAAGTATGATAATGTCTTTTTCTGCCTGAATAGTTTTGCCCAATCTCTGTCCATAGCGTATTTACCAGATCGTTATTGTCTGTATAGTTTGACAAAAGTTCTATGAATGCTTCTTTTAGCACAGCCGGTTTTTAAATTATTGCCAACTCCTAAATATACACAATACCCTTAAGCAATACTGTATGTCAGTGCCATTGACGCAGATATTGGTTTTTCGAAACATATCTTCGTGAAAAGCTTTGTGTATAGAAGGAGAAATGTTGTGAGAGTATCGTTGTCTTATTTTGTCAAATCGTTTTGTATAGGCAGGAGGCCAAGTTACTCTCTGCCTGCAGTTGCGTGTAAGGCCTGGAGCAGAGACCCAGTAGAGAAGGAAGTCATTACGTTACGCTCCAACGGTACCCGTCTTCACTTTTCCTGTTCGCTTGTAATTTGCCAAAATCACTCCGGTTGTTGTAACCGAACTTTCTACTAAAGTAAATGCTGCCGGGGTTGCGCTATTGTCAAATAATTTTTTTCCTTTACCAAGCATCACCGGGTGAATTTTGAGCCGGAGTTCGTCTGCCAGATCATTCTTCAATAGCAGCTGAATGAGCTTGCTGCTGCCCCAAACCTGAATGTCAGGCCCTTTTGAATTTTTAAGCTTTCTGATAGCCGCCAGGCTTTTGAGAAATACAGTTTTTTTCCAATCCGACTTTTTCATGGTTTTGGACAAAACGTATTTTGTACCATCATTAATGCCGGGCCAAAAGTCAGCATGTTCGGGCCAATAGGCAGCCCAAATCTGAAATGTTTTTCTACCCAAAAGATACTCTGCAGGTTTCAGCTCTTTTTCGACGGCTTTGGCATAAGCTTCGTCACCGTACTGTGCAGTCCAGCCTCCATATTTAAAACCTCCTGATCTGTCTTCCCCGGGTCCGCCGGGCGCCTGCATTACTCCATCTAATGTAATCATTGATAAAACAATTATTTTTCTCATACTATTATCGTTTTATTATGGTACAAAGTTCGCTAACAAACACCATGTATTGCAGTGTGAATGCGGCAATTGTACAGGCTGGATACGACAGGTATGGATGTGAGGATAAATGTTATTGCAGGTAGTGGTGATTCCTGGGACACGAATCACGGCGCCGTTCACTTTCATTATTCGGTCTGCGGATGTAACAAAAGCTTAGTTATTCTGTACCGTTCTTTTTGAGCTGACCTTTAATTTTATAACAACTGATTTTGCAATGTAGTCGTGGATTGAGCGCCTCTTACTATTAAAAAGCATTGTTACCATCTCTGCAATTATCCAAACCAAAGTTGATAATGATATAATCTGTTCTCCTATCGGTGTGTCTCCGTAATTAAATACAAGAATAAATATTTGCATCAAAAATATTGTAACTCCTATACTATCTCTCATAAAAGATTGAAAAAAAGAAAGTAGTATACTCTCGTTTTCATTTTGAACAACTTTTATTGATGTAAGTCTCTTGCCAATAGTTTGCCCATATAGGGCGTGTCCAATTATAGAGTAACTATAATAAAGTCCATTCTGAACGATTTGCCAACCAATTGATTTCTCAGGGTTGGGTCCAAAGAGTTCGTTGCTCAAAAACAGAACTGGCAAAAAGATAATAGTGTCAATTATTGTCGCAGCAAGTCTTTTGAAGAAAGTTTGATATTTAGCATTTGCAATTTCCGTCATATAGTCAAGCCGACTGTTAGCGGTAGTTTAGTTTTCATCTTGTTCGTCCCAGATTTTCGTCACGTTGTCAATTTGTTTATTTGTCATTTGTGTTGTTCCAATTAAAGTTCTTACACCATATATCATAATCATTGATGCCTTTCCTGTTTCAATAAAATATTTTAACTCACTCCCATTTTGTAATTGAATATGTCCGAGCGTAACCGCCTTGTCTTTGTAACCTTTAAAGTCATCATACAATTTGTCAACCGCTCTTGTCAAGTCCCCTATATTTATTTGTCCTTCTTGTTTAGTAATTAGCCGCCTTGTTGTCAGAATGCTATAGTTGTCGGCGTCAATAATCGTTGAGCAAATAATAAGTTCATTTTCTGCCAAATTAGGTTGAAGCCCAGAGTAGGGAAAATCTAAATTGGATTCATAAAACTTTGTCCACTTGAAATCATACGGTTTCATTGTACTTCTCCTGATAGAAGCGATACAAATATTGTGTATTGATTTATCGGACTTTATCATTTAAGTTACTGCTAACTTGTAAATATATATCCATACTCCAGAGCAGTTGTGTTAGCATCATTGCCGTAACTGTTCCATAAAGGACAAATAGATCGCCACCTCTTGCTACCTTATGCCCTCCACCTTGCACCTTTTACCTTTATCACAGATCCGTAATCAACTTATACTTCGGCACCAGCGATTTCATGATAAACCAGGCGATCAAATACGCGATAGCGCAAAAAGTAAACATAATGGTATAGCCGGTTTCAATATGCCCAAGCGCTTTATAGTGGTCGAATAATGCACCGCCTATTTTGGTAATTAAAACACCTCCCAGTCCACCTGCCATGCCGCCAATGCCTACTACAGAGCCAACTGCTTTTTTGGGAAACATATCGGAAACCGTAGTAAAAATATTAGCGCTCCAGGCCTGGTGAGCCGACGCGCCTATACCAATAAGCAGTACAGGAGCCCAAAAGCTTATTTCACCCAATGATTGCGCTGCCAGTACCACAAGGGGTATAAATGCAATGATCAGCATTGCTTTCATTCTGCCATCATAAGCCGAGTATCCTTTTTTAATATAGTATGCCGGGAACCAACCGCCTCCAATGCTGCCTACCATTGTCATACTGTAAAGCACAGCCAAAGGAATGGCCATTTGCGTCAGCTCCAGGTGATATTGATCTTTAAGGTAAGCGGGCAGCCAAAATAAAAAGAACCACCACACTCCGTCTGTCATAAATTTTCCAACAGCAAACGCCCAGGTTTGATTATAGCCTAAAAGCTTCACCCAGGATACTTTTTTTTCTTTACCGGCTTCTTCCGCTATTTCCGCTTCATCGGCATCGCTGTTAATATAAGCCAGTTCCGCAGCGCTCAGCCTCTTTTGTTTTTCTGGTTTATCGTAATGAAGGAACCAAAAGATCAGCCATAAAAAACCAATCAGCCCGATTATAATAAAAGCGGCCTGCCAGCCCCATTGTTCTGCTATCCATGGTACGGTAAGTGGCGCCAGGATAGCGCCAATCGTGGTGCCTGAATTAAATATACCAACCGCCAACGATCTTTCTTTCTTGGGAAAATATTCTGCGGTGGCTTTAATGGCTGCGGGAAAATTCCCGGCTTCTCCTACTGCTAAAAAAGCCCTGGCGAAAATAAAGCCCAGCACCGAAACCGGGATAGCGGCTAAACCCAACCAGCCCAAAGTGGTATGGAGCGTATTTCCTATGGCAATGGATTCTGCGTGTATAACTGCGCCTACAGACCATATAATGATCGCCCATGCATACCCCTTTTTCGTTCCCAGCTTATCAACAATGCGCCCGGCGAATAAAAGAGCAATTGCATAGGTAAATTGAAATGCGGCTGCAATATTGGCGTAATCTGTGTTGCTCCAGCCAAACTCTTCTTCCAGCCGGGGCTTCAGCAAGCTCAGCACCTGCCTGTCGAGATAGTTTACCGTTGTTGCAAAAAACAGTAAAGCGCATATATACCACCGGTAGTTTCCAACTCCTTTTGAGCCGGTTGAACCTGTTATGGATTGCTGAAGGTCGGGAAGTTTTGTTGACATGATTTGGTTTTACAATCGTTCGGGAAATATTTAAACAAGATTGAAATATTGTTTCGCATTATTATAGCAGATATCCTGCACCATTTTACCCAACCAGGGTATATCTTTCGGCAGTTCTCCGTTTTCTACATCAGCTCCTACCAGGTTACAGAGTATCCGCCTGAAATATTCATGGCGCGGAAATGACAGGAAACTTCTTGAATCGGTTGTCATTCCAACAAACCTGCTCAGTAAACCCATATTGCTCAATATATTCATCTGCTCTTCCATGCCATTCTTCTGATCAAGAAACCACCAGCCGGATCCGAATTGAATTTTGCCCGGTATTTTTCCATCCTGGAAATTTCCCGTCATGGTAGCATATACGGCGTTATGCGAAGGGTTGTTATTATAAATAATGGTTTTGGCCAATTGATTTTCATTGTCGAGCCGGTTAAAAAACTGCGACATGGGTTGCGCCACGTGCCAATCGCCGATAGAATCAACACCCGCATCAGCGCCCAATATATTTAACAGGCGACTGTTATTATTGCGCAAAGCTCCTATGTGAAATTGTTGTACCCAGCCGCGCTGTGCATTCCACTGGCAAATAAAATACAGGGTGGCAGACTTAAACCGGCTGACCTCTTTTTCCTCCAGGGCTTTCCCTTTTCGTATGTTGCTGAAGCTTCTCTCCAGATATTTCATCGTAAAGTCATCGGCATACATGGTTTCCAAACCGTGGTCGGAGATACGACAACCTGTTTCATGAAAAAAATCATGCCTCAGCTTTAAGGCTTCAAGTAAGTCTTCGTATGTTTTTATATTTTTTTTAGCCGCCTGTTCCAGTTGTTTGATATAGCTGTTATAGGTTGATGCGTTTTCAACCGCCATCGCCTTATCAGGACGAAAAGCAGAAAATACTTTCGGCGCCCCTTTCATTTTCTTTAAAGCGATATGATATTCTAAAGAGTCTGCAGGATCATCTGTTGTACATAAAACCTCCGCCTTAAATTTTTTGAGTATGGTTTGTACAGGAAGCTTCTTCAATTTATCGTTGCATTCCTTGTAAATATCTTTGGCTGTTTTTTCGTTCAGTATTTTTTTTATGCCAAAAGCACGTTGCAGCTCAAGATGCGTCCAGTGATATAGCGGGTTGCGCATAGTGTAAGGCACTGTAGCAGCCCATCGTTCAAACTTCGTATAGTCATCAGCGCTACCGGTAATGTCATTTTCATCTATACCGTTGGTACGCATGGCCCTCCATTTGTAATGATCACCCTTTAGCCATATTTCGGTTATGTTTTTAAATTGTTTGTTAGATGCTATCTCTGCCGGCGGTAAGTGATTATGATAGTCTATGATCGGCATGTTTTCTGCATAATCATGATATAATTTTTTAGCAGTTGGAGTCTGCAATAGAAAATCCTGGTCGAGAAACTTTTTCATATAGTCTTTAAAAGGGAGTGTTTTAGAACGATAATTATTTTTTTCCTGCCTTTTGGATGTATTCAATAATACTTTTTACGTGCGTCGTTACTTTATCATACTGCCCGCTATTCAGCCAGTCGGGCGGAAAAAGCTGGGAGCCAATTCCTACTGCCGCCACACCGCTTTTAAACCAACTGCTAATATCATCCTGTGTTGGCTCAACACCTCCGGTTGCCATGAGCTGAACATGGGGGAAAACAGCTTTTACGGCCTTTATAAAGGGAGGCCCACCCAGTTGTTTTGCCGGGAAAATTTTTACAATATTTATTCCCCGGTTTTCAGCCATCCCTATTTCAGAAGGCGTAGCGCAACCGGGCATCCACAATTTATTATGTTTTGATGCTACTTTATATATTTCTTCATTAATAAGCGGCGATATTAAAAAATCAGCGCCTGCATGAATGAACTGTTCAGCCTGTTGCCCGTTTTTAATAGTGCCGATACCAAGTATCATCCCCGGTAATGACTCACTGCAGAATTTTCTCAATTCTATAAATATGTCGAACGAATTTTCATTGCGGTTCGTAAATTCAAACAATCGAACGCCTGCATTGTATGATGCCTGTAGTACATTTTTACAAACCGTTACATCCGTATGCGTAAACAACGGCATAAAGCCGGTTTGTTTTACAAGCGCTGCTATTTCCTGTTGAGTCATGTTATGTAGTTGTTTCGGGTTTATAGTTTATGGTTTGAGGTTTATGGTTTTCAAGTTTCCCACAGCAGTAAACTACAAACCAAAAACAATAAACCTCTCACTTCTCGCCTTACCTGATGATTTTCCCGCTTCCCCCCTGTTTAATCACTGTATTTACTTCATCCAGCGTTGCAATATTAAAATCGCCGGTAATGCTGTGTTTAATAACACCGCAGGCTGTTGCAAATTCAATGGTTTCACTCAATGATAATTTATTTTTTAAACCATGAATTATCCCTGCCATAAAAGCATCACCTGCGCCAATCCGTTCGGCAATCTGCTGTATATAATATGGTTTGGATTGATGAATATGTCCATCATTCCATAAATACCCGATATACTGGTTGGCGCTGGCGCTTTCCTGCACCCGCATGGTCATGGCTATATGCTTTACCTGCGGCAATTTCTCTTTGATCAGTTTAAAACTGCTTTCAACAAGATTGTTTTCATCAGGTTCAATTCCAAAATACAGTTTAGCAGTATCTATATCGGCCAGTAAAACATCACAGTATTGCAGTAAGCCGGGCATTACTTCAGAAGGTTTTTTGCCATATTTCCAAAGCGTATTGCGGTAATTGAAATCGGCGGAAACTGTAAGTCCGTTTTGCCTGGCAGCGATCAAAGCTTCCTCGCAAACTGCAGCAAGATCTTCATTAAGCGCCGGCGTTATACCACTCCAGTGAAACCAACCAGAAGCTTCCAATATCTTTTTCCACGAAATGTCGCCTTTTTTCAAAAAGCTGAAGGATGAATATTCCCGGTCGTAAATTATCCTGCCGGGTCTTGCACCCTGCCCGCTTTCATAATAATAGGTGCCCACCCGGCTACCTTTTGCAGGCACTATTTCCGTTTCAACGCAATATTTGTGTAACTGGGATAATCCTGCTCTTGTTAATTCATTACCGGGCATTGCAGTGATATAGAGCGCAGGATTGCCAAAGATGGACAAAGAAACAGCTATATTAGCCTCCGAGCCTGCCCAATGCATCTCCAGTGTATCTGCCTGTACCAGCTTTTGTTGAGAGGGGGGGGTAAGCCTGAGCAAGTATTCACCAAATAAGGCAATTTTTTTATTCATATCCGGTAACTATCAGCCGAAAGTAACGCAAATCAATGAAAATAAGTCCATAGAAGACGCTTAATACAGGGAGCGGAAAAAATTTGCCGGCAGCAAAACAAAAAACCTCCCGGATGGGAGGCTTTTTCGCAGTTGGTTTTGGGGCTATTATTGATTAAACTTGATAAATTTTACAATTACGGGTGATGGTAATTGCATTGTTTTAATAAAATAGGTCCCCGGCAATAAGTTCAGAATATCTATTTCAACAGTAGTTTGGTGTTTGGTATTCACCCGTTTTACAACTGAACCGGATATATTGACAATTGCTAATTCTGAAATGCTGCGTGAGTCCGGAATTTTTATAAATATTTTTTCCCTGGCAGGTATAGGGTAAACCCTCAAAACATCCGGATGCTGGTACCGGACGGCTCGGATACCGGAATAAAACACACGCCCATCCGTTCCGATCAATTTGATCCGGTATATATTATTACCGGTAATTAAATTTTTATCATATGCGTAATATGTTGATTCATTTTCTGTTTTTGAAGGAATGAACTCCAAAATGTCGGAAAAGCTTTTTCCGTCCGCCGACTTTTCAATATAATATCCTTTGTATTGGTCTATATCCGCTATCTGCCATTTGAGCGTTACAGCATTGCGGCTTAAAGATGCTTCCCAGTACAATATTTTTTGAGGCAGCGGATTATTGGGATAATCCGTTGAGCCTGCCAGGGTAAAGCTGCCAAAACCAGTAACAGAGGTGCTGGTAATAGAGCCGTTGGAGCCGGGCATACCGCTGAAGCTGCTTACCCCCTGGTTGGCCCATGCTGAGCCGTCAAAATGAACAACCCTCAAAGCGTTCATATCTGTTATACCACCGCTGTTGGGGTCAAAATAAGTAAGCTCTACCTGCGCAGACCCGCTGCCGGCTACATTCCAGTATTCGAGGCGGCTGGCATGGTGAATGCCTGTTCCCATAACGCCGCTTATTTCCAGGTAAGGATCACCTCTTACATACGAAACGGTAAATGTTCCGGTAGCGTTTCGCAGCAAAAGCGGGCGGAGCTTGTCATTAATACCGACCGGGAATGCGAAATCGCCGCCTGAAAGTCCCGATTTTTGAACAGGACCTTCAATATAGGAAAGATCACAGCCTATATCGTTGTAAGAAAGGTTGGAATAATCGTGTGCGCAGCTTTGCAGTGAGGCTGTAGCGGTAAGCATGAGCAAAGAAGACGCTGTTGTTATCATCCTGCCATTTTGAAGACTTAAAACACCCGAAACCGAGAGCGGTCTTGACAGGCTTGTACGGGTATTATTTAATACAAGGTGCTGGAATGAAATAGTTCCTGTTCCGCCTCCGCCACCAATATGCTGAACGGTTCCCGGCAACTGAACGGCTCCCGTCATATAGTCGCTTCCTATGTCTATATATGATGTTCCGGACGCCAGTATATTGCCGTAAATGTTGAAATTGCCGGTATGCGTTCCCAGGGAATTGGGTTTAAAGGAAAAGAAGCCCGATAAAATGTTCAGATCATTCTGTATAATGCAATCACGGGCAGAGCCTATCCCTCCAAAATTCACATTGGCTTCGATGTATAAATGCCCGTATGTTCTTCCGCTCATAGACGGACCTACACCATTTACCTGGTGCCTGTAAATGCTTCCGCTGTTGAATATCGTTATCGCGTCCGGCGCGGTAAGTCCGAAAGGATTTCCGCCATCTTTAAAAATGTAAGTTGCCCCGGTTTGAAATATTACAGTGTTCCTGTTGGCAGCGGTATTTCCAAAAGGATTTCCTGCGAACCCGCTGTTGGCGGTAAATACTGATCCTGTTGAAAATACAATGGAATTGGGAGAAGCTGCCGTTAAGCGGTGTGATGAACCGGAAAAGGACAGGTTGCCCTGTATTTGCGCGGTGAAACCGGAACCAATATCCAGGAGTATGGCGTTGGAGCCGGTAATATCCAACGCAGATCCCGGCTCAACAACAAAATGTGGTGCAGGCACAGACGCGTTGCCTATATTGATTGTACTACTGGTTGCTGCGCTGAATGTAACACTGGCATTGTTATGAACCCTTATTTTACCAACGGTTTCAGAAACGGGCACATCAGTAACCGTTGCGGCAATATTGAATTCAAGAATATCGTTTGGGGCAGGAGTAATTCTTTGGGGCGACCAGTTGGAAGATACGGCCCATGAACCTGAAGTTACGGTCCATGTATAGGTTTGCTGTGCTTTTAGTATAAAAGGCAGCAATGCAATGCAGGTCAGCAGGCGCTTTTTCATTGTTGTTCCGGTTACGTAATAAAATAAATAATACGCATAGGAATTAGATTTAAAGGTAGCTTCCGTAAGTTATGATTATTTTTTAAATACGTATTAATATTTTTCAGTGTTGTGGGTACACAATTGTATTTTTGAGCCTGTCTGAATACCCTAACCGGGCAGGCCCGCCCGGATGACACTGGTCGGACGGGCATTCCATCATCCAGAATAAACTATTACATGTTCGCGATTTGTAAAAAAGAGCTCAGGCAGTTTTTTAGTAATCTTACCGGTTATATTGCCATTGTTATTTTCCTGTTGCTAAGCGGTTTATTCCTGTTCGTATTTCCGGATAGCAACGTTTTTGACGCCGGCTATGCCACGCTCGACCCCTTTTTTGAGCTGGCTCCCTGGATATTGCTGCTATTGATACCTGCCATTACCATGCGCAGCTTTGCCGATGAGTTTAAGGCAGGCACTTACGAAATATTGGTAACCCGTCCTTTGAGCAAATGGAATATTATTGCCGGTAAATACCTGGCCTGTTTGATTATTGTGCTGGTAGCCTTATTGCCTACGCTGGTATATGTTTTTGCCATCAGGGGCCTTTCCGACAGCGGCATAGACAGCGGGGGAATAGCTGGTTCTTATACAGGATTGTTCTTCCTGTCGGCTGCCTTTACTGCTGTGGGCATCTGTTGCAGCAGCTTTACCGGCAACGCGGTAGTTTCGTTTTTAATAAGCGCTTTCATTTGTTTTATATTATACAGCGGTTTTACCGCTATCAGTAAAACCGCTTCTTTACAGGGGGGGCTGGATTATATAATAGAAATGATCGGTATGGATTTTCATTACCGCAGCCTCAGCCGCGGGGCGCTCGACTCGCGGGATATTATTTATTTCCTGAGCCTGGTGGTTTTCTTTCTTTTCATCACCCATAAAAAATTATTGAACCGCTGATCTCATTAAACGGAGCATGAAGCGTCTTTTCATACAAAGAAAATGTACATGTGCATGAAAAAGATATTGTTTTCAAAATACGGATGGTTGTATGTTCTTATTGGGCTGGTGGTTATTAACCTTGCAGCCGCCCGGTGGCATAACCGGATTGATCTGACAGCGGAAAAAAGATATACCATATCACCGGCAACCCGTACCCTGTTGCATTCGGTAAAAGAACCGGTAACCGTAACCGTTTTTCTTGAAGGAGATATGCCTGCGGGCTTTAAAAAACTGGCGGGCAGCACAAGAGATATGCTGCAGGAGTTTAAAGAGATAGGCGGTAATAATATCCAATATTATTTCAGAATTCCCGGTGAAGGAATGAACGATTCGGCTAAAATGATGCTCATAGATTCCTTACAGGGGTTGGGGATCAATCCAACTAACGTTAAAGCGCAGGTGAAGCGTGGAGAAGGAGAGGAGCAGCGCATGGTTTACCCGGGAGCTGTAATTGAATACCAGGACAGGGTGTTGGGTGTGAATTTGCTGAAAGGGCTGAGGATGGAAGGACTGGAATCGCTGAACAATGCTGAAGCCCTGCTGGAATATAAGCTGGCGGGCTCTATTGATAAGATAATGCGGGATACGGTGCCGGTGATCGGTTATCTTACCGGGAACGGGCAACCGCAGAACCTGGCGGTATACGATTTAATACAGGGCACTATTAAGCAGGAATATGGATTTGGCTGGTTGCCGATAGACAGTGTGCCTGTAATTCCTGATTTTTTTGACGCGCTGCTGGTTGTAAAGCCGCAAACAGGTTTCAGCGACGCGCAAAAGCTGAAGCTGGATCAATATGTAATGAATGGAGGTAAAATGGTTTGGCTGATAGATAACCTGTACGCGAGCCTCGACAGCTTAAGGAGAACACAGGGTAATTTTATAGCCTTTGATATGGGGCTGAATATTGACGACCTGTTGTTCAGGTATGGTGTGCGTATCAACCCCGACCTGGTGCAGGATCTTACCTGCAGCCAGATACCGATGGCGGTAGGATCTTTTGGCGACCGCCCCCAGTTGCAACTGATGGACTGGACCTATTTCCCCCTGCTGGCTTCGCCCAATAATAACCCCATTGCCAAAAACCTGGATTATGTACTGGCGCAGTTTCCGCAGTCAATTGATACGGTTCAGTTGCCGGGTATACAAAAAACAATACTGCTGTCTACTTCCGCCAACTCACGCATAACCAGCACTCCGGCCAAAGTGGAGTTGAACAGCGCGCAAACCGAAGAAGATCTGAAAACGTTCAATAAAGAAAAAATTCCTGTAGCGGTGCTGCTCGAAGGGCAATTCAGCTCTTTGTTTACCAACCGTATTTCACTGGCGCTGAAAGACAGCCTGAGCAATATTTATAAAAAACCCTTCCGGGCGTCTACCGAAAACAGCAATAAAATGATCGTGGTGTCTGATGCGGATATTGTGACCAATGAAGTATCACAAAGCCAGGGTCCGTTGGAAATGGGGGAAAACCCGTTTACACATTACAAATATGCCAATAAAGAATTCTTTTTGAACTGTCTTGAATACCTGGTAGGAAATCCTGACATCCTTAAAACCAGGGGAAAAGACTATACCCTGCGCCTGCTGGATAAAAAGAAAATAGAGGAAAACAGGTCGTTCTGGCAGATGATCACTATTGCAGGGCCTGTTGTACTGGTTATTTTGTTCGCGGTAATTTATTTAGCCGTTATGAGAAAGAAGTATCAATAGCGGTGGGCGGTGAGCAATCAGCGGTCAGCTATCGGCTATCAGCAATGAGCTGTCAGCCATTTATAGTTTATGGTTTTTTGTTTATAGTTTGAGAAACAAAACCCGGACAATCAAAAATCTCAAAATCAAGAAATCAGCAATCTCCTGCAACCTGTAACTCCAAACCACAAACCCGAAACCTGTGATCTGTAACTTCAAACAAAAATTTGATCTTTTTCTCTCCGGAGTTAAATACACCCGGGCAATGACGATTATTTTAATTATTTTACCATACATTCGTAATGTATTGTTCTCCACGTGTTGCCATATACTAACGATACTGCTTTATTGTCCGCTTTCCAACGGGGTGAAATCCATGCCCGTAAAATAATCTTCAACACTTATTTTCATCCGCTTTGCCTTTTTTCAGAAAGGATCACCGGCAACATATTGCAATCTGAAGACATCGTGGCGGAAGTTTTCGAAAAGCTGATGTCTGCGCCGCATAATTTTTCTGCCATGGCCAGGCTGAAAAGCTTCCTCTATCAAAGTGTTCATAATGCGAGCATCAACTATGTGATTGCGAGAAAACGGTATTCGGCAGCCTGTAACCAGGTTCGTTACCTCGCTGAAAATGAGCAGTACGATCATGAAATAGTTCAGAACGAGATCATGAGGGCGGAGCTCATTCACGAAATTTACATGGCAATGGATAAACTGCCCGATAAATGTGGACAGATATTCAAGATGATCTTTGTGGAAGACCTGTCAACTGTAGAAATTGCCGAAAAGCTCCAGATCAATGTGCAAACTGTACGAACACAAAAAGCCAGGGCCATTGAATTGATCAGGAATTTGCTTATTAAGAAGAATTTGCAATTCCCGGTGGTTGCCTATCTCACATTGCTGCTTGACCTCCCCTCTTAAAAAATTCTTTCATTTTTCTTTGGATGATCTCAAAGATTTGTTGTTATAGGATAAGGAAGATAGTGACGTAGTTAAGTTTATTTGCTAATTATTAAACAACCTTTTTGCAAACTATTAAAGAACTAATTCTTAAGCGTCTTCGGGAAACGCTGACACAGGAGGAAGAGCAGGCGCTTGAAGAATGGATGATGAAATCAGACAGGAACCGTGCTATTGTTGAAGAGCTCAGCGACCCCCGGCAACTTGCTGAATCCTTCGCCAGGCTTGACAGCCTGCATGCTGACCAGGTGTGGGAAAGAGTAAGATCTGTTTCACCGGATCCGCAAACGAAACATCTTCCATTATACCGGCGTCTGCGTACATTGACCGGTTATGCCGCTGCAGTGCTGCTGATTACTGTGGGAATATATTTCCGGGGGCAGTATGTGAAAAGAACAGTCGTGGTCAGTCCGGAGAAGCAGTTGTCTGTAGATGTATCCGCACCTTCCGCCAATCGCTCAGTAATTACCTTATCCGATGGACAAAATATTTATATAGACAGTGTTACAACGGGCGTGGTAGCCATACAGGGTAATGTCCATATCCGGAAGACCAGTGACGGGAGTATTGAATACGTAGATAACGGTTATAACGGAGGCTTACAATATAATACATTAACCGTTCCCAGGGGCAGTCAGATTGCCAGTATCATACTATCTGATGGCTCCAGGGTAATAGTAAACGCGGGCTCAACGATGAAATATCCTGTATCGTTTTACCGCCGGGACAGGGGGGTGGAAATTACCGGAGAGGCTTATATTGAAGTGGTTAAAGACGCAGGCAGAAGGTTTGTGGTAACCGGTGGCGGTACGGTCACCGAGGTGCTGGGCACTCATTTCAATGTCAACACATATCCCGATGAAACTGATATGAAAGTGACCTTGCTGGAAGGCAGTGTGAAGGTGAGCAGCAGTGCAGAACAGAAAATGATCAAACCGGGTGAACAGGCTGTTTACGGAAGAGGTGCTATGCAGGTGCATACAGGTATAAACGTTAACCAGGTAATTGCCTGGAAGAATGGACTTTTTGATTTTCAGGATAAGCACCTGCCGGAAGTAATGAGACAATTATCACGTTGGTATGACCTGCAGGTGATCTATAATGGCAAAGTTCCCGATATAGAGTTTTTCGGGCAGATGGGAAGGAACCTGAAGCTTTCGGATGTACTGAATGTGCTCAGGGATGCAGGATTGCGTTTCCGTATGGAAGAAGGCAGACGCCTGATCGTGTTGTAAGGTTTAAGTTTGTTTAATCAACAAAAAACCGCTCCGGCTCGCGACCGGAACGGATGATGTTGAGCTATAATAAATAGAAAAGTCGCCTAGACCTTTTATTCATCACCCAAACGATTGCAAAAATATGTTATTTAACTTTTGCGGGAAAGGGTTCTGTTCACGAACCTTTCTGATTAATTCTATGCGTGTTGTGAAACTAACCGCTGCATTCATGTGCCTTTTTTCGTTGCATCTCGGTGCAAAGAGTTTTTCACAAACTGTTTCCTTTGAGGGAAATAATGTTCCACTTGAAAAAGTCTTTAGTGCTATCACCCAACAAACCGGTTATGTGGTTGTTGGCAGTAAACAACTCCTGCGAGTGGCAAAAAAGGTGTCTATACATGTAAAGAACAGCCCTCTGCCGGAGTTCCTGGAAGCTATCTTCAGGCATCAGCCGCTCCGGTTCACTATCGTTGAGAATACTATTGTATTGAGGCCAATGACGAATGCGGAAACGCGATTGCTTGATGCAACCATCCCGGCAGAAGCAGTGGCGCTTCTTGACATCACGGGGAGGATTACCAACGAACAGGGACAGCCATTATCCGGCGTCAGTGTTATGGTCAAGGGATCGGCTATTGGAACGGTAACCGATAATAACGGAGAATTTAAGCTTCAGGTGCCCGGAGAAAGCGTGGTGTTGTCTATCAGCTATACGGGGTTCGCGAGTCGCGATGTAGCGGCTGATCTTCAAAAACGGCGTATTGAGATCAGCCTGGTACGTCTCGATAATGAATTGCAGAGTGTGGTAGTGGTAGGCTACGGCACCCAGCGGAAAAGAGATGTAACAGGGGCTGTGGCAAATGTGTCCATAACAAATATTAAGGAAATGCCGGTTGCCGGGGTTGATCAGGCCTTGTCGGGCCAGGTTGCCGGGCTTCAGATCAGTACTTCCAACGGAATACCCGGGGGAGGACCCCAGGTGCAATTGAGAGGTATAGGCGCCATTGGCGCTATTACTTCGCCGCTCTACGTGGTAGATGGTTACGCGCTTTCCTCCAGCTCCAGCCAGATATCGAACCCGATGAACGACATTGCCCCGCAGGACATCCAGTCGTTAACTATATTAAAGGATGCCTCTGCTACTGCCATCTATGGCTCGCGCGGTTCAAACGGGGTTATTATCATTACCACCAAATCCGGCGCCAGCGGCGAACCGAAAGTGCAGGTTTCGGCCTATACCGGTATCCAGAAACTCCCGGCCCGCGCAGACCCCAACCTGATGAATGCCTCGGAGTTTGCCGCATTCAAAAAGGAGTCTATCTCTGACCAGATATTGGCCAACACCGGTGTGGAAGCTACTCCCGATCAGATACCGGAAATTTATCGTAACCCTGAAAGTCTTGGCAAGGGTACCGACTGGTTTGATGTTATTACCCAAACCGCTCCGATAAACAATATTAATCTTAGTCTCAGCGGTGGGAATGATAAGGTGAGAACTTACCTCTCTGCCGGTTACCTTAACCAGCAGGGTGTTGTGATCTCAACGGGGTATGAAAGGTATTCATTGCGTGCCAATGTGGATGCCAGCCTGGGCAAAAAGTTGCGGGTAGGCGTGAACCTGGCGCCTACATTCACCCGCAGGGGAAAATATATCACCGGAGGCCAGGGCCGTAATGAACAGGGCTTTGGTGAGGCGCTCGTGGCAAGTCCCATTCCCCCCGTGTTTAATGCTGATGGCAGTTATAATGCCATGATCCAGGAGGATCCCGGCATCTTCCCTTACCCCAACCCGTTAATGGCGCTCAAAGAGGTGGATGATAAATCGCAGAGCACCCGTATCCTGTTCAGTGCATTTGGCGAATACACGTTGTTGAAAAATCTTAAGCTTAAATCAACCATCAACACCGACTGGCAAACTTTTGAGCGGAAGTTTTTTCATCCGTCTACTGTGGGTTATCTTTTCCAGTTCCCGCCTACTATTCCCATCGCTACCAACAGTACAGCTTCCTATCTTAACCTGCTTAACGAAAATACACTTGCCTACCAGAATACCTTCGGCGATCATTCGCTCACCGGCCTGCTGGGTTTCAGTGTACAGCACGAAACCACTACGGGTTCTAACTTCACTGGTAATGACTTTCCGGATGATGATGTTCGCACATTCAATGCGGCAGCGCGTATTACCGGCTCTACTTCGGCAGAAGAGTGGGCATTGATCTCTTATCTTGCCAGGGTTAACTACAGCTTTAAGGACAAGTACCTGATCACCGGCACTATCCGCCGGGATGGCTCATCGAGGTTTGGTGAGGATAACCGTTGGGGTAATTTCCCTTCCCTTGCTGTTGGCTGGGATATTTCCAAAGAGAATTTTATGCGCGATATCAGGTGGATTGATGAGCTTAAAGTACGCGCCTCTTACGGAAGATCCGGCAACTTCCAGATCGGGAATTATACCCACATGAGCCAGGTCGTTTCCAGCAACTACGTGTTGGGTGGCTCGCTCGCCGGTGGCAGGATCATGAATACGCTGGGCAATCCTAACCTGGGATGGGAAAAAATGAGAGAAACGAATATAGGCATCGACCTTGCGCTCTGGAACAGCAGGGTTTTTGTAACAGCCGATCTTTACAAAAGAAATACCGAGAGCCTTTTACTGAATGTTGAACTGCCGCGCTCATCCGGTTTTTCCAGCGCCATCGAAAACCACGGCAATATCCAGAACAAAGGTGTCGAGATCAGCATATCCACGCGCAATGTTGTGCGTAGTAATTTTTCGTGGAACACCGACTTTAATATCTCCTTTAACCGAAACAAAGTGCTTGCTCTTGGACCTACCAATACTCCGCTCCTGGCAGGTTCGAGCTATGAAGGTAATCCCACCAATATTACTATGGTAGGTCAGCCCATAGGATTGTTTTATGGCTTCGTGTTTGACGGTATCTACCAAACGCAGGCAGATATTGATAAAGGACCCACTTTCCCCGGGGTTGTTCCGGGTAATATGCGTGTAAAGGATATAGACGGCGATGGTGTTATCAATGATATCAAAGATTTTGATATTATCGGAAATCCATACCCGAAGTTTGCCTGGGGCATTACCAATACACTCACCTATGGACGTTTCGATTTCAGGGCAAGCGCCACCAGTCAGATAGGCGGAAACAAAATCAGCTCTGTACAGTTCACCACTCATCTTCTCGACGGATTGTTTAATGTTAGCCGCGACCTGATTGATCGCTGGAGATCGGTTGATAATCCGGGCAACGGTAAAGTCCCTACTACCAATGGTACCGGCTACGGCAGGAGGATGTACAGGGATATTAATTCGCTATTTGTAGAGAACAACAGCTATTTCTGGATCAAGAACATTATGTTGGGATACAGCCTGCCGAAGGGTAACGGCATCATTAAAGGCGCAAGGTTCTATGTAAGCGTTCAGAACGGCCTGCTATTCACTAAATACACCGGAAACCCCGAGGTGACCAGTTATGTGGAGGGAGGCTCTGCCCTGACACCCGGCTACGACTCCAATCCCTACCCCGTACCGGTTATCTACACACTTGGAATGAATCTGACATTTTAATTATTAAATACTGCATGGTATGAAAGCGAAAATGAAAATATTTTTCCCGGCGTTCTTTTTCTTGTCCTGCATGCTCGCAGGCTGCAAGAAATTGCTTGAAGTGAAACCCGAAACTTTTACGAGCGGGTCCAGTTACTATAAAACCGAGAACCAGATCAGAACGGCTGTTAACGGGGCTTATTCAATATTACAGAATCTAAATACCAGTGGTAACTATTGGATATTTACAGAAGTGCGTTCAGATAATACCACTTACCAGTATAACCCCAATAATCGTTGCTGCATTACCCGCGAGCAGGTGGATGAGTTTCTTAATACTTCTACAGACCGTTATACTGAAACAGTATGGACAACACTCTTCAACGGTATACAACAGTGCAATGTGATACTGAGCCGCATGGAAGGGGTAACATTTACCGATGATGCAAAAAAGAACCAATATATCGGAGAAGCAAAATTTCTGCGGAGCCTGCTTTATTTCAATCTTGTACGATTGTTTGGCGGCGTGCCGCTACGGGTGGAAGAAGTAAGGGGTCCCGGTGATGCATTTACTGAGGAAAGAGCTTCTGTGGAAGCAGTATATACTCAAATTATCCAGGATGCTATGGATGCCGCAGAAAAACTGTCAGCAAATTACTCGGGGGCAGATATAGGACGCGCCACGAAAGGCGCTGCGCTTACCCTGTTAGGCGATGTATATCTGACCAGGAAAGATTATCCTAATGCGATCAGCTTTCTTCAACAGGTTACCGGCATCGGCTATCAGCTGGTACCGGAATATTCGGATGTATTTAGTGTGTCGAACAAAAACAACAGTGAATCAATATTTGAAATACAGTACAATGCAGGCGTACAGGGAGAGAACAGCAATTTCTTTTTCAATTTCGGGCCTTTCACCGCAAGCCTGGACCTTACCGGCTGGCAGGGACAACTCGGAGGACTGAACATTCCGACGCCCAGCATAATTGATGCATTTGAGCCGGGAGACAAGCGCAAGGATGCCTCAATCGGATATTATGCTAATCCCGATAACAACAATGCATTTGAATCGTTTCCGGGCGGCGCTATACCATTCGTCAGGAAATTTTATCATCCCCCTTTTCCTAACAACGGCTGGACCAATGACAATTGGCCTGTATACCGCTATGCCCATGTGCTGCTTATGCTTGCTGAGGCATTGAATGAAGATAACAAAACAGGCGACGCATATGCCCCGTTGAATATGGTGCGCCAGCGGGCAGGACTGAGCGCTCTTTCAGGCTTATCGAAAGACGGATTCCGGGAAGCGGTTTACCAGGAAGAAAGAGTGGAGCTGGCTTTTGAAAACCAACGCTGGTTCGACTTGTTACGCACCGGAAGGGCAATAGAAGTGATGCGGGCTCATGGAGAGGAGGAAAAAGCGCGTTTGGACCGCGTGGGTACCGAATCCTATAACGTGCAGGAATATATGCTTTTGTTTCCTATTCCTGCTTCAGAGATCAGGTTGAACAGGTATAACCAAAATCCAAACTATTGAACGGGTCTCTCTTTTAAGTTTCTTTTATTCACCAAAAAAAATCTTTTTGTTATGGCAAATGCAAAAACGCAAAATCATTCTACATCTGCAATTACATCAACCGGAGATTTACAACAGCCCGATAATACTATTGAGCCGGGGTCCGGCATTCAGCTTGGCATGCATACCGATAACTGGCGTGTGCTCAGCGGCTCTTTTGAACATGCTGTTGACTCTGCTGTAGAGAATAAACTCCGGTTTATTGAGTTTGGCGTTACAGACGGACAAAACTTCATTCAGGGGCTGGGTTACGATCCGTCTCAACCGGTAGATATTGATGAGATGCAGTTAAAACGATCACTTGACAAACAGGGCATCAGGGTTTCGCAGATTGATTGCGGGTATCCCCTTACCGGGCAAAAGGGCGCCGTGTATGGCGTGCCCTACGTATGGCGTGGTATCCGTATGGCTCACCTGCTTGGCTGTCCGTATGTTGACAGTACTGATGGCGCCAGTAAGCCCGTAGGGTGGAGCGATCAACAGACCATCGAGCAATGGAAGCTGAACATCCGCCTGGTATTGGAACGTGCGGAAAGCTTTAAAGTGGGTATTAACCTTGAGCCGCACGGCCCGTTCACTAACAACCTCGAATTGATCGTGAGCATCCTCGAAGAATTTGATTCACCCTGGTTGGGAGTAAATTTTGATACAGGCAATGCGTTTATTGCAGGTCACGATCCGCTTACCTATCTTAAAGCAATACGCCCCTGGCTGAAGCATGTACATTGTAAAGATGTTCCAAAAGAGATGGCTGAAGCCAGCCGGGGAGAAGAAACCGGTATTGCTTCATCGGAAGTGTCTATTGGAAAAGGAGCCAATGCCCCCAACATACAGGCCTGCATACAATACCTGGCTGACACAAAATGGGATGGGGTGTTCTCGATTGAAACGCTCGGTACTCCCGGCAATATCAGGGAAAGTGTTTCCTGGCTAAGATCGGTGATTGCGGATGCTGCATTAAATGCCGGGAAAAAATGAATATGGTGAAGCGTTTCAATGCCAGGTACCTGTGGCTGGCGATTGTGGCAGTATTTGCCGGTATGCTTTGGCTTATGCTGGAAGACAGAGGCGAAGAGATCCCGAAACTGCCACGGAATGAAATTGAGAGTACACTCATCACCGGGGATCGTTTAAATGTTACACTGATAGCAAAAGAGCCTGATGTCATTAACCCTATGACGATGTGTGTTGACCGGAGCGGCGCTATCTACGTGAGTGAGTCTTTTACGTACCGTTATGGACTGGAAGGGTCTCCCGCAAAAGATTCGCTAACGCTCAATCCAATCAAAAGGATAGAGCTTGACCCACACGGCAAGCCTGTAAAGGTGACCATAGTGGCGCAGGGTTTTGCCAACCCGGTAATGGGAATTGATATATACAGGAATAAATTGTATGCTACATGCCTCAACGAGCTGTTTGCAATGGATATAGGTGCGGATGGACAGCTTTCCAATAAAACGGTATTGGTAAAAGATTCGGCTAAGCCCTGGAATCCTTTTGGGATGTACCGGGTAGCAGTGGGACCCGATGCTAAGTTGTGGCTGGCTATTGCTGATCATCCCGACAGCAAACCCGTCACACTTACGGGGTCAGACGGATCGAGGTTGCAGCTACGCGGACAGAGCGGTGGTTTTGTACGTTGTAATATTGATGGCTCTGCCCTGGAACTGGTAGTGCAGGGGTTTCGTGCGCCCTTCGCTTTCGACTTTGATCCATGGGGACATTTATGGGCGATATCCAACGGAGAAAGAAGTCCGAATATTTATGTGGACGTAATACCCGGTATGGACTATGGCTATCATTCCCGTAATGTGTCTTATGGATGGTTAGCCGGGAAGACCAGTCTTGCTCCGCCGGTTACGGAAATGGGATCCGGGGCCAACACGGTGGCTGTTCATTATTATGGTTCAATGTTTCCACCTGATTACTGGGGCAGCATCCTTGTGGCCAATTGGGGTAGTCACGGCGCTTTTCCCACAAACAGGATAATAAAACAATTTGTACAACAGCAAAAGCCCGTTCCTGATAGTGTAAAGCTGATAGGTGAAGCATACCGGGAAACGGCAGCTATGTTTTTATCTTCTACAGACTCTTTGTTCAGGCCCGTTGGGATGGCTCTGGCGCCGGATGGGGGGCTTTATCTGGCCGACTGGCATGGACATGATGATGAGAGCGACACCACGGGCAGAATATTTAAGCTGACTTACATAGGCCGTACCAGCCAACGCAATAAATACGATCCGGGGAAAATTTCGAAGTCAGGGGTTAAACAGTTGTGTGATCTGTTGGGTAATCATAATAAGTTTATCCGGTTGGATGCACAGGAGGCATTGGTACAATTGGGAGCAAAGGCTATTCTGCCATTGGAACGTCTTTTAAAAAAAGGGAATGCTTTTGAGGCGGCGAATGCCATCTGGACATTGATGCAACTTAGGGACAGCGCTGCAGTTTCGGCAATGTTTGCAGCATTGCAGCATAAGGACGCCCGGGTAAGGGCAATGGCCCTACGGCAGTTACGGCAAGCGGCAGGGCAGCCAATTGGAAGATCGCTGCCTTTTGCAGTGACTGACAGCAACAGCGGATGGCATGCCCGGCCTTTACTGAATCCGGAGAAGCTTGCAGCGCTCGCTGCTCCGATGTTCCTCGACCCTGACCCGGAAGTAAGGATAGAAGCAGCGCTTTCTCAATATACAACTGCTGATATCACCAGGGGGTTAATGGCCGCTTTGAGCATCGCCGGCAGCAAAAGATCTCGTTACCAGATAGGCTTTGAATTAGGCCGGTATGGCGATTCTGCAACCCTGCTACGGTTGTACGACACAACCGACCCTGCCAAATACCGGGTTGCATTAATAGCAGCGCAGACTGCGGTGAATGAAAAGACGCCATTGGCTAAAGCAGTAAGCGGATGGGATCTTTCGAAGGATGAAAATATGGCAAAGGATCTTGTTGCGCAGATAGAAGCAGGCAAAGTGCAGCCCCGTGAGGCTGCCGAAAGGTTAATGGCATTGGAATGGCTGGAAGAATACCCCCGGGTTCCCAATTCATCACTTACGGCCTTCCTGACGGATTGTTTGCGGGATGATGACTATCTTGTAAAAGAAACAACATTACAGGTGCTGCGGCAGCGTTTGTTACAGGTTAAAGAGATTGAAGAAGCCGTTCGCAGTATCATGCGTCAGCCAAAGGATTCTTTATACCCATTTATGCCGGTAGAAGCGATGTATACTGTCGGCTCTTTCACAGACCCGGGACCTGTTGCTGACTGGCTGGAAAAGATCAGAGATACGTCCGGAAAGAAGGTAATAGAAATATTGAGAGCGCTTCGCGAGCAGCCGCGGGATACTGTTTTCATCAATAACCTGTGGCCGTATGCCCTGGAGGTTTCACAACGAAATTCAGCCCTGAGCGAAGAATGCTGGGTTACCTTCAAAAAGATTGGTTTGGAAGCCGGAAGGTTATCGAAGTTATCCCAGCCGCCGGCCAGGCCTGCAAATAAAGCCGAGTTAATGAAAAAAATAATGTCAGGTCTGCCAGGTGCGTCGGCCAGACGTGGTAAATGGACCTTTAACTCATCCTGCGTTTCCTGCCATTCAACAAAGGCGGATGAAGGAGTATTTCGTTTAGGGCCGAACCTGTCCGATATCGGTTCGTCTTCGCAACCTGAATACCTTATCGAATCGGTATTGGAACCTAATAAGGTATTGAAAACAGGTTACCAGATGGAAACAATAGAAACGAAAGACGGGAAACTATATTACGGGCAGGTTGAGACCCTGGGTGAAAACATTCTGATCCGTCGCATCGGAGAGTCAACTGTAACCCTGTCAATGGAACAGATCAAAAAAAGGAACACCAGCCATATATCACCGATGCCGGACGGGCTGTACGATGGGATGACGATTAAAGAGCTTGCCGACCTCACTGCCTACCTTATTTCACTGAAAGGAGGCAACTAAAAAACAGAAATATGACAAGCATGCATAGCAGCCTTCTCCCTCGTGTGCGGGACACCCGGATTGATGGCCAAAAGCGCCGGTACAGCCGTTTGCGTTCCACCGTACCCTGGGTAATTCTGATCGTGGTTGTTCTGTGCGGGCTTTCTAAAGCAAAGCCTGCCAGTTCCATTCGCGTACTTATTGTTACCGGAACGGATATTGAAGCGCACAATTGGAGAGAGACCACTATTGCTGCAATGGAGGAGCTAAGCAAAGATCCGAGGATCAAAGCAGATACACTCACAGATATCTACAAGTTGGGTTTGACGGATCTTAGCCGTTATGATGTTTTATATCTCAACTTCAACAACTGGGGGAAGCCTGACCCAGATGCGCAGGCTGAAAATAATTTGAAGCAGTATGTTGCCAGGGGAGGTGGACTGGTGGTGGTACATTTTGCTTCGGGTTCGTTCGAAACCTGGCCTGAATATGTTAAACTGGCGGGCAAAGTATGGGACCGGAAAAATACACATGACCCCAGAGGGGCGTTTAAGGTAGAGATTGCAGACAGCCTGCATCCTATTACAAAAGGAATGACTTCTTATGATACAGATGATGAGTTATATATCTGTCTTACAGGTAATGAACCTGTTCATCTGTTAGCCAGGGCCAAGTCTGTTGTTACCGGGAAATATCATCCCATGGCATTTACACTTGCCTATAAAAAAGGCCGGATATTCCATACTGCCCTGGGGCACGACGCGAGGGCCATACATGTGGCAGGAACTGCTGAACTGATCCGGAGAGGGGTGGCCTGGGCGGCTGGCAGACCGGTGACGCCTGCTGGATGAAAAGAAAACAGAAGAAAGCAGAACGTTCTGGTGAATATATGGTTTATGTTTTTTGTTTAGAGACCATACACACGAAACTTCAAACTATACACACGAAACTTGTAACCGGCAACAGCCATCAAATCTCGAATCTCAAATTTCAAATCTTCTTACCTGGTCAGTGCCTTATAAATAGCGTCCTGTATATTACCTCTTACGCTTAATTGCGATAGTATGGGGCTGTTGCCATCGGGGTTTACACGATTGCTCAGGAAAATATAGGTGAGGTTATATACGGGATCAACCCAAACACAGGTGCCGGTAAAGCCCGTATGACCAAATGTTTGCTGGGAGGCGCTCCTGCAGGGATAAGGATCTTTGCTGCTGCGGTTGTCGTCCATGGGGCGGTCGAACCCAAGCGCGCGCCGGCTGATCTTACTTCGTTTAACCGTAAACGTTTTAATGGTTTCGGGCGAAAAGAAATAGTATCCGTTGTATCTTCCGCCATCCAGCATCATCTGCATCATTACCGACAGGTCGTAGGCGTTGCTGAACAGCCCCGCGTGCCCTGCCACACCGCCAAACATAGCAGCGCCCGGGTCGTGCACATCTCCCCGGATCAGTTGCCTGCGGAAAATTTTTTCATTTTCGGTGGGCGCTATGCGGCTGAGCGGAAAACGTTTTAGCGGTGAAAAACCCGCGTTGCTCAACCCAAGCTTGCGGTAAATTTCTTTTTGTATGTATTCATCCAGCGGCATGCCAGATACGGCTTCCACGATCTTCCCGAGAAAAATGAAATCATTATCGCTGTAAATGTATTTGTTAAGTGGTCCTACATCGCTCTGTAATATCCTTTTATAGATCGTATCCTGCCAGGCGGTACGCATATACATGCTGTCGGCCACCCGTATATTATATGCGGCAGATGGGTCTTGTTCGTAATAGCCGGGCAGCGGAACGCCTGTGGCGGTATCAATGGTTTCTTTGTAAAACGGGATGAATGCTTTCAGTCCTGCCTGGTGCAGCAGTATATCCTCTATTTTTAATTTCTGCTTATTAGTGCCTTTTACCCAGGGCAGGTAATCGCCCAGGGTTTTATTCAGGTCTATTTTCCCCTGGTCGTACAGCCGCATTACCGATAAGGTTGTAGCGCATATTTTAGTAACGGAGGCCATATCGTACAGGGTCTCGATGTTTACTTTTTCTGTGCTGTCGTAAGTATAATACCCGTATGATTTGTAGAATGCTATCTTTCCATCTTTCACGGCCATTACCGTCATACCGGGAGCCGCGTGTTGTTGAATGGCATTGTTTGCAATAGAATCAACCGCTTTAAATTTTTCAGCGATCATATCGGTTACAGGGGTATATGCCACAGCAGCCGGGAGCGTTTCTATGCCGGCGCCAGAGGGAAGCGCATCACAAACGGTAACGGGCAGTTTCCCTTTGGTAGCAATAGCCCCTTTCAGCACATCGGCTGCCGCTTTTTGAGTAATAGCGTCATCTTCGTAACACGCTACCATATTTCGAGCATCGCAGAAATTTTTAATGGCGTACGGGTTACCGAAAACAAAAGTAACGGCAGCCGGTAGCGCCTGCACCTGCTGTAATAATTGTATTGCCGCAGCGCTGATGCCAAAATTATTGGCAGGAAAACGGTTGTAAGCGTGTACGCCTATTACTACTACATCGTACCTGGTTTGCAAAAGCGCTGCCAGGGTAGCAATGCGGCCGGCATCTTCCTTATAGCTGAAATAAAAAGCGTCGGCATTGTAATTGGTTCTCATTTGCCGGGCAAATGCATTGTCGTTGCTTATGCCAATACCCAGGTAAGCTACTTTTTGCGCTTTGTCTGAAGCTTTATTAACCTGCCCCGGGATAAGCGGGATGATATTATCATCATTACGGAGACCGGTAAGCGCATTTTTCGCAATGGACTTCCTGATGTCATCGCTTTTTGCGTTCAGGCTTTCGGTAAGATTTTTTGTGTTGACCGGCTGCCAGTTGCCAAGCCCGTAATTGTATTTAGCAAGCAGTACCTTTTTTACACTGGCATTTACCTGGCCCCAGCTCAGGTCTTTTTTACGAATTGCCTTTTTTATTTCTTCTATGCTGCCGGGAATATCGCCGGGCAAACAAAGCATATCATTGCCTGCGATCAAAGATTCCGCAGAAGCTTTCCCATCCGGGAAAAATTTTTTTACCCCCTGCATTTCCAGCGCATCGGTAAAAGTAAGCCCGGTGTAGCCCAGCTCATTGCGCAACAGCCCGGTTACATTGTTTTTTGAAATGGAAGTAGCGCGGTTGGTGGTATTGTCGATAGCCGGAATAAAAAGATGCGCGATCATAACGCTGCCAACACCGGCTTTGAACATTTCCCGGAACGGATATAATTCTAAAGAGTCCAGTTGTTCACGGCTTTTGCTGATCACCGGAAGATCGTAATGCGAGTCTACCGCCACATCTCCATGCCCCGGAAAATGTTTGGCACAAGCCATTACACCGGCATCCTGCATGCCTTTCATATACTGTACTCCCAGTTCCGCTACCCGGTATTTATTCTCTCCAAAAGAACGATCGTTGATCACAGGATTGGCAGGGTTGTTATTCACATCTACTACAGGTGCGTAATTTACCTGTATGCCTTCCCTGCGGCATTGCTCTCCCACCCATTTGCCGTAATCATATATGAGTTTTGGATCCTGCACAGCACCCATCATCATTTGCCGGGGCAGGGATATTACACTGTCCATACGCATGCCCAGCCCGTTCTCTCCATCTATGCATACCAGCAAGGGTGTTTTTGCCGCTGCCTGCATTTGGTTAATGTAGTTGGCCTGTGTAACCGGGCCGCCCTGGAAAAGACAGATACCGCCAATATTGTATTTGTTGATAGCCTCCAGTACTTCCTTATCATAAAAGGTTACTTTCCTGGTAGCAGCGTTGACAGAAGACATACGGACTACCATCAACTGCGCGATCTTTTCATCGTCGTTTAATGTGGTAAACACGCTGTCTACCCATTGCTGTGCAGCCAGTTGCCCCGGGTGCTGGGAAAAAGAGCTGACAGAAGCTGTAATACAACAAAAAAGAAAAATAAAATACTTCATAACACAGAAATTAGCCTTAGCAGATGCTCCGGCGAATTTATTATCATTCGGCGGTGAAAGCAAATGAAAGTTAGAAGAGGGTTTGTGGTTGGTTGCAGGTTACAAGTTACAGGTTGCAGGGTTATCGGAACTTCAAACAATAAATCAACTATTTTTGCCGCTAAATATGATGGATTTGAGAGATAAGATTCAGTTACTGCCGGACAATATAGCCAACCAGATAGCCGCGGGGGAAGTGATACAACGACCTGCGAGCGCTGTGAAGGAGCTGCTTGAGAACGCGGTGGATGCCGGCGCTACGGAAATAAAGCTGGTAGTGGCAGACGCGGGTAAATCGCTGATACAGGTAATTGACAATGGAAGTGGTATGAGTGAAACAGATGCGCGGATGGCTTTTGAGCGGCACGCTACTTCAAAAATCAATAATATTGACGATCTGTTCAGGATACGCACGATGGGGTTCCGGGGTGAAGCGCTTGCTTCTATAGCGGCGGTTGCCCAGGTGGAGCTGAAAACGCGCCGTGAAACAGAAGAAGCAGGAACCTATATTGAAATTGAGAACAGCATTGTAAAAAAGCAGGAGCCGGTAGCGTTCCAGGTGGGTACCAGCATTGCCATGAAAAATGTTTTTTTTAATGTGCCCGCCCGCCGCAATTTTTTAAAAAGCAATGCCGTTGAAATGCGGCATATCGCCGATGAGTTTATAAGAGTGGCGATGGCTTTCCCTGAAATATTTTTTTCGCTTACAGCCAATGGACAGGAAGTGTTTCATTTGGAAAAAGGAACGCTGAAGCAGCGCATTGTACACCTGCTGGGCAATCACTATACATCGAAGCTGGTAACGGTACAGGAAAAAACCGATTACCTGAATATATACGGGTTTGCCGGCAAGCCTGATACGGCCAAAAAAACAAGGGGTGATCAATACTTTTTTGTGAACAACCGTTTTATTCGCAGCGCCTACCTGAACCATGCGGTAATGAGCGCTTACCAGGAAATGATCCCCGGCGACAGTTTCCCGATGTATGTGCTGTTCATAGACCTTGATCCCGCGCAAATTGATATCAACGTGCATCCTACCAAGCAGGAAATAAAGTTTGAGGATGAAAAAATTATTTACGCTTTTGTACAGGCGGCCGTAAAGCATGCGTTGGCGCAATTCAGCATTACCCCTACCTTAAATTTCGACCTGGATCCTTCTATACAGAAGCTGGACGCGGTAGCCAATCCATTTACAGACGAAAAAAAGGAAAATACTTCCGCCTCCGATTTGTATAATACGTTCACTCAAAAAAACCAGGCGCATTTTATTGAAAGTAAAAGCGAATTAAAGCACTGGAAGGATTTTTACCCGCAGCCCAAAGACCAGCCGTTCAAAAGCCTGTTATCTGCGCACCAGGAAGATGTTCCCGGCAGGCTTGAATATGAAGCCGCTGCGTCCGGCATTACACGCCCGGCGGAAACGAAGCTTCAATTGCTGGAAGACGCTCCGTTACTGCAGTTGCTGCATACCTATATAGTTGCGCCTGTCAATAACGGCTTTATACTCATTCATCAGCAGTCTGCCCACGAAAGGATCTTATATGAAAGGTATATAGCTGCCGCCAAAGGAAAGCCCATCGCGTCGCAGAGAAGCCTTTTCCCGCTTACCATCCCGCTTTCCGCTCCGGATGTAGTTTTGATGCAGGAACTGCTGCCCGACCTGAAACAACTGGGATACGAGATAGAGCTTTTTGGTAAGGATACATTTGCCATACAGGGAACACCCGCTGATGTTGATAGCGGAAATGAAAAGACAGCTATAGAACAAATGCTGGAGCAGTTCAAACATTTCAACAGCGATGTGAAGTTTTCGCGGCGTGAAAAGCTGGTGCGTAGTCTTGCCTGGCAGCATGCTATAAAACCCGGAAGATCGCTTACTCAAAAAGAAATGAAAACACTGGCGGACGACCTGTTCGCCTGTAGCCAGCATAATATCACCCCGTCGGGCAATCCTACTTATATTTCTTTTAAAACAGACTATTTGGAGAAGATGTTCGGAAAAGGATAGAGAGTTAGTGGTTACAGGTTATTGGGAGAATTTGAGATTTGAGATTTGAAATTCGGGGTTTGAGGATTAGGAGTTTCGGGTTTGTGGTTTATTGTTTATAGTTTCAAGTTTTTTGTGTGTGTAGGTTTCCCACACTATAAACCAAAAACTCTAAACTATAAATTGCTGATAGCTCAAGGCTCATAGCCCACAGCCGATCTCTCACAACCCCGCCACATGCTCATATATCATCCTGCTGACCTCTGCCAGTGCCGTGGCGGATTTTTCATCATCTTCTATTCCACGGGAAAGTAAAACGATCACATATTTCCTTCCATCAGGTAAAAATACAATGCCGGAATCGTGACGTACGCCTTTAAAAGCGCCTGTTTTATTGGCTACTCTTACATCTGCAGGAAGTTTGCCGCCTATTACCCGCTTGAATTGCTGATGCATTAAAATATCCAGCATATCGGCTGTTGATTTTTTATCGGCAGCAGTGCCGTTAGCTATACTTTCCATTACCAGCATCAGGTCATGTGCCGTGGTAATATTATTCATTCCCAGGTCAAAAGCTTTATTGTCTTCCACACCACGGAGTACCTGCATTTTTGTTATGCCGAGGTCCCGCATGGTTGCTGTTACATTTTTTGCACCAACCAGCTCAATAATATTATTGGTAGCAAGATTGCTGCTTACGGTTATCATCCTGAAAACAATTTCCCTTATCGGCAGCTTACTGCCAACATGCAGATACAGGTCATGCTCGCTGTCGTCTGTTGAATCAAGGGCATACGGGCTGCCATCGGCAATACTTGAAAAGGTGTTTTTAACCAACATAGAATCGGTTACGGAAAATTTGCCCTGCGCGGCCTGCTTATATACTTCAATCATTACCGGCGTTTTCATGGTACTGGCCGCATGAAAAATTTCTTCTCCGTTCCAGAAAAATGTTTCTGATGTATTCAGGTTTTTAAATGCTACGCCAAATGCTGCTTCAGGATATTGAGAAAAAACACCGGCAATTTTTTTCCGCAGGCTGCCTGTGTCGTTGATTGATTTGTGAGAATGTGGAGCTGTGGGAATGGATTTTGAGAGAGGAATTAAACGCAATGCCGAAAAATCAAGATCAGAATCCGGATCAATGATCTTCAGTTTTACCTGGTCAATGCTTAGATCAGGATTCAGGGCATAGCTCAGGTAAGCATCTGCTTTAAAATCCCTGTTGCGAAACCGGGCAATAAATACATCATGATGAAAATGCTCAATATCGGCGATCAGCTGCGGGCTGAAATCAAATTGTAAGATCATTTTACCGGCATTGGCTGAAATGGTAAAATCACCGCACAGCTCATCCCTGAATGTACCGGTATATTTTTGTACCGGTAGCGACGGGCAGCCCGCTGAGTCACGCTGTACCATTTCCTTTCTCTGCGCTGCAGCAAGCTGTACCAGCGAAGAGTCTAAAACCTGTTTATACCCTGCTACCCAGTTAAAGGGATTATTGTTCATATAATGATCCAGTATATGGTAGATAACAGACCAGTAAGCGCCGGTTGACTCCTGGTTGGTTAATACACATATACCAAGGTTGAGTCGGGGTATTATGGCCACCTGCGACACAAATCCGTCAAGCTTCCCGCCATGGATCACCATTTTATATTTACCGTAGTTTAATGCCCGGAATCCAAGCGCATAACCATAAAAGTCAGCCTGTGCCGGCTTAATACCTTCGGCAGCTTTGTTAACAGGCATGGGACGTACGATCTTCCATAGCTCATTGGTTGTTGAGGGACTGAATAAAGCCCGCTTATCTATAGTTCGGCCGGAATCGAGTTGCGTTATCAGCCATTTGGCCATATCATTTGCATTGGAGAGTATGCCGCCTGCGGGGTTGCCTGCATCGCCCATTGCCTGGTCGTATGCGGCCGGAATTTCTTTTACTTTTCCATTCAGGCGAAAATGCCCGGCAGATATATTGGGCTGGTTTTTGAAAGTGGAAATTCTGGATACACTACCGGACATGCCTGTCTTATTAAATATTCTTACTTTGATAAAGTCTTCCCATTCCATACCCGAAACCGCATGTATCACCTCGCCTGCTACGAGGTAAAAAATATTATCGTACGCATATACGCTTCTGAAGCTATTTACAAAAGGTATATACCGTATCCTCCGGATAATTTCCTGCCGCGAATAGCTGGAGGGAGGAAACAGCATCAGGTCGCCTGCATAGGCAGGAATGCCACTGTGGTGCACCAGCAAGTCGCGAACAGTAATATTTGCGGTAATGTATATGTCGGATGTTTTAAACCAGGGCAGATAATTCACTACGGGATCATCCCATTTCAGCTTTCCTTCTTCCACCAGCATTGCTAAAGCGGTAGCCGTAAAAGCCTTTGAATTGGATGCGATGGCGAATAAGGTGTTAGCATCTACCGGCTCCGGGGCGCCCCATTTTTTTACACCATAACCTTTTGCCAGTAAAGTTTTACCGTCTTTTACGATCGCTACGCTCATACCCGGCACTTCAAAGGTTTGCAGCACTTTGGCTATATAAGCATCCAACCCCGGGGGCAATAATGAACTTCGTTTATCCTGTGCTGTTATGAACTGTGCACAAAACAGGAACAGGCAAAGCGATGCTGTTAGAGTATATAATTTCATCATGGTTAAAAAATAGGTTGTTTGTGTACTTTGCCCTATAGAAGCATAGGAAATATGGTTTTTTAATCTAACGATGTCTTCCTGTATGCCTATGCTCCTGTGAGATGAGTTATCCCGTTATTTCTTTTCTCCCAATTTCCGTATCAGGAACTCTGCAACTGCCTCATCTACCTGTAGCTGGTTGGAAAATTTCATCCAGTGGTGTGTTTCATCAGGGATCACCAGCGTTTCAAAACCTGTAAACTTTTTTTCCTCAAATCTACGCACCAGGTCAATGCTTTGCTTAAAAGGAACATTCCCGTCATCATCTCCATGTATTACTAATACAGGGGAAATCCATGAATCCATATAAGCCACAGGCGAAGACTGCCAGGTAAGCTCTTTTGCCAGCTCAGCATCAGGGGCCTGCTCTTCTTTGGTAATTTCAGGAGCAAAAACCATCAGGTTATGTTCCCCATGTATATCTACACCGGCTGCGAATAATTTTGAATCCTTTGCCAGGGCCATAGCCGTTAAAAAGCCACCATACGACCCACCGTATACACCAATCTTTTCTGCATCAACGGATGATTGGTCAGCAAGCCATTGCCCCGCGGCTTTCACATCCAGGTATTCCGATGCTCCGTTTGTCCATGCCCCGTCCGGATTTTGAAATTCATAGCCATACCCTATGCCTAACCGGTAGTTTACTGATAATACGATAAATCCTTTGCTTGCCAGGTACTGGTTAAGCGCATACGTATTGGCATAGTAATCACCATAATGCCAGCCCAGCAGCATCTGGCGTTGTGGTCCGCCATGAATAAATACGATGGCAGGGTTGTTTTTACTTTTTTTATTTGCAGGTTCAAATAGCTGCCCGTATACTGTTTTGCCGTCTGCGGCTTTAAAGGTTACAGGCTTGGGTATTACAAATTTGGCGGAAGGGTATCCGGCGGGAATAAGCTGTTGCCCTTTTAATAACGGTTTGCCTCCGGTAAATGGGATTGTGGCTGCAACAGCAGGCCGTTGAGCGGTTGCACTAAGCAGGGCAATCGTTTTGCCGTTGCCGGTAACTACCGGGAAGGTTTCAATGCCATCGCCCGGCGTTAGTATTTCCATAGCGGCTTTGTTAACGGGCACCCGGGCAACATGCCTGCGCTCACGATCGTATTTATCAGGCCCGGTGTTCGTGCTGAATACAATCCATTTTTTATCGGGACTGAGCTTTATATGCTCTACCATAAAATTACCGGGGGTAAGCAACACCAGGTTGCCACCGGTAGCGGCTATAGAATATAAGTGAGGCCAGCCATCTTCATACGATATGAATACGATCCGGTCATCGGCGGCCCAATGCAGGTTATACCTGCCGTTAGTGGCCGGTACTGAACCGCGAAGCGTTTCCGGCGCTTTCCATATCCGGGTAGCTTTTCCTGTTATAATATCGGCTGTGTATATTGCCCAGGGCTCATGTTTATTCACAGTTAGGGAGTCGGGCTTTCCACCGGCGGCAGGTCTTCTTACAAAAACAATATGGTTACCATCAGGAGACCATTTGGGTGATTGATCACGGGCAAAAGAAGGAGCTATCCATTGTACGGGAGAAGAAGAATCCCTGAATATTCCAATAAACGAATGATCGCCGCGAAAAACAGTGAACAGCAGCTGCTTTCCATCAGGCGACCATTGTAATCCTCCCACACTGCCTTTTGCAGTAAATAAATCACGGGCAGGAACAGAACCATCGGTGGCGGCTACACGAACCTGTTTATTTTTTATATACGCTACGGTTTTATTATCCGGCGAAATTGCGGCATCATCACCTTCATCCAGCAATATGGCGGCGCCTCCCGTAAAGCCTATGCTGTACAGTTGTATTTTGGGGGCAGTGGCGGAAGATGACGGGTTACGGGGAATCGTTTCATCATATGCGCCATGATCGCCGCCGCGCGTATATACTATACGGCTTCCATCACGGGTAAAAGTTATACCGCTGATCTCCTGCCCGTCATCAACAGCATAGTTGGTAAGTTGTCGCAATGTAAAATCCGGGCCCTCAGCTACATAAATATTTCTAAGTCCTTTTTGATTGATGGCAACAGCTATTCTAGAGCCATCCGGCGATGCCGTAAGCTCTGAAGGAAAAGGATAGGAGAGCGCAGACTCCAGTGTAAATGACTGGGCGAATATTGCCTGACTGCATCCCAAACCCGATACACATACAAGGAGCAACATACATTTAAAACGCATAATCAAAAGTAGTTTTAGCAACGGCTGTAAAACGTTACGTAAAAAAGCAGCCCATTGCAGGGCTGTCTTTTTTGCATAACAGGCTAAATTATTAAAAGCATCCTGTGTAAGGAGAATGAGGTGTTGTTTACTGATCCCACCAGAGCTTTTCATCCAACCCGGAAATGGAAGGAACATTGGGGCCATTGCGGCCAGCTTCCACATCCGGGTACGCCAATCGCCTGATGAATGTACTCAACGCTGCATTCAATGGCAGTTGAAAATCTTTGTACTGATAATCGAAACGGCGAGCATCCACCCATGCTTCAGGATTTAAGATCATTGCAACATATTTTTCTTTAAAGATCAAGGCAAGTGTAATATTATCTTTCCCTACTCCTACAACAGGGTTTGCCAAATAGTCATTCCTATCGGCAGTTGCAACACCAATCTTGTCCATATTAGCGGTTATGCCTGCGATATAGGCATTATAAGCGGTTTCTTTATTACCTTTTCTGAATGCGGCCTCTGCTTCAATAAATTTCATTTCTGAATAAGTAACCAGTTGCACCGGGGCATTAGGCTTGGAATAAAAGCCCTGAACCCACAGGTAAGACTCTTCTTTATTTGTGCCTGATCCAATCCTTCCTGCCCCGTTGCGGGTACCCCTGTAATCACCAAATCTTGTGATGGTGGCTATCAATGGCAGGCGGGGATCAAATACACCGTAAGTTGTGCCATTCATTGCATTAATGATATTTGTACTCAGCCAGCCATCCAGGTTCAGTTGCGTATTGTCATATGCCACAGAATACCAGGGGCTTCCATAAGGATCCCCGTCTGTAAACGCCGTTAAAGCTGCATCATCAGCGTTGCCTGCATAGGCATCATCAAGTGTAGACAATATATTATCTGCGTTATAGGATGATGTTTTAGAAAGCTGGTTCATAAACCTGGCTTTCAGTGCATTCGCTGTTTTTATCCATGCATCAACGTCGCCCCCATGTATTACATCGCTGTTCTCATCTAAATCCAGCGAAGGGTCAGCTTTGTTTAACGCGGTGATACCTTCATCCAGCAACTGCAATGATGCGGCGTGTAAAGTTGACTGATTATCAAACGCCGGTGTAAGCAATTCCTGCCCCTTAAATGCTTCGCTGAAGGGAACATCTCCAAATGCCGTAATAAGCATATTGAGGTGATACGCCATCAATATTTTACCAACGCCAAGATGAAGGGTAGCGCCCTTTTCTTCCGCCAGCTTATTCATTTGAGCGATATTCATCATGACGCCATAAAAGTTCGTCCACATAGAAGAAAAATTCACCGGGTTGTAAATATCTATGTCGCTGCCACTTGAGCTTGAAGTTTGGTATTGTACAAGATAGGAAACATTGTATCCCATCCTGTAAACATCCATTCCACTCCCATAAGTAGCTTTGGTAAGCAACCCGTTAAGCGGGGGATCTGTTACCAGGTTGGGGTTTTCGAGCTTGTCAAGATATTTTTCGCATGCGGAGAAACTTAATGCTAAAACCGCCAATACTGCTATATTGATTATCTTTTTCATTGTTGTGGTTTTAGAAGTTAAGATTTAATGAAATGATGAAGCTGCGTGTTGCGGGATAGGTAAACCCGGCAAAACCGTCTACCACGTTGCCTGAACTGAATGAGCTTGATTCAGGATCGAAGGTGCTGTATTTGGTATTGATCCATAAATTTGTTCCTGTAGCATTTACGGTTGCGCCCTGTATAAACCGGGAGCGTTTAACAATACTTTCAGGTAATGTGTATCCCAGTGAGAGTGTCCGCAATCTTATCCATGACGCGTCTTCAATAAATGTTTCAGACGCACCCCGGTATACGTTCCTGTAATACCCGTTGCTATAGTCCACACCATCAGGTCCCACTCCCTGGCCTAACCAAACTGCTTTAGTATTTTTTGATCCGTCGGCCAGCACACCATCAAATACTATTATATCATTGCGGTTTTCAGCACCTTTTTGTAATGCGAATGAGGCAAGGAAATTGGCGAATTGATTGTACCTGTATACCCCCTGCTGCGCATCAAACAGGAAATACAGGCTCAAGCCTTTGTAACGAAGTGTACTGCTGAAATTACCAATCCATTTAGGCTGGGTGTTTGCAATGTATTGCTGTTTTGATGCCGGGTTTAATGTAGGAAATCCGTTTGAACCGATTACAATAGGACGGCTCTTATCCAAAACTGCCGGATCTTCTGTATCATTTCCAAAGTAACGCATATAGGTTCTGCCATACAGGTCACCTACAGGATGCCCGGGAATATTTTTTTGCGTAACGGTTGCACTCAGGTAGCCATAATGATCCGCCATAATCATTTCTTTAAGATCAGGGTAGATTGACAACACTTTATTCCGGTTAGCCGTATAATTTATTTTTACATCCCAGCTAAAGTTTTTTGTTTGTACCGGTGTTCCCGATACACTGATCTCAATACCTTTATTTCGTATGCTTCCCGAGTTAAGGTAGATAGTGTTATAACCGCTGGTTACAGGTACATTCACGGGAATGATCAGATCCTTACTGGTGTTGTTATAATAAGTGAAATCAAGTCCTAACCTGTTGCGCAAAAACTTTAACTCAACGCCTCCTTCATAAGAAGTCGTGAACTCAGGTCTGAGGTTTAAATCACCATTTTGTGGTGATAATGTAAATGGTAATGCGCCGGTAGAAAGTCCCGTACCAATATCATATCCTGTTGAAGTAGCGTACGAAGGTGCATCTTTTCCTATTTTAGCTACAGAAACACGTGCTTTACCATACGACCACCATTCGGGAAGCTGGATATTTTCTGAAAATACCCAGCTTAAACTTGCAGATGGATAAAAGAACGATCTGTTTGCTTTTGATAATGTTGATGTCCAGTCATTTCTACCGGTAATAGTTAAGTACAGAAAATTATCCCAACTTAATGTCCAGTCCCCAAAAAGTCCTATGATGCGGTAATCGCTTTCATAAGAGTTTTTTTCAACGGATTGATAATTGCTGAGATTATAAAAAGTTGGTACCGCGGCAACTTTTGCATTGATATAGCTGGAGGTCCTTCTCTTTTCATATAAGTCGTGCCCGATTTTGAAAGATGATTGCAGATGCGCACCGATATTATTATGTATATTCATCATTAAGGTAGAATTCATAATTCTGTTATTGATATTATATACCATCATAGTGCCACTTTCAAAATCGTCCTGGGGATAGACTTCATCCGGTACACCCAATGGACCGGGAGTAGTTTGTGTTCTCTTATCATTATAAATATCAAACCCTAACCTGTAATTGAAGTCGAGCCATTTAACCGGCGAATAAGTAAAATGCGCATTTGAAATTATCCTGTCTACATCATCCACATATTTTTTACCATACAAAAGATAGATGGGATTATCAATTCCCGCGCCATCTATTGTTATTTCAGTACCGTCTGGTTTAATATAATCCCATACATCCCAACGGGGAGAATAATAAGTGAGCGCCTCATTATAACGATCTGAGTTACCGCGTCTGCCACCGGATTTTATATAATTTACAGACATTCCCATCCTGAATTTCTCAGAAAATTTCAGATCGCCACCTACTTTAGCAGAATAGTTTTTATAGTCAGTAAAAGGCATGATACCTTCCTGGTTGAATTGCGAAATGGATCCATTTAAAATAGCTTTATCTGTACCCCCGGATAAGGTGAGTGTATTGCGAAAAGAATTACCGGTTTTATACCCATGCTTATAGTTGTTGAACAACTCATCCGGATGCGTGGGATCAATGGCCTTTGCTTCTGCTATAGTTGGGCCGTATGCAGGCCAAAACGCATCTGGCCCGCTTGGTTCATACTCTCCAAACCAGCCTTGTGTAAATTTCTTTTGCGTTTCAGGGTATTTATTGATTTCATCAATGCTGTAGGTAGAAGTATAGCTTGCTTTTAATTTACCTGCTTTCCCCGATTTGGTAGTAATAATGATGGCGCCTGTTGAGGCACGTAAGCCGTAAAGCGCTGTGGCCGCACCTCCTTTTAGTATATTTATGCTCTCAATATCGTCCGGGTTTATATCCGCTGCCCTGTTGCTTATTCCGAGCAGGCTGCTGCCATCGGCAACGTCTGTTGAGTTATCAATAGGCACACCATCTATAACAAACAATGGCTGAAAATCCCTGTTTGCATCAAGTGAGTTAATACCACGCAAAATGATTTTCGCCCCCTGGCCCGGGGCGCCACCACCTGAATTGATTTGTAAACCTGCCGCCTGGCCTTGCAAAGCATTGATCACGTTTATTTGTTTACTGGCAGATAATGCCTCGCTGCTTACTTCCTGTGCGGCATAACCTAACGATCTTTTCTCTTTTTTAATACCCAGCGCTGTTACTGTTATTTCAGTGAGATTATTCCTGTCATCACCCAGTTCGAAATTTACATCCAGCACACTGTTATCCGATACTGTTATTTCCCTTACCTGGGTAGCAAAGCCAACTGCGGATACCTGCAGCTTGTATTTACCCGCCTTAATCGCTGAAATAGAAAAGTTGCCATCCTCATCAGCAATGGTCCCAATATTGGTTCCTACAATCAGCACCGAAGCATTTGCAAGCGGTTCGCCCGCAGCGGTTGTTACTTTTCCCTTTACTCCGCCCTGCCATTGTTCTTCGCCTCCATTGGTATTTGAGGGAAGCAGAACCGGCTTTGTTTTTTTGATGACAATATTGGCATTCACTATTTCGTATTCCAGATCGGTGTTCCGTAAAAGATCGTCCAGTACCTTGTCCATGCCGGTTTGCGATGCTGAATAGTTGATGCTGGTATAAGCATTTACATCGCTCGTTTTATAGCTGAACGCCAGCTTGCTGGAGCTTTCAATTTTACGGAGCGCTGTTTTGAGCGTAACACTCTTGAAATCAACCGTTATTTTGATTTTACTAAGATCCTGCCCGGAAGAATGGCCGGCTATTAACATTCCGTTGATTGTCAGCAAGAAGGTGAGGATCATCAATCTCATAAGTAGTATGCTCAATTTTATTCCCATCAATGGCTGATGGCGAAGACGAAGTTTTACAATGCATAGCAACAACATACTATGCATTTTCCAATAAAAACTCATAGTTTTGGTTGGTTTAAATAATTCATAACTGGATTTGCTTTAAGCTACAGGCCGGGTCAGGTCGCAACTGGTCCGGTCTTTTTTTATTAATTACAGCGGTGGTGACATACGTGTTTGGATTTCTGTTTGATTATTTAATATGGTAAATGCCATCTTCCCTTTCCAGCTCAGTATCTGTTAACCTGCATAATACTTCCAATGCTTTCTGCATACCCTGGTCGCGTTTAAAAGACGTTGAAACCCGGAGTGTTTCTACCCCGCCAACATCTACCTGTACTTTTTGGTTGTATACCTTTTCCAGGTCAAGTATTATATCCTTTATCATATAATCATCGTATATAAGCTTTCCTTCCTGCCATGCAGCGGCTTCATTTTCCTTTACCTGCTTTTCGCTCACTGCTTTTGACCGGGGGTTAATGCTTACCTGCTGCCCCGCCGTTAAAAAAGCTACCTGGTTTTGTGCGTAATTCACCTTTACTTTCCCGCGTTTAACCGATACCGTTATTTTTTCCATGTCCGGGTAGGCTTTTATATTGAAAGCGGTGCCCAGCACTTCGGTGCTTACATCGCCGGTGGATATTATAAAAGGGATCCTGTCCGCATGTTTCACGTCAAAAAAAGCTTCCCCCTTTAAAACCACTTCGCGCCTGCCGGCTTTAAACCTTTCCGGAAATTCAAGAGTGCTTGCCGCGTTCAGCCATACTTCTGTGCTGTCGGGCAATAACAGGTATTGGTATTCCGATGGTTCGGTAGACTTTGTAAGCTGTACATTAACCGGTTTTTCCTTTACTGCCGGCTTACGCATATCGTCATTCCATAACCAGGCCAGCACAGCCAATACTATGATCAGCGTAGCCACTACCGGTCGCCGGCTCATAAGGCCTCTTAATTTCTTTCCCGGCGATGGCGATCCGGCAGCCTCTTCATTCAACCCTTTCAAATGTCCTTCAACATCTACAAATGCTGTGCTGGGTTGTTCACCGAGCTCTATTTCGTAGGCTTTATCAAAAAAAGCCTGTATCTCCGGGTCCTTTTCTGCCATCCGTATGTATGAAAAAACTTCCTCAAATTCTTCTTTAGTACAGGTATTATCCAGGAATTTACGGAACAGGTATTTTATTCTTTCCTCCATTAAAATCACATATTTTATATAACAAGCAGCGGATACAGGATACTTATACTGTATTAGACGAAACAAAAAGGTAATGTTCCTATTTGGCAGTTTTTTTTATATAAATAATTATAAAAGAGAACAGTTACATTGTGAATGTATTGGCCAGGAGCATTAAAAGTAAGCCTGTGCTGCCTGAAAGAAAACGGTGAATAGACTGTAATGCCAGTGACAACTGGTTTTTTACCGTGTGGCGGGATATGGAAAGCTCCGTTGCTATTTCCTGGTAGCTGAGCCCTTTATCGCGGTTAAGCCTGTAAACCAGGCGTCGTTGGGGCGGCAACCGGCTGATCGCCTTATGCAGGATGGAATGACACTCTCTTGCATTCAGCAATTCTTCGGTATAATGGGTGGAAAGCTGCAGATTGTTCCAGAGGGTGGCGCGCAACCGCTCATCGGCAGCGGCTTTCCTGAGGAAATCGGTAAGTTCGTTTTTGGTAATACGATACAGCCATGCCTCCATGTTCTGAACACTGTATATACTATCACGGTGCTCCCAAACTTTCAAAAAAACGTTCTGAACAATATCTCGCGACTGAGATTCGGATTTTACAACCCGGTGTACCATCAGGATAAGCTTTTGCTCATGTTGCTGTACCAGGCTTTCAAAAAGAGCTTCGAGCTCCTTATTATACCTGGCAGTATTGTTATGATAGAAATCTTTCCTCATTCCAGGTGGAAGTCATGTTTTGATATTCTAAAAATAAGAAAAAAATAATTTCTAATGCTCCTTTTTTTCCTTTTTCCTGCTTCCCTGGTACAGTTCATACTCCAGTAAGCGGCAATCAATGGTGCTCGTGTAAAACTCTATCCGCCTCCCGGCTTTCAGCCCCATTTTTTTAGCAAGCTCCAGGTTCCCCGTAAAAACGTATCCATAATAACCACCGCAACGTTGTTTAAAAAAATCGCCTATCCGCCTGTATGTATGTTCCAGTTCCTGCACCTGTCCCAGCCGCTCACCGTATTCAGGATTTAAAAACACTACCCCGGGTGTGCCGGCAGGGATTTCCGTATCCGCGAAATCGCATACAGAAAACCCGATCATATGCGCCACACCGGCGGCAACAGCATTTTTTTTCGCGTTTTCAATTGCCTTTTCGCTGGAATCGCTGGCAATGATCCGGGGGCAGGCAGTATCGTTAACCTGGGCTTCGAGCAAAGCATCTTCTTTTAAGTATACTGCTTCATCGTACCCCAGCAAATGCATAAAGCTGTAATTATTCCTGAACAAACCCGGGCGCCTGTTGGAAGCGATGAGCGCCGCTTCTATGGCCACTGTGCCCGATCCGCACATGGGATTGATAAAAGGCGATTTCCTGTTCCAGCGGGTGGCATATATGGCTGCTGCCGCCAGCGCTTCCAGCATAGGCGCAAGCCCTGGTATTTTCCTGTAGCCATGCCGGGCTATGGAATGTCCCGATGTATCCACAAATATCTCGGCTTCATTGCCCTTCCAGAATAAATGTACAACCGCGCCGGTAAGCTCTGAACCGGTAGGAGGGCGGCTTTTCCATTTTGTGCGGAGCCTGTCAACAACGGCATCCTTTACTCTTAGATTGGCAAACAGGTTGTTGTTGATCGTTTCGTTACTTACATTGCTGGTTACTGAAAAATAGGTATTTTCCGGAAGTATCAACTCCCATGGATAGGCTGTTACCTGCCTGTATACATCATCGGCATGATTGGCCTCAAATTTTTGTAAGCTGTACAATACCTGGCTCGCGCAGCGAAGATTCAAATTCAGTTTGATGCAATCGGTAACGGTTCCGTATATGCGCACTCCTGTTACAAAAGCATCTTTTACCTCATACCCTAATTCAGTTACTTCCTGTTGCAGGTAAGGCATTATTCTTTTATGGCAGGTAATGGTTATAAAAGAGGGTGTAGTAAATATATTCATGATGCTGTGCCAAAACTAATATCCGGCAATTGCAAACATAGGCAGAATAAATTTGTGAAGGGGCATTTTAGAAATACCCCGCATTTTATAGCATCCACAACGAAAGCAGGTATACACACAACAATGTGGTAAGCCCCATCCATATCGTGGCAACGGAATATACCCTGAGCATGGTATTCATTTCCAGTCCCGAAAATTTACTGATCACCCAAAAATAAGCGTCGTTGGCATGAGAGATCATCATGGATCCGCCACCCATTGACAAAACACAAAGCATTTGCCCGGCAGGAGTGTTAAGCCCAAGTGCCGGCAACAACGGTTGCACAATGGATGCTGCCGTAATAATGGCAACCGTGGAAGATCCCTGCGCGGTTTTTAATAAAGCCGTGAGTAAAAAGGGGAAGAAAATGCCCAGGCTGCCCAGGGGTAATACTTCTTCCAGATGCTGCCCTATATTAGTTGCCGCCAATATGGCTCCGAATGCCCCTCCTGCTCCAATGATCACCAGTATGCCACCTGCTTTTTCGGCTCCATCCTGCAAAAGCCTGCTTATTTCCCTTTTGTTCCACGAAGGAACAGCAGTAAGCGCCAGCAATACTCCTATACATAAGGCAATGACCGGGTTGCCTGTTACGGAAAGTATTTGCCATATTCCCGATTCTTTTTTTTCCATGCCGCCGAACGCGCCCAATCCAATTAATAATATGGGAATGATTACAGGGAGGAATGACCGCAGCACTCCCGGCTTACTGGTTGTCATCTCTGCTGCTTCATCGTCTTTAACAGATCGCAGTTTCATTTTCCTGCCTGCATATCCCGCCCATATATATCCAACTATGCTGGCCGGAACAGCTACCGCTATACCGAGCAGTATCAGTTTTCCGAAATCAACCTGCATAATACCCGCGGCGGCAGACGCTCCCGGATGCGGGGGAATTAAACAATGTACTGCATACAAACCGGCGGCCATTGAGGTTGCCATTACGGGCATGGCTATGCGCGTTCGGTATGCCAGTGATTTATTCAATCCACTTAATACTATATATCCCGAATCGCAAAAAATGGGTAATCCAACAACAAAACCGGTAATGTTCATTGCCAGCGCAGCTCTTTTTTCGCCGGTTTTTTTTAATATCCAGTCGGCCATTACATGCGTACTACCTGTATGTTCCAGCAATATGCCCAGCGTGGTTCCCACCACTATAATAAAACCCAACGACTGCATAATATGTCCGAAGCCCTCCTTCATGATTTTTATAATGCCCGCAACCGGCATTTGTACTCCCAGTCCAACTACAAAACATGCTATCATCAAAGCAAAAAAAGCATGTACTTTATATTTTGCGGTAAGCAGTATAATAACGGCTATCCCGGCAATAAGAAAAGTCATTAGTTGAAATAGTGAAGTAGCCATTCCGCGTAGTATTAAAAATGTAAATGAATATATGCCGGCGTTTTGTTTCTGAAGGTTTTTTTGGCATATTTTTTTGATAATTAAATGTATGTTTTTGAAAAATAGCTGGAAAATACTTCGCCAGTCTGTCATTGATTTTATTGATGACAGGGTGCTGAAGCTGAGTGCCGCGCTGGCTTACTATACTATTTTCTCACTGCCGGGGTTATTGATCATTGTTATTTGGGTGAGTGATATTTTTTATGGACAGGCAGCCATTGAAGGAACTATTTACGGGCAGATCAGCGAATTGGTAGGCAGAGGCGCGGCTTTACAGATACAGGAGACTATCCGGAACGCCACCCTTTCATATCAATCGGGGTTTGCCGCGGTTGTAGGCATTACCACGCTTATTATTGGCGCTACAAGTATATTTGGCGAAATACAGGATTCCATCAACCTGATCTGGCGCCTGAAAGCCAAACCTAAAAAGGGCTGGCTTAAACTGATCATTAACCGGTTGCTTTCGTTCTCCATTATTATAACATTGGGGTTTATTTTACTCGTTTCTCTTATCATCAATACGCTGATGGACGCATTTATTAACCGGCTGACAGCCGCATTTCCCGAAACACAGGTTTTTATAGCATATGCATTTAACATTGTGCTCACTTTTGGAGTTACTTCATTTTTATTCGGTTTAATATTTAAAGTGCTGCCCGATGCAAAGGTTGAATGGAAGCATGTACGGATGGGCGCTTTTACCACCGCCTTATTATTTATGGCGGGAAGATTTGCCATTGGTTATTACCTTGGGCAAAGCAGGTTTTCCAGCGCATACGGAGCAGCGGGCTCGGTTATTATCATATTATTATGGGTGTACTACTCTGCCGCTATCCTGTACTTCGGCGCTATATTTACAAGAGTATATGCCATACACAAAGGCTCACATATTTATCCCAACAACTATGCAGTGTGGATAAAGGAGGTAGAAGTAGAATCTGAAAAATCGCTACAGAAGCAGCCGGAAGCCAAAAAAATTGTAAAAACAGACGGGAATGTGTCTTAAAAAATGGAGGTCATAATTCATGACCTCCATTTTAACGGTGTACTTGTTTCCTCTCTATTTTATGCCCGCTCTCTTCTTTAGCTCAGCAACCGGCATTACGATCATTCTTCCGATGGGTTTACCGTTTCTATACGTAATTACCTTCATGGCTACAGCATCTTTAGGCACAGTAACGGGGCGCTTGTATTCCGGGTAAAACTTATCAGGGAAAGAATTATCAAAGCTGTAATAAATATTCAGTCCTTTCACTTCTGTATTTAATTCAACCACCGGAAGGTTTTTAGCGCTTTTGGTTACTTTAAAAACGGGATCATACATAGCAGGGGAATATTTTTTTTCTGCTACGTCGAATCGTTCAAACTGTTTTTCAACCCTGCCCACAAAACTATCCCAGTTCTTTTTTTCTTTAGGCGACCATACAGATTCAGCCACTGCAAAAGCTCTTGGCCACAACATATATTGCAAATGACGGGTATTGTATACCTGCTCCGTCCAAAGATTGGCCTGCCCGCCTTTAATATAAGCAGGATCTATACCGTTAGGCACAGGCTCAAATTCATATGTTTTTTGCAGCCTGAGTGTAGCGTATACCGGCGGTTCTGTCACGGCATCGCCCTGCATATAATCGAGGTAGGCGTGTGTGCTTGGGCTCATCACCACTTCATGCTTTTGTTTGGCAGCTTCAATGCCTCCTTTAATGCCACGCCAGCTCATTACCGCCGCGTTGGGCGCCAGTCCTCCCTGTAAAATTTCATCCCATCCGATCATTTTTTTCCCTTTCGATTCAATGATCTTCTCCACGCGTTTCACGAAATAGCTTTGTACTTCATCCAGGTTTTTCAGCTTTTCCCGCTGCATCAATGCTTTTATGGCGGCGCTCTTTTCCCAAAAGTTGCGCGCTGTTTCATCGCCTCCCATGTGTATGTATTCAAAAGGAAAGAGCTGTGCTACTTCGGTAAAAACCTTATCTAAAAAAGCATATACTTTTTCATTGGCGGGACAAAGCGTATTGTCTACCAGCCCGTAAAAGTGACCCGAAGGCGGCCATACCATGAATTTTTCACCGGAGTTCACATGGTATTTCTCCGCACCCGGTGTACACGATAGTTCAGGATAAGAAGCGATGGCGGCAAGGCTATGACCGGGCACATCCACTTCCGGTAATATATTGATGAACTGTTCCTGCGCATACTGTACAATTTCCCTGATATCATCGTGTGTATAAAATCCACCATAATCTCTCGGCTCATCCGGCTCCGGCTTTGAAAAATAATTAAAAGTGCCGGTCTTCTTTACATTCCATGCTCCCACCGAAGTAAGCTTCGGCAAACTTTTGATCTCAATACGCCATCCCTGGTCGTCGGTAAGATGCAGGTGCAGCAAATTGAACTTATACCTCGCCATATCATCAATAAACTTTTTCACTTCTTCTTTTGTAAAGAAATGCCGTGATACATCAAACATTAAACCCCTCCATCCAAAGCGCGGGTAATCTTTCACTTCAACGCAAGGTGCGGTCCAGGATACGTTTTTTACCGTCGTTTTACTTTCAATTTCGGCAGGCAGTAGCTGTAAAAAAGACTGAACGCCATAAAACAGACCGGCAGGTTCATTGGCTGATATAGTAACTGATTGCGCTGTTACTGACAACAGGTATCCTTCCTTGCCCAGCTCAGGATCTTTTTCTTTCATCATAATAAGATGAATGTCTGCGCTGGCTGCCTCTTTTGTAACCGGAACAGGAAATCCTGTGGCGGCACTTAACATCCCGGAAAGGTACGATGCTACTTTATTTGCACTGCCTGCATCCGCCACCTGTATGGCGGTATTTTCATGCAACATAAACACACCCTCGTTCCGGATAAGCGAAACCGGCTCGGGGATGATAACAGGTTCGCCGCCCTGCGCTGTTGCCCGCGCCGATAGTAAAAGCATACTGCAAAAGACCAGGAAAATATATCGCATTGCGTTACACATTTGTGCTCAAATGTATAACTAAAAAAATTAGAGTATACCTTTCTCCATCGCGCAGGAACAATTAAAGTATAGTCCTCTCGTTGGCGCGGCTGCCCGGTCAATTTGAAATGCGCCCAATATAAGCTGCCTGTAAGCGTATTAAAAAAACCTGCAGTTGCACATTTTGCACAACTACAGGTTACCCGTTTTGCCGGGATTGTACCGGCTGTCTATGTAGTATGTAATCAATCCATGTTGATCCCGGGAATTTATTTTATCATAATGTTACTGGGAGCGGTTCTTGCAAATCCATTTGAGCCTGTATCTTCCGAAAGGGTTCCGTTTTCTATATAACGTATCTGAACGCCTTCATCGGTTTCTGTTGATCCCGGCACACCAATTAACAATGCCGTATATACCTTTTTGCCTTCCACCGTAATGGAACGATTGGCCTGGATATCAGAACCGTTATTCACATCAATTGTAATGCTTCCGGGGGCTACTGCAGTAAACCCGGAAACGTTGGTGAATACTGCGTTTTCATCTATTATATTGCCGCTATTGTCTGTTACTGTTATTGCAGGCTGACTTACTGAGTCTGCGATCGCGTTTATGTAACGGATGTAAGCCTTTCCTGATGTTGCTGAAAGCGTATCAATAGGATCGGTTACTATAATGTTGTTATATACATCTCCGTATCCTGTCAGGAACAGCGAATAATATTTATCCTGGTCGAATGTATGATCAAGACTGGTAATAGTGTTACCGGAGGAAGCATCCAGCGCAGTTATAGTTCGGGAACCCGTGTATACGCCAAGGTATCCCCCGGTATAATTAGGATAAGTTAATGGAGCATTGGTGAGGTTATTCCCCGAAAGTGTGAAAGCAATTCCTTGTTTTTCCGGTGCAAGGTTAAAGGCCATCAGGCCGGCCACCGGTATATCTGGATTTTCATTATCCGATTTCTTACATGATGCGAAGATCAATAAGAATGCCGTTGCACCAGTTACGGCAAGTAGTGTGCGGGTACTAAAAAACTTTTTCATACACTTTTCTCCTCATATTTGATGTTAAACAATAAAGGCTTTGATCATTATTAAAATTAAAAGCCGTTCTTTCAGGTAGGAAAAAATAATGCCAAAGGGGACGTTTGTCAGGTTGTTTTGGTATATGTTAACAGTTATTAGCGGGCAACGAAAACGGTGGAAAAATATTTCAGGAAGCGTTGGTTTTTAACAAAATAAAAACGCAGATTTTTTTATTACATATGAGAGCTTTGTTTCTTAAATTGTATCGGGATATAAAAACAGAAAGTTGTAGATTAGCAGGCGTTCTTCTGTCAGCCCACCAATAATAATCTCTTATATGTTCCGTAAAACATGGTTTCGCGCAATGATTGCCATACTGGCAATTTTGTTTATAATATACCTGCTGGGCCCGCATCCTGAAAAACCGGTATATACCGGTACGATGCCTGAAGTTCCCCGTGAAGCAGCAGCGCTTGAAAACTACGTACGCAGCAATGAAGCCAAACATGTAATAAAGCCAAACAACGAAGCCAGGATCGTTTGGTTCAACGATTCGCTTAAAAATAAAACAGCGTATTCTGTTGTATACCTTCACGGGTTTTCGGCCAGCCAGGAAGAAGGCAGGCCTGTGCATACCAATATTGCAAAGGAGTTTGGCTGCAATCTTTACCTGGCGCGGCTGGCGGAACACGGGCTGGATACAACGAACCCTTTACAAAACCTTACTGCTACGGCATACTGGGAAAGCAGCAAAGCAGCACTGGCAATAGGTAAGCAACTGGGCGACAAAGTAATTTTAATGGGTACTTCCACTGGCGGTACCAATGCGCTTCAACTGGCGGCCGCTTATCCCAACGATGTGAGCGCGCTGATATTATTAAGTCCCAACGTTGCCATCTTTAATGATAAATCGTGGCTGCTGAATAATCATTGGGGCTTGCAGATCGCAGAATGGATCACCGGAGATGAATACGTTACATCCGCTGACACACGACCTGTTTACAAACAATACTGGTATTCCCGTTACCCGTTGGTTGCCGCTACCCAACTGCAGGAATACATTGAAACAACCATGACCACTGAAACTTTTAAAAAAGTAGAGCAACCTGTATTGATGCTGTATTATTATAAAGATGATATACACCAGGATAGTGTTGTGAGCATTCCGGCCATGTTAAAAATGTTCGACGAATTGGGAACACCGGCATCGAAGAAAGTAAAAGCCGCAATGCCCAACGCACAAAATCACGTATTGGGCAGCTATATAAGATCAAAAGATTTATTGGGCGTTCAAAAAGAAATTGAAAGATTTTTAGAGAAACAGCTTCATCTTATCAAAACAGATCAGTCTGTTACAAACACAGGAGCTTCGGCTATCATCAGCATTACCGGCAGCGACCGGTGAGCAATAATATTTTTATCACTAAAGATTTATGACATGATCATTGTAGCTATTTCTCAAACACCACCGCCTCGGCATCCGCTCCCAGCTTTTCTAAAACTCCGGCTATATCGCTGATCATGGCATCGGGACCGCAGATGTAAAATTTTTTACTGAAATCTCTCACATGTTCTTTGAGAAAGTCCTCGTTAATATAATCTTTAATATATCCCGGTTTTGCTTCTTTTGTCAACACAAATACGGCATTCTCTCCAAGCATATTTTTTAATTCCGCTTCATCAATAATATCTGCCTGGGTTTTATTGGAAAAGAAAAGCGTATTGCCGTGCAGGTTATGTTGTTGGTATAATTGCCGGAGTATAGCTAAAAAAGGAGTAATACCTGCTCCGCCTGCAATAAAAAAGCCCGCTCCTTTGTATTCTATGGCCCCCCAAACGTCACGTATGATCAATTCGTCGCCTTCTTTTAGGGTATGCATAGCATCCGTTACTCCCTTGTGATCAGGGTAACGTTTGATCGTAAATTCCAGGAACGGATCGCTCTGTAACGATGTAAATGTAAAAGGTCTCTTTTCATCTTTTAACGCATCTGTATTAATAGAAACCTCGGTTGCTTGTCCCGGAATGAAAGTATAGCCTGCCGGCTTTTCCAGGCGGAAGCTTTTTACATCGTGTGTAACCTGCCGGGTAGACAGGATTTTCACTATATGCTCAGTTGTGTTCATATCATTACGTTTATGCCTGATGTTCCGCAATAATTCATAGCAAAGCTATGCAAAACCTTGTAACCCGCGTCCTGTAACTTGCTTTATTTCACCTCCTGCATTTCAACCAGCCGTTTGTATATGCCACCTGAAGCCATTAGCTCATCGTGTGTGCCCCGCTCCGCAATTTTTCCTTTTTGCAAAACAAGTATTTCATTGGCATGCCGTACCGTAGACAGCCTGTGCGCAATTACAATAGATGTACGATCGGCCATAAGATGATGTATCGCGTCCTGCACCAGCTTTTCGCTCTCTGTATCAAGCGATGAGGTAGCTTCATCAAGTATCAGTATCGGTGGGTTTTTCAACACTGCCCTTGCAATTGTTAACCGTTGGCGTTCCCCGCCGCTTAATTTTGATCCCCTGTCGCCAATATTTGTATCGTATCCACTTTCCTTTTTAATAATGAATTCATGTGCATTGGCTATCTTCGCCGCCCTTTCTATTTCTTCCATCGTTGCAGAAGGGTTACCCAACGCTATATTGTTCGCGATGGTATCGTTGAACAATATAGGCTCCTGCGTAACAATGCTCATCAGCGCACGTACCGATCGCAAAGAATAATCTTTGATATTGATTTCATCAATCAATACTTCTCCGCCGGTAACATCATGAAACCTGGGTACAAGATCGGCCAAAGTAGATTTGCCTGCTCCTGAAGATCCTACAAGGGCAATGGTTTTGCCTTTGGGTATGATAAGATTGATGTTATCCAGTATTACAACATCGTCGTACGCAAACTGTACATTTTTAAACCGGATGCTGTTGTTGAAGCTGGCAAGCGGTATCCCGTTGATATTATCATCCACCACTACAGGCGCTTTCAGTATCTCCTCCACACGTACCAGCGCTGCCGCCCCGCGTTGAATATTAAAAAATGCGGTAGAAATATTTTTTGCCGGGTTGATCAGCATGGCAAACGAAGCAATATAAGCCATCAGTTCCTCTCCTTCCAGCGCATTGTTGTCGAGCACCAGCCTGCCGCCAAAATACAAAATGGTACACAATACCATCACTCCCAGCACCTCCGTAAGGGGAGAGGCCAGATCCCTGCGTACGCCCATTTTTTTGCGTATGCTAAACAGGTCATTGTTTACCGAATGAAACTTATCACTCAGTAATTTTTCCGCCAGGAACGCTTTAATTACCCGTATTCCCGTCAGTGTTTCGTCCAGTATCGAAAGTCCCTCGCCGAGCTTAATGGCGGCATCCTGCGACTGCCGTTTCAGGCGCCTGCTTACCCGCCCTATTAAAATGCCGGTTACAGGTAAAAGCACCAGCAGGAAGAGGGATAGCTGGGGTGATATGATCACCAAAAACGCCAGGTATCCCAGAACGGTTAACGGATCTTTGATCAACCCGTCAAATGTGCCCACTACCGACGCTTCTATTTCAGCAATATCGTTGGTCATTCTTGAAATAATATCGCCTTTTCTTTTTTGTGTAAAGTAACCGATAGGAAGCCGTAGCACCTTATCGTACATGTCTCCCCGCAGTTGCGTTATAATAGCGCTGCGCACAGGTACCGATATCCTGTTGGAGAGGTATAAAAAAAGATTTTTGAGAACAGTGGCGGTAATAATAAATATACATATCACCGTTAGTCCCATTATTTTCCCCTCCGTGTTGATAATATGTACCAGGTAATTGGTGATATAAGAGCCCAGCACATTGCTCTTAATGATTTCACCGCCTGTTGCCTGGCCGGTTTCAAAAATAAGCCCGAAAAAAGGGATGAGCATGCCTATGGAAATTACGCCAAACAGTGTAGCGAGAATAGTGCAAATGAAATAAAGAACGAGTTTACTGGTATGATTTTTAAGATAACCAAATATCCTTGAATATTTCTTCATTATGTTTATAAGTAAATTGAACGGCAAAGTAACTAAATTTACAGCCACTAAACTTGACAGTGTATGCAGGAAGGAAAACGACAGAAACAGGTTGCCGGGTTATTATACGAAGAATTTAACGGGATATTTCAGCGATTGGGGCTGGGTATGATGGACGGAGGGATGGTTTCCATATCGGGCGTTAAGGTAACTCCCGATTTGCTGGAGGCAAGAATATACCTCAGCTTTTTTAAAGTAAATGACCCTGCCGCGGTGCTCAAAAAAATTGAAGACAAAGCATGGGAAATAAAAAGGGAGCTCACCGCCAGGGTAAAGCACCAGTTGAGAAGGATACCGGAGCTGAAATTTTTTGCGGATGATACGCTTGAGCATGTTTTTAAAATGGAAGAGCTCTTCAAAAAAATAAATGAAGAACGGAACAATAAAGAAGAACAACAATAATACCTGATATCTTGTATTTTTTATTTGCCTGGAGATATTTCAAAGCGAAGAAATCAACCAATGCCATTAATATTATTGCATGGGTAAGCGTGGTGGCTATAGCGTTTGCCACGGCAGCGCTGCTGGTATTGTGGAGCGCCTTTAACGGTTTTGAAGACCTGGTGAAATCGTTGTATTCTACCTTTTATACCAATGCTAAAATAACCCCGGCTACGGGCAAAACGCTGGTGCTTACTCCTTCGCAAATTGAAGCGCTGCAAAAAATACCGGGAGTTAAAAGCGTTTCTCTTATTGCCGAAGAAAAAGCATTGTTACAAAACGGTAGCGACTATCAGGCCATTGTAACGCTGAAAGGCGTGGATTCCAATTATACCCGCGTTACTACTGTAGCGCACAGTGTAATAAGAGGAAAGTTCGACCTGGGCGATGCGGAGTCGCCAAGAGCAGTATTGGGGGTTGGTATTGAAAATGTACTGGCTCTTTTGAGCGACAGGAGCATTGGCACGCTGGCTGTGTACCTGCCTAAAAAAGGAAACATAGATATTAACAACCTCGTTTCCGCGTTTGCAGAAGCACAGATCACTCCTTCGGGCTCGTTCGCCATCCAACAGGATTTTGATAATAACTATGTGCTTACCAATATTGATTTTGTAAAGCAGTATATGGATTTTAAGCCCGAAGAATATTCCTCGGCAGAAGTTGCCGCGTTTCCGGGTACAGACGACAATGCGATTAAGCAAGCCATCGTGAAGCTTTTGGGTGATCCATACACTGTACAAACCAGGTATGAACAAAACAGCAGCCTGTACAATGTGATGCGGCTTGAAAAATACGCTATCTACGGTATTTTCATTCTTGTGCTGATCGTGGCGTCGTTCAATATGATAGGGGCATTGAGCATGCTGGTGCTGGAAAAGCAAAAAGACATACAGATACTTCAGTCCATGGGCGCCGCTGCTACCTGGATACAGAAAGTGTTCCTGGCCGAAGGGCTTGTGCTGGCCGCTATAGGTATAAGCGCCGGGATGATCATGGCGATCACAATATGTTTTCTTCAAATACAGTTTAAGCTGATACCCTTACAGGGAGCATCGTTTGTTATTGACTACTATCCCGTAAAAATGATCGTGGCGGATTTTGCGATCGTGGCGGCAACCGTTCTTGTCATTGCCCTGCTGGCTTCCTGGTTTCCCGCCAGGCGAGCCGCAGCCCAGTCGTTTGAGCTAAGGAATTAGGAATAAGGTGGAAGGTATGGGGTGAAGGGAGTAGGGAAGTGGCAGGTGGTAAGTGATAAGCCGTAAGCTGATGGCGCCTCATAGCTGAACGCCATACTGTCACAACACCTAAATTTGTACGCAATTTGCTGTCAAAGGGGTTTTGGCTGTTTCCACTATTTATTTTAATTGGGGATATGAAGATACTTTTTACTTATTTAAAGCCTTCCAAATGGCTGGTGGTGCTGGTATTACTGTTGGCTGCCATGAATATAGGCTTCTCTCTTTTCGATCCTATCATTTTTGGTAAGCTGGTAAATCTTGCCAACGATTACGCTAAAAACCCGGCAGGCTATACCTGGTCGGAGTTTTTTACAAAGCCTTATAGCGGGGTATTCTGGCTGCTGCTGGCTTCTATTGTTGTTGCCATGATAAGCAGGATCGCCAAAAACTTCCAGGATTATTTCCTGAATGTTGTTATACAAAAATTCGGCGCAAAGGTTTTTACAGACGGGCTTCAGCATGCCATGAAACTGCCTTACCAGGAATTTGAAGACCAGCGCAGCGGCGAAACGCTGAGTGTGCTGCAAAAGGTAAGAACCGATACCGAGCACTTTATGTCGTATGTGGTGAACGTGCTTTTTACCGTTATAATAGGGATCATTTTTGTTGGAACATTCGCATTCAGCATTCACTGGTCGCTGCCACCCATTTATTTTGGAGGAATATTTTTATTGGTGATCATTACCAACCTGCTGAGTAAAAAGGTTAAAAGCATCCAGAAGGTGATCGTATCGCAAACCACTTCGCTCGCGGGCGCCACTACCGAATCGTTGCGGAATATTGAACTGGTAAAAAGCCTTGGACTGACGCAGCAGGAGGTGAACAGGCTGAATAAAAATACGTATAAGATACTTGGGCTTGAAATAACAAAGGTGAAACGTATACGCAGCATAAGCTTTATACAGGGAACATTTGTAAATACATTGCGGCAGGTTATTTTATTTATGCTGCTGTGGCTGATATACGGGGGAAGAATGAATGCAGGAGAGCTGGTTACCATGCAGATATTTTCCTTTTTTATTTTTGGACCGCTGCAGGAAATAGGCAATATCATACTCTCTTACCGCGAGGCGGAAGCATCGCTCAATAATTTTAAGAACCTGATGCAAAAGCTGCCGGAAGCAAAACCCGACAAGCCCCTGCACCTGGGCGAAATTAAATCGCTCGACTTTAACAATGTAGGCTTCAAACATCAAACGGCCCAGCAAAAAGCCATTGATAATATCAGCTTTAGTGTAAAAACGGGAGAGACCATTGCGTTTGTAGGACCGTCGGGATCGGGCAAATCCACTTTAATGAAGCTGCTGGTGGGCTTGTACCGCGCACAGGAAGGCAGGATATTATACAACGGCATAGACGAGCTCTCTATTAATTACGACGATCTTAGGAATCAAATTGGATTTGTTACGCAGGACACACAGTTGTTTGCCGGCAGCATTAAGGAAAACCTGCTGTTCGTACGCCCTTCAGCTACCGATGCCGATGTGCTGGATGCTTTACAAAAAGCTTCCTGTAACAACCTTTTAAGCCGTGCGGAAAAAGGCATAGATACCATGATCGGGGAAGGCGGATTGAAATTGTCGGGAGGAGAAAAGCAACGCTTATCCATTGCGCGGGCCTTGTTGCGGCATCCAAGGCTTTTGATCTTTGACGAGGCTACCTCCGCCCTGGATTCCCTTACCGAAGAAGAAGTGACCAATACTATCAAGCAGGTGTCATCGCAACGCAACCAGATCACTATCCTTATTGCCCACCGGTTGTCTACCATTATGCATGCCGATCGTATTTATGTACTGGAGCGTGGTGAAATAGTGGAAATGGGAACCCACGAGTCGCTGGTTGGTGAAAAGGGGCTTTATTATGCCATGTGGCGTCAGCAAATAGGGGAGCGCAAAAAAATGGCAGGGCCGGTACAGGAAAACATACAGCCGGTGCAGCCCGGGTGATCTTACTTTCTTAAATGAACGATAAATACGCTTCCTTTACCCGGCTCGCTTTCGCAGGTTATTTTGCCGTTCAGTTCTTCGATAAGCCTTTTTACAATTGATAAGCCGAGTCCTGTTGAATATTCGCCTTCGGTAGGCATAGAAGAAATTTTCCTGTATTTTGAAAATAAATACGGGATGTCTTCGGGGGCAATACCTACTCCTTCGTCTTTAATTTTTAATGTAACGCTATCCGCATCTTCGGTCAATATCGCCCAAACCCTTTTGCCCCTGTGGGTAAACTTAATGGCATTGCTTAAAAGGTTTTCGCAAATCCTGTTCAGCATATACCTGTCGCTCATAACAGATACCGGTTTGCCGGGGCTTTCGTAATCTATAGTAATTTCTTTTTGCCTGGCCTGCTGATGGTATATCTGGATTACATCTTCCAGGAAAGCATTCATTTCAAGCTGCTCCAGGCTGAGCGAATGACCGCTGATCTCTTCTTTTTCTATATACAGCATGTTCCTGATCAGCATTTCCCCATTATCGGCAGATGATTGTATGCGGTATAGTGCCTTTTTCTGATCTTCATTGAGGTTGGAAATGCCCGACTGGTGCAGCAACTGGCTCCACATTTTTATGCTCGTAAAAGGTCCGCTTAAATCGTGGGATACCACGCTGATAAGTGAGTTCTTTTCAACATTAAACTGTGCCAGCTTGTTATTTTGCTTTTGAATTAATTTGTTTTGCCTGTTGAGCTGTTGATTCTTGTTCCTGATCAGCAGGAGTATTACCACTGCCGAAACAGCAAGCAGGCCGGCTACTACAGTTACCAGCATAAGGTTCCTTTTGTGAAGCTTTTGCCGGTCTATTTCCAGCTCCAGCTCTTTATTTTCCAGCTCCTTTTGTTTCAGATGATATCTTTCCTGCAGGCTTGCCACCGATTGCATAGTATGAGTGCTGATTAACGCCGTATCTATCCGGTACCATTTATTGAAATATTCATACGCGGATTTATATTCGTTGCGTCTGGCAAAATATTTTGAATACAAAGCATATACATCCGCTTTTTTCCGTTCCGAGCCAAGTATCAAAGCTATTTCTTCCGCCCTTACAAGATATTTGCCTGCTGAGTCGAACTGCTGCTTTTCCGTGTATACATCTGCAATATTCAGGCAGTCGTACCATAGCATTTCCTGGTCGTTCTTCCGCACATCCTTTTCATAGTTCACAGTAAAAAAAGACAATGCCTTATCCCAGTCCTTTTTATAAAACCACGCATTACCAATGTTGTTATGCAAAGAACCAAGATCAAACTTGCCCGGGAATTTTTCTGCTAATTCTTCCGCCTGCCTGAGATACACCAGGGCGCTATCCGGCATCTCCAGCTTATTGTATACAGACCCTAAATTGGTACTGTTGGTAAATATAGAAGATGCTTCTTTTCTTACTAAAGCAATACGAAGCGCTTCTTTATAAAGATCCCTGGTTTTTTCAGGCTGGTTGATCGTGTTGTATACAATAGCAAGGTCGCCCAGTGCTGCGGCTTCGTAATCCTGCCTTTTTAATCTGCGGGCCTCCTCTAAACACTGGTAGTAATAATCAATGGCGGAGTAATAGTCGTTTTTAAACTCCTTATAAATTCCATGTAACCTCAGCGATAAAACCCTGCCTCTTGCAAACTGAAGCTTTTGAGAATGCTCTTCAATAAAATCAGCATAATGAATAACGGAATCCTGTTTTGTTTCATCAAAATCCAAAACCCGGTCGTAAAGATCAATAAGCGAGGTTGTATCAGTTTGTGCAAAACCGTGTTGGATTACAGCAAACCACAATAAGATCAGGGAAATGGTTTTTCGTTTCAACATTGTGAATATTAAGAATAACGGGGTATGTTGCCGTTCAGGTATTCAACATTACAATAAATCGTTCTTAATAGCAAATTTTACCAGCCCGATCGTGTTATTTACTCCTAATTTAGATATCAATTTTTTTCGATGTGTTTCAACTGTGCCAACGCTAAGGAAAAGCTTTTCGGCTATTTCCATATTGCTATATTCTTTGCAAACCAGTTGCAGTATTTCAGTTTCACGCCTGGTAAGTATTTCGCGGATCTTGTTATCCGTCATCGAAACAGTTGTTTTTACATTCGGGTCGGCGGCTATATTAATGTCATTGCTAAAGTACTGTCCTCCCCCGGCAACCGCTTTTAATCCATATACCAGCTCATCCAGCTCGGCGTTTTTAAGGATATACCCCTGTATGTTGTATTTGATGAGTTTGTGCACAAGGCGTGTGCCGCGCATGATGGTAAGAAAAACGATCTTTATTTCGGGTTTTTCAAACCGTACTTTTTTTATAAGCTCTTCGGGGTCAAAATCGGGCAGGTAAACATCCAGCAGCAACATATCCGCGCTCATGTGTGGTAAAGATTGCAGCAGTTGAGCTCCATTCCTGCAGGAGCCGGTAACCTGTAACCCGGGTTGGCTATTAAGCAAAAGTGTTAAGCCTTCAAGGTACAGTTCCTGGTCCTCGGTAATGAATATTTTTATCATCTGCCAGCAAGTATGGTGAATAAAGCCGTAATAAAGCCGTGCCGGTAAAGATAATAAAAGAAGTTACACAAATTACACAGGCGCTGATCCAAATGTGCTTTGAGCTATTTTATTTTAAGCGCAGGTCTTACCTGCTGAAGTGGCCCGTTTTGCAAGCGTAAATAATATATACCCGGAGCTAAACCTGTGCTATCAAACGTAATAACATAGGTGTTACCATCCTGCTCTTTATCTACCAGGCGTTTTACAACTCTGCCCATACAATCAATAACCTGTACCAGGGTATGCCCGCCCTGTGTAATGTATTTTATTTTTGTTGAGGTTGTAAAAGGATTGGGATAATTAGAGATAAGGTTGATGCCTGCGTTTTTATTTTCATTGTTGTTTCCATTGCAGGTCCCGTCCTGTATAATGGGCAGCGACTGGAAGTTCTTAAGCAATACGGTTTGCAGGGCAGTGTTGTCTGCGCAAAACCATTTCTCCAGCACAGATGCGTACACACTCCGGTAATCGTACTGGTGCGGAATATTTATATTAGAAGAAACACTTAAGGGAATATGAGGGTTTTCTCCCAGCACACCTGATTGTACTTTGCTGCCAAATACCAGCATAGGAGCTGCGGCGCCATGATCGGTACCAACGCTGAAATTAGATTTGATACGTCTGCCGAATTCAGAAAATGTAAACGACAGCACCCTGTCTTCTATACCCAGGAATGCCAGGTCGTCCTGGAATGCTTTAACCGCGTCCGACAGCTCTTTCAGCAGTTCCGCATGCTTTCCTATGGTAGGATCAACCGTATCGGTTTGCATGGAGTGTGTGTCGAACCCGCTATAGCTTACCATATATACTCTTGTTTTTAAGCCCCCTTTGATCAAACGGGCAACGATCTTCAGTTGATCCCCAAGCTCATTATTATCCGGGTAAGGAAGCTGCTGGGTAGTGTTGGTAGCCGCTTTTTTTATAGAATCGGCAAATATTTCTGTCTGCCGCGCAATTTCACGAATGTATGTAAGCTCTTTGCCCGCACGTGTTGCAGGGGCAGGGTCCTGTATATCATCCACTATTTTGTAAAAAGAAGTAGGATTGGTGATGCTCATTGCCATGCCCATGCTGGGGCCGTGGAAAGTGAGCGAGGAAATTGCACCGATTTGTATAGCCAGTGGATCCGGCATGGTTGCATTGGGATATCCTACCGGGAAGTTCGGGAACTCATAATTCAGATATCTGCCAACCCATCCGGTATCAAGTATGTGATCGCTGTCTGCAGCGCTCATCCATATATCTGTGGAACGGAAATGAGATAAATTGGGTTCCGGATAACCGACCGACTGTATCACAGCCGCTTTACCGTTGTTGAACAATTGCTGAATGCCTGTCATTGCAGGATGTAATCCTGTTTTATCATTGCCCTGCAGTGCCAGTATTTTCGATTCCGGTATAGCTATATTGTTTCTTGCATTGAAGTACGCCGAATAATTATCCCTGGGTATAATCATGTTTAATCCGTCATTACCGCCATTCATCTGGATAATTACAAGCACATGATCTGTTTCTGTGGCAAAATTGGTTACCGTACTTAAAAAAGGCGACGGCGCCAAAGCGGTAACGGTATGCCCGTTAACAAAGGATGGCAAAATAGCCGCCGGAATAGTATTGCGTAAGAAATCTCTTCTTTTCATAGCATGGATTTAACTGGGATTTATGACAAATGGTATTCGGGTAATGCAAGCAAATATTTGTACAGCTCATTTAAACGGGAAAAAACGGTTTGATAGGCCGCCATATCAGCCGGGTTGGCTATGTAAGTATTCCATGCATTGGTCCAATATAAATCGTTGGTTTGCCCTGTAAGTAAAATATCTTTTTTCAGTTGCTGCTTCGCGTTATCCGACAATGGTATCCGGTATAAAATTTCCAATGAGTCGTTCAGCAAAACATTTGGATCGCCGGGATTGCTTAATGATTTTGCAAAAGCGATACAATCTATCTTACAATCAAATCCATTGCGGGTATAGCTGCTGAAAATCATCGTGTCTGTAAAGTAAGTACGCTTGGGGTAGGTATCATTGTTGATCCATATTTCATGGAACAGGGGGATCTGGTAATAAGCAGGCCAGCCGGATACGCTCGGCGGATCTCCCAAATTCTGCTGCATATACCTCAGCTCTGTTAACAGGGCGGCGTATATGGCATATTGAGTTGCATAATCCGAAGCGTCGGGAAGCTGCACATTAAATTCCCGGCACAACCCCAGGGCAAAATCTACCGGGCTTTTGATCAGGCAGCCCTGGTTCAGCACATCAAAAAAATGCTCGCTCTTCAACAATGCTTCTACCACCGGTTTTATGTTCCAGTTGTGATTAACCAACATTTGCGCTAAAGGAGTGATCACGTTGGCATCTGCGGCGGCATCTACCTCGTAATACACAAACCAGCGGTATAGCTCTTTCACTATATATCTTGAGGCTTCCTGGCTCTTGTTAAAGATCATATCAATCAGGTCATCCAGCTCTTCCTGTCCTGCTGTTTCGCCACTCCGGCCGCGTATTACCGTATTATTATAAAAAGAAGAGAAAACCTTATCATCAGGGTCGTGCCTTCCGGCGTCAAAATAGGTCTCATTCAGCTCCGCATTGGTTCTCCATCCTGTCAGCACACGAGCCGCGGCTTTTACATCATCTTCGGTATAGTTAGGGTTGTTTTCCTTTCCCAGCGTAAAAAGCTCCTGCAGCTCCCTGGCATAATTTTCATCAGGAGCCCCGCGCCTGTTGAATGCCCCGTTCTGGTAAATGAGCATCAGCGGATCAACGGTGATTGCTTTTGCCAGCGCTTTAAAATTTCCCAGCGCGTTTTCACGCAATAAGGTATGATGTTTATAGGCATACCTGGCCTCTTTGGTAACTATCATTTCGGTAGCAAAATGGTTATGCCAGAACAGCGTCATTTTCTCCCGGATACTGCGTTCCTGGTTAAGGATACGTCCAACCCACCATCGTTTCAGGGATAATTTTCTGTGATCGCCCACGTTGTCATCGGCATTGTGATCATACACCCATGTGGTTCCGGGAGCCACGCCGTTATCGGGCTCATCAGCATTGCTGGTATCATAATCTTTAAGCGGGGGAGCCGGCAGGGGTTCGGTTATATTGAGCAGTTCATTTACTGCATCTTCCATTGTTAGTCCTGAAAAATATTGTATGTCCGGCAAGGTAGCGCCAAACATGGTACGTTTAAGCAGGTGTATTGTTTCATTCTTTGTCCATGGACCTGTATAGGGAGAGGTACCGGTATTGGTACGGCCTGTTACCAGCTTTTTTTCAACTGAAGCGCTCTTCTTTCCTGTACGTGCAGCAGTAAAAAATCCACGTCTGTCCATAGGATAATAAATATTGGATGATAAAAAGAAATAAATGATATAGGATACACTACTTATTCAACGCCTGTTTTGAACAAAAATGCTGCCATTGCCACATTCATTTTGAACAATTACCAAATATCAACCCCATACCGGTTATTATAAGGTAAAAAAAATGCCCGGTGAACCGGGCCGCAGTAAAGGAGCATTTTATTAAAAAGAATTAAACGATATTTTCTATTATACCGGCAATACCCTGGCCACCTCCCACGCAGGCGGTAACAATACCGTATTTTTTATGAAGCCTTTTCAGGTCGTGCGTTATTTGTATGGTAAGCTTACAGCCTGTACAGCCCAGGGGATGTCCCAGGGCGATAGCGCCGCCATTAATGTTTACAATATCCGGGTTCATTTCTAGCTTACGGATTACAGCCAGAGACTGTGAAGCAAATGCTTCGTTCAATTCAACGAGGTCTATATCACCCAGCTTCATCCCGGCCTGTTTTAATGCCTTGGGTACCGCTTCTACCGGGCCTATGCCCATAATGCGCGGTGGTACTCCTGCCGAAGCACATGCTACCAGGCGGGCTAAGGGTTGCAGGCCAAGCTCTTTCACCATGTTTTCGCTCATTACAATTACAAAAGCCGCTCCGTCGCTGGTTTGAGAAGAGTTGCCCGCTGTAACGGATCCGCCCGCGGCAAATGCAGGCTTTAATTTAGCGAGCACTTCTACGGAGGTATCGGGGCGGGGACCTTCATCTGTATCCACAATAAAGCTTTTAGTTTGTTTTTTACCTTTCGCGTCAACATATACATCTTCAACGGTTATGGGTAAAATACCGTTTTTAAAATAACCATTCTTTATTGCGTGTATTGCTTTCTGGTGCGATTGAAAAGCAAAGAAGTCCTGGTCCTCGCGGCTTACGTGGTACTCTTTGGCAACAGCCTCTGCCGTAAGTCCCATGCTCAAATAATAATCCGGATCGTCTTTCGCTATTGCGTAAGAAGGAGCTGTTTTCCAGCCGGCGGTGGGCACAAGGCTCATGCTTTCCGTACCTCCGGCTACAATGCATTCAGCCTGCCCGCTTCTTATTTTAGCGGTGGCTATAGCAATTGTTTCAAGTCCCGAAGCGCAATAGCGGTTCACGGTCATGCCCGGCACATCCAACCCCAGCGCTCGTGCCGCTATAATGCGGCCAACCTGCAGCCCCTGCTCCGCTTCGGGTACGGCGTTCCCAACAATCACATCGTCTATTCTTTTTGTTTCCAGTTGAGGTACGCTGGCAAGCACCCCTTTAATAACTTCTACCGCCAGGTCATCCGGCCTTGTAAACCGGAAACCTCCCTTTTTTGATTTTCCTACGGCTGTCCGGTATCCTGCAACAATATAGGCTTCCTGCATTGAGTAAAATTTAGTTGTTTATGCAACTTTGTCTATCAAAGATAATTATTCCACTTATGTGTTCCAAACCTCTCAACTGAGGTATCATTTGTTAACTTGCGGCGCTATGTATAATTTACTCCGAAATTTTTTATTTCTTTTTTCGCCGGAATGGGTACACTACTTTTCAATGAATACGTTGCGGCTGTTATGCAGTGCCGGCTTTATACGCAATATAATAAACCGTTTTTTTACAGCCGGCTTTCATACAACTTTACTCCGAACATCGCACGGTACGCTTGAGTTTAAAAATCCTGTTGGTTTGGGAGCAGGATTTGACAAGAATGCCCGCTACCTGCGCGAACTGGAATGCCTGGGTTTTGGATTTGTAGAAATTGGAACCGTAACGCCTAAGCCACAACCGGGCAATGAAAAGCCAAGACTGTTCCGGCTTCCGGCAGATAAAGCGCTGATTAACCGGATGGGATTTAATAACGACGGGGCTGAAATGATCGCGCAGCGGTTACGGGCATGGCAGCTTCGGCAGCCAGGCGGTAAAAAAAACAGGCTGATCATTGGCGGAAATATTGGTAAAAATAAATCAACGCCCAATGAAGACGCGTGGAAAGACTATGAAATATGCTTTAAAAAATTATTTGACTATGTAGACTATTTTGTGGTGAATGTAAGTTCACCGAACACGCCGGGGCTCCGCGCCTTGCAGGATAAGGATTCTCTCCGGCAGATATTATCCAACCTTCAGCATATCAACCTGGCATACGATCAACCTAAGCCCATATTACTGAAAATTGCTCCCGATCTTACAAAAGAACAGGTGGATGATGTGATAGAGCTGGCATTGGAAATAAAACTGGATGGCATTGTGGCCACCAACACCACTATCAGTCGCCAAAACCTGCAAACGCCGCTTTCTACAATAGAAAAGATAGGTGCGGGAGGATTGAGCGGGAAACCTGTTAGGGAAAGATCAACAGAAATTGTGCAGCAAATAACAGCTCAAACAAAAGGAGCAATACCTGTTATAGCCAGCGGCGGCATATTTACCGGTAACGATGCTATGGAAAAAATGCAGGCGGGCGCGGTGCTGGTACAGGTGTGGACGGGCTTTATTTATGAAGGCCCCGGTATTGTGAAAAAAATCTGCAAATCGCTGGGTTAATTTGCAAACAGGCCATGCGTAACTACCGACTCGGTTGTATGCTTTGCCTGGTTCTTTTTGTGAACGCTTTGTAAGGTATGTAAAACTATTACCGCAAAAATTACAAGCAGCAGTGTGATTAGGTTTTTATGCATCTCTAAATGTTTCATGCAATTGAGTTAAGTGCTTTGTGGTGTTTGGTGCAATGCCTTACGTTGCAAATATCGGTACCGCAACGAAAAATTAAAACTTATGTTGTTAAACAAGCATATACAATTATAAATGAATACTTGTTTGTGTTGTATACATCCTTTTTTATCAATTCTCAACTGTCTTTATATAATTCCAAAAGTCCTTCAGGTAAAGAAACGAATACCTCCTTCTTTTTATTATCAATTTTCCTTAATGTTTCCTGGTTAAGGGGTATAAGGGCCTCTTTTCCTTCAATTATTACCTTGCATAATAGCTGGAAAGGTTGTTCAATTACCTCCGCAATTTCTCCAATAATATCGTGGTTGTTAATGATCTGGTAGCCTAGTAACGCTATAGGGGCTGATTTTGCAGCAAGCTTTTTAAAATGTTCCTCCGGCAGCCATATTTCCTTCTGAAGCAGTTTAACAGCCTTTTCCCGGGTGGTTATATCTTCCAGCAGCAGGTATACCTCGTTATCGCTTTTAATGCGGCAGGCGTTTATAAAATAGGGCAGAAAGCTTTCCTTTCTTTCCTCCATAAATACAGCTTCCACCCCTTTAAAAGAGGTTTTTTTGCCAAGGCTGTGTACAACCACCATTTCCCCGTTCAGCCCGAAAGCGGAAACTATTTTACCAATTTTAAAATATTCGGGCACCTGTATTTTTTTAGAGTAATAAAAAAGGATCAGCGCTAAAAAAAAGCCTTGCAGTTTAGCTGCAAGGCAAATTTCAATTTAGTTGAAGAAACCTTTATGATCAGTTACCTTCTTCCTTTTGTTCAGTCTTACGGGGAGCAATAGGTCTTCTCGGCCTTCTTGACTTAGCAGCTTCTTCCTGTTTCTTTTTGATGCTACCTTCGTGTTCTTCGTGCCATTTCTGGAACTTGGACATTGCGGTGGCTTCATCAAACAAACCAAGGCTTACACCACGCAATAAATGCTTGAGGTATAAAACACCTTTGTAAGATAAAATCCTGCGAACAGTGTCTGTTGGCTGAGCCCCTTTTTGCAACCAGTCTAATGCTTTCTGCCTGTCTAGCTGTACGGCAACAGGTTGTCCCAGGGGATTATAGGTTCCGATCTTTTGGATGAATTTTCCATCCCTTGGCGCACGGGCATCGGCTACCACTATAAAGTAGAAGGGTCTCTTCTTGCTCCCGTGACGTTGCAGTCTGATTTTAACAGCCATAAAAAATAAACATTTTAAATGGGTGATTAATATGTGTTTTCTTTCTAAAGGCTTGCGAAGATATTGTCTTGCAAGCTATTTCCCAAAATTAAAAGTACAAAAATATCAACGTTTCCCAAAACCCATCCTGCCCATCGGCATCTTATTCATCATTTTCATCATTTGTTTCATCTGCTCAAACTGCTTCATAAACTGGTTTATATCCGCCAGGTCCTTGCCGGAGCCTTTGGCTATGCGGTTTTTGCGGCTGGGGTTTATTGAATCAGGATTGGCTCTTTCAAAGGGCGTCATGGAATTGATCATCGCCTCAATACCTTTAAAAGCATCGTCGTTGATGTCTATGTCCTTGATGGCTTTTCCCACCCCCGGTATCATACCCATCAGATCCTTCAGGTTACCCATTTTTTTGATCTGCTGCAGTTGATCCAGGAAGTCCTGGAAATCAAACTGGTTCTTCCGCATTTTTTTCTGAAGCCTGGCTGCCTGCGCTTCATCAAACTGGGCCTGGGCTTTTTCCACCAGGGTGGTAATGTCTCCCATGCCCAGGATACGCTGCGCCATCCTTTCAGGATAAAACACATCCAACGTATCAAGCTTTTCGCCGCTGCTTATGAATTTTATCGGCTTTTGAACCGTATACTTTATGGAAAGAGCTGCCCCGCCTCTTGTATCGCCATCCAGCTTGGTAAGCACAACCCCGCTGAAATTGAGCCGGTCGTTGAACGCTTTGGCGGTATTTACCGCATCCTGCCCGGTCATCGAATCTACCACAAAAAGTATTTCCTGTGGCTTTACCGCATTTTTAATATTCTCCACTTCTGTCATCATCGCTTCGTCTACCGCCAACCGCCCGGCGGTATCTATGATAATGACATTTTTATTTTTGCTCTTCGCTTCCTTAATGGCATTTTCGGCAATAGAAACCGCGTTTTTATTATCCGGTTCGCTGTACACATCCACGTTTATCTGCCCGCCCAACACTTTTAACTGGTCAATTGCCGCGGGCCTGTAAATATCTGCCGCTACCAGTAACGGAGATTTGCCTTTTTTTGTTTTAAGATAATTTGCCAGCTTGCCGCTAAAAGTAGTTTTACCGCTACCCTGCAACCCTGCAATTAAAATAACGGCGGGATTACCGTTTGTATTGAACTCGCTTTCCGAGCCGCCCATCAGCTCAGCCAGCTCATCTTTTACGATCTTCACCATTAACTGCCCGGGACTAATGGCGGTAAGCACTTTTTCGCCCAGCGCTTTTGTTTTTACCGTATCGGTAAATTCCTTTGCTATCTTATAGTTTACATCAGCATCTACCAACGCGCGTCGAATATCCTTTACCGTATTGGCAATGTTCAGCTCGTTAATTCTTCCCTCTCCCTTTATCTGTTTCAGGGCCGAGTCAAGCCGCTCCGACAGTGATTCAAACATACAATTGCTTTATTTCATCTTTTAACAAAACATCCGCCATGTTAGCGGCTCATAAAAAAAGCGAACAAGATCAAATTGTTCACTTTTAAAAATGCGTTGCAAAGTTACGTAAAGATGATTAGAATTATGTGCCCAGGTATGTTTTTAAAAGTTTGCACCTGGAGGTGGTTCTAAGCTTGGTTATGGCTTTGTCTTTGATCTGGCGTACCCGCTCGCGGGTAAGATTGAACCGTTCGCCTATATCTTCCAGGCTCATTGCGTTTTCTATGCCTATACCAAAAAAGAAGCGGATCACGTCCTGCTGCCGGTCGGTGAGCGCGTGTAATGATCTTTCTATTTCCTTTTTTAAAGATTCGTGGTGTGCTATTTTATTATCTACACTGTCGGCGTTGGGGTTTTCCATTACATCCACCAGCGTACTGTCTTCTCCGTCCGACAGGGGAGTATCCATGCTTACATGGCGCGCCGCAACGCCTAAAGTGGCTGCAATTTCATCGGTATCTATTTCCAGTATTTCAGCCAGCTCTTCCGGCGAAGGTTCTCTTTCATACTCCTGCTCCAGTTGTTGAAATGCCTTATTAATGCGGTTGGTAAGCCCTACCTTATTGAGCGGCAGGCGCACAATGCGCGACTGCTCTGCCAAAGCCTGTAAAACACTTTGCCTTATCCACCAAACAGCATATGATATGAATTTGAAGCCCCTGGTTTCATCAAAGCGCTGTGCGGCTTTAATAAGCCCTAAATTGCCTTCGTTAATAAGATCGGGTAATGACAGCCCCTGATTTTGATATTGTTTGGCTACTGATACAACAAAACGAAGATTGGCTTTTGTAAGCCTGTCCAAAGCTTTTTGATCTCCCTGCTTGATCCGTTCCGCCAGTTTTACTTCTTCTTCGGGGCCAATTAGCTCAACCCTTCCTATTTCCTGCAGGTATTTTTCAAGGCTTTGAGACTCACGGTTGGTTATTGATTTCGTGATTTTGAGTTGACGCATACTCATAAGCCTTATTTTTTTAGAGGTTTAACGGAAATCATATTACATAGGGATTTGCTATAAAACGCTGGCTACCATAAGATATTGTACCTGGCAATTTAAGCAAATAGGATGTATAATAAAAAAATATTATTGCTATGTTGCTCATTCTTTTTGAAAAAATAACATAAGTGCCTTTTTTGTTACCTCCTTTTAAGAAAAAATATTATTCAAAAAACTTTGATGGTTCCATTATTTTTATATTATTGCACGCTATCTCTATATATGACCAACAGATTTTGACAAATGAGTAAAAAACAATTATATACGTTAGAATATCCGGTTAGATGCTCGCCTTCTATTCTGTATGAATTTCTGTCAACACCCGCCGGATTACAGGAATGGTTTGCCGATAAAGTAGATGAGAGAGACATGATCTTCAGCTTTACCTGGGAGGGCTCTACCGACAAAGCGGAAGTGCTGGAAGGGGAGGAGGATAAGTTTATCCGTTTTCACTGGCTGCATGTTCCTAAAGACGAATTTTTTGAATTCTCAATAGAAAAATCAGAGGTTACCAATCAAACGATCCTGGTTATTAAAGATTTTGCGGAGAAAAGGGATATTCCTGATCAAAGCCGCCTGTGGGATTACCAGGTAAAAGAGCTCTTTCACCGCCTGGGTAATTGATCTTTGATTGTACCTGCCAGTTCCCTGAAGTTTTCTGAGAATATATCTTTTGCATCGTTCCATCTTGTAAGGGGCAGATAGCTGCTCAATTTAACAAAGGGTAATGCCTGATTACCGGTGTATTGCCTGTTTGTTTCGGTAAGGGCTGTATGGGTGGTATCGGAAAAATGATGCAACCATTCATCTCCCTGTGTTTGAAGGTACCAGTTGCCATTTCCTTTGTTTATTAAATGCTCCGTAACCGCCTCTCCGAACCGGTTGTTGTATTGCCCTTTAAGGTGCAGTGTTATACTCATATTGTTACCCCACCAAAACATAGTGCGCACCGCCAGCACGTCCTGCCGTGTAAAATACCGCGGGTAGTCGAGCATTACATAAGGAAGCCCGTTATAATTTTCGCCCCGTGTAATTTTAGCATGTTGCATTACCGGTAAAAAAGAAAAAACGTCCGGGGAATGTTGCTGGTAGCTGTTGGCTAATGCTCCAAAAAGCTGGTAAACCTTATCAATAATGCGATTCTTTGTTAAAATCCAGCCGGTATTTAATGCCAGGTACAGTTCATCTTCCGAAAGCTGTATTTTTGCATCATTCATTCAATAAAGGTATCGCAGTAACCAACAGCAAGTATAAACCGTGATCAAAAAATTAGACAAGCTCATCCTGAAAGCCTTTGTTGGTCCTTTTATTGTTACTTTTTTTATTACCCTGTTTATATTGATCCTCCAGTTTTTCTGGAAGTATATAGATGACCTGGTTGGTAAGGGGCTCGATGCGGTTACCATTGTTCGTTTAACCGGCTACGTAAGTGCTACCGCGGTGCCGTTGGCGCTGCCGCTGGCGGTGCTTATTTCGTCTATCATGACGTTTGGTAAGCTGGGCGAAAGCTTTGAAACCGTTGCTGTTAAATCGGCGGGCATTCCTCTTTTGCGTTTTATGCGCCCGCTCTTTTTGGTATCGGTGCTTATATCGGTAGTGGCTTTTTTGTTTTCAAACTATGTTATACCGGTGGCCCAGCTAAAGTTTCAAACCCTGTTATACGATATTACTGTAGCCAAACCCGCTTTTAACCTGAAGGAAGGTGTTTTTTTTCGCGACTTTGAGGGATATACCATTAAAGTAGGGAAAAAAGAAAAGGACAATACCACTATACATAATATCATCATTTTTGAAAAAAACTACAGCTTACAGGACAACATCATTGTTGCTGAGCATGGTAAAATGAACATCAGTGCCGATAAGAAATTTCTTGAATTCTATCTTGAAAACGGCTGGCGTCACGAAGAACGGGGGCCCTCCTACAGCGTTAATACCGATTATATACGGCTGGGCTTTAAGAACTATAAAAAAGTATTTGACCTGAGCTCATTTAAAATGATGCGTACACCGGACAGTCTTTTTAAAGATAACTTCCGGATGCTGAACGTTAAACAGCTCAACAATTCAATAGATTCGTTAACCCGCACCGCTCACAGGGATATTGAGAAAAAAACAGATCGTGAAATAGGGATCAACTACGATTTAGTAAGGAAAGAGATCAATCCGCCTAAAAAGCCTGTGGTAGCGGAAAAAGTGCCCGCGTCCTCTATAGTTATCAAAGAAGGAATTAAGCCGCTGGCTCTCAAAGAGCTGAAGTATGATGCACGGCGCAAGCCTTTGATGGATGCGCTGGAATGGCCCAAACCGGTAGGATATGAGCAATTGCTCCCCGACTCGGTTAGGAAGCCGATACTTTCAAGAGCGATAGACAGGGTAAGCGCTGCCAAAAACAGCCTCGACGCTATTGCCGAAGAGGGAAAAATAAAAAGAAAGGATCTCCGCTTTCATCTCATTGAATGGCACAGGAAATTCAGCCTGTCATTTGCCTGTATCGTACTCTTTCTTATAGGGGCGCCGTTGGGTTCTATTATCAGGAAGGGGGGAATGGGTATGCCATTGGTCATTGCCGTAATATTCTTTCTTATTTTTCACCTGTTAAATATGTTTGGTGAGAAATTTGTACGTGAAGATATTACCACCGCTTTTATAGGTATGTGGATGTCAACGCTGGTATTGTTGCCTATTGGCTTTTTTCTTACCTATAAAGCCATGCACGATTCGCAGTTGTTTAATAAGGAGTTCTATTACAGGATATTCAAGCGGATCCGTATACTGGCCGGCAAATTAAAAACATCAAAAGCCTGAACTGATATCAAGTAATTATGACCAACTGGAAGATTATTGGTTTTTTCTTTACGGGCACACTTGTTTTATTGTTGTTGCTCAGGTGGCAGGGAAAAGCATTGTCTACTCCCGCCGCCCCGCTTGGTATCGTGTCGCTTGAGCTGAGCTGCAATGTGGGAACGACCGCTGCTATCGTGGAGGAATGGCGCCCGGCGCTGCGGGGCACATTCAGGTGGAATATGTTACTCGATTTTTTCGCCATTCCGTTTTACGGCTTATTCCTGTATTCGCTATGCGGTTATTTCTCGGTGCTGTATGTACGGGGTATATTACAAAGAACCGGTATTTTAATGGCATTTGGCAGCCTGGTGGCAATGCTGTGTGATGTATGTGAAAACCTGCTTATGGTCTTTTCTGTTCATGTTGCCGCTACAACCGCGGGCTCAATCCTCACCACGGCTTTTGCCATCTTAAAGTTCAGCCTCATTATCCTGGCGTTCCTGTATATCTTTTTTTCAGCTATCTATATGTTGGGAACAAAACGGATCTTCAGCATATGATCTATAATTGGCTCAGCCTTTGCCGGAACCTTCTGCAGGGGCAGTTGGACCAACAAAGGCTGATTATGACTTGCAATCGGGGGCGAAGATAACATTTTGCTCCTTTTCACCAAATGATTATAGTCAGGAAAAAACTAAAAATTATTGTGTACGATAAACATCCGCAATACCGCCTGTATTCATTCTTTTCTGCCTAAATTCGTTCAGCTATTTTGTTAACCAGAAAACTTTCGATCATGCAATCATGGAAAGAATATCAATCGGCGAACAAGGACCGTTTTTTGAATGAATTACTGGAGTTATTACGTATTCCTTCTGTAAGTGCCAGGAGCGAAAATAAAAAAGATATGATAGCCTGCGCGGAGGCTGTGCAAAAAAAACTGCTGGAAGCGGGCGCCGGTAAAGCGGAAATATATCCTACCGACGGGCACCCTGTAGTATATGGCGAAAAAATAACAGACAGCAGTAAACCAACGGTGCTGGTATACGGCCATTATGATGTTCAACCTGCCGACCCGTTGGAGCTGTGGAACAGCGGACCTTTTGATCCTGTGATTAAGGACGGAAAAATTTTCGCAAGAGGTTCCTGCGATGATAAGGGGCAGTTTTATATGCACGTAAAGGCATTGGAAACACTGGTTGCAACCAATACCCTGGTCACTAACATTAAATTTATTATTGAGGGAGAAGAAGAAATAGGTTCTCCCAATCTTGCTAAATTCGTTACCTCGCATAAAGAGCTGCTCAAGGCCGATGTGATCCTGATAAGTGATACCGCCATGATCAGCATGGATACTCCCTCTATTGATATCGGCGTCCGGGGATTGTCGTATATAGAAGTGGAAGTAACAGGTCCTAACCGGGATCTTCATAGCGGTGTATATGGCGGGGCTGTAGCCAATCCCATTACGATGCTTGCAAAAATGATTGCTTCCTGCCACGATGAAAATAACCATATCACTATTCCCGGGTTTTATGATGATGTGGTTGAATCAACTGCCGCAGAAAGGAAATTAATGGCTGAAGCTCCTTTTGATGAAGAGGAATACAAAAAAGATCTTGGCGTACCGGCTTTATGGGGCGAAAAGGGATATACAACCAACGAAAGGACCGGTATTCGCCCAACCCTTGAATTGAATGGCATATGGGGTGGCTATACAGGCGAAGGAGCTAAAACCGTTTTACCTGCAAAAGCATACGCAAAAATTTCGGCCCGCCTGGTGCCCGATCAATCATCTGCCGTCATTACCGAAAAATTATTGAGTTATTTCAGGAGCATTGCTCCGGCGGGAGTTACCGTAAAAGCAGAGGAGCATCATGGAGGAGAGCCCTACATGACGCCGATTGATTCTGTTGCTTACAAAGCTGCGGCAAAAGCTATAGAAACTACTTTTGGTAAACCTCCCATCCCCGTGCGCGGGGGAGGAAGTATTCCCATCTGTGCCCTTTTTGAAAAAGAGCTTGGTATAAAAATCGTTTTTATGGGTTTTGGACTCGATAGTGACAATCTTCACTCTCCCAACGAAAAATTCGATATACTCAATTTTTATAAAGGCATAGAAACGATCCCTTATTTCCACCGGTATTTTGCCGAAATGAGCGGTAAGAAATAAAATAAAGAAAAGCGGTATGCGGGTGTTGCTTTTTTGTTTTCTTATCCTGCGTTAATGTAAACCGGCTGGCAAACTGCTAGCTTTGATGCGGATGCTATAATCACATATTGTGAAGAGGAAAACATTTTTATTAAAAGCAGGGGTATTGGCCATGAGCAGCTTATCAGCATTTAAATCGTTTACAGGAGAATTAAATGAGCAGGATACTAAAATGCCGGTTCTTTTTATAGGGCATGGTTCGCCCATGAATGGCATTGAAAATAATGAGTTCAGCGCGTATTGGTCCAGCCTGGGAAAAGAACTGCCTGAACCTAAGGCTGTGCTGGTTGTTTCCGCCCACTGGCTAACCAGGGGTACTCATATAACAGCTATGGATCATCCCAAAACCATACACGATTTCGGAGGCTTTCCGCCTGCGTTGTATGCCGTACAATACCCGGCGCCCGGCAACCCGGCGCTGGCAAACGAAACGCAGCAACTGATCACTTCTACCAATGTTGGACTGGATCATGACTGGGGGCTCGACCATGGCGCATGGACGGTAGTAAAACACATGTATCCCCATGCCAATATCCCCATACTGCAATTAAGCATTGATTACAGCAAGCCTGCATCTTATCATTATGATCTTGCCAAAGAAATTTTTTCGTTGCGTAAGAAAGGAGTACTGGTGATAGGAAGCGGTAACATGGTTCACAATTTAAGAATGATAGCCTGGGACAAGCTGGATGTGCCCGGTTACGGCTACGACTGGGCAATGGAGATGCATGAAATATTCAAAAACAAAATCAGTAACGGCGATCACCAGGCGCTGATACATTACGAGCAACTGAGCCCAGCCGCAAAGCTCGCAGTTCCTACTCCCGATCATTACTATCCGTTAATGTATACGCTGGGATTGCAGGATAAGAATGAAACCCCCACCTTCTTTAATGATAAGCTGGTAGCGGGATCGCTTACTATGACATCGGTACGGTTTGGATAAAACGTTCATACAAAGCTGAATGTATCTCCGTCAAACAGTCCCCTGTCGCTTAGCTTAAGATGCGGTATTACCAGCAAAGCCATGAAGGAAAGTGTCATATACGGAGCGCTGAGCGTGGCGCCAAGCTCTTTTGCAGCTTTGTCTATAGCGGCATACTCCCCTGCCACCTCGTATCCGTCTTTATCGCTCATTAAGCCCCCTACAGGCAAAGGCAGTATAATTTCATGGTCTTTCGAGTAAAGGCTTACCCCGCCCTTTTGTTCGATGATACTATTCACTGCCCTGCAGATGCTTTCATCATCTGCCCCCACCGCTACTATGTTATGACTATCGTGCGCAACGGAAGAAGCGATGGCTCCCTTCTTTAATCCAACATTTTTAATGAATGCTACCGCTACAGGCGCATCACGATAACGGTTTACAACCGCTATTTTCAGGATATCCCTTTCCACATCAATAGCATGAACGCTTCCTTCTCTTTGCCACTTACCGGTGATCAGTTGCCCATCCCGGGCCTCTATTACAGGTGCGTTTTCTTTGAGGGCAACCGCAGCGGCGCCGGAAAAGTCGCTTGCTTTTTTCGGCGTACATACAAAGTTATTAACCGGAGGCAGGTTCTTCTTTCCTGAAAGATCAATTTTCGACCTTCCATTTTCCGCTACCAGCACACCTTTGATGTATGTTTGCCGCACTTCAAAGCGGGTCAGATCATTTACCAGGATGAAATCAGCATGATCTCCTTTTCGCAACAAACCGGTTTCAAGCGCATAGTGTAACACAGGATTAATGCAGGCGGCGCGCAGCACTTTAAATAAGTCTATTCCCTTTGCTACCGCACGGGCGCATAATTGGTTGATATGTCCTTCCACCAGGCTGTCAGGATGCTTATCATCGCTGCAAAACATTATTTTATCAGGATGATCATTCAGCAATTCAATTAACGCGTCAAAATTTTTAGCCGCGCTTCCTTCGCGTATTAAAATATGCATGCCGTTCCTGACCTTGTGCAGTGCCTCTTCCGCGGTAAAACATTCATGGTCGGTAGAAATCCCTGCCTCTATATATTGCTTTGCCTGTTCCCCCGTTAGCCCCGGGGCATGTCCGTCAATTGGTTTACCCAATTGACGGGCCGCTTTTATCTTGGCCATTACTTCAGCATCTTTCATTAACACCCCGGGGAAATTCATCATTTCACTCAGGTATTTAATTTCAGGTCTTTGCAGCAGCGTCTCTACCTCCTGCACGTTCAATACTGCTCCCGCTGTTTCAAAGCCGGTTGCCGGCACACAACTGGGAGCGCCGAAATAGAAACCGAATGGCACTCTTTTCCCATCCGCGATCATATATTCAATGCCCTCTGATCCGCAAACATTCGCTATTTCGTGCGGATCGCTGATGGTTGCAACAGTGCCATGCACTACGGCTAACCTGGCAAATTGAGAAGGTATCAGCATGGAGCTTTCTATATGAACATGCGCGTCTATAAAACCCGGTAAAAGGTAAGGCAACGCGTTATCCGCCTGCCCGGCCAACTTTTCAATAGATTGGATCGTACCGTTCCCTATAGTAACAGCCGCAGGAAATATGTTTTGATCGGGTATGTTTACAAGCTTTGCGTGGATGATCATGCATACTTTATTATACATGCAAAGATGATGATTTAACAGCTTAATGAGTATACTCCGGCAGGGGTTTCGCTTTTGAAGTAATGTTATATTCCAAAGGTAATGTCGTTCGTTCGGGTTGGGAATAAATGGTGGCTTTTCCGTCATTCCGATTGAGCCAACACGAATATTGTATTTAAATCGCTCTTTCGCGAAAGAGAACTCTTCTCACCGAAGGTAAATCTGCCAGGCAGCAGTGCAGATGTTGAGTATTAGTGCAAAAGCCCGGCGGATTCCTCTCCCGCCGTAATACAGCTTTGGTTCAACACACATTCGGGCGGGATCGGAATGACGGAAAGAGTGCTTTATTACTATTACAGCACTCAAAGGTGATACTATCGCCACTGATCTTTTTGCTAAAAGCGAAATCCCTGCATACTCCGGAACAGAATGACAGGGAATAGCTTTATTTTTGCCCCCATAAATTATTTATATGAAAATAATAAGATCACTATCGCTAATCTTTGTTGCTGCCGTAAGCTTTAATATCTGTTTCGCTCAAACTGTAGATGAAATACAGGCAAAATATATTGCAGCGCTTGGGGGCAGGGAAAAAATTGCTTCATTAAAAAATATAGTGCAGGAAGCGAATATGGAGGTGGTAGGCATGCAGATGCCCGCAAAAATATGGATAGTATATGGCGAGGCTTCGCGGCAGGAAGTAGACTTGCAGGGGCAGAAGCTGATCACTTTTATTGGAAAAGATAAGGGATGGATAATAAACCCGCTGGTACCGGGCAGCACAGGAGCGGAGCCTATACCCGACGAGGCAGTGAAAAGTGCGGCAGGCAACTTAATGCCAGGCGGAGAACTTTACAATTATAAAGAAAACGGGTATACCGCAACATACGAGGGGGTAGATACGGTGAACGGGAAACCCGCTTATACCGTAAAGCTCACGAAAGGCGATTATGTAAGTACGTATTATCTTGACACGGATACATATTACATTAGCAGGAACGTGGTGAAAGCGAGTGTAATGGGACAACCGGTAGAGCAAACAACCGGGTTCTCCGATTATAAAAAAACTACGGAGGGATATGTATTTCCTTTCAGTACCACCATCAGCAATCCCATGGTGGGAGATATAAAAGCCGTTATCAATAAAATTGAAGTAAATACACTGGTAGATATAAAGGAGCTTGAAAAAACAAATTAAGCTCAATCAATCCTTAAAAATAGATCCGCCGGGTGAATACAATCCACCTGGCGGATGATAATTGATCATACATTTACCGGCACCTGTTGCCTGAGATGCCTGGCGGCATTCACCATTTCCAGTAAGGCGGCTTTTGTTTCATCCCAACCACGGGTTTTTAATCCGCAATCAGGGTTAACCCACAACTGATCAGCAGGAATAACCGCTTTGGCTTTTTCCATCAGCCGTATCATTTCATTTTTCGATGGTACTCTTGGCGAATGGATATCATATACACCGGGTCCGATCTCGTTAGGATATTTGAATTCAGCAAATGCATCCAGCAATTCCATTTGCGAGCGACTGCATTCAATGGTAATCACATCTGCATCCATATCGGCAATGTTCTGAATAATGTCGTTAAACTCAGAATAGCACATGTGCGTGTGGATCTGTGTTTCATCTTTCACACAGCTTGCAGAAATGCTGAATGCTTTTACAGCCCAGTTAAGGTATTCCTGCCGGTTTTCTTTGCGGAGTGGCAACCCTTCCCTTATCGCCGGTTCATCAATCTGGATTATATTGATCCCCGCTTTTTCCAGGTCAGCTACTTCCTCTCTTATTGCCAGTGCAATTTGGGTGCAGGTTTCGCTGCGGGGCTGGTCGTTGCGGACAAAGCTCCATTGCAATATAGTAACAGGGCCTGTAAGCATACCTTTAACCGGGCGTTTGGTTAAAGATTGCGCATAGGATGTCCAGCGAACCGTCATGGGTTCGGGCCTGCTTACATCTCCATATATAATAGGCGGCTTCACACAGCGGCTGCCATAGCTCTGCACCCAACCATTTTTAGAGAAAGCAAAGCCATCTAGTTGTTCGCCAAAGTATTCAACCATATCATTGCGCTCAAATTCGCCATGCACCAAAACATCTATATCAATATCTTCCTGCCAGTGTATTGCCTTTTCTGTTTCTTTTGCGATTAACTCGTCATATTGTACATCAGTCAAATCTCCTTTTTTCCATTTTGCACGCCAGGATCTTACTTCAACAGTTTGAGGGAATGAACCAATGGTAGTTGTCGGGAACAACGGTAGATGTAATGCTTTGTGTTGCTTTAATTTTCTTACAGAAAATGGGTTGAGCCGTTTAGCATCGGCATCTGTAATTGCAGCCACTCTTGCTTTTACCACGCTATTGTGAATAAGCGCGGATGTTTTTCGGTTTTGATTGGCCGCGATATTTTCTTTGAGTGTAGCATTTACTGCCTCCCTGTTTTCACCGGCAGCCAATTGCTTTAATATAACAACCTCATCTATCTTTTGTTTTGCAAATGCAAGCCATTGTTTTATTTCCGGTGTTAATACTTTCTCATTTGTTTCCAGGTCAAGATCGCAGGGCACATGCAATAAGGAGCAGGACGGTGCAATCCATACTCTTTGCTCTCCAATTTTAGCAGTTGCTTTTTTGATGAGTGCAAGAGCATGCTCAAAATTACTTTTCCAGATATTCCTTCCATCTACAACACCCAGCGAAAGTATAGTTCGGCCATGTACAAAACCAGTAGCCAGTATATCATCTAATTGCCCGGAACAACGTACAAGATCAAGATGTAAAACCTGTACAGGTAATTTAAGAACCGTTGGCAGATTTTCTCCGTAACATTCAAAATAGCTTGCGAGTATAATTTGCAGGTTCGGCAATTTATTTTTGATCTCTTCATATGTTTTGCTGAATACCCGGCGCTCCGCATCGGTCAGGTTCAGTGAAAGACAGGGTTCATCCAGTTGAACATAATATGCACCGGCCTGTTCCAGTTTGCCTAAAACTTCCATATATACGGGAAGCAGTTTTTTGATCAGTTCGAGGCGGTGGAAGCCACCTTCTTTTTCTTTACCCAGTAAAAGATATGACACCGGACCCAGCAGCACAGGCTTTGCGGGAATGCCATTTTGCCTGGCTTCAAGGAACTCATTCACAGGCTTGCTGTTGAACAAAGTAAACTGCTGGTTAGCCGTAAATTCAGGAACAATGTAGTGATAGTTGGTGTCAAACCATTTGGTCATTTCCATGGCCGTAATATCATAGCCATCTTTCTGGTATCCTCTTGCCATGGCAAACAAAAGATCAAGGTGTGGCAGTTGCCTGTCCTGCATCAGGTTGTGATACCTTACGGGTATGGCGCCCACCATTAAACTGGTATCCAGCACCTGGTCGTAGTAAGAAAAATCGTTACAGGGCACCAGGTCAATCCCTGCCTCCTTTTGTAAAAGCCAGTTCCGGAGCCTGATGCTGCTCCCTGCCTGGCTCAGCTGCTGTAATGTTAATTTACCTGCCCAATACTGCTCGCAAGCTTTTTTAAGTTCCCTTTGGCTGCCTATCCGCGGGTAGCCCAGGTTGTGTGTTTGCATGTGTAATGCTTTTAAAATGATGAATAATCAGTTAAAAGCTCTTTGCTAAACCTGCAATGTTTTTTCGTGAAAATAATAAGAAGAGAGAGGTATATGCAAAGGCACAACTATCCTGTAAAATACAAATAGCCGGAACCATTGTGCATACCAATTTCAACAACTGCTTCATTCCACGAAAGCATCGTCAAATACATAAAGGCAGGTCTCCTGGCTTGTAACATTTTTACCGTCCTTCCCATCCCGATGGCTATCGGGGCAGTGGACAACAAGGGTAAAAACGCTTGTGTTACTTACAGTTGCGGGACAGCTTGTGATTTACACACAATTCCCTATTAATCCCAACATATGTGGGAACCTTTGCTGCTTGATAAAGTATAGAAAGAACCGGGCGCGAAGGTAGAACATTTTATGCTTTGCCGGAATACCTGCACAACAAACGCATCTAAATTACTACAACTTCAAAATAAAAAAACGCATGATGAAAAGCTTCATCATGCGTTGCTGAAAGTAATGGGACTATAACTTACAATACAATTCCTTCGGTTGTTATGCCTCGCAGCTTTTGCAGCTAACAAGGTTGGTAACCATCTCTTTTGAAACACTCTGGCTGCGCTGGTAATACAATGTTTTAATGCCCAGCTTCCACGCTTCTATCAGCAGCTTGTTCACATCCTTTACCGGGAGATCGGCAGGAATATTAAGATTCAGGCTCTGCGACTGGTCAACATATTTCTGGCGGATAGACGCCTGCTGGATGATCTCAAGCTGGCTGATCTCCTTAAAGGTTTTGAAAACCTCTTTTTCTTCGGTCGTTAATTGCTTTAAATGCTGCACACTGCCATGGTTCAGCATAATGCTGCGCCAGGTATCTTCATTATCTATGCCTTTTTGCACCAGCAATTCTTTTAAATATTTATTTTTCCTCATAAAGTTCCCCTTCGACAGTCCTGCCTTATAATAATTGCTGCTGAAAGGCTCAATGCCGGGAGATGTTTGACCTAATATAGCGGAAGAAGAGGTGGTTGGAGCGATAGCGAGTAAAGTTGTATTTCTTTTGCCGTAACCTTTCAATACTTCAGGTTCACCGTATATCCATGCCAGGTCTTTGGTTGCCTTTACTGCTTTTTCATTAATATCGCTGAATATGGAGGAAGTGAGCTGCTTTGCCTTCATTCCTTCAAAAGGGATCATGTTTTTTTGCAGGTACGAGTGCCATCCTAAAACACCCAGTCCGAGCGCGCGATGGCGTTTAGCAAAAGTATTGGCCGCTTTCAGGTAGTGATTGTCGTCCGATTTGGCAATAAACTCCTGCAGCACCGCGTCCAGGAAAAAGATGGCCAGCTTAACGGCATTGGTATCTTTCCATTCATCGTACAGCTCAAGGTTCATGGACGACAGGCAGCAGATAAAGGATTCATCTTCCGAAGACGGCAGCATGATCTCGGAACACAGGTTGCTGGCATGAATGGTAAGGTTCAGGTCTTTGTAAACCTGCGGTTTATTCCTGTTTACATTGTCGGTAAAGAAAATATAGGGCAACCCTTTTTGCTGGCGGCTTTCCAGCACTTTAGCCCAGATCTTTCTCTTGTTCATATCGCCATCTATCATATCCTGCATCCAGTAATCAGGCACACACACGCCAAAGAAAAGATTCTGGATAGGATGGCCTATATCTTTAATGGAAAGAAATTCTTCAATATCGCCATGATCAATATCCATATAAGCCGCGAAAGCGCCACGGCGCACTCCCCCCTGGGAGATCGTATCCATAGCCGTATCAAACAACCGCATAAAGCTTACGGCTCCACTGCTTTTACCGTTATCGGTAACGGCGCTTCCCCTTTCTCTCAATGCACCAAAATAGGCAGACGTTCCCCCGCCTAATTTTGTTTGCATGATCACTTCGCCCAGCTTGTGTGTAATGCCTTCTATATAATCAGGAACGTGTACATTAAAGCAGGAGATAGGCAAACCTCTTTCTGTTCCCATATTGGCCCATATAGGAGAGCTCAGGCTCATCCAGCCGCGTTCTACCATTTCTTTAAAGGCCTCCTTTAGTTCGGGCTTATATAAGCGTTGAGCTGCCGCGGAACAAATCCTTTCTATCGCCCCTTCTACTGTTTCACCTTTTAATAAATACCCCCTGTTGAGTATCTGCTCACTTTCTTCATTTTTCCACCATAGCTTTTCCTGCTCACAATTGGTATTAAAAAGTTGGTCGGTGGCGGCCGGCGCGTTCGCAAATAATGTAGTCATTTAAAAATTTATTTTATAGGTAAAGGATAGATGATTGATGGTTTAAGCTTAAAACAGGTCGTGGGCGGAAATACTTTTGTCGAACTTGGTATACTCAACAGGGCGCTTTGCAAAAAAGTCATCCAGGCTGTTAGAGAATACTTCTTCCTCGAACCACAGCATCGCCGCAACATCCTGGGTACTCACGTTAAAAATAGGCTCAACGCCAATTTGCTTAAGGCTTTCATCTGCCCGGTGCTTCATAAAATTGCTGAGGTTCTGCTTGTTGATAATATCAATTTCACCGGCGCCAAAAATCCAGTCCAGCATCCTGTTTTCTGTAGCGATGGACTGTTTTACAACCGAGCGTACATGCTCAATGGTTTCTGCTGTAAATATTCCGGGATACTCTTCTTTCAGTTTGTTTACCAGGAAGATGCCCGCATTGGCATGTATCTGCTCATCTACGGAAGTCCACGCAATAATATTACTTACGTTTTTCATTAAGCCTTTAAACCTGGTAAAGGCCAGTATAATGGCAAACTGGCTGAACAAGCTCACGTTTTCGATCAGCAGGCTGAATAAAATAAGAGAAACGGTATACTCTTTTTTGTCGGCCGATTTTGCATTCTGCAATGCAGACGACAGGTATTGGATACGTTCTTTTATTACAGGCACTTCAATGAGGCTCTCGAACTGGTTATTGTAACCCAGCACTTCAAGCAGCCGCGAATAAGCTTCAGAATGCCTGAACTCGCATTCTGCGAACGTGGAGCCCAGCCCGTTCAGCTCGGGTTTGGGAAAATGATTATATAAATTGCCCCAGAATGATTTTACCGCAACTTCTATCTGCGCAATGGATAACAGGCTGTTTTTTATCGCGTTTTGTTCGGCCGGCGTAAGATGGGCGTGAAAATCCTGGACATCTGCTGTAAAGTCTACTTCGGAATGCACCCAAAAAGACTTATTAATAGCCTCCGAAAACTTAAGTATTTCGGGGTATTCAAATGGTTTGTACTGAACTCGTTTATCAAATAAACCCATAACAAATAATTTTTCATAACAAGACGAAACTTCCCTCCCTGCATAAAATCAGTAATACGGGGACGGGATTAACACTTGAATTAATAATTGGGAAGTTTTCGACCCTGTGGTGTTTATAAAGGTCACAATTAATTGATTTATGAAAAACAAAAGAAATTAACAGTATGTGCATAAACAATTTTGCGTGCACGGCCCTGTAAAATAAAAGGCAATACCAGCAATAATATTATTACATAACATAATATAGTATGGTTAAAACAGGGCAATACAGGCATATGCTGTAGCTGTCCCGCCGGCTAAATCTTTACACTTTCATAAACAAAACTATCTTTATGGTATTTCTGTTTCAGGTATAAAGAAACTTTTCCTGCTATAATAAAAAGCTTAATCCCTTAAAAAATGAAAGCACTTTGTTTGCAAGCAGTAGGCTTCACTTTTATACTTATTTTTTTATTTTCTGCCGGACGGGCGCAGGAGTCTCCTTTATTTAAACTGCTGTCTCCCAAAGAAACAGGAGTTCGTTTCAGCAATGATATTGTTGAAACGGAAAAGCTGAACGTATTGGTGTACGACTATTTGTACAATGGAGCAGGTGTGGCTGTGGGTGATATTAATAATGATGGCTTACCTGATATTTTTTTTACGGCAAACATGCAGGCAAACAAACTGTTCCTGAACCTGGGAAATTTAAAGTTTAAGGATATTACAAAACCGGCATGCGATGAGTTACCGGGAAAGCCGGGTAGCTGGACAACGGGAGTAACAATGGCTGACGTAAATGGCGACGGGCTGCTGGATATTTATATTTGCCGTTCAGGCAGGGTTCCGGATGAGCTCCGCAAAAACCAGCTTTTCATTAATAAGGGCGATTTGAAGTTTGAGGAAAAAGCCGGTGAGTTTGGGCTTGATGATAAAAGCTACAGCACACAGGCCGCTTTTTTTGATTATGATAACGATGGCGACCTTGATATGTTTTTATTGAACCACAGCACCACACAGGTTGACAATACGGAGCTGGCTGTATACAGGAAAAAAACAGACGAACTGGCTGGTAATAAATTATATGAGAACCGCGGCGATCATTTTGTGGATGTTTCGCAAAAAGCCGGCATTATACAAAACGCGCTTACGTTTGGGCTGGGCATTGTTATAACAGATATTGATAAGGACGGGTGGCAGGATATATATGTAACCAACGATTACAACGAACCGGATTATTTATATATCAATAATCACAATGGTACTTTCAGGGAAAGCTCCGGGCAATACTTCAGGCAGTTGGCCCAGTTCTCTATGGGGGTTGACATTGCCGATTTTAACAACGACGGCTTGCCGGATATAATGTCGCTGGATATGCTGCCTGAAGACAACCGCAGGCAAAAGCTATTGCAATTGCAGGAAAACTACGAGGCATTTCAGCTAATGGTTGACCAGGACCTGAACAAACAGTATATGCATAATGTGCTGCAGTTGAATAATGGTGATAGCACATTCAGCGAAATTGCACGTTTTGCGGGTGTTTCCGGTACAGACTGGAGCTGGAGCGCTTTATTCGCCGATTTTGATAATGACGGGTATAAGGACCTGTTCATTACCAATGGTTTTTTGCAGGATTACACCAATAAAGATTTTTTGCGCTATTACGGGGATTACAAAATAAAAAAGGCTATGGACAGGGAGCCGGTACAATTGATGGATCTTATTACGGCCATGCCTGTTACAAAGCTGAATAATTATATCTATAAAAACAATCGCGACCTGACTTTTACAAATACCGTAAAAGAATGGGGCATGGATCAGCCGGGGTTTTCCAATGGAGCGGCGTACGCAGACCTGGATAATGACGGTGACCTGGACATTGTTGTAAACCAGATAAACAGCCCGGCGCTGATCTATAAGAATATGAGCAGGGAGCAGTTTAACTCCGGCTACCTTTCCATACAGCTTGCATTTAAAAAACCGAATATAAACGCAATAGGAGCCAGGGTATATGTATTTTCCAATGCTGCAATGCAGTACCAGGAACTGAATCCGGTGCGCGGATTTGTTTCGTGTGTTACAACCGTTTTACACTTTGGATTGGAAAAGAACAATGTTGTTGACTCTGTACGGATCGTATGGCCCGACAACAGCGTTCAATTGCTGAAAAATATTTCCGCAAATCAAAAGCTGGTTGTTAGTTATACTGGCGATACTCAGCCTTATACACCCACCCCGCTGGCAAATTCCACCCTGTTTAACAAAGCGCCCGATTATATTAAGTATACCGGCAGGGCTATTAATGAAAACGATTTTAAACGCCAGTTGCTGATGCTGTTCATGTATTCTAAAGCCGCGCCTGTAATGGCAAAAGGCGATATCAATAAAGATGGGCTGGAGGATCTTTTTATCAGTGGAGATCAGGCGCAACCTGGCAGGATATATGTTCAAAAAGCCGACGGAAATTTTGTTGCTACCGCTAATGTGACCGGTGATGAAACCAATACCACAACCGCCGACGCGGCTTTTTTTGATGCGAACGGCGATGGCTACCACGACCTGTATATAGCCAAAGGCGGGTATTCCTTTTATGAGCCGGGTACCTGGATGCTGCAGGATGAATTATATATGAATGACGGCAGCGGAAATTTTACACTGGCCGAAGGGTTGCTTCCTGTGCTCAACGAGTGCGCTAAATCGTGCGTGCGCCCATGCGATTTCGATAACGACGGTGATATGGATATTTTTGTTGGCGGAAGGGTCATCCCGGGAAAATATCCGGTAGCTCCCCCAAGCTATTTGTTGGTAAATGATGGTAATGGAAAATTTTCGTTGGCAAATATTCCCTTCTCATTCGTGGGAATGGTTACCGACGCCCGGTGGACAGATGTGGACAACGACGGAAGAAAAGATTTGATATTGTGCGGGGAGTTTATGCCTGTTAAATTGTATTTGAATAAACCGGAAGGATTTACGGATCATACGGAACAATATTTTGGAAAACAGGAAAATGGTATTTGGTTCAGCCTGCAGATCGCGGATATGAACGGAGATGGCACAGCGGATATTATTGCCGGCAATATAGGGCAAAACAGCCCCGTTCATGTATCGGAAAAAGAGCCGGCCACCTTGTATTACGCCGATTTTGATAATAATGGTTCCATTGATCCGTTCCTGGATATCTATATAGGGGGAACGAGCTACCCTTTTGTAAGCAGGGATGAATTGAATGAGCAGATAAACCCTATGCGGAGAAAGTTTACGTCTTATAAAGAGTATGCGAATGCAACGATGAAAAATATTTTCAGTAAAGAAGAGCTTGCAAAAGCTTCAAATTATACGGCCACCGAAAACAGGACCGTTTGCTTTATAAACAAAAGAGGAAGTTTTGAAAAAATGGTTTTACCACCGCAGGCGCAATTTTCTGTAATAACGAATATTATTGCGGAGGATTTTAATAAAGACGGGAAAACGGATCTGCTGTTGCTGGGAAATCGTTCGGATAACCGGTTAAGGATAGGAAGCATAGATGCCAATTACGGTTGTGTGCTGATGAATGATGGTAAAGGCAATTTTAGTTATATGCCGCAGTACCAATCCGGGTTAAGCATAAAAGGTGATGTGAAAAGCGCCTTACAATTAAATATCGGGCAAAAGCCGGTGATTGCGGTAGGTATCAGCAATGAAAAAATGCTGTTTTACGGATATTGAACGGTGCAGCAACTGCAATCGGTTGCATAAAATTTTCAACACGTGCGCCTGAAACAAATTTACATTTAGCTAACTTTATCCTACTAACTATCCGGGCCAGGTTTCGCCGGGCCCCGAACACCACATTCATATATGGGAAATTGCATTGAGAATTGCAGTACCGGCTTTAAGTAATTATTGTACGATTAATTTCCTGAACAGGCATGAACGCGGTGAGTACAAAAGTGAACATTGATGAGGACTTTTTAGCAGCTTTGTCAAAAGGTAATGTAACTGCTTTCCGGGCATTGTATGATGCCTGTAAAAATAATATTTTCAACACGGTAATGGTTTATCTCCAGGATGAGCAGGAAGCGACGGAAATAACACAGCAGGTTTTTGTAAGGTTATGGGAAAAGAGAAGCTTATTGGTTGAAGTTGAAAAATTGCAGGATTACATATTTACTATCACCAAAAACCTGGTGTTTGATCATTTAAAGCAACTGGGGCGGCAGGCGGAACTTTTGGTCAGGTACAGGAAACAGGTAACCCATAATGCGGATAACAATGCGGAGGAAACCGTGAACGAAAGAAATATAATGGAGCTTTGGTTAAGCATTGTTCACAAGCTTCCGGCGCAACAGCAGCAGGTTTATACCATGGTTGAGCAAAGAGGGTTAAGCCTGGACGAAGCTTCCCGGAATTTATCCATAGAAAAGGCAACCGTAAAAAAACACCTGGAATTAGCGCGCCGTTTTGTAAGGACAGCGTTAAAAAAATCCTTGCTTGAGCAACCGCTCAGCTCCGGTATTAATCAAAGCTTTTTACAGATTTTTTTTTAATTCATTACGCCTTTTTCCCGCGGCAAAAGTCTTTAGTAGTATAAGGTTACTACATGACATATCAAAGGTTGCACGAACTGATTACGGCTTATAGAGAAGGGAATTTTACCAGCGAAGAGCTGGAAGAACTGGCTGCTGTTCTCCAGGAACCTGACCTTCCCTCAGAATGGGAAGACAGGATCAGGCATTTGCTTAAACAACATTCTCCTTTACATGTTATCCATCCGGAACTTGACCGGGAAATTTACGGATATATAGAAGCGCACGGTCATGCACAAACGCCCGACAGGCACAAAATATTTACATGGAGAAAGCTGCGCTGGGCTGCTGCCGTAATAGTATTGTGCATATCCGCCTATTTTTTGTGGCAACCCGTTTCTCAAAGAAAAATATACGCCCGGTCGAAGCAATTGATCAATACGATACAGCCCGCCACCAGCGGCGCCATACTTACGCTTGAAGACGGAACCAGGATTGTGCTTGACAGTATGGGCAACGGTGTTATAGCTAACCAAAAAGGAGTGGAACTGGTTTTTAAAAACGGCTCTTTGATCTATAACAATGCCCGGGCAAAGGGAGCCGTTGCTTATAATACCCTGCAAACTCCCAAAGGCAGGCAAATGAATATCCGGCTACCGGACGGCACCCATGTTTGGCTGAATGCCGAAAGCTCCATTAGGTATCCCGTAGCGTTTGTTGAAAATGAACGCCGGGTGCAAATAGAAGGAGAGGCCTATTTTGAGGTAGCGCACGATAAGAGCAAGCCCTTTTTGGTGAACGTTCGGCAGGCTATGGAAATTAAAGTAACAGGTACGCACTTTAATGTGAACTCATACGAAGATGAGGGCGCCTATGCCGCTACGCTTTTGTCGGGCGCTGTTGAAATAAAGGCGCTGGATTCACTTCAAAAAACACAATCATTAAAACTTAGTCCCGGGCAACAGGGCAGGCTTGAAAAGGGCGAAAGCAATACAATAAAGCTGCTTCCATCGGTAGATACCGGCCGGGTGATGGCATGGAAAAATGGGATCTTCGATTTCAATGACGCGTCTTTGCAGCAGGTAATGAAACAACTGTCCCGCTGGTACAATTTAACGATCGAATACGAAAACGGGGTGCCTGATATGAAATTTGGAGGGAAAATGGGCCGCGATTTAAAGCTGGCGGATGTGCTTCATTTCTTAGAAGACGCCAGGGTAAAGTTCAGGATGGAGGAAGACAGGAAATTAATTGTGTTGCCAGGCCGTTAATCGAAGCTGAAATTCAACATATTCTTTAATATAAAATATAGAAGATATGAAATAACAAACCCACATTCTAATTCTTCAATATCAACCTAAAAAGTTGTTGTTGAAAACGGGGCTATTGGTTCAATAATAAACCGGAAGTGTTAGCTCCACTCCCGGCTGTTCGATTGGCCAATACCAAAACATCGGCAAGGATATTTTATTACTTAACCAAATCACTGCAATTTATGCAAAAAACTGTTAAGGGAACCTGCTGTAGTATCTCTTCGGGCATCGCCTTTAGGCATGCCGCTAAAAAGCTGAAAAGCAAGAGGTTCAGGTTCTCATCCCAAACACTGCTTGTTATGAGAATGATTACATGTTTTATTTTTTTAGCCTGCATGCATGTTTCGGCGCGTACCTCTTCTCAAACGGTAACGATATCAGGCAAAAACTCCGACATCCGAAAAATTTTGTCTTCGGTAGAAAAACAAACCGGCTATGTTTTTTTCTACAACCAGGAAGACATAAAGCTGGCACATAAGGTTACTGTTTCGGTAACGGATATGCAACTGAACGACTTTATGGAACTCCTGTTTAAAGGACAACCATTAACCTACAGGATAGCCGGCAATACGATCGCGCTATCTCAAAAGAACGCAGTACCGGTAATAAAGCCTTTGCCGGCCGAAAACCTGTTGCTTATACAAGTTACAGGAAAAGTTACCGATGAAAATGGTAATCCTGTAGCCGGGGCAACCGTACAGGTAAAAGGCAGGTCTCAAACGGCTGCTATTACCGACAATGATGGGAGCTTCAGTATTGATGTTGATAATGATGCAACACTCGTCATCAGCTCCGTAGGGTTTGTAAGCAAAGAAGTACCGGTTGCGGGAAAATCTGTGCTGGACATTATGCTGCAGACAGACAAGAAGAACCTGTCGGAAGTAATTGTTACAGCGCTGGGTATTGCCAGAGATGTGAAAGCGCTACAGTTTTCTGCCACAAAAGTGGATGGAGATAATTTTACACAGGCACGCGAAAATAACACGGCCAATGCTTTAGCCGGCAGGGTTGCCGGTGTAAATGTTACTAAAATAGCTTCAGGGCCCGGCGGTTCTTCCCGCGTGGTAATAAGAGGAGCCAAAACACTCGGCTCTTCTAATAATCAGCCGCTGTATGTGATTGATGGTATTCCGATGGACAATACGAATTATGGACAGGCTGGTACCTGGGGCGGTGCAGATGGTGGAGATGGCATGAGCTCTATTAATCCTGATGATATTGAATCCATGACTGTTTTGAAAGGAGCGAGCGCTGCTGCCCTATATGGATCACGGGCTGCACAGGGTGTTATACTTATCACTACCAGAACAGGCAAAGGTGCTAAAGGATTGGGCATTGAACTAAATTCCAACTATGTGATGGAAACCGTGAACAATATTACCGATATGCAAAAAACCTATGGGGCAGGAGGTTATGTGGGCGCTACCCTGGAAACACAAAAGGCTACAAAGGCAGAAACTCTTGACCAGGTATGGAACAATAACTGGACCTATAACGGATGGGGCCCAAAACTGGATGGAAGCCCTTCGGTGCAGTTTGACGGAACAACCCACCCGTACTCCTATACAGGCGATAACTGGAAGCGGTTTTATGATGTAGGCAATTCTTTTACCAATTCTATTTCATTAACAGGCGGCAGCGCTACCCAAAACTTCAGAGCTTCTCTTTCTAACCTTAACAGCAATGGCGTTGTACCTAACTCAAGATACGACCGTATTAACGGAACGCTTTCTACCAACAGCAAATTCGGAAAAAAGCTGCGGATGGATGCAAAGGTTATGTATACCAATGAAAGAGTGAAGAACCGCCCCGGGCTTTCGGACGCGCCGGGCAGCGGTATTAATACCATGTACTTTATACCCAACAACGTGGATGTATGCTCCATGATCGGCGACCCCAATAAACCCGGAGCCGTGCCCTCGCTGGCATTGCAGGAAGAAATGGGCATTACCGTTTCTGCGGGGAGAAAGCCGGGAGAAGAATATGCGTTTACACCCGATATTTATACCAACAATCCTTATTGGGTAGCCTACCAGTACATCAAATCAGATGTGAGGAACAGGATCATTTCTTCGGGATCGCTGAGATATGATTTTACGGACTACCTGTATGCACAGGTCAGGATCGGTTATGATTTCTCCACCAAGAGAGGAGCCGAGTCTACCCCGGAAGGTACCGGTTACAGGGATGAGGGCTATTTGTTTGAGTCTGAAACCCGGGTAAGCGAGTTAAACATAGAAGGCATTGTAGGGTTTGAAAAGAAATTCAATAAAATAGGAGCAAAGGCATTTGTGGGCGGTAATCAAATGAGAGGTGTGTGGGAATACATGGGCCTCGAAGGCAGGGGCTTCAATACCCGGTTCCTTTCCAACATCTCTAACGCAACACAAAAAACATACGGGTACGATTACGGAAAATCAGGTATTAATTCCCTGTTCGGTTCTGCAGAGCTTTCGTTCAACGACTATCTCTTCTTAACTGCCACGGCAAGGCAGGATTGGTTTTCGGTGCTGAACCCCGAAACAAATTCAATATTCTACCCCTCTGTTGGTGCGAGCTTCGTATTCAGCGATGCTTTCAAAGATTTACCAGGATGGTTAAGCTTTGGAAAGCTAAGAGCGTCCTGGGCGCAGGTGGGTAATGCCAGCTCAGTAGGGTCTTACTCTACGATTGTCAGCTATCTGGCAGATCAAACCCATCTTGGTGTGCCTGTTGGCCGGCTGAACTCTCAATACAATCTGCCCAACTCCGCACTGGTTCCCTATACCTCTACCGAAACAGAGCTCGGGATAGATATTCGCTTTTTTAATAACAGGCTGGGGCTCGATTTCACTTACTACGCACAAAAAACTACCAATGATATTTTGAATGCCGGTATTTCAGTTGCATCCGGGTTTTCAAGTACCACCGTTAACCTGGGGCAAATCCGGAACAGGGGGATCGAATTTTTGTTATCGGGTACCCCTTATAAAAGCAGGAACCTTACCTGGGATATGTCTCTGAATTTTGCTAAAAACAACAGCAAAGTGATCAGCCTGATTGAAGACCAACCTGAATTGCCAGTGGAAGATCCGAGGACATATACGGCAGCCATCAAACATATTGTAGGATACCCCTATGGCATGATAACAGGATTTACCCAGAAAAGAGATCCCGCTACCGGTTTGCTGATGTTTGATCAAAATGGTGCTCCGTTAGGGTCTGACGACTTTAGTATTCTTGGCAAAGGAGTTCCTGATTTTACAGGAGGATTTACCAATTCGCTTACCTGGAAAGGGTTTAATCTTAGCTTCTTAATTGATTTTAAATCAGGCGGAGATATTTTTTCAGGCACGAATGTTATGATCACCAAAGCCGGTTTTCACAAACAAACATTATTGGGAAGAGAGGGTGAAGCTCCTTTGGTTGTTACTGGATTGTTTGAAGATATAAATAATCCGGGTACGTATAAACAAGAAACAAGAACGCTGATCAAAGGACAGGCGTCAAGCTACTGGAACTATTTGGGAGACAGAAGCGCAGACAGGTTTATGTATGATGCTTCTTTTGTAAAGCTCAGGCAGATCACTTTGGGCTATTCACTTCCTTCGAGGTTGTTAAATAAAACACCTTTTAAAGGCGTGATGTTTTCCGTGGTTGCCCGCAACCTGGCAATACTTTATAAAAACACGGAGAATATTGATCCCGAATCAAGTTACACCAATTCCAACGGGCAGGGCCTTGATTATTTCGGGTTTCCCGCAACGCGCACTTACGGATGTAACCTGAGATTAACTTTCTAACAACTTAACTGAAACAGTATGAAAAAGATATTTCATCTATATATTATTGGGGCAACTCTGCTGGTAATAGCCGGGTGTAATACCAAAGAGCTACAGGATCTTAATAATAATCCCCAGGCGCAGCCTACCATCAATCTCAATTTTTTATTTACGAATGCGCAGCTAAGCGCTGCATCGGGAGGTATTGAGGATCATGCCCGCCAGTTCAACTGGAAAACCAATGTCGGCTTATGCTCCTATGCTATTCAGCACCTGGCCTATCTCGCCGGACCGGGCATAGGCCCAGGCGATAAGTACACCGAAGATTTTGAAGCTTCTTTCGTACCCTTTGAATACATGTATTCCGGAACGCTTAAAAATGTGAACGAGATTTTGTACCAGGTAGATTCAGGGTTTGCCAAAGGAGAGGATTATAACAACCTGAAGCAGGCATCCAGGGTTTTAAAGGCATTTACATTTCACCGGCTAACGGATTATTATGGAAGCATTCCATATTTTGATGCCTTAAAAAATAAGGAAGGTGTCTTTTTTCCGAGTTATGATAAACAAAAAGACATTTACATGGATCTGTTAAAGGAGCTGGATGAAGCTACTGCGGCTTTTACTGCAGCTGCACCGGATGGCTTTGCCGAAGGGGACCTGTTTTATAATGGTGATATTGATAAATGGAAACGATGGGGTTACTCCTTAATGCTGAGATTGGCCATGCGTATATCAAACGTGGACGCAGCTACCGCCAATACCTATGTGGCAAAAGCTGTTGCCGGTGGCGTTTTTACAGGCAACGATGATAATGTATATGTACCAATGGCTATAGGTCCCATCAGGGAAAATAATCAAAATGGCTTATCCAGGTCTTTTATACCGGGCGATGGCGGGCAAACAACTATTATGAGTAAAACATTGATTGATTTTCTGAAAGGCGCTAATCCTTCTTCAACTACAGACGATGACCCGAGGCTGATGATACTTTGTGGTGGCATTGGCACATGGAACAGCGAAAACGCCTGGAATCCCATTAACACCAACCCTGTTAACCAAAAGGGAATGCCTAATGGTAAAGATGAAACCATGCTGAGAGCCATTGAAGGTATTCCTGCAAATGCTGATTTTAATCCTAACCTGATATACTCAAAGATCAATCCCAAATTATTGGATCGCGATGAACCCTATCAAATAATGAACTATGGCGAAGTAGAGCTCCTGCTGGCAGAAGCAGCCGAAAGAAGTATCGGCGGGCTTTCACCTGCCGATGCAAAAGCCCACTACGAGAAAGGTGTGAAAGCTGCCATGCAGATGCTGGTTAAATACGATCCTTCATTTGCAATAACGGATGGGCAGGTATCCACCTACCTGACAACATATCCCTATGGCGTTACCAAACCCGCATTAGAAATGATAGGGGATCAATTATGGGTGTGTCAGTTTTTAAACTGGTGGGAAGCCTGGAGCAATTACAGGAGAACAGGATTTCCTGCTTTGATACCCATCAATTATCCCGGTAATGTTACCGGTGGTGTAATTCCCACGCGCCTCAATTACCCAACCGGCGAAATATCCGGTAATCCTAATTATGCTGCCGGAGCAACTAAACCCAATACATGGACCACAAAAGTCTGGTGGGCAGGCGGTCCTGAATGATGATATACTGTAACGGAATTCCACAGCATAGTGTGTGCTCATGTGAGATGTGAGGCGGAGTTCGTCTCGCATCTCACGGTAACACACAGCAGGTATAATTTGATGTAGATATAACATGTACATAATCCCTTGTTAGAAAGATTATGAATCATCTCTTCATCAAAAATTTTAACTATGAAAAAAAGCTTAATTGCGATTGCCGTAGCCGGTTTAACACTCTTTGCCTGTAAAAGAGATTCTCATCATGGTAATGGTAAAGACTATAAGCCAGGCACACCGCCGGGTGAGGTAAAACAATGGATCCATCAGGCCAGCGAAAAATCAACTACGGTGCCTTCAGACTTTGTAGGTATGCACCTGCACCGGTGGCCGAATATAGCGGAATGGGAAATAGAATATGGCGGAGAACCCAGCCCAAAACCACCTTTTCCCTATGGCGCCAGGCGGCTGTGGAACTATGCCGATGCTACCGCCTGGTGCGCTGTTGATGTAGGATATATGCAGTCGGAAACAAATGAAGACCGCTATTGGCCGATGCTGGACGAAGTAATGAATACAGAAGCCGCCGAAGGTCATAAGCTGATGATCACCATTAACGGAACACCTAAAACATTGTCGAGCCATCCCGAGCGCCCGGGGGCATACCCCGGTTGGCCGGGTCACCAGTATGCACCTAAGGACGCCGCCGCTTTTGATAAGCTTCGTAAGTATGTTGCCGATCTTGTTGCACGCTATGGGAACAAGCTCTCTTACATTGATACCAATAATGAGCCTGACCCGGAAAACCCGATACCGGAAGAAAAGAATTATTGGGTTGGCACTAAACAGGAACATGCTGAATGGCATAGAATGCAACGTCTCGCTGTTCCCCGTGGAGATAATGCACCGCTGCTTATCGGCCCATCAATGGTTGTTTGGGATTGGGAACAAAATAAGGCGCATGAATACTCCCTTTCTGTACTGACTGCCGAAGATTCAGAGGGAACAAGATTGATTGATCACCTGGATGCTTATGGCTTTCATTACTATACCTGGCCGGATGCGGATCCCATTGAGTACTGGCAAACCCTCACTGCCGTAAAAGCAACGCTTAAAGCTGCCGGCAAAGAAGATATGGCTATTTATGACACCGAACATGGAGCGCTTGACGGGATGGGATGGAATGATGAGTCGCGTCAGCAACAGGCAATACAGGTATTGCGCCATAGTATCATTGCAGCAGGTTTTGGCGTAAAGATGATCGCCTGGTATTCAGGAGATGGCAACAACCTGGGGCAGCCTTCCAATGGCGGAGCGGTTTCTGATGCGCTTACAAAAGTATATAATGATCTTACCGGTCTTGAGGTTTACGAAACCGCCATTCTTGATGATGGCCGGTGCTGGATAAGAGGCATAAAAGATAGAAAAACAGTTGAGTTTATTTATTAATAATTGTTTATTACAGGTTCTTTCCTAAACCCTGAATGCATGCCTGATATGCGGCCGCTGCTATCCAACCAATAAACCACTATGTTTAGTATGGTTTACAGGTAATGCTAATGTACAAAACACACCTTAATCATCCGGGGAGATGAACGTTGATTTATCTCCCTTTTTATTTTTTTACTTTTCAAAAAAAACGGCGATGAAGATCCCTGCTTTCTTTTTAATATTCCTTGTATGTGCGGCATCGTGTAAACAAGGCGGCAAATTTGATCCTGCAACAGCATACAAAATAGAAGCTAAACATAGCGGAAAACATCTTACATTAAGCTATAACCGTCCCTTGCAAACCATCAGTGATACCACAAATGCCGCTTTCAGATGGCAGTTGAAATATTACCCTGACTCCACAGCGCAAATCGTTTCACTCCCGTCAGAACAAGCTATTGAGCTGACAGAAGTAAAGGACCAGGTGCTGCCCTATATTACAGGCGCAGATAGTAATATTGTGCGGCAAAGATTCAGGATAACAAAAAACAGTGACGGTTCTGTTTACCTGGAATCTGTTTACAATGCCAATTACTGTATTGATATTTCAGAGTCAGACACCGCTGATTTTCCTGTGATCACCACATGGCCTAAAGAAAATAATCCTAATCAAAAATGGAAGATACAGGCAACAGGCAATTCCGTTGCTTTTGTTAGCCTGTTAAACGGAAAATACCTCGCCGTTACGCCACCTGTTAACGAAGCGGGTGCAAATATCGGGCAATGGCCATTTGCAGGCAAAAAAGAACAAATATGGATGTTGCAGGAACAGGCAAACAGCGCCTATTTAATACGCAATGCAGCTTCAGGAATGTTCCTGCAGGAATCAGATGGAAAGCTGTCACTAAAGTACAATGTCCATCAATCTCCCGATGCCGCTGCTGATCATTCATTATGGCACATGGATGATGCAGGAGATGGCTTTGTAAAGTTTCGCAATAAGGCTTCAGGACTTTGTATGGATGTAAGAGACGGTGTGCCGTATAACGGCGCTAATGTAATGACATATGATTGTAATGATGCCGGCGATAACCAGGTTTGGAAAATAATGGAAGCAGGCAACAGCAAATAAGCAATTATTAAGAGTGAGAAGTGAGATGTTAGCAGTGAAATTCTCACCACTCACTCTTAACAATAAGATAAAAGAATTTAATTAGCTCAACACTTCAAATAGTTTTACAATAATCATCATGAGAAAACAAATTTTGATTGCGCTGTTTATCCTTGGTCCCTTCGCACTGTTGTCGCAAAATGCCGTACAGCTTTCACCTGCTATCAACGGCCCGTTAAAGCACCTCGATTCAAATCCTAATTATTTTACCGATAATACCGGCAAAGCAATTTTTCTAACAGGGTCGCATACCTGGGAAAATTTCCAGGATATATACTCTGAAGAAAAAATGCCAAAGCTCGACTGGACAACCTACCTGGACATGATGGAAAGCAAGCATCACAACTTTATGCGTTTCTGGGTTTGGGAGCACCCTTATGGGGCTTCGTGGAGCAGCATGCCTATTATTATTGAACCTATGCCCTACCAGCGAACCGGTAAGGAAAAAGCGTTTGACGGTAAACCTAAATTTGACCTGGATAAATGGAATGAAGATTATTTTAAAAGAATGAGAGAACGGGTAATTGATGCGGGCAAAAGAGGAATATATGTTTCCGTAATGCTGTTCCAGGGATGGAGCTTAAACAAGATGAGCATTAAGGGAATGGACACATTTGACTCTCATCCTTACAATATAAAAAACAATATAAACGGCGTAGATGTAAAAGATAAAGGAATAGATAAAGAGGGTGCACCTACCCTGCACAGCCTGGCTAATAAAGAAGCGCTTGCCCGGCAGGAAGCCTACGTAAAAAAAGTAATTGAAACGGTTAATGACCTTGATAATGTATTGTATGAAATCATTAACGAAGGCGGCACTACGGAATGGTGCTATCATATTATCAATTACATAAAAGAAGTGGAGAAAAAAATGCCCAAGCAGCATATGGTTGGGCTTGGCAGCAGGATTGGTCCGCCCATGCTGAACAAATTACTATGGGACAGCCCGGCAGATTATGTTTCACCCGGGTGGGAACCGCAGGGATGGGCAGTGCCCGGCTCGTCTGCTGTTGATGATTATGCTAAAGACCCGCCGCTTCCTAAATCCAGCAAAGTGTGCATTATAGATACGGATCATCTCTGGGGATATGGCGGGCATTATGTATGGGCATGGAAAAGCTTTATGCGTGGACTGAATCCCATCTTCATGGATTCGTGGAAACCCATTCCCGGCAAAATGACGACCAAGGAAATGGATTGGGCTTTTGTTACGGGTGAAATTATCCGGCTTGACAAAGATTTTCCCGACTATGCCCCGTTAAGAGATAATATGGGTTATATAAACGACCTGGCGAAACGCGTTGACCTGAAGCATATGAAGCCCAGGGGCGACCTAACCACTACGCGATTCTGCCTGGCAAACCCGGGTAGCGAATATCTTGTATACTACCCGCATTTTACCATTACCGCAACTGTAGATTTGTCGGCGGTTGATGGCGAGCTGAGCATTGAATGGTTCATTCCGTCTATAAACCGTACCATTAAAGCACCTGCCACTATAAAAGGCGGCTATTTTAATACAATAGAAGCGCCAACGTCTATGGATGCTGTATTATACCTGAAGAAAAAATAATGATCTTGAAACAACACATATAATAACTTGAAAGACTGATCGCGGTACCCTGTGAAACTTATGGATTGAATAAAAACGCCATTAGCTGATTGTAAACCCTTCTTCCATTAAAGTCGTATAAAAGAAAAAGAAATGCCTTACTTGAAAAATTGTTTAACGGGATTGATCTTCGTTATTTTTCTTAGCAACACTTTCGCCCAGACATCCGGCAATATATTTACGCTGAGCAATAGCGAAAAGATGCGGGTTGATGTTTTTACGAACGGCATCTTCCGTGTGCAAATGAATAAGGATGGTGTGTTTAATAATTCGCTGATGGAGCGGTATGAGCTTATTAATAATCAACCGGGCAGTGAAAAAGTAAATGCCGGGCAGAATGACAGCTCCTATACGCTTGAAACACCGGCATATACTTTACTGGTGAATAAGCAGAACGGCAGCATAACGATATTTAAAAAGAATGAAAACAAAATATTAAAGCATGTAAGGTTCAACAACCTTGTAAACGACCAGGTGCAGCAGTTTACTGAATCAATAAAAAATGAATTTGGTGAGCTGGTAAAACGTGATGCCATTATTGGAGATACTACAAAGGATTTAACCGTAAAAACCACAGATGAAACACAGCTCCAGAATCAAAAAAGCCTGATTGACATCAGCCTGCAGCCAGGTGAAAGATTTTATGGCGCCGGTGCGGCCAGCAGAAAAAATATACAGCACCGGGGTGAGCTGCTGAGAATATGGGCAACATATCAGAAAAGTGATATGGTAACGCCGTTTATTATGAGTACTAACGGGTGGGGCATTTATAACAACAGCACACGTGTAAATTATTTTGATGTGGGGAAGTTTTCAAAGAGTGCTCTGCTGATATATAACAGCGAAGAAAATATTGACTTCTTCCTGTTTCTTGGCAATGGCATGTATGATGTAATTGACAAATATACACTTGTAACAGGGCGCCCCTATTTATTGCCCACCTGGGCTTATGGCCTGGCATTTGGCGGCAACAAAATGGAAAACCAGATTGATATGATGAATGATGCTGTCCGGTTTCGTGAAGAAAAAGTTCCCTGCGATATTTTCTGGATAGAACCTCAATGGATGGCAAAATATTATGACACTTCAACAAGCAAAAGCTGGAACCAGGACAAATTTCCCGGGGAGGTTTTCTGGGAAGAAAAAAATAACAAGAAAAAATATGAGCAGCCGTACTTGTTCATAGGCAGGTTGCATAAGCTGGGATTTAAGCTGGCGCTATGGTTATGTATAGACCATGATTTAAGTGTGGAAGCAGAAGATGAAATTGCCGCGAAACAGGGCAAGCCGCTATCCGGCAGGGAACATTGGTTTCCGCATTTAATGAAATTTGTTGACCAGGGTGTGGACGGCTTTAAGCTTGACCCGGGGAGAACATTAGATGAGCATCCTGACCGAAAATACTATAACGGTCTTACTGACAAAGAAATGCATAATGTAAACCAGGTACTGATGCCGAAGCAGATGTATACAACGTTCAGAGATCATACCGGCAAACGAAGCTTTCATCATTATTGCGGTGCTTATGCAGGTACACAGCGTTGGGCCGCAAGCACCAGCGGTGATAACGGTGGCGGCCGGGATGCACTGTATGACCAGTTGAACTTAGGTATCAGTGGATTTGTAAATACTTCCGCTGATGTGCTGGAAGTAACCAACAGGACTTTTGATCCTGAAACAAACATGAAGCTTTCCTTCAATGGAATGCATCTCGGCTTTTTTCTGCCCTGGGTACAAATAAACAGTTGGTATGGATTGCATCATCCCTGGTACCTTAGCCCTGTGGAGAAAGAAGCGATCACTTTTTATGCCCAGCTTCGCAATATATTGCATCCTTACATATACTCCGCTGCCATAGAAGGAAGCCGTACCGGGAAGCCTATACTGAGAGCCATGCCATTGGAATACCCGGACGACCCGGCGGTGCAAAATATGGTATATCAATACATGTTTGGAGAAAACCTGCTGGTGGGTGTGTTCAACGATTCCGTTTATTTGCCAAAAGGAAACTGGATCAATTACTGGACAGGCAAAACCGTGGCAGGTGGTAAAACAGTACATGCTGATGTACCAAAGAACAGGGGTGGCGCATTGTTCATTAAAGCCGGGGCTATTATACCATTTAAAAAGCTGTCTCAATACGTTGAAGAATTTCCTGTTGATACGCTCACAGTGAAAGTATACCCCGGGGGAGAAAGTGAATATACGCTCCTGCAGGATGATGGTATTTCCTTTGAGTATGAAAAAGGAAATATTGCTTCTACAACATTTAAATGCGCTAAAACAAACAGCGGCATTAGCTTTACTGTCAGCCCGGTTAAAGGCTCCTATAAAAACATGCCGGAGAATATGGTGTATACGATTGAGATGGCGGTAAAACAAAAACCGAAGCAGGTGAAAGTAAATAATAAGATCAATAGTCAGTGGAAGTGGAATAACGGGGTACTAACATTGGATATGGCACGCAATGCAACACAGTTGCTAAAGCTGGAGATTTTGCAATAAGTATGCTGTTGTTTGTAGGACAGTATGGTTGTATTGAACTAAGTGCGTATTCTGGCGGGAGAAGCAGCCTCCGAGATTTGAAAGATGAATATGCACGAGGATTGCTTCTCCCGCCGGGGCCTTGCTTCAACTCAAATGTTGATGCAGGCGGGATCGCAATGACGTGCAAGTGATTGAGTAATTAGATATTTTGCTTTAGTGCTGATTGTAAAACCTAAACACTTTTACTGTCATTTCGATCCCCCGCCCTCCAGTTGTATTGAATTAAATGCATGTTGCGGCGGGGGTGAGAAATCCGTTGGGCAGTAATACACGTGCTGAACACCAGCACAAAAGCCAGGCAGATTTCTCCATCGCAAACGAGTGATTAAATTATAGTGTCCGTGTTGGCTCAGTCGAAAGGACGGGGCAAGGGGTTGGGCTAATATATGCTTTGCCTTGGCGCTGATTGTAAAACCAAATACGTCATTGACAGGCACGGAAATCTATTACAACATAATGCTCTGCTCAGGTCGGCATGATTTATTATCTTTCCTTACCAAAACATACTAAATAATGATAACAGGTTTTATCACGGCATGGAAAAATACATTGTATATTATCTCCGCCAGCTTTTTCTTTGCCTGCAACAATACAAGTCAAACCATTTCTGTTCCGCAATGGACAAGCCATGAGATCAGCATTCAATCAGAAAAAGAATATGCTAATCCCTATACGGATATAGATGTATGGGCATCGTTTGTAAACGATAAAGGCGATAGCCTGGTAAGACCTGCTTTTTGGGATGGCGGCAATACCTGGAAAATACGTTTTGCTCCTCCCGATACAGGGCAAAAATGGAAATGGAATATTTACTCGTCGGTTGATGATAAAGACTTACAAAAAGCCGGTGAATTATTTTCTGTGCCTTATACCGGTAACAACAAACTGGTAAAACATGGTTTGCTGCGCATGTCTGCCGGCAAAAGAAATATTGAATATGCAGATGGCACGTCTATGTTGCTGGTAGGCGATACACCCTGGTCGCTCCCCTATCGGGCCACAACAGAGCAGGCAACCATATATGCTGAAGACCGGCAAAAGAAAGGTTTTAACACGGCATTACTCATAGCCGTGCAGCCGGATAAAAAAGCGGAAGGCCCCAATGCAAGAAATACCGTGGAAGGATTTGCCCGTGGCTTTGATGATATACCCGAAGGTCATTTGAATAAGCTCAATCCATCTTACTTCCAAACACTCGATTCTCTTATTGCTATTTTACACGACCACGAAATATTGCCTGTTTTTGCGCCACTGGCGCATGGTTATGGCTGGAAGGGAAAGAACTCCTTTGGTCCAACAGCGCCCGGTGATGAATATGCCCGTTTCGTAAAATATTTGCTGGCAAGATACGGAAGCCGTACTGTCTGCTGGCTGCTGAGCTTAGACGGGCATGGAGATGCCCCCGGCGTTGTGCCTGCGGGTGAGACATTAGAAAAATGGGATGCGTATAAGCAACCAACAGGTTTACATTATAATCCCTGCGATGATTTCCTCGCTACCTGGGCGGTGAATGACAGCAGCCACTGCTTTCATTACAACCGCAAACACCAGGATGCTGCCTGGCTCGATTTTCAATGGGCGCAAACAGGGCACGACGGAAAACATTTATACCATAAAGTGGAGAGAATGTATGATAATAAGCCTACCAAAGCTGCGATGAACGGAGAGCCTACGTATGAAAAAATGAGCGAAGGTAAGCACGGTTTAGGCTGGTGGCAGGGAGAAGATGCATGGAACGAGCTGATGCATGGTGGAACGATGGGCGTGGTATATGGCGCGGCATGCTTATGGCAATGGAAGATCACGCCCGACGAGCCGGGCTGGGAAGAATGGACCAATGCGCCTTATTCGTGGAAAGACGCCTTGAATTTTGAAGGCGCCCAGTATGTGGGCGCTATATCCCGTGCTTTTGATGGGTTTGATTGTAAAGATATGGAGCGCAGATGGGATCTTACAGAAAACAACCTGCCCCTGCTGGCAAAAGAAGGTGTTTTCTATGCTTCGTACCTGAACAACGGCGGAGCTATCACGATAAAAACCATCCCCGACAATATGCCCTGTTACTGGTTTGACCCGGTAAAGGGAAATGTCGTTTCTGAAAATAACACGGGAACCAATAAATCATTTACGGCTCCGGACAACTTGCAGCCCTGGGTATTTATGGCAGGGAATAAAAGAAAATAAAATTCCTGAAAAGGCAATCAAATTCCCATAAACGTAACATTAAAGCAACCTGACGCCGTTATATTGCACCCAATATAAAAATATTAAGTCCGGGCATTACGGCTATTTCGCAGTTGGTTTATGGTAAATAGTTTTAGGGTATGCCCGGCACTAATTTTTCCCGAACGAAGTAACAGTGGTGATTCGTCCTCTGAAATTAACCGCTGTTGCTTTGTTTTAGCGCTCAATACGGCAGTCCTCGCAGCAGGAAAATGCAGCATCACGAGGATGGCTTCTCCCGCAAAGCAACATGGTACTTCAGGATTTGTTTAAGCGGGCTTGCCATGACGGGTAAAAAGGTTGACGGCTTCGCAACCTTCATGATCATTCAGGTGTACAAATAATCCACCCTTTCGCCAAATTCCGTGTTTTGCCAGGCATACCTGCTCCAATAATTATACATACCCCTTCCCGGTAGAAACAAGTTACAAAAACAAAATACGCTCGCATCGCGTCTCTGCGAACCCGCCGGCATCAAAATTTGAATTGAATGAATCTTAAGGCGGGTGAAGCAGTCCTCGCAGTGGGAAAATGCAGCCCCACGAAGATGGCTTCTCCCGCAAGGCAACCTCGTATTTCAGGATTTGTTTAAGCGGGCTCGCCATGACGGGTAAAAAGGTTGACGGCTTCGCAACCTTCATGATCATTCAGGAGTATCAATAATCCCTCCTTTCGCCCACTCCCGTGTTTTGCCAGGCATACCTGCTCCAATAATTATATACCCCCTCCCGGTAGAAACAAGTTACAAAAACAAAACACACTCGCATCGCGTCTCTGCGAACCCGCCCACAGCTTGCATGGAATTAAAGGTATATTACGGCGGGTGAAGCAGTCCTCGCAGCAGGAAAATGCAGCCCCCCGAGGATGGCTTCTCCCGTAAAGCAACATGGTACTTCAGGATTTGTTTAAGCGGGCTCGCCATGACGGGTAAAAAGGTTGACGACTCCGTAACCTTCACGATCATTCAGGTGTATCAATAATCCCTCCTTTCGCCCACTCCCGTGTATTGCCAAGAATACCCGCTCCAATAATTATATACCCCCTCCCGGTAGAAACACCGTTACAAAAACAAAACACACTCGCATCGCGTCTCTGCGAACCCGCCCACAGCTTGCATGGAATTAAAGGTATATTACGGCGGGTGAAGCAGTCCTCGCAGTGGGAAAATGCAGCCCCCCGAGGATGGCTTCTCCCGCAAAGTAACATGGTACTTCAGGATTTGTTTAAGCGGGCTCGCCATGACGGGTAAAAGGTTGACGACTCTGTAGTCTTCACGATCTTCAGGTGTATAAATAATCCACCCTTTCGCCCACTCCCGTGTATTGCAGGCGCGCCTGCCCTGCTAATTTTAAATGAACCCTTTACGCTGTACTAATTGATGAATGATCCCTACATTTGTTACCTCAGCAAAATGAATATCATGAATCAGTATGTCAGCGATTTTGTAAGCCTTCTTGATAACGGCAATAACACTATTTTCAATATGACGCCGGCGGAAGCTTCCGCCGCGGTTGCTTCCGGCGATCCGGGAGCTGTGCGTAAAATAGAAGGGCAGTTTGCCATAGTGGAAAAAGTGGGGCAACAGGTTTTTATGGCACGTTCTATCGGAAGACCTATGCGGTATTTCCTGGCAAAACAAACCGCGGGGCCACTGTTGATAGTGGCGGAACGTATGGACGAAATTTATGACTACCTTAAGCAAAAAGGGCTGCATAAGCAATTCCATCCTTCTTATACAAGAATGGCTCCGGCGCATCATGTAGTAAAGCTGGAAGTGATTGGCTGCCCCGATCCCAATCCTGTTTATACCCGGTTTTTTGAGCCTGAAAGAAATGTGCTTCCAACCGACCTGGATGCCATTGGTAAAAAATATATTGAAACATTAGCCAACGAATGCCAGAAATGGCTGCTGTCAATTCCGGAGAAGGAGCCGGTAGGCGTTTTATTTTCGGGTGGTATTGACAGCGGATCTGTTTTCCTTGTTCTATATCATTTGATGCTGAAGCTTGGCATGTCTCCGCAAAGACTGAAGGCGTTTACTATTTCGGTTAACGGTGGTGCAGATGCGGAACAGGCACACCAGTTCCTGGATAAGCTGGGGCTTTCTCTCTTCCTGGAAGTGATGGATGTTCCTGTGGCTGATATAAGCTATAAAGATGCCATTAAGGTGATAGAAGATTATAAACCGCTCGACCTTGAAGCTGCCACTATGGTGTTGGCGCTTTGTAAAAAGATCCGTGACACATATCCCGGCTGGAAATACCTGGCGGATGGTGACGGAGGGGATGAAAACCTTAAGGACTACCCGATAGAAGCGAACCCTGAGCTTACCATCAGGAGCGTGCTGAATAACACGATGCTTTACCAGGAGGGGTGGGGTGTAGATAAGATCAAGCATTCCCTCACTTATTCCGGGGGACAGAGCCGGGGGCATATCCGTTCGTATGCGCCTGCCAGGAAATACGGGTTCAAAGGTTTTAGTCCGTATGCGTTGCCCAATGTAATTGAAGTGGCGGAAGGCATTCCTTTTATAACGCTTACCAACTGGAAAGAAGAGGTGTTGTATGCGTTGAAAGGAGAGGTGGTAAGCCGGGGCATAAAGGCTGTAACAGGCTTTGATATGCCGGTTTTTGAAAAACGCAGGCTACAATCAGGAGCAATTTCCCCGGATGGCTTTAAAAAGGTTTTTGCCGGGAGCGATATAGAATACCGCACCTATTTCCATTCTTTATATGCATGATGGATATAATGGCCATACGATCACCGCGCTGCGCCCGGCAAAAAACAGGGTAGATCCTTATATTCCCTATCATTTTCTCCACGAACAGGAGCCTGGTTTATCCGGAGGATTTGAAACAGTGAATACTGTTTTTCTTACAGGCAGGGAATGCGCTTTCAAATGTTTGATGTGCGATTTATGGAAAAACACGCTTGATGAAGCTGTGCCGGGTGCTATTCTTAAACAGGTTGACTACGCGCTGGAGCGGTTGCCGCCGGCGAAGCATATTAAGCTGTATAACAACGGGAACTTCTTTGATACCAAAGCCATATCTCCCGGCGAATACTCGGCGATAGCAGATCGCCTCCGCGGTTATAAAAAGGTGATCGTGGAGAATCACCCGAAGCTAAGCAACCGGCATTGCCTGGAATTTAAAGCATTGCTTGCAGGAAGGCTGGAAATAGCTATGGGACTGGAAACTATTCACCCGGAAATATTACCCCGGCTGAATAAGCAATTGACTGCGGAAGACTTCCGGAAAGCCACCATTTACCTTAATAGCCACAACATAGATGTTCGTGCTTTTGTGCTTTTGAATCCTCCCTTTCTTACCAATGAAAGAGAGAGCATTGCCTGGACAATACGATCATTAAAATTTGCTTTTGAAAGCGGTGCGGTACGCTGTTCAGTTATTCCTGTAAGACCCGGCAATGGCGTAATGGATATGTTGTTGAAAGCGCATGATTATGTACCTCCCACGCTGGGTATGCTGGAAGAAGTTTTTGATAAAGCCTTATCCTTAAAGCTGGGGCAGGTTTTTGCAGATACCTGGGATCTTCGCTTCTTGTCAAAATGTTCTCTTTGTTTTGATCAACGGGTAAAGCGCCTGGAAGAGATGAATCTCACACAACAGATTAAGCCACCTATACAATGTACCTGCGGAAATGACTAATAACGTATTTGAATGTGATATCCTGGTTGCCGGCGCCGGATTTGCCGGTTCTCTTACTGCTCTTGTTCTTAACAACTGTGGGTTTAAAGTGTGCCTGGTAGAAAAGGGAAAGCACCCGCGTTTCGCTATCGGCGAATCTTCCACACCTATTGCCGATATGATACTGCGTTCCTTATCATCTCAATACAACCTGTCCTGGCTGTATGATTTCTCAAGATATGGAAGCTGGCAGCAGGCGCATCCTGAAATTGCCTGTGGCATTAAAAGAGGATTCAGTTATTTTAAGCACTATCCCGGGAAATCTTTTTTTACAGACGACCTTCATTCAAATGAGTTGCTGGTGGCAGCCAGCGCGAGTGATACGCTGTCTGATACGAACTGGTTTCGTGCAGACTTCGACGCTTTCCTGGTATGGCAAGTGAAAGCGTATGGCATTGACTATTTTGATATGACATCAATTGAAACGGCTGTAAGGACCAATAACAAATGGACTTTCAATGCAAGCCGGGAGGAAGGAGCGATCACTATACGGGCTTCCTTTTTTATAGACGCTACCGGCAGCGGTTCATTACAGGAAAAATTGTTTTCGGTGAAATCATCCGCTGAAAGCTTTTTGACCCATTCATTCGCGGTGTTTTCGCATTTTAATGCGGTGCCGGAGTGGACGGGCATATTGCAACAAAAAAATATCCCGACAGGTGATTATCCTTACAACGTGGATCATTCCGCCCTGCACCACGTATTGGAGGAAGGATGGGCCTGGGTACTGCGGTTCAACAACAACCGCACAAGCTGGGGCTTTGCTTTGAATGGAGATGACAGCAGCTTGCGGGACAAATCTGCTACAGAAATATGGAACGCGATGCTGGCAAAATATCCCGACATCCATAACGTTATCGGAAATGTTCCCCTGTCGCCTGAACCGGGTCGGATCATACGGTCGCCCAGGCTGCAGCGAAAGCTTGAAAAATGCTTTGGCGATGGCTGGGTGGCAATGCCTCATACCATCGGTTTTATAGATCCTCTTTTCAGTACAGGCATCGCGTATTCGCTGGCGGGTATAGAACGGGTAGCGGGCATACTGTCGGAAAACCGGGATTTCAAACAGCCGCTCTATGCGCAGTTGAAAGCGTATGAGCATACTGTTTTTGAAGAGTTAAAGCTGATAGATATGCTGGTGGCCGGATGCTACAAAACCATGCGGCATTTCCAGCTCTTCAATGCATGGAGCATGCTGTATTTTACTTTTACGATTGTATACGAGCAGCGCCGCCTGAACAAGCTGCCTGTTAAATATTTCCTGGAGGCAAACAACCCTGATGTGCAGGCGATCGCTTCCTGCACCTATAATGAATTGCAGGAATTAACGGAACGGCCAAATATATCGCAACAGGATATAGAGATGTTTACGGCTAATATAAGAAAGCGCATAGCGCCCTATAATACAGCCGGCTTGTTAAAACCGGCTGCCAAAAATATGTATCACCACACGGCGGCAAATTTATAATAGTGTTATCAGGGAACCCGCTTTTCAGTATTCTGTATGGCTGTTCAGGGCTTCAGCGCATTCTTAAAATCGTCTGTTGATACCTTGCGTGTGTTGTATTCCTGCATATAGGCTTTGTGCTTTTCAAACGGATAGCGGCTATCATTTTTATAGGGATAGGAAGGCATGTTGTGGAAAGGCAACGGTTCAACAGTTTGTCCATGAGCGGTGTTCAGGTCGCCGTCTTTTACCCATCCTTCGCTGTAAACCAGGAAATCCCTCTTCCATCCTTTTGGCAAAGCAGGCAGGCTGCGGGCATCAAAATCAATGGTTATTTCATCGCCGGAATTACAAATAATGTATTCATCATCGGCTTTCTGCAGCAGTGGCAATACATCTCCATAGCGGGTATAGTACCCCGTAAGGTCGCGCCATTTTTGCCCACCGGTAGCTTGAGCGTAATCAAACCAATGGGGTCCGTATGGCCCGCCTTTCCGGTACATAGAGGAATATCCCCTGAACGAAAGCCCGGCTTTTGTCATTGTAAGGTCGTGCATATTAACCGGCGCCTGCGCTGTTCCATTTGAGTAAAATATCTCATCCCAGTATAGCTGCATGTTGGTGCGTATCCTTATTTTCCGGTTATCGGGAGTAAGAAATTTGTCTTTCAGGTCAACGATCACCATCTTGTCTTTTCCCATCGGGAAACCAATATCGGGTATTACGGTTTGCCATTCACCTTTTTGATTGATCACCTGCAGGAGGGGAGGCATCATTTTATATTCTGCAGATTGCGCCGCAGCGGCATTGATGCTGGCATCTGAAGGAAAGGTCCAGCCGCGCAAAAACAGGTACAAACTGTCTTTTCCTGCCTGCGCTCCCAGATCCAGCACCAGGTCATGATCTTCGGCCAGTCCCTGGTATTTGCCTAAATTAAAATGAGATGTATACCGGAAGTCGTATGCCAGTATCCGAGGCAGCACATCATTACCGTTGCCATCGGTAGCGCTAACCGGATAGTGTTTGTTGGCAACGGCATATACTTTTTTACCGGGAAAAGGAGGGAGCACAAAACGTTCATCGGCAAATACATCCACTGAGTCGGGATGATCTACCGCCACCAGCGCTGCCTTATCGAAGTATACGGTTTCCCACAGCTCCTCTGTGATCTTTATAGAGTAGGTATTGTCACGCGGTTTTATTTTTTCACCGGGTATCAGCAGGTATTCTTTTGAAGCGTCCGAAAAAGCGTACATGGTATCCTTTCCGTTTACCGCCAGCGGCATGCCCAGTGCGCTCCGCCACATCATATCCTTTAAAAATTCATACTCCTTACCATTCCATACAAACAAAAACGGGCAGGAGCCTTTTAACATTTGTTCTTCTATTATCCTTTCTTTTGCCGACGGATCTTTTATGACCTGTGGGGCGCCGTTGGGCCAAATAATGCGAACAGCATCAACGGATCCGCGCGCGCCCAGCCCAAAATTGGTAATAGCCCTTTTAATTGTTCTTAACTGGTATAGATCTCCGGACTTCAGCTCAACCTGCGCTCCTATACCTAAACGGTTATTTTTATTATTGCCATAGGAAAGCCCGGTCAATTGCACCTGCATGTAATGATTTAAATTGCCGCCGTCATTTCTTAACAGCTTCACGCCGTTGGGGGTGGCTAAAAAAACATCATCATCGCCATCAAGATTAAAGTCGGCAATAGCGATGCGGGTAGCCTGCAAAGGCGTTTGCGGTAATAAGTGCGATGCTTTGCTGAAGCCTTTTGTACTGTCGTTATGGTACAATTGTATACCACGGGAGGAAGCATTGCCGGCAATGCCGGTTACTATTAGATCCAGGCGCCCATCGTTATCAAAATCTATAAAAGCAGCATCTGTTACTTGTATGTTCCGCAGGTCTTCGTTAAATATTTTAGAGGCGGGATCAACAGCAAACCCGGAGCCGTCAACATTCTTAAGTAACCAGCTTTGCGATGCTCCCCCCGCGATAAACAGATCGGGCATACCATCGTTGTTATAGTCTGCCGAAACAACCACCCTTCCTTTAAATTTTTCATTTTTTAGCCTGGCTGACTGGGTAGCTTCGCTGAACTTCGAACGCCTGTTGTTATTCCATAAACGCGGCCCGCCGGCATCGTCAATAGTTACTATATCCAGGTCTCCATCCACATCATAATCCGTAAAGTCCATAGCGCTTGTTCCTCCCGGCGCTGTAAGCCCCATCATATTTGCCTGCTCTGTAAAACTGCCATTGCCATTGTTGCGAAAAAATTTGTTTGTTTCCTTGGTGGCCGCGTATAGATCAATATCGCCGTCCTGGTCAAAATCGGCAAACAGCATTTTTTCCACATTGGCAGCATTGTTCAGTCCTATATCCCGTTTATAGGGCATGAACGAACCTGCCCGGTTTTTGTATATCAAAATTCCTTTTGTGGTGGCTATCAAAAGATCCGGGTATCCATCGTTGTCGTAGTCAATAAAGGCCACGTCAAGATCGCGTGCGGAATGATTGATACCCTCCCCCTCAACTTTGGTTTCCTGGAAGTTCCCTATCCGGCTGGTCAATAAATAACATTCCTGTTTTCCTGCTATCATGCTGCTGCTGTATAAATACATTTCGCCTGCCTCCGAATAATCGGTTACCGCTATAACGGCGTTACCTGTTTTATTTTGGAGTGAATTATCCAGGCCAATGGCGCTCGAGGCATCTGTGAACCTCGTATTGCCTACAGTAACGCGCCGCGTGCCCGGCTTCTTATTGCCCGACGCGAAATCTGCATATCCCGATGATAATCCCGGGCCATCCAGCATGAGCTGCGATTCGATGCAGGCGCCTGTTACCCGGAACAGATCATGAAACTTGCTTAAATATACCAGCGCCCCGGAGAACTGCCTGCCCCTGAGCGCCTGTATGGCCTGGTGGTAAGGAGTATTGATCGCCGGGGAAAAATCGGGTGCGATCTTTTTTATTTCCTGCAGGTAAAAAACTGCTGAATCCGCTTTATGGTCGCGTGTAAGCGCTTCCGCCAAATGTAAAAGTATTACAACATTACCGGGCGCTATGGAAAGCGCTTTAAGCAAATATGCTTTTTTCGGTTCCGCTGTATGAAGGTTTGCCAGTGCATAGTATGCAAAAGTATTTTTCCCGTTGTTCCTGATAGCGGTATTCAGCTCATTGACCGCGTTTTGCTTTTCTCCTTTCCGGATATATATCTTAGCCAGCACAGACCTCATTTCATCATTCCCGGGGTTTAGCTTTAGTCCTGCCCTGGCTATATTTTCGGCCTTGCCGTAATTTTTCTCCGTTAAATACAATATGGCCAAATCCCTGTAATTCAAAATCTCTGCCGGTGATATTTTAATCGCTTTTTCAAATGCGGCTTCCGCTTCGTTTAGCTGGTTCTTTTGTAAATACTGGTATGCAAGTACTCTGAGAGATACCTTATTGTCCTGGGAGAAGAGTATATGAGTCGTTAAAACAAGAATGACGGTCGCCACCAGCCTGCACCCTGCTCTGTTAGATGCAATGCTTCCCGGTATCTTTCCAATAAACTTATATATTCTATCCATCAGCAATTAAGTTTTCAGCACATACTGCAGGCTATACAATACAGCTCTTGCTAAAGTATATAAGGCCGGAGGCTCGTTGTGCTATTGTCCACCGGGCATTCCTGTTTTTGGCTTCAACGCATTCTTAAAATCGTCTGTTGATACTTTGCGTGTGTTGTATTTCTGCATATAGGCTTTGTGCTTTTCAAACGGATAGCGGCTATCATTTTTATAGGGATAGGAAGGCATGTTGTGGAAAGGCAACGGTTCAACAGTTTGTCCGTGCGCGGTATTCAGGTCGCCGTCTTTTACCCATCCTTCGCTATAGACCAGGAAATCCCTCTTCCATCCTTTTGGCAAAGCAGGCAGGCTGCGTGCGTCAAAATCAATGGTTATTTCATCGCCGGAATTACAAATAATGTATTCATCATCGGCTTCCTGCAGCAGTGGCAATACATCCCCGTAGCGGGTATAGTACCCCGTGAGGTCGCGCCATTGCTGACCGCCCGAAGTGTTATAATAATCAAACCAGTGCGGGCCAAAGGGGCCTCCCTTCCTGTAGGAGTCTGAGTAACCCCTGAACGAGAGCCCGGCTTTTATCATCGCGAGATCGTGCATATTAACCGGCGCCTGCGTTGTTCCATTTGAGTAAAATATCTCATCCCAGTATAGCTGCATGTTGGTGCGTATCCTTATTTTCCGGTTATCGGGAGTAAGAAATTTATCTTTCAGGTCAACGATCACCATCTTGTCCTTTCCCATCGGGAAACCAATATCAGGGATCACGGTTTGCCATTCCCCTTTTTGATTGATCACCTGCAGGCAGGGAGGAGCTACCTTGTATTGTGCGGACTGCGCCATAGAGGCGTTAATGCTGGCATCTGTGGGGAAAGTCCAGCCGCGCAGGAAAAGTAAAAGATGACCGTTCGTTGCCTGCGCTCCCAGGTCCAGCACCAGGTCATGGTCTTCGGCCAGTCCCTGGTATTTGCCTTCTGTAAAATTGGAAATATACCGGAAGTCGTAAGCCAGTATCTTAGAACGTACATCGTTGCCCCTGTCATCGGTAGCGCTAACGGGATAATGCTTGTTTGCTATGGGGTATACTTTTTTACCGGGAAAAGGAGGGAGCACAAAACGTTCATCGGCAAATACATCTACTGAGTCGGGATGATCTACCGCCACCAGCGCCGCTTTATCAAAATATACAGCTTCCCACAGCTCCTCTGTTATTTTTATGGAATAGGTATTATCACGCGGCTTCAGTTTTTCACCCGGTATCAGCAGGTATTCTTTTGAAGCGTCCGAAAAAGCGTACATGGTATCCTTTCCGTTTACCGCCAGCGGCATGCCCAGTGCGCTCCGCCACATCATATCCTTTAAAAATTCATACTCCCGGCCATTCCATACAAACAAAAACGGGCAGGAACCTTTCAGCTTTTCTTCTTCAATCAGCTTTTGCTTCCGCGAAGGATCGCTGATGAACTGGGGCGCCCCGTTGGGCCAAATAATGCGCACTGCTTCCAGCGAATCGCGTCCCCCCACACCAAAGTTGGTAAGCGCTCTTTTAATTGTTTTCAGTTGATACAGGTCGCCGGACTTCAGCTCAACCTGGGCTCCTATGCCAAACCTGTTATTCTTATTGTTGCCGTAAGAAAGGCCGGTCAATTGCACCTGCATATAATGATTTAAATTGCCGCCGTCGTTCCTTATCAGCTTTATACCATCCGGCGACGTTAAAAAAATATCATCATCGCCATCAAGATTAAAATCGGCTATAGCAATATGCATGCCGTGCAGGGGAGCTTCGGGCAATATATGCGACACGTTGCTGAAGCCTTTTGTGCTGTCGTTGTGGAATAGCTGTATACCACGGGAAGTTCCATCCATACCCGTACCCACTACCAGGATGTCTTCATGCCCGTCGTTATCGAAATCTGTAAACACTGTTTTAAAAACCTGTGTATTTTTAAGGGAGCTGGAAAACACTTCCGAAGCAGGATCTGTTATATACCCGTTTTTACCGGTATTTTTCAGCAGGAAAGAATTACCGTTTGGAACTCCGGCAATGAACAGGTCAGGCAAACCATCGTTATTATAGTCGCCAAAACCAATGGCGCTGCCTTTCAATGCCGGGTTCTTAAGATCCAGGGAATCCGTAAGATCAGAAAATTTTGAGTAGCGCTCATTATTGAACAATTGAACAGAGCCGTTTGATAGCACAACGGCAATATCCAGGTCGCCGTCAGCGTCCCAGTCTCCGAAATCCATATCTTTTATTCCCGCGCCTGCGCCAAGATTCATTGCCTTAGCCTGCTCTGTGAACGAACCATCGCTGTTGTTACGGAAAAACTTATTCTCCTTTTTACCGGCTATATACAAATCCAGGTCGCCATCCTGGTCAAAATCAGCGATCAAAAGTTTGCTGCCGTCTGTTATATTTTCTAACCCGGTATTCTTCTTTACCCTTGAAAAATTCCCGTCGCCCCTGTTTTTATAAATGATGATCCCCCGGGTAGTGGAAATGAAAAGATCCTGGTATCCGTCGTTATCATAATCGGCGAAAGCGGCATCTAATTCATCGCCGGTATGATTCATTCCCACGCTGGATGAAATATCGTTAAACGTTCCAAAATCTCTTTTAAAAAGGTAGCGTGAGGGCGGGGACCCGGGAACTGTGAAACCGGCGTAAATATAGGTGTTGCCGGTACCGTCGTCATCTGCCAGCGCCAAAACAGATTGCGTGGCATGGATCGTTCCCTGTGTGATCAGCCCTGTTTTTTCAGCAACTTCCGTAAATTGGATATCGTTCAGGGTAACGGCACGATCCCTGTTATCGGTTTGGCCGAACCTGCTGTCGTTAAACTCCGATTTAACGCCCGGGAACGCGGGAGGTTCTATTTCAGCAAAGCCGTTGGCATATACCCTGGTGGTTTCCATTAATTTGTGAAAGCGCTGTATAAAATAAAGCGCTTTGGAGGGCTGATCACCCTGTAAAAAAGCTATTGCTTTTTGGTATACGGTATCTACTACCAAAGGAAATTCCGGAGCTATTTTTTTTACGCTCTGCAGGTAAAACAGGCAAGAGTCTGTTTTATTTTCGGTGGCGAACAACTCGGCCAGTTGTAACCGAACCGGGAGATTGGCAGGACTGATCTCAAGAACTTTCAGCAAGCCCGATTTTTGGCCTTCGCTGTTCTTATTCGTTTTCATAATACCGGTAAGCATATAATAAGCTACTATGTTCCCAGGGTTGGAACCCAGTACCTCGTTTAATTCCTTTTCGGCGTCTTTGGTATTGTTTTGCTGAATATATGCCTCTGCCAGGATCAATTTCAACTCCGTATGGCCCGGCTGGATACTGAGTCCGTCCTGCACCTGTTTTTCAACATCGCTATAGCTGTTCCTGGCAAGGTAAAGAAGCGACAGGTCAATATAGTTGAGGATATTATCCTTATCTGTTTTGATAGCCTTTTTAAAAGCGACTTCCGCTTCGTCGAACCTGCCATCCCACAAATATGAAAGCGCGGTAACCCTGGGGGAATTATTATCCGCTTCTTTATGCTCCTTTGTTTTACAGGCTGTAAAAACCTGGAGCAATAGTGCTACTGCTGTTATATAAAAAAGATGAATACAGCTCTTTTTTTGATACATAAATAAATAAAATGAATTATGCCGGTTGAAGATAATAATAATCAGCCTGATTATTATTAAGCAAAGTTTATTGTTTACTTTTATACACTTACTTATTTCACTTTTAAACTAAAAATTTTTAGTTGTGAAAATGCCCAAAAAAACTGCTCAGGTCATAACTGCTGTTATTTTTGTAGCGCTGCTGGCAGTTACATTTATTGCCTCGCGCAACAACCGGGGTACCACAGCCGGCAGCGCAGCCTATACTGTTGAAAAAGAAGCTGCATTAAAAAAATATGGCTTTTACCTTGAACCTGTTAATGAAGAGACCGGTATACACTTCCGGCATATTTGCCCCGATGTTGACCCTAAAGTAAGTAATATTAAAATGCAGATCGCGTCGCTGGGCGCTTCTGCCGCAGTTTGTGATTTTGATAATGATGGTTGGAATGATATTTATTTTACCAACAGCCAAACCGGGAGCATGAACGCGCTATACAGGAACCTGGGCAACGGAAAATTTGAAGATGTTGCTGCTAAAGTGGGTGTGGCGGATGTAAATATAAAAAGTACGGGAGTTTCTATGGGGGCTGTTTGGGGCGATTATGATAATGATGGATTTAAAGACCTGCTTTTATATAAGTGGGGGAAAGCCGAATTGTTTAAAAATAACGGCGGAAAAGAATTTGAAAGGGTTACAGAGGAAAGCGGGTTACCCGGCTGGGCTAATATTAATTCCGCCATCTGGTTTGATGTTAACAACGACGGACTGCTTGATATTTTTTTAGGAGGATATTTTAAAGAGATCTTTCACCTGGACAGCCTGAATACCACCAAAATAATGCCTGAGAGCTTTAAGTATGCCAACAACGGGGGGCGGAATTTTCTCCTGAAAAACATAGGTAATGGCAGGTTTAAGGATGTTACCGAACAGTATGGGCTAACTACCACCAAATGGACGCTTGCAGCCGCAGCCGCTGATTTTAATGGAGATAACTTCCCGGAATTATACGTAGCCAACGACTATAGCGTAGACGAGTTTTATGTAAATAAAAACGGGGAAGCATTTGAGGAAACTGGCAGCCAGGCCGGTATAGGCCGTATTCCTAAAAGTGGAATGAATGCTTCGTTTGGCGATATAAACAACGACGGGAACCCTGGCATATACACAACAAATATTACCGAAAAAGGCATATTGATCCAGGGCAACAACTACTGGCAACCTAAAAACGGCGATATGCAGGCTCCTTCCTTTGTAAACCTTGCCCAGCTTTCCGGTATTGAAAATGCCGGGTGGAGCTATGGCGCTCAGTTCGGAGATCTGAACAATGATGGGTTTATGGACCTGTATGTTGCCAACGGGTTTATTTCCGCCAGGGAAAATACCTCTTACTGGTACGATTATTCAAAAGTTACGGGCGGCAACAGCAATATTATAGGTGATGCTAAAAACTGGCCCGATATGGAAGGTAAGAGCCAGTCGGGCTACGAGCAGGACAAAATATGGCTGAACAACAGCGATGCTATTTTTGAAGATGTATCGGGCAGGGTTTGTCCGCCGGCAACATACGACGGGCGTTCCGTTGCTATGGCGGACTTATGGAACAGGGGTGTACTGGATATTATTGTAGCCAATCAAAACAATATTCCCGTTATTTATAAAAACACGGCCGCAAACAATAATCACTGGGTGGCTTTTGACTTACAGGGAACGGCATCTAACGCAGATGCGGTAGGCGCAAAAGTTCAGGTGGAATGGGATGATAAAAAACAGGTTCAGATAGTTACGGGCGGAATGGGCTTTTCGTCGCAAAACCAGCACAGGCTGCATTTTGGGCTGGGAGAAAGCAATAAGATAGACCAGGTTACCATTTATTGGCCATCGGGCCGTATTGATAAGATACAGAGCCCCGCCATTGACAAATTACACATTGTAAAAGAAAGCCAACAATAAACCAATGCAACAACAGGAGCGCGAACTTCAGGGAAGTGTTACTTCACAATGGATCAAAAAGAATTTCCAGTATATACCCCCTGCTTTCATCACATTAATATTGCTGGTAGGGCAGCTTACGTTCGGTATTCTCGACAGCTATGTTAACCTGGTAGTGGCAATAGCTACTTCCATACTGGCAGAAATGATCCTGGCAAGGTTCGTATTAGGCACTACTAAAAACCTTGCCAGCGCTTACATAACCGGCATAAGCGTTGGCATCTTAATACGCTCCAATGTAATATGGCCGTATTTTGTTACTGCGCTGCTTTCCATCATGTCTAAATATGTGCTCAGGTATAAAGGCCGGCATTTGTGGAATCCATCCAACTTCGGCGTTTCGTGGATGCTGGCTTTAAGCACCATGAGCGTGGCAGGCCTTAGCACCCAGTGGGGAAGTAATTTTGCCGCCCTGTCGGTGATCTGGATACTGGGATTGATCATAGTGAACAGGGCTAAGCGATTACACGTAACCGTTACCTATGTAACCAGCTTTATTATACTGGCCTATGTGCGCTGCCTTATAACGGGCGACGCTTTTCTTGCAGAATTATCTCCGCTAACCGGCCCTATGTACCAGTTATTCATCTTCTTTATGATCACCGATCCTCCTACTTCTGTTTCTACCAAAAAGGGAAGAATAATAGTTGTGATACTGGTGGCTATAGTAGAATTTATTTTACGGCTTAATCATTCTATATACGCACCTTTTTATGCGCTTTGCCTGGTGGGACCCATCGCTAAGTTTATTGATCTGAAAATGACTGCTCCTAAAGAGCAGCCACATTCTGTGGGCGTCCTGGCAACAAAATAAAGCAGCGCTGGTTTTGCTGAAGCAGCATGTTTTGTATACCCGTTAAAAATTTATACCGTATTTTTCAATAAAATTTTCTGTATGCCTGCCATATTACGCTTTTCTGTACGTAGTTTTTTATTGTTATCAGCACTGTGGTTTGTTGTTCATGTAGTGCAGGCACAGCCTTCGGAGCAGTTAATAAAGGTGGTTGTAGCGCCGGATCATACAGATTGGACATATAAGCCGGGAGAGAAAGTAAAGTTCAGCATTACCGTGCTGCAAAGCGGGAATGTGCTTAAAAACGCGGTGCTGAAATATGAAATAGGACCCGAAAAAATGGATCCCACCAAAAAAGACTCATTAAACCTGCCTGGAGGTACACTCACTGTAGATGCCGGCACCATGAAAACGCCGGGTTTCCTTCGCTGCATAGCTACTGCTATTGTAAATGGCAAATCGTACAGGGGCTTGGCCACAGCCGCATTCAACCCGCTGCAAATTGAGCCAACTGTTGCCAACCCGGCCGATTTCAACAATTACTGGAACCAGGCAAAAGCGGAACTGGCTACCGTACCCATGGATGCCCGGATGACACTGATGCCGGAACGTTGTACTGAAAATGTAAATGTATACCATGTAAGCCTGCAGAATTATCGAATGGGGACCCGATTGTACGGGATCCTTTGTGTTCCCAAAAAGGAAGGAAAATACCCCGCTATACTACAGGTGCCGGGCGCGGGTATACGTCCTTATTATGGCGATATTAACAATGCGGAAAAAGGTTTTATCACCTTCCAGATAGGTATACATGGAATACCGGTGAATATGGAAGCTCCGGTGTATAATAATCTGATGGCGGGCGCGCTGGCGGGTTACTGGAATTATAATCTTGACGACAAGGACCGTTATTATTACAAACGGGTATACCTGGGCTGTGTTCGGGCTAACGATTTTATAACAAGCCTGCCCCAGTACGACGGTGTAAACCTGGGAGTTACCGGTGGCAGCCAGGGCGGTGCTTTGTCTATTATTACTGCCGCGCTCGATCCACGGGTAAAATACCTGTCGTCCTATTATCCTGCATTGAGCGACGTTACGGGTTACTTAAAGGGACGCGCCGGTGGTTGGCCACATTTGTTTGATAAAAACAACCTGGCGTTTAACAATACAAAAGAAAAGATCAATACCGCCTCTTACTATGATGTGGTAAACTTTGCCCGGCAGCTAAAGGTTCCGGGCATTTATTCAATGGGCTTTAATGATGAAGTATGCCCGCCTACATCCATGTATGCTTCCTACAATGTAATAACAGCGCCCAAAGAATTGTTCATTGTACCAGAAACCGGTCACTGGACATTTCCCGAGCAAAACGAAAAGCTCACGAACTGGCTGACAGCAAAGCTGAAAGGTGAATGATAAGTTTGGAACAAATGCGTGCTCCGGGTGCGGTACTCTTTATGTAACCAGGGGTAGCGCCGATGGCGCATAATTGAAAATTACCCTTTTTGTCTACAAACGGGTTGTGCTGATGGCACAGCAAATCCGGTATGCCCAACAGCATTTTATACAGTGGAGTAACTTACTAAGAGTATTTCATTCACCCCTGGTTACGTATCTGCAATATGCCGCATAGCGGCTACCTGTTTGTAGAAAAAAGTAGCCGTTTTATTTACTCCGTCAGGGGCTACCCTTAAAATAAAGTGATCAGTAAAATAAGTTGCGGCAGGGTCTTCATTCAAAGCTATTGCGTGCAGCCATCAGATCCTGGTGCCGGGTGATCTGCCTATTCGTTCTACCTGTTGATATTTGATAAAAAAACTGCAAAAAAAAGATTTATCCCTGCAATATTATAGACTATTACCAGTTTTATGCAGGATAATAGTAGAAAACACTTATTTAAGAATGAGTGTTTTATTTAGGTGCTTGTAAAAGAATCTTACAGCATTGGGGTAACCTGCATGAATTTCACCAGAATTAACCTATTGAATCCAGTAAAATGAAAACATTCCTGCTGGCTGCGTTATTGATAACATTACAGCACGCTACACAATCACAGGTATCTTATACCTGGAACGGCTCCTTATCGGCATCCTGGACTACTGCCGGAAACTGGTCGCCCAACGGCGTTCCCGGGGTATTGGATGATGTGAAAATCGTGACGGCGGTTAATAATTGTACGCTTTCCGCAAGCACAACTATTAATAATATTACGCTTACCAGCGGAACACTTGATTTGAACGGCGGAACGCTTACCGTTAACGGCGCTACTGCTGTTTTCACTTCAGGAATAATTCAGAACGGTATCCTTATTGTTTCCGCGGCTAATACAACAACTTTTGGCACAGGCGCTGTAACGATGGATTGTGCAGTAAGCATTCACACTGCCACAATAAGTGTAAGGAATACAACTTTCCAGGGTACGGCGGATATAACTAAAACCGGTTCAACCGGCGACTCCAATAACGGCAATAACATTTTTAATGGTACTGTAACCATAACCAATGCAGGTTCCGGGAACTGTATGTTAGGTAACAGCGGCGCTGATAAATTTTACAGCGACGCTACTTTTAATAATACCGGCAGTGCTAACTTATATATTGCGCATAGCAGCAGCAACAACCTTTTTACCGGCGTAACCACCTTTAACAATACCCCTACTGCCAACACACGCACTTATGTAAGCTGGTACTCGTCAGGTACTATATTTAACAACGATATAATAGTCAGCTCCACGAGCGGGGAAGGGGTACAGTTTTGCGGGGGAAATGCAGCCTCCGTTACATTAGCCGCGGGGCATACTATTAGCATAGGAGCAGGCGGATTTTCAGCGGGCACGCTGCTTTTAAGACAGTTCACGCAATCAGGAAGCGCCCCGTTGAATTTTTCTTTAACAGGATCGGCAGAAGTAAGGTTTGGCCCTTCGGGCGATTTTGGAGGGACGGTTACCGTTAGTGCTCCTAATATTTATACCTCCTCATCTGTTTTCAATAGTGAGGTTGTACTTACCAAAACAGATGGCGTTTCCAGCAACGCTTCTTCAGGAGGAAATACTTTTAATGCAGATCTTACCGCAAACTATTTTTCCTCTAATGGTACCGGCTATTGGTCTTTTGGTAATGGCGCTGCGGATATTTATAACGGAGATGTATACGCTAACAATAACAGTCTCGACAGGATCATTTTCGGGCATAACTCCACCAACAACCAGTTCAATGGAGATCTTATAGTAACACAAACAGGCGATTCAAGAGGCACAGCGCTTACCTGGAACAGTGGCGCCACATCTGTTATAGCCGCAGGTAAAACCATATCGCTGGGCGGCGCTGGTTTCAGCGCAGGATATTTTTATATACAGGGATTGACGCAAAATGGTACGGCCCCTATCCATTTAACAACAACAGGTACCTCTTCCATATATGTGGGCGCCGGCAATACGTATAATCCTTCCGTTATAGGAGGCGTTTTTACGCTAACCGCTCCTGATATTTATGTAAGAGGCGCTACATTTAACAGTAATGTATTTATAACAAAAACAGGCGGCAGCAACAATCATAATGAGGGTAAGCAAAATGTTTTCAATGGCGACCTGTATATAGATCAGCAGAGCAACAGCGGTTACTTTATGTTAGGGTATAATGCCGATGACCAGTTCAATGGTAATATAACGGTTAGTTCTACCGGTACGGGCGGTATCAACTTAGGCTGGACAAACGGAACGGGCAAACCAACACTCGCAGCCGGTAAAACAATTTCCATTGGTTCCGGGGGTTACAGTGCCGGCAACCTGCAGTTGGGCGGATTTATTCAAACCGGCAGCGATCCGTTGAATCTGACCTTAACGGGTTCAGCCTCTTTTTATGCGGTAAATCCGGGTACGCCCTGTACTTTCCAGGGAGCATTGACTGTAACATCACCGGACATTTATATCCGCGGCGCTGTTTTCAATAACGCGGTTACATTTACAAAAACAGGCGGCGTCAGCAATCATAACGAAGGTAAACTGAATATCTTCAATGGAACTTTATCTATCAATCAACAAAGCAGCACGGGGTATTTTATGCTTGGGTATAATTCCGATGATCAGTTCAATGATGATATCATTGTTACTTCTACCGGTTCAGGAGGAATAAACCTGGGCTATTCATCCGGTACCGGAGCGCTCACCTTAGCTGCCGGAAAAACGATTTTAACAGGCGGTGCGGGCTTCAGCGATGGATATTTAAACCTGTACGCTTTCACCCAGGCAGGTACCGCGCCTATGAACCTTGCCTTTACCGGCATTACCACTACCATCAGGTTTGCGCGTAACTCGGTTATTGGCGGTAACCTGGTAGTCAGCAGCCCTGATATTTATTTTGACGGGTGTACGTTTAACGGAACGGTAGATGCTGTTAAAACAGGCAGCAGGAGCAATACCTGCCGTGGAGGAAATATATTCAATCAGCATTGTACAATTACCAACAGCGGCAGCAATTATTTACTGCTCGGAAATAATGATCCTGATATATGGAATGACGATGTAGTGTTTACCAATAACGGATCGGAACGCATATTGCCGGCATGGGCATCGGCAGGTAACCGGTTTAACGGAAATATGTATCTGAATACATCCGGCAGCGCTATCGGTATTTCTTTTTGCGGCGGCAACAATGCCGCTACCGCTACAGTAGCAGCAGGCAAATCAATATACCCAGGCACTACAGGGCTTAACTCCGGCTATTTAATTCTCAAACAATTTACGCAGCTCGGCAACGTGCCGGTAAGCCTCACGCTTAACAGCCCTGCTACTTTTCTCCAATTTGGCCCGTCATCCGCATTTGGGGGAAATGTTACATCAACAAGCCCGGGGTTATATTTTAACGGAGCTGTTTTTTCAGGCACGGTAAACGCTACGAAAACAGGTTTAACCAACGACGCGGGCGCCGGGAATAATATATTCAACGGCAATGTAACTATGACAAATACGGGCTCAGGGTATTTGATGTTTGGCAATGGAAATGCAGACCAGTTTAACGGAAACGCTATTTTTAATAATACCGGCAGCAGCAACATATATGTTGCGCACAGTAGCAGCAATAATATTTTTAACGGCATAACCACTTTTAATAATACGCCGGTTGGCAACACCGCGATCGTTATCAGTACACATAGCGCAGGAACAATTTTTAATGAAAATATAATAGTTACATCAACAGGCGGACAGGGCGTACAGTTTTGCACGGGCAATACAACCGCTTCCGCTACATTAGCCGCAGGTAAAATCATTACCGTTGGCGGTGCAGGGTTTTCTTCGGGAACTTTATGGCTGAGGCAATTCACCCAGTCAGGTGCAACACCACAAACCTTCTCCCTCACAGGATCAGCAATATTAACATTCGGACCTTCATCCGCCTTTGGCGGCAATGTTACTTCATCCAGCCCGGGCTTACTTTTTAATGGTTGTACATTTTCAGGAATAGTGAATGCTTTAAAAACAGGAGCAACCAATGATCAAAGCACGGGCAATAATATTTTCAATAATAACACCACCATTACCAATGACGGCGCCGGTCAGTTATTATTAGGCAATGGAAATGCAGACCAGTTTAACAATACCGCTACTTTTAACAATACAGGAAGCAATAATCTATATGTTGCGCACAACAGCAGCAGCAATGTGTTTGGCGGTGTTACTACGTTTAATAATTCGCCGTTGGGCAATACCGCGATATACGTAAGCAACCATAGTGCAGGAACAACATTTGCCGAAAATATCGTTGTTTCATCAACCAACGGGCAGGGTGTTCAGTTCTGTGCAGGAAATACGACTGCTTCCGTTACATTAGCTGCCGGCAAAACCATCAGTGTTGGTGGCGCAGGTTTTACAACCGGGATATTATTGTTAAAACAGTTTACACAAACCGGATCAACAGCGCAGAACATTACACTTACAGGTACAGGCAGACTTACTTTCGGACCGTCTGCAGCATTTAACGGAGTGGTTACTTCATCAAGTCCTGCCCTGTATTTTAACGGGTGTACGTTTAACGCGGCACTGAATGCTACTAAAACCGGGGCAACAGACGATAACAGCGCCGGTAATAATATTTTTAACGGCAGCTCAAATTTTGTTAATAACGGTACCGGATACCTGATGATGACATACACTTCGGGAGATATTTATAATGCTGATGTGAACTTTGTAAAAGCTAACGCGGGGTTGATCTATCCCAACTATAACAACAATAGCATTTATGCGGGAAACCTTAATATATCATCAGCTACTGCAGTTACGTTTGGCGTCAATTCAGGAACAGCCACATTTGGCGGTTCAGGAACCCAAAACATTACAGTAACCGGCAGCACGCCAACACCTGTATTCAGGAGATTAGCTATTAACAATACCGGTGGCGGGGTATATCTCAACAATACATCTGTCAATGTTTCCATCAGCATGGTACTGTCATCGGGATTATTGCATACAAATACCACGCATATTTTAACCATGCTGAATAATTCCACAGTTGCAGCCGGCACAGCTTTATCAACAAGCTATATAAACGGACCGATGAGATATCAAAAATCAAGCTCCGGCAGCTCTGTGTTAAATTTTCCTGTAGGAGATGGCGCCGACTGCCGGCCCGTGGCGTTAACAGTAAATCATACCAACGGAACCCTGTATACTTACCAAACCCGGGTATTTAATGCCAGCGCTGCTGCTTTAGGATATACATTACCCGCTACCGTAGATAAAGTTTCTACGGTACACTATTATACGATCGGCAGAACAGACGCATCCGGCAATAACCAGCCAACCACCGGGCTGAGCGGCAATCAAACCATACAGGTATTTTACGGAACCAACGACATTACGGAAGACGGTTATGCGGCAACTATTGTTAAGAATACTTATAATAACCCGGGAGCCTGGATTGATATTGGCGGTACTCCCGGTAGTGTTACTATTGGCCAGGCAGGAGATATAACTTCCTCCTCTTCACCAACCGCATTCAATTCGTTCTCAGATTTTGCCATTGGCTTCAGGGTGCTAACCATTCTGCCTGTACAGCTTCTTAACTTTACGGCACATGCGAATAACAATTATGTAGACCTGGAATGGTTTACCCAATCAGAGTATAAAAATAGTTTCTTTACCATAGAAAAAGGCGGCGATGGTGTTCATTTTGAAGCGATACAAATCGTCAACAGTACTGCTTATGAGGGAAGCGGCATAGCAAAATTAAAGTATGCTGCAAGGGATACAGATCCATATAGTGGGAATAATTATTACCGCTTAAAGCAAACAGATATTGACGGCAAATACAGCTATTCAAAAGTAGTAGTTGTTTATTTCAGCAACCGTCAACCGGTAACGGTTTATCCCAACCCTGCGGCAGGTACGGTTTACATTAAGGGACTGAATGTGCAAACAACGCAAACAGAATGGTACGACACAGGTGGAAGGATTGTGGCTGCGCAGGCGGTTCCCGTTCAAAACGGAATCGCAAAGATGGAGATAAACCTGGCCGGAGGAATGTATATTTTAAAATATACTACCGGTAAAGGTATTTGGGAAACACAACGCATGATCATCCGGAAATAAAAGAAGGCTTTTAAAAAGTGCCCGTTATACGGGATGATATATACCATTCAAACAATTCTTCCCATCGTGCTACTGGCTGGCAGTAGCCCAGCGCCTGAGCGATCATCGTAAAGATCTCAGCAGGAGATTTACCCGTTTTTCGCAGTAGTTGTACAGAAGTATCGCCTGCCGATTTAGAGAGCTTTTTACCGTCGCATTGTTTTATCAGCGGGTGATGATAGAAGACGGCGTTCAAAAAACCGTTGGGCGGCAATACACCCGCAAGATATAACTGCGCAAGCGTGGAGTCCAGCAGGTCTTCTCCTCTGATCACAAGATCTACTCCGTAATGCAGATCATCCACCACAGATGCCAGTTGGTATGCAGGATCGTTATCCTTTTTACGAACAACGAAATCTTGCATGGTTGCCGGCAAGCCGAATTTCTGATTGCCCTTGAACAAATCATTGACTTGTATATCATTGCCGGCATTCGTGTATATGCGCCAGTTATATCCCTTTTCCTCTAGCGGCAAATGCTTTGCCATACAGGTTCCGGGGTAGCTTTTGTTATTATGCGAGCCTGGTAATTGCGATCTGGAGCAATCGCAGGCAAACACGCGATCATTCTTTTTAAGAAAGTACAGTACCTCCTTATACAGTTCCGCGCGATGGAGCTGTGAATGATGCTTCAAATGGTCTTCCACGTTCCGGGGTCCTTCATCCCACGGTATGTTTAAAAAAAGCAGGCTGTCGAATATATCCCGGATATAATCGGTTCGTATCCTTTCCTGGTCAAGATCATCAATGCGTAACAAAATACCGGCATTGAACTTTCGTGCAAGTCCTGCTGTTATAATAAATGAAAGCACATTGCCCAGGTGAAGGTATCCGCTGGGCGTTGGAGCTATCCTGGTTTTATGAAAGCTGCGTATACTCAAACCTTGTTGTTCTTCAATCATACATATTAAAACCGCGCATGTAGACGGTTGAAGATAAAAGATGTTTGCTGTACAACCAAGAACCTGCATTTTAATATCCGGCAACAGCCGCGGTATGCATCCTGGATTGTAATACCATACCCTGCACTATAACATTTTATTGACAAAAAAAGATGCTAACTTACTAAAACCAACACATTCCGATGATCTTCAGCAGAAAAATTTTCTTTATCCTGCTTACTATACTGGTATTGTCGCCGGTAATAGGGGTTAAACTATGGTGGCTGGCTTCCGCCAAAAACGCCACCGCTACAATGGCATTCGCGGGGAAAGAAATAAGCGGGCAACTGGTGCGGAATTATTCTGTAATGATGTTTTCTGTTACGGGAACGGATACCGTATTCTTTAATACCGGCGACCAGGAATTATACCAGCCCGGCCAGGTATTGCCCGTCTTATATCAACCAGGTGAGCCTTCCGATGCCAGGGTAAACAGCTTCCGGAGCATATGGCAGGATACCATCGTTATTGGAGGCGTGCTCACCGTAATAATACTCATCATCTTTTTTCATCCCGAAATTGTTCCCTACCGGGCAAAAGTGCGCGTAACATTTAGTAAGCCGTTTATACAAATTATTTGAAATGACCTCATTTGGTCTGCAATCAAAAAATTACTTATCTTAATCGTTCTATCAACTCAATGATCATGCTTAACAGACGTGCACTTATTAAAGTTTCCGGCGCTGCCGCCCTCGCATCGGTATTGCCTTCGGTTAGCCGGGCAGAACATCCGGCTCAGCAGAACCCGTTCCGCTATTGTCTTAACACCAGTACTATCAGCGGGCAAAAACCGGGATTGGTACAGTACATTAACATTGCTTCGCAGGCAGGTTACGATGGAGTGGAGCTATGGATACCCGATATCAAAGAATACCTGAAGCAGGGCAATAGTGTACAGTCGCTTAAAAGCCTGCTTTTTACCAAACGCCTTGCCGTGTACAATGCCATCAGCTTTACAGCATGGCTCATAAACGATAACGACAAAAGGAACGCAGCGCTCAGTGAACTGGAGGAAGAAATGAAGCTGCTGGCTGCCATTGGCTGTAACAGGATAGCGGCGCCCCCTGCCGGTATAGAAAAAGGAGAAATGCCCGATTGGAAAATTGCGGGTGAGCGTTACCGTGCTATACTGGAGTTGGGGAGAAAGCACAAAGTAATGCCATTGCTTGAGTTCTGGGGCGCTTCCGGAACGCTGTATAATTTAGGCCAGGCTTTGGCTATTGCCACTGCAGCCAACGACCCGGATGCCAGGATACTCCCGGATATATACCATATGTTCCGCGGCGGATCGGGGTTTGAAGGGCTGAAGCTGCTGAATGGCAGGGTTATTGACATCATTCACATGAACGATTATATCGCTTCCAAGCCGGTAGAGGAGCAAACAGATGCAGATCGTGTATATCCCGGCGACGGTATTGGCCCTGTTAAACAGGTACTTAAAGATCTTAAAGCAATGGGTGGTGTCAAATCTTTGTCGCTTGAATTGTTCAACAGGAGTTACTGGCAGCAGGAACCGCTGGAAGTAGCGAAAACAGGGTTAACTAAAATGAAAAAGCTGGTTTCGGAAGTATAGGTCTACTGTGGCTACAGGTTTTGGAAAGTATATGTGTTTATTTTATAGCAGTATAATAAAATACTTTTATGAAGGCTATTGCTATATACCCCTTATGTAAGCTTGTCTTTATTGCGTGTATCCTTACCTGTTATCATTCATTTTCGCAAACAAATGAAAGGAACGCGGATATATGTGTATATGGCGCTACTTCGGCAGGAGTGATAGCGGCCTATACGGCAAAGCAGGCGGGCAGGTCAGTAATACTTATTGACCCCGGCAAACATGTAGGCGGATTAACCTCCGGCGGTTTGGGATATACAGACATTGGTAACAAGTTCGTTATATCGGGCATAGCGCGTGATTTCTACCGTCGTATTGGTAAACATTATGGCAGGCTGGAACAATGGATATTTGAACCCCATGTAGCTGAACAAACTTTTATGCAATACCTGGACGAAGCAGGTATAAAGGTTGTATTTGATCACTACCTTGTTCACGCGCAAAATGAAAGCAGCCGTATTACCGGCATCCGTTTAAGAAATACGCAAACCAGTGAAGAATTTGTAGTTACCGCTAAAATGTTCATTGATTGCAGCTACGAAGGCGACCTGATGGCGAAAGCGGGCGTAAGCTATATAGTTGGGCGTGAAGCGAACAGCACTTACAATGAAACCTATAACGGGGTGCAATTGAGGGAAAAGCACCAGTTTCCCGATGGTGTTGACCCTTACCGTATTCCGGGTAAACCGGAAAGTGGATTACTTTGGGGCATCAGCAACGAAGTTCTGGCCGAACAGGGATCGGGAGATCAGAAAGTGCAGGCATACAATTTCAGGATATGCCTCAGCGACGATCCTTCTAACAGCGTTCCCGTTACACAGCCCGACGATTACGATGCTGCAAGGTATGAGCTGCTGTTGCGGGTAATTGAAAAAAATACAAGCCTGCCGCTGGATGCTTATCTCAAAATAGACCATATGCCCAATCGTAAAACCGATATCAATAACAATGGCGCTTTTTCAACAGATATGATCGGCATGAACTACCAATATCCCGAAGCGGATCATGCCGCACGGCAACGCATCATAAAAACACATGCGGATTATGTAAAAGGACTTCTTTATTTTATGGGAAACGATAACCGTGTTCCGGAACATTTGCGCAAGGAAATGCTACGCTGGGGATACCCCAAAGATGAGTATACGGATAATGATTATTGGTCGCCCCAGATGTATGTAAGAGAAGCGAGAAGAATGAAAGGCGCTTATGTGATGACCCAGGCTAACTGCGAAGGGAAAGAAACAGTTACCGACGCGGTGGGTATGGCCGCTTACACCATGGATTCTCACAACTGCCAGCGCATAGTGGTGAACGGTATGGTTAAGAATGAAGGGGATGTGCAGATCGGGGGATTCGGTCCCTATCCCATATCGTACAAAAGCCTGGTGCCTAAAGCGGAAGAATGTAAGAACCTGCTGGTGCCTGTTTGCTTATCTGCCAGTCATATTGCTTATGGGTCTATAAGAATGGAACCTGTGTTTATGGTGCTGGCACAATCTGCAGCGCTTGCAGCAGTGGAAGCCATTAAAACAAAAAGGGCAGTACAGGATATCAGTATTGCGAAAGTGCAAAAGCGCATGCAGGAAGATCCATTGATGGATGGAAGTGCTCCTGAAATACTGGTAGACAACGACGATCAGGCACATGTTACCAAAAAAGGGAATTGGAGCCGGGTAACAAGAGGCGCTTATGGCAACTCCATGTTTGTAAGTGATGAGAGCGGCGCATCCGTAAGGTTTTTGCCTGGTATTGCCGTGGCAGGGAAATATCATCTTTATTTTTATCTTCCTAAAATAGAAAATGCATCCAGGGAATTGCAGGTAAAAGTATTTGACGGGAAAGATGAAAGAACCATTACTATTTCGCCGGCCGATATGAAAGTAGAAGGACAAACTTCCGGGGAGTGGGTAGATATGGGCATGTATACGCTTGCCGGGAAAAAACCACCATATGTGGAAGTAAGCCGGGCTAACGCGACCGGAAGTATTGTAGCCGATGCTGTTTTATTTATTAAAGAGAAAGAATAACCCCTTAGCGTAATGTTACAAAGAAAGAAACCGGAGGTAGATGTTGTACTTGATATTCTTAAAGCTGTGGCGGAAGCCCGGCCCGATTCTTCATTTATAAAAAGCTTGCTGTTTCAATACCAGGAGCGTGGCGGGCTCAGCAAAAAACAACTGGAAGGATTGTATCATAAATCGGTGAAAGTAGGCAGCATTCCTGAAAGTAAGCTCACCACGCTGGAAGCCATCATTAAAAAGAAACCTACACGCTATAAATCACAAGCTCCTGCGCCCACTCCTTTATACACAAAAGACGAAGCTTCGGGAAAATTAATTGAAAGTATTCTTTCAAAATATCCGCAGCACAAACGCGTTTTGTTTTTAAAAGCCAAATACGACAATAACGAAACATTGTCGCCGGCAGAGATCAGCGAATTACAGAAATTCAGCAAACTGCTTAAATGATTAAGTGTTTGCGTAAGAGTGATTCAACTACAGTGTTCGTGTTGGTTCGGTGCCAATGACATGTTTGCAACAAGCCGATAGTCAATTGTAATCCCGACCGAAGGGAGATATCCCATGACGATGCGGGAGACCTCTCATTCCACTGCGTTCCATTCGAGGTGACGATAACAGGTGCGCCATCGCCATGACGGAAAGAGATTGATCGTGTTGATACTTGGCTTATAAAACTCCTCCTGTTAACTGAATACCTACTGCTTTACGAGCTTAAGCTCGCTGATGATATTGGCAGCTCCACCCAGTTTGTCAATACACCATAGCACATACCGGATATCCACGCAAATAGTACGGTTCATATCCTTGTCGAAAGCAAGCTTGTGGCTCAGCGCTTCATAATTGCCGTCGAAGGCAAGCCCTATCAGGTTGCCGGTTCCATCAATTACCGGAGAACCTGAATTTCCGCCTGTTATATCATTATTGGTAATAAAGCAAACTACCAGGTCGTTTACATGTTTATCAATATACTGTCCAAAATCTTTTTTCTTTGCCAGCTCAACCAGCTTCGCGGGCAGGTCAAACTCATAATCTCCCGGCACATACTTTTCTAATACGCCCTTCATCGTACATACGTAATCGTACTTCACTGCATCGCGCGGTGTATAGCTTTTTACACTGCCATAGCTTACACGCATGGTAAAAGTAGCGTCGGGATACATTTTCCGCTTCGGATCCATTTGCATGATTCCCTTCAGGTATAGTCTGCCCAGGTCGTTGTTTTTTAAAACAAACTGCTGGAAAAAAGGATCGTATTTACCGGTATAGTTTTTTACAAATCCACCCGCGTATATGTAAGCAGGATCGTTTTGCAATGTGGCGGCGTTTGGCCTGGCAACGAACGCCTGCCACTTGGCATCGTTTAAAAGCATGCTGTTGCTGAAAACCGCTGCCGCCCATTTGTTATAGGTTTCGGCTTCTTTTACATCTCCATAAGCAGAACGGATGCTCTCATAAAAGCCGATAGGGTGCTGGTTCTTATCAATATCGTTGTAAAACATGCGGCAGGTAGCTGCCAGTATCTGTTGATCTGACACTTTATTCTCAGCATCAAGAAAGTTCTTCCTGGCGGCGTCAGCGGCTTCCAGTCCCTGTTTTACTACCGTCGCGTCTACGCCCTGCTTCAGCATATCGCTTTCCAGCTTTACGAGCGTTGCGGTAAACTTTGCCAATTGCGAACCCAATATACCTTCATTTAAATACACACGGTGCTTTGCATAAGGCTTCCACGCGCTGTATACCTTAGACCATTCGGTAAAAATGTTCTCAAATTCCGGTTTTCCTTTAGCCCATTGAATGAACTTATTTTCCTCCTCCTGCTTCTTTTCATAGATACGGTATTTAAGCAGTTGCTTTGTTTCGCCATCGTAAAACTTCCAGTAGTTGGCAACCCCTGCATACATGGAAGCCAGCTTCAGCTTAACTTCCGGATCTTTTTTCATTTCCCCGAACATGGCTTTTAAACGCACATCCCTGAGATTGACGAGTGAAGGGTTATTGATTTCTGTGGCTAACTGTATACCGTACGACGATTCATAACGGTTAGTGCTACCCGGGTAACCGAATATCATAGCGTAGTCGCCGTCTTTATATCCCTTGATAGAAACAGGAAGAAAATATTTGGGCTTGAGTGGCACATTGCCTTCAGCATATGCGGAAGGATTGCCGTCTTTACCGGCATATACCCTGAAAACAGAAAAATCACCGGTATGCCTGGGCCATTCCCAGTTGTCTGTATCGCCGCCAAACTTGCCAATGCTTTCGGGTGGTGTACCTACCAGCCGTATATCCGTATATCGCTGGTATACAAAAACGAGGAACTGGTTGCCTTTAAATAAAGGACTGACCCGTGCCTCTATATTTTTTGAAACGTCGGAATATTTTTGATTCAGCGTGGCGATCAGCTCAGATTGTTTCTTCGCACGTTCATCTGCAGAAAGCCCATCAAGAGCCGGGCTTATTTCTTCGCTCACATCTTCTATCTTCAGGAGGAACTGTACGCTCAGTCCCCTGGCAGGAATTTCCTGCGACTTATTATACGCCCAAAAGCCATCGCGCAGGTAATTATGCTCAACAGAACTTGCTGTGGCAATGGCATCGTACCCGCAGTGATGGTTCGTAAAGATCAATCCTTCATTGCTTACAATTTCGCCGGTACAACCGCCTCCAAAAATAACTATGGCATCCTTTACAGAAGCTTTGTTGATATCGTACAGTTGTGCGGGGGTGAGCTTTAAACCTCGTTTCACCATATCGGCATATACCTGCTGGCCCAGCAAAAGCGGTAACCACATTCCTTCGTCTGCATACGATTTGCAAACAGAAATGAACAACAGCAACGTAGCGAAAAGTCTTTTCATAGCGCTTAAATTTTGCATAACAAACCTATGTAAAAATTAAAAGCAAACAACAGGTACATTCCCTGGGATTTCGCTTTTAAAGTAATGTTATGCTACAAAGGTAATGTCGTTCGTTCGGGTTCGGAATAAATGGTTGCTTTTCCGTCATTATAAGTTACCAATTAGGCGGGGCCTCCATCATTGTGGCGTGACAAGTTGCATTTGTTTGTTACAGCTTTCTGATTTGTAAGTATCCTAAGTCGGCTAAGTTATCAGCAAATGCATCAGGGCTCTGTTGCTGAATTCACAGTAGTACTAAAGCTTCATCAGTCCCGCTTTGCGCATAGGCGTCAATTTAAGCCTGATCACTTTATATGAAGGGTAGCCCGCCGCGGCGGGCAAATAAAACGTCCGGCATTCTTTTTACAAACAGGTAGCCGCTATGCGGCATATTGCAGATACGTAACCAGGGGGGAATGAAATACGCTTAGTCAGTTACTCTACTGTATAAAATGCTGTTGGGCATATCGGATTTGCTGTGCCATCGGCACCCCGTTTGTAGACAAAAAGGATAATTTTCAATAATGCGCCATAGGCGCTACCCTGGTTATATCAAAAAGATACCACACGGGCACATATTGGGAGGTTCATATTTTTTAAGTTGACGCCTATGCGCAAGGCGGGGCGAAATCGGCCGTAGTCCCTGCCCCCGTCCATACCGGCACGGGCGAACGTCCGGCAGGCGGGGATTTCGGGCGCTTGCCCGACTGGTCATTCAGGCGGGGCTTTTTGGTTACTTTTTTCCGCAAAAAAGTAACCAAAAAAAGCGGAGGGATTGTAGTTGAAAGGAAAACTGAGTTTGAATATGTCATTGGCATTGAGCCAATACGAACATTATATTTAAATCGCTCTTACGCGAAAGAGCACTCTTTTCACCGAAGGTAAACCTGCTCACTGAAAGTAAGTTTGTTTTGCTTTTGTACTATTGTTCATCTTTTACATTCACTCTGTAATACCTTCTAATGAAAACATAAATGCATATACTAACGCGATATCTTTTAAATAATCAAACCTTCCAGAAGCTCCTCCATGACCAAAGCTCATATTGGTATGCAGCAATAAAATATTGTTGCCGGTTTTCATAGCACGCAGCTTTGCTACCCATTTAGCCGGTTCAAAATATTGCACCTGGCTGTCATGCAGGCCTGTTGTTACCAGTATATTCGGATAGTTTTTCTTTTCAACATTTTCATACGGCGAATACGATCGCATATAGTCATATGCTCCTTTATTGTCGGGGTTTCCCCATTCATCATATTCATTGGTGGTAAGGGGTATCGTGGGGTCCAACATTGTATTTACAACATCTACAAAAGGCACTTCCGCTATTATGCCATTCCAAAGACCAGGCGCCATATTAGCTACAGCACCCATCAGCAAACCGCCGGCGCTTCCACCTTCCGCGTACAGATGGTTTTTTGAAGTATACTTTTGGTCAATTAAATATTGCCCGCAATCTATAAAGTCGGTAAACGTATTTTTTTTCTTCATCATTTTACCATCTTCGTACCACTGCCTGCCCATTTCCTGCCCGCCCCGTATATGCGCTATGGCAAACACAAAGCCGCGATTCAGTAAGCTGAGCCGGTTCGTGCTGAAGGCGGCATCTATGCTATGCCCGTACGATCCGTACGCGTACAAAAGAAGCGGGGCTGAACCATCTTTTATATACCCTTTTTTGTAAACAAGCGAAATGGGAATTGTTGTTCCGTCCTTAGCGGTTGCGTACAACCTTTCAGATACATATTCTTTTGGATTATAGCCGCCCACTACTTCCTGCTGTTTCATCAACGCTTTTTCTTTGGTATCCATATCATAATCGTATACCGAATTAGGTGTAGTAAGCGATGTATAATTATACCTGAGCGTATTTGTATTGAACTCAGGGTTGGCTGCTGTTCCTGCAGCGTAAGCGGGTTCGCCAAAATCAATATAATGCTCTTCACCTGAAGACAGTTTTCGTATCCTGAACTGAACAAGCCCGTTTTTTCTTTCTGTAATAACCAACCGGTCTTTAAATACATCCAGATTTTCCAACAATACATCCGCCCTGTGAGGAATTACTTCCTTCCATTCATTGCTACCTGTTTTATTCAATCCACATTCCATCAACCGGAAGTTTTTAGCATCCATATTCGTGATAATATAAAACTTATCGCCGAGGTGATCCACGCTGTACAGCACTTCTTTCATACGGGGCTGAAATATTTTAAATACAGCTTCAGGTTCCGAAGACCGTATAAACCGCATTTCGGTAGAAAGGGTAGCGCTTGAATAAATGAATATGAACTTACCGGATTTCGTTTTATCAATACCTATATAGTTTGAAGGGTCTTTCTCCTCGTATACGGTTACATCAGTTGAAGCATCTGTACCAAGCTGGTGGCGTTTTATTTTTTCCGATAACAGGGTTACCGGGTTGTTCTGCGTGTAGAATAAAGTTTTGTTATCGCTTGCCCATTCAGATTCGCCACCGGTTCCCCGGATCATATCCATATATATTTCCCCCGTTTCAAGATTTTTTATATGAATAGTATACTGGCGGCGAGAAACCGTATCTACTCCAAAAGCCAACAGCTTATTATCCTCGCTTATATTAAAACCCGTTGCCGAATAATAAGCATGTTCCTTTGCCATTTCGTCTACATCCAGCAATATTTCTTCCGGTGCATCAAGGTTGCCTTTTTTCCTGCAATACTTATAATATTCTTTGCCATCTTCGGTACGGCTATAATAGTAATAACCGTTTTTGTATACCGGAACAGATTCATCCTTTTCCTTTATCCGGCTCTTCATTTCGTTGTATAACTTTTCCCTGAGCGTCTTTGTTCCGCTCATCATAGTATCTGTATACGCATTTTCTTCTTCCAGGTATTTTATTACTTTGACACTGTCCGGGCCTTTTTTAAAATAATCGTTCAGCCAGTAATAATTATCGGTAACGGAATCGTTATGCAAAACGCGTACATGAGGCTTTATTTCAGCAACAGGAGGATTTACTTCCCCGGGCCACAGGTTGTTCATTTGTTTGGAGGTTTGTGTATTGCAGGCAACAATAGAGAATGCTGCACAAGATAGTATGAGAGCGACCGGTGATTTCATAACAACAGATAAAGATTAGTATAATAAAGAATAAACATCATCGCGGGCTATTTCCCTGCAGCGTAAGTTGCAGTATAGCGTTCTTATGATCCGGCAGGGGCTGTTTAAACAGTAACCTTTACTTTCTCTTTCATCATTTCACGCACTGTGTCAGCAATGGCGTTGGCATCATAGCCACTGTCGCGTTGTAATTCTTTGGGAGTTCCGTGTTCAATTACTATATCGGGGATGCCTAATATTTTTACTTCCGCTTTATAATGATGAGCCGCCATAAACTCCAGCACCGCGCTTCCAAAGCCTCCTGTTACGGTACCATCTTCCACGGTAACTATTTTGTTATACCTGGAAAACACTTCATGCAGCATCGCTTCGTCCAAAGGCTTGGCAAAACGCATGTCGTAATGCGCGGGATGAATATCATCCTTTCTTAGGTCGCGTATGGCTGTTGCCGCAAAATTGCCGGGATGACCCAGTGAAAGAATAGCTATATCCTGCCCGTCTTTTAATTTTCTGCCCGTACCAATTTTAATTGCTGTCATTTCGGTGCGCCACTCGGGCATGGTACCTTCTCCACGGGGATAACGGATCGTAAAAGGATTTTTTGTTGTATCTAACTGCGCTGTATACATCAGGTTGCGCAACTCAGCTTCATTCATGGGGGCACTTACGATCATATTGGGAATACAACGCATGTAGGCAATATCGTACGCCCCGTGATGGGTAGCGCCGTCTTCTCCTACCAGCCCGGCCCTGTCAAGACAAAAAATAACCGGCAGGTTTTGTATAGCAACATCGTGCACTACCTGGTCGTAGGCACGCTGCATAAACGAAGAATAAATATTACAGAACACTTTCATTCCCTGCGTAGCCATACCCGCGCTTAGGGTTACGGCATGCTGCTCGCAAATTCCTACATCAAAAGCGCGATCCGGCATTTTATCCATCATAAATTTGAGCGAAGAGCCGGAAGGCATGGCAGGTGTAATGCCTATTATATTTTTATTCTTCTCCGCCAGCTCAATAATCGTGTGCCCAAATACATCCTGGTATTTGGGAGGCTGGGGCAGCTCAAATTTTTTCTTGTAGATTTCTCCTGTTATTTTATCAAACAATCCCGGCGCATGCCATTTGGTTTGATCCTGCTCGGCCAGCGAATAACCCTTACCCTTTACCGTTAGTATGTGTAAAAGCTTGGGTCCTGGAATTTTTTTAAGATCCTGCAGCACATCTACCAGCTTGGTAATATTATGCCCGTCTATGGGGCCAAAATAACGAAGCTTCAACGCCTCAAAAAGGTTACTGCTTTTACTGATAAATCCTTTGATGCTGTGTTCCAGCTTACTTGCCATTTCGCGGGTAAATCTTTTCCCCACGGGCAGCCTGCCCAGCGCGTTCCATATATCATCCTTTAACTTATTATAGGTTTGCGAAGTAGTAATATCGGTAAGATATTCTTTCAGAGCTCCCACATTCTGGTCTATGCTCATGCAGTTGTCGTTCAAAACGATCAGCATATCCGCGTCTGCAACGCCTGCGTGATTCATTCCTTCAAAGGCCAGGCCAGCGGTAAGGGCTCCATCGCCAATAACCGCAACAGACTTGCGATTTTCTCCTTTATACTTGGCTGCCATAGCCATACCCAATGCCGCTGAAATAGAAGTAGAAGAATGACCTACACCAAAGCTGTCGTACTCGCTTTCGGCCCTGCGGGGAAAGCCACTTAATCCATTGTATTTTCGGTTAGTATGAAAATTATCGCGACGGCCGGTAAGGATTTTATGTCCATACGCCTGGTGCCCCACGTCCCACACCAATTGGTCGTAAGGAGTATTGAACACATAGTGAAGCGCTACGGAAAGTTCTACCACACCCAGGCTGGCTCCAAAATGACCGCCATGTACACTCACAACATCAATAATGTAATGCCTGAGCTCATCACACACCTGGTGTAATTGTTCTTTACTTAATTTTTTGAGATCATCAGGACTGTTGATCTGCCGCAGCAGGGGGCCCGGTGTTATTTCCATGTAACTTTGTTAAGCGACAAATTTAATACATAAAATTCATGCCTTTTCAAGTTATTCGTGAAACCGGGCTGTTATTGCTATTAATTGATTATCAGTAACATAACAACCGGCAATGCAGAAGCCCACACCGCCAGGCACGTTATACAGCCATTAGTAACACAATATTTTTGGTAAGCAGGGGAATTGTTTAGATTTGAATATGCGCATAAATGTATCAGGATATTGGTGCTGCCAGATTTTCGGCTGGGGGCTGTTTGGGCTGGTGAATGTTTTATTCGCACGTATTTACGGGCAGGAGATTACCGGGAAACTCATTACCCGCATACTCATGGCAGTAACAGTAGGAATTGTTGTTACGCACCTGCTTCGTAATATCATTATCGAAAGAAAATGGTTGATGCTTTCCGCGGAAAAAATCATTATCCGGCTTTTTGTAAGCATTGTTGCTGCTATCTTTATTTATTCACTCAGCCTGGTCAGTCTTTTTGAATGGTTCAACCTGTCGGAAATGAATCGTGAGATCAGGGCGCCTTTTATAAGCAGGGTAATACGGCTTGCTTTCAGTAAAAGCATAATTTTTATTATCTGGATACTGGCCTATTATGCTTATTATGTATACCAATATTTCCAAAAAACAAAAACCAGGGGCAGCTAGCTTCCACCTACATTTGAACATGCAATTAAATATATCAAGATACTGGTGGTGCCAGATTTTCGGCTGGGGGGTGTTCGGACTGGCTAACATTTTCTTTGCCTATACTTATGGGCAGGAGATCACTGCGAAGATGATCATTCGCTTACTGATCGTTCTTGCCCTGGGTATTCCTATTACACACCTGCTGCGTAATGTGATCATCCGGAAAAAGTGGCTGGTGCTTCCCATAGAAAAGATCATTACGCGCCTTTTTTTTAGCCTGGTAACCGCCAGTCTTATTTATTCACTTTGTTCGCTGAGCCTGTTCGAATGGTTTAACCTGTCGGAAGTAAATCCCGAAACCAAAGCGCCTTTTATTGACAGGGTGGTATTGCGTACTTTCGATAGCAGCCTGTTCCTGATGGTTTGGCTCCTGATCTATTATGTATATCATTATTTCCAGAAAAATAAAAAGCAGGAAGTAGATACCTTCCGGCTGCAGTCGCTGGTAAAAGAGCTGGAGCTCAAAACCATCAAATCGCATATCAACCCGCATTTTATTTTTAATTCGCTTAATAGCATACGCGCCCTGGTAGACGAAAATCCTGAACGTGCCAGGAGGGCGATTACCGAATTGAGCAATATACTCAGGAGCAGCATGCAAACTGAAAAACTGGAAACGGTTCCGCTGGAACAGGAGCTGAATATTGTGAGAGATTACCTGGCGCTGGAACAAATGCGGTTTGAAGAAAGGTTGAAAGTTGATTTTGATATTGATGAAGATACGCTCAGCCAGCCTATTCCACCTATGATGCTGCAAACGCTTGCGGAAAACGCCATTAAGCACGGCATCAGCAAACAGGTAAATGGCGGCACTGTTTTTATTTCGTCCGACTTTGTGGGCGGTCATCACGAGATCATTATCCGCAACAGTGGTATTTTAAACGGGCATGCGGATCATATTGGTTTTGGCTTACAGAGCACACAGGACAGGCTGAACCTGCTGTTTGGACAAAAAGCTACCTTTGAAATTAAAGATATACCTGGTAATATGGTAGAGGCGAAGGTGGTAATGCCGGTAAACAACATGAGATAAACTGTACAAGTATGACTAAAAAAGCAATTATTATTGATGACGAAAGGCTGGCGCGGAGCGAATTAAAGAAGCTTCTGCAGGATCATCCTGAAATAGAAGTAATAGCGGAAGCCGCTAATGCCAACGAAGGAATAGAAAAGATCGAACATATGGCGCCCGATCTTGTTTTCCTGGATATACAAATGCCCGGGAAAACCGGCTTTGATCTTTTAACGGAGCTCGACAGGCTTCCCCAGGTGATATTCACTACAGCATATGATGAATATGCTTTAAAAGCATTTGAAGTAAACGCGCTGGATTACCTGCTTAAACCGGTTGAGCCTAAAAGGCTGGCGGATGCATTACAAAAGCTGGAGTATATAGAAGAAAAAGAAAACATTTCTACTCCTCTTACACCTGTTAACGGCGTATCTGCCACCAACAGGGGAATATTGGGAGAAAATGACCAGGTATTTGTAAAGGACGGGGAACGGTGCTGGTTTGTAAAGCTGAATGAAATACGGCTTTTTGAAAGTGTTGGCAATTACGCGAAAGTATTTTTTGGCACACACAAGCCGCTTATACTAAAATCGTTGAACGCGCTGGAAGAGCGGTTGGATGATAAAATTTTTTTCAGGGCGAACAGGAAGCATATTGTAAACCTGCGTATGATAGAACGGGTAGAACCTTATTTTAATGGTGGACTGCTGCTTGAAATAAAAGGTGGTGAAAAAATTGAAGTAAGCAGGAGGCAGGCGGTGAAGTTTAAGGAGATGATGAGCTTGTGATGATTTGAAATTTATAGTTTGTTGTTTATAGTTTTAAGGCTCAAATTATAAACCCGAAACCTGCAACCTGTACCTTGCAACCCAATAAACCGGATATATGAAAAAAATAATGCTGCCTGCACTGGCATTGCTGCTTATACTGAATGCGGAGGCTCAAAAGATCAACAAAATAGTAAAAGAAAAAGCAGTACGGAAAATAGAGAAAAAATTATCGGCAGATGATATGGAGGGGAGAGCCACTTTTACGCCCGGCATTGACAAAGCTGCTGATTTTATTGCCACGGAATTTAAAAAAGCGGGGCTTACTCCCTTACAGGGGAACAATGGTTATTTCCAGGAGTTTGCACTGGTGGAAGCAACGCAAACAACTGTAAATGGTAACGTAGATGGTAATACGATCAGTTCATCTGATATAGTAGCCCTTAGCACAAAAGGCACCCTGGAAATAAACGAAAGGTCAGGGTATGAAACAGGAACAATTGAAGCGGGCGACCGCTTGTTCAATAAAGCGTATGCGTATATCAGCTCAGGCAAAAATTATGTTGTGTGGGTTGATACGGCACATTCGAAAAATTTTGACAACCTGTTGAGGTTTAAGCGCGAGAGCTTTCAGTCGGACATAAGCATCGTGTTTGTGCTGGCAGGAAAAGTGCCCGGAACGTATTCCATTTCTGTTCAGCAAACCATTTCAGAAAAAAAATTGAAAAATGTAGTTGGCATGCTTCCCGGAAAAGGCCGGTCTGCGGGAAGGGAAGGGGAATACGTGATCTTTTCAGCGCATTACGACCACCTGGGCATTGGCGAAGCAGACAAGGATGGAGACACTATCTTCAACGGCGCTAACGACGATGCTGCAGGCACTACCGCCGTAATAATGCTTTCCAGGTATTTTTCGAAAATCAAAAACAACGAACGCACTATCATATTTGCCGCTTTTACTGCCGAAGAGATCGGTGGATTTGGGTCTCAGTACTTCAGCAAACAGTTCAACCCCGGAAAGGTAATGGCCATGTTCAATATTGAAATGATAGGCACCGACAGTAAATGGGGGAAAAACTCAGCATATATAACAGGTTATGAAAAAACGGATATGGGAAAGATACTGGAAAAGAGCCTGGAAGGCACCGGCTTTACATTTTATCCCGATCCATATCCGGATCAGCAATTGTTTTATCGCTCAGATAATGCCACACTAGCCAGGCTCGGAGTGCCGGCGCATACTATTTCAACCTCTAAAATGGACAGTGAACCTTTTTATCATACGCAGGGAGATGAGATTGAAACACTCGACCTGAAGAATATGACGGAGATCATTAAAGCGATAGCGTTGAGCGCACGTACTATAATAAGCGGTGAAGACACACCTTCGAGAGTGGATACAAAGCAATTGCGATAAAACATAAAAATCCCGGTAAAAAAATTCTACCGGGATTCATTATTTAAAAGTGGATTGTTTGCTTATCCTAAAGCTACTCTTTTAAATTCGGTAACTTTTAAACCGGCATCTACAGCTTTCAGGAAATCACCTACTGTTTTGCCATTGTCCTTTACAAAGGGCTGTGCTACCAGTGTGTTTTCTTTAAAGAAGGCGTTCAGCTTACCTTCGGCAATTTTTTCAATCATCGCATCGGGCTTACCAGCCATTTTAGGATCATTTTTGATCTGGTCGGTAACGATTGCTTTTTCACGTGCTACCACGTCAGCCGCTACAGATTCAGGATCAACCGCTACAGGGTTCATAGCCGCGATCTGCATAGCCACATCTTTACCGGCCTCATCCGACGCTTTGTTTAATCCTACCAGCACACCAATACGGTATGCACCATGAATATACGATGCTACATAAGGAGCATCTACCCGCTCAAACTTGCTGATACCGATTTTTTCGCCGATGCTGGCCAACTTATCGTTTACAAGATCTGATATTTTTGCCCCGTTGATAGATACATTGTTCAGCTCTTCCGCGCTTTTCACATTGCTTTCAATCGCAGCGTCGGCAATGCTTTTAGCAAATGCCACAAAGTCTGTGTTCTTACTCACAAAGTCTGTTTCGCAACTGATACATACTGCAATTCCGGTTGTATTGTCTGCAGTAGTTTGTGCAATCACTACCCCTTCCTTCGCTTCACGGTCACCGCGCAATGCTGCAACCTTCGCGCCTTTTTTACGCAACCAGTCAATCGCTTCTTCAAAATTACCATTGGTTTCTGTAAGTGCCTTGCGGCAATCCATCATACCCGCGCCGGTCATTTGGCGCAGTTTATTTATATCCGCTGCTGTTATAGTTACTGTAGACATGTCGTTCTTTTTAAATAATTAAAAACTCAGGCTTTCTAACCACTCCACTTATTTTCCGCCGCCAGGACCAGATCTGCGGGGTCCGCCACCTGCGGGTGTACGCCTTCTGCCCTGTCCGCCACCTGCACCAGATCTTCCACTACCTGCACCAGGCCCTCGTCCGCCTCGTCCGCTTTTTTCTCTTTCATTACCGGCCTCATCAATATCAAAACGAGGTCCCTTTTCTACTACCTCTTCTTCTGTTTCCTCTTCTGCTTTTTCGTTCTGGCGTTCTGCCAAACCTTCGGCAATAGCAGCGGTAATATAATTGGTAATGATGGCGATTGATTTGGTAGCATCATCATTTGCAGGAATAGAGAAATCAACTTTATTAGGGTCGCAGTTGGTATCTACCATGCCAAAAGTAGTAATGCCCAGGCGTTTTGCTTCAGCCAGTGCAATATGCTCATGCCCGATATCAATAATGAACAAAGCGGCAGGAACACGTCCCAGTTGAGCGATACCGCCCAATACTTTCTCCATTTTTTCTTTATCGCGTGTAAGCGTCAGTCTTTCTTTTTTAGTAATGCTGTCGAATGTACCGTCGTTCAGCATCTTTTCAATGCTCTGCATTTTTTTAACGCTCTTACGTACGGTGTTAAAGTTGGTGAGCATACCACCCAGCCACCTTTCCGTAACATAAGGCATGTTAATACGCCTGGCGCATTCGGTAACGATTTCCTTCGCCTGCTTTTTGGTGCCAACAAACATTATTTTTTTACCGCTTTTAGCGATGTTTTTTAATGCCGCTGCTGTTTCCTGCAGATTTTCAACGGTTTTGTTGAGGTCTATAATATGTATACCTTTCTTTTCAGCGAAAATATAAGGCAACATTTTGGGGTTCCACTTCTTACGCAGGTGACCGAAATGTACACCGGCTTCCAGTAATTGCTGTTGCAATGAAGTGCTATTTTCCATTTTATTGATTTGAATAATTTGATGAATAAAATTTGATAAAGACTAACGCTTGCTGAACTGGAAGCTCTTTCTTGCTTTCTTTTTACCGAATTTCTTGCGTTCAACACCTCTGGGATCACGCATCAGCAAGCCGGCAGCTTTTAATGCGGGGCGATAGTCGGCGCTTACCTCCAGTAATGCACGTGCAATACCGAGCTTGGCGGCTTCCGCCTGTCCTTTAATACCACCGCCGGTAGCGTTGATCTTCACGTCGAACTTGTCTAAAGATTCGATCGTTTTTAAAGGAAGCTCCACCTGGTTCTGCAGGTAGATGAGTGAAAAATATTGTTTGTAGTCTTTTTCGTTTATAGTGATGGTTCCGTTTCCTTTTGAAAGAAACACCCTTGTCACTGCTTCTTTACGACGACCAACGCCATTTTTTTGCTTTTCCATTTATATTAAGCTTTGGGCTATTAGCGAAACCGCTATTAGCAGTTTACTAATTAAAATTTAAGTTCTTTTGGTTGTTGCGCTGCGTGAGGATGTTCTGCCCCGGCATACACAAATAATTTTTTGTAGACCTTGCGACCCAAACGGTTTTTAGGAAGCATCCCTTTAATAGCTCTTTCCAGCACCACTTCAGGACGACGACCCAGCAGGTTTTTCGCTGTTTCTTCTTTTTTACCGCCCGGGTAGCCCGAAAAGTTGATGTAGGTTTTGTCTTCCAGCTTGTTGCCTGTGAACTTTACCTTATCGGCATTGATGATCACAACATAATCTCCGCAATCAACATTGGGAGTAAAATAAGGCTTGTTTTTGCCCCGCAGCACAGCCGCTATGCGGGCGCACATGCGACCCACGGTTTGATTGGTGCCGTCTACAACATACCAGTTATGTTGCACGGTAGCCTCGTTCGCATGTTTGGTAGTGAAATGTAATTTGCTCATTCTTTTGCGTTTTTTCCTCCTTCCGGAGGGCGGATTTATCGCCATCCCGATAATATCCTGGTTTAAAATTGGAGCGCAAAGGTAGGTGGAATAAACATTCATTCCTACAATTAATAGAACTATTTTTTGAACGATCCTTTGTAATTAGTTGATAATCAATAAAAATTTTGTTCCACTTTTAAAAAGAAGGATTATTTATGGTGTTTTTCTGAAAGAAATACCACCGGAGCTTTTAACGCTATCTGCTGCCGACAGTGTCATTTTTAGTATAATACTTGTTTCATTAGTAACCTGGGCGGTACGGTTGATCAATACAGCGCTGTCTTTAATGGTAACAAATTCATCAAGTGCTTTTTCCCCATCGTACCATAGTTCGGCCTGCGCTACTTTTACAAAGAACGTATCGTCATCCGGCTTGATCCTGATCTCATATTGACCCGGAACAGGTATATAAGACGTGAGGTTAATATTAATATCAAGCTTCCCGTTCCTGAACATATCCGGCATCCAGGTATTCAGGTACCGCCAGTCGGATAAAGGCTTTTTGTCTTCTTCAAAAAGCTCCGGCGTACCTGTTATATGGTAGGCAGTGAGCGAACGAATGAGCGGCGTTGCTGCAGACTTTGTTATTGTCAGTTTTATTTTTGATACCGTTACGTCCTTAAAAAAATCAATTTTCTTTCTCCCGACGGAAGACCCGGAATACAATAATTTCCATTCATTGTCCATCCATCCTTCAATATTGTACGCTCTTATGCGCTCGCCTTCCCGGTAATCTTCCATGGTAACAATATGGTTGACAGGTGTGGGGGCATCAAACGAAATAATGGCTTCATTCCCTTTTATATCTGTTACGGATTTCAATGGGGCGGAAAACCTTCTTTCAATTTCCTTTCCTAATTCAGCGAACCGGGAAACATCCCCGGCAGGTATTACGCCGAGCGTATCAGGGGTAGCATTCAGTAACATTACGGCTCCGCGGCCGGCAGACCTGTAGTATATTTTCATCAGCTCATTTACACTGCGCCGCTTTGCTTCGTTGGCAGGAGCCCAGAACCAGTTATGATTATACAACGGCACATCGCATTCAAGGGGCGCCCATGCATCTCCGTCAGGGTCTCCCTGAACAGCAGTGGACACGCCGGTTTGCAGATCGGCGCTGTTCAGGCTGTTCCAGGCCGGATACGGCGCATAGCCTTCTTCGTTACCCACCCACCTGATGGTTGCCTGCGGACTTTGGAAGATCACGGCTTCTTTGGCATGTGCTTCCAGGATGTCCTTTACATCAATCACACAGGTTCCGTCGAACCATACTTCCGTTATTGTTCCATAGTTGGTGAGCAGTTCGGTAAGCTGCTGCCTGTAAATCTTATTGTAGGCCTCCTGTTTGGAAGGATCGTTTGTACGGCCACCGCTGCCAAGCCCGGCACCCCATTTGTCGTCGCCCGGGTATAAATACAACCCCAGCCTCAATCCATATTTTTTACAGGAGGCCGAAATTTCAGCTACAAGATCTCCTTTGCCTTCTTTCCAGGCAGTATGCTTAACATTATAATCTGTTGTTTCCGTTGGCCACCAGCAAAAGCCGCCAACATGCTTGGCTACAAAAACAATTTGCTTTGCGCCGAAAGACTGCGCTACCTTACACCAGTCATCAGTATTGATCTTGTATGGATTAACGCTGGAAAGATCAGTGCTGAAATTATCATATTCCCTTCCCTGCCAGGTAGCCATTCCAAAGTGAATGAACATAATGCGTTCCTGTTCATGCCATGTATACTGCTGCGGGGAGGGTTTTGCCAGGTCAACTTCCTGTTGGGGATGATTTGCAGAACAAGCCTGCAGGAATACAAAAAACAAAAAGGGAACACAATGCTTCATGATGTATGTTTATTTATTTAATAGTCCGGGATAGGCTTTTTGAGGATTTGTATGTATTCACAATATAGTACCAATTCTTCTCCATTCTTACAAACTTCATAGATATCTCCTTATTATAAAGGTTCCATCTTTTTAATGGAGTGGAAACCTTTCTGTGCAACATCCCCGGCTCCTTTAAAAAAGCTACTTTTATACGGAAAACCTGTAACCGTGGATCAAAACTTCTTTGCTGACTATTACCCGTATATTTTCTTACTTATTGGCATTGTTTTCCTGTCGTTCTCGATTCTTTGGGAATCAAAAAACAGCAAGCTGAAACAAACAGGTATTTGCGTTGAAGGAATTGTATTTGAACAGGGTTCTGAAAATAATGCTCAATGGTCTTTTAATACGCCTGATCATTCTTCATCGGTAAAAGATACAATAACAATACGCTTTCTGACAGAAAAACATGAATGGATCACGGGAACCATGAAGCAGGATTTCCGGGTATTTTATAAAGGACAATATAGAGATGGTAATAAGGTTACCGTATACTATAACAGGAACGATCCGTCAGATTTTTATGTAGATACAAAACAGTCGGAGATGACAGGAAGGTTGATTTTTGGATTAGTTGGGATTGCCTTCATTGTAACAGGGGTATATCAATTATTTTTGAATTAAATCAATGCTATGCGAGGCGTCACTGCTATGCGAGGCGTCTTCGCCTCGTATGCCATTGTTGTCGCCTCTGGCGACCATGTATGTCGCCAGAGGCGACAACAGGCCTGTGCGCGGCGAGGACGCCACGCACAGCAGGTCGAAGACGCCACGCACAGCAGGTCGAAGACGCCACGCACAGCAGGTCCCCGTTGATTATTTGCCTGTTAATTTCTTAATTAGATCCACCTCAGCCTGTATATAGGGCGTTCCGTCCTTCCTGAATATATCATGAAACCATACAGGCGGTTCACCGGTATATGCTTTTTTCCAGCTATCCCAGGCATATTTGGTTTGCGATTTTCCATCCACCAGTCCCCAGTTGTATGCAGCTACATTGTATCTTTTTGCAATGGGCAATGATCCCTGGAAGGTGCTGTTGTTTCCTCTTGCCATATACTCTGTACAAAGCAAGGGCTTACCATAGCGTTGCAGGTCCTGTATATCTTTCTCGAAAGAGGTACTGTCTTCGTAGTTATGAAAAGAAATGACATCAGACTGCTCTATCATTAGGGTTTCAATTGATTTCAGCTTTTCAGGCGAAGACCAGTCGCCATCCCATAAGCCAGCTGTTAGGGGTTGTTGTGGATTTACTGATCTTGCCCATTCGAAAACCTGCTTCAGCAATCCTTCAACAATTTTTGGCTTATCAGGCGATTCCATTTTCCTGTAATGTTCATTATTCATGTTCTCCGGTTCGTTCCAAACATCCCAGCCAAGTACACGATCGTCATTTGCAAATTTTGCTACTACTGCTTTGGTATACTGTTCCAGGCGTGGATACTGTGTATTATCCAGCAATGCTTCTTTGCCGGGGTTCTGCACCCAGCCGGAATTATGTACGCCGGGCTTGGGGTCGCGCTGTTTGCCCGGCTTTGGATAAGGATCCCAAACAGAATCGAATAACACGAACAATGGTTTGATGCCATGCCTGGCCGCTATTTGCAAAAACACATCCATGCGCTGTAAAAAACCTGTGGAATCCTGCTGGTATAATAAATCATGCAGGTATACACGAACCGTATTCATTCCTGTTGCTGCTGCCCAGCCTAACTCACGGTTAATAGTAGTGGTATCAAAAGTTTCCGCCTGCCACATTTCTAACTGGTTGATGGCAGTGCTCGGTAAAAAATCGCAACCTACCAGCCATGCTTGTTTGGCATACCAGGCATTGGCTTCTTCTTTTGTCCAGATGGTTCTTTCTTTAACGGCAGAAGCTGTATTTGCATCCGCCGCTGCTTCTTTATCTGTGCTGCTGGTGTTGCAGTATTGCAGTAATAAAGCCGCTGCGCAAATAAATGATAAGTACAATCGTTTTTTCATTGTTGTATTGTTAAAAGGTGGAGGGGCGAAGTTGATGAACCTATAAGGTTTGCCGGGCTGCATTGATGCGCTACAAACCTTATAGGTTTCAGCTATCAGCTACTTCTTCACCCCGAACTTATATATGGTTGTTGATGTATATTCCTTACCGGGCTCCAATACGATGGATGGGAAATTTTTTTGATTGGGCGCATCGGGAAAATGCTGTGTTTCCATACAAAATGCCGTACGATAGTCATCCTTAGCGCCGCTTTTAAAACTACTTTTACCGCTCATAAAATTACCGATATAAAACTGCAGTCCCGGCTCGGTAGTAAATACATCCATCACAATGCCGGACTGGTCGCCGGTTACCTGTGCGGCCTGGTGCAATGAAGTCCCTGCATCATTCAATACAAAATTGTGATCATACCCTCCGCCGTTTTTCAATTGCTGGTTGACATTGGTATCCAATCTTGCGCCAATAGCTGCGGGCTTTGTAAAATCAAAGGGCGTTCCCGCTACAGGCTCCAGTTTACCTGTTGGGATCAACGTTGCATCAACCGGCGTATACTTATCCGCGTTGATCTGCACAAGATGGTTAAGAATAGTTCCGCTGCCTTCTCCATTTAAATTAAAATAGGTATGGTTGCTGAGATTAGCAACCGTTTTTTGATCAGTGGTTGCTTTGTAATCAATCTTAACAGCGTTATCAGCACCGAGTGTATATACTACATTCACTGTAAGATTACCCGGATACCCTTCTTCGCCATCTTTTGATACATACGACAATGAAAGTGTTGAATCATTGGATTGCACGGCATTCCAAACTACCGCCTGGAATCCTTTGATACCGCCATGTAGCGAATTAGGTCCATTATTCGTTGCCAGTGTATACTCTTTACCGTCCAGTGAAAATTTTCCTTTGGCAATGCGGTTACCCACCCTGCCGATCAAAGCGCCGAAGTAAGCATCGCCGGGCCCCTGGTACTCTTTCACTGTTTTAAATCCTACGCTCACATCGGTAGGTTTCCCGTCTTTGTCGGGCACTACCAGGCTTACAATTCTGCCGCCATAACTGGTAATGGCTGCACATGCGCCATTGCTGTTTTTAAGCACGTACAGATCAGAAGATTTCCCGTCTATTGTATCCTGGAAATCTTTGCGGTCAAGTGAACCCACGCAGGCTGTAACCGTATTTGCTTCCTGCTCCGCAGCTTCCGTAGTTCCCGGTTCGTTTGCGGGCTGGTTACAGGCTGCTGTCAGCAACACAAGTCCTGTTGCTGTTATAAGATTTTTATAGTCTATGATCATACGAGATTGTTTTATGTTTAAGTTTTACTTTGTCAGTTCAACATTTTCCCTGTACCATTTTCTATCTGTACTACGTAAGCATCCAGTGTTAAGCCGGTGGCTTCTTTGTACTTTTTACTAATATCCTCTACAAGATTGTCTATTGCTTTCTCTTTTACAAGATTAATACTGCAGCCTCCAAAGCCTCCCCCCATCATCCTGGCGCCCAAAACAGCGGAGTTGTTGCTAACGTAATTTACCAGCCAGTCTATTTCCTTACAACTTACTTCATATTCCTTGCTCAACCCGTTATGCGTAAGAAACATTTTTTCTCCTAACGAATGTATATCGCCCTTCTTTAAATCATCACAGGCGGCCTGTAATCGTATATTTTCTTCCACTACATATTTACACCGCTTATAGATCAAAGCATCTTTGGGCAAAACGTACCGGTCGAGCATGTTGAGCGTTACATCCCGGAGCGAAACAGTTTCAGGAACAAATTCCTTTACCCAACCCACTCCCTGTTCGCATTGCTCACGGCGGGTATTGTACTCCGACGAAGCCAGCGAATGAGATACATTGGAATTCAGCAGCAGCACACTGATACCTTCCATATGCAAAGGAATATAGTTGTACTCCAGGCTACGGCAATCTAGCTGTATAGCATGCCCTTTTTTCCCAAACATAGACGCAAACTGATCCATAATCCCGCACTTAACGCCTGCAAAGCTGTGTTCGGCCGCCTGCGCCAGCTTCACCATTTCCATTTTGGGTAGCCCAAGCTCAAACAATGTATTCAGCGCATAGATCACACTGCATTCTACCGCAGCCGATGAAGAAAGTCCTGCCCCAATTATGATATCACCATCGAGCACAAGATTAAAGCCCGTTATATTATGTCCTTTGATCAAAAGCTGATCCACTACGCCCAGTACATAATCCGTCCACGTTTTTCTGCGAGATAAAGCGGTTAAGCTGCACGTATACTCCTCCCGGAACGATCGTGCATACAGGTGGATATTGTTATCTTCCCTTTTAGCCACGGCTACATACGCAGCCTTATCAATGGCAGCCGGTAACACAAAGCCTTCATTATAATCGGTATGTTCCCCAATAATGTTAATACGTCCGGGTGAACGTACCAGCAAAGGTTCCGTTCCAAAAAGCTGCTGAAAATTTTCTTTAATCAGTTCAATGTTGTACTTATTTAATTCCATTGTATACTCCTTATCAAATCAAATTATAATTACACTCTTTTACGCTACCATCACCTTTTGTTAACCGTTATCTTAAAAAATAATTTATTCACATCTTCATTCTTGTCGGTTTACCATTAGGTAAATGGGGATGTAATATACTTACCAAATGCCTCATTGACAAAACCTGCAACAGCAATCCCCCCGGGAATTTAAATGCCTGCATGGCGCCCGGCACGGTAAAATCCTCTCCCCGTATTTATAGCTTCTCCAACAGTTTCATAAAATATCCACCCACCACACTTCGCGCCTGGAAGCCAACCTGCTTTCCGTCTGTGGTTTCATACCAGTCGCTCATCGGCACACGTGTTGGCGTACCTGTTATATAATCATACACAGGTTTAACCAGCGCTGTAAAATCATTACTGTTATCTGCCAAAGTAGCTGTCCATATAATCCAGTCTGATTTGGTATATGTTTTACGGCTATCTAATGGCAACCCGTATTTATTTTGTTTGGTGAGATAGTATTTAATTTCCTTATCGTATACTTCTTTGGGGAAAAGTTTCAATCCTAAAATTTTATCCCAAACCAAATTATATTTCTGGCTCCAGGTTCCTTTATTATCAAAAGTGAGCGCATAGTGGTCACCGTCATTTGCCAGTTCCATCCATTGGGTTACCATTCCAGCAGCACTTTTCCTGTAGAACTCAGCCGTATCTTTCTTACCCAGTTGCTCAGCCAGTTTAGCATAAGAACCTAATGCCACAATTGCCTTCACCGAAAGGTTAGCGTTACGTGCCAGATGGCCTGCAAAATCATCTGTGCACAATTGATTGGCCGGATCAAAACCTTCCTTAAGCAAATAGTTTGCCCAGGTAGTTAAAGTAGCCCAATGCTTTTCAGCATACTTTGCATTCTTTTCCACGTTGGCAATAGCAGCAGTGAGAATGACCATATTGCCGGCTTCTTCCACCGGCATATCTTCTCCGTAGGTTTGCCCGTTTGCTAAAGGATATGTTCCCAGGTCATGCGCTGCGAATGGCTTTGCCCATTTACCGCTTTCGCTGTAATGGAATATACCATTCAACATCCCTTTCAGCAATTCAGGATTATATGCCAGGTACAGCGGTGCAGAAGGATAAGTTATATCCACTGTGTTTATTGAACCATTGCTATAATTCTCTTTTGACATGAATAATAACTCTCCCTGCGGACTTTTTACCAGCTTATGTGCGGCTATACTTTGCCGGTAGGCGAGCACGCATAAACGGGCATATTCTTCACCGCCTGCTTTTAAGGCGTCATTATACAATTTAGTGTTCCACTCTTTGCATCTTATAATTATCTGGCCATAATCAGTATATGCTTTTGACAGTTCTTTTTCTATCGTGGTATTCTTCCCGTCTTTCCACCAGGGCAAAAGATTCTGCCCGAAATATTGTATGGAATAAAGATCATCATACCCGATCATCATGATCTTGTTCACTACTTCATTCCCCACTCTTCCCAGGGAAATTACAGAATTCAGCATAAGCTGGGTACCTTCTACAGAACCGGTATTGAAACGATAAGTATCATTTAAAAAAGCATTGAATGCACTTTTAGCAGGCGTGATATATTGAACAGCCCTGTCTTTAGCAGGCAATGCCACATACATATAGCCCCAGTCAATACGCAGATCATCTCCTTTCTTTTGCAGAACAGGCTGTTCTTTAGTTCCTGCTTTCAATATGCTCAGTTGATCCGAAGTATAGCCGTTGGCTACCACTGTTTGCGAGCTGGCATTTACTGCAAGCGAGGTAGATGCGCCAAAGTATAATGAAGCATCATGCGGGGCTCCATCATTTGATTTAACTTTTACCGACACATAAGAAACCGGTCTGGCCAGCAGATCAATATTTTTTGCCAGCAACGGAGAAGTAAAGGCAAGTTCCAGGTCTGTGGGGCCACAGGTGAGGGTATAGGTAGTTTGAGTAGCATCAATAGTTACATTTTTGTGTTCAGCCTGCTGTAACAGTCTGCTGGTGGTATTTTTTGCCTCTTTAACTATACCTGCATCCAGCCATGCACCACCGGCAGTATTAACAACATGTATCGCCAATACATTTTTACCTTTCATCAGTTTGTTTTTTATTTCCTCACTAACCGGCAGGTATATAAATTTGTTAGTCCACCCGGTGTGTTCATATACTTTTTGCCCGTTCAGGTATACTTCCACGTTATCATCATGATGAAGCTTTAAGAAAAGCTTATCCGCTGTCAGCTCGCTTATATCAAAAGTGCGGCGGGCCCATATATCATGCGACTTCCACAAAGTTTTCACTCCTGATCCATCATCGCCAAATGGCGCGGCGCCCTTCTGCCAGTCTTTATCATCATAGTTGATGGTAGTCCAGTTGCCCTGGGGTTCCGTCTCTATATACATCATATCATAGGGTTTTTCATCAGAAGCCGGAACAACAGCATCATATACTTTTTCAATATCTCCCAAAAATTTATAAAATTTTCCATCCACCTTCAGGATGCCAATCAGCGGTTGGTCCTTGCCCGTCCAGTGTTTGGTTGGGGAAGCATTTACCTGATCGGTAAATGACCATATGCTGAAATAGGGATCGTGTGTGATCAACGGATAAGCTGGTGCGCGGAAACTTTGCGACGATACCTGCGACAGAAAAAAGCAAAAAATGCTGAGTGAAAATATTTTCTTCATATATGGCGCATTAATTATTGTATATATTTTTTGAAGCCAACTGCATATTATATATCATCGGTCCTTGCCACACCAGCCTGTACCATCCGGGCAGGCTTGCTTGTACTGCATATCAATGTACAGCTTTTACTCAAGCTCTTGCACGTGTTTAAACCTATAAGGTTTGCAGCGCTGGAATGCTGCCCGGCAAACCTTATAGGTTTTGGGAAGACGGGATGGGCTTCTTCTACTTCTTCTCCGATGGTATTGCCAGTGCCGTACCGGTTTTTACCGGTTCACCAAATACGGGAAATCCATCGCTGTTCCACGAAAATTTTTGGGCTCTTGGCGAACGGAATTTCCCACATCCCAACCCCGGCTGGTCATTGGCATGATATAAAATCCAGTCCTCCGTACCATCCGGCGATTTGAAAAATGAATTATGCCCGGGTGCATACACGCCCTTCTCTTTAGATTGCTTAAAAACGGGAACAGGATGTTTCTTCCATGCCGATGTATCCAATAAATTATCCGTTCCTTCAAACTTCAAAACCCCTAATGCATAAAAATCCGTCCAGCAGCCACTTGCTGAAAATATGATGAACAATTGACCCTTATTCATTAAAGCCTGCGGGCCTTCATTCACATTTACATGCGGAGGATTATTGGCGTCATTCAGGTCGCCGTGTGTTTCCCAATCGTAGGTTGGTTTGGAAATACAAACCCTGTTCCCGTCTATCGTCCACGGGTTTTTCAGTTTCGCGATATAAATGTTCTGCTGACCGTTCACATCACCTTCCCAGCCGCTCCATATCATATACCATTGTTTTTTGTATTCAAATACATCGCCGTCAATCGCCCATTTATCAGATGGATCAGCAATTTTTCCTTTAAATATCCACTCTCCTTTCATCGGGTCGGCAGATGCATTTTCCAGCACATACATACGATGGTTTTCATTCTTTCCATCATCCGCGGCATAATAAGCGTACCATTTATTATTGATGAATTGAATTTGAGGCGCCCACAGGCTCTTTGAATACATCGTGCCTTCAGGCGGTGTATAAATAGTTTTGTATTCCGCGTTTTTCAGATCAGCCAGGTGTTTTGTTTTCCATAACCCGATCCTGTTGCCAAGCGTATTGGTATAATAATAATAACCGTCTTTATAAAAAGAGTATGGATCTGCACCTGAAGGGAGGAGGGGGTTGGTGAAGGTTTGCTGCGCCTGTAAATGTAAAGAACAGAAGATCATGCACAATAAAAAAAAAGGAAGAGGAAAGCTTATCCATCTTCCTGTGCGGACTCTCCTTCCTTCTTCTAAAGAAAAGAGACGGTACCGTATATTTTTAATAAACAACATAACTTTCGTTTTACTATAATAATTCTGTTCGGCAACAATCAACAAGTTTGCCTTTTAATTCAAATTTTCACCAGGACGGAATCGCAGTGATGTGTGTACCGTCATTTCGACTAAGCCAACACGGACACTATAGTTTAATCACTGGTTTGCGAGGGAGAAATCTGCATAGCTTTGTACTGATGCTCAACATTTGTTCTATTACCCAACGGATTTCTCTCCCGCCGTAATATTCTTTTAATTCAAATCTTCATCGGGGCGGGATCGCAGTGACGGGCAGGAGTGCTTTGTTTTTACCGGCAGCACTCAAGCGCTATATACATTTACTCAACCGCTCCGAAAAGCTGGCCCCTGTGCTTAGGCCTCCTCCCCCTGCCCGAATGATTCGTTCAGGCGGGCTTTGAGAAGGCCGGGATGGGCTTTGACTATTCATACAACTGCTTATGCACCTGCTGCGCTTTTTCCACAGGTATCTTCAATACTTTCCTGTCGTAAGTAAAAAAGCCATTGGTTTCTATTTCCACATCGGTTGTTTGGGTATATACCGCTGCAGATAAGCCAAGTTTGATCATGCCCGGCAGGCGGTTGATGAATTCAGCATATCTGTTAAACAATTCATCGGTATTCTTAAAGCTTTGATAGCCCCAGTTTTTGGTATCCTGCCAGGTGTGTCCTTCAACGGGTAAACCCAAGCCTCCAAACTCGCCCAGTATCAGTATTTGCTTATCACCAAATACTTCGGGTGAAGGCATTTGCGGATCGGGATAGTGATGAATATCAATGATAGGCCCTACACTGAAAAAGTTTCCGCCGCTCGACTGGTTAACCAACCTTGTCGGGTCCATCTGCATCGTCCATTCTACAATTTCTTTTGTTTTAAACTGGCCCCATGCTTCATTGAACGGAACCCACGATACTATAGAAGGGAAATTATAACAGGCATCCATGATCGCTTTCCATTCTTTTCGGAAGATAGCTTCTGATTCGGGCGTACGGTCTTTATCTAACTTACGTCCTGAAATCTGCCCGGCACGCATATCCCATGCATTGCCACCCATATCGCCGCTTGGCATATCCTGCCATACCAGTATGCCTTCTTTATCGCAATAGTAGTACCAACGTGCCGGCTCTACTTTAACGTGCTTGCGGATCATATTAAAACCAAGCTCTTTGGTTTTAACAATATCAAACTTCAGCGCTTCATCTGTAGGAGCAGTATACAAACCATCAGGCCACCAGCCCTGGTCGAGCGGGCCGTATTGAAATACAAACCGGTTGTTCAGCATCATGCGCTGTATACCGTTGTTATCTTTAGCCATGGAAGATTTGCGCATACCAAAATAACTGCCCACTTCATCTATTGACTTACCCTTACGGTTAACCGAAATTGTAAGATCGTACAGAAAAGGATCATTGGGCCACCAAAGCTTTGGGTTGCTGATATTTAATGTAGCTGTACTTTCGCCTTTAAGCGTTTGTGTTGCTACCTGCTGCCCGCCATCCAGCGCGGTAACTACAATCTCATCGCCGGGCTGAAGGTTTTCTGTTTTTACTTCAACGGTAATCGTTTGATTATCTATATCAGGTGTTTGCTGTGTAGATGCGATAAATGTTTTTGGAACATTCTCCAGCCAAACGGTTTGCCAGATACCTGTAACAGGTGTATACCAGATACCTTCCGGTTTTTTTACCTGCTTGCCACGTGGCTGGGGACCATCGTCAGAAGGATCCCATACTTTTACTGCGATCTCCTGTTTGGTTCCCTTTTTCAATGCGCCGGTGATATCAAAAGTAAAAGGATCATATCCACCCTGGTGCGAGCCTACCTTAGTGCCATTTATATATACTTCGCTGTCCCAGTCAACCGCGCCAAAATGAAGCAGCACATTTCCTTTGCGGAATGCAGCGGGCATTTCTATTGTTCTTTTGTACCAGAGCACGCTGTCTTTACCTACTGTTTTGCCAACGCCGGATAGTGCAGACTCTACAGCAAAAGGCACCAGTATGTTCCCGTCGAATGATGTTGGCTGGTTGTCTGCAGACTGTTTTGGTAAAATACTGTACTGCCATAATCCATTCAGGTTTATCCAGCTTTTACGGGTTAACTGCGGACGCGGGTATTCCGGCAAAGGGTTGGCAGGATCTACCTGCGCAGCCCATTCTGTCATTATTTTCCCGGATACAGGCTGCCACGATGTTTGACCAAAAGATGCAGCAGCAGATAATAAGCCGATCAATAGAAACGTATACTTCATTACAAACAATTAAAATGTACAATTTAATAAATATAATAGATGACCAAGATAACGATTAAACAATAAGAGGCGGTTCCCTCTCTGATGCAAAATATTTCCAAAATCCGGTTTTTGTTTGTTCATAGATATTTTTATTCAGCTATATCAAGATTCTTTACAAAATCAGCGGGACTTTTGCCAAACTGCCGGCTGAAATCCCTGCTGAAGTTGGATGGATGTTTATATCCTACCATGTAGGAAACTTCATAGACCCTGAGATTTTTATCTTTAAGCAACTCAGCGGCTTTTTTTAGCCTGATGAGATTGATCAATTCATTGGGTGTAAGATTAGAAAGATCTTTTATCTTTCTAAACAAGGTAGACCTGCTCATGTTAAGATTCTTTGCCAGATTTTCAGTATCCAGGTCTGCATCGTCAATATTATCCAGTATTACATTTTGCAGCTTCTCCAAAAAATTTTCGTCTGCTTTTGAATGCGCCATGGATCGCATGTGCACCAGCGGTGAATTGCTGAAAAAATGCATCATCCTTTCCCTGTTCTGGAACATACTTGCAATTTGTGCTTCAAGATATGCTTGTGAAAAAGGCTTTTCTATATAGGCTTCGGCGCCCACTTCAAGTCCTTCTACCTTTGATTGAATACTGTTTTTAGCAGTAAGTAAAATAATGGGAATATGGCTGAATTTAATATCTGATTTCATGCGTTGGCAAAGCTCATATCCATCCATTACCGGCATCATGATATCACTTACTACCAGTTGAATCGCTTTATCCTCAAGCATGCGAAGCGCTTCGGCGCCATTGGAAGCAAGATATACAGAATATTTATCAGTGAGTTCTCCGGCAATAAATGACAATATCTCCCGGTTGTCATCTACCAGTAAAATATTAGGTTTTGAATGATCTTCCGGCGTTGCAAAAAAATCACTTTGCTGGGCGGGTTCTTCCGCTTTTTCCTGCGTAAGATTGAATTCCAGTTCCTGGTGGATGGGCAACCGCAGGGTAAAAACATTTTTCCCATCATCAGATTCGGTAAGCGTAAGAGTGCCTTTGTGCAGCTCTGTCAGCGACCGGGACAAAGCAAGCCCTATGCCTGTACCTCCTTCTTTCTTTTCATGCGAATGGATCCTGAAAAAAGGCTCAAAAATTTTTTCTCTTAAAGCTGCATCTGTTATCAGCCCGTCATTCAACACCTGTATGGTAAAGTATTCATCCTCGCTGTTGAAAGGCAGTAGTTTTATAGCTATATCCTGGTCTGCATACTTTACAGCATTGTCTACAAGATTGCTTATAATTTTAGTGAGCGCTTCAGGATCAACATAAGCCTGCAATGGTATGCGGGGCAGATGGATCTGCATGTTTTTACTCTTTTCAACAGCAGCCGGTTTAAAGCGTTCGTATACATCCTGCAGCATACTGCTGATGTTGGTTTTAACAAAGCTCAGCCGGTAATGTTCATTTTCCGTTTTCCTGAAATCAAGTAACTGGTTGGTTAATTGAATAAGGCGGTCGGTATTCTTTTCCATCGCAAGCAGTTTTTCTTTAATCGAAGGATGAGTATCTGCAATACCCAGGATCTTTTCAAGGGGTAACTTAATCAGGGTCAGCGGCGTTCTTATCTCATGGGCGATGTTGGTAAAAAAGTCAATTTTAGACCGGTATATTTCCTTATCCTTTTCGTGCTCTAATTGTTCAAAAACAACTTTGTTCTTCTGTTCATTGTATTTTTTATTATACCTGAATATAATATAAAGAATACCCAATATTATTAAAAAGTACAACACATACGCCACATTACTTTTCCAGAACGGAGGTGTAATTTCTATTACCAGGCTTGTAACGACTTCATTCCATTCTCCTTTTTCGTTAGCTGCTTTTACCTGAAATTCGTATGTGCCCGGCTGAAGATCCGTATAAAAAACCTTCCTGTTTTTTTTAAGATAAATCCACCTGTCATCAAGTCCTTTTAAAAAGTAAGCATATTCTACCATATCCGGATTGGAGAACCGTAAAGCTGCAAAATCAAGGCTCAGGTTATTTTGCAAATGCGATAATGTGAGTTTTTTAATACTGGTTATGGAATTGTTCATCAATGCAGAACCATAAGGCCGTTTTGCTTCAATCTCTTCATTATTGATTTGTATCCCGGTTAAATAAACGGGAGAAAAAGAAGTATCCGGCACCAGGCTTTTGGTGCTAAAGCGTATCAACCCGCCAACACTTCCAAAGTACATGATACCGTTTTTATCTTTATGAGCAGAATTGTAATTAAACTGGTTGGTAAGCAAACCACTGCTGCTGGTAAAGGTTCTTATAACACCCGATTCGGGACTGAGGTATACAAGCCCCATTGAAGTGCTTACCCATAATTTCCCTTCATCATCTTCCAGCATACTATATACCATGTTACTTGGCATACCCCGATGCGTATTATAAAGCGCTATGATATTACCCGACCGGTCAATGCTCAACAAACCGTTTTCGGTGGCTACCCAAATACTCCCCGAGCGGCTTTCAAACAAAAGGTTTACACGGTCGGAAGTAAGGCCGGCGGTATCGTTCCGTTTAAGTTTTATAGACCCTTTTTCTCCTGTTTGAGGGTTGAAATAATGTAAGCCATCGCTGAAAGTACCTGCCCATATCCTTCCTGTATTGTCTTCAAGAAGGCAGGTATAAAAAAGATACTCAGGTACTTCTGTGAGCCTGGTGAACGCGTCTGAGGCTTTGTTATACGTGTGTACACCTTCCGCGGTAGCGAACAGTAATTTATCATTCCTGGTACGAAGTATTGAATGAATGAAATTGTTTTTCAACATTCCCGGCCGGGCGCCTGCCGAATAGTGCCGTATTACCTTAAGTGTGTTGATGTCAATCACATCTATACCATGATGAAAATATCCTACCCATAGCTCATTATCAAGTGCCGCCATTCCATGAACGTTGTAATGAGAGATGCTTCCGGGCTTTTTATCAGCGGAAAAATTTTTAAAATTCCCGCTTGCAGGATCCATCATATTAAGCCCGGCATCTTCTGTTCCCACCCATATTCTGTTATATTTATCCTGCACAATTTCTCTTACGGCATTGCCGCTTATGGCATACTTTCCGCCCGGGTAAAACTTTTCAAAATGATTAAACTGCCTGGGCATATAATTGAGTCCGCCAAAGTAAGTGCCTGCCCAAATTCCTCCCTCCGTATCTTTACTCAAAGCATATACGGCATTGTCTGACAGAGAGTAAGGATCGCCCTGCTGTTTCGTAATATTAATGATTGAGTGAGTCTCTGCATTCCAGGTGTAAATGCCGGATTCCGTTCCTATCCAGTATTCATTATTTCCAATAGCGATGCAATCGCGAATATATAATTCTGTGCCATCATTGCTAACGCTGAGAAGACGTTTTGTTTCTTTCGTATCAGTATTATATAACAAAAGCCCGCGCATACTGGTACCTACCAGGATATTTTGGCTATCTACCGGCAACAGGCATTCTATAAACCGGCTGATCTTGTTGTTTATATCATGTACAACCTTATGCCATATAAGTTTGCCTGAATCATCAATTTTTGCTATCCGGCCATCGGAAAACCCAAGCCATATCTGCTTCCCCGAAGATATATTCATGCAGGAGGCGCCCATTCCGGCTCCATCCTTTAGCAAGTCCGATTTTCCGGAAGCAGTATTGTAGCGGTAAATATTTCCATCCATTGTATACCACAATTCACCTTTAGCATTAAATGCAATACCACTCACCCTGCCATTAGGAGGAGATGATAGCAATGTAAACTTTTCGGTTTGGATATCTAATCTGTACAAGCCGTTATAAGTACCTACCAATATGTTTCCTGATGCATCTTCCAGTAGTTTGTAGGTGGAGTTACTCCCTATGCTTTCAGGGTCGCCTTCAATGTTCCGGTAAATTTTGAATGTGTATCCATCGTAACGATTCAGTCCGTCTTTAGTAGCAAACCACATAAAGCCCCTGCTATCCTGCAGAATATCCATTACAGAGTTGTACGATAAGCCGTTCTCCACTTTGAAATGGCGGAAATTGAATTGCTGAGCCTGTGGCTGGGCAACAATCGTTAGTAATAATATGAGATATAAGCCCCTTCTCATTTCCGGTACAATTTAAAGCAATTACAGATTGAGTTTACTGCATGGAATGATTTGATAAGATTTTGATACGATATGGAAAGATGATCTCTTCTTAAAGAAATTACTTTGAAAGAGAAATGCAGCCTGGAATAAATGCTGTTTTAGCTCCGGGCTGATTTTTAGATTTCAAAACCATATGATATGATAAAACGACTGCTTAACAGATTCACCATGCTGTTCATGCTCCTGCTGATCAGTTTGGCCTCCCGGGCGCAGCAAACGTATAAAGGCGTTGTGCATAGTACCGGGGGAGAAGCACTGGCCGGTGCTACTATTGTTTCCAAATCAAAAAATATTTCCGTCGTTTCCGGTCTCAACGGAGAATTCAGTATCCAGGCAGCCTCAGGTGATGTTTTAATTGTTAGCTATGTAGGTTATGTAACAAAAGAAATAACTGCAGGGGCTTCAGGCTTTATTGAGGTTACGCTGTCTGCAGTATCAGAAGACCTGCAGCAGGTAGTGGTAGTGGGATATGGAACCCAGCGAAAAAAAGATCTTACAGGCGCTATTGCCGTGGTAGATCCTGATCAATTGAAAAAGAGGCAGGCTACTACTGTGGCGGAAGCATTACAGGGACTTGCATCGGGCGTATACGTAAGGGCTTCCGGCCGCCCCGGCTCGGAAGCGAATATACAGATCCGCGGGGTTAAGAATTTAAGCAACACCAATCCTTTGTATGTGATTGACGGGTTGATCACCACAGCGAACCGTGATTTTAATCCCAATGACATTGAATCCATACAAATCCTTAAAGATGCTTCAGCCGCTGCCATATATGGTTCCAGAGCTGCCAATGGTGTAATTATTATTACCACAAAAAGAGGCCGCCAGGGACCTATGAATGTTGATGTAAGCGCTAAGTCAGGTTTACAGATCATGCCACGCTACAAACTGGCAGAAACGGAAGAGTTTGCGCGATTGAATTATATGGCATACGATAATGCAGGGGTAGCACACCAGGACCTGGCACTGGAAAATAATACCAACTGGCAGGATGCGGCTTACCAAACCGGTGTAATGAATGATATCAATGCTTCTTTCTCCGGTGGAGGCAACAGTGGCAGCTATATGGTTTCCGCCAATTATTTTGGTAATAAGGGAACTGTTATCAGTACCAATTTCGACCGCCTCACTTTACGTGTAAACTCACAGGGATCAAAAGGTATTTTTAGCATCGGTGAAAATATTGCTGTTTCAAATGCAAAATCCAATGAAATATCAGGAAACCCTGTGGCTGATGTGGTGAGATTGTTACCTACTATTCCCATTTACGACGAAAACAACCCCGGCGGCTACGGCTATGGTAATGAAGCCAAAGCCCGCACATTTGGTACCAATCCTGTTGCCATTGCCAACCTGGAAGATCGCACCAATACTAACTTTCGTGTAAGGGGTAATCTCTGGACGGAACTGAAGCTTGCTCCCTGGCTGAAATACCGGTTCAACGCAGGCTTAGAAACCAGCCACGACAACTATAAATATCTTCGTAAAGAAGGCAACTGGACATTGAACCAGCCATATGACCCGGCGATTGCCAACCAGAATATGGCCAAATACTTTTCTACGCAAATAGACAATACGCTCACATTTACCAAACAATTTGGCAAGCATGATGTGAACTTTGTAGCAGGTCAAACGTACCAGCGAGACCGTTATGAGCAAATATGGGGAACCAAACGTAATTTGCTCGTAAACCCGGCCGGAGGATATTACAGTACACTTGACCAGGGCAATGAACCGCAAACCGGAGGATATATCACCGAGGCGGTTATATTATCCTACCTGGGCAGGCTGGAATATAAGTTCGATGATAAGTATATAATCAATGCGGTGTTACGCCGCGATGGTACCAGCCGTTTAAGCCCCAACAAACGGTGGGGTAATTTTCCTTCTGTTTCAGCCGCCTGGCGTATCAGCAGGGAGGAATTCTTTAATGTATCATGGGTGGATGATCTGAAGCTGAGGGCAAGCTATGGCACACTGGGCAGCAGTAATATCGGCGCATGGGATTACCTGGCTGTGATCAATACCTTCAGCACGATTGCTATGGGCACGGGGCAAACCATTTTACCGGGTGCTACGCAGGTGCGGCTTGTAAACCAGGATCTTGGTTGGGAAAAGCTGGTGCAGAAAAATATTGGCGTGGATGCATCCCTGTTCAATAACCGGTTAACGGTAACGGCTGAATATTTTAATGCCACTACAAAAGATGTACTAACGTCAATGCCTATTGCCTACACTACCGGTAACGATGGCGGTAATCCCGTGGTGAATGCAGCCACCGTACGCAATACCGGGTTTGAGTTTTCCGCTACTTATCGCAAAGAAGGAAATTTCGGTTACAGCATTGGTGTAAATCTTTCTACCCTTAAAAATAAAGTGTTAGAGCTGGGTTACGGGCGAACAAAAATTTATGTAGGCAATACCGTTAGCGAAATAGGACAGCCGTTGGGCATGTGGTATGTTTTGCAAACAGATGGTTTGTTCCAGAGCCAGGAAGAAATTGACAACTATAAGAATAAAGATGATAAAGTAATACAGCCTGCTGCAAAACCGGGCGACATCCGCTTTAAGGATAATAACGGAGATGGACAGATCACCAATTCTGATAAGGTAGTAGTAGCGAGCCCCTGGCCTAAGTTTGAAACAGGCGTTAATCTTGGCGCAAGCTGGAAGGGCTTTGAATTAACCATGCAGTGGTTTGGCTCGTTTGGACATAAAATATATAATACATACCGGAGCCTGGTGGATCGCTTTGATGACAACTCTAACTACCGTGCCGGTATAAAACCCTGGACACCCGAAAACCCGAATACCGATTTTCCAAGAGTAGTGTATGCATCTACCCTCAATTCAAGAGGTGATACCGACCGCTGGCTGGAGCCCGGCAGTTTCCTGAGATTGAAATACGTGGGACTTTCCTATTCCCTGCCTGAAAGCCTGATCAGGAAAATCGGCTTCAACAACGCGCAGGTTTCCGTGTCAGGACAAAACCTGGTTACTATTACGAAATTTACGAGCATTGATCCTGAATTTAATAATGCCAGCATCTATGAAAGAGGGGTGGAGGCATTCATTTATCCTAATGTAAAAATGGTGAGTGTTGGCTTGTCTTTCGGATTTTAATACTTACCTAAACAAATCTGTTATGAAACATATACTATCAATTATAATTATCATGACCGCATCCATGCTGATTGCTTCCTGCAAAAAATCAGCGCTGGATGTAGAAAACCCGAATACGCTTACAGAAGATGTATTCTGGAAAACTGAATCGGATGCGCAAAAAGGTTTGAATGCAGCCTATGCCATGTTTTACAAACCGGGACTTTGGTCAAGATGGATCTACTTCAGGCTGGATCTTACCTCCGACGAAGGATTCAGCAACAGCCCCTGGGTTGAATTGGCCGACTGGACCCGCTTCCAGTACATCAATTACAACTTTTGGGAAGGCAATGTAAATACCTGGAGAGATACGTACAAAGCGGTTTTCCGGTTGAACCAGGTATTGGCAAATGTCGCAGACATTAATTTCTCCAACCCGGCGGCAAAGGAACAATTGATCGGTGAAGCAAAATTCCTGCGTGGATTACATTATTACTACGCGGGCCTGATGTGGGAAAATATCCCGTTGGTGCTGGAACCTTCCAGGCCAGACGATCTACCTGCCCAAAGTACACTCGACCAGGTATGGGCGCAGGTGGAAAAAGACTGGACGGAAGCGCTTGCAGCATTACCTGTTTCATATGATGCAGCCAATGTAGGAAGACCCACCAAAGGAGCTGTGCAGGGATATCTTGCACGCTTATACATGCAGCAGCATAAATGGACGGAAGCGAAAGCAGCGCTTGATTACTTTTTTACCGGAGAGGGCAAAGACCGTTATTCGCTTGTAGTCAATTATAATGATAATTTTACAGACGTTCGTGAAAACAACAGTGAATCCGTTTTTGAAATCCAGTTTTCAGATGTTAACAAAGGGGGCGATGGCGATGGCGTAAATCAAACCATGAGCACCAACCGCCCTCAGTTTTTTGCACCCCGCGGTATTGGCTGGTCCGACGGGCAAGCCCGTTATTGGGTAGTAGATGAGTTTAAAAAAGAGAAAACCACTGATGACAATATAGACTCGAGGTTACGGTATACCCTGTTTTATCCTGCGCTGGAAGCTGATTTTGGAGATAAAATATATGGACGCAGTTGGGAGTGGGGAGCAGAAGAAGCCTGGTTCCGTAAATACTCCCGCGACTACTATCGCAACAATGAAGATTATTTTGCACAGAACAATTTCAGGATGCTTCGCTATGCCGACATTTTGCTGATGTATGCAGAAGTATTGAATGAACTGGATCATACAGCCGATGCCTATCAATATGTAAACACTGTGAGGGCCCGTGTAGGCATGGCTTCGTTAGCTACTGCCTACCCGGCCATTGGTAATGATAAAGCGCTGTTCCGTAACAGGCTGAAGGTAGAAAGAGTGCTGGAGCTTTGTGGCGAAAGTGTACGTTGGGCTGATTTGAAAAGATGGGGCGATCTTGAAACACAGGCTGCTGTTGATATTGTAAAACAACGTGATCCTGACTTCAACAATTTTGTGGTGGGTAAACACATTCGTCTTCCCCTGCCTCAGATCGAAGTAGAGAATAACACAAATCTTCAGCAGAATAACCAGTATTGATTTCAGGAACAGGATGAATGATGAAACTAAAAACAGGATATAGCATTTTGGGGCTGCTGTTATTGTGGTCGTGTGCGCGTCCGATAGCGGCGCAGCAATCGCCTGTTGAACTGGCAGATCCAACCATATTCAGTTACAAGGGTACTTACTATTTGTATGGCACAGGCGGAAGAAGCAATACCGGCTTTTTGGTGTATACTTCAAAAGACCTGGTGAACTGGGGCGGTCCTGCCGGCGCGGATAACGGGTATGCATTGAAGAAGGGAGATGTATTTGGTGACAAAGGTTTTTGGGCGCCACAGGTATTTGAGCACAACGGAAAATTTTATATGGCCTATACAGCCAATGAACAGATAGCCATTGCCGTTAGCGACAGCCCGCTCGGGCCTTTCCGTCAGCAACGGAAGGATTCGCTTTCCGGCCCGGGTAAGCAAATTGACCCGTATGTATTCAGAGATGATGACGGCAGCCTGTATATGTATCATGTTCGTCTCACCAATGGGAACAGAATATACGTTGCAAAAATGAAACCGGATCTAAGTGATGTGGATACAGCTACCGCCCGGGAGGTATTGCACGCAGAACCAGGCTGGGAGAATACATGGAATGCGGAATGGCCGGTAGCTGAGGGACCCACGGTTATCAAACGTAAGGGAAAGTATTATCTCATTTATTCTGCCAACGATTTCCGTAACCCGGATTATGCGGTGGGTTATGCTGTTAGTAACCATCCTATGGGCCCCTGGATCAAACAAAAGCAATCACCCATTATCAGTCGTAACAATATCGGTATTAAAGGTACCGGGCATGGAGATCTGTTAATGCTTCCCGATGGAAAAATGAAGTATGTAATGCATACGCATCATGATTCCGCTACTGTTGCCCCCAGGCTTACGGGTATTGTTGACATCAGGTTTGAAAAAGGAGATGAGTTTGAAAGGCTTATTGCCGAACCTGCCAGCTTTAGATATCTTACTACGCAACAATCTGCATTTACCAATCCGTTATTGCCTTCAGGCGCTGATCCTTTCAGTATTTACAAAGACGGCTATTACTACTATACTCACACGCTGGCTAACCGGTTGTCTGTATGGAAAATAAAAAACATCACCGATCTGCCTTATGCAAAAGAAAACGTTGTTTTTGCGCCGCCTGCCGATGCCCCTTATTCAAAACATATATGGGCGCCGGAGATCAATTATATCAATGGCAAATGGTACATGTATTTTGCCGCTTCAGATGGCGACATGGGCAAACAACGTATGTATGTTATTGAAAACAATTCATCAGATCCCACATCGCAAAACTGGGTATTTAAAGGGCAGGTAGCAGATGCTTTCAATAAGTGGGCGATTGACGGGAATGTATTTGAATGGAAGGGAAAATTATATATGCTTTGGTCGGGCTGGGAAGGAGATGACAATACGCAGCAGAATATTTATATCGCGCCCATGTCCAACCCCTGGACCATTTCAGGAGAGCGGGTTTGTATTTCAAAGCCGGAATTGGACTGGGAGAAACACGGAAAATTAACAGACGCAAAAGGAGAAAGAATTGTATTGGTAAATGAAGGCCCGCAATCACTGATCCATAACAATAAATTATTTGTGATCTATTCCGCATCCGGTTGCTGGACGGATCATTATGCGCTGGGTCTGCTGCGATTGAAAGGAGGCGATTTACTGAATCCATCTGACTGGATAAAAAATGAGCAACCCGTATTTGAAGGATCGGCTGCAGATGGCATTTACTCGCCGGGACATAATTCATTTTTTAAATCTCCTGACGGAAAGCAGGATTGGATACTGTATCATGCCAATGATCAACCCGGTTTGGGTTGCGGAGGTGCGCGTTCGCCCCGTGCCCAGCCTTTTTCCTGGAAAGCGGATGGTTCTCCCGACTTTGGTAAACCAATAAAAACAGATCAGCTGCTGGCAGTTCCTGCTGCGGCGAAATAAATGAGTGATGCTTGCATATACTGTACTTAAATATTTACTGACATGAGAGCAAACCATGTGATTTTGAATGTGCTTTTACTTATTGCCTGCAGTGTAGCGCAGGCGCAGCAGCCCAACCCTCCGGGACAGGTAAGCGGTTCGGAGAAGCCTGTGCATGAAGCCTACCTGTTTGCGCACATGACACACAAGGATTATGGGCGCTTATACTATTCCGTTAGTCTGGATGGTTTGCACTGGAAGCTGCTGAACGATGGCAAGCGCGTGTTTGAAGATTACAAAGGGCATCCTGATATCTGCAAGGGGCATGACGGGCGGTATTATATTGTGGGCAATACCAGTGACGGATCTCCGGATATCAATTTCTGGGTGTCTGACGATTTAATACAATGGACAAAGTACAGCACTTATACGCCTGATCTCGGGAAAACACCAGGCTATGCGCATGCGCTGCAGCGTATCGGCGCACCCAAGTTGTATTATGATACGGATTCATCCCGCTATATTCTTACCTGGCATACACCGCATCTGAACGGAAGCAAAGAAGATCCTGAAAGATACTGGGCAAGTCAGCGTACGTTGTATGTACAATCAAAAGACCTGAAAACTTTTTCAGCGCATCCCACCAAACTATTTCAATGGGATATGGGTACGATTGATGTTTTTCTCAGAAAAATTGACGGCAACTATTATGCTGTCATTAAGGACGAAGTGTATCCCACGCTTTATTGGACAACCGGCAAAACGATCCGTATTGCAAAAGCCTCCTCGCTGCTGGGTACTTATTCTGAACCCGGGCCTTCCATCAGCCCTAACTTCCGGGAAGCGCCAATGCTGATCCCGTCACCCGATGGAAAAATTCACTACCTGTATTATGAGCAGTATCCCGGCATTTCTTATGGACTTTCCATTGCCGATAATATGAATGGCCCCTGGTACCAGGCATCGGGATATACTTTTTTTAGTGACTGGGATAAATACAGCTTCCCGCCGCAGGTTCGTCATGGTTGTATGATCACCCTTTCAAAAAAGGAATATGATAAGCTGGTAGCTCACTTCGGAATAGCGAATTAACAAATTGATCTGGAAACATATATCAGCTATACGAAGTCTCCGACCATAAGTGTTCGAAACGTTATTTTGAAGGCTGCCATATCATCAATTTTATAGCGTCATAGACGCGAAAGTTTGGTGGCAATTATAAAGTAACGTATTGACAAAGCTCCGTAGGAGCGGCATTTTCTCAGGTTTCTAACGTTTATAGTCTCCGATTTCGTATTATTTATGTTCTCTCCCGACTTTGTCGGGGAAAATTACCAGGCAATAGCTGGTCTGTCACCGGCCGATTGCATAGAAAAATTACCGGGCATATGACAGAAACGTTACCTGTTCATAATACCTGAATACACGAAGAGAGATTTCTTAGTTTTAGCATACTTCAACCGCTATCATATATTTTCTTTAATTTAAACGTATAACAATGACACGCTTCTTTATCACAGCGGTGCTGGTATTTTTTGCCCTGGTATCCTTCTGTCAACCTGAAAAAGCACAATTGGATTCCCTGGTCAGCAGGTATGCTGATATGAACAGGTTTAATGGCGTTGTGCTGGTTGCAAAAGGCGGGACTATTTTGCTGAATAAGGGGTACGGCTACAGGAACGTTGCCGGTAAAATTGCCAACGACGAGAACAGCATTTTTCAGCTAGGATCCATTACCAAACAATTTACTACTGCGGTTATCCTGAAATTGCAGCAGGAAAAGAAATTAAGCCTGAATGATAAACTCAGCAAATACTTTCCCAGGTTTCCTAAAGCCGACAGCATTACCATTGAACAGCTCATGCTTCATACTTCCGGCATATACAGCTATACCAACGACCCGAAATTTATGGAAACAGAAGTGAGTAAGCCTGCTAACCGTGAAAAAATGATGGCTTTGTTTAAAGACAGGCCTCTCGATTTTTCTCCGGGCAAAGGATGGAACTATTCTAACAGTGGTTATTCCATGCTGGGATATATTATTGAGAAAGTTGCCAAAATGCCTTATGAGCAAGCGGTAAGGAAATATATTTTTACGCCGCTGCAAATGACGCATAGTGGTTTTGATTTTACACACCTGCAATCCCCGGAAAAAACAACGGGCTATTTTAAAATAGATAAAACGGGGGCCGATACCGCCCCGATTGTAGATTCTTCAGTATCTTTTTCAGCCGGCGCCATTTATTCTACTGTGGGGGATATATACAAATGGCACCAGGCATTAGAAAATTATACCATCCTGTCCAGGGCTGACCAGGAGAAAGCCTACACGCCCGTGCGCAACAATTATGGTTATGGCTGGGTAATAGGCAGCGTAGAAGGCAAAAAGAAGGTGGGGCATGGTGGCGGCATACATGGCTATATCACCAATTTTACCCGCGTACCTGAAGATGATATATGCATTGTATTACTTAGCAATGCCTCAGATAAATCGCTGGAAGAAATTACAGATAAGATATTGAAACAGCTATATAACAGGCCATATGATCTGCCCAAACAAAGGCTGTCAATAGCCTTGCCGGAGGCCAGCCTGAAACAATATGAAGGGAGCTACGAAATCAGGCCGGATCTGAAAGTAGTAATGAGTGTCAAAGATGGTACATTGAATGCCACGCCCACCAATCAATCCGTAAAAGTATTATCAGCAGAAAAAGAAGACTTCTTCTTTGATCCGGTTGATGATGTGCAGGTTGAATTTGTAAAGAACTTCAGGAATGAAGTGGAAGGATTACTGTTATACCAGGGTGGACGAAAGATATTTTGCAGGAAGTTAAAGGAATGAAGCAATCCGGTTAAATAATGAAAGCAGGATAAAGAGAAACCCACCTGTTGCAGGCGGGTCTCTAGGAACAGGAATATGTTATTGACATTTAATATGCCGGATCGCGAAAAAATGAGCTTTCTCATTACAGGCGAATGCCCCCAGGCAGCGTACTTAAATTGAAACTCCTTACACTACAACAGGATTCAAAGTGCTGGCGGCATCGGAGCCCGGTTCAGTGCCACACAACCAGCGTTGACGATCGGCTTCCTGGTTTTCATTTTTAGGGGTCATTATTTTGGCGCCATCGGCAAAATAGATGATCGTCATCACTTCACGTGTGCTGGCAGAAGCATTACCGGGGGCGCAATGCAATGTCCAGCCGTAATGCCAGGTAGCATCGCCGGCGTTCATGTGCTGAGGGCGGGTAACCGGATAGCCGTTTTGTTTTACATACTCATCCAGCATTTTCTCCGATTCGTCAGAAATAGCCACGCTGTCAACCATTCCTGTTTTGTGTGTGCCCGATGCAAAAGTGAGCATGCCCATTTCTTCCGTAATATCAATCAACGGCATCCACATGGTAACCGTATTGGGTGTATCCAGCGGCCAGTAATACTGATCCTGGTGCCAGGGCGTCAACCCTCCGCCGGCTTCTTTATACAAGGCCTGGTCGTGGTAAATGCGTACATGTTCAACGCCCAATAAGTCGGCTGCAATTTTTGCGAACCGCTTTGCCAGTGTAAATTTCCTTACATCTTCATCTACTTCCCACAAATTCATGATCTGCAAAAAAGCTTTACCATAGGTATCCCGGTCTTCCATGGCGCGGGTTTCGGTATTGTACTTATACGCGGCATTGTTGATCACATTCCTGTAAGCGTCCACTTCTTCCCTGCTTAAAATGCCGGGTATAAGCGTGTGCCCGTTTTTCCTGAAAGACTGAATGGTAGCATCATCAATCTTTTTTGTATCATTCAGTAATGGCAGCTTCATTGTTTCCATCTTTACATTGGTTTTATATGATGAGAAGAAACAAAATAAACGATAATCTCAAGGCAAAAAAATGCTTAACTTGGCTATTTAGTGGATTATTTTATCCGGTTAAATAAGATCAGCCATATAAACAACTAAAATATGCCATGCTAAAGCCTACACTGGAGTCGCTGCGAACTGCTGCGTCCAACTCGTTCCTGGTAAGGAGATTCAATGAAAAAGCCTTTTCAGCCCCTTACCATTTTCATCCTGAGCTGGAGCTTACTTTGATTTTAAAAGGAGAAGGGAAACGCTATGTAGGCAATAATATGTCTCAGTACACAGCCGGCGACCTGGTACTCCTGGGGGCTGATCTGCCTCATTGCTGGAAATCGGAAAACCTGGTCAAAGGAAAGATCAGCAACGCATCGTCTGTAGTGCTTCAGTTCAGGGAAGATTGCCTGGGGGCAGGTTTCTTTAAGAATAAAGAAATGATCGTTATTCATCGCCTGCTTCAAAAGAGCACCCACGGAATACAATTCCTGAATCGTTCTGCCACGGCGGTAGCCGGAAAACTACTGGAATTGGATAAAGAACCTCATCCTTTCAAAAAAATGATCTTATTCCTTGAGGTACTGCATATGCTGGCCGGCTCAAAAGAATTCCTTTTATTGAATAAGGAAAAAGAAACAACGGTTGCCTCCTCTACCGATCAATCCAGGATCAACGATATAATGGCATATATTGTTGAACACTTTAAAAAACAAATAACGCTTGACAAAGCAGCCGCTATAGCCGGTATGACCCCAACTGCCTTTTGCAAGTATTTTAAACGTGTAACACGAAAAACATTTATAGAAACGGTGCTGGAATACCGCATTAACTATGCGATGCAGCAACTGGTTAATACAGACCATTCTATATCGCATATCAGCTTTGAAAGTGGTTTTGGCGATGTATCTCATTTTTATAAAACCTTCAGAACAAAGCAAAAGCTCAGTCCGCTGCATTACAGGAAGAAGTTCAGGATGGATGCTTTTCAATGAGCATAAATGCTTATTTCCATAAAAAACGGATCGTGTGCAACGGTTTCAATACTGCCCTTGTCAGCATTAAAAATGATTGCCATGATACTCAAAACCACCAGGCTGCTAATGGCTTTTATAGCAACAGGTTTGCTGTTAACTTTCGCAGGCTGTTTAAAAGACTCTGTAAAACAAACCCGTACATACACGTATACCATGTTAACCCCGGTATATAAAACGCGCGCGGAAGTGTATGGAGCGATGAACAGCAACTCCGCTGAAAAAATTACTTCTGCCGGCAAGATCTATATCAAAGACCAGTATATATACCTCAATGAAGTAGACAAAGGGATCCATATCATTGATAACAGCAACCCGTCTGATCCTAAACAGGTAGCATTCCTTGATATTCCGGGCAACCGGGATATGGCTGTGAAAGACAATATTTTATACGCCGATATGTATAGCGACCTAATAGCCATAGATATCTCAAATCCCCAACAAACAACTGTTACCAGGGAAATAAAATACTTTTTTCAAACAAGGTATTACCAAAACCCTACAGTAATTGACAATAATCTTGTTATAGTTGACTGGGTAAGAAAAGACACCACTATCACCACCACCGAAACCAATTATAACCCCGGACCTTGTTACAATTGTATTTATGAGACAGATGCGTTGGGATACCTGTCATCCAACTCTTCCGCTAAACCGGCGCCATCCGGGGGCGGGCTGGCCGGCTCTATGGCAAGCATGGTGCTGATGAACGATTACCTGTATGCCATACGCGAGCCGCACAGCATCGGGATTGTAAGCATTGCAAATGCCGCTGCTCCCTCGCTTGATACTACTTTTTACGCCGGTTTCGACCTGGAAACAATTTATCCCTTTGAAAATAAGCTGTTCCTGGGTTCTATGACAGGCATGTATATGTACGATCTCAGCAACCCGCTCGTGCCGGCTAAGCTTGGCGAATTTTCGCATGGCCGTGCCTGTGATCCTGTAGTGACCGATGGCTCATTTGCCTATGTAACCCTCCACGCGGGCGCTTCCTGTGGAGGAACCGCCAACGAATTAAATGTTGTAGACATCAAGGATCTGATGAACCCGGTTCTTGTAAAAACATATGAGCTAACCAAGCCAACCGGTCTTTGTAAAGATGGTTACCTGCTGTTTATTTGCGATGGTAACAGCGGCGTAAGGCTATACGACGCTTCTGATGTGTCAAACCTTAAACAGTTAAACCAAATAAAAGTAAATGAATCGTATGATGTGATAGCAGACAATGATCTGGCGCTTGTAGTAGCAAAAGACGGCTTATATCAATACGATTACAGTAATCCTGACAATATTACCCTGCTGAGCGTATATTCTATCAGCAATAACTGATTTCATTTTCTATAGTCTTCATCTATAACCGGCGTCACTGCCGGTTTTTTGTTATGTGCCGGTGTTGCTTTCTTGCTGTTGGATCATGCTGTAAATTAATCTGTTCATTCTCCTCATCCGGCAATAATATTTTCGTATTTTAAAGGCTTATTTGTATAAATTAACTGCATGAACAATTCTTCGCAACTGAACCGCACGCTTGGGTTACGACTGGCTGTTATAATGGTAATCGGCAATATTATTGGTTCGGGTGTGTTTAAAAAAGTAGCGCCTATGGCTACTGAACTGCACTCACCCGGCTGGGTGCTGGTATGCTGGATGCTGGGTGGGATCATTACACTGTTCGGGGCGTTGAGCAACGCGGAAATAGCCGGGATGCTGGCAGATACAGGCGGCGAATACGCGTACTATAAAAAGATCTACAACAAGTTTTTTTCATTCCTGTACGGGTGGTCCAATTTTGCCGCTATTAAAACCGCTGCCGTGGCAGGTATTGCTTATGTATTTGCCCAGTCTCTTCATAGCATCATTAATATTCCGCCCCTGTTATCATCGCTGGCCGATTTTAATATAGCAGGCATATTTTATCCCTTTGCGGATTTTAATGTAAAATTTACCGCCATCATATTGATCGTGGCGCTTACCTGGCTGAATAGCACAGGCATTAAAACAGGTGCGGGGCTTAGCACCGCGTTATTGCTGTTGCTGATGGCAGGTATTGCGCTTATCATCGTATTCGGGCTTGGCAGCAGTCAGTCAGGCATAGGTGCTGCGTTCGACCTTTCTACCAGCAATGATACTGCCATTACAGGCAGCGCTATTTTTACCGCTATGCTGGGTGCTTTTTGGGCATACGAAGGTTGGAACTCGGTGGGGCTGCTGGGTGGTGAGATCAAAAATCCGCATCGCAACGTTCCTATGAGTATTATACTGGGCTTGCTGCTGGTCATTACCATTTATATGCTGGCCAACATCGCGTACCTGTCGCTGTTGCCCGTTCCGCAGCTCGAACAAATAAACGCCGCCGGTAATTCCATTGCGGCGGTAGAAGCGGTAAAAGTATTTTGGGGGCAGGGGGGTGTAATGTTCATGTCCATACTGATACTGGTATCCACACTGGGCTGCACGCATGCCACTATATTAAGCAACGCCCGTACCTATTACGCAATGGCGAAAGAAGGAGTGTTCTTTTCAAACGTAAGCAAATTGAACAGCGCGCAGGTACCTGCCGCGGCTTTGTGGTACCAGGGAGTATGGGCCTGCCTGCTGGTACTTTCGGGCACATTCGACCAGTTGACCGAAATGCTGATATTTGCAGCGTTCATTTATTATGGCGCCACCACATTAGGCGTATTTATTTTAAGAAGGAGAATGCCGGATGCGCCGCGCCCTTATAAAACATGGGGATATCCTGTTATACCGGCTATCTTCATTATTTTCTGTGTGCTGCTCATTGGCAATACCATTATGCAACGCCCCCGGGAAGCAGGTATTGGACTTTTCCTGATTTTACTGGGCATTCCTTTTTACTGGTGGTTTACAAAGAAGAAAGGGTGAAAGGACAATGTCCTCATTTTTAGTATCTGTTAGAAGGTGAAGATGCTGATGTATCATAACGTTGCATATAATTAATTAGCGCCAAGATGGATAAAGCAATTGTACTGGCAGGAGGTTTATTGCATACACCCGATGCCAAAACCACCCACGGATTAATAAGAGAAGGGGAGCGGTTTTTGATAACGGCGGTAATAGACGAAGTAAACGCGGGAAACGATGCAGGAGAAGTGCTGGATGGAAAATTCCGTGGTATTCCTGTGGTTAAGAACATCCGCGATGCCCTGTATACCCGGCCTGCGTATTGTATTGTGGGGGTGGCTACCAACGGGGGAGTATTTCCTCCTGCCATGCTTGATGAGATCAGGCAGGCCATCAGCAGCGGTTTGTCTGTTGTAAATGGTTTACATGATTACCTGTGTGACAGGCAGGATATGGCAGCGCTGGCAAAAAGCAGGGGTGTGGAATTGATAGATGTGAGAAAGCCAAGACCGGTGAAGGACCTGCATTTTTGGACAGGAGCAATACGGAACCTGAAAACGCCCGTGGTGGCGGTAATGGGTACCGATTGTTCGTTGGGCAAAAGAACTACCACCCGCTTTTTATTGAAGGAATGTAAACAGGAAGGTATTGAGGCGCAGATGATCTACACCGGGCAGACGGGCTGGTTGCAGGGAGGGAAATACGGGTTTATTTTTGATTCAACGCTTAACGATTTTACCGGTGGAGAACTGGAACATGCTATATTAAGTTGTAATGAAGAAATGCATCCCGATATAATTTTAGTAGAAGGCCAGGCGGCGCTGCGTAATCCCGGAGGTCCCTGCGGTTCGGAATTGCTTGTTTCCGGTAATGCCCGGCATGTTATACTGGTGCATGCTCCTAAAAGAAAATATTATGATCATCAGCCTCAATGGGGTGAAATTCCGCCTGTGGAATCGGAGATAGATCTTATTCACAGGTATGGCTCAAAAGTGATAGCGCTTGCTTTGAATACCGAGCATTGTACGGTAACCGAAGCCGAAGCCTTTCGCCGGGAATACGAAAAGCGTTCAGGCGTTCCTGTAATATTGCCGTTGCAGGAAGGATGTAAAAGAATAGTACCCTTGCTCCGGGATATAATAACGGCCACTTCTTAAGAAGGTTGCAATGCAAATACGTTCTGTAAAAGTATACAAAAAGGATCTGCCGCTTACCCGGCCTTATACCATTACGCGTGAAACATACGATCGCACGGAAATTGTTTTCCTGGAGCTGGAGCTAACTAACGGAATAAAGGGGATAGGCGCTGCCTGCCCTGAGTTTGCAGTTGTGGGGGAATCTCCCGCTATAACGTTCAAAAAGCTACAGGGCGATGACGTAGCCCGGCTAAAGGGAAAAGATATCAGGGAGTTCGGTTCGCATATACGCTTCTTCAACCGGCTTTTCAGCCTCTGCCCCGGCGCCAGGGCGGCAATTGATATTGCCCTGCACGATGCATTTACAGGTTGGCTGGGCATACCGCTTGTAGATTTTTATGGCAGGCGCCATCAAAGTATGATCACCTCTGTTACCATAGGAATTAAAAATGTGGCAGACACTCTTACCGAAGCGATGGAATATTATGAGAAGGGCTTTAAAGCGTTAAAGATAAAAACCGGTTTACATGCGGAAGAAGATGCTGAAAGGATCATCAGGCTCCGGGAAAAATTTAACGATCGTTTTGAAATAAGGGTAGATGCCAATACAGGATACAACCTGCAGCAGTTGCAGCTTTTCCTGGAGCTGGTGAAAGATCAGCATGTGGAATTAATAGAACAGCCGCTATTGCCCGGTAACGACCATGAATTGAAAGAGCTGCCCCCGAATGTAAAAGCTATACTTGCGGCAGATGAATCTTTGAAAGATGCCGGCGACGCGTTGCGGTTAATTAAAGAAGATGTGTACGGTATATTTAATATCAAGCTGATGAAATGCGGAGGTATTACCGAAGCATTGGATATTGCCGGCATTGCCCGTTATGCCGGTAAAAAATTATTCTGGGGCTGCAACGACGAAAGCCGTGTAAGCATAACTGCCGCTTTACACGCTGCGTTTGCATGTGAGCATACCCGTTATCTCGACCTGGATGGAAGCTTTGATCTGGCGGAAGATATAGTCAATGGCGGTTTTATATTGCACAATGGTTATATGCAAACCGTCAGTCGCCCGGGGTTAGGGCTGGAATGGTGATATTGTTTTAAATCCCTGGGTTTAAATCGTCTTCAATGCCTGCTCCAGGTCGCTCAGCAAATCGTTGGTATTCTCAATGCCCACGGAGTACCGGATCAATCCTTCGGGAATGCCCAGCAATTTCCGCTGTTCTTCTGTTAGCTCCACATGGCTGGTTGTGCGTGGCGGCCCCGCAAGCGTACTTACCGATCCCAGGCTGGCCGCAAGGTGTGCCAGTTTCAGCCGGGGCAGCACTTTTTTTACATTTTCATAACCGCCTTCAATCGCAAAGCTTAATATGCCGCCAAAGCCTTTCATTTGCCGCCTGGCTATTTCATGCCCGTGGTGGGTTTCCAGCCCGGGATAAAACACTTCCTTTATTTTAGGATGAGCTTCCAGGTAACGGGCAATGGCAAGTGCAGATGCATTTTGCCGCTCAATTCTCAATTCCAGCGTTTTCATGCCGCGGGCTATCATATAAGCGGGGTCGGCCTGCAGGCTGGCGCCATTGATCTCCCTGAACTGGAATACCTTTTTTACAAGATCCTGTTTACCGGCCAGCACGCCACCCATCGCGTCGGAGTGACCGCATAAAAATTTAGTGGCGCTGTGTATAATCAAATGTGCGCCCAACTGCAGGGGATTTTGATTGATGGGGGTTGCAAAAGTATTGTCAACTACTACAATAGCGCCCACCTTTTCCGCCGCTGCGGCCAGGCGTTTAATATCTACAATTTTTAAGGTAGGATTGGTGGGTGTTTCCAGGTACAGCAAATCGCAGCCTTTGGCTATTTCAGCCTCCAGTTGTTCATGGTCGGTAGTGTCGCACAGCGTAACGTCTACATGGTACGCAGGTAAAAAATCAAGGAATATTTTACTGGTTCCGCCATACGTGTCTTTCAGCGATACCACTCTTTTACCCGGTGTAAGAAAGGTAAAAAGCGTGTTGCTGATGGCTGCCATGCCTGTTGCAAATGAAGTAGCCGCTTCGGCGCCTTCCAGCAAACGGATCTTTTCTTCCAGCACACCAACTGTAGGGTTGGTGTTGCGGCTATAGATATACCCCCTGGCATTGCCGGTAGCTACCGCGTACCACTCATCCAGGTCGGTATATGCAAATGCCACGCTGTTTACAACAGGCGCTGTGGCCGCGCCTTTTACATACAGGTCGTTTTCGCCCGCCCATACGGCCGCTGTTCCTTTCTGGTATTGAGATACATCCATGACTGATAATTTGGTAAAGCAAAGTTGTGTATGGCCTTAAAGGTACATGCTTTAGCCAGTGTTTGGGGACTGCGCGGAAAAGTTCCCGGCAATATTGTAATTTCAAAGCCCGCCGCTCAATTTTTATTTTAAAAGGCAGGTGGTTATAATAAGGCCTGCCGGCACAATGCTTAATTAAAAAAGTTCAGCAATTGCTGTGTTTTTATTTCAGTATCGGCAGCCTGTATCAGTTCATACAAACTCATCAATTCATTTTCACTTAAAATAAGGTGGATTTGGCTGCAGGGTGTAGGAAGAATAATGCATTTGCAGTTAGGATTGTGCATAAGTACATGATCCGCTTTCCGCACCGATACAAGCCGGGTAAAGCCTTCAAACTGGGCTTCATCAAAGGTTAGCATGCTGGTGCCAAAGCTTACCTGGAAATGCCTGCAGTCTTCGCATTGAATGATGTACCCGTTTTCGTTTTGATGCCAGTTTTTAAATCTGCACATACTATTTTTTTAATCCGGCAAAAATGATGGCATTTGCTGTAAATAGCCTGCCGGAACGGGAATCTTGTTTGCGAGATCGGGAAACCCTGTCTCATTTTGCGGATCATTAAAGCGCCTCCCTTCTGCAGTTGTGGAATGTTATAGCTGTTGCATCTAAAGTTCAGGAAGCCGCCCAAAATATCAACAGCGGGTGTAAGTTAAGCGGCGGGCGCTGCAAATCGGGTATTTTAGCCTTAATGGCAGCTGATAATTAATGATTTATCAAATTTTAGCTACAGGGCGTCAAATACCAAATGATTTGTTAACTTGCCACTCCCATAAATAAAAAGTTTATGGCAATACAGCAAAACCATAATGACCCGGGTAAAAGAAAGCATTCTTTTTACCATTCTTTATACGATTATACCATGGGAGTATTATGGATTGCCATTGGCTTACTTTTTCTATTGAACCGGCGATTGGATATCGGTTGGATGAAAAGTGACCCGTTGATTGATACGCTTTTTGGTAGTATAGGCATTGCTTATGGACTGTTCAGATTGTACAGAGGGTATCAAAAAAAATATTTCAAATGACCAGTATATATAAGATTTCGCGTTTTTTTGCTAATTGCGTATTGTATGCTGCTGTTTGGGGCTGCATTGCGGGCTGTGGCAGCGGCGACAGAAAATACAAAGCAATTCCCGGAAATGATGATCTTAAGTCAGGAACCATTCATATCAGCGCCGACGAGTCGTTTAAGCCCATTATAGACTCGCAGATCAAGGTGTTCATGTCTCAATATCCCGAAGCAACCATCATTCCGCATTACAAAGCGGAGGCGGATTGTTTGCGGGATCTGTTGAATGACAGCATACGCATGGTAATTGTAACCAGGGGATTGAGTGAAGAAGAAGTTAAAACTTTGAAAGATACATTAGGCTTTGCACCGGTGTGGGGCAAAGTGGCGTCTGATGCTATATCGGTCATTGTAAATAATAAGCAGAGAGATTCTCTTTTTACGATGGGCGATATACGCTCTTTGATGAACGGCACCAGCGGCTATAAGCTAAAGCCTGTAATGGATGGCACTTCGGCAACGAGCACCGTAAGGTTTATGCTTGATTCTGTATTAAATGGTCAGCCGCTTGGCTCCAATGTTTCGGCTGCCCAAACAAGCGAACAGGTTATTGACTATGTATCGAACAATGAAAATGCTATCGGCTTTATCGGCGTAAGCTGGATCGGTAATCCCGAAGATAAGGAGCAGCTTGCCTTTTTATCAAAGGTAAAAGTGGCATCCATAGAAGCCAGGAGTGAAAAAGACAAATTTATAAAACCCTACCAGGCAAATATTGCTACTAAAAGATATCCCATGGTACGTGGTTTGTACTATATTGTTAAGGAAAACTACGCGGGGCTGGGTAAGGGGTTCAGCAATTTTTTAAATGGCGAAAAAGGGCAGTTGATCTTCAGAAGAGCCTATCTTGTGCCGACCAAAATGAATTTTACCGTTAGAGAAGCGCATATAAAAGAAGAATAATTTTAATATTTTTACCAAAACCAAAATCTCAAAAATTACAATGATGAAGCAAACAATCAGATTTACAGTAGCGGCTGTGTTAATGTGCAATGTTGCTTTTGCGCAGTCTGTAGATGAGGGGAAGAAATTTTTCTATTATGAAAAATACAACAGTGCGAAAGAAACACTTGAAAAAGCGGTGGCTGCCAAGCCGGATGATGTTGAAGCCGTATATTGGTTAGGTCAAACATTGATTGAGCAGGATGATATAGCGGGCGCAAAAGCTGTTTATCAAAAGGCTTTGCAGGCCAAGGGAAGCGACCCCCTGCTGCTGGTAGCTATGGGACATGTTGAATTACTTGAAAATAAAGGGAACGACGCCCGCCAGCGTTTTGAAACCGCTATCAGCCTTACCAAAGGGAAAGATATTGGTATTTTTAATGCGATAGGACGGGCCAATGCCGATGCCCCCGCAGGAGACGCAAAATATGGTATTGAAAAATTAACAGCAGCCACCCAGGTAAAAAAGTTTAAGGAACCTTCGGTATATATTAATATGGGTGATGCCTACCGTAAGCTGGCAGATGGCGGCGGAGCCGTTACGGCTTATAACGAAGCATTGGTGCTTGATCCAAAATACGCGGAAGCAAAATATAAGATCGGTAAAGTATATGTTACCCAGGGCAACGACCAGTCTTCGATATTCCTGAAAAATTTTAACGAAGCGGTGGAACTGGATCCTGCTTATGGTCCCGCCTATTATGAATTGTACAAATACTGGTACTCAAGGGATGTAAACAAAGCCAGGGACTTTTTTGCAAAATATAAAAGCAACACGGATTTTACCGCTTCGGTAGAGGCTGAAGAGATCAGCCTGGTATACGCATCGGGCGATTTTAACGGGGCGGTTGCCAAGGCAGATGAAAAAATTAAAGCGGAAGGCGATAAAGCGGATCCCAAGTTGTATCGTGTTAAAGCATACGCGTACGATAAGCTGGGCGATTCTGTAAATGCGCTGCAGAACATGGAGCTGTTTTTTTCCAAAGCAAAAACAGAGGAAATATTGCCGGATAACTATGTAAAAATGGCTGAAATATCAGCCAAATTCCCCGATAAGATAGCCCAGGCGGAAGACTACTTTAATAAAGTGATTGAAATGGATACTTTAACCGCCAGCCGTATACAGTATGCAACCGCGGCATCTAATATGTATAAAAAAATAAAAGACTATAATCATTCATCAGAGTGGCTTACCAAAATCCTGGAGTATAAGCCTAATTACGGCAAAATAGATTTGTATTATGCAGGATGGGAAAACTTTGCTGCCGAAAAGTATACCACGGCCGACAGCATAGCCACTTTGTACAAAACGAAATACCCTGATGATCTCCAGGGCTATTATCTCGCTTTCCGTACCAAATGGAATGCTGATACCGCAGGGGTTACTTCGGGGCAGCCGTCTATAGAGCCGGTAGAGGATGCCACGAAGTTCATTGCTCTTGCCGAGGTAGACAAGGCAAAATACAAACAGCCGTTGTTGCTGGCTTATGGATTTATGGCCGGTTACAGCGCCAATACGTTAAAGGAGTACGATCCGGCTATCTTATACCTTGAAAAAATAATTGAGCTGGACCCCAGCAATGCGGATGCGAAAAACAACCTGGATATTCTTAAACAGGCAAAAAACAGGCCCGCGCCCAAATCGGGAACCACCAACAAAAGCGGTGGCGCGGCAAAGCCGGGCAACAAATAACTAAAATTCATCAATTTTAAAAAACCCCGAAATCAAAAGCGATTTCGGGGTTTTAATTTTATATAAATAATTGTTTTTAAGCAGTGCTACCTTATTTTTGCTTTTGGATTTTATTCTACAATATTCAGCAAACGGATCCTTAGCAATTATTGAACCTGTATTCCGTTTACTGTTAAAGTAAATCTTGAGACGAGATGATTAAGTATTACTTATTACAGTCCCAACCGGTTCCTACTCCTGCAGACGTGAATAACTCGTTTAACTACCTCCCCATCGCCCTTCAGTTGCTTTTTGCTATAGGATTTGTGGTTGTTATGATGGGATTAACCCATTGGTTAGGACCCAAAAGGCATACCGCCGAAAAGCTTGAAAATTTTGAAAGTGGTATAGAAATAAGCGGTAACGCCCGTCAGCCCCTGGCAGTAAAATATTTTTTAGTAGCTATATTGTTTGTATTGTTTGATGTGGAAGTGATCTTCTTTTATCCCTACGCCGTAAATTTCAGGGTGCTGGGTTGGGAAGGGTTTCTGGCAGTATTGGCTTTTGTTGGCTTCTTTATTGCGGGATTTTACTATATTCTAAGGAAAGGAGCCCTTAAATGGGAAGATTGATTGCTTCCCCGCTATTGAGCAATTGAAAAAATGTGAGCTAACGGCTGGTGAGTACGGAATTTCAGTTGTAAACCTAAAATGTAAATTATGGCACGTCCGGTTCGGTTTAATTCAAGTCCAAAGCCAAGAGATCACCAGGGGCATATCAGCATGGCGGAGGCTCCTGATGGGTATACAGGCGAAGGTTTTTTTACAACAAAGCTGAGTGAAGTAGTGGGCCTTGCCCGGAAAAACTCTTTATGGCCGCTTCCCTTTGCCACGTCCTGCTGTGGAATTGAGTTCATGGCCACTATGGGGGCGCATTACGATCTTGGCAGGTTTGGTTCCGAAAGAATGGGTTTTACACCCCGCCAGTGCGATATGCTGCTGGTAATGGGCACCATTGCCAAAAAAATGGCGCCCGTTCTGCGACAGGTATATATCCAGATGTCAGAGCCCCGTTGGGTGGTAGCGGTAGGGGCATGTGCTTCCAGCGGCGGTATATTCGATAGCTATTCTGTATTGCAGGGCATAGACCAGATCATACCCGTAGATGTATATGTGCCGGGCTGCCCCCCCAGACCGGAAGCCATACTGGATGGTATACTGGCTGTACAGAATCTTGTAGGCAGGGAAAGCATCAGGCGCAGGAACGGCGAGCAGTATAAGCAATTGATGTCAAGCTACGGAATTCAATAAATAAAACAGAAAGGTCAACAGCAATATATACATGGCATTAACCAACGACTATATCAGGGAGCGCTTAATTGAAAAGTTCGGGGAGCAGGTTACCGGTTTTACCGAGCCCTATGGCATGCTCACTTTTGAGGCTCCTAAAGAAATGAACCTGAAAGTACTGCAGCACCTGTTTGACGATGAAGAACTGAAATTCCAGTTTTTAACGGATCTGCAGGCCGTGCACTACCCGGAGAATAAAGGAAAGGAACTGGCGGTAGTATATCACCTGCACAGTCTTACCAATAATACCCGCTTAAGGTTTAAGATATATACGGGTATTGAGAACCCCGATGTGTTTACCGCAACGCAGTTGTATGCCTGCGCTAACTGGATGGAACGTGAAACTTATGATTTTTTTGGAGTGAACTTTATTGGGCACCCTAACCTTAAACGCATATTGAATGTAGACGAAATGGACTATTTTCCTATGCGAAAGGAATACCCTATGGAAGACCAGACGCGAATAGATAAGGACGATGAAATGTTTGGCAGGGGAGGAACTTTTTAAAGCCTGATGCAATGACAGAAGAAATTTTACAACATACCTTGGAACAGAATATCAAGCTTCCGGATGGCTCCATTGAAAAGCAAACCACTACACTCAACCTCGGGCCTACCCACCCGGCAACACATGGTGTGTTCCAGAATATTCTTGAAGTGGATGGGGAAAGGATATTATCTGCCGAGCCTACCGTTGGATATATACACAGGGCATTTGAAAAAATTGCTGAAAGGCGTCCGTTGTACCAGGTCACGCCACTTACCGACAGGTTAAACTATTGCTCAGCTCCTATTAATAACATGGGCTGGCATATGACCTGCGAAAAATTACTGGGTGTGCAAACGCCCAAGCGGGTAGACTACCTGCGGGTAATTATTATGGAGCTGTCCAGGATCACTGATCACGTGATCTGCAATTCTGTAATTGGGGTGGATACGGGAGCGTTATCGGTATTTTTATATGTAATGCAATACCGCGAGCTGGTATACGAAATTTATGAAGAGATTTGCGGATCGAGGCTCACCACCAATATTGGCAGAATTGGGGGATTTGAGAGAAACTTTAATGCTACTGCCTGGCAGAAGCTGGAAAAATTCCTGAAGGAGTTTCCCGATGCCTTGAGAGAGTTTGAAAATCTATTGCAACGCAACAGGATATTTGTAGACAGAACGGTAGGAGCAGGACCCATCAGCGCGGAAAGGGCGCTCAATTATGGGTTCACCGGCCCTAATTTACGGGCTACCGGCGTTGATTATGATGTGCGCGTACACACGCCCTATTGCAGTTACCAGGATTTTGATTTCAATATCCCCGTGGGAACAACAGGAGATGTATACGACCGCTGGCTGGTGCGTAACCAGGAAATGTGGGAGTCTTTAAAGATCATTACCCAGGCATATCAAAAGATACAGGAGTTTAAAGGGGCGGAAGCTGAAGTATTCCACGCCAATGTGCCGGAGTATTACCTGCCGGAGAAAAAGGATGTATATACTAAAATGGAGGCGCTGATCTGGCATTTCAAGATCATTATGGGAGAAACGGAAATTCCGGCAGGCGAGGTTTGGCATAGTGTGGAAGGGGGTAATGGTGAATTGGGTTTTTACCTGATCAGCGATGGGGGCAGATCGCCCTACCGGTTGCATTTCAGGCGGCCTTGTTTTATATATTACCAGGCATACCCTGAGTTGGTTAAAAATGCGATGCTGGCAGACGCGGTAGTTGTAATGAGCAGTTTGAATTTGATTGCAGGAGAAATGGACGCATAATCCAATTTGAAAATTTGAAAATTTGAAAATGGAATTTTCGGCAGATAAACTTAAAAAAGTAGATGAGATCATCGCGCGCTACCCGGAGGGAAAGCAGAAAAGCGCTTTGTTGCCGGTACTGCATCTGGCGCAGGAGCAGTTTGGCTGGCTGAGCGCGGAAACAATGGACTATGTAGCATCGTTATTGAAGCTGGAGCCCATCGAAGTATACGAGGTGGCTACCTTTTATTCGATGTATAACCTGAAGCCTGTAGGAAAATATTTGTTTGAGGTTTGCCAGACAGGACCATGCATGCTGCGGGGTTGCGATGATATAATCGCTTATATAGCGGAAAAGCTGAACATTAAGCCCGGCGAGACAACCAGCGATGGATTGTTTACACTAAAAACGGTTGAGTGCCTGGGAGCCTGCGGTTACGCGCCTATGATGCAGTTAGGAAAGCATTATAAAGAACATTTAACCAAAGAAAAAGTAGATGCTATTATAGAAGAGTGCAGGAAAAACGCTGCGGCGAATAATTAATATACCCGGCACTTTATAAAAATAAGAGGCAGGTAAAACAGGCATTCTTTAAAAATAAAAATTAAGCGATTGACGGTAATATCGCTGATCAAAATATGGGAGTAAAATTATTATTAAAAGATGCGCAAGTAGAAGGGATTCGTTATTACGAAGCCTATCGCAAAAACGGCGGTTATTCCAGCGTTGAAAAAGCGTTGAAAATGACGCCGGAGGCGATAGTGGAGGAAGTAAAGAAAAGTGGTTTGCGCGGCCGTGGCGGCGCGGGCTTTCCCACCGGTATGAAATGGAGCTTTATTGCCAAGCCCGAAGGTATTCCCCGCCATCTGGTGTGCAATGCCGATGAAAGTGAGCCGGGTACTTTTAAAGACCGGTACCTGATGGAATTCATTCCGCACTTACTGATAGAAGGGTTGATCGTTAGTTCATTTGCGCTAGGCAGCAATGCAACTTATATTTATATACGTGGAGAATACGCGTGGATCCCTGATATCTTGGAGCAGGCTATCGCCGAAGCGAAAGCCCATGGTTTTTTGGGTAAAAATATTTTAGGTTCCGGCTTCGATTGCGAAATATATGTGCAGCGTGGCGCTGGAGCGTATATATGCGGCGAAGAAACTGCATTGATCGAATCGCTGGAAGGCAAAAGAGGCAATCCTCGTATCAAGCCTCCGTTCCCCGCCCTGAAAGGTGTTTGGGATCGCCCAACGGTGGTGAACAATGTGGAGACACTTGCTGCGGTTGTGCCTATTATGAATCTTGGCGGCGAAGAATACGCAAAGATTGGTATAGGGCGTTCAACCGGCACCAAACTGATCTCCGCTTGTGGCAATATCAATAAACCCGGTGTATACGAAATAGATATGACCATCAGTGTGGAAGAGTTCATTTTCAGCGATGAATATTGCGGGGGCATCCCCAATGGCAAACGCCTGAAAGCCTGTATTCCCGGGGGATCTTCCGTACCTATATTACCTGCTAATCTTTTGCTGAAAACAGCGAAAGGCGAAACACGGTATATGAACTACGAAAGCCTGAGCGATGGTGGTTTTGCCACAGGCAGTATGATGGGTAGCGGTGGTTTTATTGTGTTTGATGAAGATCAGTGTGTGGTGAGGAACACGTTTACATTAGCCCGCTTTTACAGGCACGAAAGCTGCGGACAATGCAGCCCCTGCCGTGAAGGCACCGGCTGGATGGAAAAAATACTAAAGAATATAGATACAGGTAAAGGCAAGATGAGCGATATAGACCTGTTGTGGGATATACAGCGCAAGATAGAAGGGAATACCATTTGCCCGTTAGGAGATGCGGCAGCCTGGCCGGTAGCGGCAGCCATCCGTCATTTCCGCGATGAATTTGAATGGCATGTGCTGAATCCGGAAGAATGCCTGCGCAGGAATTACGGGTTGGCGCATTATGCAGATGCGAGAGAGGTGGTGGTATAGCTTAGCCTGGCTGATAGCTAATCGTTAAAATAGATAATGGAATACATTAAAAACATAGAAATCAAAAATTTCAAATCCATACGGCATCAAACTATTGATGACTGTAGAAGGATAAATGTTTTTATTGGCTATCCGAATGTGGGTAAGAGTAATATATTAGAGGCTTTGGGACTTTATAGCTTTTTAGTATTTGGGGGAAGGCAGCAGTTTTCGTTGGATGACATATGTAGAGTGGAGAAAGATGCTGAGCTATTTTACAACCAGGATATTAACCAGGAAATCCAGGTAATACTTAATTATAAAACTATCCTCAGTGTTGATTTGGAAAAAGAAGGTGGTTTATCATTAGATATAAAATCGGAAAAAGTAAATTTTTCTGAAAAAAAGCCGGTTTCTGAAAAAAAGATTGACTCATTTGATATCCCGGATTCTTTCTCTAAGGAAAATTTACTTTCTGTAAAAAAGTACGATTTTAAAAAGAATGTCTTCTTAAAATCTATGAATATACCTTCCTTCAAAGTGCCCAATGGAAACAATCTGTTGGATATGTTACAGGCTTATCCAGATCTTAGGCGAAATGTTATTGATTATTTTAAAGAATATAACCTAAAACTTGTATTAGATAGAGCTGACGATTCAATAAAATTCCAGAAAGAGTTGGGAGATAATAGCGTTGTCAGTATACCGTACAATCAGGTTGCTGATACATTACAACGTTTAATATTTTATAAAACAGTAATTGAAACAAATGAGGAAACCGCTCTTCTTTTTGAAGAACCGGAGGCTCATATGTTTCCACCCTATATTTCAAAACTAACCGCTGATATTGTTTATGACGAAAACAAAAACCAGTATTTCATTACAACACATAGCCCCTTTGTTTTAAACGATTTTATGGAAGATGCTGATAATGAGGATTTATCTGTTTATGTAGTTGGATATAAAAAAGATACCGGAGAAACTATTGTAAGAAGAATCAGTGATGAGGAAAAAGAAGAAATATATCAATACGGCGTTGATTTATTTTTTAACCTTGAGAATTACCTGAAAGATGCCGTTTGATGTATATAAGTGTTTTATGCCGGAATGTTTCCTGGATACAAACCTTGTTGAAGCTCTTTTAAATAAACCGTATACTGTTAACCATAAAAAAGGTAATAGTAATATTATAAAAGCGATGGAAGAAAAGCGGTTGAAAGATAGTTTTGTAGTGGCGCTGATTGATGATGATAAAGTAAAAGTGAAAGCACTTGAAAGCTATAAAAAAGTAGACCGGCTTTGGAGAACCACAATGAAGCTTTTTATGCATCCTGAAAGGAAACACTTTGTGATCCAGGTTTCTCCTGCTATTGAAAAATGGATCATGAAGGAATGTGAAAAAGGTAAAATAAATATGGAGGAGTTCGGGTTGCCCGGTAATTTGGGTGGCTTAAGGCGAATGAAAGGATTAGCGCAAAGAAACGATAGTCAGTTCAGGGAGTTGTTTAAGATGATGATTGCCGCGGAAGCTTGTGATGAAATTATTGAGATGAAAAGATGGCTGATATTTTTTAGAGATAACAATATTCAAACAAACATAGATTTGTTATAAATGGCTGAAGAAAAAAAATTATTTAAGGTTACTATCGACAACATTACTGTTGAGGTGGAGCCGGGTACAACCATCCTGAATGCTGCGAGGCAGATAGGCGGTGATGTTACGCCGCCTGCCATGTGCTATTACAGCAAGCTGAAGGGCAGTGGCGGCAAATGCCGTACCTGCCTGGTAGAAGTAGCCGCAGGTTCCACTGCCGATCCCAGGCCAATGCCCAAGCTGGTAGCTTCCTGCCGTACCAATGTAATGGATGGAATGATCGTTAAAAATATTACCAGCGAAAGGGTGCAGGATGCACGGGCCGGTGTTGTTGAGTTTTTGCTGATCAACCATCCTTTGGATTGCCCTATATGCGATCAGGCAGGAGAATGCCATTTGCAGGATTTGAGCTATGAGCACGGCAAGGAAGGTACACGGTTTGAGTTTGCCAAAAGAACATTCAAAAAGCATGACCTCGGTCCCTATATTCAACTGCACATGACAAGGTGTATACTTTGTTACCGTTGTGTGTTCGTAGCCGATCAGCTCACCAATAAAAGAGTACATGGTGTGCTCGACAGGGGCGATCATGCCGAGATAGCTACTTATATTGAGAAAGCGCTCAATAACGATTTTATCGGGAATGTGATAGATGTTTGCCCGGTAGGTGCTTTAACCGATAAAACCTTCCGTTTTAAAAACCGGGTATGGTTTACCAAACCGGTGAATGCTTCGTGCAAATGCGATAAATGCAGCGGGAAAGTGCATTTATGGATGAGGGGAGATGAAGTGCTGCGTGTTACCGCACGTAAAGATCAATGGGGTGAAGTGGAAGACTGGATCTGTAATACCTGCCGTTTTGAAAGAAAGGATATTAAAGACTGGACAATAGAAGGGCCGGTAAAAGTAAACAGGCATTCGGTAATATCGCAGGGGCATTATGTTGGTTTGAAAAAGCCAAATGAAACATTCAGCAAAGTAATGAATGGCAGGCAGCCTAAGCTGCTGATGGATATTCATTCGGTGAGCGAGGTAAACCGCCCCGATGTGAACCTGGCCGCAATACCGGGCCCGGCACATTCTACCGATTTCGAAAAAAAGAAAGAAGATTGATAAACAGGGTAAGCGGTAAGCAGGTACTGAAAAACAGGTTGACAAAATTTTAGAATTATTATTTATGATTTTATTTGCCTTGGACTGGGCTTTCATACTGGAAAAACTGATCTTAATAGCGGTTGTTATAACGGTATCGCTGGTGGTGGCTATGTATGCAACCTATGTTGAAAGAAAGTTTGCTGGTTTTATACAGGACAGGCATGGTCCTAACCGGGCGGGGCCTTTCGGGCTGCTGCAGCCGTTGGCCGATGGTATAAAGCTTTTTTTTAAGGAAGAGATCATTCCTAATAATTCAAACAAGCTGCTTTTTGTTCTTGGTCCTTGCCTGGCAATGCTTACCGCTATGATGACCAGCGCGGTAATACCCTGGGGAGGTACCGTTGAAATGTTTGGCCGCAATGTAACTCTTCAAATAACAGATATTAATATTGGTATATTATATGTTTTTGGCGTAGTAAGCATTGGAGTATATGGAATGATGTTAGGTGGCTGGGCCAGTAATAATAAATTTTCTTTGATGGCGGCATTGCGCGGGGCAAGCCAGGCTATCAGCTACGAACTGCCAATGGGATTGTCATTGATCGCTTTGCTGATGGTTTCCGGAACACCCATGCTGGGAGAAATTACAGAACAACAGGTAAGCGGTTTTTGGAATATTGTATACCAGCCGGTAGGGTTTTTAATATTCTTTGTGTGCGCGCTGGCGGAATGTAACCGTGCGCCATTCGATCTGCCCGAAGCCGAAAGCGAGCTGAACATGGGGTATCACCAGGAATATTCCTCTATGAAGCTGGGTTTTTTCCTATTCGCGGAATATATCAACATGTTCATTAGCTGCGCCATTATTGCTACCCTCTTTTTTGGCGGATACGATATTCCGTTTGTAGATGAATCTACATGGTCGGGTGGGGCAGCGGCCATTGGCGGGGTACTGGCATTAATGACAAAAACATTCATTCTCATACTGGTATTTATGTGGATCAGGTGGACGCTTCCGCGCTTCCGTTATGATCAGTTAATGAATTTGGGTTGGAAAAGTTTAATACCGCTGGCGTTGTTAAATATGGTAGCTACCGGTGCGGTAATATTATTAACAATGAAAGGAAATTGATTTTAGTTGGGTTGTATACCTGATAAAAATACTTTTGTACAACTTTTTAAAAAAGCGGTTCAATGGCGGCCGCAGTAAGAAAGTAAACATGCAGTCACTAACACAAAGAGCAAAACCGGTCGATCGCAGTCCAATGACGTGGCTCGAAAAGATATACCTCTGGAATATCTTTAAGGGGATGCTTATCACTTTTAAACATTTTTTCAAAAAAAGGGCTACCATACAATACCCCGAACAAACCAGGCCATTCAGCCCTGTTTTCAGGGGGCTGCATGTGCTTAACCGCGATGAGCAGGGACGTGAGAACTGTACCGCCTGCGGCTTGTGCGCGGTAGCCTGCCCGGCAGAAGCCATTACGATGGAAGCCGCGGAACGTTTACCCGGAGAAGAACATTTGTACAGGGAAGAGAAATATGCAGCTAAATATGAAATTAATATGCTGCGTTGCATATTTTGCGGGTTGTGTGAAGAAGCCTGTCCTAAAGACGCGATATATCTTAGTGAAACTTTTGCGCCTGCCAATTACAGCCGCAAAAGCTTTATTTACGGTAAGTCCGATCTGCTGATCCCTGACCCGGTAACACAACCGGAAAAGTATGCGGAAGCGAAAGGACAACTGGATAAGAAAAAACCTAAATCCTGATCAATACCAAAACGAACGAATAATAAGCATGTCTATTACACAGCTTCTTTTCTGGTTTCTTACAGCCCTGGCACTGGGCAGCGCCCTGATGGTAATATTCAGTAAAAACCCCGTGCACAGCATTCTTTGGCTCATCACCACTTTCTTTTCTATTTCAGGTCATTATATATTATTAAACGCGCAGTTTCTTGCTATTGTAAACATTATAGTATATGCAGGCGCTATCATGGTGCTTTTCCTGTTTGTGGTAATGTTAATGAACCTGAATGCATCAGCCACGCCGTTAAAAAAGAAATGGCTGCGGTTTGCCGGGGTAATATCGGGAGGATGTGTGTTACTTATATTAACGGCAGCGCTTAAAGATACGGAGGTAATGCGCCAGGAGCTGATGATGAAAACAGGCGAGATAGGATTGATCCATAACCTGGGTATGGTATTGTTTAAAGATTATGTGCTGCCTTTTGAAATAAGCAGTGTGCTCTTTTTAAGTGCAATGGTAGGTGCGGTAGTGATAGGGAAGAAGGAATAGCAGTTAGCGGTAAGTAGTAAGAATAAAAAATCAGTTTACAGTATATCATGACGATACAGCATTACATATTCCTGGCGGTTGCACTGTTCAGCATTGGTATTATCGGCGTACTTACACGGCGCAATGTGATCATTATTTTTATGTGTATAGAACTGATGTTGAACTCGGTGAATCTCTTGCTGGTAGCCTTTTCCAAAATGCATCATTTAGCGGCTGCTTCGGTGGACGCGGCTTCAAAAGCAGGTACCGATGGGCAGTTGTTCGTGTTTTTTATTATGGTAGTGGCAGCGGCGGAAGTGAGCATAGGATTGGCGATCATAGTAATGATGTACCGGAATACGCATTCTGTAGACGTGAATTTCCTGAACAGACTAAAACATTAAACGTACAGAAAGCAACGTGGGAAATGAAAATTTTAAAACGTCTTTTGTACAACACCTGATATGAGCAAATTAGTTTACCTGGTTCCGTTATTTCCCCTGGCCGGATTTCTTATCAATGGTCTGGCAAGGAAGCGTTTGTCTAAATCGCTTACCGGTATCATAGGCAGCGGCGTTATTCTTGCATCGTTTATTATAAGCGTTGTTTTGTTTTTTGATGTAAAAGCCGGGCATAGCGGTGTGGTAAAGCTTTTTGATTTTATCAATGCGGGGTCGCTGAAAATACCTTTTGCGTTCCAGGTAGACCAGTTGTCGTCTATTTTCCTGCTGATCATTACCGGCGTGGGGTTCCTTATACACCTGTATTCTACCGCCTATATGCACGAAGAAAGCAGCGAACATTTTGCCAGGTATTTTTCTTACCTGAACCTGTTTGTGTTTTCTATGCTATTACTGGTGTTAGGCGCCAACTATCTCATCATGTTCATTGGATGGGAAGGTGTGGGCCTTTGCTCTTATTTGCTCATTGGATACTGGTTTAAAAATAACGATTATACCAACGCTGCCAAAAAGGCTTTCATCATGAACCGGATCGGTGATTTCGGCTTTTTACTCGCCGCCTTCTGGATGATACAGCAGTTTGGGTCGCTCACATTTTCTGATGTTTTCAGTAAGGCAGATGGCATGAAGCCAAACGATATGGTGCTGGTGGGTATTACATTGTTGCTGTTTTTGGGAGCTACCGGCAAAAGCGCGCAAATTCCTTTATATACCTGGCTGCCCGATGCCATGGCCGGTCCTACACCCGTTTCTGCGCTTATCCACGCCGCCACTATGGTAACCGCGGGTATTTATATGATAGCCCGCAGCAATATTTTATATACGCTTGCTCCAACCACCCAGGGTGTGGTAGCGGTTATAGGTCTTGCAACCGCTATACTCGCCGCAACCATCGCCATCAGGCAAAACGATATTAAAAAAGTACTGGCATATTCAACCGTTAGCCAGTTGGGATATATGTTTTTGGGATTGGGTGTGGGAGCATATACAGGAGCGGTTTTTCATGTAATGACGCACGCGTTTTTCAAAGCCTTGTTATTCCTTGGCGCAGGTTCGGTTATTCACGCCATGCACCACGAGCAGGATATCCGGAATATGGGTGGTTTGAAAAAATCATTACCCGTTACCCATTGGACTTTCCTCGTTGGTTGTATTGCTATTGCAGGTATTCCGCCGTTGAGTGGTTTCTTTTCAAAAGATGAAATATTAGCTGCCGCATTTTCCAGGCATATTGTTTACTGGATAATAGGAGTGCTGGGCGCCGTAATGACGGCTTTTTATATGTTCCGCTTATATGCTACTACTTTTCTTGGAAAATTCAGGGGCACTCATGAGCAGGAGCACCATCTGCACGAAAGCCCTGCGGCTATGACCATTCCTTTAATAGTATTGGCAATACTTTCGGCTGTTGCAGGCTTTGTGGGTGTACCGGCTGTATTGGGCGGCAGTCATCACCTGGAGCATTTTCTTGCACCGGTATTTGCCGGATCGGTGAAGCTTCAGCAAGCTCATCCTGTAGACCATAATACGGAATATATGCTGATGGGCGCTTCTGTTGCATTGGCTGCTATCGCCATATTATACGCGGTAGGCAGGTTCAGTAAAAAGCCTGACCTGGGCGAAGCGACCGGTTTTGGCAAAGTGCTCCAAAACAAGTGGTATGTTGACGAGTTGTACGACAGCATTATTGTAAAGCCGCTTCGTGCCGCATCTTCAGTTTTAAACAATATAGTTGAAAAGCTGGGGATTGACGGCGCCGTGAATGGTGTAGGTAAATTAGTGAATTATGGTAGCCGGCAGTTGCGGTTGTTGCAGAGCGGGCAGGTGGCCGCTTATATATTAATGATGGTAGTGGCGGCTTTGATTTTATTTATTATTCAATTGTTTGTATAACCAGCTATGGATGCCAAAGACGTTTTAATTACATTTCCTGAACTGCTGCTCTGGTTTCCTTTGCTCAGCGGATTGATAGCTTTTTTATTAGTAAAAGGGAACGGTGCTAAAAAATGGGCATTGACGTCCTCTTTTATTTCTGTAGCAATTGTTATTGCCAGCTTTTTCTTTACCGATAACAGCAAATATTTCCACCTGAATAATGTCAGTTATTTCTGGATGCCTTCGCTGGGAAGCAGCTTTGCCCTGAAGTACGACGGAATGTCGCGTATGCTTTGCCTGCTTACATCGCTGGCTTTCCTGCTTGTATTCTTATCTACTTTAAAAAACGAGTATAAAAAACCTCATGCGTTTTACGGACTGATGCTGCTTACGCAAAGCGGCCTGATCGGGGTGTTCTGTACAATGGATGCGCTTGCTTTTTATTTTTTCTGGGAGCTGGCGCTTATACCCGTATATTTCCTGGCTTCGCAGTGGGGGGGCGAAAAGCGTATACAGGCCACTTTTAAGTTTTTCGTATATACGTTTGCAGGCTCGCTGCTATTGCTGCTGGGTATTATTTACGTGTACCTGCACACGCCTGATAGTACCTTTTCGCTGAAGGCCTTTATGGAGGCACAACTTCCGGCAGGGCATGGAAAATTTGTTTTCTGGCTGTTTTTCATTGCTTTCGCTATAAAAATGCCGGTTTTTCCTTTTCATACCTGGCAGCCCGATACCTATGAGCAATCGCCCACGGCGGTTACCATGATCCTGAGTGGTGTAATGGTTAAGATGGGGGTATACGCCGTACTTCGGTGGCTGCTTCCCGTATTCCCGAACGAATCGGCGTCGTTTGCCAATATCATAATATGGTTATCTGCAATCGGAATGATATATGCTTCCTGCATAGCCTGGATGCAGGACGATCTGAAGCGGCTGGTGGCGTATTCATCCATAGCGCACATTGGTTTAATGTGTGCCGCGGTATTCACAAGACAGGAAAGCGGGTTTGATGGGGTAATGGTACAAATGTTCAATCACGGTATTAATATAATTGGCTTGTGGATAGTAGTAGAGCTGATCGAAAAAAAGCTGGGTACCCGGAAAATATCGGAGCTGGGCGGATTGGCCAATACCTCGCCGGCGCTTACTGTGTTTCTGGTAATTATAGCACTGGCCAATATTGCATTGCCTTTAACCAACGCGTTTGTGGGCGAGTTCCTCATGTTTAATGGATTGTTCGCTTATGGTAAATGGGTAACAGCCTTTGCGCTCATCAGCATTATACTGGCGGCGGTATATACTTTAAATATGATACAGAAGGTGTTCTATGGTTCCACCGGCGGCGTTACCGGCGAAAATGCTGTTAGCCTGAATGGTGGCGCATATATGGCATTAGGTATAGTGGTGGTTATTGTATTTGCGCTGGGTGTGTATCCCAAACCCTTGCTTGAATTAACATCGGAAACAGTTGATTTTATAAAAAGCAGGTTCATGGGTGGATTGTAAAGAATGGCGGTGAAAAACAGGAATATCAGTTGAAATAAATACTGCCTTACAGGTAATAAATCATGCTCAAAAAGAGTATTTTAAAATTATGACGGCAATAATATTAGCGGCAATATGGGGAGTAGTAATGATGTACAGCGGCATTGTTATTAAAAACAAGTCTACTGCCAAAACAATTGCCCTGCTTGGCATACTGGCTTTGCTGGTAGTAAATCATCTTGAGTATACCAACCTCTGGTATATGCAGGCAGATGTAAAGAACATGCTGAAGTTCACTTCCTTCGGTTATGTATTCAATTATATTGCATTTGGCTCAACGTTAATATTTTTTTTACTTAATGCCGGTGAGTTTGAATTGGTAGGTAAAGATGTATATGAATACTATGCCCTCCTGTTTTTTATTTTGTGTGGTGTGGGCATCGCGTCTTCTTTCAATACGTTGCTGATGTTGTTCCTCGGTATAGAAATTATTTCCATACCATTGTATATCCTCGCAGGTAGCGATAAGCGCAACCTTAAAAGCAATGAAGCTTCGCTGAAATATTTTTTGATGGGATCGTTTTCAACAGGTATTATGTTGATGGGGATAGCCTTTTTATACGGAGCTACCGGTTCTTTTTATATTGAAGATATTAATGTAGGCGCCGATGGATTTCAGCCTATGCTGGCAATAGGGCTGGTATTTTTGCTGATTGCCATTTCTTTTAAAGTAAGCGCCGCGCCGTTCCACTTCTGGACACCTGATGTATACGACGGATCTCCCACCGTATTTACTTCTTTTATGGCTACTATTGTAAAAGTAGCTTCCTTTATAGCTTTTTTAAGATTGTTTGATAATGCTTTTGGAAAAGTGCATGAACAATGGCAATTGCTGCTGGCGCTGATCACTGCCGCTACATTGTTCATTGGTAACATAACCGCCGTGTTTCAGCAAAGTGTAAAGCGTATGTTATCTTATTCCAGCATTGCGCAGGCGGGGTTTATGCTGTTTTCGGTATATGCCCTTAACACTTTTGCTAAAGAGGGGTTGATCTTATATTCTGCAGCGTATTCGCTGGCAAGCATCGGCAGCTTTGCCGTTTTAATAAAGGTAAAGGACTATTCAATAGAAGGGTTTAACGGATTGGCTAAAAAGCAGCCGTTCCTTGCTTTAATGAACACTATTTTCCTGCTTTCCCTTACAGGTATTCCGCTTACGGCTGGTTTCCTGGCAAAATACTACATGCTTATCGGCGCTGTAAAAACAGGGCATTTTTGGTTACCTGTTTTTGCCGTTTTAATGGCAGCGGTCAGCGCATACTATTATTTCCGGGTAATACAGGCCATGTATTTTAAGGAAGGGGAGGCGGATACTAAGCCCACTTCAAGAACATTCCGTATAACATTGCTTGTTACGGCTTTGCTGATTATCATATTAGGATTTTTGCCTAACGGATTACTCAAAGCGTTATATTTTTAAATGTACACGGCGAAAGTCCTTCATCATTGGAATAAACGCTTCCTCATTTAACAGCCCGCGGGTTCTGAAATCTTCCGTACTTTTAATGCCTAATAAGCAAGGGGAATGACAACCGGAGATACGCTATCGTTGGCCTGGAAAAATTTACGGAGCAATAAGCTTCGTACGGGCATTACCGTTGCTATGATCGCCCTGGGAATATGGGCTTTGGTAGGTATTATTACTGCCATCCAGGCTATGAATGCCAGCCTTACCGAGAGCTTTGCTCTTATGGGAGCCAACTCCTTCAGCATCCGGTTTAGAGAAATGCAGTTTCGCATGGGTGGAGATGGAGATGTTACAAAAACCAGCAGTACCAGCAAAAAGGTTAAAAAATCTAATACCAACAAACGTATTACATACGAGCAGGCGGTTGCATTTAAGGACAGGTATAGCTTTCCTGCAAAGGTTAGCATAGGGCTGGGCGGGGTAGGGGATCAAACGATCTTTTATGAAGCTAAAAAAACCAATCCCAATGTAAGAGTGTCCGGTGGCGACGAAAATTATTTCCTGCTGAATGGTTATGAAATAATGTATGGGCGCAATTTCAACATCCTGGATATACAAAGCGGAAGGAACGTATGCGTTTTGGGCTTTGATGTTGCCAAAAAGCTTTTTGGAGATAAGGTAGAGAACGCCGTAGATAAAATTATAAGGGTAGGCGCTAATAAGTTCAGGGTGATCGCCGTGCTAAAAAGCAGGGGAAGCAGTTCGTTTATGCAGGCCGATAATGTTGTTTTTACTACTTATAATACCATACGAAGGCTCTTTACACTGGGAACTCCTTCCTATTATATAGGGGTGCAGGTAAATGATATATCGCAGATGAATGATGCTATGGGCGAAGCGGAAGGATTGTTCAGGGCTATCCGTAATCTTACCATTACGGAACAAAGCAATTTTTACCTGGATAAGAGTGATGTGCTTGCGGCAAAATTTATTTCCATGCTGAGCAGTATTTCGCTTGCGGCGGCGGGTATAGGGTTTATTACTTTGCTGGCGGCTTCTATCGGGCTCATGAATATTATGCTGGTAGCTGTTACAGAGCGTACAAAGGAGGTAGGGCTGGTAAAAGCGCTTGGCGCTAAACGAAAAAGTATCCGGCAGCAATTCCTGTTTGAATCCATACTGATAAGCCTGATGGGCGCTGTGATAGGTATTTTTATAGGTGTTGTTACAGGTAACCTGATAGGTATGTTGATGAAGGTGCCCTTTTTTATACCCTGGTTCCTGATACTGATTGCCATTATAGTTTGTTCTGCTGTAGGGTTGGCGGCAGGATCATATCCCGCATGGAAAGCGTCCCGGCTCGATCCTATAGTAGCGCTCCGCTATGAATAGCGTCAGTCAATGAGCCGGTAAGTCATAGCGGCTTTTATCAGCGACACCGTGTTTTTGGCATTGAATTTAGCTACCAGGTTTTTACGGTGGGTTTCAACAGTGGCCGGACTGATAAACAACCTGCCGGCTATTTCGATGCTTGTCATTCCATCCGCAATTAATTGTAGTATTTCCTTTTCCCTCCTTGTAACTATTGGTATATCTCCCGGTTCATGGCTTTGTAAAATGCCGGATACTTCTTCATTAAGATAAATTTTCCCTTTTTGAACCAGCGTTATAGCGTCTACCAGTTCACTTCTTGTGGCGTTCTTTAAAAGATACCCGTCCGCACCGCTCTCAAGCATTTTTTCAATAAAGCTTTGCTGGCTGTAAGTGCTTAATCCAATTATAAAAACCGAAGGGTATAACGTTTTTACTTCCCTGCATAATTCTATGCCGTTTTTATCCGGGAGGTTTATATCCATAAGAATAACATCGGGCTGCCGCATGGTAAGCTTTAACAGGCAGGAGCTTGCAGTATCCGCATATTCTATTAACTCGATTTGTTGTTCGTGTTTGAGCAGTGAACGTATGCCCTCCGCAATCATATAGTGATCGTCTACTATCAGAACATGTGTGCCCATAATAAGGGAATAATTTTTTTCTTAAACAGGGTGTTCTTCTTCGGGAAGTTCAGGCATTTTCATTTAGCTCAATATGTACCGAAGTGCCCTGGCCCGGCGATGATTGTATATCAATCGCTCCCTTCAGGAAATCAATCCTGCTTTGTATGTTCGTCCATCCTATACCCTTGCTGCTTTCCAGGATAGCTACGTCAAATCCCTGTCCATCATCTTCCACCGCTATTGTTATTATTGAGTCGTTTTTGCTTACCTGTACAATGCATGAAGACGCACGGGCGTGTTTGATGATATTATTCACCAGTTCCTGTACGATCCTGTATACCGTTATCGCGGAAGTTTGATTGATGTCTGCATGCTCAAGCCCAATGGACTGGTACTTTATATTCAACGAACCACTTTGATTGATGTCTGCGCAAAAATCTTTCAACGCCGTATTCAGCCCGAATTTCAGAAGCGCTTCCGGCATAAGATTGTGTGCAACCCGTCGCATTTCCTTTACGGATACATCAAGCATAGACAGGCTTCTTTCAAAAGCCCGGTTGTTTTCTTCCGTCATTACCAGGTTGCTTTTAATGTTGGTAAACGCATATTTAATGCCCGACAGCATTCCGCCAAGTCCGTCGTGAAGATCTTTGGCTAACCGTGCTCTTTCTTTTTCTTCCCCTTTTAGTACTGCCTCCGTTGCCAGTAATTGCTTTTCCGTTTCAAGTTCGGTTATACGTTGCTGTTGTAAAAGTTGCTTTTGCCTGTAGTCGCGGTAAAACAGGAAGCCGATGCCTGTGAGTGTAACGGCTGCAGCAAGCAAAATATAGTTAAGAATGTTTTTTTGTCGTAGCGAAAGTTCCTGTACTTTTTTTTCTGCAACCAGTTGTTTGATCTGGCTTTCTTTTTTTTCACTCTGGTAACGCGCGTCAAACAAAAGGATCCGGTTATGGTTTTGAATATTGATCAGGCTGTCTGTAAACAGCATGAGACCGGTACGGAGTTGATAGGCTTTTTCATATTGTGCGGTATTGGCATAATAAACGCACCAGTCGTTAAGTATGAACCGTATTTTGGGCAGGTAGTTGTATTTCCGGGCATTGTCCAGCGCCAGGGTAAGGTATACCCCTGCGGAATCCGGAGCGTAAGCATTTAAAAACGACCGGCCTTTAGCCCACGATGCGTCTACTATATAATACGGATCATTCCACTGCTGGCTGTAGTAATAGCAGGAGTCGTGGTATTTTATGGCCTCCCCGGTATTTCCTGATGCATCATAGTATTCTCCATAGGCGTTGTAATAATATATTTTACTGAGGAAGTTTTTTTCAGGAGAATAAAGACTGTCGCACAACCTGAGCAATCTTTCGCCTTCCTGCAGGTTTTGCAGGCGAAAGCACATAGCTGCGGCCCTGGCGGTTGATTGAAGTGTCTGGTTATTGTCGCGCGATCCTGTAGCAAAGGCGAGGCTTTTTAAAAGGTATTCGTACGCTTTTTGCCATTGCTGCATATCTATAAAAATAAAGGCAAGATTAAAATAGCTTGTTATAAGCCTGGCAGAGTCCTTATTTTTTTCATATTCGGCTATCCCCTGTATATAATATTTCTGGGCATCGTTCAGCTCGTTCAGTAACGACCATGTGGCGCCGAGATTATTATATACCGCTCCATAGCCTAATGTGGTAAAACGGGAAGGAGGAAGTAGGGAAAGTGCTTTTTCCGCTTCCTCGTACTGAATGACTGCGTTGATATAATTGCCGCTGGTATAAGCCAGGTTGCCAAGTTCCAGGATGGCGCTGGCATATACCCTCATTTCCTTTTTTTCAAAGCTCGTTGCTTTTATTTTTTCTATTGCTGCTGTCGCTTTGGCAAGGTCGGTACGGGAAAGCGCTACATTATAGTCAAGCATGGCATTCAGCCTTTCGGAGTCGGTAGAAGCTTTGTCTATTTTTGCATACAGGCTATCCGGCAATTGAGGTGGCTGCGCTGTGCAATGCACAGTATAGACCAAAACAAAGAAGGGAAGAAACAATGATCGGCAAAAGCTCATAGTAAAGAGTTGCTCTGAATATAAGTATCATAAGTGAGCGTAATAGTATACAAGGGTATGAATGGATGTAAAATAATTGTTTGTTTTGTTATAGCAAATAAAATAAACGGAGTATAAAAAAATGTTGCTACGAATTGGCTTATATGCGCTAAAGCGCCTTTAAATATTTCTTTTAGCCTGTTGTATGTGTCTTTCGTTATGAGCAATGATAAATCCGAATACATCGCCAAGCTTCAGCCTTATAAACCGGGCGATGGAAACGGGGACTCTTATAATGTTCAGGTTGGAGGAGCGTGCGTTTTTAAGATAGGTGAGCAATGTTTCCTGCTGGGTTATGAATGCTGCTACTACTGCGTGTGCATTCAATTGAGCCGGGGGAACGTAAGCCCTGAACGCCTTTATTTTTTTCGTTCCGGTGGACGGCTCCATCATTCTGGTGAAATAGCTCCCCAGCCAGGTGCTTTTAAAAGTATCGTTTTCCGGTGTTTTTTGCTCAAGTCCCTTTTTTATCTGCGGTAAATAATAGTGTCCATACCTGTTTAAGTGATCCAGGCATTGGGCAATGCTCCATCCGCCGGTTGCCGAAGGCTTAAGTAAAGCAGCTTCGGGCAGGTTTTGAAAAATTTTTACCGCGTCGGCCAGGTGGCTTTCTACACGCGCTTCAAGATCTTCCAACAAAAGGTATTTGTTTACTGGTTTCATAACTGCTGATTGTAGGTTTTGTGCTGTGTATCATTTTTGTTTTGCGTTACAAAAATGGTACCCTCCCAAAACATAAATATTGGTATTTGCCAAGATTTATATTTTGATCCTGTTGATCATCTTGCTGAAATTAGTAGCATCTATGCCCAGGTAATTTGCAAGGTATTTATGAGGAACCAGTTGCAGGATATGCGGGCTTCTCTCTAAAAGTTTTCTGAATTTTTCTTCGGAAGAAAAGCATTGCAGCTCGGTGAGCCTTTCCAGTAAACCTGCCAGCACTCCTGTAATTCCTTTACGTATCAGCAATTCTATGTCAGGGTAAGCGGTCATTAGTTTTTCCAGTTCAGCATAGGGAGTACGCAAAAAAGAAGAAGGCGTAAGCGTTTCGTAATAGTAACGTGAAGCAGACCGGGTTAAAAAGGAATCGAGTACGCCGCCAAAAGAGGGTGGGTAAGTGAAAAGAAGGGTTGCTTCCCTGTTTTGCTCATCAAAATAAACCACACGCTGCACTCCTTCCAGCACGATATACAGGTATTTTTCCTTTTCCCCGGCGGTGGTTATCATTTCCTTTCGCCTGGCAGAAAAGGCCGTCCATATAGAAGAGAACGCCTCCCAGGCAGGCTGCGATAAAGGATGAATGCGCTCTATAACATTTTTGATCTGTAGCAAATTATCTTCCATAATATGAGCTATGAGCTGTCGGCAATTGGCTATCAGCAGTCAGCGATCAGCTATCGGATCTCAAATTTCAAATCCTCCTGCAACCTGCAGCTACTTTTTAGGGCTGAAGATATTGTCTATTCTTTCAGATATATCCTGCAAATGGTACAAGGTCATTTTATCCTGTATGGCAGGCATTGCCGCTTTTATTTCAGAACGGAGCGATCGCAGGGTTGCTTTCAGCACCGAAATAACATCGCTTTTTTTGGTGTCGGTCATGGCAGCGGGAGCGCCCATGCTGAGCATAATACCAAAGCCCGAAGTAGCGGGAGGATTAACGATCTGCCCGATCCTTTCAACAAAAGATTTTTGCAGGTTGCGCCGGTAAATATCCACAGGCTTACGGGCCGGCAGTTCACTCCATATGCTTTGCTTAAGATCGTACAGCATGTCTGCGGCTTTATAGGCTTTTTCTCCTTCCTCTGCTTCCATGCTGAGCAGTTTGTTAATAGTAGTGGTGCTGATCAGCCGGTTCAATACGGCATCCTGCCGGGCGCTGATAACTGATATGCCTGTGTTTCCAATTCTGTCGAGTATATCGTTGTTAATAAGCCAGCGCGGCGTGGTAAACAATTCCCTTTTCAGGAAATTCATCGCCTCTTTTTGTACGGCTTTCGGAACAAATTCGTATACTACCCCTTGCTGCTCAACCGTTTTAGGCGTTTCGTATATACCGCCAATATTTTTAACCACATGTCCCATGTACCTTCCATATTGCGTGGTAACCTCCGTATACAGCGTAGAAAGATTGTCATAATCTTCATTCGGCTTATGGGTCCATTCCATCAGGTTAGGTACAATGCGCTGCAGGTTCTTTATACCATAGGTTCCGGCTTTCATAGCGTTATCGCCCAGGTCTTCGTTTTGCGAGCGGGGATCATCGGGATTGATCTCGGTGCCAAACCACAGCCTTTTATCCTTTAGTCTTTCAATAGCAAGCTTGTTCAGAATCGGAACTTCGGCTTCGGGTGTAGCCGCTCCGGCATACCACCTGTAGCCCCATTCAATGGCCCAGGTATCATAGTCTCCTATCCGCGGAAACAATCCTTTTTCGGAAATATTATCCTCCGGTTGCGCCACATAATTAAAACGGGCGTAATCCATAATAGAAGGAGTATGCCCATTCGCTTCCACCCAGGCTTTGTCTCTTAATTTTTCTACCGGTACCGATGAACTGGATCCGAAATTATGGCGTAACCCCAGGGTATGCCCTACCTCGTGCGAAGAAACGAACCTGATCAGTTGCCCCATCAATTCATCGTCAAAATCCATTTTCCGGGCGCGGGGATCGGTTGGGGAGCATTGTATGAAATACCAGTTGCGCAGCAGGTGCATTACGTTATGATACCAGTTGATATGGCTTTCCAGTATTTCACCGGAACGCGGGTCGTGTACATTGGGGCCGCTGGCGTTGGCAATTACCGAAGGTTTATAAACAATGGCTGAATATCTTGCGTCTTCAAGGCTCCAGGTGGAGTCTTCCTCCGGAGTAGGAGCTGTTTTGGCTATAATGGCATTTTTAAAGCCTGCTTTTTCAAAAGCAGCCTGCCAGTCGTTCACCCCCTGTATCAGGTAAGGAACCCATTTTTTAGGAGTAGCCGGATCTATGTAATATACAATTTGCTTCTGTGGCTCCACCAGTTCCCCTCTTTTGTATTTTTCAATATCCTCCGGCTTCGGCTCCAGCTTCCATCTTACAATAATCGAAACATCTTTCACCCCATGCGGATTGGCGTCAAAATCTGTATACCGACGGGCGAAGTATCCTATCCTGGGGTCAAAAAAACGTTTTTGTGCAGGTTTTTGAGGTAGCAAAACCAGCGAGCTGTTCAGCTCAAGGGTGAACAAAATACTTTGCCCGCCGCTGCTTCCGGAACCAGGCATTCCCCCCTGCATAATACCGCCGCCTCCTCCTTTGCTGTAGGTTTTTACAGTTTTTATTTCAATGTTGAGCGGGTAGCTTTTCACAGCATTGATATATGACTTATCTGCCTGGTAACCACCCACCTGGAAAATACTTTTGGCATTGCCGGAAAAGAAAAGGACATCGTTGTCCGATGAGATGTAGTCTGTAAAGTCAATAACGGTACCATTGGAGTCGGTAGGCAATACTTTTATATCAAAAGCGGCAACAATGGGCAATACATTAGAATTGGTAACCGCCCTGTACATTGCCTGGGAGGAGTCCTTCGAAATTTCATCATAAGATACTTTTTTCAAGAAAAGCCTGTTGTTCGGCCCCCGTTCAAACCTTATTACATTGTTGCCGATCTGGTCGCCGGCATAACCAAAGAAAAAGTTTCTCATGCCGGCGGCAGCCCTGGAGATACGGTTTACAACCAATATATCCCTTGATAATATAGAATCGGGTATCTCAAAAAAATATTTATCTTCAAGCTTGTGTACACTGAACAATCCCGGGTCGGTAACGGCCTTGTCAGATATTACATCTTTATAAGGCTTGGGCCCGGCTTTGGGAGGAGGAACAGGAGCCGGAACTGAGGGAACAGCCGGGGCAGCCGGGGCGTTTTTCTTGTTTTGAGAAGACACGGAAACGGCTGTTAACAGCAGCAAAAAAGCAATGAATAACGACTTATGGCGCATGAGGGTAAAAATTTATAGCTGATTTCAGGGGGTGAAATTAATGATAACTCAAAGATCATATTTCTTTTTTATTAGGACAGGCGGGCTTGTAGCATTGGCTGCGTTCGCGGCAGGGCAAGAGGTTTAAGATTTCAAAAACAAAAAAGGAAATCTGATGTTTGGTATTAGAAATTTACTAAATTGCCCTCCCAACGATTTTTTTCTTCAAATATTTAAAAGTTTTAAGTTTTTTTTTTATTAGAATTGTGAATTCAAAACCACACACACTAAAATTGTAAAATCTTTAATTCAAAAAATCAAGAGTTATGGCTGAAACTAAACCAACCGCAAGTGCTTCTGCTGTGAAAGCATCATCGTCAGTACAACCAAAAGGCGGAAGTAATATCATTTCATGGTTAGCTCCAATTGTATGTATTATTGGAGGTTATATTATCTGGAGGTTCATCTTAGGTGCAGATTCGGGGTTTTCCAAACCCGATGCGGCTGGTGGATTTTGGCCCAGCCATAAAGGTCCTTTAGGTCCCTGGCACCGCATGTACGAAGGTGGTATCATTGTGCCAATACTGATCGGGATGTTTATGATGGTAATTGTTTTCTCTATTGAGCGGTTCCTTACCATTAGTAAATCAACAGGAAAAGGATCTATTTCTGAATTTGTAAGGAAAGTTCAATACCACTTGGCCAACAAAAATGTAGATGCCGCTTTAAGCGAGTGCGACAAACAACAGGGATCTGTTGGTAATGTTATGAAAGCCGGTTTGCGCAAGTATAAAGAGTTGATCTCTGATGCCGAATTAACTACCGAGCAAAAGGTGCTGGCTATTCAAAAGGAAGTGGAAGAAGCTACTGCGCTGGAAGTGCCGATGCTTCAAAAGAACCTGGTTTTCTTATCCACTATTACTTCGGTAGGTACCCTGGTGGCGCTGCTTGGTACGGTAATGGGTATGATCAAATCGTTTGGAGCGTTAGGCGACGAAGGCGGTGCAAGTGCAGCTTCTGAGCTGGCAGTTGGTATCGCCGAAGCGCTGTATAACACTGCAGTTGGTATTGCCACTTCAGCTTTTGCGTTGATCATGTATAACGTTTTCACTACCAAGATAGACGCTATTACTTACGGAATTGATGAATCAGGATTTACACTGACCCAGAGTTTCGCTTCCCAGTACAAATAATAAAATTTGTATAGAGGGTTATGGAAACCAAGCAGTATTGAATCTTTATTATCAATAAAACTATTTTCAAATGCCAAAAGTAAAAGTAGCGCGGAAAAGTACCTGGGTAGATATGACAGCCTTCGTGGATGTGTCTTTTCTGATCCTTACGTTTTTTATCCTGGCTACCAAGTTTAAGCCGGATGAGCCGGTGCAGGTGGAATTCCCCAATTCCGTGTCGGCAGATGCGTTACCTGAAACAGACGCTTTTATGGTAACGATCGATAAGAACGGCAGGGTGTTTGTTCAGATGGATGATCCGGTTGCACGCAGGAAGATTGCCGAAAACATGAACAATACCCGTAACCTTGGTTTGTCGGAGGCAAATATTAAAACATTCACCAATGCTCCCAGTATCGGAGTTCCTTTTGCAGGCATGAAAAATTTGCTTGGAATGAATTCGGAAGAGATGAAAAATGCTGCTCAGCCGGGTATCCCGGTGCCGGATTCTACAGGCGGGGAGCTTTATTACTGGGTAAGAGATGCTATGTCTGTATATGCCGGAAAGAAAACTGCCTGGATCATAAAAGCTGATAATGAAACAAAATACCCGGTGGTGAGGAATGTGCTGGAAGCTTTTAAAAGGAATGATCTCAATAAGTTCCAGTTGGTTACTAAGTTCCAGGATGCGCCTATAGGCAGCCCTTTATGGGAAACCAGGCAAAAACCTGCGGAAAAGAAGTAATTTTAAACTGATTAAAGACAATTTTTTATTAATTATTAAAAAACAGTTCTATGGCAGCGATAGAAGAAGGTGGCGATAGTGGCCATAAGAAAGGCCCAGGGGTCAAAAAAGCTAAAAAACTTTCTACCAGGGTAGATATGACACCTATGGTGGATCTGGGCTTTTTGCTCATTACCTTTTTTATATTTTCCACTACTATGTCTCAGCCTACGGCCATGCCTTTGATTATGCCCAAGGATACGGAGAAACCCGAGGAGCAAAATAAAGTTAAGGCTTCCGGCGCTCTCACCATAATGCTGGGAAAAGCTGATGGTGTGTATTACTACGAAGGAGATGATCCTACTCAAATACAGGCTTCGGACTATAAAAAAATCAGGGACGAGATCATTCGTAAAAAGAAAACAACCGACCCCAAGGATTTTGTAGTAGTAATTAAACCTAATGATGAGGCGAATTACAAAAACATAGTAGCCATACTTGATGAAATGACTATCAACGAAGTAAAAAAATTCGCTTTGGTATCTATTTCACCCCAGGAAAATGAGCTGGTGAAAGCGACTGAATCTGCCAATGGCATTCAGTAATTTTATGGAATTGAAGAGTTGTTGCATCTACTTTAAATTAAAAACAACGTTATGGAAATAAGCAAAATATTAAGTTCCAACTTGCTCGACATCATTTTTGATGGCAGGAACAAGGTGTATGGAGCTTATGAACTGCGGACCAGGTATTCAAAGCGCCTTACTACGGCTTTGATTATTACCGCTTCGCTTGCCCTGCTTATCCTTATCGCCTCTTTTTTAGGTTCTAAATTCGAGAGCAAGGATAAAAAGCAGGATATAGTGATAAAGGAGGTGGAAATGTCGAATATCGAGGAGGAAAAACCAGTGGAGCCACCGCCACCGCCTCCGCCCAAACCACCAGATCCTCCCAAAATTGAGATGGCTAAATTTACTCCGCCCAAGGTGGTAAAAGATGAAGAAGTGAAGCCTGAAGAAGAAATGAAGGAGATCGAAGAGCTTAAAGAAGCTACTATCAGTACTGTGAACCAGGAAGGACAGAAAGATCTGGGTATAGTGGCCCCGCCGGTAGAAGACAAAGGCGGGGTGGTAGCGGCACCAAAGGAAGATGATGAAGACAAAGTTTTCCAGAAGGTGGAAATTGAAGCCAAATTCCCGGGTGGTGAACAGGCATGGTCCAGGTATATCTCAAGAGAGATCAACAGGTATATGGATGAGCTCCAGGAAGCGGGAAAAGCCGGTACCTGTGTTGTTCAGTTCATTGTGGACAAAGAAGGCAACATCAGTGAGGTGGAAGCACTTACCCTGAAGGGAACCAAGTTGGCCGAAATTTGTGTGAACGCCGTTAAGAAAGGACCTAAATGGGTACCTGCCGAGCAAAACGGGCGTAAAGTAAAAGCTTACCGTAAACAACCGGTAACCTTCCAGATACAGGAAGAGTAGAAAAGTTATCGCTATTATAATTGTATGTAAAATCCTTTCCGCACAACGGAAGGGATTTTTTTATGCCCGGGTGTTGCTGACGGAACAAAAAAGATTGGCTGTTGCCATATGGAAATGAAAGCCGGATTAATCTTACTGGTAAACATTTTTATGGCTGAAATAAACACTCCTGAACATGGGAAAAAACATGCTTCAAAAACCATTGCAAGATCATTAAGGGTGGATATGACACCAATGGTTGACCTCGGATTTTTGCTGATCACTTTTTTTGTTTTTACCGCGGTAGTGAATAAGCCCACTGCTATGAAGTTTATACTGCCTGCCGAGGGCGACCCCACCCATGTACCGGTTACCAAAACCCTTACTGTGTTGCTGGATCAAACAGATGCGGTTTGTTATGAAGGTTTTTTACATGATAATCCACGCATACACACTGTTAACATGACCGCGGGCGGTAATGAATTACGAGATATAATAACCGCTAAACAAAAAGCGCTTGGTGCAGCCCGTATTTCTCCCGATTCCCTGATTGTTGTTATTAAACCCGGCGAAAACAGTAATTACAGGCAACTGGTTGCAGTATTGGACGAAATGATGATATGTGATGTTAAAAGACATGCTTTAGGAAATATGGAACCGGGCGACAGGAACCTGTTGAATGGTAAGCCTTGACGGACAGAGTTGTATTTTTGCGCAATGGCAGCATTTTTTTCAAACTGGAATGATACCATTGTAGCATTGGCTACACCCCCGGGAATAGGAGCTATAGGCATTATAAGATTGAGTGGCGGCGATAGTATTTCCATCGTTAATAGTTTGTTTGCTTCCAAAGACCTGCAACAGCAGCCATCACACACCATTCATGTAGGAACTTTAAAGTATAAGGGCGTAAAGCTGGATGAAGCAGTGGTTTCGCTGTTCAGGGCTCCTGCCTCTTATACCGGTGAAAATATTGCTGAGATCAGTTGCCACGGATCGCCCTACATATTGCAGCAGGTTATCAATGCCTGCATTGAAAGCGGCGCCCGTATGGCACACCCCGGCGAATTTACACAAAGGGCATTTTTAAACGGCAAAATGGATCTTGCGCAGGCAGAGGCTGTAGCGGATTTGATCGCTGCCCATTCATTTGCCGCGCAGCAAACCGCTTTAAAGCAACTTCGGGGCGGCTTTTCCAGCGATTTGAAATACCTGCGCGGTAAGCTTATTGAGTTTGCAGCGCTGATTGAGCTGGAGCTTGATTTTTCGCAGGAAGATGTGGAGTTTGCAGACCGCTCTCAACTGGCAGGATTAATAGCTGAATTAAACGAAGCGGTTACTCATCTCCTATCTTCTTTCCGGCTGGGGAATGTTATTAAGAACGGGGTGAGTGTAGCGATCATTGGCAGCCCTAATGTAGGTAAATCAACTTTATTGAATGCTTTGCTGAATGAAGACCGGGCGATTGTAAGTGATATTGCCGGCACAACCCGCGACACGATCGAAGAATCGCTCAACATACATGGCATATTGTTCAGGATCATTGATACGGCAGGCATAAGGGAACATACCGATGATGCGATTGAACAGATAGGGGTGGGCAGGAGTTATGAAAAAATGAAGCAGGCAGATATTATAATCGGCTTATTTGACGCGGTAAAGGATGATGTGCAGGAAGTGCTGGAAAAGAAAAAATTATTTGATGCTGAACAGCTCCAATACCTGCTGGTGATCAATAAAACGGATGTTTTAGGGGAAGAAACTGCACGCCAAAAATTTTCAGGGTTGGATCACCCCCTTCTTTTTATAGCTGCGAAGCAAAAGGAGCAGGTGAGAGCGTTGACACAAAATTTGTATGAAACCGTAGTTTCCGGCACTATCAATACAGAAAATACCATTATTACCAATACACGCCATTACAACGCGCTGCAAAAAATAGCCGGCTGCCTGAACGATATCAAAGCAGGCATGGACAGCAATTCGCCAGGCGATCTGTTAGCCCTTGATATCCGCCGTTGCTTATACTATCTGGGGGAAATAACAGGGCAGGTAGAAATGGACAGGGATATACTGGGAACTATCTTCGGCAAGTTCTGTATCGGTAAATAAGCGCTTCCTCTTGCTTTGTTATGCTTTGATTTTACCCTGTAGGTACCCGGTCTTACTTCATTTTGGAAAAAACAATTCAGTTCAACTGTCCGGCTCCCGTTTTTCTGTGCGGTTTGTAGCCGTTAACCTCGGTTTTGAGCTATAAAATGCATTAATTTGTAAATACAATTGTACATACTAAATGCCGCTTCGCGAAGCGGCTGTTAAATAAATTGTTTTATCATATAATGCCTGATATGAAATGTTTTTCCCCTGTTAAAGCGTTGCTTTTATTATGCCTTTTTCAAATTCAAACGCTGCATGCCCAGGATATTTTAAAATATGTAGATCCTGATATTGGTACAGCCCATAGCCGCTGGTTTTTTTATACACCGGCTGCTGTACCGTATGGTATGGCTAAGCTGGCGCCTTCCACTAACGGGCATTACGGCAATCCTTCCGGCTGGGAAGCGGTTGGATATGATACGCGTCACAATTCTATCGAAGGGTTCGTGCATTTTCATGAATGGCAGATCGGTGGCGTAAATATTATGCCCACTACCGGAGCCATAAAAGTGAAGCCGGGGAAGCTGGAAGATCCGGATGCGGGTTACAGGTCGCGGTTCGATAAAAAGAACCAGAAGGCTGAACCGGGTTACTATAAAGTATTACTGGATGATTATAACATTACTGCCGAACTGACTGCAACCAAAAGAGTAGGACTGCACCGGTATACTTTTCCTGAAAGCAAGGAAGCGCATATTATACTGGATATAGGTAATAAGCAGGGAGAAAGCAGCGAAGTAACGGATGCGGGCATACGTATGCTCGACGACACTCATTTCGAAGGATTTGTTATAACCTATCCTAAGTATGTTTATTTATACGATCCGGAGGGGAAAATAGCCATGTATTTTTATGGCGAGGTGAGCAAAAAGCCGGAAAGTACCGGCTCTTTTACAGCAGAAGGAATACAGCAAAACAGCTCTTCAGCCTCCGGTAAGGGCGCGGGGTTATTTTTCAACTATGCTACGGCTCAAAATGAAAAGATCGAATTAAAGGTTGGATTATCTTATACTTCTGTTGCCAATGCGCGGGAAAATTTTAATGCGGAAGCGTTGAACTTACAATTTGATGAGGCCAAAGCTAAGGCCCGGGAACTGTGGCGTACGGAGCTGGGCAGGATACAGGTGGAGGGAAAGGAGGAAGCCAATAAAAAGAAGTTCTATACCGGACTTTTTCACGCGTTGCTGGGACGGGGAATTGCCAGTGATGTAAACGGGGCCTATCCTAAACACCGGGCACAGGTGGGGCAGTTGCCGGAATACCGGGGAACAGTAAAGCCGGAATTTATGAACACCGATGCTATATGGGGCGCGTTCTGGAATATTACCCAGCTATGGGCATTGTCGTATCCCGAATGGTATAACAGTTACGTACATACGCAGTTGCAGATTTATAAAGATAAAGGTTGGTTTGGAGACGGGATTGCCAACAGCGAATATGTTTCGGGAGTAGGTACAAATTTTGTAGGATTGGCTATTGCGGCTGCTTACCAGGCCGGTATACGCGATTATGATGTTAACCTGGCGTACGAAGCGGTAAAAGCAAATGAAATGGGGTGGAAGGGGCGTAAAGTGGGGTCTGGTAAAATGGATACAAGGGCTTTTCTAAAGTATGGATATTCACCACATCTTGAAGAAGACAAAACGGATTCAACAGGCTCACGCTTTTCCGCCTCTCATACGTTGGAATACAGCTTTAGCGCTTTTGCTGCCGCGCAAATGGCAAAATCGTTGGGCAAAGAAAATGATTACCGGCAACTGATTAAATATGCTGATGGCTGGAAACAGGTTTTTAACCCGGCTAATAAGCTGATGCAACCTAAAAAAGCAGATGGATCGTTTGTTGGCAGGTTTGATCCCTACCAGGCATGGAGGGGTTTCCAGGAAGGCAATGCCATTCAATACTCCTTTTATGTACCGCACAATCCCGCCGCGCTTATAAAAGCCATTGGCAGGGAACAATTCAATACAAGGCTGGATAGCATTTTTCAAACCTCACAGCGCGATGGATTTGGAGGCGGTAAGGTAATTGATGCGTTCGCAGGTATTAAATCGCTTTATAACCATGGCAACCAGCCCTGCCTGCATATCAGTTGGTTATTTAATTTTTCCGGCAAACCCTGGTTAACACAAAAATGGACGAGAGCGATATGCGATGAATTTTATGGAACAGAGCCTGTGCATGGGTATGGCTATGGACAGGATGAGGACCAGGGACAACTGGGATCGTGGTATGTATTAGCAGCGCTGGGCTTGTTTGATGTAAAAGGTTTTACCGACTTACGACCGGTTATTCAGTTTGGAAGCCCGATATTTGATAAAGCGGTTATTATGCTTGGGAATAAAAAGCTGTTAACTGTAGTAACGAAAAACAATTCCGCGAAGAATGTATATATACAGTCTGCATCGTGGAATGGAAAGCCTTTGAACGATTGCTGGATGTATCGTGACGAATTGATGAAGGGAGGAAAGCTGGAATTTGTGATGGGTGATCAGCCTGGCAAAAACTGGGGGATCCAGGTTCCGCCACCTTCGCAGCAATAAACGCGGTTGTAAAATTGAAGCAGCCTGAACGCTTGTAAATAATTAAAACTATCGTTATGCCATCTTTTATTTTTTTTCATTTGCTGTTGCCTTTCATATTTGTAGCGCAACCTGTATTTGAAGAACAGGTAATAGACAATAACATTTCCATCGGATACGGGCTGGCTTTGGGAGATGTGGATGGCGACGGGAAACCCGATATCCTGCTGGCAGATAAAAAGCAGTTTGTATGGTACCGTAATGGCGATTGGAAAAAATTTGTGATGGTGGAAAATCTTACCGAGTTTGATAATGTATGTATTGCTGCAAAGGATATAAACGGAGATGGTAAAGTAGAAGTAGCCGTGGGTGCGCAGTGGAATCCCTCGGAAACAAGCAACGACCAGCAATCGGGGGCTGTATTTTACCTTGTACGCCCGCAGGATCCCACACAATTATGGAAGCCTGTCAGGCTGCATCATGAGCCTACTACTCACCGTATGCGTTGGGTACAGTTAAAAAATGGTAAACATTACCTGGTAGTAGCCCCCCTTCATGGCAGGGGTAACCAGGGAGGCAATGGGGCTGGGGTAAAGTTAATGGCTTACGAATTTCCCAAAGACGTAATGAACCTGTGGAAATTACATGTATTAGACAGCAGCCTCCATCTTACCCATAATTTTGATGTTCCGGCCGCACCTGCTCAAAAAGGGCTATATGTAGCATCTAAAGAGGGCGTTAAATTTATTGACGAGGGATTTTCAACAAAAAAATCGGTCTTGTTGTCTTTGCCCGGCATTAACGGGGCGGGAGAAGTTCGTGTAGGTAAGCTGAGCAATACTGTTTCATTTATAGCAACGGTGGAACCTATGCATGGTCAGCAAATAGTATTGTATGTTAATAATGGTCAAAATGAGCGGATCGTGCTGGATGACAACGTGAAGGAGGGGCATGCACTGGCAGTGGGCGATTTTTCGGGAGCGGGCAGAGACCAGGTGGTGGCGGGCTGGAGAAACCCCAATAAAGATGGTAAAGTTGGCGTAAAGCTCTATACCCCCACAGATGCTTCCGGCACAGGCTGGCAACAGCAATGGATAGACGAAAACGGCATGGCCTGCGAAGATTTGCAGGTAATGGACATGAACGGCGATGGTAAGCCCGATATTATTGCTGCCGGAAGGGCAACCAAAAATGTAAAAATTTACTGGAACAGGTCACCCCGCTAATTGGTAAGCCGGAACAAATACAGCGACAGGCCGCGGGCCTTTGTTATTTATATGCCTCACTCTTTTTGCAGGCTTTATCTTTGCATATCATACTTATTTAAAGGAGAAATATGGATACTAAACAGGCGTCTGTAGAAAAATTATTACAAAACCCCTTACTATTACCTGAGCTTCGCAAAATAGGAGAAAAAGTACTGTATAAGGAGCGGCTTTCAGAAGATGATGGAGTGCTGTTGTTTGAAAAAGCCAGCCTTCCGTTTGCGGGCGCTTTGGCTAACCTGGTACGCGAAAGGTTACATGGCGATGTTACTTACTTCAATCGCAACTTTCATATAGAGCCCACCAATGTTTGTGTATTCAGTTGTAAGTTCTGTTCTTATTCGAAGTTATATGCCAAGCGGGAGGAAGGATGGGAACTGAGCACAGAACAAATGATGCATATAGTACAGCGTTACGATAATGAGCCGGTTACCGAAGTGCATATAGTAGGCGGAGTACATCCTAAAATGAATATGCAATTTTTTATGGACCTGATGCGTAAGATAAAGGCTCACCGCCCGGGCTTACATATTAAAGGATATACGCCGGTGGAGTTGGATTATATGTTCCGCAAAGCAAAGATACCGGCAGAAGAGGGCATGAAGCTGATGCACGAAGCGGGGCTCGATTCCCTGCCGGGGGGGGGGGCGGAGATTTTTCACCCGGAAATTCGAAAGCAGATTTGTGATGATAAAGTAGACGCGGAAGGTTGGTTGCATATTCATGAATCGGCTCATAAATTAGGTATGCATAGCAATGCTACCATGCTTTACGGTCATATAGAGCAATACTGGCACCGCGTTGACCATATGAAAAGATTGCGCGACCTGCAGGATAAAACCGGTGGCTTTAATACATTCATTCCTCTTAAATTTCGTAACCAGGATAACGAAATGAGCCATGTAGCGGAGTCTTCTGTAATTGAAGATATGAAGCTGTATGCTGTAGCCAGGTTGTTTATGGATAATTTTCCTCACCTCAAGGCATACTGGCCAATGCTTGGCAGGCAAAACGCGCAGCTTACACTTTCGTTTGGCGTAAATGATATTGACGGAACAATAGATGATACCACGAAAATTTATTCCATGGCCGGAAGTGAAGAGCAAAACCCTTCGATGACAACTGCTGAGCTGGTTACACTTATAAAGCAGGTAAAGCGTAAACCTGTTGAAAGAGATACACTTTATAATGTGGTAAAAGATTACAGTGCTGTAAATATGGATGAACCGGAAGAATCTGCGGCAGTGGGTTCGGGAGATTAAGAGAGAAAGGCCTGTAAAAAAATAAGGCCAGCCCTAGAAAGAGCCAGCCGTTGCTAACCTATGAAAAACACCAAGTTAAAATTAGGTAAATTATTTCGTAATTAAAAAATCATTTGTTGTTTTCGGGTTCTCGTGTACCTCCCTCCCGGGCTCTCGCCCGTTTTTGAAGCTCTTTTCGTACCAGTATCCTGAACCTTTCTTCAGATTCAAATACCTGTTGGGCACGGTCGGCGGTCAAAATGGTGGTAAATTCCTTCTTATACTTTTTCCTTATGTCAAGAACTCTTTGCTGCCTGTCTAATTCTTCCTTAATGCTGTTATCGGCTGCAACTACTTTCAACTCCTGCCTGTACTTATTAAAAACGGGCCAAAACTTTTCGGCCTCCTCGGGCTTTAGTTGAAGCTGCTTGGTTATATAGCCAATTTCCAGCGAACGTATCCTTTCTCCTCTGTTTACTTCCTGCGCGGAGGCAACAACGGTTGCAAATTTAATAAATCCAAAAAGTAAAAAAAGTTTTTTCACAGAAAATTATTTATTTTTTTAAGTAGGTATCGCATTGTTGACAGAAAAAGTAAATACAAGTCAATTATACCGGCTATAGATCATTGCTTTCATAATTTGCCAGTTCTTCTTCCGGTACGTTTTCCAGTATGCTGGTAAGCTTCGCGTCATCAACCTTTAGCAAGGCTATATCATAAAAATCGGCATCTGTACTGTCTATTACCTGGTTATATTCATTGGCGGGCAATTCACTTAAATAGTCTGCAAGCATTTTTTCAGAAAGCTGAGGCATTTCCAGCCCTTCGGCATGCAGACTTTTTGTATCGGCCAATAATTGATTGTTACCTGCTGTATGGTTGTTCCATATTAAAAGGGTAGTTATCCCTATAAATCCTGCCACGGCAACCGCTATTGCATATTTTATCCAGGGTTTTACAGCGCCCTGGTTGATGGAAATAACCTTTGCAGGTTTGCCGGGCTGTTGCTGTAAGGTGTTAACGGTATTTTCTGCCAATTGTCCGAAATATCCATCCGGAGCCTGCAGCGTTTCCCTGTTTTGTAAGCTTGCCAGTAAAGGAGACAGGGAAAGGATCTCTTCTGCGGCAGGTTGAGAGAAAGTTTGCTCTGCTTCACGGATCAGATCAAGCATTTTAGCCGGGAAAGACTCAAAATAGTTTTCGGGCAAATGATAGGGAAGGGTATTGCCTGATGCAGCTAAAGCAGGACTGATTTCGGCCAGCTCTTTCTCTATATGTTCACTGCGTTTCATAAAGTGTTAAGACTACGTTATAGAACTTTGGTTTAATGGTTGAGAATAAAGTCTTCTATCTTTTTTACCGCATGATGATAACTGGCTTTTAAAGCGCCCTCTGAAGTATCAAGTATTTTGCTCATTTCTTCATAAGGCATTTCGTCATAATATCTTAAATTGAATACAAGTCTTTGCTTTTCCGGTAGTTGTTGAATGGCAAGTTGTAGTTTCCACTCGGCTTTATTGCTATCAAATCCTTTTTCTGCCTTTAATTGATTGGTAAGGGGATTCTCCTCATTATCAATTGATAAAACACTTTTTCGCTTTCGTTGCTCCAGGTAAGTAAGCGATTCGTTGGTAGCTATGCGGTACAACCAGGTATACAGTTGTGAGTCTTCCCTGAAGTTTTCAAGGCCATTCCATACTTTTATGAAAATGTTTTGTAATACGTCGTTGGCGTCTTCGTGCTGCACAACCATCCTTCTTACATGCCAGTAAAGCTTTTCCTGGTATTTTTTGATGATAGCCGTAAACGCCTTTTCCTTAGTAGAGGCATTGCGGAATTCCTGTAATAATAGAACATCATCCGGGTGGTTAACTGCCATACAAGCCTTATTTTAATCGGCATACAATCTCCATGAAGCGCTACGATAGTGGTTCCATACCGTAGGCAGGATCATTTCCCGGCGGGAAGAAACGCGTATGGCGGTTCTCCCGGTCAGGGGGTGATTATAATTTAGGTTGGGTGATAATTTATTTCCGTTTCAGCACTTTTTCTGCGGCTGCTACAATATTGGGTGTATCCAGCCCATATTTCTTCAGCAAATCCACTGGTTTGCCACTTTCCCCAAAAGTATCGTTGGTGCCCACATACTCAATAGGGATAGGGAAGTGCTTGGCTGCTACCTGCGCTATGCTGTCGCCCAAGCCACCAATAATATTATGCTCTTCTACCGTTACCGCAGCTTTGGTTTTGCGTATGGAATTTAATACTGCTTCTTCGTCTAATGGCTTGATAGTGTGAATGTTAATTACTTCAGTGCTGATTCCTTTCTCTTCGAGGATAATGCCGGCTTCAATAGCTTTCCATACCATGTGCCCGCAGGCAAAAATGGAAATATCCGTTCCTTCCGAAAAATGCTGGGCCTTTCCTATTTCAAATTTTTCATCAGCTTTGGTAAAAATCGGCCATACGGGTCTGCCAAAACGAAGGTATACCGGTCCTACATGATCCGCTATTGCGATTGTTGCGGCTTTTGTTTGATTATAGTCGCAGGGCACAATTACCGTCATGCCGGGTAGCATTTTCATCATGCCTATATCTTCCAGTATTTGGTGGGTAGCGCCGTCTTCACCTAAAGTTAACCCTGCGTGCGAGGCGCATATTTTTACATTTTTGCCTGAGTAGGCTACCGACTGGCGGATCTGATCGTACACACGTCCGGTAGAAAAGTTGGCAAAGGTGGTAGTATAGGGAATTTTACCGCCTATAGTTAAACCTGCCGCAATGCCAATCATATTGGCTTCAGCAATTCCGCACTGTACATACCTTTCGGGAAAATCTTTAATAAACGCGTTGAGTTTTAAGGAACCGGCAAGGTCTGCCGTAAGTGCAACTACATTAGGGTTTGTTTTACCCAGCTCATAAATTCCGTCTCCAAAACCGCTTCTTGTATCTTTTTGTCCGCTTACCTGAATATCTTTTAACATGATGATGTGCTTAAATTAAAGTGGCAAAATAAAGGATTAATTTAAAGTGATATTTTTTCCTGTAAATAATTTTTCGTCTTCACTCAGTTTCTGTTCCCATTTCCAGGCAGTTTGAAGTATTTCTTCAAGCGTATAGGCAGGATTCCAGCCCAGCAGGTTTTTAGCTTTGTCGTTATTGGCATAAATAGCAACCACATCTCCGGGGCGGTTAGGTCCTATCTTGTAATTAAGCGTTACGCCGGTAACCTTTTCGAAAGCTTTTATGGTTTCCAGCACGGTAATGCCATTACCCGTACCCAGGTTAAAAATATCCGTTGTGCCTTTCAGCTTTCCGTTTATCAGGTATTGTAAAGCCAGCGTATGCGCATGCGCCAGGTCGCTTACATGTATAAAATCTCTCAGGCACGAACCATCCCTGGTGGGATACTGATCGCCAAAAACGGTTATCCCCGGCAATTTGCCGATAGCGCTTTGGGTAATTACCGGAACAAGATTCTGGGGCTTATCAATCGGTAGTTCCCCGATTAAGCCCAACGGATGAGCGCCGGCAGGATTAAAGTACCGGAGGAGGATAGATTTTCCGCCGGTAGCCCTGGAAAATTCCGTAATGATCTGTTCGCCCATTTGTTTGGTATAGCCATAGGGCGATTCTGCCTGTTTGGTGGGGGTGGTTTCCGTAACCGGGATGCTATCGGGGTTTCCATATACCGTGCAGGAAGAGGAAAATACGAAATAGGGTATATTGAACGACCCTACGCATTTTAAGAGATTGATCAGCGAACTCAGGTTATTATCAAAATACAGGAGCGGCTTTTCAACCGATTCGCCTACCGCTTTAAAGGCTGCGAAATGAATGATACCTGCAATGTCGGGGTTCTCTTCAAAAATGGCGTGGGTATCATTAAAATCACAAAGGTCAACCTTATAATTTTTTACTTTTTTGCCTGTAATTTTTTCTATGCCTTCAAGCAATTGCGTGGAAGACCTGGAGTTATTATCTACTGATATGATATCAAAGCCGTTTTCTATAAGATCCACAATAGTATGCGAACCTATATACCCGCAACCACCCGTTACCAAAATTTTTTTCATTCTATTGCTTTGTAAAATATTAAAATTATGCTCAAGATACTAAGTTCAGCAGATATTCCCCGTATCCGCTCTTCATCAATGGCTTGGCTATTGTTAACAGTTGTTCTTTGCTTATAAATCCTTTCCTGTAAGCAATTTCCTCTATGCAGGCTATTTTAATACCCTGCCGCTGCTCAATTACCTGCACAAACAGCGATGCCTGCATCAGTGAGTCGAATGTGCCGGTATCAAGCCATGCTGTACCGCGGTCTAAAACCGATACTTTCAATTTACCCCGCCGGAGATATTCTTTATTGATGTCTGTTATTTCGTATTCACCTCTTGGCGAGGGGCGGAGGCTTTTGGCAATGGATATTACCTCGTTGTCGTAGAAATACAGCCCCGGCACCACGAAGTTGCTTTTTGGCTTTGCAGGTTTTTCTTCAATAGACAAAGCGTTCATATGCTCGTCAAAATCAACCACCCCATATCTTTCCGGGTCGCTTACCTGGTAAGCAAATACAATTCCCCCGTCGGGATCAACATGGGAGCTGAGCTGCCTGCCAAGCCCGGCGCCATAAAAAATATTATCGCCCAGCACCAGCGCTACTTTTTCGTTGCCGATAAATTCTGCCCCTATTACAAATGCCTGCGCCAACCCGTTAGGTACCGCTTGTTCCGCATAAGAAAATTGTAAACCCAGGTGGTTGCCATCGCCGAAAAGCTTTTTAAAATTAGGCAGGTCATGTGGCGTGGATATGATCAATATCTCCTTTATCCCCGCCAGCATCAGTATCGAAAGCGGGTAATATATCATAGGCTTATCATATACAGGCATTATCTGCTTGCTGATAGCGTATGTAATGGGGTGCAGCCTTGTACCCGAACCGCCTGCCAGTATTATTCCTTTCATGGGCGATGAATGCTTTTAAACCGGGCGAAGTTACCCACTTTCAATTAAACCAAAAACGCCTTTAGAATTAACTGAAAATGTGGGAGATATAATAGATAATGGCTGCCATGATGCCGCTGATGGGGATAGTAATGATCCACGCCCACAGCAGGTTAACGGTAACGCCCCAACGAACTGCCGAAAGGCGTTTGGTAGCCCCCACTCCCATAATAGAGCCGGCGATGGTGTGCGTTGTGCTTACCGGTATTTTAAGATGTTCTGTTATAAAAAGGGTTAGCGCGCCCGCGGTTTCGGCGGCTACACCTTCAAAAGGGGTTACTTTGGTAATACGGCTGCCCATGGTTTTTACAATTTTCCATCCGCCGCTTAAGGTACCCAATGCGATAGCCGTGTAGCAGGAAATGGGTACCCATACGGGCATTTGTTCAAAATCCTGTATAGAACCCTGTGCTATAAGGGCTACGGTAATGATGCCCATTACCTTTTGCGCATCGTTGCCGCCATGCCCCACGCTGAACGCGGCCGACGATACCAGTTGCAGGCGTTTGAACCAGATGGTAGACCTGTGCGCATTGAGTTTACTGAGATAAAGGGTAAAAATGCACATTACGATTATAATAAATGATACCAGCACCAGCTTAAAGTTATGCGAGTGAAAAAGTACTTTCATTGCATGGCTTTCGTAATGCGACTTAAGGTTGGCAGGATCCAGCTCAAGCGCATTATACAAAAACAATATTACCACTGCTATAATGCCGGTTGAAAACAATTTAGGCCAAATGCTTTTCCGGAAGGAATTAATAAACCACAGTGAAATAATAAATGCCATGATCATGCCTAAAAGCGGCGCCAGGAATATAAATGCCACGATTTGAAGTACCGGCGCCATATTGATGGCATTAAACCCGGCATGCGCAATGGCTGCCCCGGCAAATCCGCCGATAAGGGTGTGCGAAGAGGAAGACGGGATACCAAACCACCAGGTGATCAGGTTCCAGATGATGGCGGCGGTGAGCCCCGATAATATTACCTCCAGTGTTATATAGCTTTCTTTTACTGTTTTAGCAATAGTGTTGGCAACACCATGATCTTTAAAAATAAAAAAAGCAACAAAGTTGAAAAGGGCGGCCCATAATACAGCCTGGAAAGGGGTAAGCACTTTGGTGGAAACAATAGTTGCTATAGAGTTGGCGGCGTCGTGAAATCCGTTGATATAGTCAAAAACCAATGCAAGTATAATAATAACAACGAGTAAGGTCATACGTAGTAATTTGAAAACCTGATAACTTGTAAATGGGCGAGCAGAAGAATCACAGCACTCAAATTTTCAAATGTTAAGCGTATTTAACTATAATGGACTCAATAACATTAGCGGCGTCTTCGCATTTGTCGGTAGCTATTTCCATAGCCTGGTAAATCTCTCTTTTTTTGATCACTTCTTTTGCATCCAGCTCCGTAGCGAATAAGCGCTCAATGCTCATATCAAAAATATCATCTGCCTGATTTTCAATGCTGTTGATCTTAACCAGCGATTCCGTGATTTGACGCAGGTTTTTCATGTTGCGTAGTTCATGTACAGCGGTATGGATATGTTCGCAGCCCTGTACGATCAGCTCAGCGAACTTCTGCATTCCCTGTTCGTTGGGGTTTACGCGGTAGAACTTTATTTTTTTAGATGAAGCGAAAATATAATCTGCTATATCATCGAGCGCCGAAGCGAGATAGTGAATGTCTTCCCTGTCGAAGGGAGTGATAAAATTACGCCCCAACTCGGTAAATATTTTATGGGTAAGATCATCACTTACATGTTCAAGTTCTTCAATTTGAGATGCAATGGCTGATCTCTTATCATAATCCGGCTCGTGAACCATTTCTTTGAGCTTTTTTGACATTTCCATCACTTTTACAGCTACTTCTTCAAATAACTGGTAAAAAACCCGGTCTTTCGGCAGGAAAACTTTCATTATAGAGTTCAGCATAATTCGAAACTTTGAGCAAAAATAAAGTTATCATTTCCCGGCAGCGGCAGATTTTAAGAGTTAATGATTTCTTAACATTGATATATCCCCCCCTCACACCCGTTTCAAGGCAGTTAATGTTTTGATAATGCCTGAGTAACATATTGATAATGCCGGGGTAACAATACGGTAACCTGCCGTGCATTGCTTTGTGGAAAATTAAGGTATGCAAAAAGGAACCAGGGCGTGTGCTGTATTAATTTCTCTTTTATTTCTTTCTTCTTTCTTATATGCGCAAAGCGCGCGGCTTACCGGCAAAATTGTAAACGAAAAAAATGAGCCTGTTGCCGGCGCTTCCATAAAAATAGCAGGGTTACAGGGAGGCACTACCTCCGATGTGCAGGGTATGTATAGCCTTACCCTTTCAACCGGCAAAAAATATGAGCTGGAAATTTCGGCGATAGGATACGAAACCAGGAATATAACAGAAGTAGAGGTGCTGAACGGACAGGTAAATGAATTGAACATCGTAGTAAACGTAAAGGCAAAAGATCTGGAAGGGATAGTAGTTACGGCCAAAAAATCTACGGCTAAAATGGAAACAGTTTCATCTGTCATCCAGTTTCAAAAAAATACCAATACGGTAGCTTCTGTTATTTCGGCGGAAAGCATACGCAGAAGCCCGGACAGGAACACCGGCGAAGTTTTAAAACGCATTCCCGGGCTTAGTTTGCAGGAAGGGAAATTTGTGGTAGTTCGTGGTTTGGCAGACAGGTACAACCAGGCCATGTTAAACGGTATTTTGCTGAGCAGTACAGAGCCCGACAGGAAAGCATTTTCTTTTGATATGTTCCCGGCTCAGATTATTGACAATATTATAGTGAACAAAGCTTTTGTGCCGGAATATCCCGGCGAGTGGGCAGGCGGGTTGATACAGATCAACACAAAGGACATGCCTGCAAGGAACTTCCTGAATGTGCAGGTGGGCACAGGGTTTAATTCGCAAACTATTGGAAAAAAGTTTCAAAAAGTAACCGGGGGAAGCACAGACTGGCTGGGTATGGATTATGGAGTAAGAGGGTTGCCTTCTTCTTATATCAGTAAAACACAGTTCGACGAACTGAACCCTGCAGAAAAAACAGAAATAGGAAAGAACCTTAATAATATATGGACGGCGGATGAATCCAGGCTGCCCCTGAATTATTCTTTCCAGCTAAATGGCGGCATCAACAAAAAAATGTTTGGTAAGCAGGTGGGCGGAGTATTGAGTGTGGTGTATAACCAGTTGAACAGGTATCAAAAATTATTGAACCGCGTAAATGCCATTAACGGAAATGATGTGTCTGTTGATTACAATTACAATGACGATAAATATGCAACCGATATCAACTGGGGCGCATTGGGTAGCCTGAGTGTGCAATTAGATCCGCGTAATAAAATTTCGGTAAAATCGGTATTTAATGTAAACAGCACCAGTTACATTACCCAACGTTCGGGCATCAATAATATCCGGTTGGATGATGTTCGTGGCTCTGAGATCAAGTTCCGTCAAAATACTTTCTTTACAGTGCAGGCTATTGGTGAGCACAGTCTTGCCATTGCCACCCCTCTTAAGCTAAAATGGTACGGCAGCTTTAATATACTCGATAGCTACACTCCCGATCAAAAAAGAATATTATATACACGTCCTTCGGGAACACAGGAGCCTTATTTATTAGCTATCGGCAACTCGCTTTCGCAGGAAAGCGGCAGCAGGATATTCCAGGGGCTGAATGATTATATATATACAGCCGGCGGTGATCTTTCTTATAACTTTAATCTTTTTGGTCAGAAGCAAACGGTAAAAGGCGGGTATATGCTGCAGGTAAAGGATCGCCTGTACGATGCCAAGCCTTTTTCTATTTATCTGCCTGTTGATAATCCTGTGCTGCGGCAGTTACCGGCAGACCAGGTATTTGCTCCCGGGAATTTTGGCAATGCGGCTTCAAACAGCAATCTTTTCGCATTTGATATTATAAAAGGAACCAATTTCCGTTACCTGGCAAATACAATATTGAACGCGGGATACCTTCAGTTGGATAACCAGTTTACACAGGCTTTGCGCGTGGTGTGGGGGTTAAGGGTAGAGCACTATGATCAGTTGGTGGGCAGTGTTCGCAAAAGCGACCCCCGGTTTACAAATTCAAAGGTAAACGACTTTTTACCCGGCTTGAATGCTACCTATAAGATCACGGGTAAAAGCAACCTAAGGCTTTCGGCATCTCAAACCGTTATTCGTCCTGAACTAAGAGAACTTTCATTCCTTAATCTTTACGACTTTGAATTGAATGCCTCCCTGCAGGGAAATCCTTCTTTAAAAAGAACCAAGGTCAGCAACTTCGATCTGCGTTATGAATTATATCCCCGTTCCGGTGAGGTATTTTCTATAGGCGCTTTTTATAAAAATTTTGCCGATCCTATTGAGCAGATATACAATGCAGGCAGCGGAGGAGCAAGTACTTTTAATTATCAGAATCCTGAAAGAGCTACTTCTTACGGAGCGGAAATTGAATTAAGAAAGCGTCTTGACTTTGCTGATTTCTTAAGAAACTTTACTTTCCAGGCCAACGCCGCGTATATATACAGCCGCGTGGAAGACCAGGGACTGAACCTTAACCGCGCATTACAAGGACAGTCGCCCTATACCATTAACCTGGGGTTGATGTACGACCTGGAAGAAAAAGGCGTAACAGCCACTTTATTATTTAACCAGATAGGGGAGCGCATTTACCTTGTTGGCGATATTTCCGCAGGAGCAGGCGCTCCCGATATTTATGAGGCGCCAAGACCCATCCTCGATTTTCAGTTGAGCAAAAGGGTAATTCATAACAAGGGAGAGATCAGGCTGAACATTTCAGACATCATCAATCGCACACAATTCTTTTATCAAAACAAAGACAATACAACAAGTTTCCGGAAAAGTGAAGATCCCATTCGTTTTTCAAGGCGCTGGGGAACTTCATTCGGGGTAACATTTAATTACACATTATAAACATGAGTTTTCCAATCAAAACAAATACGAGATATATGAAAAGAGTTTTTCTGCTGGCAACGGTTCTTACAACAGTAATTGCAATGAGCTGCCGCAAAATTGAAGTAGATGGCGCCGGGAACAACGGCGGTAATGGAAATATACTCGGTTCTACCGTGGTACTATCGGGCCGTATAACCAAGGATGTTACTTTAAAGAAAGGAGATGAAAATATTCTTTCGGGCATTGTATATATAACAAGCGGTGTTACATTAACAGTGGAAGCCGGTGCTACCGTAAAAGGCGATTACAGAGGAAGCAATGTGGCGGCATTGGTTATAACCCGGGGTGCTAAAGTTGAAGCAAAGGGAACACAGGATGAGCCTATTGTATTTACCAGCTCTTCTCCCGATCCCCGTTCCGGCGACTGGGGTGGTATTGTATTATGCGGTAAAGCAAGCGTGAACACTGAGTTTACCGGTACCGGCGGCGGCAAAGGTATTATGGAAGTGGAAGGCGGTATAAATAATGCCCAGGGAGATGGATTAGCCGGTGGCGGCACTACTCCTGATGATGATGACAACAGCGGTACATTACAGTATGTGCGCATTGAGTACGCCGGGTATGCTTACCAGCCCGATAAAGAAGTAAACAGTCTTACCATGGCTGCTGTGGGCAGGGGTACAACCATTGATCACGTTCAGGTTACTTATGCAAAAGACGATGCCTTTGAGTGGTTTGGCGGAACGGTAAATTGTAAATACCTGATTGCCTATAAAACGCAGGATGATGATTTTGACTCCGATAACGGCTTTAGCGGAAGCGTTCAGTTTGGCCTGATCGTGCGTGATTCGCTGATAGCTGATATTTCAAAATCTGAAGCGTTTGAAAGCGATAATAATGCTGCGGGCGCGGATATTACTCCACAAACCAAAGCTGTATTTTCAAATATAACCGCTATAGGCCCGTTGGCTACGCTGTCCAATATTGGAAACAGCAATTACCTTGCAGGGGCGCAGGTAAGAAGGAATTCTTCTATTTCGATCATCAATTCGGTATTCCTGGGGTGGCCAACAGGTATTTTGATTGATGCTTCTACCGGGAGAGCTACCGACAGGAATATTACAGATGGCACTTTAAATATGGCCGGTGTAGTTGTTGCCGGCTGCAAAACACCTGTTAGCTATACCAGGGGCTCCAATACGGATATTACGGGCGCCACAACAGAATCCATCAACACATGGTTTAACACACCCGCTTATAAAAACAGGATTATAACAAGCGCCGATAATCTTTACACCCGTCCGTTTGACTATTCTAACCCGGACTTTATTCCTTTTGGGAACGCATCGTCTGTTTTGGTGAATAAGCCTGCTTCGGGTAGTACGCCTGCTACTATTTATACCTATTTTGATGATCCTTTTATTACAGCCAGGTCTTTTATTACCGAGGTTGATTTTATTGGAGCCATTGCTCCCGCCGGTGAAAATGCAGGATGGCATAAGGGTTGGACAAGATTTAGCGCTAACTGATTGAACCAGCCCTGCAGGAAGTTGCCCGGTTATTGCAGCCGGGCAATTTTTTTTGAATGAACGGTATTGGCTGTTTTTGTAGTTTTAGCTCTAATTTTAAGAGCTATGGATATGGAATGGCTTAAAACCGGGATTGGCCCTTTAAAAGATTTGATTGGGTTTTTGCACAAAAAAGCGCAAACCAATAACATCCATAAAAAGCAACTGATAAAGGAGCTGCGCAATAACCTGAATGTATTTAAAAATGGTTTTTTAAATAATTCCTCTTACGATAATATCATTGGATTGCTGAGCAACAACGCGTTCCAGGAGGCTGTAAAGAATAATTTTACTTTTAAAAAATTAAAGGAGGGGAAAATTGAGCTTGTTCATATTTATGATGAACGAAATAAAAAATATACCGGCTGGAGCGCTGAACAACTGGCAGATAAAATTGATGAAAAGATCACCGAATTGCGAAACATTCAAAAGTTGAATGGTGGCTCTGTAAAAGGGGTAAAAAACAATATAGCGCTTATGGTAAGCAACCTGTACTACCGCATGAAGCTGCTGGCAAGCTTTATACTTACTGATGCCGGTTAACATTTATCAAATAATATAGCAGCTTTTTACCGGCAATTGCTTCTGGTAATCCCATTGATCAGCCTCGTTCGATCATGCTGCTTTATTTTTTCGACAAACTGCACGAAATACCCGCTTTAAGGGTTTGCAATTATAATATGTAGGTGTAATTTTGTAGTGTTAATCTTTTAGTGCGGGAAGCTAACTTATATGCAAAAGATTGAGATCAATCGTCCTGCCGTAACCTAAGAAAATACGTAAGCTCATGACTCCAAAATTAAAATCGCCGGTATTTATAGATACGCTGGTATTTGATTTAAGTAACACACCATCTCCCTCTTTAAATGTGGTTTTACGCGATGACCAGGGACGCATATGCAATAGCCTGAATACTGCTTTTGAACCTGGTCTTAAAACTTTTTACTGGAGTGGCTTTAACGAACTTCCGTACGGGGTGTATACGCTTGAATTATCTGAAGAAAAAGAAAAGAAGCTGCTGAACCTGGTAAAAAGAGTTTAGTAGCGGGCATGTTACCCGCGGAAAAGCCATATAAACCGAATTGATTTTTGATAAATTATATTCAGGTCCGCAGCTTTTGTTCCGGGCCGGTTGTGCGTTTTAACAAAGCAGGAGCCGGCTATAAGCCCAGTATTTTGTTCAGTTGTCCTTCCATTTTCTGAAGCGCGTCCGTTACTTCTTTTTCCATCACTGTTGCTTTACCGCTTTGCATTTGGGTTGCGTACCACAGCAAAACCATTGATATATAGTCCTGCATGTCTTTTCCCGCAAACTCTGTTTTAAATTCAATGATCTTGTCATTGATGATCTTAATGGTTTTACGAACCTGCTCTTCATCGGCGGGCGCTACTTTTATGCGGTATGTCCTGTCGCCAATGGGTATATTGATCGCTATAAGTGCCTGCATTGCTAAATGTTAATAAGAGATTTATTCACAGGTTATCAACAGAAACGGGTGTTTTTTACGTTATTTCAAAAATACTTTATTGTGTTAATCGCCCAAAAAACGTTCAAAATTCAAATCCCGGAAAACTATGCTTGCAACTTTAAAATCCCAGGTATTTATAGATACCCTCGTGCTGGAACTTACTGATGCTGTTTTATCGCCCCTTAAAGCCGTGCTGAAAGACGAAAAAGGGTGCATTTGCAGCATGCTTGAAACCAAAATTGATCCCAGCCAGCGCCTGGTTTACTGGAAGGGATTGAACGATTTACCTTACGGGGTTTACTTTCTTGAACTTTCCTGCAAATCGGCAGAGCAAAGCGTTCGGCTGGTAAAAAGAATTTAGCTATTGATTGGCAAGTAACGCAATACAGCGGTCAATTTCTTTTACATAAGTGTTGATCCTTTTTTCTAACTCCGCTTTCACTTCTTTACCCGGCTGTCCTGCCGAAACTCTCGCAATTTCCACCTGCTGCTGTAATGTTTCTGTTTTTTTCAGCATTTCCTTGTGCAACTCGCTTTTTTGATATAGTTCCTGCTTCAGCTTTTCATTTTCTTTTTGCAATGCGTAAAATTGCTTCAGCAACAGCTGCAGCTTGTCGTTTACACGGTTTATATGTTCATCAAAATAAGCCATCTGTTGCGAGGCAGGCGAAATTAGTTGATTTATTTTCTTATTTCAGCGGCCAGCTCCTTTTCAAAGCCCGACATGATCTCCTGCATCATGCTATCTATTTCAGTGTCGGTGAGCGTTTTCTCCCTGTCGAGGAAAGTAAAGCTCACCGCCAGAGATTTTTTATTTGCGCCCAGTTTATCGCTTTCAAACACATCAAAAAGCTTCAGCGACTCCAGTCGTTGTATACCTGCTTTTTTCACAACCTGTTCTACCCTTTCAAACGTAACCTGTTTATCCAGCACAATGGAAAGATCGCGTTGTACCGCGGGGAACTTAGATATTTCGGTATACCCCTGCTTTTGAACGGCAGCCAGTGCACACAACTTTTCCCAGTCGAATATAAGATACCAAACCGGTTGTTTTATATCAAAGCGTTTGATAATGGAATTTTTAACAAGTCCCAGGGTTGCCAGTACGGTTTTACCAACAGCAACATTCAGGCCGTATTGCAGATCCGTACTGCCGGTTGTTTCAAATTTCCAGGTATTTAATCCCGCCGTTTGCAAAATACTTTCGGTAATACCTTTCAGGTAGTAAAAATCACTTTTATCTTCCCCGCTCTTCCACGATCCTTCCCTGGTTAACCCGGTGATATATAAACACAGTTTTTCCTTTTCTTCATATTTGCCCACGCCATTGCCTGTATAGGTTTTGCCAAATTCAAACAGGCGCAGGTTATTGTTCTTCCTGTTAAGATTGTGTACAATACACTCAAGCCCGGTTTCAAGCATGGAAGGGCGCATCATGTTCAATTCAGCGCTCAGGCTGTTGAGCATTTTTACGGATGTTTTTAATACCTCATCGCTAAAATAGGCGCTGTTGGTAATAGAATTGGTAAAAATTTCATTAAACCCGTTTCCCGCAAGGTAATTACCTGTTTTTTCTTTCAGGGCGGTTTCAAAGCCCAGTGCTTCTATTGAAGGGCTTATGCTGATGTGCTGAGGTATGGCTACATTATCATATCCGTCTATCCGCATTATTTCTTCCACAACATCTGCTGGTAATGTTATATCAGGCTTGCTGAAGGGTGCGGCTACGGTAACTCCTGCGGCATTTTCCGCAACAATTTCAAAGCCAGAGCTTGTTAAAACTTTTTTTACCACACCGGGTGGGTAATTTTTACCGCTGAGCTTTTGCAGGTAAGCGTAAGTGAGCGTTACCTGTTGCTTTTGTTTTGGATGAGGGTAAATATCGGTAATGTCCGAAGCGATCTCTCCGCCGGTAATGTCCCTGATCAGCAAAGCCGCCCTTTTTAAAACTGTAACCGTATTGCCAATGTCAACGCCTTTTTCAAAACGGGTGGCAGCATCGGTACGCAGGTTATGCCTGAACGAGGTTTTTCTTATAGTAACGGGATTGAACCATGCGCTTTCCAGAAATATTCGTTTGGTATTTGCCGTTACGCCACTGTTCATACCGCCAAAAACACCGCCAAAGCACATAGGTGCTCCCGTACCATCGCAAATCATGATGTCATCGGTATTCAGCTTCCGCTCTTTTTCATCTAGCGTAATAAAGGGTGTACCGGCGGGAAGGTTCTTTACAATAACGGTATTGCCTTTTATCTTGTCTGCATCAAAAGCATGCAGGGGCTGCCCGGTTTCGTGTAAAATAAAGTTGGTTATGTCTACTATGTTATTGATGGAACGGAGCCCGATGGACTGAAGCCTGTTTTTTAGCCATGCGGGACTTTCCTGTACGGTTATATTGTTTATTAATACGCCGCTATAACGTTGGCATGCGTCTGTGTTTTCAATGGTTACTTCAACGGGTGTGCCTTGTTTGTTGTGTGTAAAGTTATCGCTATAGGGGTATTGAACGGCATTCAGTATGTTGTCGTGAATAGCCAGGTAAGCGGAAACATCTTTAGCAACGCCCAGATGGCTCATGGCGTCCATGCGGTTGGGGGTTAGCCCTATTTCGTATATCCAGTCTTCCTGAAGCTGGAAATAAGCGGAAGCAGGCAACCCTACGGGCGTACCGGCTGGTAAAACAATAATACCGGCATGACTTTCGCCCAGGCCTATTTCATCTTCCGCGCAAATCATTCCATGACTTTCCTGCCCGCGTATTTTAGCAATTTTCATGGTAACGGGCTCCCCTTTTACAGGGTAAATGGTAGTTCCTACGGGGGCAACAATCACTTTTTGTCCCGAAGCTACATTCGGTGCGCCGCAAACAATGCTCAGCGGCTCTTCCGCTCCAATGTTTACCCTGGTAAGGCTCAGTTTATCGGCGTTGGGATGTTTGATACATTCCAGCACTTCGCCGGTTATCAACCCTTTTAAACCTCCTTTAACCTGTTCTTTTTTTTCAAAGCCTTCCACTTCCAGTCCCAGTGAAGTTAAAATTGCAGAGAGCCTTTGCGGAGTAATATTTACTGTTAAGTATTCACAAAGCCAGTTATAGCTGATAGTCATAAATGAATGTGTCCTTTGTATATAATGTAAAACCCTTACAGCAGGGCGGTGGCAAAGATAATTAAATTGAAATGAGCGCTCAATTTCATCTAAAGCCCATACTGTTATCTTTCTAACTCAGCCAAAAAATACGGCATGTATTGTTTTGCACATGAAGTGTGAATTACACCCTCCCGGAAGCGGAATTTTTCGGTAAATTGTGTACAACTGTTGAATACAGGTGGAAAAGCGGATAAAATTTGTGCATTGATGTGTGGGCATTATTTAATAAAAAAAAATCCCTTTTCAATTTGGATAACAAAAATCAATGCCGTTAAATTCGCTCTCCCGATACGGTTGGTAACATTCCCATAACAATGCTTTAATATTAGCATAACGCATGGAGGAAAATTGTAGAGGGTTTAATCCGGGAAACATATATGTGTGCATTTTGAAATATGATAGAAAGAAGATTGTTTAACGCCTTTGAAAACTGAGCTGTAAATATCACCCTATATAAAAAATATTAATGGATCCTTTAACTAATCTTAATAAAGACCGTAAAGTTCGTCGTAAAACATCCCTTGACCTGAGCACGATGGTGTATGGCAAGGTACCTCCCCAGGCCAGGGATTTGGAGGAAGCGGTTTTAGGAGCGATCATGCTTGAAAAAACGGCTTTTGATACGGTAATTGAAATACTGAAGCCCGAGTGCTTTTATGTAGACGCTCACCAGCGGATTTTCAGGGCCATGCAAAGTCTTGCCCAGAAAAGCATGCCGATAGATCTGCTTACGGTAGTGGAAGAGCTGAGGATGAAAGAAGAGCTTGAGCTGGTAGGCGGCCCCTATTTTGTAACCAAACTTACCAACGCGGTAGTATCATCGGCCAACGTAGATACCCACTCCCGTATCATCCTTCAAAAGTTCATACAGCGCGACCTTATCCGAATCAGCGGGGAAATAATCAGCGATGCGTACGAGGATTCGACCGATGTGTTTGACTTGCTGGATGAAGCGGAAAGCAAGCTTTTTGAAATAACCAACAATCACCTGCGAAAGAATTTTGACAGCATAGATACCGTGCTGGTAAAAACCATACAGCGCATAGAGGATATGCGTAACCGCCAGGAAGATATTACCGGGGTGCCCAGCGGCTTTACCGCGCTGGATAAGGTAACATATGGCTGGCAACCCACCGACCTGGTTATACTTGCCGCCCGGCCCGCGGTAGGTAAAACAGCTTTCGCGCTTAACCTTGTACGTAATGCAGCGTTGAATCCTTCCAAACCTACGGCGGTTGCTTTTTTCAGCCTTGAAATGAGCTCCTCTCAACTGGTACAGCGTATATTAAGTGCTGAAAGCGAAATATGGCTGGAAAAGATAGCCAGGGGAAAGATGGAAGAGCATGAAATGCAGCAGTTGTATCGCAATGGCATTCAAAGGCTTCAGAACGCCCCTATATTTATAGATGATACTCCCGCGCTGAATATTTTTGAGCTGCGTGCCAAATGCCGGAGGTTAAAGAACAAGCATAATCTTGGTTTAATTATTATTGACTACCTGCAATTGATGAGCGGTACCGGCGATAAAAGAAGCTCCAACCGCGAGCAGGAGATCAGTACTATTTCAAGGAACCTGAAAGGGCTGGCAAAAGAACTGGGGATACCTATTATTGCCCTTAGCCAGTTGAGCCGTGAAGTGGAAAAAAGGAAAGAAGGCGACAAGATGCCCCAGTTGAGCGACCTTCGTGAGTCGGGAGCCATAGAACAAGATGCCGATATGGTAATGTTCCTTTATCGCCCGGAGTATTATAATATAACCGCCAACGAATTTGGAGAAAATAATAAAGGAGAGACCCATGTGCGTATAGCCAAGCACCGTAATGGCTCACTTGAAACCATTAAGCTCAGGGCGTTGCTTCACATACAAAAATTTGTAGAGATGGACGGAGATGATTTTGGAGGATTGGGCATGCCCCAGGGCAACTGGAAGCCGGTGCCAGGCGATGCCGGCGGCGATGAGAACGCCCGCCTGTTCATTCAAAAGGGAAGTAAAATGAATGACAGCGGATTTGATGAAGAAGCGCCTTTTTAGGTTCACTAATAAATCAGTATGCCTTTCCCTTTTTTTTATTCGGAAGAGATAGCTTCGCCCGGCGCTATTGTGGCGTTGGATGAAACTACGTCCAGGCACGTGATGCAGGTGCTTCGTATGCAAAAAGGCGACCAGTTATATCTCACCAATGGAAAAGGGAAAAAGCTGCTGGCTTCGGTGCATGAACAAAATAAAAAACGCTGCACAATATACGTCAGGGAAGAAACAGACGTTGTGCCGCCAGGGCAACAAAACACTATAGCGGTATCTCTTCTTAAAAATGCATCCCGGTTCGAATGGTTCCTGGAAAAGGCTACCGAGATTGGTATTACAGCTATCATTCCGCTGATATGCGAAAGAACGGAGCGCACAAATTTCCGGACCGACAGGATGAACAATATTCTTGTGAGCGCTATGCTCCAGAGCCGGCAATGCTGGTTGCCCTGTATGCCGGAGCCGGTACAGTACAGGCAATGGATAGCCGGTTCAACGGGCGATGTAAGGTTGATCGCTCATTGTATGGAGGCGGAAAAAAAAGTATTGTCTCAACAGGCTGTAGCTCCCGGAAGTAAAACAATATGCATAGGTCCCGAAGGAGATTTTACTCCCGGGGAAGTTGAACTGGCTTTACAGCATGGGTTTAAAGCGGTAAGCCTGGGAAACACCCGGCTGAGGACCGAAACCGCCGCTATCGCCGCTGCGGTATTGCTGGCTATTCAGTAAATTGCGCTTTGTAACCAATGGCTCAAACGCGCATCATAGCACATTTTGACCTGGATGCTTTTTTTGTTTCTGTAGAGTGCATCAACGATCCTTCATTAAAAGGAAAACCATTGATCGTGGGCGGCAGTAAGGAAAGAGGAGTGGTAGCCGCGTGCAGCTACGAAGCCCGCAAATATGGTATTCATTCTGCCATGCCTATGGCTACCGCCATGCGGTTATGTCCGCAGGCTACGGTTGTAAGAGGCACACGCGGGGAATACAGCAAATACTCCAGGTGGGTTACAGAAATTATTGCTGCAAAAGCCCCTTTATTCGAAAAAGCTTCTATAGATGAGTTCTATCTCGACTTAACGGGAATGGACAAATACTTCAATTCCTGGCAATGGACAATGGATCTCAGGCAGGAAATTATTGATCAAACCGGCTTGCCTATTTCTTTTGCGCTGGCATCCAATAAAATGATAGCCAAAATAGCCACTAATGAAGCCAAGCCTAACGGATATGTGCAAGTGGCAGCAGGTATGGAAAAAGAATACCTTGCCCCACTGCCTGTTAATACCATACCGGGCATTGGCAAACAAACACATCAGCAGCTTTTGGCTGCCGGCGTACAAACCATTGGCGATATTGCTGCACGGAAGCCGGAGGAAATGGAATTTTTGCTGGGCAACTATGGCATGGAGCTATGGCATAAAGCGCATGGCAGGCATACCGGGGAAGTATCTTCTTACCATGAGGCCAAGTCCATTTCAACCGAAAATACTTTTGAAGCCAACAGCAACGACACCGATTTTTTATTAAGCGAGCTGGTACGGATGACCGAAAAAGTGGGGTATGAGCTTAGGCAGGATAATAAAATGGCCGGCTGTGTGGCTGTTAAGATCCGGTATCCCGATTTTCAGACTACATCACGGCAAACCGCTATAGCGTATACGTTTTACGATGATGAGCTGATTCCTGTGGCGAAAGATCTTTTTCATAAACTATACAGGAAAGGCGATCATGTAAGGCTTTTGGGAGTGAGGCTCAACGAATTGACCGGTGAGGCCCTGCAAACCAACCTGTTTGAAAACAGCGAAAAAAAATCGGGACTGTACAAAGCTATAGACGGGGTGAAAGACAGGTTTGGAAAGACCGCTATAGCCCGTGGGCGGACTTTTTAAATATTTTAACCAGATAGTCCACTGAAATAGTAGGAAATGAATATATTTGCAGTCCATTTTTAACCTTTAAATAGAAGCTTTATGAGTTTGCGTTTAGGTGATATTGCACCAAACTTTACCGCTGAAACTAGCGCGGGCAAAATTGATTTTTACGAATATCTTGGAGACGGTTGGGGCGTTTTGTTTTCCCATCCTGCTGACTATACGCCAGTGTGTACTACAGAACTGGGTAAAACCGCTCTTTTACAGGATGAATTTGCGAAGCGCAATGTAAAAGTACTGGCTGTGAGTGTTGACACGCTCGACAGGCATACCGGCTGGATCAAGGACATTAATGAAACACAAAATGCCGATGTTCGTTTCCCGATCATTGCCGATCCTGAAAGAAAAGTGGCAACGGCGTATGGCATGATCCATCCCAATGCATCGGAAAACTTTACGGTTCGTTCGCTGTTTGTAATAGGTCCTGATAAAAAGGTAAAATTGACCATTACTTATCCCGCGTCTACCGGAAGGAATTTTAACGAGGTGTTGCGCGTAATTGATTCTTTACAGCTGACTGCTAATTACAGCGTGGCTACCCCTGCAGACTGGCAGCCGACAGAAGATGTAATTGTGGTTCCTGCCGTATCTACCGAAGATGCTGTTAAGAAATTCCCTAAAGGCGTAAATGTGGTAAAACCTTACCTCCGTTATACTCCGCAGCCTAATTTGTAATAGCACTGACTTTGAATAGTTTGAAAGCCCCCGCTAAAAGCGGGGGTTTTTAGTGATATACATACAGAATAATAAAAAAATGATGGGGTTTTTTATTATATAAATATTATTACCTAATTTTCTGCATCAATTAATCTCTTCTACAAACACAATAAATTCCAACAATCATGGCTAAAGCAAAGAAAAAGAGTGCGCCTAAAAAAAAGGCAGCGCCCAAAAAAGCAGTTAAGAAAGTGGTGAAAAAAGCTGCTAAAAAAGCCGCTCCTAAAAAGAAGGCACCACCTAAAAAAGCAGCTAAAAAAGCGGTGAAAAAAGCTGCTAAAAAAGCCGCTCCCAAAAAGAAGGCAGCGCCCAAAAAGGCAGCCAAGAAAGCTGTAAAGAAAGCGGTAAAAAAAGCTGCTAAAAAAGCTGCTCCTAAAAAGAAGGCGGCTCCTAAAAAGGTAGTTAAGAAAGCCGTAAAAAAAGCCGCTCCCCCGAAGAAGACCCCTGCTGCAACGCCTGTTGAAATACTTCCTGTAGCCGAGGAGTCTGTTGTAGAACTGATCGTTGTAACGTCTGAGCCGGTGGATCCGGGGCCTGCTCCTGAGTCCGAAGAAAATGGAGGGGGACTGTTTAGTTAAGTAGAGAATGCTTGGTCAATTATATATTCAACTAAAGCGCAATGATCGTTGCGCTTTTTTACTGTCCGCAATTACCAGGTTGCCCACGTTTACCGCAGCCTTTTTTTCATTACATAATGAGGGATGGTCACTTCATAAAATTCATCGCCGGAAATGATATACCCGAATCTTTCGTAAAATCCGACAACCGATTTTCGTGCATGCATGACCAGTGTTTCATAGCCCCTTTCCCGGGCAACATTTTCAGCAAAGTTCATGAGGGTGGCACCCACTCCTTTTTGTTGTAAATTGCTGCTTACTGCCATTTGCCGCAACCGGCAGGTCGTGCTGTCAAACCGGGTAAGCAGGCAGCACCCGATTAATTTGTCTTCTTCAAATGCTCCTATTAATACATCGTCTTTTTCTCTGTTTAATTCTTCGGGGTCAAAATATAAACCCAGGGGCTTGCGCAGGATTTCATCCCGCAAACGGATCATTTGCTGGTATTCGGGGGTGCCGTGGTCGATGATCTTTAATGGCATGCTGTGCTAGGTTTAACCGGGAGAATGGTTTAAAAATACAAAAAATGCACTATAATACAGAGGGAGATTTCGATTTATATACCTGGAAGTCCGGCTGTTTTAAAAAGAGGGCAGAAAGCCTCTTTTTTGCACAAATTCAAATAGATATTGTTTTTATCCCAAAAACTATATTTTTGCACCCAAGTATTAACCAAATTTTACAACCATGTCTGACATTGCAACAAGAGTTAAGAAGATTATTGTTGACAAACTAGGTGTTGATGAAGCTGAGGTAACTCCCGAAGCATCGTTCACCAATGATCTGGGAGCTGATTCATTAGACACAGTAGAACTGATCATGGAATTCGAAAAAGAATTCAATATCTC
>JAHBTJ010000020.1 GCA_019638595.1 Chitinophagaceae bacterium
TATGCTTATTTGAATAAGTACAGGACCTCCGCCCTTTTAGAGCGGAGGTTTTTTTGTTGTGGCGTTACCCTTACCCGGACGGTTGCTCTTTGCCGGGGTTTTAGAGCAATATTGCTGCCGTGCACAATAGTGGTAACGTACTATGTTTAACGACCGGGGGCCGGCAGGTATAAATGCTATACGCAGGGAGCTTGCTCGCCGGTATTTTACGCTGCATGTTTGTGTTTTATACGCTGCATGATAAAAAAATGAGCGTGTTTTTTATTATGTAAATATTATTACCTAATTTTCTGCATCAATTAACATCTTCTACAAAACACAATAAATTCCAACAATCATGGCTAAAGCAAAGAAAAAAAGTGCGCCTAAAAAAAAGGCAGTGCCCAAAAAAGCCGCTAAGAAAGCCGTAAAAAAGGCTGTTAAAAAAGCTGCACCTAAGAAAAAAGCAGCCCCTAAAAAGACTGTAAGGAAGGCTGCTCCCAAAAAGAAGGCAGCGCCCAAAAAAGCCGCTAAGAAAGCCGTAAAAAAGGCTGTTAAAAAAGCTGCACCTAAGAAAAAAGCAGCCCCTAAAAAAGCAGCCAGGAAGGCTGCCCCCAAAAAGAAGGTCGCTCCCAAGAAAGCAGCACCTAAGAAAGCTGCTCCTAAAAAGGCTGTTAAGAAAGCCGCTCCTAAAAAAATTGTAAGAAAACCTGCTAAAAAAACGGTAGCACCTCAAAATGAGCCCGTTGTAGCACTTGAAGAAGTGGTAGTGCTGGTAACAGAGCCTGTTGCAGAGCCAATTGTGGAGGCGCCTCCACCCCCCGAGGCTCCGGCTGAAGAAAATAGCGGAGAACTTTTCAGTTAAGTAGAATGCTTGGTCAGTTTATATTATACTAAACCGAAGCGCAACCACCTTGTGTTGCGCTTTTTGTTGTTCACTATAGTAACTACGGCAACCTGCTCAGCGTAGCCTTTTTTCCATTGCGTAATGAGGTATGGTTACCTCCTGGAACTCGTTTCCCGAAATGGTATAGCCGAACCGCTGGTAAAATCCAACTGCCGATTTACGGGCGTGCATCATCAGCTTTTCATAGCCTTTTTCGCGTGCCACATTTTCTGCAAAGTTCATAAGGGTAGCCCCAATTCCTTTTTGCTGCAGGTTGCTGCTCACTGCCATTTGCCGCAGCCGGCAGGTTGTACTGTTAAACCGGGTAAGCACACAGCACCCGATCAGCTTGTCTTCTTCAAATGCACCCATTAAAACATCATCCTTTTCTTTGTTCAGGTCTTCGGGATCGAAATATAACCCAAGGGGTTTGCGCAGGATTTCGTCCCGCAAACGGATCATTTGCTGATATTCAGGAGAACCGTGATCAATAATTTTTAGTGGCATGCGACCTGGTTTAACCGGCTGGGTTATTTAAAAATACAAAAAAAGACGTGATAAACAGGGGGTACATTTAAAATTGTCGCCGGTTGGTGGGGATACCAACCGGGGCAGCCAGCCGTGGGCGGTGTCTCCACCGCCCACATGAAGCGGAGTGCGACAATTTTAAATGCACCCTAAACAGGAGTATTTTCCTTTGCCTGCATGCTAAAAGAGCATTAAATTTAAAACCTTTAAAAACGAAGCAAAAGCTATCTTTTTTACACAAATTCAAATAGATATTGTTTTTATCCCAAAAACTATATTTTTGCACCCAAGTATTAACCAAATTTTACAACCATGTCTGACATTGCAACAAGAGTTAAGAAGATTATTGTTGACAAACTAGGTGTTGATGAAGCGGAAGTAACCCCGGAAGCATCGTTCACCAATGATCTGGGAGCTGATTCATTAGACACAGTAGAACTGATCATGGAATTCGAAAAAGAATTCAATATCTCTATTCCTGATGAGCAAGCTGAAACTATTACTACAGTAGGGCAGGCTATTGCTTACCTTGAGGAGCATGCAAAGTAATTTCTTCCTATTTAGCTGATCGCAGGCAAACTTGCTTATGGATTTAAAACGAGTTGTTGTAACAGGCATAGGTGCCTTAACCCCATTGGGAAACTCTGTACCGGATTACTGGCACGGATTAATTAATGGTGTTCCGGGGGCAGATGCCATTACCTTATTTGATGCCTCAAAATTCAAAACGCGGTTTGCCTGCGAATTAAAGCAATTTGATCCCACCAGTTTTCTTGATAAAAAGGAAGCCCGCAAAATAGACCGGTTTACGCAAACGGCGTTGGTATGCAGCGATGAAGCTGTTAAAAGCGCCGGTATCAGTAAAGATTCGGTGAACCCCGACAGGGTTGGCGTTATCTTTTCGAGTGGAATTGGTGGATTGATCACTTTTCAGCAGGAGGTAACTGAATTTGCGCTGGGAGATGGTACTCCCAGGTTTAATCCTTTTTTTATCCCCAAAATGATACTGGATATTGCCGCCGGGCAAATATCCATGCGGCACGGATTCCGCGGGCCCAATTACGCGGTTGTTTCTGCCTGCGCTTCTTCCACACATGCCATAATGGATGCTTTTAACCTGATCCGTTTAGGAAAGGCAGATATTATACTGGCAGGTGGCAGCGAAAGCGTGATCAGGGAGGCCGGGGTTGGCGGCTTTAATGCCATGAAAGCCCTGAGCGAAAGAAATGATGATCCTAAAACAGCATCGCGTCCTTTTGACAAAGACCGTGATGGCTTTGTAATTGGTGAAGGCGCGGGCATGCTCATCCTGGAAAACCTGGAACATGCTCTGGCCAGGGGTGCTAACATTATTTGTGAAATTGCAGGTGCGGGGGCTACGGCAGACGCGCACCATATTACAGCGCCTCATCCCGAAGGACTGGGGGCAAAAAATGTTATGCTGGCCACCCTGCACGACGCGGGGATGAAACCCGAGGACATTGATTACATTAATGTGCACGGTACTTCCACCCCGCTGGGAGACATTTCAGAAGTAAAAGCCATCCAGTCTGTTTTTGGTGAGCATGCATATAAGCTGAATATCAGCTCCACCAAATCCATGACCGGGCATTTATTGGGCGCCGCGGGTGTAATAGAAGCCATAGCTTGTGTGCTGGCGGTTAAAAATGATATCGTTCCCCCAACGATCAACCATTTTACAGACGATCCGGAGCTGGATCCTGGTCTTAATTTCACTTTCTGGAAGGCGCAGCAGCGCCCCGTACGGGCTGCTTTAAGCAATACTTTTGGCTTTGGGGGGCATAATGCCTCGGTAATTGTAAAAAAATATTCCGCCTGATTTAGTCGTTTATGTAACGAATGTGCCAACTCTTAAAGAGTTGCGTTACATTTGCCTTTCATTACTCTTAAATTCTCTGACTTGGCATTAGTGCGGTATTTTATTCAATATCTTGGCGTTGACAAAACCAGCCGGTCCTTTTATAAACAGTTATGCAATGTGCTGGGTTTTGCACCAGGAACCCTTTCTCTCTACAAAACAGCCTTAAGCCACCGTTCAGTAAAAGAAAGCACCGATGAAAATAATGAACGTCTTGAATACCTCGGCGATGCCATATTAAGTGGTATTGTGGCAGATTATCTTTTTAAACGCTATCCCTATAAGGGCGAAGGTTTTTTAACTGAAATGCGCAGCAAAATGGTAAACCGCCAAACGCTTAACGAGATTGCGGTAAAAATGGGCCTCAAAAAAATAACGATCTATAATAAAAACGATGGCTCGCTTAAAGTAAGCCAGATATTTGGCAATACTCTTGAAGCTTTGGTAGGCGCTATTTATGTGGATAAGGGATTTAATACAACCAAGCAATGGGTATTAAAGCGCATTATTATGCCGCATATGTTTGTTGAAGACCTGGAAACCCTGGAGATCAATCACAAGAATAAGTTATACGGCTGGGCAAACAAAAATGGCAAAAACCTGGAATTTGAAACTCTGGAAGAGCGTTTTGAAAACGGCCGCCGCTTATTTACCGTAGGCGCTGTAGTAGACGGCGAACTGATTGCCGAAGGAAAGGCCTTCAATAAAAAAGATGCCAGCCAGATCGCCTCACAAATTGCGGTAGAAAAGCTCGGACTGGGCAAGGCAGAGGAGTAGCTAATTTTCCTAAACGCGCTACGTGTACACCTGTTATTTTTTTGTGTGTACTAATTTCCCGTCTTCATAAGTATCAATTTTTAAAAGATGTCCCAAGGCTGAATAGTAAAACCAGTCACCTTCCATCACCGAGCAATAGCCCTTGGTGTACAGGTTATTCCAGTTTCCCGTATTGTTTTGCCTGTATTGCCCTTTTACCTTGACGCTTCCGTCCGGATAGAATGCTGTATACTTTCCCACGCCGCAATCCTGGTATTGGGTTGAAATGCTCACGAGTACATTGTTAACATCATATGTTTTCAATACGCAAGGCTTGCATTTGGTAAAATTCTGCCAGGGAATCCGGTAACGATCGTAAATGCGTTTTTCAACCTCCTCTCCATTAACAAAATAATGGGCAGCTTCTCCACCATAATGTGCTTCAAGGGTCACATTGTAAGTTTCCAATGTATCCAATTTAAGATCTGCATTGGCAATAGTTTGTGAAATGCTGTAAGGCATATAAACAACCGTCATAATACCCAAAAAAACAATGCGCATGCTGCCAGGGAGGTTTTAAGATTGATCACTTCCGGTGCCGTAATGTAAATGTCTTTCAAGTTATGTTATGCAAGTGACTGCGGAAAAAAACTGGGTATATTAAAAAGTTAATTCCGCCGGTAAAAAATATTCTTACTGCACTTAGGATGCCAGGCACTTTCTATCTCTATAGAAAAAATACCTGATCTACAGTGTACACCCGTCAACAAATGATAGCGTTAACGGAAAAATGGCTGAATGGTACCATTTTTAAATCTCAAATCCTATATTTAAAATCTTAAATCTCAGATTGAAATCATCATTCGCCATAGGAAATAAAGAAAGCAACCTGTTTAGGGCTGTCTTCTTTTTCGGCTTTGCATCCCTGGGTTGCTGGATGCCTAACTTTAATGTATGGCTGGAGGACAAAGGGATGAGTGGTTCCCTGATGGGGTATATATCGGCCATCCCCTGGCTGGTAATGCTGGTGGTGCAACCATTGTGGGGCATAATGGCCGACAGAAAAGGAAAGATGCTTTGCTTTAATATAGCGGTACTGGCAGCCGCAGTATTATTTGCTGTTTTCCCTCTTGTAGCGAAAGGAAAATTTTCAATCGGGTCATTTACTTTTTTGCTTGCTATTTTTCAAACCCCAGTATTGCCTTTGCTGGATAGTTTAACGCTTGATTATACAGCGCGCCAGCCAAATAGATCGTACAGCAACCTGCGCTTTTGGGGAGCGCCTGGTTTTGGCGTTGGCGCTTTGCTGACAGGAGTATTAACTGAAACATATGGAAGTGATGTGGTATTCTACCTGGGTGCGGCTTTTCTTTTTATTACCTGGATCGCTGCAAGAGGACTTGTGTCGCAGACTTCCGCAGTATCTGCAGCAGATATCAGTTTTAAAGGGCTGAGGCAAACGCTGGAGAACAGGTTGTTGCTGAATTTTCTGATCATAGTGATGGTGGTTTCCATTGCCCAGTCTGCCAGCTCCTTTTTTTTAACCGTATACATGCGTGAGATCGGCGCATCATCTTCCGTTACCGGAATGGCGATTGGCATACAGGCGTTGAGTGAGCTGCCGTTTTATTTTATTGCTGCCTGGCTGCTGCGCAAAACAAGCGCGGACAATGTTTTACAAATTGCCATTTGGGGAACCGCGGTGCGGTTGTTGTTGTATTACCTGAATGGTAATCCTTATATGGTGATTGGTATAGAAACGATGAATGGAATTACCTGGACATTGCTGTGGATTGCAAGCGTTGAATTTGTGAATAATAAAGTGCCCGCAGCATGGCGAACCACCGGACAGTCGCTGTTATGGGCAATGTATTTTGGCGCCGGCGCCGTTTTGGGGAATATTCTCATAGGAAGGTTATACGAGTTATTGCCAATGCGGCAGATTTTTGGTATATTCAGTGTGGTTGTATGGGTAGTAGCTGTGATTTTTTTGCTGTTGATAAGGGTAAGAAAAAATAAGCCTGCAGCAATACAGCGATCTTGAAAATAAATGGCAGTAGTATTACGAGTATAAACCGATAAAACTGTTTGTATGAACAAAGTTCAGTCATTATTGCAAGCCTATAAAAGGAACTGGAGCCTTGAGCGTGATTTTTACGCTAATAAGGAGGTGTTTGATGCTGAAATAGAACATGTATGGAAAAAAAGCTGGTTGTTCGCTGGGTTCGATTGTGAAATACCTGAGACCGGTGATTATTTTTTGTTCACTATGCTGGATCAGTCCATTATCATCATCCGCGGGGATGACGGCGATGTATATGCGCACCACAATTCATGCAGGCACCGCGGCTCAGCCATATGCCTCGAAGAAAGAGGACACGAGGATAAGCTGAAGTGTCCTTACCATAACTGGGTATACGAAAAAAACGGGAGATTGAGGAATGCGCGTTTAATGCCGGATGATTTTGATAAAAGCCATTTCGGGCTGCATCCGGTACATGTATCGCTTATTGAGGGTGCCATATTTATTTGCCTGGCAGATGATCCACCCGACTTCTCAAAAGAAACCAGGGAATTGTCTCCTTATCTACATCCATACAATTTGCATCATGCAAAAGTTGCATACAGGGAGCGTTATGAACTGGACGCTAACTGGAAGCTGATCGGTGAAAATTTCAGAGAATGTTACCATTGCGGGCCTGTACACATTGAATACTGCAGCGTAGTAGTAGGCGCCAACCTGGTGGAAGACAGGGAAGCGGTTGTGCAGGATAGCATGGAAATATGGAAACGCAATGGGCTGGCTGTTGAAACGATTGAGAACGAAAACGGCAGCAGTCACTATGCTACCCGTTATCCCCTGCGCCCTGGTATGGAAAGCTATACGCTGGATGGAAAACCGGCAGCGCCTTTAATGGGCGAGCATCTGCACTATGATAGTGGTGTGGTGGGGTTGATCAATTATCCCAACTTCTGGATGGACGGAGTGAGCGATTATATCTGGGCAATGCGCATTACACCGATAGATGCTTTGCATGCTGCAGTAGATTTAACCTGGCTGGTAAACGGTGCCGCGGAAGAAGGGGTTGACTACGATATTGAAAGATTAACGGAGTTTTGGAAAATTACCGGCGAGCAGGACTGGCATTTGTGCGAAAACAACCAGAAGGGTATATTGTCTTCGAAGTATGAGCCGGGCCCGCTGGCGCCATCGGAAGCTGATGTAGTGAATTTCCATTGGTGGTACCTGGATAAGCTGCGGCAGGGAGTGAAAAAAAGCTGATATGAAGAAAACAACCAGTGCTCCTGAAAAAAAATTAAAAATAGTTTTGGTGGGAAATGGACCTGTGGGGTTTAAGTTTTGCGAAAAATTTGTAAAATACCGGTTATCAAAAAAATATGACCTGGTAGTATATGGCGAAGAAATGTATCCTGCATACGACAGGATCAACCTTACCCGTTTTTTTGCCGAACCAACCGCAGAAAAACTGATGCTTGCGCCTGCTGCGTGGTATGCGCAGCATAAAATAATATTGAAAACCGGTGAACAGGTGATTGAAATAAACCGCCTGGAAAAATGTATTAAAACTGCTAAAGGGGCAATCGAAAAATATGACAAGCTGATATTGGCAACCGGCTCAAGCCCATTTGTTCCACCAATTGAAAATAAAGATCTGCCGGGAGTATTTGTATACCGTACATTGAATGATCTTGTAGCGATAAAAGAATATATCCGGCCTCAGCACAAGGCAGTGGTGGCAGGTGGTGGTATCCTGGGGCTGGAAGCAGCCCGCGCTTTGGTGAATATGGGGTTGCAAACTTCAGTAGTAGAAATTGCTTCTCACATTATGGCCAGGCAACTGGATGAAGAAGGGGCTGCTATATTGCAACACCATCTTAGCAAAGTGAGCTTGCAGGTATATTGTAATAAACAGGTGCAGAAGGTAACCGGTAATGAAAAAGCGGAAGCGATTGTATGTGCCGATGGCACTATTTTGCCGGCGGATGTAGTGGTAATTTCAGCGGGTATACGTCCCCGTGATGAGCTGGCACGAGAATGTGGGTTGACTGTAGGGGAGAATGGCGGCATTGCAGTAAACAATTACAACCTTACCGGCGATAACAATATATATGCCATAGGTGAGTGTGCTTTCGCCGCCGGGAAAGTATGGGGACTGGCCGCACCCTGTTTTGAAATGGCAGAAGTAGTAGCCGCCCGGTTGGCAAAGATCTATAAAGTCTTTTTGGGGAATACTTTTCTGATCACCCTGAAAATTATGGATGCCAGGGTCATTTCTTTTGGAGATGCGTTGGGAACAGCACCCCATGCTCCTCTGTTGTATATAGATAAAAATGCAGGTATTTACAAAAGGGTGAATATATCACCGGATGGTCAATATGTGCTGGGAGGGATAATGATAGGCGATACAGGCGGGTATTCTGCGCTTTTCAATTTGTTGCGTAATAAACTAAAGATCACAACGGATATTTCGACCCTGATCAATCCCGGGTTGGGTGGTTCGCAGCAGCGCGTAATTGATTTGCCCGACAATGCCATTATATGCTTGTGCGAAGGAGTAACCAAAGGCGCTATTGTTGCTGATATAAGAGAGAATGGCTGTACCAGGCTGGACGAAGTAAAAAAAGGAACCAATGCCGGCACCGGTTGTGAAAGCTGTACAGCGCTGCTGGAAGAAATATTAGCGGAAATGAATACACCGCATTAGGAAACTGATGATGGTATTTTTTACCTTTCACTTTTGATTTGGCCGAGCTATCCTGAAGGAATCAGGTGGTATAAAGAGGCAAATCCTAACAAACAAAAACATTCATTAATGACAAAATATTTGAAAGATATTCTGAATCAGCCTGAACAGTTGCAACATTCGTTGCTGTATAGCACAACAACAGGGGAAACAAATTTGCAAAAAGCTGCTTCCGTAATTAAAAAATCGAAACAGGTTTTCATAAGTGCAATTGGAGCCAGTTGGAGTGCAGGGCTGGCAATACAGGCTGCGCTCAACCAGGCAGGCATACAGGCTTTGTTATGCGATGCGGCAGATTTCCTTCACCATACGAAAATTCCTGAAGCGTCTTCTGTGATTTTTTTATCGCGCAGCGGCAAAAGCGTTGAAATTGTAAACGCGTTGCCCCGGTGCCGGCAGTCCGGGGCTGCTGTAATTGCTATTACCAATGCGGCGAACAGTCCGTTGGGTAAAGAAGCTGATGTTTGTTTGTTTACCAATGTGGCTTTTGATCATAGTATTTCTGTGAGTACGTATACTTCTATCGTGCTGGTGGGGATTCTATTGGCAGAGGTAATAGAAAAAGGGAGGATTTTATCTTCAGGGCAGTCGGCGTTAAAAGATTGTTTTGAAGATGTAAAACAAAACATTCATAACTGGCAACAGCAAATAGAGTCATTAGATTGGTTGCTTAATATTAATCCCTATGTATACTTTTTAGCACGTGGCATCAATCTCGCGTCTGCGCATGAAAGCATGTTGTTGTGGGAAGAAGCCGCCAAACAGCCTGCGTCTGCGCTTACTACCGGTACGTTCCGTCATGGACCGCAGGAAATTATTAAAAACCCGCTAAGTATGGTAGTATGGCCGGACGAGGGATCTGTAAGAAAGCATGATATTGCCCTGGTAAGCGATCTTGTTTCAAAAGGAGTAAAGGTATTGATGATCGGAAATGACCTGCCGGGTGATACAGGGGCAGAAATAATAATACTGCCTTCAATACCCGGGCTTTTTAGCCCGGTAATTAATATTATGCCTGTTCAACTGGCTGCTGAGAAGCTGGCACGTAAAAAAGGTATTGACCCCGATAATTTCTACTTCTGCAATTTTATTGTTGAAACCGAAGGAGGGCTTTAGTATCAGTCATGCCAAATGGGTGAAGCGGTTCCGAACGTTCGGAATGCCGGTTGGCAGCGTGCAAAGCATTTCAACAGTGTATCATTGCCCGGGAGATTTCTCACTTCATAAAACTTCGTCGTACCTCCTCGTTTTATTTTGTTCGAAATGACGGTACAATAGAGCTCGTCATGCCGAACGAAGCGTAGCGGAGCTGAGGCATCTCTTGCCGGTTGGGAATGTGCAAGCACTTCAACGGTGTATCATTGATCCCGGGAGATTTTTCTTCCGCTCGTATGGAATGCTAATGATATATCATCAAACTGCGTCCTTTACCGTCATTTCGATGAATCCGCCCCGAACGTTCGGGGGAGGATGAAGAGAAATCTCCCTGAATATCAGGAGACCTTTCGACTCAGCTATGCTCCACTCAAGGTGACGGTGCTTACATGTCACGACCTATAATGGAGGCACGACCTAATTGTTAACTCGAAATGACTGGGAAAATGCTTTCAGCTTCACTAACCCTGATCCAACAAAGAATAGTTGTCATTTACAATTTCATCATATAGATCCCGCCACGCTTTATTTTTGGTATTTATCAGATTCTCCTTTTTTGTTCTGTTCCATTTTTTTAGTTGCTTTTCCCTCTCAATTGCAGCTTCAATACTTTCAAATACTTCATAGTATACTAAATATTCAGCGTTGTATTTATCAGTGAAACTATTTTTGTAAACATGATTTTTGTGCTGCCAAATCCTGGTTAGAAGGTCGGAAGTGACGCCAATATATAAAACATTTTTGTGTTTATTGGTTAGAATATATATACAGCCTCCTTTTGCCATATTGTAATTTAAGTAAAATTTATATTACTCTCCGTCATGCCGAACGAAGCGTAGCGGAGTTGAGGCATCTCCTGCCGGTTGGCAGCGTGCAAAGCATTTCAACAGTGTTGTATCATTGCCCGGGAGATTTCTCACTTCATAAAACTTCGTCGTACCTCCTCGTTTTATTTTGTTCGAAATGACGGTACAATAGAGTTCGTCATGCTGAACGAAGCGTAACGGAGTTGAGGCATCTCCTGCCGGTTGGGAATGTGCAAGCACTTCAACGGTGTATCATTGACCCGGGAGATTTCTCACTTCATAAAACTTCGTCGTACCTCCTCGTTTTATTTTGTTCGAAATGACGGTACAATAGAGTTCGTCATGCTGAACGAAGCGTAGCGGAGCTGAGGCATCTCTTGCCGGTTGGGAATGTGCAAGCACTTCAACGGTGTATCATTGACCCGGGAGATTTTTCACTTCATAAAACTTCGTCGTACCTCCTCGTTTTATTTTGTTCGAAATGACGGTACAATAGAACTCGTCATGCCAAATGGGTGAAGCGGTTCCGAACGTTCGGAATGCCGGTTGGGAATGTGCAAGCACTTCAACAGTATATCATGGTTTACATGTTATGTTAAGAACTACAATACCGGGTATTTGAAAGTGCTTTTCATCGGAATCTTCATGCCTGTAGCAGATGATTTTCTTGCCGCTTCTATTACTTCCAGCACATGCAATGCATGTTCCACATTAATAGTAGGTTCTGTTTTGTTTATCAATGATTCGCCTACTTTGGTAGCTCCTTCCTGCCACACATAACCACCTTTGTCAGTGCTTAATAATTTGGGGGGCTCATTCCAGGAATCGTCGAGTATTACGCCGTTGGTTTCCCAGTCGTAACCAATCAAACGCACGTTCCCCTTGTCACCGAAAATCTGTATGCTGTGCAGGGTCTGGTTACCCGCTTCATGCCCGTGGGGATCAAAAAAATTAAATCCGCACATTACATGCGATATCACCCCGTTCCCGTGATCCATCAGCACATGCGCGTTGTCTTCCGCTTCCACTTTTACAGTTCCCTTATCATCTACCGTTCTCTCGGGCTTAACAATAGAAAGCATTGCCATTACACTTTTGGCAGGTCCTAATAATGCGGTGAGTGTAGCCATGTTATATACTCCCAGGTCGGGCATGCTGCCACCGTCTTTTTCATAAAAAAATGCCGACCAGGTAGGTCCTGTATGACCATACTGCCCGTGCGCGCTGGCAAGCTTGCCCAGCTTACCTTCCTGTATGCATTTGTTCATGAATGCAAATTGTGGGCTGTTAACAACGGCAGGTGCTCCCCATATACGCAGCTTTTTCTGCTTTGCCAGGTCCAGCAGCGCTTTACCCTCGGCGTAGGTATTTGCCATTGGCTTTTCGCTCCAAACATGCTTACCTGCCAGTAATGCTTTTTTGTTTAACTGCCCGTGCTGCTGCATATCCGTTAAGGTTACCATCATATCAAAGGGAACTCCTTTCAGCATAGCATCAATATTCGGGTAGGTTTTAGCGCCTGCATTGTATTGCTTGTTCTGCGCTTCGGCACGTTCCGGTTTAATATCGCACAGGCTTACAATTTCTATAAGCGATGAGCTTTGCAAGTGAGGAATATACCTGTTGCTCACACTTCCGCAGCCAATAACGGCTACCCGGAGTTTTTGCTGTTTGGTTTCAATGGCAAAACCTTCGAGCGATGATAGCAGGGCGGCTGCTCCGGCCGAAGCCGTATACTGTAAAAATTTTTTTCTTGAGATGTTGTTGTTCATGTTGTTTGGTTTAGCTGCTGTAAAGCAGACCTTAAGTTAATAATAAACATTTATTTATTTATTCAAATATATAGGGTATAAAGCAATTATTTTTTCTCTGGTAAGTGGTAAAAATTTATTTTAGTGAGCTGTAAGAGATAAAGTGTAAGGTATAAGGCCTAGGGTATAGGGTGCTGATAGCTGATAACCGACCACTCATCTCAAATCTCAAATTTTAAATCTCAAATTGTATTATGCCCCGTTTAGCCGCGTTTCCCAAAGCCTTTATGACAGCGCTTTGCAAAGATGGAACCATGACTGTATCAGAATGGATTGACCTGGCTGTAAAACTTGATATTGACGGACTGGAATGGTATGCCGGTTTCCTGGAAATGGCGGATAAAAGCAACTGGACCGGCTTTCGCAGGCAGGTAGAAGATCATGGCAAGGTAATACCCATGATGTGCTGCTCGCCGGATTTTACCCATCCTGACGCGAAGTTCCGTGAAAGGGAAATTGCCAAACAAAAGGAGTGGATAGATATGACCCATGTGCTGGGGGGATCCTATTGCCGTGTATTGTCGGGGCAGCGCCGTCCCGAGCTTTCTGTAGAGGAAGGCGTGAAGCTGGCTGCCGACAGCATATACGAGTGCTTGCCCTACGCCCTGGAAAGGGGTATTACATTGATCCTGGAAAATCATTACAAAGATGATTTTTGGGAATATCCTGAATTTGCGCAAAAGATGGATATATTCAGCAAACTGGTGAACAGCATTCATCATCCTAACTTCGGCGTGAACTACGATCCCAGTAATACTTACCTGGCCGGCGAAGACCCGCTTGAGTTATTATACAAAGTATCTGACCGGGTGGTGACCATGCACGCCAGCGACCGTTACCTGAAAGAAGGAACCATTGAGGATTTAAGGAAAGAAGAAGGAGGTGCGCTGGGCTATGCCAAAAGGTTAAGTCATGGTGAAATAGGGAAAGGGCTCAATGATTACGATGCTATTTTTACCGAACTGAAACGCGTGGGATTTGATAGCTGGATCAGCATTGAAGATGGCGTGGATGGCATGGATCAATTGGAGCGCAGCGTGGCTTTTTTGAGGAGGAAGATGAAGGAGTATTGGGGATAGCAATTTATAGAACGGTACATTTATAGTTTTGTTAAACAGTAATATGAACAAGCCCGACTATCAGGCTCAGAAAATATCGTTACCTGTTGTTATAGATGGCGATATTCATAAAGAACCCTGGCTAAGTGCCCGATGGAGCAAACGTTTTGTGGATATGGTAACCGGCGAACCGGGGATGTATAACACACAAACGGCAGTGCTGTGGAATGAGGAGCATTTATATATAGCGTTTACTGCAGAGGAACCTTTTGTAGAAGCAAGATTAACTGAGCGGGATAGTATTATTTTTTTAGAAAATGATCTTGAGGTTTTTATTGATGGTGGTGATTGCTATTACGAGCTGGAAGTGAATGCAGCGGGTACTATATACGAAGTGTTTTTTATTTGGCGCGACGCTTTTACGAAAGGAAGCCGGTTTGATATTCCGTTGTTTGATGTTCATCACCCGCAGGCTTATACTTTTGGTGGTGATTATGATCGTATCGGCGCTACCTTCTGGAAAGGTAGCCATCCGCGGGGTATACGGTGGGCATTTACTTATTTTGACATGCCGGGATTGCAGGTGGCCACCAAAGTAAACGGTACCATAAATGATAACAGCGATATTGATAAAGGGTGGAGTTTGGAAATAGCTATTCCCTGGAGCAGTCTTCAGGTGTTAGCCAACGGAAAAACCGTACCGCCTTCCAACGGCGATACCTGGAACATATTTCTCGGAAGGTTTCAAAAGCTAATGTGCGGTGGAAAAGAAGTGACGCCGCATCCGGCCATGGCATTAAACAGTCATGGCATATATGATACGCATTTACCCGATAAGTGGAGCAGGATCGAGTTTGTGGAATGAGCGCTATACGAATCTTCATATCCAGTAGCGTGAAATCGGGCAAATAAATTAGATTTTTGCCTTAAATAAAAATGAGTTACACAGTTTTTTTCAGGGAAGAGAATGAAATATTTTCTGCAGCCGGCTATATCAGTCAGCAGTTAGAAGCGCATAGAGCAATACTGCAATCCATGTCGGATGAACTGGCTGTTAACGGCTATTTAAAAGATTCGCCTGCTACTAAAGCTGCTAATGGAGATTGGTGGGTTTTGTTGAAAGATGGGGACGGAGGTCTGTATAGTTACTCATTTTTTATCAGTCGCTTTGAACAACAGGCGGCGGATAACAAAGCTGAAAAGTCCGTCCAACAAAAAGAACTGGTCATTATTGATCCGGCCGGGCCTAAAGATTCTGTGGGTGGATATCACCCGGGATACTGGACCATATCCCACTATGCATCTCTGCTTGAAGAGAACGAAAAAAAGCTATTTTTAGAAACAGTAGATCAAATCAGGGATAATCTTTCTTCTCCTTACTATACTTTTAACAGCGACGGTTCTGTTTCTATTCATATTCATAAACCCGCGAAAGCGTATACCATTTTTATGGAGTGCAGGGCTGAATGGAAATAAGCGGGTGAGCGGTTAAAATTGAACCGCCACTTTAAACCCCGCTTCCAGCATTGACGGCTGGCTGTTTTGCACATTGTCGGCTCTTCCGATACTTCTATCAGAATTTCCCCAACCGGCAATCCCAAAGTGTATTTGTGGTGTGAGTGTAATTTTATTGAACCGGAGATCCGCCCCGGCGTAGCCCTGCGCTCCATATAGCTGGCTCGAGTATCCATCTGTATCACTTTTTCCTGTTTGTATGGATAAAAAGTAAGGCCCTGCCCCCACCAGTGGCGTTATCTCTATATGGTCCCATCGTAATATATAGCCGGCTTTTGCCAACCCCTGTATACCTATTAACCAGCCCTTGTTATTTTTTTGAGTTGACGGCCCGGACACGACACTTTTAGTTGTAACGCCAAACCCGGCTTCAATGGTTCCAGCCGCATCAAGCACAAAATTGTTTTTTTGCAATATTGACTTCCTGTCAATGCCCAGCCATACCAGGGGTGCTGAAAATTTCTGATCGGCATAAGTTGGTGAGCCCCCGTTATAGTTATACAGATCAAGCCTGTATGATCCATACCCAGGCCCAATGCCTGCATACCAGCCTTTCCTGGGCGATTGCGCATGTAAAACAGTGGGGGCAATAGCTATACACAGTAAAAAGAGTTTTTGCTTCATCAGGAATAGTTTTGAGATGTATGATAATGCAGGTCAAAACTATTTCACAGTTTCTTTGTGATCTATAGAACGAAAGTTAGATTTTAATTGCGGTGTGTTTTATTTCACTACCGGTTGGTGTCCTCATCATAGTCAACTTAAGGTGTTGGTACGTGAGACACGTACCAGGGCGATCGCCCCGGCATGTGTCTCCACGTGCCGGAAAGTTGCAGATGAAGCAAAAATTTGTAATACACCCGCCCAGTCAGATTTTAATTGCGGTGTATTTTGTTATCGCCGTGGTTTAAACACCTTATTAATGGCTTCAGTACGGTTTTGAACATGAAGCTTCTCATAGATGTGATGTATATGCTGGCGAACTGTACCGAGGGAAATGAACAGCTTACCGGCAATCTCTTTATACAGAAATCCTTTGGCTAATAATTCAAGTATTTCAATTTCTCTTGCCGAAAGCACTTCCGGTGCAGAGGTTGAGTGAAAAGAGCTTACTATCTTACGGGCAATAGACAGGCTCATTGGCGCTCCTCCTTCATAAAGCTCGCGCAACGAAGAGATAATTTTATCCGGGGAAGCTTCTTTTAGCAAATAACCACTGGCACCCGCAGCAAGGGCATCAAATACCTGGTCGCTATCCTCATAAACGGTAAAGATCATGAACTGCATAGTGCTATACCGCGGCTTTAGCTTGCGGATACACTCAATGCCTGTCTGATGCGGCAGGCCAATATCCATAATTACAATATCGGGGGCATCCTGCGGCAGATGGATCAACGCGTCTTCCGCATTGCCGTAATCGGAAACACATTCAAACCCTTTCGTTTGATTCACCAGAAAACGTAATCCGTTCCTGACCTCAGCCAGGTCTTCCACTATGCTAATGCGGATGGTTTCCATATTGTAAAAATGCCACATATTGAACAATTTTCCATATAACAAAAGTTATTATGACATATTTGTAATAACTTTTACAGGCTGGATAATGTAAACCTGATAAATAATTGGTTAAGATGGTTTTTGAATGAATGGTAAACACCCCCGATATTTCACGAAAAAACTTTAACCGGAAGATGAATAAAAACACTGACAGGAGCTACGTCTGCCGAACCCTGCTGTTGCTGCTGCTGTTGATGGCGACCCGCCCTTTTTTTGCACAGCATATTCCGGGATCAGGTAAAGACAGCCTGCGTGCCGCGTTATCCCTGTTGCCACGGGATACAGCAAAGGTTGCTGCATTCATAAAACTCGGGCAACAATATGAATACAATTCTCCTGATTCGGCTATCTTCTATTATAACCAGGCACGGGATCTCAGCCTGGAACTGGATTACCCGGAAGGCATTGTAAAATATGCAAGCAATATTACCGGTATATGGAATATGCAGGGCCAGTTTGATTCATCACTGCAATTGAATTTACGGGCGGTTTCGCTTTGTGAAGAACATCAGCTCAGCGATAAGCTGCTATTCATCAGCCTTACCAATACGGGAGCTGTTTATCAATACCAGGATGATCATCAAAATGCGATCGCCTGTTATCTTAAAGCGCTGGCTTTATTGAAACAAAGCGACCAGTTTGAATGGCTGTCGAATATAACCGGGAATCTATCAGGGATATACGTCAGCTTACGGCAGCCTGATAAAGCGATAGATTATGCTCTGCAGTCTGTTGAGTATGCCGGGAAAAGTAAGAGCGATCACGCTGTTGGTTCGGCGCTGGGTAACCTGGGCGTGGCATATCAGTTATCCAAATCCTGGCAAAAGGCGCTGGAGTGCCAGCAGAAAAGTTATGAGACAGGTCTGAAGATCAATAACAGCGTGATGCAATTAAATGCGCTGTTGAATATGGGCGACATACTTATGCGGATGAATGCAGCGCCCGAAAGGTATATTGATATTTATAAAAAAACGCTATCTCTTGCTCGTTCACTGGATGATACGGAAGACAGTTGTTTGGCTTTATACGGCATAGCGTACGGCAAATTTTTCAAAAAAGAATACAGAACGGCTGAGACGTTGGCGCTGCAAGCCCTGGATATTGCAGCTCAAAATAATTTCAGCGATAATAAGCGGCATTTATATTTACTGTTAAAAGATATATCCAATGCTACCGGCAGGCATGGTCTTGCAATGAAATACGATTTGCTGGAAGACTCGGTTGCTGCTTTGTTAAATAATGAAGTGCTTCAAAAAAATATCCAGGAGCTTGATAAAAAATATGAAACACAGAAAAAGCAGGCGGAGCTTCTGCAGCGGGATCTTACTATTGAAAAAGTCAATCGCCAAACCACCCGGCAGCGCAGTTGGTTAATAATTACTTCCTCGGGGGTATTGCTTTTATTGGTGATGCTCCTGGGAGGGTATTTGTTTTATCGCCAGCGCCAGCAGTTGAGCAAAAAAAAGCTGGAAGGATTGAAGGCTTCGCAAAAGAATCTCCGCCTGGAGGCCATGCTGGAAGGGCAAAGGGAAGAAAGGCGGCGGATAGCCGGTGAGATGCACGATGATATCAGCTCAGGGTTAACTTCCATGCTTTTTCTCAGCCGCTCGCTTCCCGGTACAGATGAAACCGCGGCGAAGCTTATGCGGAATGCACAAAGCCTGATAAAAAAAATGAATGAAATTATATGGGCTATGAGCCCCGAGCAGGATACTCTTGACAGCCTGATCGCTTACACCCGGCTGCATGTGGTTGAAATGCTCGACAATGCCGGCATAGATTATACATTTACGGTTGCCGATCCTTTACCTGCGTTATCTCTGAGGCAGGAATTACGGCGCAATATTTACCTCGTTATAAAAGAAGCGGTACATAATATTATCCGGCATGCCGATGCCAGTCATGTTGATATAAACATTCAGGCAGAAAAAGAATTAACCATTATGATACAGGATGATGGAAAAGGGTTTGATTCCATACAAGTACAGGGTTTGGGAAATGGTATAAGAAATATGCAAAGCAGAATGGCTGCTATCGGGGGCACATTAATTATTAGTCCTGGTAAAGGCACAAGCGTAACGATGGATATTCCTCTTTTTTAAGAAAAGATTGATTAAACTTTAGTATTTATTCTTTTTATAGATTTCAATACCAATGCTTTATTCAGCGTTTCCCGTTCTATGTCAAAATCGTCTTGTAATCCTAACCAAAACTTTGCAGAGTTCCCAAAATATTTGCTGAACCTTAAAGCAGTATCAGCAGTAATTCGCCTGTTGCCTTTTATAATTTCAGAAATTCTTGTTTGAGGGATTTCTATATCCTTAGCAAGTTTATAAGCCGAAATACTCAATGGTGATAAGAACTCTTCGGAAAGAATTTCTCCGGGATGAATATTTTTAAGTCTTGCCATTTTTAATCATTTAATGATAATCGGTTATTTCAACTTTATATGCATTTCCTGCTGACCATTGAAAAATTATTCTCCATTGGTCATTGGCGCGAATACTATAAAAGTCTTTTAAATTTCCTGACAGCTTTTCAAGCCTGTTGGATGGTGGTATTTTAAGATCAGCTAAATCTACTGAGTTATTAAGCATTCTGAGCTTTCGCCTGCCAATGCGTTGAATTTCATTGGGCAACTTCTTAACCCTGATGCCATTCCAAACTTTTTGCGTATCAGAACTTCCAAATGAAATGATCATACTTCTGTTCAGCGTTACTAACGCCAAAGGTAAGTATTTTTAGGCAATAATGTAAATTTCTCCTGTACGATGATGACTCCATACTTAACCGTCATTTCGATCCCGCTCTCATCCTGTATTGAATTATACACATATTGCGGCGGGTGAGAACTATCCTCACCGAAGGTAAATCCGTTGGGCTGAAGTGCAGGTGTAGAGCATTTGTACAAAAGCCTAACACTTTTTCTTTACCGGCACAAGCTAGACGCTTGCACCTGGCTCCTAACTATTTTTTAAATGTTTTATATTCATTAGTTAATATGCTTGCACCTGTTAGGTAGAGTAGCAAACCCGCTGTTGGCTGTTCGTGCTATTGCCTGAATGAAGCAATGAGTTTTCTTGTTGTAATTTTTAGAAACTCTTCCATTGTATTTATTTCAACTGTTTCTCTTAATATTGGCTTTCGTGATCTTCTCTTTCCTGTAAATTTGAAAGTTGTCAGTTCGCAACCGCCTGGGCAGGGTTTATAATTGAATTTATATGTTCCGGCAATTTCATTATTGCGAACAAGTATTACTTTGTATTCAATCGAAGCACCTTTTTCTTTATAGTCTATATTGCCAATTGTTTCAGTTTCTTTTTTAGGCGTAACGGTTATTATTTTATTAGTAGTGTACAGAACGGAAAGGTCTATATTTACAACTTCTAAAATTATATCAGTATTAGTTAACTCTTTTATTTTAGAATAGTCGGTTGTGGCAGATTTGCTCAATAATTCATTAAATAAACCTCTGTCTCTAACACTAAAATTTTCTTTCATTAATTCTTTTTCAATCGTATTATACAACACGTCGTTATTCTTATTAATGCTTGTGCTACTTGTAGCCTTATCGTTATTATTGGGTACTCGCAAAACAATGTTGGGGTTTTGATTTGACTTAAAAAACTCTTTAAGATTTAAATTGACATAGGTCTCGTCTGGAATTGTTGGAAATTTAATAATTTTCTTTCCTGAAGAACAACTTGTGATTAATGTAGCAATAAATACCGTTGCAATAAAAATTCCTTTCATTTTACTTTATTTTTATGTTTATGTTTATTCAAATGTTTGAATATGAGGACTGCCAAACATGACAGCCAATAAGGGTATACTGTGCTTTTTCTGCTTTTCACTGCGCAGGTTGTATTAATATAGCAGATTCTCAAACTCGTGTTATTAATACGCTATCCACTTTAACTAAACTGCATATCATCGGGAGGGGTGAGAAATCTGTTGGGCAGTAGTGCTGACGTAGAGCATTTGTACAAAAGCCTAACAGTTTTTCTTTACCGAAACAAGCGAGACGCTTGGCTCCTAACTATTTTTTACAAGTTTTATATCCATTAGTTAATATACTTGCACCTGTGGGGGGGGATAAGGAATTATCACTTCCAATTACTCGATAATGGTTTTGCCTAATTCTTCAAACTCATATTTTACTTCTTCCATAACTTTACAAAAACCGCTGAAATCTTTACTATTCCATAGTTTTTTATCAAGAACAATCAATTTTTCTTTTGCTTCCTCATTTTCAATAGCAGTTTTCATGATAGCAGTTGAAAGGGCAAACTTTGCTTCGTGTCCTTCCCTGTTTTGGAGATCGTTTCTTAATAACCTAAAGGTATCGGCATCTCCTAACTGGAAGGGATCTGTTCTTCTGAATCCATTACCCCAAGCACTTAAAACTAAATTTTCAAATAACATAGCTTGATCGGTCATAAAATAGAATTTAATGTTACATACTAAATTGATCTGGGCGAGCTTAGTAGAGAATTTAAAACAGCTTGAAAACAAGCCTAACAACAAAATTCAAAATTATACGCAACTAATATCTCTTAAATGTTACAGTGGTTACATATGTTACTCCATTATATGAATCTGATCCTTCGTAGCTAAATTGATTACAATTAAAAGACGTTATTTTCACAACGCCACCACCGCCACTTGAAAAGTGAAGATCATTGCCAGAAAGGCTCCATGATTCAACGTTAATATCAAATCCGTCACATTGAATACCTATATCCTTTACATACAAATATCCATTAGGCGCGAACGTCCACATATTATCTTTTACACACTCATCGGCTGTATCAAATTGATTAATCACTTCTCCATTTGATCCTTTAGAAATGACACTGATCATTTGATAATCTCCACTTAATGTGCTCATAGATAGTTCGCAAGAATCATCAGAAGAACTCTTTTTGCAAGCGCTTAATAAAATGCATATTGCAAAAATTAAAAAAAACAAAGAAAATCTCATGGGTTGGCTTTTTAGGTTCTTAAATATTAAAACTTATATTAACAGTAAAGCATAGCCAAGATTAATGGCAGCACCTAAGATTATATTGTTGCCAGAACTGCCTTTGTCAACAATTTTTATAATATTTATTCCATCCACATTGCATGAATATAAATCACCGCTAAATACACTTGCAGAGGCTGTAGCCGTAAAAAATGTCTTTTGTCCATCAAGTGATATAATTGGATTCATATCATCTGAAAAAACTACATTACCCAATAGAAATTAGCTGTAAGGGTAAATCGGATTGTGAGCAGGATATGGAAGTGTCGCCAAATGGAAATTGAATAATAGATACTGATTAATAGTTATGCGAAATTCTGATTTTCAAACACTCTATACAATCAGTTTTAAAGCATTATTATTAGTTTTCATAAAAAATTTATTACTTTTAATTATATAATTGTTCAAAAATGGAAAGTATAGATAAAGTGCTCGAAAAATTGAAAACAGCCCGTAAAGAAAAAGGGTTCAGCCACGAGAACATGGCGGTTGAACTTGATATAAGCCAGGCAGCTTACACGAACATAGAAAAAAATGAATCGAAACTTACCGTGGAGCGGCTGTTGAAAATTTCTGAAATTCTGGAAAAACCAGTTTATTATTTCTTTGAAACAAGCCCTAATAATATATACAATCAGCAAAATAGCGAGCAGCCTATTGGTCATATTGACAACCTCTACCAGGATAATAAAGATGCTCATGCACGCCTTGCAGAAAGCTATGAGGCTTCCATCAAAAACCTGAAAGAAGAAATTACTTTTTTACGTGGTTTGGTAAATTCTAAGGGAAAATAAGTCCCGTAAACTTTGTACTAATACCCAGACTTTGAATGTTGGAAACCTGGAGGAGCAGAATTGGTTATAAAGATCTGAGCATTTTCATAAAAACGTCAGCTTCTTCTTTTGTTTTAATAGCTTCATTTAAAGAGGTAGTATTGCCTGAAGTCAGCGTAACTTTTATATTTTTCTTGTTACTCCCTTTAGCTTTGCTACTTAGTTGCTTAATCTTGTATGATATTGTTTCTTTCATTTGCTATATGCAAAGTTAACTTTTTTTTCTTTGTACAAAAAGCCGAAAATATATTTATTTTATTCTTCTTTTACGTTGAAAATGAAATAATTATATAGCCTGTCAGCGCTAATTACCGCATTCTTTTCAATTTTTTGAGGTATTGCTTTAAGGTCATGACCATCAATAGGGTGTCCACCATCTTCATCCCTTAACTTTCTAAGAACTCTTACATAATAGTTTACACCATAAACATTAAAGAATTGAGATAAGTAATCAAAATTATTTTGTATGCATCTGTAATACATATAGGCCCGTGCATTATTAGAGCCATCTATTCCAAGATATTTTTCTTTGTTTTCCGTCAAAAATGTTAAAGCTGTAAAAATAATTGTTGAAAAAACTTTTGAATGATCACTATGTTGAAGCTTTATTTTATCATCAATTTTATTGTTATCAACTAGGGGGCCAAATGCAAGATTGTGAACATCGGGTAAATGTGGATGAACTGTATTACTTATTTGAATCCCCAATGACACAAGACTACCATCTTTTAAAACTGTATTAAACCTGCTTAAAGATAAATCATTAGCAAGTGTTTCAATATCATAGCAATCTTCAAGGTTAATTTTTATATTTAAAGCCATTCTCTTTTATTTATACGTTGGACGTTAGTCGTAGTGTTAGGCGATGTTTTACTTTAGCGCTAAATAAAGCTAAACTTATTTTAGCTTTATTTAGAAAGTATAGACTACTTACATGAAGCGCCTCTCGCACCCGGGATAGCTTTTATAAAATTTATTAAAGATATAGTCCCATGCCCAATAGCGCCCCGAACGTACAAGTGAGTGATCCCGATTCGCTTCACTCATCGGGACAGGCTCCACAGGCGATGATAGTAGCAATGCAGCCCGTCCCATAAAAAACCTCCTTCTTTTCCACATTTATCCCCAAAAGCTGGCAAAACCTATAAGGTTTGCAGCGCGGCAATTCAGCCCGGCAAACCTTATAGGTTTTTAAATCCCAATAATCCCATCATCCCGGTCTAAATCCCGGTCGCTTTTCGTAATTTCGCCGCTTCCTATACTTTGATACATACTATACATGGAAACAACAGTTGAAACAGCCGAAAAATTAGGACTTCGCCCGGATGAATTTGAGATGATCAAACAGATACTGGGGCGCACACCGAACTTTACCGAATTGAGCGCTTACTCCGTAATGTGGAGCGAGCATTGCAGCTATAAAAACTCTATTAAGTGGCTGAAAACGTTGCCTCGCGAGGGCGCGAAGCTGCTGGTGAAAGCCGGCGAGGAAAACGCGGGGCTTGCCGATATCGGCGACGGCTGGGGCGTGGTGTTCAAGATTGAAAGTCATAACCACCCGTCTGCCATTGAGCCTTTCCAGGGTGCGGCAACCGGCGTGGGCGGTATTCACCGCGATATTTTTACGATGGGCGCGAGACCGATAGCGGCGCTGAATTCGCTGCGCTTCGGCAACCTCAGCGAAGAAAAAACGCAGCACCTGATGAATGGTATTGTGCATGGCATTGGTCATTACGGCAACTGCTTTGGAGTGCCTACCGTGGGCGGCGAAATATATTTTGAAGACTGCTATCATACCAACCCGCTGGTGAACGCGATGAGCGTGGGCGTGGTAAAAGCCGGGCAAACCGTGAGCGCCACCGCCGAAGGTAAAGGCAACCCGGTGTTTATTGTGGGGTCTGCCACGGGTAAGGATGGTATGGGCGGCGCGGCGTTCGCGTCGGCAGATATTACGGAAAGCAGCGTGGAAGACCTGCCTGCGGTGCAGGTGGGCGACCCCTTCCAGGAGAAAAAATTATTAGAAGCCTGCTTAGAGCTGATACCTAAAGGCGCACTGGTAGGCATGCAGGATATGGGCGCTGCGGGCATTATATGCTCTACCGCTGAAACCAGTGCCAAGGGCGGCGTGGGTATGCGCATTGATTTGGATAAAGTGCCGATGCGCCAGCAAAACATGAAAGCATGGGAACTGCTGTTGAGCGAAAGCCAGGAGCGTATGCTGATGATCGTAAAAAAGGGTCGTGAAAAAGAAGTGCTGGAAGTGTTTGAAAAATGGGATCTGCCCTGCTCGCAGATCGGCGAAGTAACAGATGGTGGCATGTTGCAGTTTTATATGCATGGGGAGCTGGAAGCGGAAGTGCCGGCGGAAAGCTTAGTACTGGGCGGTGGCGCACCGGTGTATGAAAGGGAATACAGGGAACCGAAATATTTTGCGGAGATCAAGAAGTTTGACCCGGCTTCGATACCTATACCGAAAGACCTGAAAGCGGTGGCGGAGAAAATAATCACTATCCCGAATATAGCGTCCAAGCGCTGGATATATACACAGTACGACAGCATGGTGGGCACAGGCAATACCAGCACCAATGCGCCGAGCGATGCGCAGGTGGTAAAAGTGAAGGGCACTAAAAAAGGGCTGGCGGTTACGGTTGACTGTAACAGTCGCTATGTGTTTGCCGATCCGTTTGTGGGTTGTATGATAGCGGTGAGTGAAGCGGCGAGGAATATTGTTGTGAGCGGTGGTGTTCCGCTGGGCGTGACAAACTGTTTGAACTTCGGTAACCCTTACGACCCGGAAGTATATTACCAGTTTGTATATGCTATTAAGGGCATGGGTGAGGCTTGTAAAAAATTCGATACCCCTGTTACGGGTGGTAATGTAAGCTTTTATAACCAGCACCCGGGCGGGGCGGTATACCCCACGCCTACCATTGGTATGGTGGGCTTGCTGGAAGATATTGATACGAAGATGACGCTTGATTTTAAACAGGCTGGTGACGCGATTTATTTGGTGGGAGAGGTGAATGATGATATCAATTCTTCTGAATATATACATAAGCTGCATGGTGTTGAATATTCTCCTGTGCCGTATTTTAACCTGGAAGAAGAATATCGTTTACAGCAGACCGTTAGTAAGCTGATCAGCAGTAAAGTGATTGCTTCGGCGCATGATTTAAGCGAAGGTGGTTTGTTTGTTACGCTTTGCGAAAGCGGGTTTAATAATGAGTTGGGATTTAAAGCAGCAACATCTGCTAAGGTGAGGCCGGATGCTTTTTGGTTTGGGGAATCGCAAAGTCGTGTAGCGGTGAGCGTTAGTGCAGATGCCATCGCAGCTTTTGAAAAGATAGTAAAGGAAAGTGGTGTACCGTTTATTAAAGTGGGGGAAGTTACGGATGGTGAGGTAATTGTTGATGGTGCAGGTTGGGGTGATATTGGGGACTGGAAGGAAAAATATGATGGGGCTATTGAAAAATATATGCAATATGAAGAGCAGCATATTTAGTTCTTCTCAAAAAGCTATATGAAACATGCTTTAGTCTTTTTGATTATACAGCTTTCCCTGAACACGCATGCTCAGTTTGCAATAATAGCTGATCAGGATGGTTATGTGAATGTGAGGGCAGATAAAGGAACAGGAAGTAAAATAACGGATATGCTTAAAAACGGGCATCTTATTTTCTGTTTTGAAGATACAGGGAACTGGACCAATATTGATTATTCCAGGAATGATAAAAAGCTGAACGGTTTTGTTTATAAGGACAGGTATACGCTGATATCTTCTTACCGGTCAATTCCTGTTGTAAAAGAAAGGACAAATGCTGTAACGCTTTCGAAGGATAGCATTGAAGTAATAATAACTCAAAAATCATTTGATAAGCGCCAGCATAAGTTTAGCTATTGTAAAGAAGCGAAAGACCAGATCGAGCTTATTGACAACAAAGCATATTGGGGAACAGATGGGGGGATACCGGCATTTGAATATAGTTCGGTTGCAATAAAAATTGGCAGGAAAACATTTCAGCTTTCTCAACCGGCGCTTAGTAATTTATTTGAACCTAACCTGTATAATACAGCAGTAAATTTTGATACTGATAACAATATACTGTATATCCAGTCAATGAACAGTGATGGTGCAGGCGCCTATCATGTAATTTGGAAAATAGAAAAAGGAATCTATAAAGAAAGATATATTGCTTACGGTTTCTAAAAATCAAATACTCAGGGATGATGTTTAAAACCTCTTTATATATAACCTGCATATTTGCTACAGCTTTTCTTTTTGCATGTAATAGCGAAGCTGATAAAACGAATACCGACGACTTGCCTGATGAAACCGCGGCGCTGATAACACAACTTCAAAAAAAAGTACAGTTGAATCCCGATTCGCTGGGTACGCGGTACCAACTGATGAATGCACTGGCACAGGGTGACAAATACAAAGAAGCGCTTTTGCAGAACGATACTTTAATGACGGACGATACCGCTAACGCGGCATTGTGGTACAGGCGCGGCGATATTCTTTTGCAAAGCGGTGATTCCGTAAATGGTATTGAGGCCTTACTGCAGGCGGTTAAAGTAGCACCCGCTTTTGCAGAGCCTCAATTGCAACTGGCATCCATTTATGCTGACAGGTCCGATGCTATGGCGGTAACGATCGCCGACAGGATCATCGCCATGTCGCAGGAAACACGTACGGCGTCGCAGGCACGTTTTATTAAAGGACTATACTATTCCAATATCAACGAAACCGATAAGGCGCTGGCGCAGTTTGATGAGTGTCTTAAAAGCGATTATACCTTTTTAGATGCCTATATAGAAAAAGGCTTGCTATTGTACGACAAACAAAGATTTAAGGAAGCACTGGCCGTGTTTGAGCGTGCCATACAGGTGAGCAATACTTTCGCCGAGGGCTATTATAATGCCGGACGATGCGAAGAAGCGCTGGGGAATAAGGAAGAAGCTAAATTGTATTATGAAAAGGCGTATGGGCTGGATAAGAGTTTGAAGTGAAGCCCCCTCCCGCCTCCCCGAAGCCCGCCTGAACGAATCATTCGGGCAGGGGGAGGAGACCTATGCACAGCCCTCGCTTTTCAAAGAACGATTATTAATGTTGAAGATTTCCCTCACCCCCTGCCCCGTCCGACCGATCATCCGGCGGGCCTCTCCATCCCGCCTGGGCGGGGGCGGGGGGTGTCCAAATTCAAAACAGGTTGATAAAATGCGGGAGGGGCAGGTTGAGAATGCAAGAGTGTGAGCAAATACTAAAACGTTTTGTTGGGATCAGTTCAATAGCTGATGTGGTAGGTATATAGTTTGAATTTATTCTATAGCACCGTCCTTCTCCGCAAGGAGAGGGATGAGAGGGTGAGGCTGCCTTGTTTGGATATATTCTGTAGATGATATGGTAGTTATATAGTTTAGTATTATTCTACTGTGCCGCTCCCTCTCTCCCGAATCTTCGGGATAAGGGGGCATGGAGAGGCTTTTTGTACCACCGGAGGCAGGAAGAACAGGGAGTTGCACGGAGGTGTTTTCTTTGCGGGCTTTGCGCGAAACCTTTTGAGACTATAATAACAAGTATTATTCTCCGTTTTATTTTACATTCTTAACTCTTGAAATACACATTCATGACCAAAGAAGCATACAAACAACAATTTACGGAAGATAATGCGGTAGGCTGGCTGGCAATAGATCAGCAGTTGGAAAAGATGTATGGCGCAACTGAACCGAGGCATTATGGTCCGCTTTGCGGCGTGCATTATATGGCCGGAGGTTCTGATCCTATTGATGGGGTGAGCATATACGATAGTAATAAGCAAACATTTCATCGCCATATGATCAGCTATGGCATGAGTGAATTGTATTATGATGAAGAAAAGGCGGGTGCTGAATTCAGCAAATGGGGCTTTGAATTTACATTCAGGCTGGTTCCCTTTAAAGAGGATGAAGGCGACCCCGGCTGGGCAATGCATGTAATGAATAATCTAGCCCGCTATGTATATTCAAGCGGCAGATGGTTTGAAGAAAACCAGTTTATTCCCGCGAATGGCCCGATCCGGTTAAATACAGAAACTGATATTACCGGTTTTATTACGGTTGTAGATCCTGAACTGGGCAGGATGCAAACTCCCCACGGTGAAGTTTCTTTTATTCAACTGGTTGGGATCACTTCTGCGGAACTGGAACGTTTATCGAAAAATGCTACAACAGAGGAAGTGGAAAAGCTCATAAACGAGTTGCGAATAAATAATCCTTTATTAATCACGGATCTTGAAAAGAAATAACGACTTCATAACAGCTATCCTTAAACGTAATACGTTAAACCAATCTTTTGGAGGCGCTGAAGTCGTTTTGTATCAGCACAACACCCGGTTTTTTCCCTTTTTCAAAACTTCCCTTTTCATGTTGTAACTGAAGTGCCGCTGAGCTATTGGATGTAGTCCATTGTAAAACCTGCGCCGGCGACAGGGAAGGAAAATGTTGCAGCAGTACCGACATTTCGCCTGCCATGCTTAATTGATGATTGCTGCCATAGCTGTCGGTGCCCAGTACAATATTGCATTCGTGTTTCAGCAGCAGGTCAACAGGCGGAAGTCTGTTTTCGATATACAGGTTGGCATGGGGGCACAGGCAGTAATATAATGTCAGTCCGTTGTTCTTCGCATAGCCGTTAGCGTAAATTATGTCTTCTTCCCGTGTACAGGTATTGTGTACCAGCAAAATGGTTTGCTCTTTAGTAAAATAGGGCAACCAGGTTTGTAAACTGCTTTTGCCCGAAACTGCTATGGGTAAAGAGCTTCTTCCTATTCCCCGGTAAAAAGAAAGGAATGGCCCTGTTCCGTTTGTAAACAATTCATCTTCGCCCGCGCTTTCCTGGTTATGGATGGTAATGGTTTTGCCCTGTGTATATTCATTAATGAGGCGAAAAGTGGCCGGGGATACACTGTAAGATGCATGCGGTACTATGGCCGACTGCACCGGCGGTGGGATAGTTTCATTACATGCAGCTTCCATGGTAAGAAAATCCTTCATTTTCTCTTCCGCTTTGTGGTCGTCGAGATTGGTCACTTCCAGGAAATTGTACCAGCAAATACGGCTTTTACTTTTGGTTTGTATGGAAGTGGTATTGTTGGAGATATCGCCCACCGCTACAATGCCGTTGTTATACATTTCCGTATCTGCCTGCCGCATGTGTATTTCTCTTTCTTCGAACGATGCGGGCGGCGTTTGCATAACAGCGGCAATAAAGGAAGTAAGCCCGCCGCCCGGTGGAATATGTCCTTTCATATGGCTCAGCTCAAGGTGGCAATGGCAGTTGAAAAGCCCGGGAGAAAGGATACCTTCCAGTTGCTGTACATCGCTGCCTGCCTCTTTTTCCGGTACAATATCCTGTATAACACCGTGTTCATCTGTGATCAATACACAGGAGCTGTCGAGCAGGGTTTTACCTGTAAACAATTGATTGGCCTGAAATTTTTTATACGCCATAGCTGAATTAACTTTGCTGCCCTGAAAAGCCGGGGCAGGATTACCGGATGCTGCCCGACCGGTTGGCAACAGGTGTTGAATCGGGGTTCGGAAGCCGGGACACAAAATAAAAGAAAACATCCGCAACATAGCGGAAAACAATAGAGCAATGTTAGACAAGCTAGAAGCGATAAAAGCCAGGTTCGACCAGTTGGGAGTGGCATTGACCAATCCCGAAATTGTAAACGATAATAAAAAGTTTACCGCCACCAGCCGGGAATACCGGAGCCTGGAAAAAATAGTACAGGCATATACCGCCTATAAAAAATTGCTGGATACCATTGAGTTCAATACGGAAGTATTGAATGGGGATGATGAGGAGATGCGGGAGCTGGCCAAAGAAGAGCTGCCGGTGCTGGAAGACCAGAAAAAAACAATGGAGGCGGAGATCCGCCAGATGCTGATCCCCAAGGACCCGCAGGATGAGAAGAACGCCATACTTGAAATACGCGCGGGTACCGGCGGCGATGAAGCCTCGTTGTTTGCCGGAGACCTGGTTCGTATGTACCTGCGGTATTGCGAGCGGCGCGGCTGGAAAACAGCGTTGCTGAGCGAAAGCGAAGGAACGGTAGGGGGGTATAAGGAAGCGCAGATAGAAGTGGTGGGTGAAGATGTATACGGTACATTAAAGTTTGAAAGCGGTGTGCATCGTGTACAAAGGGTGCCCGATACCGAAGCCAGCGGGCGCGTGCATACCAGTGCGGCAACGGTGGCTGTGATGCCTGAAGCAGAGGAAGTGGATTTTGAGCTGAGGGAAAGCGATGTGAAAATGGAAACCGCCCGGAGCGGTGGCGCCGGTGGGCAGAATGTAAATAAAGTGGAAACCAAAGTAATGCTCACCCACTTACCTACCGGAACAGTGGTAATATGCCAAACCGAACGCTCGCAGTTGGGCAACCGCGAAAAAGCGATGCAGATGCTGCGCACACGCCTGTATGAGGAACAGGTGCGCAAGCAGGAAGAGGAGATTGCCCGGCACCGTAAAAGTTTAGTGAGCACGGGCGACCGCTCAGCTAAAATACGGACGTATAATTTCCCGCAGGGGCGCGTAACCGATCACCGTATAGGACTTACTGTTTACAACCTCGACGATGTGATCAACGGGAACCTGCAGGAATTTATAGACGCACTCCAGTTTGCCGAAAATGCAGAAAAACTTACACAGGAACAGGTGTAACTATTCGTTAGGGCTTTAACGCGATAACGCTTATTTCTACATTTACATTCCGGGGTAATCCTTTTACCGCAACCGTTTCGCGTGCCGGGTAATTGCCCGAAAAATATTTGCCGTATACTTCGTTTACAGTGGTAAAAAGCGCCATGTCAGTTAAAAAAATGGTTGTTTTTACCACGTTATCAAACCCCAGGCCTGCTTCCGATAGTACTGCCTGCAGGTTTTTCATTACCTGCTCTGCTTCTTCGGCAGCACTGGTGGCTTCTATGCTGTTGGTTGCGGGGTTAATGGCTACCTGCCCCGATACGTACAATACATTACCCGCAAATACAGCCTGGCTGTAAGGACCAATGGGTGCCGGCGCTTTACCTGTATTAATAATCCTTTTACTCATATGTATAGTTTAATGCCCGCAAAATTGATGTGTTTACATGAGTCTTCCAACCTATTTTTGCCGAATTGATCCGATACGAGCATGGCATTGATATTACATATAGATACTGCGCTTCAAAAAGCATTCGTTGGCTTGTCGCAAAATGGAGAATTATTAGCAGAGCTGGTAAATGAAAAACAGAATGACCATGCAGCCTTTATACAGCCGGCTATTGTGAACGTGTTGGAAAAAGCGGGCGTATTGATGAGTGCGTTACAGGCGGTGGGTGTAACCGCCGGTCCGGGTTCATATACCGGGCTAAGGGTAGGTATGGCAAGCGCCAAGGGTATTTGCTACGCGTTTGATATTCCGTTACTGGCTGTATCAACACTTGATATGATGGCTATGGCAGCGATAGACGCTGCCCCGGGATATGATGCCTATTGCCCTATGATAGATGCCCGCCGGGACGAAGTATATACTGCCCTTTTTAACAATACCGGCAAACAGGTTATGCCGGCGCAGGCGCTCATACTTAATAATCAATCTTTTAAGAAAGAACTTTTGTCTAAAAACATATTATTTACAGGAAATGGCGCTGAAAAGTGGAAGGCTGTGGCCGGTTCTTTCAGCAATGCTTTTTTCGCGAAAACCGGATATAAGGGTAAACATTTAGCCGCGGCTTTCTTTAAGTTATTTAAAAACAATGAGTTTTGTGATCTTGCCTATGCAGAGCCCTTTTATCTGAAAGATTTTCACTTTGCAGCCGGGAAAAATAAAGAATAACCATTTATCATTTTTACCATCATTTAAGAAACTATTGGGATGTTATTTGTGTTTTCATTTATATCTTTGCATCTGATATTTTAATGATTAAATTTTAAAGTTATTATTCCTATGACAGGCCTTACAAGTCCTTATACGATGGTATTGAACGGATCAGCCCAGGAGAATGGAACTGAACTCCGTATTGATTTTTTAAACGTAAAGAAAGCCGCCCTGATACTGCGGGCGCTTAATCACAAACTTCGTCAGCAAATGATCCAGTTGCTCGACGAAAAACAAAAAATGACCGTTACAGAATTGTATGTACAGTTACGGCTGGAGCAATCCGTAGCATCGCAGCACCTTGCTATTTTAAGGCGTGCAGGCATGGTGGTAACAACCCGCGAAGGAAAATTTATTTATTATTCTGTAAATCATAAACGGCTGGCTGAAATTTATGGTTTCGTTGAGCAATTGTTAGCCTGATAAAGGCTGTTGACCGATTTTTAGTTTGACCGACCGGTAGTTTAATCCTGTATGCAAAAGGTTTGATCTACCGGTTATTTATTTTAGTTACTATGAAATATTTTACTGTAGCGCAACTGCAAAATCTTCTTAAAGAAAATGATAGTATTGTTTTAGTAGATACCCGTAGCGCATCTGAGTTTACGGATGGGTTCATTCCCGGGGCTGTTTTTATAGGGCATGAAGGCAATATGGCAGAGTGGGCAACCGCTTTATTATCGCCCCGGGCAGGTATTGTGTTGATAACAGCACCTGGTAAAGAAACCTATTATGCGGAAATTCTGGAAGGCAAAGGATTGGAGATAACAGGCTGTTTGGATGGGGGCTTTGAAGCCTGGAAAGACGCCGGTGGCCCGATAGATATGATCATTAATGTGGATGCCGGAGAGCTGGCAATGGACATTCCCTTTGATGAAAACCTGCTGGTGCTGGATGTAAGAAAACCTTTTGAGTTTGCAGACGGGCATATTAAAGACGCGAGGAATTTACCGCTGGATGAATTAAAAGATCCCGGGAATATTGCGAATCTTGAAGAAAACCAGAACATATATATTCACTGCGCGCGGGGATACCGCAGCGTGATCGCGGCTTCGTTGCTGAAACAGCAGGGGTATGATAATATCCGTAATGTTACAGGCGGCTGGGATTCCATCAAACATACCAAAGGGTTTACCATTGAAAAGGAAAGCAGCGCTTTGAATTGAGCGGTGGGCTGTCAGCTAAGAGCTATGGACTATGAGCAGTGAGTGATAAGGTTTCGGGTTTGTGGTTTGAAGTTTGTGGTTTCTCATAGCTGACCGCTCAAAGCTGTTTGTGGTTTGCCCTATACCTTACACCCTACACCTTGGTTGCAACCATAAACAAAAAACCATAAACCATAAATTTGCTGACCGCTTAATCCTTCAGCCCTCCTTTACCCTTATACAATTTTAAAGGTCCATCCAGCTTCACTTCCAGTACCGTCATATATTCATCCATAGCAGACGCCGGTATTTCATTAATATATACCAGTCCCGGTACCGGGCTCCACGAAATTTTCCCTACTATTTTATGCTCCAGCGATTGCTCTGTTCCAGGTATTTTGATAGAGGTAATTTTATTCTGTAATCCTTTTATTACGAGCTTACCGGCATTGTGTGTGGGTACAAAAAGAAAAATGGTAGAAGAATCTTTGGAAAGCGTGCTTGCCCCGTAATAATGCCCGGGAGGTAAGCCGGCCGTTGTTTCAAAAATGGCGGATGAGTGTTTGTTGGTCCATTTGCCCAGCTCTTTCAGCAGGTGTACCTGTTCGGTAGGTATCCATCCGTCTTCCCGCGGGCCTATATCAAACAGCAGGTTACCCCCGTTACTGATCACATCCGCGAAAATGGTAATGAGCTCATAAGGTGTTTTGTAAGCGCTGTCGTCGGGATGGTATCCCCAGTTGTTATTGGATGTCATGCACAGTTCCCATGGACCAAGGGTTGGGCGGGTAACCGGGAAGTTTTGCTCAGGCGTTTCATAATCACCATAACCGGTAAGCCGTCCGTTTAAAATAGCATTCGGATTATGCTGAAGGATCATCTGACGCAATTTTGGCGCCTGCCACTCTTCGGCGCTGTGCTCCCAGTCGCCGTCGAACCAAAACAGGTCGGGGTTGAATTTTGTGCTGATTTCTTTTATTTGCGACTGGTAAAAATCCAGGTAGCGTTTCCAGCGTGCCGGATCATTTTTTACCTGGTAGCGGCTGCTGTCCTTCAAAAATCCCGGGTAATCCTGGTGGCTCCAGTCCAGCAACGAAAAATAGGCGCCGGTTTTTAAGCCCGCGTTCCTGAAAGCTGCAAACAGCGGGGTAAGTACATCTTTCCTGGCAGGTGTAAGCTTAGCTGTGCTCATGTTATTGGCTTTGGTATCCCATAAAGCGATGCCATCGTGGTGTTTGGTGGTAATTACCGCGTATCTTGCCCCTGTTTCTTTTATCAGCTCCGCCCATGCTTCAGGGTTGTAGTTTTTTGCCGTAAAACCGTTCAGTTGCTTCATATAATCGGCATAAGTCATTTTTTTGTTGTGGAAGGCCCAGCTTTCATCTACCCCGTTTACAGAATAAATGCCCCAATGAATGAAAATGCCCAGTTTGGCATCCCTGAACCACTGCATGCGGGCAGGTGAGTCCATGACAGTTTGAGATTGGGATCCACAAAAGAAAAAAGCAAGCACACTTGCCAGGAAAAGTCTTTTCATACTGTTATATTATTGATTATCAATTAATTAGTTCTATTTAAGGTTAATCGGAGTTTAACTGAATTTTCTTCAAAAACACTGATTAATTGTTTTAAAATAATTATCAGAAGCTTTTTATCTATAAAAATTTATAACTTTTTTATTTTTTGTTAAAAGTTTACCTATTTTAACACATTCTTTATATAATGTTAATACAACATTAACCAAAATGGCTGGTAAAAATCTATTATATCGTAAAAGAATCATAAATCACCTGTATTTTTCCAAAATGCTGTCTTGCGCTGAAATAAGCGAAAAGATTGAAAAAAGCCTTTCTCTTACTACTAAAATACTCAATGAACTTGTTGCAGAAGGGTACGTGCTGGAAACCGGTTATGCGCCCTCCAGCGGGGGCAGGCGGCCGTTAATGTATTCCCTGAAGGCCGATATCATGTACATCGTGTCGGTTGCTATGGACCAGTTTGTTACCCGCATTGCCATCATGGATATGCATAATAGCCTGCTGGATAAAGTGCAGACCATTAACATCAGCCTTGCGAATAACCCTGATGCTTTGCAAATGATTACCGGCAAAATTAGCGAAATCATCACAAGGTCGGGAATAGACAAGTCGCGCATTTTAGGAATAGGCATTGGTATGCCTGGTTTTGTAGATGCCATTGGTGGCAAAAACTACTCTTTTTTTGACAATGGAGCAACCAGTATTACATCATATATAGAGAGTAAAACAGGTATTCCCGTATTTATAGATAATGATTCAAGCCTGATAGCATTGGCCGAATTGAAATTCGGCTCGGCCCGCAACAAGCGCAATGTGATGGTGATCAATATAAGCTGGGGAATAGGACTTGGAATGATCCTGGATAAAACGCTTTTCAGGGGAGACGACGGGTTTGCAGGAGAGCTGAGCCATATCCCTTTGTTCCAGAACGGAAAATTGTGCAGTTGCGGTAAAAGCGGTTGCCTGGAAACAGAAGCGTCGCTGGCAGCGGTGGTAGAAAAAGCTAAGCTGGGACTTACCGGTGGGCGTGCTTCTGTTTTAAGCATGGAAAAGCTGGATACCGATAGTCCCGAAAAAGCCGGGGCGGCTGTAATACAGGCTGCAGGCAAGGGAGACCGGTTTGCGGTAGAGCTGCTTTCGGAAGCCGGCTACAATATAGGCAGGGGCATAGCTATTCTTATACACCTGCTGAACCCGGGCCTGGTGGTGTTGAGCGGCAGGGGTGCGCAGGCGGGTAAAATATTACAGGCGCCCATACAGCAGGCATTAAATGAGCATTGCATACCCAGGTTATCGGCCAATACAGAGATCGTGATATCTGACCTGGGGCATGAGGCGCAACTGATAGGGAGCGCCGCGCTGGTAGTAGAAAAATATGAGAAATCTTTCACCAATAAAAAGAAAATTCAGGAAGCTGCCTGAGTGAAAAACAACCCAAACTTTAAACAATTAAAAACTCTTCAGCATGAGAACGATCACCATGCGGCTGCTTTTGATCCTCTGCCTGTTCACTTCGGGCACGATTAGTTTCGCACAGCAACGAAAAAATGTTTCAGGAACCGTTTTAGATGAATCAGGGTCTGCTTTAGCAGGCGTATCCATTTCCGTAAGGGGAGGCGGCACATTAGGCGCTAGTGACAACGATGGCAAATTTAATGTTTCGCTTACGGCTTCTCAAAATGTGTTGATCTTTAGTTATGTTGGTTTTGAAACAACCGAAGTAACGGTAGGCAATCAAACCACTATTACTGTTACCCTGAGATCAAACATTAAGGAAAGCGAAGCGGTAGTGGTTACAGCCCTGGGGGTGAGTAAACAAAAAAGATCTCTTGGTTTTTCGGTAACGGAAGTAAAAGGCGGAGATCTTGCCAAAACAAACGAAATTAACCCCATTAATGCGTTGCAGGGCAGGGTAGCGGGGGTGCAGATTGATATGGGAGGCGCCGGCGGCTTAATGTCTAATTCAAAGATTGTCATTCGCGGTAACTCTACTCTTGGAAATAATAACCAACCCATTTTTGTAGTGGACGGGGTGATAATGGACAATGATGTTTTTGGTGGAACAGGACGCGATTTTGGTAACGACCTGAAGAACCTGAATATGGAGGATTTTGAAAGTGTATCCGTGTTAAAGGGGTCAGCGGCGGCTGCATTATACGGAAGCAGGGCTGTTAACGGGGTAATATTAATAACTACCAAAAAGGGGAAAGCGCGCAAGGGAATAGGAGTAAGTGTGAGCCAGGCATTAAATGTAAATGATCCCTACGCGGGACCCGATTTTCAAAACGAATTTGGTGGCGGTACCGTTGGAGCGTTCTTTACAGACAGGAGGGAACCTAACTATCAAACAGATGAAGCTTGGACCACCAAAGTTTTTCCTACTGATCCTGCAACAGGATTACCTTATATAGATCGCCAGATCAACCGCGAGTTGGAAAACTGGGGACCTCGTATGTTAGGGCAGGAAGTAATGAACTATGATAGAACCATGACAAAATATCTTCCGCAACCCAATAACTTTTTGGATGCTTTTCAAACAGGAATTGGGCATAACACCAATGTTGCGATTGATGGAGGTACTGAAAAAACTACATTCAGGCTATCGTACAATCGTAATAGTGCAGAAGGCATTGTGCGTAATAACAAGTTCGAAAAAAATGCATTTGATTTAAGGGTTACTCACAAGTTTACCGATTTCCTGGATATTGATGTAAGTGCGGCTTATACTGCTTTTGAAGGTAAGAACCCTCCCCGGCTGGGAGGGCTGGATGCATTTGCCTCTTACAACTTCGGAAAATTATTTACGTGGATGCTGCCACGCAACTATGATACAAAATACTGGATGCAGCGCCAGAACTACACCAGTAAATTTGGCGGGGTACCTGACCTGGAAAATCCCAATGGAAATGAAACAAACTTTGCACCTGAATCAAGGTTCTGGTTTTCGCTGTACGAAAACAATTATATGCAAACTGAGCATTTATTGCGCAGCCGTATAGCGGTAAACCTTAAGTTGACCAGTTGGGCCAAGCTGTTGCTGGAAGGAAATATCAATAACATTTATTCGAAAGCAGAGAGCAAGGAACTGGGGCAGGGAATTGACTTTGGAGGGCCTTTGGGCGGGTATGCACTGGGCTTTAATACCAAAGAAGGACATATGTTGAAATGGATGCTGATGATGGATAAGGAAATCAATTCCGACCTGAGCATTAATGGTTATATTGGCGGAGAAGCACAGCGAAATAAAACAACCTTCGATTCGAGTTACACTAACAATGGATTGAATTATCCCGGGGTTTATTTTATCGCCAATTCAGTAAATCAACCTTACACAAGAGGGGGTATCCGCAGCAATATGGCGTATAACTCTTTATACGGAAGCGTTGACCTGGGCTATAAAAATATGTTGTTTTTGCAGGCAACTATGCGTGGTGACTGGCTTTCAACACTTACATATACCAATGGAACAGGCAATAACTTCTTTACATACCCTGCTGTAAGCTTATCGTGGATATTCACGGAAACATTCAAGTCTCAATTACCTGGATGGATCACATATGGTAAACTCAGGGGAAATGTCGCCGCATTAGGCGGAGGAACCACTGCATTTATTGTAAATCCTGGCTTCTCCTTTAACGGTTACAGTAATGCGAACGGGCAAACCGTATCACAATCTACCTATAGTTCATCAGGTAAAATACAACCTAACCTCAAGCCGCAGAGAAAAATATCGAAAGAACTAGGATTGGAAATGCGGTTCCTGGATAATAGGTTAGGGTTAGATGTGAGTCTTTACCAGGATAATACCCGTGACCAGATTTTACCCATTACAACAACCGTTGAATCAGGAGTAAATTCCCTTTTGATCAACGCGGGCAACATTCAAAACAAGGGTATTGAAATTGCTATAGATGCCACTCCTGTAAGAACTAAGAATTTTTCGTGGAATACGGCAGTGAATTATGCGGTAAACCGTAATAAAATTGTTGAATTATACCCTGGAAGAACTGAATTGGATTTAGGGGCTAATATTGCCGAAATCAGTACCTGGGCAGTTGTAGGGAAATCCTATGGTATTTTACGTACAACCATACACTCTACTCCTTACCAGGCTACAGACGGTAGCGGTAATCCTAAAAGTGATCCCCGTAACGGGTTGCCCATTCTTACCTGGCGTTCTGATGCCAGAGCGGCCTTCCCTGCAAGAAGTGGCGTATGGCAGGATGTGGGAGATATCAACGCCAAATTCAGGGCTGGCTGGGATAACACGTTTAACTACAAAAACTTTAGTTTAAATGTGCTGGTTGACGCAAAAATCGGTGGCGACTATGTAGCTGCTACTTATCGTTGGGGTACTCACTCAGGAGTTTTTCCGAATTCAATTTTTGGAAGGGATGAACAATCGGGTGGTATTACATGGACCAGCGCTTATGATGGAAAAACATACGATGATGGTAGGATCGTAGAAGGTGTTTTTGCAGAGGGGCAGATGATAACCCAGGCTGATGGGGCTCAGGTGGATGTAGGAGGTATGACATTTAAAGAAGCATACGATGCTGGTTATGTAGAGCCCACTCACACACCGCAATTCTTTTATCGTTATGGTTCGTCTTCAACAGGTGTGTCGGATTTTTGGGTGTTAGAAAATTCATGGATCGCTTTAAGGCAGGTAGCTTTGAGTTATGCTTTGCCTTCCAAAATATATTCCAGGCTTAAGTTGAATGGATTGTCTTTATCGGTAGTGGGACGTGATCTGGGTTATCTCTATCAAACCCTGCCGTATAATTTTAACCCTGCGTCAAACAATTCAAATAATACTGCATTTTCCGGAGAAGATGGCTTTTTGCCTAAAATGCGTTCAATAGTATTTACGCTAAGAGCTTCATTCTAATCCCAACTTAATAACAACTAAAGTGAGTAAAGTCATGATAAAGATATTAAAACAACTGTCAGTAGCAGGAGTGCTTGTTTTTTCGGCTACCTCCTGCGAAAAGAACTTCGGGGAGATCAATACGGATCCCAGTGTTGTAATAAATCCCGATATAAAGTTCCTGCTCTCTTATGCGGAAGATAAAATGGTGACAGGGTATGGTGGCAATGAATGGGTATGGGAAAGTATGGAGCAACTGTTCCGGTATACGCAGCATGTTACCACAGACCCTTATGAGATCACTAACAACGTGAATGCCCGGTATAATAATTATTATCAGCAGGTTTTGCCTAATCTTTTTGAAATAAGACGCCAGATTGATTTGAAAGAAGATAAGGAAGCCTATCAGAAAATGGGTGCTGTTACGTATGTGCTGCAGGCTTGTGAGGGATTAAAAGTAACGGATATGAACGGGTCTATTCCTTATACGGAGGCAGTAAAGGGCCGCTATGAGGATAAATATGATCCTGTATACAACGATCAGCAAACTTTATTTACCACATGGCTGGGTGAACTGGACAATGCTATCGCAACTTTATCCAATAGCTCATTACCTACTCAGTTTGAATATGGAAATGCTGATATATATTTTAAAAGTGATTGGGCAAAATGGGTAAAGTTGGCTAATTCGCTAAAGCTGAGAATAGCTGCAAGGTTGGAAAACCAGGATGTTGCTAAAACAAAACAGATATTTCAGCAGGTTTTGCAGGATGCTACCGGGCCAATTGACGCTGATAACGGCCAACTGCAATATGAAAGCATAGATTATCATGGTATTGGCGGAAGTGTTAACTACCGTAGTACCCGTTATGGCACTACTTCTATTATCAATTTCCTCAAAAAATCAAACGATCCCAGGATCGGTATCTATTTTGAAAAAAACCAGCTTACGGGAAGCTATGCGGATACTTTAGCCAAATATGGCGCTACACTTCCTGCGTTTATCAATCCTGCAGATCCGTTGATCGCGTACCAGGGTGGCCCGGCAGACTGGACTACCAATCCGGCTGTTGCTACTTATATCAGCAATCCGTTTGTGGTGGGGAACAATAATCCGGGTAATAAGGTAACCAACTATCGTTTAATATCACCTATTAACAGGAGGTTCTTTTATCCAAAATATAATGATGGAACCGGCCCCGGTGCAGGAGAGTATACCGAGATGGTAGTAAGCTATGCGGAGACATGTTTATTGATCGCTGAGTTTATTGAAAAAGAATATGCGGGTGGGGTTGATACCAAAGGAAGTGCAGAAGACTGGTACAGGAAAGGCATCGCTTCTTCCATAAGAACAATGAATAATATAGCCAGTGTAGCTGAATCCGGAACCGCCTTTTCCGGTAATGGTGATGCGATTATTAATGCGTACCTGGAAAATCCTGAGGTGAAGCTCAATGGCGTAAACGACCTGGAGCGTATTTACATACAACAGTATATTAACCTGTATAGAAATCCAAACGAAGCGTTTGTTTTTGTTCGGCGCACAGGGTATCCAAAGAAAACCTCTGCCTATTATGCACGTGAAACATTTAACGAACAAATTGCCAGGCGCTGGTGGACCAACGACCCGGGGGAAGTGAACAGGACTAACTGGAATGCAGCTTTATCAGAACAGGGCTTTACACCTAACCAAAGAGATCTGCCCACACTCAGCACTCAACGCATCTGGTACGATAAAAACGCCCCTGCTTTTGGTGAAGGGAATTAAAAATTGCTAACGGTTAACCGTTCAAAACTGATCTATGCAAAACATTGCCGCAAAATGTTCAGTGAAAAAACCGGTTGTGTGATGGCAACAGCGCACAACCGGTTTTGATAGGCTTATTTCATATCCCTAAATAAATATTTTATAACTAAAAATTCAACTGCAATGCAAAAGTTTAAAAATGTATTCCTGTTGATGATGCTCTTTCTGCTGGCCGGTAGCACTACGCTACTATTTGCTCAGCAAACGCGCATCATAACAGGAATTGTCAAAGACGACAAAGGAAATCCACTTGCGGGGGCAACGGTTTCTTTAAAGGGTGCAACAACTTCGGTTGTTACAAATGATAATGGGCAATATAGTATTCCGGTTTCTGGAAGAAACGCTGTGTTGATAATAAGTTCCGTTGGATTTGCTGAGAAAGAAGTTGCTGTTGGTAACAATAACCAATTAAACGTAGATTTATCGACTTTAGGTTCAGAAATGAGTGAGGTGGTTGTTACTGCATTAGGAATTAAACGGTCGCCCCGATCTCTGGGATACGCAGCTCAGAAAGTTGACGGAAAGGATTTAACATTAGCTCAGGCTCCTACAATAGCACAAGGATTGATGGGAAAGGTTTCTGGTTTGAATATCAGTCAGGCCTCCGGTGGGGTAGAAGGCGGCTCCTCAAGGCTTGTTATCAGGGGAAATACAAATTTGACTGGTGATAACCGTGCATTAATTGTGGTGGATGGAGTTCCCATTAATAATAGCCCTTTAAATGGAAGCTCATTGGGAACAAAGCTAAATGAAGACGTTGCAACTTATAATGACTGGGGAACCGGATTAAATTTTATTAACTCAGAAGATATTGAAAGCATTACTGTATTAAAAGGCCCTGCTGCCTCAGCTTTGTACGGTAACAGGGGTGCCAATGGAGTAATATTAGTAACTAGGAAAAAAGGAGTTAAGAAAAAAGGACTTGGTATTGATTACTCATTCAACGATCGCTTTAGCTCGGTATATAATGACTTTTTTAATTTTCAGAATGACTACGGCGCCGGCTTTGTTTCTTCATTATGGACGGGAGATAATAACAAAAGGTTTAATGTAAACGACAATGGGCAACGCATTCAAACACCTATCTATGGCCCTGATCAGATGGGAGTTCATACTAAGGGTGCACATGGCATGTTGCCTTATGACAATCCAACTGTGGCATGGCCCTTTATTTCATTTCCCGGTGCTTTATCGTGGGGACCAAAATTTGATGGACAACCTATGTTATGGTATGATGGCGTACAAAGACCATACAGTGCTCACCCTGACGCATGGAAAGTGTTCTTTCCAAACGGGTTTACCAGTCAGCACAATGTTTCTGTATCAAGCGGAGGGGAAATAGGAACTTTCCGGCTTGCCTACACAAGAGAGGACAACAAAGCAAATGTTATTAATAGTAACTACGCTTCAAATATTCTTACTTTAGGCTCCACTATCAATATCAGTCCTAAGCTTACTGCTGATATCTCTGCCAGCTATTTAAGTTATAAAAGACTAAATACACCACCAGTAGGAAATACTTATTTGCAGGGAATGTTTTATGCTGCTCCCCGCGATTACGATCCTTATGTAGATCTTGCGAACACATATAAAACAGACGGCTCATTAAATGATGTGACTAATTCCAGTAACTTTCCGGCAGGTTCTCCTGCTTATCCTTTCAACGGCAATAGTTATTTGCAAAATGCATTCTGGTATATCAATCAAAACAACACACAGCTAAATCGTAAAAATTTTATCGGAAGTGTAAAGTTAACGGCTATGCCTACGTCCTGGCTTACTTTAACCGGGCAGGCGGGTATTGACAACAGTAATGATCGTATAGAAACGCGGAACTACCCACGGGATCCTCAGGGAATTACAGGTGGTAGATTTGGGGTGCGTAACGACAGGAACAATACGCTTAACGTTCTGGGTATGGCCCGGTTTTACAAGGATAACGTAGCCGATAAAGATATTAACATAAGCTTTACTGCAGGAGGCGAATCTGTTACTGTTAAAAATTATGCAAACAGTTTGGCTACGAGAGGAAACTTCATTAATCCTTTTCTTTTCAATCTGAAAAATGGCAGTGAGCCTGTGAACATAAATGACGATATAGTTGATTTGCCGTTTGCATATAAAATAAACTCAATGATCGGCATCTTTGATGTTTCGTACAAAAATTATTTGTTTTTGCAGGTAACCGGACGTAACGACTGGACTTCGACTTTAAATTCACCATACAATTCGTTTTTCTATCCTGCCGTGAGCCTGGCGTATGTATTTACAGATGGTATTAGCAGTTTAAAAGGATCGGCTCCCTGGCTTAGCTATGGTAAGGTTGCTTTATCTTATGCAGGCAGAGGTAGTGGTACCGACCCATATGCAACAAATGCGATAATCGATGGTGTTGCATATAACGGTACGGTTGCTCAGTCATTCCAGAACATTCTTACTGACCCTCGTATTAAGCCTCAAAGAACAAAACAATATGAGGCAACACTTAATTTAGGATTATTTAACAATAAGCTTAATATCGAGTTAACCGGCTATGCAGGAAATGCTTCTCCACAAATTGTTGAAACCGCGCTTCCCATTTCATCGGGTGTAACTTCTATAAGGATCAACGATGCAAAGTTAGCCAGCAAAGGGTTTGAGTTTTTTATCAATGCAAATCCGGTTTCAACAAAAAACTTTTCATGGAATATTACTGTTAATGGTACACGGGCAACCAATAAGTTGATCTCTCTTTCCGGGGTAGATAGTGTACTTACAATCGGAAGTGTTTACGGTTCGAGCGGAGCATTACAGAAAGTACGGGTTGGAGATAACTATGGAACCATTTATGGTAAAGATTTCACTTATCATCAAAATGGACAGCGCATTGTAAGGCAGGCAATCGGTGGCGACGGCCAGGTGATGAAATATACTACGCCTGACGGCCAGGAACATATTGCTGCTACAGAATGGGTATTAACTCCCAATGAAGTGCCAATTGGTAATTCAATCCCAAAGCTTACAGGGGGTATTGCTAATACGTTGCGTTATAAAAGTTTCTCCCTGTATTTTCTTACCGATTTCAAATGGGGCGGCGATACATGGTTTGGATCTTATAGCTCAGCTATGGGAAATGGGTTGAGAGAGGAAACTGTAAAAGAGCGTAATGGTGGCGGTTTGCCATACGTCTATCCTGATGGAACAACAGGCAATGTTGGAATGATTATGGAAGGTGTATATGCAGATGGTAAACCTAATGATGTGGTAGTGCCAGCTACCTGGTACTATGGTATTTCATATGCATCATGGAACCATTTGGGTGTACCTCGCTCTTTGTCGGTGTTTGAAAATTCCTGGATGAAATTAAGAGAGGTAAATCTTACTTATCAATTCCCAGCATCAGTAGTTCGGAAAACACATATATTTCAAAATCTGAGTTTGTCTGTGATAGGAAGAGATTTGTTTTACATCTTTACCACTATACCCAAAGGGCTCAATCCTGAAGGCGTAAATGGTATTGGTAACGTTCAGGGACTTGAAAACTCCTCTATGCCCAACTTCCGTTCATTTGGATTTTCTGTAAGGGCTTCGTTTTAACCAGAAAAATTAATTAAGATGAAACTAAGATTTAATTATATAGTAATCCTCGCTTTGAGTACGCTCTTTTCGTGCACAAAGGGATTTGAAGAAATGAATGAAACGCCTGATAAGCCTAGTATATCTACTTTGACTATTCCCGGTTTATTTAATGGAATAGCAAAAGATATTACTAATGGAAATGACGCGTTGAATATTTACCTGTTACTTGATCTTACTAATCAGCAGGCCGTACAAAATGAAGTTACCAGTACAGCTATATACAATGCGGGTTTATGGAATTCATATTACCCGATTTTGTTTGATTACAAAAAACTACAGGGGTTGATCGAAAACAGCCCGGCAAAAGCTGAATACAGCAATGTTAAATATATGGCGGACATTTTGATGGCTTCCAAAACTTTACAAATGCTGGATTTTTACGGAAATATACCCTATAGTCAGGCAGGTATGGCAGACAACACTGAATCTCGTAGGCCTGCATATGACAACCAGGTTGATATCTTCAAGAGCGTTTTGGCTGAACTCAAGGCTGCCGCAGATGGCATTAAAATTGGTGATGCTACTCAAATCAGTATAGGAAATTCTGATTCTTTCTTAAAGAATGATTTTGCAGCCTGGATTCGCTTCGCAAATTCACTTCGCTTAAGGTACGCAGTTCGTTTGTACGAAAAAGAACAGGCGCTTGCTACTGAAATTATAACAGATATCATAGGTGGAAATAAACCGCTGCCGGCTAATCAGGATCTTGCGGCTTTGGAAAAAAACAATTTTGGCTTTTGGCCAGGCAAAGTAGCGCCGGTTGTTAATACCGACAGATTGTGGAGTAGTTTCGCTGAAAACTCTATTTCTAAGATTCGTATGAGTAGCAATGTTTGGGCGCAAATGTCCAGCGACAATGATACTGATGGTTCCGGAATTTTTGATCCCCGCACCAAGGTTTGGTTCATGACAAACAATGCTGATTTGTGGGTGCCACAACCTCAGAATCACTCGGTGATTGATGGAGGTGACCCATATCCTGGTGATGGCGCTCGCCCTGCAATAGGAGCGGATGCTGATAATAAGTATGCTTCGTTTAATGTTAACCTGCTGTTTAACGGTAGGCAGAATTATCCTTATTTGATTATATCAGAAGCCGACGTGTATTTCTTGAAAGCTGAGATATATCAGCGGGGACTGGGTGTATCGAAAGATATTGCTGCTGCTAAAACCGCTTACGAAGCAGGTATTAAGTCATCTATTGATTTTTGGTACGCAATGTCGTGGATCACAAATCTGCCTGTTAAGCCTACTCCTGCAGAAATCACCACATTCCTGAATGTTCCTTCCGTGGCATATAACGGGGCAAATGATGCGGATGCATTAACAAAGATTGCTACTCAGGCATGGCTTACCACCATATGGAACCCGATGGAAGGATGGGCTCTTGTTAGAAGGACAGGGTTAACTCCTAAAGATCCAACTTACACTCCATTGGTTAAGCCTAATAAAATTCCTTACCCTGCAGATGAAGAGTTGAATAACAGGGCAAATTGGCTAACTGCTTTGGGTGGCACAGCTTTGACGCTGGACCAGCAGGCGCAAATAAAAGTATACTGGATGCCATAATAATTTTAAAAACTGAAAGAGGAGCTGTTTCATTATGAAATCAGCTCCTTTTTTAATTATTCTTGAAGTAAATTATCATTTAATTTCGAGCAATATAAAATCGTTGAAAAGTTTAAAAACAATCCGATAATGTCAACCCGTAGAAAATTTTTGCAGGCTTCTGTTTTGGGATCAGCAGCTATTTTAACCGATGAAAAAGTATTGGCAGGAACAGGTAAAAGAAAAAATACTATAGACCAACCTGTGGTAGTTTCCACCTGGGATTTCGGTAAAACAGCCAATATCGCCGCCTGGGAGATATTGAATAAAAAAGGCAGGGCGGTAGACGCGGTGGAAGCAGGAGTAAGAGTGCCTGAAGCCGATCCTGACAATCAAACCATTGGATATGGCGGTATGCCCGACAGGGATGGCTACGTAACCCTCGACGCCTGTATCATGGATGAGTTTTATAACTGCGGATCGGTAATGGCATTACAACATATTGTTCATCCGATATCTGTTGCGCGGCTGGTAATGGAAAAAACACCGCATATAGTATTGGCAGGCGATGGCGCTTTGCAGTTTGCCCTGGCCAATGGGTTTAAAAAAGAAAACCTGCTGACCCCCGAAAGCGAAAAAGCATGGAAAGAATGGCTGAAGGAAGCGAAGTATGAGCCGGAAATAAATATCGAAAACAGGTTGTACGATAAAGACAAAGATCCCATGCCCGGCGGACCGGATAACCATGATACCATAGGCATGCTGGCCATGGACGCAAAGGGAAATTTAGGCGGCGCCTGTACTACCAGCGGCATGGCATTTAAAATGCATGGCCGGGTAGGCGATTCGCCAATCATTGGAGCGGGCTTATATGTAGACAATGAAATTGGCGCCGCTACTTCATCGGGGGTGGGAGAAGAAGTAATACGCATTGTTGGTTCGCACCTGGTAGTAGAGTTAATGAGGCAGGGGTATAAGCCCGAAGCTGCCTGTAAGGAAGCAGTACAACGCATTATAAAACGCAGTCCCGAAAAATCGAAAAAAATACAGGTAGGTTTTGTGGCCCTGAACAAAAAAGGAGAATATGGAGCATATGCCCTGCAAAAGGGCTTCAGCTATTCCGTAAGAAGCAATGCGGTAGAAAAAGTATTCCGGTCGAAAAGCATTTATTGATAAGGCTGTCGGCTATCAGCTATGAGCTATCGGCTATGGCTACACCTTCTCCCTTAAATCTCAGCAACCATGTCTCAGTCATTTGCATTAGAAGTATGTTCCTTTAATATCCAGTCCTGCATTATTGCTGAAAGAGCCGGCGCTATAAGAGTGGAGCTTTGCGATAACCCGGTAGAAGGCGGTACAACCCCGGGCTATGGCGCCATCAAAAAAGTGCGCGAAAAGATTTCTATCCGGTTGTATCCTATCATCAGGCCCCGGTCGGGTAACTATTATTACGATGACGAGGATTTTTCAATCCTGGAAGAAGATATCCGCATTTGCAAAGAGCTGGGTTGCGATGGTATATCGGTGGGAGTTCAAACCATAACCGGGCACATTGACACAGAACGTTTTAAAAGGATCGTTGAATGGGCATATCCTATGGGGGTAACCTGTAACCGCGCTTTCGACGCTACTCCTGATCCGTTCCGGGCGTTGGAAGATATTATTGATGCCGGTTGTGAAAGGGTGCTCACTTCGGGCCAGGCGGGCGCCGCACCCGATGCGGGAATGCTGCTTGGCAAACTGGTGCAACAGGCAAACGGCAGGATCAGCATTATGCCCGGCGCCGGGGTTCGGTCAGCCAATCTTACAAAGCTCATCCGGGAAAGCGGCGCATACGAATACCACACTTCCGCCCGCAAAATAATTCCCGATCCCATGACTTTTCAAAACCTGCAGGTAACCGATAAGGGAAGCCTGTACCTGGCAGATGAAGAGGAGCTAAAAGCAATAGTGGATATAATGAGGCAACAGGAGGTTGGTAGTTTATAGTTTGTGGTTTGTAGGGGATGTGTGTGTAAAGCTACCAGGTGGGTTTTGTTGTATTTTCCTCTTTTTAATGTGTTCGAGCAGCATTTTGCTATATAAATTACTCTGATAAGATAAAGAAATCCAGGCGTAACTTATTACCTTTTTGGTGATACGTTTATCCTTTTTTATCCTTTTTTAAGATACTTTTTGTTTTTTTGAAAAAAGATATGTTACTTTAACATTTGAAAAACAATTTATTAATTTTATTTTAACCTGGATTGATGAGATAAAAGGCTGAATATGAAAGGATTTGTATATAAGCTCATCTTTCTTGTTAATAATTAAAACTCTAAAAACTAACAGCGATGAAGAAATCAGCGAATCGTTATTTGCTTATGGCAATGCTGTTTCTATGCAGCACGTTTGCTTTAGGGCAGGCGCAAAAAACAGTCTCTGGTATTGTATTGGATGCCACTGGAAAAGGTATACCTGGTGTAACTATTACAGAAAAAGGAACTAAGAATGTTGGAGCAACCTCGGACGAAAATGGTCAGTTTTCCATTACCGTTTCAGGATCTAATCCTATACTGGTGTTCAGTTCCGTTGGATTTGTTGCCAAGGAAGTAACTGTAGGAACAGATACTGAAGTGGCAGTAGAGCTTGTTCCGGCAGACAACGCTTTAACAGAGGTTGTAGTTACTGCAATGGGTATTAAAAAAGAACAGCGTAAGCTGGGATATGCCGTTTCTACAGTTTCTTCAAAAGATATTCTTTTAACTGCTCCCACTAACTTTGCTTCCGCCTTATACGGAAGAGCACCCGGAGTAAGTATTAATACAAATCCCGGAGGGGCAACCAGCGCAGTAAGTGTAGGTATACGGGGTATGAATTCAATCAGTTTTGCCCGCCAGCCTTTGATGGTAGTAGATGGTGTGGTTACCCGTAATGGCGAGGCAAATAATGACGGTTTCTGGAGCTCGCCCCGTATTAATGGCAATGGTTTGCTCGACATTAACCCAGAAAATATTGAGAATGTAACGATATTAAAAGGCGCCGCTGCATCGGCTTTGTATGGTTCAGACGCAGCGAATGGCGTTATTGTAATTACAACGAAAAATGGAAAAAGCCGGAAAGGGCTTGGAGTTGATGTTAACTCTTCGTACATAAAAGAGTCTGTTGCTGTTGTTCCGGAACTGCAAAATGAATATGGGCCCGGATATGACAGGGGAACAAATATGGGAAGTTTTGGCTCCACAGATGAGGGTTGGCTTAAAACAACAGTCAACGGGCAAGAAGTTGAATATCCAATTTTCAGGTCATACGGCCAATTTGGACCCAAGTTCGATGGCCGCCAGGTTTACTGGTGGGATGGGCAGATGCGTCCTTATGTGGCACAGCCTAATTACTGGAAATCTTTTTACAGAGATGGAATGAGTGCTGTTCAGAATGTTGCCGTAAGCAATGCTTCTGATAAGCTGAACTACAGGCTTTCATATACAAGAAACGACTATAGGGGTATTCAGATTGGTGGTAAACAGGAAAAAAATACATTTAACTTAAATAGTACATACAAGCTTACACCTAAGTTTACTACCGATCTTGTAATAAGCTATATTAATGAAAGAGTACACAACCGCCCTTATCAAATTGACAGGCTTACAAACAACTACGGTGGGTTCTTAAGTGCAGCAGAGCGTATGGATGTTATTTTCGATAAGTACAGAACAACCAAGGGATACAAATATGTACCGTATAACGATACCTCTAAAGATCCTGAAGAAGCGCTTAAATATAACATTCGTGGTTACGATTTCCTGGATTTTTTGTGGAATCAGCTTGAGAATAATTTTGATGAAACCACTAACAGGCTGCTGGCTTCAGCAACCGTTAACTATGATATAGTAAAGAATCTGCATTTCAGAGGTAGGGTGGGTACCGATTATACCGGGTATTTTGCTGAAACAAAAAATAAGTCTGCCTATCCTCTTGCATTTGGTGAAAGCGGGTATTATGGAACCAACTTTAACAGGTATAATTTTACATATGGCGATGTTTTGCTTACTTACAGTAACCAGTTAACAGGCAAGCTGAAACTGAACGTATCAGCAGGTTACCAGGCAAGAAAGGAAGAATATCGCTATTCCAGTCAGGGAACCCGGGATGGTTTAACGCAGGAAAACTGGTTTAGCTTTAATGCTTCCAAAACCACTCCCACATCAGGTTCATCAAACAGGAGCTACCTGGTAAAAGATGGTTTATTTGGCATAGTTGGCTTTGAGTTTAACAACTTCTTGTTTGTTGAGGGAACCTTGAGGCGTGAAAGAACTTCTACCTTATACCCCGGTAACAATACCTTTTATTATCCTGCCGTGAGCGGCTCCTTTGAGCTCAGCAATGCATTTAATCTTCCACAGTTTGTTTCTTACAGCAAATTAAGGGCATCATGGGGTATTGTGGGTAACCCGGCGCCGGCCTATGTAGCCAATACTATTTATAATGCCGGAAGTGTAAATGGCGTGGCAACGCTTTATCCCGGAAATCCATACGGAAACAACAATTTGAAGAATGAGCAAAAAACAGAAGTAGAGATTGGCTGGGAAACCAAATTGTTCAATAACCGTTTTGGATTTGATATCTCCTACTACAACAATAAAATATCAGACCAGATATTGAGCCTTACTGTTCCTGCAACTACCGGCTCTACAGGCATACTTGTGAATGTCGGATCTCTTAGAAACTACGGCGTAGAGGTAGGGGTTAACGGCACACCTGTAAAAGGGAGATTTTTTCAGTGGGATACCAGGCTGAATCTTGGATTTAACCGTAATAAAGTTCTTTCATTGATGGAAGGACTGGAAAGAATTACAAGCTCGAACCTTGATAACGGATCATTGCTAATTGTTTCGGAAATTGGTAAACAGGCAGGAGATATAATAGGATATAAACGCCGTACCAATGCCAGTGGTGAATATATAATTAATGGTGATGGTTATTATGATATCAATTTCGATGATCAGGTTAAAATGGGTAATATTCAGTCAAAAGTAGTAGGCGGATTAACAAATACATTCACCTATAAAAACTTTTCACTTAATTTTTTGGTTGATTTTCGCTGGGGCGGACAGGTTATTTCTCAGGCCTTGTTATACGGAACAGGATCAGGAATGTATACAAACTCATTGTTTGGCAGGGATAAGGAACACGGTGGAATACCTTACTATGTAGATGGCAGTGGTGCATTTGTAAAAGCAGCAGATAATGCCACTTCGGGCCCTAACGGAGAAAAACTGTATTACGATGGAATGATTTTAAAAGGAATGAAACAGAGTGATGGAAAAGAAAATGATGTTATTATAGATGCGCCTAATTTTTACCTGAATACGTATGGCTGGGGCTCATGGCCTGGTTCCGGTTCTTACAGCACTTATGAAGGGGCTGTATTTGATAACAATTTTATTAAGCTGCGCGAAGTTGCATTAAATTATTCTTTACCGGTAAAAGCAATTGAAAAAATAAAATTGCAAAATGTAACTATATCTATTTACGGCAGAAATCTATTTTATTTCTATAAATCACTGCCTTATCTTGATCCGGAGGAAAGTATAGGTACAAATGCTTATTCGCAGGCTTTTGCAGGTGGAGCTACTGCTGCTGCACGTTCAATAGGAGCAAGTCTTAGAATATCATTTTAATTATCACTTCAATCTTAGAAAAATGAAAAAGTATATAATATATAGTCTTTTAATCGGTATCATCTCAGGATACATTTTCACCGGGTGTAAAAAATCAGATTTTGATGACAACTATAATAATCCTGAAAAAACGGTTAACTCTAACATTGAAGGATTGTTTGCCGGAGTTTTTGATAATGCCAGGGTAATGCCAAGGTACTGGAATCTCTATACTTTTCAGATACCAATGCTGGGCGCATATTCACAAACAATTGGGTATAGTAACGGAAGCAAAATATACGAACAGGCAATCAACTATACACAGGACAGATGGAATGATTATTATACAGGCCCCTTGGCAAGGTTGATTGAACTGGAGAAAAAGTATAAAACATACGAGGACGGAACAGCCAGCAAAGAGGGATACCAGCTTTTTCTTGAAATAGCAAGAATATTTGTCTACGACCAAACTTCTCAATTGGTAGATATGTGGGGAGATATCCCTTTTAGTACTGCTGGTCAGTTAAATGCTACCGGCGGAAGCATCATATTAGCAAGTTATGATAGCGATAAAGATGTATATGCCTTTATAGCTTCTGACTTAAAAAGAATAGCTGATTATTTGTCGGCAGTTTCAGTTGATCCTTTTTATACCAATCAGTTGACAAAAAGCGACTATGTTAATGATGGCAGTATTTTAAAATGGAGAAAGTATTGTAATTCCCTTCGTCTTCGCCTGGCCATGCGTACCTCCTTTTTTGATGAAGCAGGATCAAAGGCGACAGTACAGGAAATTTTAGGTGACCCCTCAAAATATCCCATAGTGGATGATGTTAATGAAACAATACAAATTGCAGCCGAAGGAAGCCTGGAAACAGGCGATATGGAAAGCGGTTTTGGGATTAACAGCCTTGCTCCCGGTTATATGGTAGAAGACATAATGAACCCATCTAGTGACCCACGCCTGCCTGTTATGTTTAGTACAAACAAAAGAGGAGAATATCACGGTGTTATTAATACATGGACGAATGCACGCCAAACAGATTCCACAACGGCAGGGTATTATTCACGTTACGATTCCGTAACCTTTATAAAAAACAGAAGTTTTCCCGGAATTATTTTAACTTCTTCTGAAGTGAGCTTTATTAAAGCAGAAGCTTATGAAAGATGGGGTGGGGGAGACGCCAAAGCTGCATATGAACAGGGAATCAGGCAATCTATTGATTATTATTATTATCTGAATCATCTGAACAAGGCATGGGGAACGCATGAAACAGCTCCTGCGACTTCTGCTATAAATACATTTCTTGCTGACCCTATAATTGCTTATGGTGCCGATAAAGATGAAAACCTTAAAAAAATAGGAATACAAAAATGGATTGACTTTGGAATTATGCAATCTAATCATGCATGGGCAGAGTACAGAAGGACAAAGTATCCGGAACTTAATTTCCCTACCGATGCCAGTTCGACACTGTCTCCCAATCCTCCTGTCAGATTTTTATATCCTTCTACGGAGAGAATATTAAATGCTGAAAATTATGGTGCAGTTTCTTCTAAAGATAATGTTACAACAAAAGTATTTTGGCAGGTGAACTAAGGTGTAAAAGTCCTTATTTTAAATATTTAAAATAGCAATTATTTAGAGGTGGATTAATTCCACCTCTTTATTTTTGTATAGTACACTACTTAAACTATAAATCTCAATATGTCATTAGCCAGAGCAGGAATAGCGGTAACCTTCTTGACCCAGCTCTGGCTTTTTTTTATGGCTGCTGATAGTAATAAAGGGTATCAGCTCCCAGCAAATACTTTATGGATAGATTCAATAATACCCGGCAAACAACTCGCTTTAAAATATTGTACCTCCTGCCATCTTTTTCCCGAACCCTCACTGCTCGACAAAAAAACATGGGTGAATAAAGTATTGCCCAATATGGGCTGGAGGCTTGGTATAAGAAACAAAGACGAGGACCCTTATATGGATATAGTTCCGGAGGAAAGAGAACTGCTTCGTAACCTGAATATATATCCGGATAAACCAATGCTGAGTAATGGCGACTGGAAAGAAATTGTTCAATATTTTGAACGTGAAGCCCCTGACGAGCCATTGCCACAAGTAAAGCAAAATGCTATAATAAACCAGCTCAGTTTATTTTCTCCCAAGCCAATGGTATTTGATGGTACCCCGCTTCCTAAAACAACTTTATTGAAGTTGAACAATATGTCTGATGAACTGTATGTGGGAGATGCTGAAAATAAGCTCTATATTTTTAATAATAAATTCGAATTCAAATCTGCATGGAATGTAGAAAGTGCCCCTGTTGATATTGACTTTCCCCATAATGAACCACCGCGGCTGCTTACGGTGGGAAGTGTTAGCCCCTCTGATCAAAAGAATGGAAGGCTTGTAACTTTTGATACAACATTTACTATACAGACCCCCCCGGTAAATATTGATCATTTACCAAGGCCTGTTCAATTTACTTATGCCGATCTTGATATGGATGGAAAACAGGATGCTATTGTTTGCGGCTTTGGAAATAATGCAGGAAAATTAGTATGGTATAGTAATTGCAAAGTTTCTGCAGAAAATATTTTAAGTAATTTGCCGGGAGCAAGAAAGGTAGAGGTTGGTGATTTTAATAAAGATGGGAGACCTGATATAATAGTATTAATGACACAGGCCTGGGAAGGAATTTCGATCTGGTATAATCAGGGCGGGGGAAAATTTGAAGAAAAAAAAATATTGCGTTTTCATCCGGCATTCGGTACATCGTATTTTGAGCTGGTGGATTTTAACCAGGATGGTTACCCTGATATTTTACTTACTAACGGAGATAATTGGGATTATTCCCGTATCAATAAAAACTACCATGGTGTTAGAATTTATTTAAATGATGGCAAATACAATTTTACAGAAAAGTGGTTTTTCCCTTTATATGGCGCTTCTAAAGCAATAGCGAGAGACTTTGATAATGACGGAGATCAGGATATAGCAGCTATATCATTTTATAATAACCTTGACAATCCTGCGAATGGATTTGTATACTTTTCCAATGAAGGCAACTTTAATTTTAAGCCGGCTTCCTTACCTGAAGCTGCTTTAGGTAAATGGCTCACCATGGAAGCAGGAGATTTTGATCACGATGGAGATACCGATATAGTAATTGGCTCTTATTTTCATAATATAGAAGAAATGGGAAGTCTGGTCGGTTCTGTAGATATCTCATCATTTCCACAGCTACTTGTATTGACAAATAATACTGTAAAATGATGAAACATTTCCCAAAACATTCCGTATCTTTTCCGCATGTTGCTAACTGTTGCGCCTATATGGAAGGAAGCGCCTTTCCTGCGTGTACTTCCCGCTTTTGTTGCAGGTATCCTGCTGCAATGGCACTGTGTTTTTAATATCAACGCTCTCCTGGCGCTTTTTTCACTTTTTTTAATAACCCTTACCGCTTCGTTTTTCTTAAAAGGATATTTTCTATACAAATATAAATGGGTATTGGGCTTGCTTATCATGCTGCTGGCAATGAGCCTCGGTATGATCATCACTCATTATAAGAATATTAAAAACCAACGGGAATGGCTGGGTACTGTATATACCCCGGGGGCAACCGTTATTGCTTCGCTGAGGGAGTCGTTAACGGAAAAGAATAAATCGTACAAGGCTATTGCCGATATATACGCCGTTGTTGACGGGGATGACAGCATACGAGTGGCTAAAGGAAGCATTATTATTTATTTCAGTAAAGACAGCTCCGTTTTTAAACGTGTAAAATTTGGTACTTCTGTTTTGTTTAAAAAAGCGCCGCAGGCTGTTAAGAATAGCGGCAACCCCGGCGCTTTTGATTATAGTCGTTACACCCTGTTCCAGGGCATTACACACCAGGTATATTTAACGCCGGATGATTTTTCGGTAGCGGATATTGATCTGCAGCCACGCTATATGCACTGGCTGGAAAGCAGCAGGCTTATTATACTGGATATACTTAAAAAATATATTCCCGGCAGCAGGGAGGTGGGCGTGGCAGAAGCATTGCTGATCGGCTATCGCAACGATCTTGACCGCGATCTTGTTCAGCAATATTCCAACACAGGAGTTATTCATGTCATCGCTATTTCCGGCATGCACCTGGCTATGATATACGGGCTGCTGATCGTGCTTTTGCGCCCCTTGCAAAAAAACAATCAAACAAAAATGCTCAGGGGGCTGATCATTCTTTCGGTATTGTGGAGCTTTTCTTTACTGGCTGGCGCGGGAGCTTCCATTTTGCGAAGCGTGGTAATGTTTTCCTTTATTGTGATCGGGGAAAGTATGGCGCGCCGCGTATCTGTTTATCATACGCTTGCCGCTTCCGCGTTTTTCCTGCTGTGCTGGGATCCTTTTTTACTATGGGATGTAGGTTTTCAGCTTTCGTACGCAGCGGTGCTTAGCATTGTTATCTTTCTCCGGCCCATAACCAACTGGCTTTATTTTCGTAATAAGATCATGGATCATATATGGAAGCTGCTGTCGGTAACCATGGCGGCGCAAATTCTCACTACCCCGCTGAGCATCTATCATTTTCACCAGGCCCCGAATCTTTTTTTGCTGAGCAACCTGGTAGTGGTGCCTTTGTCGGGTATTATATTATATGGTGAAATACTGCTTTGCATATTGTCCGGACTTCCTTTGGTGGCGGGCATATTAGGAAGTGCGCTCTCTTTTCTTTTGTGGTGCATGAATGGTTTTACTGCCTGGATAAACGATTTGCCCTATGCGGTAAGCTCCGGTATTGCTGTATCTGTTATACAGGTGATATTGCTATACGCTTTTATTGCAGGCGTTGCCGTATGGTTAATGTTCAGGCGCCCCGGTGCGGTATGGATGGCTTTGCCGTGCTTGTTATTGTTTGGGGCGATACGCGTTGCGGACGTATACTATAAAACCCGTCATACCCGGATGGTAGTATACAATGTGCCCGGGTATACGGCTATAGATGTTTTTACTGGCGGGTATTACTTTTATATGGGAGATGATACGGTGAATGCGGATGGTTTTATGAAAAGCTTTCATCTTACTCCCGCAAGGCTTATGAATGGCGCCGTTAAAGAAGGGCAGGGGATATACCGGCATGCGGCTCTTCCTTTTATATGGCTGGATCATAAAAAAATACTGCTGGCAGACAGTGTTGTCCCTCTGCCCGGCGACCCCTCGCCAAACCTGGATGTTATCGTTCTGTCGGGGACGGTAACATCTTCTATAAGCCGTTTCCGGCAGCAGTTTCGTTGTTCTACCTATGTTTTTGACGCTTCCTGCCCGGCGTGGAAAATCAACAAATGGAAAAATGAATGCGATAGTTTACTTTTGCGGCGCCATTCCGTTGCGGAAGACGGCGCTTTTATACTTGATTAATCAACTCAACTCCTGCTCAACAGGTTGTACAGCAATATATAGTATATGCAAAAGAAGATCAGCTCTGCACTCATTTCCGTTTTTTATAAAGACGGACTGGAACCCATTGTAAAAGAATTACACCACCTGGGTATCACTATTTATTCAACGGGCGGCACTCAAAAATTTATTGAAGACCTGGATATTCCCTGTGTGCCCGTGGAAAGCCTTACAAGTTATCCTTCCATTTTAGGCGGGCGCGTAAAAACGCTGCATCCCGCTGTTTTTGGTGGAATACTGGGCAGAAGGGATGTGCCGCAGGATATATCGGAAATGAAGGAATACCATATACCGGTGATAGACCTGGTAATTGTGGATCTTTATCCTTTTGAAGAAACGTTGGCGCAGGCTACTTCTTCTTCGTTTGCCGGCAATGCTGAAGAAGCGGAGAAAATGATCATCGAAAAAATTGATATAGGCGGACCTTCCATGATCCGCGCGGCAGCCAAGAATCATAAGGATCTTTTAGTGGTAGCGGCAAAGAGCGATTATGCATCCCTGTTGCAATTGCTGGTAGATCAAAAGGGAGAAACCACCCTGCAGCAGCGCCGTGCATTTGCAGCTAAAGCCTTTGAAATTGTAATGCACTACGATATTGCTATCAGTAACTATTTCAACCCGGAAGCTGTGTCGCCGCTGGCTTTGCCGGCTACTAAACAGGTATTGCGTTATGGCGAAAACCCTCATCAGCAGGGTGTGTTTTATGGTGACCTTGATAAGGTATTTGATAAGCTGCACGGGAAAGAGCTTTCTTATAATAACCTGGTAGATGTTGACGCCGCGGTGCAGTTGATACAGGAGTTTTCAGGATCTGGTGATTCCTCTAAGGTGTTTGCTATCATCAAACATACCAATGTATGTGGCATTGCATCCCGCTCCACGCTGAAAGAAGCCTGGGATGCCGCCCTGGCAGGCGATCCGGAAAGCGCTTTTGGCGGCGTGCTGGTTTGTAACGGTACGGTTGATAAAGCTACTGCCGAAGCCATCAACGAAATATTTTTTGAAGTACTGATAGCCGACGGGTACCAGGCAGACGCGTTGGCCATATTGCAAACAAAAAAGAACAGGATATTGCTGACTTTAAAAGCGGCGCCGGAAACTCATACACAATCCAAATCGGTGTTAAACGGTGTGCTTACGCAGGAAAACGATAAGGGCAATTATGCTGAATGGAAAGAAGCGGGCGGACGTGAAGCGACCGCTGCAGAAAAAGAAGATCTTTCTTTCGCCAACATTGTATGCAAGCATCTTAAGTCGAATGCCATTGCGCTGGTAAAAAATAAGCAGCTCATTGGTAAAGGATGCGGGCAAACCAGCCGTATAGACTCGCTGCGCCAGTCGGTGGAAAAAGCGAAACAATTTAATTTCGAACTGAACGGAGCCGTAATGGCTTCAGATGCTTTTTTCCCCTTTGATGATTGTGTAAAGCTTGGCCATGCTGCCGGTATCACGGCATTTATACAACCGGGTGGTTCCATCCGCGATAAAGATTCCATTGCGTATTGCGAACAGAATAAGCTTGCTATGGTGATAACAGGTTTGAGGCACTTTAAGCACTAAAGAGTTTATGGTTTGGGGTTTGAAAATTTGAAATTTGATATTAGATATTTGATCGCGTAACAAAACACTGTTAGCTGTATAGAGTATAGGGTATAAGGTATAGGGCATAAACCTGAAACTTGCAACCTGTAACCTGCAATAGCCATCAAAGCTCAAATTTCAAATGCTGTTATTTTTTCATGAAAAATTACATCTACGATATTTACGACAGGGTGAGAACTGTCATCGAGCCTGTTTACCTGCGTAACCAGAGCAACAGAACCAAAGCGGTGCTGGCAGTAGGTGTGGTTTGTTTTTTCTGGGGAACAACCTGGCTGGCTTCGAAAAAGGGAGTAAGGTATATGCCCGCCCTTCAATTGGCCGGTTTACGGCAGATACTGGCCGGCGCCTTATTCCTTATATTCTTTTTTGTACGTGGCGCCCGCATGCCTTCGAGGGAACAATTTGTACAGTTTTTCTGGATGGGCATGCTGCTGATCGTGGTCAACAACGGATTCAGCACATGGTCTATGAAATACATTCCCAGCGGGCTGGGTGCGGTAATAGGAGCGGCCTCTCCTTTATGGATAGCCCTGCTGAGCACTTTTGTATTTAAAGAAACCAGGTTGAATGCTATTACAGTGACAGGACTGTTGCTGGGTTGTGCGGGCATCCTTATTATATTCTCCGAATACCTGCACGATCTGTTTAATTCCAGCTTTTCGGTAGGTATACTAATGAACGTAGTGGCATCTGTTGCATGGGCATTCGGTACTATTTATACTGTAAAACATGCAAAGCACGTTGATCCCTATTTCAGCATAGGCTGGCAAATGTTTATGGGCGGGATCATTTTACTGGGAGTATCCCGTTTCACGGGTCAGTATATACCTCTTACCCATTCACCGGCCGATGCCTGGCTTGCCATTCTATACCTGGTAATAGTGGGCTCTGTTATTACTTATTCCGCGTTTATCTATGCGCTTAAAAGACTACCGGCAGCGCAGGTTTCCGTGCATGCCTATATCAATCCGATAGTGGCTGTAATGGTAGGGGCATTACTGAACAACGAAAAGCTTAGTATCATCATAGCCGCCGGCACTTTGGTTACGCTTATCGGTATTTATCTTGTAAATACAGGGTTTAAAAAAGGAAGAATCGTTCGCTGAATTCAGCTATGAGCTATGAGCCGTCAGTCTATTGGCTATGAGCAGTGAGCTATGTACCACAAACTTGCAACTTGTAACCTGCAACAGCCATCAAATCTCAAATCTCAAATCTCAAATTTCAAATAGCCTGTAGCCTGTAGCCTGTAGCCTGTAACCTGCTCCCTGTCACAGATCCCAGTACACTACCTCTTTCAAAAACAATTCATATACTTCCTTCCAGCCTTTGAACATTTTATCGCTTCCAAAAAAATTGTTGTGCCAGATGGTGATCATTGTACCATTTACCTTTTTGATCACATCGTGGTAATATCTTATCTGCTCGAAAGCTTGTTGGGGACTCAGCATTTGTTCGTAATAGGCGTTGGCATCCATAAAACAAAAGGGATGAATTTCCAGGGATGTTTTTTCTTCTTTCTCCAGGTCGTACCAGTAAAAAGGCGAAGCGATCGAAGCCCTGAAACCATTAATGCTGCCATAGCCCATCGAAAACTCGTTGCGTATGCCGGCATTTATTAGTTGCCGGTAGGTACGGGGCAGGTGGAAACGGATATAATGCTGGCGGCTGTTTACTATCTTTTGCCCGGTAATGCTTTCCATGGTTTCAATTTCGGCGTCCAGTAAAGTTTCATCATCACCGCTTTGCCACGACGGGTGGACGCCTACCTGGTAGCCCGAAGCGTGATAGCGGATCAGCTCCTGCATTTCCGCCTGTAGCGGATCAATGTTTTTGTCGTACCCGCCGGTTGACTTTGTTACCAGGAAAAAATAATAAGGTTGTAGCTGGTACTTTAAATGCAAAGCATACAGCCATTCATATACATCGAACGGATCGTCCTTTCTTTTGGTCAATACATCAATGCGCTCCTTTACTTCCGCCAGTCTTCCTCTAAGCAAAGACCGCATTAAGCCTCCTGCGTTCCGTATAATGCCTTTATGTAAATATGAGTATGCAATATCAATATCGTAGGTAGGGATAAAGCAAAATTTTTTTGCCGGGAATACGAGTGACGGAAATTTGCGCTGCAGCGATTGCTGAAAATCGGAAAGCCAGTAATTGATCAACGGCAATTGCAGGAAATCGTTCCGGAAAGCAATGCTTTCAGTATAGGCAAAGCGCCCGTATTCATCGGGTGTAAAGGAAAGATATTCCTCGTAGCGGCTTAGCAGGTAAAAAGCGCCCGCGAAAATATCGAATGTCCAGTCTCCTTCTGGAGCCGGGTACAGTACAGGGTATTCCTTTAATTGCAGCACAGGTACCGTTTGTGCTTTGATCGTATTTTCAAAAAGAAGGGATGCAGGTGGGATCCTGAATTCATCTTCAGCAATTGCGGTATCGGAGTAATTGATCTTTGGTCCGCTGTAGTTAAAAAAGTCATCTTTACTATGCGTGTAATCCGGTTCTATGCCGCAGGTATCGTGCAACAGCACGTTACATATATAGCGTAAACGGGGAGCCGGTAAGGTAGAATAGATCAACAGCATAGAAGCTAACCTGGTTGAATGCACAAAATATAAAAGGCGGGTTATGTAAGAAAATAAATGTTCAAAAGTTAGCAATTGACAACCGGCAGGCAACAGGAGCCACCGGTTTAATTGATTTTTACACTGCTTTTGTGTAATTTACTCAATGCCTGTTCGTTGTAAATACATTCCCGGTATATCTTTACGTTACTAAAACTTTGAAATCCCTTCATCATGGAACTATTGATCGCCATACTGTTCATAGTTATTCTGGTACTGATCATTAAACAAAAGAACAGCTATGCTGCCGAATTGCAATTGCTGCGAAAAGAAATCGCGGCTTTGAGGGAGCAGCTAACCAAACAAATGCCGCCGGAAAGGCCGGGTAGCCAGGCCCCGGTTCCAGAAAAAAAGGAAAAGCCGGTTTCCCCCGTATACGAAAAGCCGTTGGAAGAGACCTTGTTTGTGGTGCAGGAAAAGCCGGCGCCGGTAGTAGAGGTGTCTAAAGAAATTATTGAGACTCCCGGCGTAAAGAAGGAAACGCCGGTAATAAGGCCTGCTGCTGTTGTGCCGCCTGCTCCGCCCAACCCTCCCAAACCCGGCTTTTTTGAAAGGAACCCCGACCTGGAAAAGTTCATTGGTGAAAACCTGGTGAGCAAAATCGGTATTGCCATACTGGTGCTGGCAATAGGGTTCTTTGTAAAATATGCCATTGATAACGACTGGATAGGGTCGGCCGGAAGAGTAGCGGTTGGTATAGCCTGTGGCGGTATTCTTATTGCCATAGCGCATAAGCTGCGCAAAAACTATCATGCGTTCAGCTCTGTACTGGTAGGTGGCGGATTGGCCGTATTCTATTTTACTATTACGCTGGCATACCACGAGTACCATCTTTTCAGCCAGGTTACGGCTTTCGTTATTATGCTGGTGATCACGGCATTTGCGGTATTGCTTTCATTGCTGTATAACCGGCAGGAGTTGGCTGTTATAGCCCTGGTGGGAGGGTTTGCCACACCATTCATGGCAAGCAGCGGCAGCGGAAATTATCAGTCATTATTCATCTATCTGATTATACTTAACAGCGGGCTGCTTATTATAGCGTACAGGAAAGCGTGGCGGCTGCTGAATTTGCTGGCTTTTATTTTTACGGTCATTCTTTTTGCAACATGGCTGGCTACACTTTCTGCGGAGAGTGCAAAAGCGGTATACGTAAACGGATTTATTTTCGCTTCCGTATTTTATATGCTGTTCCTGGCAATTAATATCGCGCACAACATTCGTGAAAATAAAAAATTCATCGCCTCGGATTTCGGTATCCTCCTGGCAAATACCTGCCTTTATTTTTCAGCAGGATTGTACCTGATCACCCAGGCAGGCGCCTCAGACTATAAAGGTGTATTCAGCGCCGGCATGGGGGTATTCAACCTGGTATTATCTTACATTCTTTTCCGCAGCAAAAAGGTGGATACCAATGTTCTGTACCTGCTCATAGGCATCACACTTACATTTATTTCGCTTACGGCGCCCCTGCAGCTAAAGGGAAATTATATCACTTTGTTTTGGGCATCGGAGGCTGTGCTGTTGTACTGGCTGTTTCAAAAATCACGCATCGGGCTTATGCTGTTGTCGTCTGGTATTGTATGGGTAGCCATGCTGGTAAGCCTGGTGATGGACTGGATGAATATATACGGCAATTCAACTATAGTGCAGGCTATAGTTGTTAATAAAGGATTTATTACCACCTTGTTCACCGCGTTCAGCAGCTTTGCTTTGTGGAGATTGATGAAAAGCGAAAAGGATAAAGCGGAAGGGATCTATTCAGCCGCCCCGGGTAAAACTATGGTAGGTATTACAGCCTGCATACTGTTATTTGCAAGCGGCGCCTGGGAGATCAATCACCAGTTTCTCAGTCGTTATCCGGTTGACGGCTTTAGCCGGTTATACCTGTTGTTATATACGTATGCATTTACGCTTGTTTTCACCATGCTAACGTTTAAGCTCCATTTGTTCAGCAACTGTATTTACCAGGGGGCATTGTATGCGGCCGGGATGCTATTGTATTTCATAGCCATAGGAGATGTTTTTACTGTTCAATCCGGCATGCTCCTGTCCGGGTCGCCCGCTTTACATTTTACAGCGCATTGGATCAGCGCGGTATTGTTTGTAATGATCGCCTGGAACTTTATCCGCCTGCTGCGGTCCGGTGGTTTCACCCAAAAGATAGATCATACCGTATTGACCTGGCTTACCTGTATTGCGCTGGTGCTGTTTGTGAGCCTGGAAGGCAGCCTCATTTGCAACGCGTTATTTTATGCCGCCGATAATCCCCTTCCAGGTATTCAAAGGGTATATATTAAAACAGGGTTACCCATATTGTGGGGCCTGTCGTCGTTTGTATTGATGTGGTTAGGTATGCGGCATAAGTACAGGCCGTTGCGGATCATATCGTTGGTATTGTTTGCCATTACACTGGTAAAGCTATTCCTGTTTGATATACGCAACATTCCTGTAGCCGGAAAAATAGCGGCATTCTTTAGCCTGGGCGTTCTGCTGCTTATCGTATCATTTATGTATCAGCGTTTAAAAAAGATAATTATAGAAGATGAAAAGAAATCGGGTATTGTATAAGCTTTTGCTGATTGGTTTTACCTGCATAAGCAAGCAGGCTGTTTGCCAGTTTACTTACAAAGCAGATATTGAAGAAGTAAAACAATCCGGCTTTCATAAAATATTTCTTACCCCGGAATTGTCTGCCAAAAGCAATGCCGACTTTTCCGATATAAGAATAACAGACGAAGCAGGAAAGCCGGTGCCTTATATACTGAACAGGGAACAGCCGGTTTTTAATGAAAGAGAATTGCGGGCATTTCCCCTGGTTTCACGAAAAGTTACGCCAGACAGTAATGTGCAGATGATCTTTCAGCCCGCTTTTGGAAATAATTTGATGCAGCCTCAGTCGGATTCGAGTTTTGTAATAATCATGCAAAGGGCTGCCGCTTATCGCGACGCGTCCATATCGGGCAGCGACGACCTGCAGAACTGGTATACCATCATTGACAGGTTTATCCTGGATGCGGGGAACTATGGCAATGCGGAACAATCTGTGCAGGTAGTATCATTGCCTTCTAACAGGTATAAATACGTAAGCATTACTGTAAAGAATAAAGGATTACAGCCTGTTGATATTATTAAAGCCGGCTCTTTGTTCAGTAAAAGTATTTTTGGAAGGTATGTGGAGCTCCCCGCTCCTGTAATACGGCAGGTAGACAGCAGCAACCGTAAGTCATATATTGCCCTACGCTTTAACGGATCGTATCCTTTAAATAAATTACGGGTTGCCATTTCAAACCCTCCGTTATATAAACGAAAGATCATAGTGTACGATACTTCCGGCGCGCGCAGCATTAAAGTGGCGGAAACGATTATTGATCCGGCTACGGATAGTTTGGTGTTGGATGGCGGGAAAAGAAAAGAACTGTTGCTGGTAGTAGAAAACAACGACGATCAGCCATTGCAGCTTACCAACGTTACCGCTTACCAGCTCCTGCATTTTATGATTGCCGACCTGCAACCGGGAAAAAAATACAGTATGCTGATGGGATATCCTGAAGCGGCGGCGCCTGTGTATGACCTGAGATTTTTTTCGGACAGCATTAAAGTAGTGGAGGAGGAGATTGCTGTACATGCTCCTGTACCGTATGCAGGCGATACGGTGAAAGACGTAAAGAAAGGCAGGCTGCCTTTTATTTGGGTATGGGTTGCCATAGGAGTAGTTTTGTTATGCCTGTTATGGTTAACATATCGCCTCATTAAAGATATTTCAAATAAGCGGCAGCAATGATCGTATATAATATTACGGCCAAGGTTACATGGTCAATCGCCGAAGACTGGCTGCAATGGGAAAAGCGGGAGCATATCCCTGAAATGCTGGGTACAGGCTTAATTGCCGACTATAAAATTTTCAGGCTGCTGGAGCAGGATGAAGAAGAGGGCCCCACTTTTACAATGCAGTTTTTTTTTACTTCATGGGAAAACTACGAAAGATATACAAGTATTTTTTCGCCTTCTTTGCGAGAAAAAGCATTACTGTTATGGGGCAACCGGTTCATTGCTTTCCGTACGGTTATGCAGCTTGTGAACTAATTGTGGAAAACAATTAAATTGTATTTACTGAATTGATTTTTGTTGTAAATTCCCTGAAACCCTTAACTGGTAAGCGTTTCAGCCGCCTTCCGCTGAAATCCTTTGCGGACGTGCGTTTGCGGCATTTGTATTATTTTCATTGCAAATAACTGAGGTGCCGAAAGGCTTTGCAATCCTTATCCCGTGCGGGTTTTGGGGCAATTAAACAACTCGTTAAAAACAATTAAAAATTTTGTTGGTTGTAAAAACCATCTATATTTGTTCACCAAATTAAATTCTTAAAAACGCTCTATTATGAACAAAGCTGAATTAATCGCTAAGATTGCAGATGATGCCGGTATTACTAAAACACAGGCTAACGATTCTCTCGATTCTTTTATTGAAGCCGTTACTAAAACCCTGAAAGGTGGCGGAAAAGTAACACTGGTTGGGTTTGGTACTTTTTCAGTTTCTAAACGCGCTGCACGTAATGGCCGTAATCCTCAAACCGGTGCGGTTATCAAAATCAAAGCTAAAAAAGTTGCACGCTTTAAAGCTGGTAAGGAATTATCTGCTAAGCTGTAATTGTATATTCAACAACACTCAAGCAGGACGCATGTATGTGTCTTGCTTTTTTTATTTTTGTCCTGATTTTATTTATTCATTTTATAACCGTTAAATTACTACTATGGGTAGAGGAGATAAAAAAACAAAGAAAGGAAAGATCGCACAGGGTTCTTTTGGCAAAAGCCGCCCTGCTAAACCCAAAAAAGCCGCAGCAAAAAAGAAAGCCTGATCATTTTGAGTTGGGTAAGTTAAATGTAAAAGGAAATGAATGAGAATGCTATTTCCTGTTGCCGTTGACTTACTCAACCAATCATCACCAGCTAATACCCCTTCCTCCCTATGGGGCCAGTCTTTCAATCTTCCATTCGTTATTATCCTGCAGCGTATATTGTATCCTGTCGTGCAAACGACCGGGTCGTCCCTGCCAGAACTCAATAACTACGGGTCTCACAATATAGCCACCCCAGTAGCTTGGCCTGTCTATTTTTTTACCGGAAAACAAAGCCGAGTTTTTTGTATAAAGTTCGTCAAGCCATTGCCTGCTTTCAATAACATGGCTTTGCGGAGAAGTAATTGTTCCAATTCTTGAGGCTTCAGGCCTGGATTGAAAGTATGCGTCACTGTCAGAGGCGGGCGCCTGCTGCACAAGTCCTGTTATACGCACCTGCCGTTCGAGCTCTTTCCAGAAAAAAACCAGGCAGGCCCTGGGGTTTTTTGCCAACTGCTGCCCTTTAAAGCTTTCATAATTGGTAAAGAAAACGAATCCTTTCTCAGAAAAATCTTTCAATAGCACAATGCGGGCAGACGGTACACCATCGGGCGAAGCGGTAGCCAGCGTCATGGCATTCACTTCAAGAATATCCGATGCTACAGCCTCTTTCCACCAGGTGTCGAATTGCTGAACCGGGTTTGCGTGTACGTCTTGTTGCGAAAGGCTTTTTTGGGAATAATTGATCCTGATATCAGCTATTTCTTTCTTATTCATAATGGATATTATATACAATGCAAAGGTAGATGCAAAATTGATCTCTTTATTTTTCCAGGCGCTTCGTATTTGTTAGCTATTCCTTTATTTTGCAACCTGCATGATGGAAAAAAAGACATTGCCGGTTTTGCTATTATCGCCCTGGCTGATCGGAGAGGGATCGCCCGCCATAAGCCTGCTCAGGATTGTTAAAAAAGACAAGCTGGTAAGCTATTCAACCAATGATCTTGCATGGCCGCTGGTGCGCAAAGAGTTCAGGGATTTTCCCAGGCCGGCTAAAGACATATTAATGGATTGCTGTGCAGAAGCATTGGAAGAAACAAGGCAACACATCAGGCAGCGGCATGCCCTGCAGCGGGGTGTGATTGATTTCGATCTTTTTCTTACTAAGAATATTATACAGCATTGGTATAAAATGCTGGAGGGGTTTAAGCCCTATCTATCGCTCGTAAAGTGGTATTACCGTAAGCCCAAACAGGGCACAAAGCATTATATTACGGCGCCCTGCAGTTTCAGTAAATTAAGACCTTCGTTGTCGTTTGATGTGGTAAAAGAAGGAGCTGTATTCGGGTTAAAGATCAATGTTGGGATCGGGAGTGAGGTATATCCCCTGGAACTATTTCACCGGACCTGTTTTTTACTGGAAAGTAAAGGCGAATTTTTTGTGCTTTCTCATACCGATTACCTGGCAATTGAACATGTGCAGCAAATGGATATGTCCCCCTTTGTCCATGATGCGGAACTTTTTTCAAGGAATGTGCTGGCAGCGCTTGAAACAAATTACCCGGTAAACAGGCATCATTTCTTTGCTAAAACACAAATTGAAGTGCAGCCGGTTAACCGTTTGTTCCTTACAGAGCTGAACAATGCCTTCCTGATGCTTACGCCTCAATGGTTATACGAAGGCAATGTAACGGAAGGCCCGTGGAAAGAAAGCTTCGAGGTTTTAAAGGAGGGCGCTACCCATGTTATTAAAAGAAACCAGGAAGCGGAATCTTCATTTTTACAAACGCTGGTATCGTTACATCCTAATTTCTGTAACCAGCGTAACGGGTATTACTACCTGTCGTTTGCCGATGCCCAGAAGAAACAGTGGTTTTTAAAAGTATACCACCAGTTGCTGCAAATGGATATTGAAATAGTGGGTATGGATATGCTGCAGCATTTCCGGTATTCGCCGCATAAGCCCGAAATAAATATAAAGCTGCTGAAGGAAGACGATAACCGGCTGGAGTATGAAGTGGAAGTAGCGTTTGGTAAAGAAAAGATCGCGCTGAATGAATTGCAGAAAATGCTGCTGTCGGGGCAAAGAGCGTTATTGCTGAAAGACGGATCGTTAGGGGTGTTGGGAGAGGAGTGGTTACAGCAAAATGCATCCTTTATTAAACATGGTAAGGTAAAGAATAATGTGCTGGAAGTTTTACGCTGGATGGCAGTAGCGGCCGATGCAGCTACTGAATACGGGGCAGTAATGAAAAAAGCCATCAGGGACAACTGGTGGAAAAAATGGAAGAAGTGGCAAACAGGAGCGCCGGAGGTTTACCCGCTCGCAGCCGGGCTAAAGGCCGATTTACGTCCGTACCAGCGCAAGGGTTATGAATGGATGTTGCTGATGCAGGAAATTAATGCGGGCGTATGCCTGGCGGATGATATGGGATTGGGGAAAACCCTGCAGGCAATAGCGGCGATGCTGTATTATACAGAAAAGCACCCTTCCGTAAAAAATATTGTTGTCGCTCCTGCTTCCCTTATCTATAACTGGCAACAGGAGCTGGAAAAATTTGCGCCCGCTTTGCAGGTAATGGTATACCACGGAGCCGGCAGGCAAAAAGAGCAAATAAAAGAAAAAAATATACAGGTAATTATTACCACTTACAGTACTATGCGCAGCGATGCGGATAAACTGTGCGAAGAGCAATTTGGCGTAGCGGTGATAGACGAAAGCCATAATATAAAAAATCCGGCCACTCAAATAGCGCAGGCAGTAATGAAGATGAACGCGTTGTTCCGGATAGCGCTGAGCGGTACCCCGGTTGTAAATAATACGTTCGACCTGTATACACAGCTCAATTTTGCGGTACCCGGTTTGTTTGGGAGCAGGGAGTTTTTTAAAAGAGAATATGCGGATCCGATAGACTACCGGCAGGATGAAGAGAAAATAACGTCGCTGAAAAAGCTTACAGCCCCTTTTGTTTTACGCAGAACCAAGGAGCAGGTGGCGAAGGATTTGCCCGAAAAAACAGAAAGTATTTTGTGGTGTGAGATGAGCGGCCTGCAGCGCAACGTGTATGAAAATATTCTTGAAAAAACACGAAGCAGTATTTTCCTGGATATTAAAAGCAACGGGCTTGCCAAAAGTAAGCTTTCTATTTTGCAGGGAATGACCCGTTTAAGGCAGGCTTGCAGCTCTCCTGTTTTGCTGCCCGAAGAGGAACAACAGAACTGCAGGGAGTCTGTAAAAACGCAGGTATTGTTTGAAGAGCTGATGAATATAACGGTGGATCATAAAGCTTTGGTCTTTTCCCAGTTCAGCTCCATGCTGCACCTGCTGGCCGGCGAGTGCAGGAAGAATGGTTTGGCATTCTATCATTTCGACGGGCAAACGCCACCCGCGAAACGGGTAGAGATGGTGAACGCTTTTCAGCAGGAAAACAACGAGGTAAACGTATTTCTTATCAGCTTAAAAGCGGGTAATACCGGACTTACACTAACTGCGGCAGATTATGTATTCCTGTTCGACCCCTGGTGGAATACGGCGGTAGAAGACCAGGCGATAGACAGGACCCACAGGATAGGACAAACGAAGAACGTGTTCGCTTACAAAATGATCTGTAAAGACACTATAGAGGAAAAGATCATTAACCTGCAACAGAAGAAGAAAAAACTCTCGGAAGACCTGGTATCGGCCGATGAAGGTTTTGTAAAGTCGTTAACAGAAGAGGATGTGGAGTATTTGTTTAGTTAAATTTGAAAATTGGGCAATTTGATCCCGCAACTGCGGGATGAAAATGAACCACTAAGGCATAAAGTTGCACAAAGGTTATAATTTGTAATCGAGCTTTGACAAGCAAGGAGACGGTGCTGCATATCAGCCTATCCCTCCATCTCCCTCAGCCTCTCCTCCCTTCCTCCTCTCCGAAAGAGAGGCGGCGGCGCCGTATCGCTTTAATAAGCTATATACCTTCCAATTCAACTACAGTAACGCTACTCTACAATACTTAACAGCGCACTAAATTATCAGCATCTTCGCTGAGCTGGCCTCTGTGCTTAGGTCTCCTTCCCTTTGGGAAGGTCGGGATGGGCTTCTCCTCTCCAAAGGAGAGGCTGGGAGAGGCATTATTTCACGAGCGTTCCCACCTTTTCTCCATTTACTACCCTGAGCAGGTTCCCCGGCTTGTTCATGTCAAAAACAATGATAGGCAATTTGTTTTCCATGCAGAGTGTGAAGGCGGTCATATCCATCACTTTCAAATTTTTATCAATGCACTCTTTAAAAGTAATGGTTTCGTATTTGGTAGCGTCCGGGTTTTTTTCAGGATCGGCAGTATATATGCCATCCACCCTTGTACCTTTTAGTATTACATCCGCTTTTATTTCTATTGCTCTCAGCGAGCCTGCTGTATCTGTGGTGAAATATGGATTACCAGTACCCGCTCCAAAGATCACTATTCTCTTTTTTTCCAGGTGGCGCATTGCCCGCCTGCGTATATACGGTTCCGCTATCTGTTCCATTTTAATGGCGCTCAAAAGCCTGGTAAATAAGCCTTCCTTTTCCATGGATGCCTGTAGCGCCATACCATTAATTACAGTTGCCAGCATACCCATATAGTCGCCGTGCGCCCGTTCAATGCCTGTTTCCGACTCATTCATCCCCCTGTAAATATTTCCTCCTCCAATTACTATTGCCACTTCTACACCTGCATCATGGATGGCTTTAATTTCCAGCGCATATTGCTTTAATACGTTGGGGTCTAAGCCAAAGCCGCTGTTGCCAATAAGTGATTCACCGGAGAGCTTTAAAAGGATGCGCTTGTATTTTTGTGCCATAAAGTGGGGAAATTTGCGCTGCGAAGATAGGGGAAGAAATTTTTACCGGCAATTCTTAAACTTATTAAGGAAAAGCTATTTATCACAAAATAATAAAATTCGCCTTCTGATTATTTCATTTTATCCCAATAATATTTAATAAACCACTGGCTGAAATGCTTTGAGCTTTTTGTGTCCCATATTTTTTGATTACCTTCTTTCTTAAAATGATTAATTAAAATATACGGCTTTAAGTCAATGGAATTATCAAAAAAGAAACACTGGTAAGCAAGCTCCGCAGCATCATATAATAGCTCAAGAGATCGGTAATACCTACTTTCGATTTTGTTCTCAGGCACATCATGCCCCTTTTGAGTTACCCGGAATTTTACTCTGAACTTATTGATTTCCGGAGATTCTGTTGAAACAAAATAAAGATATACTTTATAACCAGCTTCAGCAGCCTGCTTCATAATATCCAGGTTGGAGTGATGAGAAAATACAGTTTCAAAAGTGAATCTTTGCTGGTTTCTTAACATCATTTCCCGCAAATAACGGGCAAGTAGTTGTGCAATTGATTGATGCTTAGCTTTAGTACGAAGCCTGATTTTGTTATCGGTAAGGGTGAAATTTCTTGAAAGGTATTCTTTGCTAAAAACATCGCTTAATAATCCGGAATCTGCAGCGAACGAAATAATATCTTTTCGTGTAGGCCTGATTTTGTACGGGTTGAAGGAAAAAGTATTTTTTAAAAGAGCAGAAGCTATATCATCAGCATTAATATAGATTCCGAAGTCTATTTTTTTTCCATTGATAACTGTATTCCTGACTGATTGAATAATTGTTGTTTTTCCTGAACCATTTGGCCCTGCAAAAACCCGTAAACGAAGCTGCTTAGATTGAGAAGTAATAGCCAATGCTGTAGTTTAATGAGCAATTTTTGATATCTTTTCTATTTGGCCGTCTTTAAATCTCTTAATAACCCACCCATCCTCAATTGTAATTACAAATCCCATCACACGCATAGCTCTCAATGCGGCACGCTTACCTGCAACTCTTGCCTGACTTACTATTGTGCGTTTGGGGAGGTCTGCAAGTCTGTTTGCCCTGGTTCGGGCATTTCTTTTCCTTTGAATGATTCCCATATACTAAAGTTACAAAAAGTAAACAAATCAATCATCATACCCAATTATTCTTATGCGCCAGGCTAATAACCTGCGCTTTGGAATTAACGTGCAGCTTCTCATATATATTGGCAATATGCTTTCGAACAGTAAGCACACTCAGGTTTAAGGCGGAAGCAATGCGTTTGGCATCCCAGCCATTTACCATTTGCTGTAATATTTCTTTTTCTCTTTCGGTGACAGCAGGCGGTAAATTAGTTTCCGTTTTTATTTCTGCACTGCTGTGTGAGCGGCTTAACAACTGGAGCGCTTTCCGGGCAATGGCAGGGCTCATGGGAGCGCCCTGGTATTTCAGGATATTATCCATCGCGTCCTGCAACGCGGCTGCATTCTCGTGCTTAAGCAAATAACCCGATGCGCCCGCTTTGATGGCATCGAATATCTTTTCGTCGTCGTCAAATACTGTCAATACGATAAAATGGATCTGGGGGTATAATCCCTTTGCGAGGGATATGGTTTGTATGCCATCTAATTCCGGCATTTCAATATCCATAAAAATAATATGCGGTAACAGGTGAAGGGGTAGTCCTTTCAATTCCTCCAGGCATTCGTTGCCGTTTTTTGCCACAAAAGCAAGCTTATATCCCTGCAACTGGTTTGTTTTTTGCAGAAAGGTATTCCTGTTAATGGCATTGTCTTCTGCCAGGGCTATTATTACCGGTGAGATGTTATCCATAATTGACGCAATTTCGTTCGGTATAAAATGGTGATCAATACTTAATTTGTGGTAGCCGGTGATATCGCTACTGTTGTTCCTCCTGCTTTATTGCTTAACCATTCAATGCTCCACCCGGCTTCCGCTGCTCTTTCTCTCATATTACCCAGCCCGTTTCCTCCCGCCTGGCTGAAGCTTTCCTGTTTTATTCCTGTGCCATCATCTGTTATCAGCACTTTCCATGTGTTCGCGGTGCTTTCTATGGTAACTGTTATCTCTTTAGCCTTGCTATGCCGCAGGGCGTTGTTGACAGACTCCTGCGCAATACGGAAAAGATGAAATGCATGGGAAGGAGAAAGTAAAAAGTCATTGTCAATTTTTTCGATGGTATTAATAACAATATGCGGGTAGCTGCGATGAATGCGCTGGATAAATATTTTTATTCTGTCGCTGATGGCTGTGAGCGACAGCGCGTCTTTTTTCAAAGCCCATATAGTATCATTCAACTGGGCCACAATTGCCTGTGAATTATTGCGCAATTCCTGAACAGCAATGCTCCCGGGTGAATGATTTATTACAGGCTCAATAACATCAAGGTTGGAAACGATAGAAGCAGCATACGCGCCGAGGTTATCATGCAGATCCGCGGCTATGCGTTTCCGTTCATTTTCTTCCGCTTTGGCTATGGATTGCAGGGTTATGCTTTTTTCTTTTTCCAGCATCGCGTTCATCTTTATTTTTTCCCGCTTGCGGTACCCTGTAAACATGATCCACGCGATCACCAGGGCAAAAAAGGCAATGCCGAGCAAAGCATAAAACCGGTTGTTTTTATTAGTGATGTCCAGCTTTTGCTGTATAATGGTGTTCTCCTTCTTTTGTACTTCATACTTTGTTTGCAGCTCTGCTATAGCCTGGGCAGAATTGTACTGGTAAAGCGAATCCTTGGCCTCAAGAATCTGTTCCAGGGTATGCTGGTATGCTGCAGCGTCGCCGTTCTGTTTATAGCAACGGGCAAGCATCTGGTAGTAATCGAGCCTTACGGTGATCGCATTGGTATAGATCATAGAAAAATCCGCCCCCGGCGAACGTACATCGCCCATCACTAAGGCCTCTTTACAGAGCTGGATTGCCTTTTTTACCTGGTTGGTCTGAAGATAAAATTCCGCGAGGCTGATATTATCTCCGGCATACATGGCGCCATCACCCGATGCTTTTCTCAAAGCGATCATATTTTTGAGAGACTGTTCAGCAGCCGGGAAATCTCCTGCCGTAGTATATATGGAAGATTGCTTTTGCAATGCAATCGCAAGATTTGTCAGGTTTTCCACCTGCTCAAAAAGCTCAACTCCTTTTTTTATATATACAATCGCTGAATCCGTTTTTCCTAATTGGTGGTAAGCATCGGCCACATTTACAAAAACTGCAGCTCTTACCGGCTTAAACCGGGCATCGCCCCCTGCAGCCAGCAATGCTCTTGACAACCATTGAAGCGCATCCTGCGGTTGGTTGCGTGCCAGTGCAATGGATCCTATTGAATTGAGGTTTTCGCCCAACGTAAGAGAGTCTTTATATGCTTCAGCCTCGCTTACGACTCTATACAGTATAGTGAGCGCATCCCGGAAGCGGGAGCGGCTGGCATAAGTCATTGCTTTAAGCCGGGACGCTTTAAAATAAATATCTCTTTGTTTCGGGTCAGTAACTTTATTGGCGGCAATGAGAGGATCAACGGTAAAGATGGCGCTGTCTGCCCATCCCCAGCGGGCATAATCGCAGGCTACCGCCAGCTCAGCCATTTGCTTTAACCTTTCATTATCCGTGTTGGCTGCCAGCTCTCTTGCTAAAAAAGTATAATGATCAAGCGTATCCCTGGTGATGTTTTTATATTCGTTGCAAAGCGTAAAAATGGCTTCGATTTTCTGCTCATTATTTTTTGCCTGGTATATGTGTTGCTTAAGACTATCAATGAGCCGGGTTTGCGTTTTCCCGGTAAAAGAAAAAAACAGCAGCAGGAGGATCAGTATATGGCGGTAAACGATAGTCATGTATGCCGGGATAAAAGTAAATAAAGCTTTTAATTGTTAAAAGGGAGTACTGCAAATTGAGTATATAAAATCCCGGCAGCTTTCCATTTGTTCGCTATAACGCTTCAGCAAGCTGTTTTTGAAGCTTTTGCCAGACTACTATAAATTAAGTATTTCCCCCTATGTTGGTTAGAGCCATTTTTGTTCTGCTAAAAAATGTATTCAACTCAAAGCTAAGGCAGAATGAAAAAAATAATCTTTTACTCCATGATGCTTCTGGTGATAATGGTAAACAGTTGCCAGAAAAATGATCTCCCTGACCCTCCCGGCGGCGGTGGAGACACGACCCGTCTACCCGAACTCCCCAAAGAGGGCATTCCTGTTAAAACCAGTGTATTCGGAAGAATAGTGGATGAACAGGATAAACCCCTCCAGGGCGTAACCGTGTCTGGCAGCGGAACCTCTGCCATTACCGATATAAATGGCATATTTATCCTGAAAGATATCATGCTCGACCAGGCACGGGCTTATATTACCGCCACCAAAACCGGTTATTTCAGCGGTTCCCGCATATTTCAACCGGTTAAGGATGGCATGTCGAAACCGCCATTGATAAAAATGCTGGCACAGAAAAGCATCGGCTCTGTTAACGCGGCATCGGGCGGCGCGGCAGAATCCAAAGGTGGCATTAAAGTAGAGCTGCCTGCCAACGCTATTGAAGGGTACAGCGGGCAGGTAAACGTAGTATCATCTTATATCAACCCTACCAGCCCTGATTTTTTTGCACGGATGCCCGGCGACCTTGCGGCGGATAATGCAGAGAACAAACGCGGTGCGCTGATATCCTACGGAATGGCTGCTATTGACCTGCTGGATGGCGCCGGTAAGAAATTAAAATTAAAGTCAGGTATGCAGGCAACCATCACCTTACCTGTTCCGCAATCCCTGCAAAAATCGGCGGCGACTACCATAGCCATGTGGCATTTTGATGAAACAAAGGGTATATGGAAAGAAGAAGGCAGCGGCTCTTATGCTGATGGAAAATATACCGGAAAGGTTTCCCACTTCAGTATGTGGAATTATGACCACTGGAATCCTACGATGATCCTGCCGATGATATTCAGGTGGATATTGCCGAAGCTGTCCAGCGTTTCTACGGACGATGATGTCAACAGGCTGGTGAATAATCCGCCGACCTTTTTACTGTCGGTGAAGGACAAAACAACCAAAACCACTCTTTACAGCAATACCATTCCGCCTCCTGTGCGAGATAATAACAGCGAACCTAAGTCCGCATCTACCGATGTTACCTTTCCCCTGCCGCAGGTATCGGATGTAATGGAAGTAACGGTGACGCCTGTACAACCCGGCGGCCCGGATTATCCTACCAACACAAGCCATTCACCTACGGCTGATGAAGTAACGCCGACACCGCCTACCATTGCAACAGAAGGAGAAAGCGTAACGGTGGAAGTAAAACCAACCAACCCACCTTCCAAAATCACTATTACGCTTCCTCCCCAAAGCGGCGGGGGCGGCGGCAATGGCGAAACAGTGGTAAATGTAAACGGTATAGCAGTGAATTGCGACAACAAACCGGTAACCACGGGCTATGCCTTTATGAGCATGAGAAGCGGCAATACCATTGTTAAAAGCACCACCGCGCCTGTTTATGGGAATGAAGGCCGCTTTACCGCGCAATATGTTTTTTATACGGCATTGCAGAATAAGATAGACAATGTGGTGCTGACGATATATGATGTAACTACCGGCAAAAGAAGCCCGGATATGAAAATAAATGTCAATCCCTCTGTTGCCTATATGTTGCAGGAACCGGTAAAGGTGTGCGATAACAACAATGGTGGTGGCAATAATGATAACGCAAAAGTGTTTAAAGGAAATTACGTCATTGAAAATGCCGCAACGTTGAAGGCGTTCATTGACTCTGCTTATACAGAGGTAACCGGTATACTCTATGTTTCCAGCATGAGCGATCTTGGCGGTATCATCAAACTTAAAAAAGTAGGGGGCATTGAGCTGAGAAGAAATACAATAACCTCTCTTGGCGGCCTGGCGGAACTGGAAGATATGTCTTCTTTAACATTGGTAGAAAACGGGCAACTGGTAAATGCCGCCTTTCCCAAACTGGCCAATAAAAACATGCAGAGCATAAATATATCCTATAGCCTGAGTCTTGTCGGACTTACCTTACCATCTGTCGAGAATATAGGCGCGTCGGGAGGTAGCATTAACATTACAGGAAATCCCGTTCTTAAAACATTATCTATCCCTAGCCTCAAGTCGGTAGATAAGTGTGGCTATATTGTGATCTCTAATTCATTGCTTGAAAACCTGAATACCTTTGCCAATGCCAGCGGTACATTAGGCACCTGGGGACTAACATTAACGGATAATTCCGCACTTACTTCTGTGAGCGCCCTGAGTAAAATTGTATCTACGGCAAGGCTCACCATTGACCAGTGTGTCAAGCTCCCCACATTACAGGGTATTAATATTCCGGCCGATATGGCGGATTGGGTAAGCATTACCAGAAATGATGTGCTGACAGATATTACGGCAGTATCCGATAAGCTGAAATCAGCAGGAACACAGGGGGGACTCACCATTACGTCCAATGCGGCATTGAAAACAGCCGGCTTCCCCTTGTATGAAAAAGGAAATGTGGTTTGTAAAGAAAACGGGTCGCTTGCCACGCTAAGCATGCCTAAATTTAAAGAAGCGGAATCTGTTGAAATAACACACAATGTAAAGCTGGCAACTATTGATATGAAAGTGTTGGAGTCGCTGACTAATGCATTTTACATGAGTGGTGGTTATGAAACTACGCAGGCCTTAACTACATTTGATTTACCGGCTTTAAAAAAATGCGGACGGTTTACTATTATCAATTGCCCAGGCATTACCAACTTAGACGGGTTTGCCAACCTTGAAACCGTAACCGGCGACCTGACCATTACCAATGCCCAGATTCCGGGGGCCAGCATCAAGCTGAAAACGATCAACGGGTTCAATAAGCTTACCAGCCTTCCTTTTTCCCTGAACCTTGAACAGGCAGCAAGCGCTGGTGATGGGCTTGTAGGGTACGATGGCCCGCTTGCAAGCATCAAAGGATTTAAGAGCCTGAAAACGATCGGTGCAATGTTCAATATTGGCGGCAAGAACCTTACAGATATTTCCGGATTCGCCAACCTCGAATCAATCGGGCAGGATACCCGGATAATCACTACCGGCTTAGCTGGGCTGGAAGGGCTGGCAAAATTAAAGTCAGCGGGTTTAAAAGAAAACAGGCTCATTTATATTCAAAGCAACACTAAACTCACCTCTGTAAAAGGGCTGGCTTCGCTTACAGATATTTCAGGTATCTATTTTACACGTAACCCCGAGTTAAAAGACCTGCAGGGACTGGAAAAAGTAAAATCCATGAAGTATGGTATCACGATCAGCGTTAATGATAAGCTCGCCAATATTGACGGACTGGCAAATGTGGAAGGGGCTATTAACGGGATCACTATATCGGAAAATAAAGTATTGAGCAGTTTGTGTGGTATTACCAAACTTATAAAAGGCGGCGGTAATACCGGTGTTTACCGGGTTTCTTCCAATGCTTATAATCCTACAGTGGATGATATAAAGGGTGGTAAGTGCAGTAAATAACTGAAAAGCCAATGAGAGGTGAGAGGAGATCTGGTCAATCAATGATCATTCTCTTTTCACCTTTCAATATTTCGTATTATCATTTTACCAGCTTGCCAGTACTGTAATGCCTCCTTTCACAACCTGGTTCAGTTCAACATGTACTTTTGTGCCTACGGGTAACAATACATCCACGCGGCTGCCGAATTTAATGAAGCCCAATTCTCCTCCCTGTTCTACCTGCTGCCCGGCTTTAAGATAGTTAACAATTCTGCGTGCCACCGCACCCGCTATCTGTTTAACCAGTATTTCCGACCGGGAATGCCTGATCACCACGGAATGGCGTTCATTTTCGGTAGAGGATTTGGGATCCCATGCCACGAGGTATTTGCCTTTATGATATTGGCTGTACACCACGTCGCCACTTACCGGGTTAAGGTTCTGGTGCACATTGGCCGGGCTCATGAATATGGAAAGCTGCAGGCGTTTGTCTTTAAAATATTCCTGGTCTGTCGTTTCTTCAATCACTACCACCTTTCCATCGGCAGGTGCAACAATTGTATTATCATCCAACGTGAGTACCCGCCGGGGAACCCTGAAAAAAGAAATGATGAATAAAAAAAACAGGAAGGAAACGATAAAAAAGACCCACGACAACCATATCATGCTATAGGGCATAAAATAGAACAGGGCGACATTCAACACTACGAAAAATAAGCCACAAAGTGCAATGGTTTGGTATCCCTCTTTATGTACCGTCATGTATGCAAGGTTAAGAGGGCAAAAATAGGTATTGCGTGCAGAGCTTCAAAATTTAAAGCACCAGTGTTACGTACATCCATACAACAGGAGTAGCAAGCAATAATGAGTCGAACCTGTCGAGAAAGCCACCATGCCCGGGCATAAAATGACCGCTGTCTTTTACATTGGCCATTCTCTTCAATTTACTTTCCAGCAAATCTCCCGCGGTGCCTGTTGTTGCCGCTATTGCGGCGATAATGCAAACATGCAATACCTGCAGTTGCATCCACCAGGCAATTAAACCCATCGTAAGCACGCAAAGTATGGCGCCTCCAACGGTACCTTCAATTGTTTTTTTAGGGGATATTTTGGAGAAGGGCGTTTTACCGATCAGTGAGCCGGTAATATAGGCCATCGTATCATTTATCCAGATAGAAAAAATAATGACCAAGGGAATGATCAGACCTGCCTCATACCGGGCGCCGGCTCCTGTTGTCCACAGTTCATTGATAGAGCGGATATGGATCATGAGCGACCAGCTTACGGAAATGTAAAGCAGCCCCAGTGCGGAATAACCGATATGCTTAAGATTGAATTGTTTGGAGAACAGGATCTCGATCATGGGAAGCGCGAAAGCAAATACCAGTCCTGATGCAAGTCCTACAGACGATGGACTTATTTCCCAGTTGTCGGAATGACCGCCGAAGCAATACAACATCAGCGACCACCCGGCTATCATTACGCCATACCGGTGAAAAAAAGAGATATTTTTATAAGATGGATCTATTTTGCTGATCAGTTGCTGGTATTCTGTCCAGCATCCAAAATGAATAATTGAAAACAACAGGAAAAAGCTCCACTCATTCCATAGTAATCCGGATAACATTACCGCTACAAAGATCAAGGCGGTAAGTGCCCGGGTTCTGAAAACCTGCCAGTTCATTGCCATAACCGGAAATTATAATCTCAAATTTCAAATGTCAAATCTCTGCGCGCTGTAATTTTTTTGAATAATATAAACAACGCATACAATGCCACAACCGCGATCAATCCCCACCATAAGGGTAATTTGTCGTTCATAGCTTCTTTAACAGATTTACCCTGCTGCAACAGCACATACATTTGTGTAACCGCTATGGCATTATTAAAGCAATGGGCAAGTATGCTTAACCAAATGCTTTGCGAATAATAAAATATCAGTCCCAATACAATGCCAAGGCAAACCCTGGCTAAAAAACCATAGTATGAAAAATGAATAAGGCTGAAGATAATGCTGGTAATGATGATCGCGGTCCAGTGTGAACGAAAGTGGCGATGCAGCAATGTTTGCATACCTCCCCGAAAGAAAGTTTCTTCAAATATGGCCGGCAGTACGGCAATCATAATAAGCGATACCAGGTAATCGCCGAATGTTTGCATATTGGTGATGGCCTGAACCTGCGCCACGTACTGTTCTTCCAGGTTTTTGAAAATTACAGTCAGTTGATCGGGTATGGGTATCATTTCATTCAGTTGCCCGAGGGCCCCGGCCGTAAGTGCGCCAAAAAACATGATCGCCAGCGCAATGAATGCCTCCCTGGCGTCGAATTTTTTATTGAATCCCAGTAGCTGTAAGGGTTTCCGGCTAAGAATAAGAGCGGTAAAATAAGCGGGTAAAAAAAACGTGATAAAGGTGGTAATGACCTGTATCAAACGAACGGCATTTACATTTTCCGGCTTTAGCATATCGGTTGCCATGTTCAGTAAACTCCCGTTTGTCATTGCCGTCCATACCGGTATGGCAAGTGCACCGCCTATTAAAAATCCTCCCATCCACAAGCCCATTAAAATTAAAAATCCGGCGCCGTAAGAAACCCCTTTTGAATCGTTGCTCATAGAATGCTGTTAACAGATTGCAATGCTTCTTTAAAAAAGTACCCGGTGCAAGATAACGGTTTAAACAGGGATGAACACACAGTATGAGCAAAAAAAAGACTGCCTCCAATGGGGGAGGCAGTCTTTTTTAAAGGAGAATAAGAATATTTATTTTTGAACCGAAGCCGTATTTTCTCCCAGCCATTTACCGATTTCTTCGCAGCTACGGTATTCATCGTCAACCGAAATATAAAAAGTAGGCATTTTGGTACGGAACCACTTATCAAGCAATTCCGCTTTCTTTTGTTCCATTACCCTTTGAGCTATCCTGTTATAGTCGTCTTTAATGTTCTCGCGGTGAGGCTCGGTTTTAGATTGCAGAAACAAAATACGGGCGCCTTTTTTGCCCCTTTCGTCTGTAAAAGGCATTGGCTTTGAGTATTCGCCTACTTTTAACTGATCTAAAATACCTATCAGGCTCTTATCCAACTGATCAATTGTAAGATAGGGAGATCCTTGCTGGTTGGTAACAGAGCCCGCTGTGAACTTGCTGTTTTCATCTTCGCTGTATTTATCTACCGCTTCGCCAAAAGTAAGTGTATTGGCTACCAGTTTCGATCTTACTGTATCAAGCCTGGCTATAGCCTCATTTATTTCCGTTTCTGTTACCTGCGGTATTTTCAGGATATGCCTTACCACCACGTCGTCGCCGGAGCGGCTTACCAGTTGAATAATGTGATAGCCGAATTTAGATTTTACCACACGGGATATCTGCCCTTCTTTTAATGCGAAAGCGGTAGAAGAAAAGGTGCCGTCCACATCTTTATTGCTCCTGTTAAATTCAAACCGTCCACCCATATCTTTGGTGCCGGGATCATCGCTGTACAGCTTGGCCAGCTTATCGAACGTTGACAGTCCGCTTTCAACCTGCCTTTTAAATTCAGCCAGTTCATCCTGCGCATATTTTTCCAGGTCGCGGCTTGCTTTAGCATATGCCACTACCTGCTTAAGCTCCAGTTCGGTTTCATAGAAAAAAAGGCTGTCCTTAGGTATCTTGTCGTAGTAGGCTTTTACTTCTGTAGGAGTAACCCTTACGTTCTCTATGATGGACTTTTGCATCGCGTCTGCCAGCTTTTGTTCCTTGATAGCAATGCGGTTGTCTTCCTTGATCTGGTAAATGGTTTTGCCTGCTATCTGCTCCAGTGATTCTTTGCCGCCATAGGCGCTTATAAAATAACGGATGCGCTGCTCCAGCTCCGCGTCAATTTCATCGTCGCCCACAGGCAGGGAGTCTTTCTGTGCCTGCAGCATCAGCGCTTTGCGTATCATCATTTGCTGCAACAGCATGCAGTTGGCATCGGGAGGCATTTCATGCCCCTGCCGTTTTTCATCTTCTATATAGTTGAGAATATCTGAACGGAGAACGATCTTGTCGCCGATAACAGCTACGATTTTGTCTGCGAGCACCTTGTGCGATTGCCCCTGGGCTAACGCACCGGCTGCCATTACCATCATACATCCGGAAATCAGTAATTGTTTCATAAATACATGATTCATACTGCTCAAAAATAGCCGTCCTTTTGTATCGGGACGGGCGTTCACCTGTTATTTAACAAAGGTTTACAAGCTTCTTTTTACCTCTTCAATTTCAAAGGCTTCTACTATATCGCCTGGCTTAAGGTCGTTGTAATTTTTAATCGTAAGCCCGCACTCCATTCCGCTTGTTATTTCTTTTACATCATCTTTGTAACGTTTCAGCGAGCCCAGCTCGGCGCTTTGCCCTTCACCGGAGGGATATACCACAATGCCTTCCCTGATAAGCCTTACTTTGGAATTACGTTGTATTTTACCATCCAGCACCTGGCAGCCGGCTACGGTAACCTTATCAAACTTATACACTTCCCTGATCTCTACATTCGCTACTATTTTTTCAGTAATAGTTGGCTCCATCATACCTTCCATCGCGCTCTTCACTTCTTCAATCGCGTTGTAAATGATAGAGTATGCTTTTATCTGCACGCCTTCCGACTCTGCCAGCTTCGAAGCCTGGGGCGAAGGGCGAACATTGAAGCCAACGATAATAGCGTCCGACGCTGTTGCCAGCAATACATCGCTTTCGGTAATGGCTCCTACCGCCTTGTGCACAACTGCCACCGCAATTTCTTCGGTAGAAAGCTTTTGCAGCGAGTCGCTCAATGCTTCTACAGAACCATCCACATCGCCTTTAATAATGAGGTTGAGCTGTTTGAAATTGCCCAATGCAAGGCGTCGGCCAATTTCGTCGAGCGTAATATGCTTTTTAGCTCGTATGCCCTGTTCCCTTAATATTTGCGCGCGGCGGTTGGCAGTTTCCTTCGCTTCACTTTCATCGTTGTATACTTTGAATTTCTCGCCCGCCTGCGGAGCGCCGTTCAACCCCAGGATCTGCACGGGAGTTGAAGGTCCGGCTTCGTCCATTCGCTGATTGCGTTCATTGAACATGGCTTTTGCGCGCCCGAAAAACTGCCCGCTCACTACAATATCTCCCTGTTTCAGGGTGCCATTCTGCACCAGCATGGTAGCTACATAGCCGCGTCCCTTATCAAGCGAAGCCTCGATGATAGTACCTACCGCTTCGCGCTGGGAGTTGGCTTTTAGATCGAGCAATTCAGCTTCCAGCAATATTTTTTCGAGCAGCAGGTCTACGTTCAACCCGCTTTTGGCCGAAATTTCCTGGCTTTGATATTTGCCACCCCAATCTTCTACCAACAGGTTCATACCTGCCAGTTGTTCCTTTATTTTTTCAGGATTGGCTCCTTCCTTATCAATTTTATTAATGGCGAATACCATTGGCAGGTTGGCTGCCTGCGCGTGGCTGATAGCCTCGCGGGTTTGAGGCATCACGGCATCGTCTGCCGATATTACAATGATCGCCACATCGGCGGCTTTGGCGCCACGGGCACGCATAGCCGTAAACGCTTCGTGACCAGGTGTATCGAGGAATGTAAGCTTTTTGCCAGAAGCGGTGGTTACCTGGTAAGCGCCTATGTGCTGGGTAATGCCGCCGGCCTCTCCGGCTACCACGTTAGCGCTTCTTATATAGTCAAGCAACGATGTTTTACCGTGGTCTACATGCCCCATGATAGTGATCACCGGGGCCCTCGGTTCCTGCTCTTCAGGTAAATCTTCCAGTTCTTCCTCTTCTTCCTCATCCACATCGTCTACTCCTATAAATTCTACTTCAAATCCAAATTCCGCGGCTACCAGCTCTATTACTTCCGCGTCAAGGCGCTGGTTGATGGATACCATGATGCCCAAGCTCATACACTTGCCTATCACTTCTGCAAAGTTTACATCCATCAGGTTGGCAAGCTCACTTACTGTAACAAACTCGGTTACCTGCAGCTTGTTATCCTGTGCAGCGTCTCCCGCCATATTTTCGGCTAATTCTTCCCTCCGTGCACGGCGCAGCTTAGACTTGGCGCTCTTGCCGGCGCCTCTCGATCCCCCTGCCAGTTTTGCCTGGGTTTCCCTGATCTTATCCTGTATTTCTTTGGCATCAATTTCCTTAGCCTCGCGGTGGATATTACTATCTCTGCGTCCTCCCTGTTGCCGGTTGCCCTGCCCGAAGCGGTTGCCGCCGGCATTATTTCCACCCTGCTGCCTGTTACGGTCGCCCTGCTTTTGAATAGTGGTACGTGGGCCGCCTTCCTTGCGCTGATGATCTTCTGACCCATGCCGCGGCCCCTGCTGATCCCTTTTTTCAATAGGGATGCGTTTTCTCTTTCTTTTTTCTTCCTGCGGTTTGGCAGAAGGACGGGTTTCACCGTCAACAGGAAGTGTTATTTTGCCCACGATCCTGGGGCCTTCCAGCTTTTCGGCCCGTATATTTTCTACAACCTTGTTGTCTTCTTCAACTGGTGGAGCATCTTCCACGGCTTCCACATCTTCTACCGGTGCCTTTTCTTCTTCCCCCGTTATTGACGGGACGATAACTTCCGGCTGCTTTATTTCCTCTTTTACAGGCGCTTTTTCTTCCGGTTCTTCCTTCTTTTTGCTTCCTTTTTTGGGTCTTGTAGAAGAGTCAATAGCGCTGAGATCTATCTTGTCCAGCACTTTGGGACCTTCTATTTCCGGCGCTTCAATTTTAGTTATTTCCGGCTGGGGCTCCTTGTTTGTTTTGGGTGTTGGCGGAACTTCGGGCTCAACGGCTGGCGGAGCTACCGGCGGTTCCACGGTTACCTGGGGCGGTTCCGCCTTTTTCTTCGTTTCTTTTTTAAAGAGAATTTCTTCCTCATCCTTTTTCTTCCGGGCTTCCAGTACATTCCCCTTGGGGATTTCTATCTGGTCACTTTTTGCCTTGGCAGCTTTGTCAGACGAGAATTCCTGTTGCAGGGAATAATACATGTCTTCTGTAAGCTTGCTGGTAGGCTTTAGTTCGTCCTTGGAAAAACCTTTCCCGATCAGGAAGTCAATTAATGTTTCCTGCCCAATGTTGAACTCTTTTGCCGCTGCGAGTAAGCGTGGTAATTTAATTTCCGCCATATTTTTTTGCTCCCTGCCTGTCGCTTGATAAGCGGGGAATAGTTTATTTTCTGTTCTTATGTATTACCTGCTTCCACGGGGAAGGGGGGTAATGTTATCCTTTTTCAAATTCTTCTTCCAGCACTTTCCTTACCTCGTCAATGGTTTCTTTTTCAAGGTCGGTTCTTCTTTCCAGTTCTTCGGTGGTAAGGTCAAGCACACTGCGTGCTGTATCGCAACCAATGCGTTTCAGCTCATCTATCACCCATGTATCAATTTCATCTGCAAATTCATCCAGGTCAATGTCAAATTCTTCGGTTTGTCCTTCATCATCACGGAATACATCTATTTCATACCCTGCCAGCTCGCAGGCCAATTTAATGTTTACGCCCCTGCGCCCGATAGCAAGCGATACATGGTCGGGCTTCAGATATACATTAGCATGTTTTCTTTCGGCGTCAATTTCCGTAAAGCTCACTTTTGCCGGGGTTAACGCACGCTGTATCAACAGTTGAATGTTGTTGGTCCAGTTAATTACGTCTATATTTTCATTTTTCAGTTCGCGCACTATACCGTGTATGCGGCTGCCTTTCATACCTACGCAGGCGCCAACAGGGTCAATCCTGTCATCGTACGATTCTACGGCTACCTTCGCTCTTTCGCCCGGCTCGCGAACGATTTTGCGTATTACGATCAGCCCGTCAAAAATTTCGGGCACTTCAATTTCCAGCAGCTTGGCCAAAAATGACGGATGCGTGCGCGACAGGATGATAACAGGAGAATTATTTTTCAGCTCTACCTTTTTAACTACCGCTTTAACATTTTCGCCTTTTTTAAAATAGTCGGACGGTATTTGTTCCGACTTGGGGATGATCAGCTCGTTTCCGTCTTCATCCAGCAGCAGCACTTCTTTTTTCCAAACCTGGTATACTTCGGCGCTGATGATCTCACCTACGCGGTCGGCATATTTTTTCACCAGGCTGTTCTTTTTAAGATCGCTGATGCGGCTTGCCAGGGTTTGCTTGGCGGCAAGGATCGCCCGGCGTCCAAAGTCAAGAATATCTACTTCCTGGAACAGTTCTTCACCCACTTCAAAATCCGGTTCAATTTTTACGGCATCGCTGTAAGCTATTTCCGCTACCGGGTTTTCTACCTGTCCGTCTTCTACAATTGTGCGGCGGTGAATAATCTCAAGGTCTCCTTTTTCCGTATTCACGATCACATCAAAATTCTCATCAGAGCCATATTTCTTACGGAGTAATGTTTTAAAAACATCTTCCAGCACTTTCATTAATGTAGGACGATCAATATTTTCAGCGTCCTTGAAATCCTGAAAGGATTCAATAAGATTAATACTTGCCATAGTACAGCATTTTTATCCTTTGGAGAATGCGGCAAAACCGCATCCGGAGGGATCGTTAAAATTGAATTTGAATTTTTGTTGTTTTAATGTTATCAAAAAAGATATTATGTTGAATGATTTCCTTTTTCTTGTTCCTGCCTTTTGTTTCTTCCACCACTATTTCGTTTTCGCCAACAGCAACCAGCTTTCCTTCCGTTTTGGTTCCGTCCATTAACAGCACTTCTACGTTCCTGCCTGTATTTTTTTTATACTGGCGCTTAAGCTTAAGGGGCTCATCCAGCCCGGGCGACGATACTTCCAGGGAAAAATCGCCGTTCGGAAAAATCGCTTCGGCTTCTATTTGCTTATACAGGGCCCGGTTGTAGGTAACACATTTGGCAATGGATATTCCACTATCGGCATCCAGGAAAACCTTCACATTATTGGTAGGTTTTATTTTAACTTCTACCAGAAAAATATCCGGGCTATCTTCCAGTAATACCCCTATCATTTGTTCAATTACCTGCGTTGTTGCATCGCTGCTCATAATCTGGATAAATGAAGAAGGGAACGGATCCGTTCCCTTCTTTTGTTCTTTTCCTGCGGCAAAGTTAGGATATTCAAACGAAGCGCAAAATTTTTTTGTTGTTTAATATGGTTAATACCTGTTGTGTTGCATACCTGTTGCCGGCGCCTTACCTGCCGGGCAAGAGCAGGGTCATTTTTTATAGTAATCGCGGTACCATTCAATAAAGTTTTTAATGCCGGCCGGCACCTTTGTTTGAGGCTGATAGTGAAGATCGGTCACGAGATCCTGCACGTCGGCACAGGTAGCGGCTACATCACCCGGCTGCATAGGCAACAGCTCTTTTTCCGCTTTTTTGCCAAGATGTTCTTCAATAGCTTCTATAAACTCCATCAGGCGCACGGGGTTATTGTTGCCGATATTGTATATTTTGTATGGAGCCGTTGAGGTAGAAGGATCGGGATGGGCGGCATCCCATTGCGTTTTGCCTGCCGGTGGATTGTCAATCACTCTTACTACTCCCTCTACTATATCATCCACGTAGGTAAAATCTCTAACCATATCGCCGTTGTTGAAAACCTGGATAGGCTTATTTTCCAGGATGGCTTTAGTGAAGAGAAAGAGCGCCATATCCGGCCGGCCCCACGGGCCGTATACGGTAAAAAACCTTAATCCCGTAGTGGGTATTTTAAACAGGTGGCTGTATGTATGCGCCATCAATTCGTTGCTTTTTTTACTGGCAGCGTACAGCGATATGGGATGATCTACATTGTCTGAAGTAGAAAATGGCGATTTGCCGTTTAAGCCGTATACGCTTGAGCTGCTGGCATAAGCCAGGTGTTTGATATTATGGTGCCTGCAACACTCCAACAGGTTTAAAAATCCTACTATGTTGCTGTTAACATACGCATCAGGGTTTGTGAGGCTGTATCTTACCCCTGCCTGTGCGGCCAGGTTACATACCTTGTCAAATTGTTGTTCGGAAAACAATTTTTCAAGATTTGCCTTATCCTCCAATTGCAATTGAATGAAGTGATAATTGCTATATTTACTACTGGTTACCAGCTTGTTGTAAGAGATCAGCTCCTTTTTTATGCCGGCAGTTTCCAGGCGACTGTACTTTAAGCTAACATCGTAATATTCGTTCATGCTATCCAGTCCTACTACGGTATCTCCTCTTTTTATCAGGTAATTTGCCAGGTGGAAACCAATAAATCCTGCTGTGCCGGTTATTAAGATTTTCATATATCCTTTTTATTCGGGTGCAAAGTAAATAAGAATAAGTCTATAAACCGAGCGGGATACAAAAAAGTATCATATGTAGGAGAATTTCTGATATGGCTGTCAGCTATGGGCAGTGGGCTATGAGCGATCGGCTGAGAGCTTTCAGCCACAGCTATAAGCTGTCAAAAACACACACCATAAACTACAGACCCCCAACCTGAAACTTGTAACCGGATAAACTCCACGATAATAAAAAAATAGGTATATTGCTACCAAACTCCTGTAATAAAACAATACCATTTGCGCCGGGTTTCATGCATATTGCTCATTCTTGTTTTTCTTTTTAACCTTTTTGGGTACAAAATTTTATTGCATTACTGGCAGCAGCAGGGAACGGTTGCATTGCAGGCAAAGCTCGACCGGCAGCAGTATAACCCTGAAAACCTGCTGGAAATTAAAATCCCGTTGAACCTTCCTTATCATAGCAACTGGACGGCATTTGAACGTTTTGACGGAGAAGTTACTGTGAACGGCACGCACTACAGGTATGTAATGCGTAAAATCTACAACGATTCCCTGGTATTGCTTTGCATTCCTAACGAAATAAAAAATAAAGTACAGGCAGTACAGGATCAATTCGCAGGTTTAGTAACCGACTTACAAAAAAGTCCGGAACAACAGAAATCAAAAGAAACCGCCTCTTTTTCTCCTTTCAAGTTTTCGGGAGATTATATATTTCAGCAAACCAGCTACTGGAGCTCAGCCGTTACGGCGCTTCAACCCATATACGGAGGAGACCTGGTAACTCCTGTTATCAGCTTCGCTCTTAGCTGTCCCTGGCATCCGCCGGATCGCGCGGCTAACTGTTAAATGCGTTAGATGATTGCAATTATCTTATTACGTTATTATGCGCCTGCATGTATCGCGCACATTCTCCAACAGGAGTGTGTACAAGAGTGTGCATAGGCGCATAGCGTATAACAACCGCGTAATTGCCGTCAATACGCTTCTATAGCAAATATTTTCCCGGTATTCAAACAAAAACAATGCATACAGCAGTTGCCTGCAGGCACTACTGTAAACAATATAGTACAACAACGTTTTAGTTTTTGGAGTTTAAGTATAAATCAGACACCGTGATTCCTCACGGTGTATTTTTTACTTTAAATTTTGTTTAAACAGCTTTACCCATTCTTCCTGGTTTGGGGATGATGCTGATTGAGTCATTGCTTAAAAGAGCCGTATTCTTTTTGCAGTTGCAGGATGGTTTTCGCGTTTTCGATAGCCGCGTTTATTTTAAGCCTGTTGCGGCAGGAATACCATTTACACAGGAGCAGTAACTCAGGATTGTTATACGTTCACAGAGTCGTATACCACCACTTTTTTCCAGAGTTGCTTACATTCCTCCACGAATGTAAGATGGATGGGATCGGTTTGATAGCTGTCCTGGTCGGCTTTGTTATTGAACAGCGCCAGCCAGGAAATGCTGTAGGAGCGGTCAATTACATCGCGGTTGGTATCTGCGGGTTTACCAATATAAAATGTTTGAATTGTTTTAACCGCCGATAGCTTTTTAAGTCCTGCTACCAGCCTGTCAAAATCTTCTTTGCTATCGGGATTATTCAGCCAAAAGTAAACGTGATGAATGAACGGGTTATTTTCTGCCATAGCCTGTGTATTTATAATTACCGGTAAATGAGGAGATGGTTGTTAAGTGATTTGGTTTGCAAACTTACGAAGTGAAAGTATATGCATGAAAGCTGACTTATGAATATTATTGTATTTTTTTTAACCAGTCCATAATGCCCAGGTATATTTTTTGTGCAACAGCCGTATGGAACTTAGGATCCAGTATCCGCTTTTCGTCCTGCAGGTTGCTTAAGAACGCTACTTCAACAAGGCAGTTAGGGTAATCGGTAGGGCCGTTCAGCGCAAAATTAAAATTACCCACATTCCCTATTTCAACAAGCTGCAGCTCCAGCATACGGTTAAGTATAGATTGCGATAGCGGTCTGAAGCCGATATACCGGTAATAAGTGCTCGTACCTTTGATAAGCATATTGCCCGAAGAGTTCAGGTGAATGCTCACCAGCAGATCGGGGTTGGCGGCTCTCAGCATTTCCACTCTTTCTACCATGCTCAGGCTGGTATCCTTTTCCCTGGTCATATATGTTTTGATCTTATTTTTTTTCAAAAGCCTGTTCAGCTCTTTTGCAATGCGGAGCGTATAATCTTTTTCCAGGATTTTACTGCTCACTCCGGAGGCTCCAAGGTTATCGCCGCCATGCCCCGCGTCTATTGCTACGGTCAATCGTTTTATGTTCAGTACGGGTGGCTGCCGTTTAACGCGTATTACCAGCTTTTGCCCGGCACTATCATACTGAATAAAGTGCCCCCAGTGCTGCCTGTGCTTCAGCTCTATATATATCCGCATTACATCATCCTCCGTTTGTTCGTACCAGGTATTCCTGATTTCTTTTGCCGTGGCAAATTGTGATATCCAGTTGGTATTGGAAGTGGCGCCATATAAATCAATCACAATCCTGGAAGGGTTTATTTCATGCAGGCTCCGGTAGGGGAGGCGTTCCTCCATATTAATGGTTACATAGTCGAAGGTTTCATCGCCGTATACGCGAAAGCTGGAAGTGAGATAATACGGGCGGGGAATCTTTTCGGGACTTAACCTGGTATTTTCCTTTGCTATAAATGCTTTGTGACTTTTTGATAGCTGAACAATATAATCCCCGTCTGCCGAATCTACTACCCGCATGATCACTCCCGAGTCGAGGTAGGTCATTTTAGCGCCGCCCAGCCTGTCATCGCCGGGGCCATATTCAAGAAACGGCAGCTTACCTGTGGTTTGTATCATCATGGTACTTTTTGCCGTATCCTGCGCCTGTATAATAAAGGGGATAAAGCAGCCTAGTAAAAGCAGTTTTTTCATCCGCTGAAGATAAACCAAATGCGCTTTTGTTGTAACGTGTATGTTAACCGTAAAAAGAAAACCCCCGCAGGCACATGGGGGGATTTCAGATCCGTTCTGTAGTTACATATACGGAGTGCATTATAATAGATTGAAAAATGACGAATACCGCTGCAACCGTTGTGTTAACATACGTGTAATAATAAGCGCGGGTTGGTAAAGAAGTGAAATGCTTGGCAGATATATGATAATTAAAGCCATCCCTACACCGGCAATTATCTTAACTCAATAAAAAAAGGAGAACCCCAACCGGTTCTCCCTGTATAAAGTGACTATGCTGTAAAGTGCAATACCGACTATTATTTTTCAATGACCACTTCCGTGCCTATGGGAAGCATGTCATATAATTCGTCCATATCACTATACCTCACAGAAATACATCCACTCGTCCAGTTTATGAATTTGTCTATTACCCATTCTTCATTAGGGCGCGTGCCGTGTATGCCAATGCCTCCGCCAATGGTAGCCTTTTTAGGAATTTCACCTGTTGCTTTCCTGGTATTAAAGCGTTCATAGCTTTCTTTGGTAGGATAGTCAAGCATCAAAAACTTCCCCCATTGCTTATGAATTTTTTTACCAATGATTTTAAAATGACCTTCCGGCGTAAGCCTGTCGCCTTCCATTTTTTTATCATCCTGTTTTTTATTGCCAAACACAACGGGGTAAGTGCCATACCAGCCTTCCGAATCGTACAGGGTCATTTCGTACGAGCTCTTTTTTATTACAAGTGTGTAACCCGCGGCGTTGGTCGCTTTTGTTTCGGGTGTTTTGGAATGGGTGGATGAAGTATCGGAAATAACATCGTTGAGAATGGTTTTACTGCTGGTAAAGCTTTGAAATCCAAAGCACAGTGCAGCCGCACAGGCTGCCAGGGAAATACGGATCGGATTTGTCATATATTGAACAATTAAAGCCTTGTAAAAAACGGGATGAAAAACCAAATATTTTCCCTTGATCTTTTCTTTAACTTTTGTTATTACCACAAAAGAAAAGCCATGGATTGTTAAAAAATGTTTATTTCAGTTGTGAGCGGGGGCAATGGGCGGTGGGCAATGAGCTGTCAGCCGTAAGCTATCGGCGATCAGCAATTTATAGTTTATTGGAAAACCACACTATAAATCCGAAACTTCAAACCTGTAACTTGCAGCCTGAAACAGCCATCAAATCTCAAATTTCAAATCGCTCTCTTACAATCCCGCTTTCAATTCCAATAAAAACGATCTTATTTTTTCCAGCCGCTCTATCATTTCAAAATTTTCCCGGGCTTTTGATTTGTTCTTTTTCAGGTATTCCTTGGCCCCTTCAATGGTATATTTACGCTGGCGGAGCAAATGATGGATGAGCGTGAGGTTCTTGATATCTTCCGGACGGAAATGCCGGTCGCCCTTACGGTTTTTTCGGGGTTTTAGAATGTCGAATTCTGTTTCCCAGTAACGCAGCAGTGATGTATTTAATCCAAACATTTCAGATACCTCTCCAATACTGTAGTATTGTTTTTTAAAAAGGATCTCATCCGGCGGAATGGCTATATAAGACGCTTCCTCTTCCATTTCTTTCAACGACTTACGGCCTCTTTTACCTTTTTTTGCTGCACGTGCAGCAGGAACCTTAACAGCGGCAGGTATGTTTTCAGTAACCGGGGAGGTTACAATAAATGCTTCTTCTTCAGGCAGTATACCGGCACTACCGATCTCTTCTTCGGCTTCTGCTACAACTGTTTCTTCTGTAACAAGAGGCTGAAGGCCTTGCTGCCCCGGAAATTCCGGCTCTGTTGCCGTTGATGCAAACAGGTCGAGTTGTTTATACATAATGCTAAATTAACGGTATGCCGAAAAAATAATGCCGGGAATTATTAACATTTAATCAAAACTCTGGTTGCCCGATGCGGCAATTTTAAGAATGCGGTCAAACTGCTCGGGGGTGAGGTCGTTGTAGAAAAAGTAAATCGGGTCAATATGCCGCCCGTTTTTGTGCACCTCGTAGTGCAGGTGAGGACCGGTTGATTTACCTGTGCTGCCTACCCAGCCAATCAGTTCTCCCCTTTTTACTCTTTGTCCTGCCCTGGCTTTTGTTTTATATTGATGCCCATACAGGGTTTCGTAGCCATACCCGTGGTTGATGATGATATGATTGCCGTATCCATTGCCGGTATTGCCCGAAAGCCTTACCACGCCATCGGCAGTAGCGTAAATAGGGGTGCCTTGCGGAGCGGCAAAATCAAGCCCGGCATGCATTTTAACCGTTTTGTATACTGGGTCTATACGATAGCCGAAGCCGGAAGCAATGCGATTCAGGTCCTTATTGCTGACAGGTTGTATAGCAGGGGTTGCGGCCAGCAGCTTTTCCTTTCCTTTGATCATTTGCTCAATATCGGTATACGATTTAGTCTGAAAGGCCATCCGGTTGGTGAGGTTGTCGAGCGTGGAAGCGATAGAATAAGCCAGTTCATTATCCTCCATACCTTCCGCCAGCTTTATTTCCTGTTGTTTTTCCATGCTTTTGGCACGCGCGCTGTCCGGTATGGGATTGGCTTCAAAAATTTCGCGGTAAACGTGGTTGTCCCTTTTTTCCAGCTCAACCATTTGCTGCTGCAACACTTTTACTTTGTTATTCAGCAATACGTAATCTTCACGAATGCGCTGGTTTTCCTGGCGCATCAGCAGTTCTTTAGGTGAATCAATTACCTGGAAGGCTATTACCACAATAATAAGGGCTGTAACCAAAGCCGTGGCCAAAAAGCCGAGTATACGCAGTAGCTTCACCCTGAAGGGAACCACCAGCTTTTCATAACGGAGTGTATTGGTATTGTAGTAATACTTTATTTTTTTCATGCAGCAGGGTCTGTACGCCTGGCAAAAATCCAGCCATAATTTAACTACCTTCGCACCCTCCCTAAGGGGTGCAGGCAAATATAAAATTTAAACATTCAAACGCCACAAAAAATATAACGGAGTTATGATGACTTCAGTACAGATACGGCAGGCTTTCCTTGATTTTTTTCAGTCAAAAGGGCATCATATAGTGCCTTCGGCGCCAATTGTTATTAAAAATGATCCTACATTATTGTTTACCAACGCGGGAATGAACCAGTTCAAGGATTATTTCCTGGGCAATAAAAAAGCCCCTTATGCCCGCGTGGCAGATACGCAAAAATGTTTACGGGTAAGCGGTAAGCACAACGACCTGGAGGAAGTAGGGGTAGATACCTATCATCATACCATGTTTGAAATGCTGGGCAACTGGAGCTTCGGCGATCCTCAAAACCCCGCCAACGGGTATTTTAAAAAAGAAGCCATAGCCTGGAGCTGGGAGCTGCTTACAGGAGTATATGGCATTCCTGAAGATCGTTTATACGTTACCATTTTTGAAGGGGATGCGACTGAAAATCTTCCCCGCGATGAAGAAGCATACAATGAATGGAAGAAAGTAATTGCGGAAGACAGGATATTGCCGGGTAGCAAGAAAGACAATTTCTGGGAGATGGGTGATACCGGTCCCTGCGGGCCCTGCACCGAAATACATGTAGACTGTCGCCCTGATGATGAAAGAAAAGCGATAGACGGCAAAACGCTGGTAAATAACGATCATCCGCAGGTGATAGAGATCTGGAACAATGTATTCATACAATTCAATCGCTCAAAAAATGGAAGCCTTGATGCCCTGCCTGCCAAACATGTAGATACCGGTATGGGCTTTGAGCGCCTGGTGCGGGTGCTGCAGGGTAAAACCTCCAATTACGATACGGATGTGTTTACCGGCACCATTGAAGCCACGGAAAAAATAACCGGGAAAAAATACGATTTCAGCAACAGCCGGCAGGCGATAGCTTTTCGCGTAATTGCCGACCATATACGCGCCATCAGCTTTACCATTGCCGATGGGCAGTTGCCTTCCAATACCGGTGCAGGATATGTAATACGGAGGATATTAAGAAGGGCAGTGAGATATTATTATTCCTATCTCGATTATAAGCAACCTTTATTGCATCAGTTGGTAGTAACGCTGTCGTTGCAGTTCAAGTATGTTTTTCCCGAGCTATACCAGCAGGCGGAGTTTGTAACAAGAGTAGTACGCGAAGAAGAAGATGCGTTTTTACGGACGCTGGAAAAAGGGTTAAAAAGGATCGAGGACATTATCAGCGCCAAAAAGAATGATTCGGACACTATTATTTCCGGCAAAGACGCTTTTGAATTGTATGATACTTATGGTTTTCCTGCGGATCTTACACGACTTATTGCATCGGAAAATGGTTTGAAAATAGATGAAGCCGGCTTCAGTACCGAAATGCAGTTGCAGAAGGACCGCTCCCGCGTTGCTACTGCCATTGATACGGAAGATTGGGTAGAGATCCATAAGGCGGACAAAACCTCTTTTGTGGGATACAATGACCTGCTGATAGATACACAGGTAGTAAAATACCGGAAAGTAAAAGCCAAAGGAAAAGAGCAATACCAACTGGTGCTGGAAGCTACCCCGTTTTATGCGGAGAGTGGCGGACAGGTGGGCGATACCGGCTACCTGCAGTTTGGCGACGAAAAAATAACGGTAAACGATACCCGGAAAGAGAACGATCTTTTTATTCATTTTACCGATCGTTTGCCGGCCGATATTACATTGCCTGTAACGGCCGCTGTTAACTGGGAGAAAAGATTGTATACCATGTACAATCATACCGCTACGCATTTATTGCATGCGGCCTTGCGGCAGGTGCTGGGTAAACATGTAGCACAAAAAGGCTCTATGGTATCTGCCGGTGAGCTCCGTTTCGATTTTTCGCATTTCGCTAAGGTAACAGACGAAGAATTACGCCGGGTGGAACTATTGGTGAATGAAAAAATAAGAGCCAATATACCTGTTGTTATTAAAGAAATGCCCAAAGAGGAAGCTTTAAAGCTGGGCGCCATGGCATTGTTCGGCGAAAAATACGGAGATGCGGTAAGAGTGGTCATTATAGATCCTGAATATTCCATTGAGCTGTGTGGCGGCACCCATGTGGGGCATACAGGCATGATCGGGTTGTTTACCGTAACGTCTGAATCTGCTGTGGCGGCTGGTGTTCGCCGTATAGAAGCCTTAACCGGCACCGCAGCTATACAATACAGTTTTGAAAAAATAAGCCAGTACAAACACATTGGTGAACTGCTGAAAGCGAAAGATCCGTTGAAAGCTATTGAAAAGCTGATGGAAGAAAAGAACGCGCTGCAGAAAAAAGTGGAAGGACTGGAGGCGAGACAACTCGTACAGTTGAGAAATGAACTTTTACAGAAAGATGAGATAGTGAACGGTGTAACTTTCATAGGGCAGATAGTACAGGTAAGCAATGCCGATGCATTAAAGAAACTTTGTTTTGATGTAAAAAACAATCTCCGCGATTATGTAATGGTTGTATGCGCCAATATTGATGGCAAGCCATTTGTAGCTATCGGTATGTCGGATGTGGTGGCGGCAGCCAGGAACCTGGATGCGGGAAAGATCATCAAAGAGCAGGTGGCGCCCCTGATAAAAGGCGGCGGCGGCGGGCAAAAAACACTGGCTACCGCAGGCGGACAGGATGCATCGCAATTGCAACCGGTGATCAATAAGGTAAGATCATTACTGTAGCTGCATGAAAAAATGATTTGTAGAAATAAATCCCCTTATGATACATATATGCTCCCTAAAAGGTTTGTGCAAAATCCGTGAAATTTTCCCGGTCAAATACACTCCCCCGAGCCGGTCATGTAAACCTGTAAGCCATGCCGGTATTGCAGGTTTTTATGTTATGGTGTAATTCTTGTACTTTAGGTAAAAAACATATATTATGGCTAAAGTAAATATTGGCATCACAGAGAAAAACCGCCAGTCCGTTGCAAAAATCCTGAACCAGATCCTGGCCGATGAACACGTATTATATAACAAAACACGCAGCTACCACTGGAACGTGGAAGGGCCCAGCTTTATGGAATTGCATAAGCTGTATGAGGCACAATACACCGAGCTTGCCGAAGTAATTGACGAAATAGCCGAGCGGATCCGCACCATTGGTTACTACGCGGAAGGCAGGCTGAGCGAACTGCTGAAACTGGCATCCTTAAAGGAACCTGCCGTACCGACAGGGTTTAAAGAACAAATTCCGAACCTTGATGCCGATCATGAAAAGATAATTATCAACCTGCGCAAACAGATAGATGAGTTTGATGAAAAATATAAAGATGTAGGCAGCAGCGATTTTTTAACCGGCTTACTAAAGCAGCATGAAAAAATGGCCTGGATGCTGAGGTCTTACCTGGGATAAAACTTTGTTACAGGTTGCAGGATACAGGTTCAGGAGATTTATTGTTTATGGTTTGAGGTTTGTAGTTGTGCAACCTGTAACCTGCGACTTGCAACCACTGCTACTTTGTGGAATCTCTTATTACCAGTTTCGTGCGTAATGAAATAGTTTGTTCCGGGCTTTCAGGTTTTAATATAGCGTCAATCAAAATGCCAATTGCCAGCTTTCCTACTTCATAACTGGGTTGCATAACCGTAGTAAGGGATGGTTGTATGACTGCACTTACGGGATCGTCATTAAAACCCGCCACTTTGATATCGCCGGGTACATTGATTCCTTTTTTTTGCATGTATTGAATAGCGGATATAGCCGAAAGATCATTAATAAAAAAGATACCGTCGGGCATAGGCCGGCTCGCAATAATTTTTTTGATGGCGGGCAGCGCGTCTTCTTCAAACGCATTGCAGCGTAATATCAATTTGTCATTTACAGGCAACCCGTATTTTGCCAGGGCGTCTATATAACCTTTCATCCTGTTGGCAGATACAGATGCGTTTACCGGGCCTGCTAGGTGGGCTATCCTTTTGCATCCTTTTCTGATAAGGTGTTCCACTGCTTTAAAAGCACCTTCGTATTCATCTACAATAACTTTACTACAGGTAAAATCCGGAAGCGTTCTGTCGAACATTACAACAGGAACGCCCAACTGTTTTACTTTTTCAAATTCCGCGGTGTTTTTAGTGTCTTTCGACACAGAGATCAGCAGCCCGTCTACATGACAGGCTAATAGTTTTTTAATACTTCGTATTTCCTGTCCCGCGTCTTCATTACTCTGGCAGAACATCAGGTGATAATCATAGGCATTGGCAACTTCCGTCATACCACTTAATGCATCCGAAAAATAATTAGAATGAATGGCGGGTACTACAACTCCGATGATTTTTGTTTTTTTCTTTACCAACCCCTGTGCCATTACATTAGGCTCATAGCTAAGCTCGGCAGCAAGTTTTAATACCGCGTTTTTTGTTCCGGGATTGATATCCGGAGCATTGCGCAACGCGCGTGATACGGTAGACACAGAAATATTCAATTGACGGGCAAGGTCTTTAATTGTTACTTGTGCAGTGCTCATTTCTCAATATATCAAACATTGAACAATATAGAGTATTCATTTACGTAACCGGTAAGCCAACCTCTTCAAATTTAACCAATTACCGGAAACGTTACCGGTAACGTTATATCAGAAAACAGGGCAATTATTTGAACGGCTTACTTTGTTTGCTCTAATTTAGAAACATGAAGAAACTGATTTACCTACTGCTGTTGAAATGTTTTACTATGAATATAGCTGCTGCTCCATTACCGGATACTACCAGGCAATTCTACCTTCAAAACCGCTATCCGCTTCACACCAAACCTTATATGGCATTACCGCTCGGAAGTATTCAACCCAAAGGCTGGTTGTATCATCAACTTGCAGATATGAAAAACGGAATGTGCGGCAAGCTGGATGAATTGTATCCGCAGGTATTGGGCAAACGCAATGGCTGGCTGGGTGGCGACGGTGATGTGTGGGAGCGGGGACCTTACTGGTTAGATGGGCTGGTACCTCTTGCTTATATTCTGAATGATGAAGCATTAAAAGCAAAAGCGCAGGAGTGGGTTGAATGGAGTTTGCAACACCAGATGAATGATGGTTATTTTGGACCGGTTCCGCCGGAGAAAGAGCCTGAACCAGAGGCCGGTCTGCAGCGGGATAGAGCGCGTGACTGGTGGCCTAAAATGGTAATGCTGAAAGTATTGCAGCAGTATTATGATGCAACGAAAGATAAAAGAGTCATTGATCTGATGTTAAAATACGCGCGTTATCAATTAAAAACATTACCTCTTACACCCCTTGGTCACTATTCGTGGTGGGGCTCGCAGCGTGGCGGCGATAACCTGCTGGTGGTATATTGGTTGTACAACATAACAGGTGAAAAATTCCTGCTCGATCTTGCCGAAATAGTGCACAGGCAATCTTTTGACTGGTATGGTACTTTTATGCATACCGACGATGTAGCCACCCCTTATAAATTCCATACAGTGAACCTGGCGCAGGGTATTAAAGAACCGCTTATTTATTATCAGCAACATCCCGAACAGAAATACGTGGATGCAGTGAATAAGGCTTTCAGGGATATCCGCCACTACCTGGGGCAGGCGCAGGGTATGTATGGCGCCGATGAGCTAACGAGGGGAAACGATCCTGTACACGGTTCGGAATTGTGTTCGTCGGTGGAAATGATGTATTCGCTTGAAAATATGATTTCTATAATCGGCGACGTAAAAATGATGGACCATCTTGAGAAGATCGCATACAACGCTTTGCCTGCACAGGTTGAAAACAATTATGTGGGCAGGCAGTATTACCAGCAGGCCAACCAGGTAATGGTAACCAGGCACCACCGGAATTTTGTTACAGCTTACGATGGTACCGATCAGTGTTTTGGAGTACTCACAGGGTTTCCCTGCTGCACCACCAATATGCACCAGGGTTGGCCTAAATTTGTGCAGAGTCTTTGGTTTGCTACCGAAGACCTGGGACTGGCAGCCCTCCTGTATGGAGCCTCAGAAATTACGGCTAAAGTGGCGGATGGATCGGAAGTGAAATTTACAGAAGAAACCAATTATCCTTTTTCAGATAAAATAAAGTTCAGGTATCATTCGAAAAAGCAATTGTTGTTCCCGTTGCATCTGCGCATACCCTCGTGGTGTAAACAGGCGTCCATCACAATTAATGGAGAAGTTTGGATGACTCCTGAAGGAGGCCAGATCGTAAAAGTGAATCGTAAATGGAAAGATGGAGATGAAGTGGAATTGCAATTGCCTATGGAAGTAAAGACCAGCAGGTGGTTCAACAATTCGGTTGCGGTGGAGAGGGGGCCGCTGGTGTATGCCCTGCGTATTGAAGAAAGCTGGAAAAATGTAAAAGGCACGGACAAATACGGCGACTATCGGGAAGTGCGCCCGTTATCGCCCTGGAATTACGGCTTATGGGATGATGCATTAAAGCAACCTGCTTCAATGTTTAAAGTACAGATAAAAGAAAAGGTTCCGGATCGTCCATGGAATAATAAAGATGCCCCTGTAGAGATAACTTTGAAGGCTAAACGAATTCCGGAATGGCAATTGTACAATGAAACGTCTGGGCCATTGCCGTATAGTCCTATCCGTTATCTGAAAGATCAGCCCGCAGAAAATATTACGCTGGTACCTTACGGTTGTACTAAATTAAGGATCAGCCAGTTCCCGGTGGCGCTGTAGTTTCCCGTCATTTCGAGCTACCAATTAGGCGGCGCCTCCATCATTGTGGCGTGACAAGTTGCATTTGTTTGTTACAGCTTTCCGATTTGTAAGTATCCTAAGTCGGCTAAGTTATCAGCAAACGTATCAGGGCTCTGTTGCTGAATTCACAGTACTAAAGCTTCATCAATCCCGCAAGGCGGGACGAAATCGGCCGTAGTCCCTGCCCCGTCCGTACCGGCACGGGCGGACGTCCGTCAGGCGGGGATTTCGGGCGCCTGCCCGATCTGAAGACCGTTCAGGCGGGGCTTTTTGGTTACTTTTTTCCGCAAAAAAGTAACAGAAAAAAGCGGAGGGATTGTAGTTGAAAGGAAAACTGAGTTTGTGTAACAACAAATTTAAGTTCATAACCAGTTGATAAATAGCAAGCTGGATGAAATGTCATTGGCACCGAGCCTTCAATTAAATCACTTTGCTTCGAGGGAGAAATCTGCCTGACTTTTGCGCTATTACTTAGCATTGGTACTACTGCCCAATGGATCTACCTTCAGTGAGAACCATTTTCATTGCGACAAAATCAGAAATAAGTAAATACCGCAATAAAGTTCTCCCTCGCGAAAGTTACATTAAACTATAACGTTCGTATCGGCTCAGTCGAGATAACAGGAACCGCAGCCGTTCATTTCGAACCGAATTAATGGATGCATAAATGATAAAGCACTTTTTCATTTGTGAGAACTTTTCTCACTGAAGGTAAAATCTGCCGGCTCTTGTATCTACACACAACGTTTATAGCCTCTAAGAGTTACTCCTTAAAACACAAAAACCTGCTGTTATTTTCATATAAAATTTGTAAATTAACGCTTCAACCCGGTTGCTTGTAATACCTGCAATATCATCTTCATAAACCCTTGTCCGTAATTTCAAGTAGGAGAGCTAAGGGAATAAAAAAGCCCCGTAGATAGACGAGGCACTAAATGTTTTCACAACGGAATAATCCTTATTGTGAATTGCTTTCAGTTGTAAATATAAGTACTCTGCGTGATATTTAAAATTTAAAAAGGATGTAGTTGCAATCAAGGACAATATCATGTATAACAGATTGTAATATAATTATTTGAGAATAGGAGTATGTAAGGGAGGGTAAGAATCCCCTTTGGTTGTGAATTGCTTTCAATTCACAACATTCTTTTGTACCTTTGATGTGAACTATTTGGATCGGGGTGTCCCCAATCGGAATGAAGCCGGAGCAATCCGGCTTTGTTTTTAGGGAAAATTTTTTAATCCATAACGTTTTCCATTCTTGTTATAGAATTTATGCTTGAATACTTCAAAGGATGGATTGACCCTGTGAGGTTCTAAAACATAACGGGCTATCGGGTATGCAATCAAATCAGCCAATTGAAGTCCATTAATATTTTCTTTCTTCGATTTAAATTGAATGGATAAATTATACGCTTGTATTCTTTCTGGGGTTACATAGCCGGTTCCTCTTGATAAAATTCTTTGAAAATGTTCTTCCAGCTTTTTATCTTCTTTTTTGCCTCTCTTTTCAATAATGATATTTAGCCCGCTAATTTTGATTTTGAGATCGTCAAGGAAAAAAATCGCCCGTTCAATTATGAATGATAGACCAATCTCATAAACATCGTCTGAAATCCTGCCATATTTCCTTATGTAATTATCCTTCTTTATTGCTGAAGCTATAATCCTGTAATTTCTGGATGCAATAACATTATCCAATTGCTGATAAAAGCTTGCCTTTAATACTAAGTCGAATAAATACTTAAATTCTTTCTCGCATTTCCGTATGTCACGGGAGTGAAAAATGACATTTTCGCTTTGCCATATAGATCGCTTTATCGTATTAAAATCTTGTCGTAATAATTCATATTCTCCACTTGAAATAACAACTCCACATAGCAGGAACAAAGGAAAATTCGGGTTGAGGTTATTCAATCCGTGATCCCCGCTTTCATCTATGAATAAATTAAAAAACATATATTTATCAAATGTCAAAAAATGTGGGGAGTAAAAGCAATTCACAACATACTAATCTCAAGTTAATTAGATATAGTATATTTCCCCACACATACAAATATATAGAAGATAGATTAGTATGAGTTTTTTTATTTTTTAAAAATACTATATTTACCTACCAAATCATTGCTATGCCACATCCCAAAACTATTCTTGGCCTTGACCTCGGCACCACTTCCATCGGATTTGCCCAAATTACCGAAGGCGAAAACCCTGAGCAATCATCAATAGAAAGAATTGGCGTTCGTGTGAACCCATTGACTACGGATGAACAAACCAATTTTGAAAAAGGCAAGCCTGTTTCGGTCAATGCGGACAGAACCTTAAAACGCGGGGCAAGACGAAATCTCGACCGCTATCAGGACAGGCGAAAAAACCTGATAGATGCTTTATTGAAAGCAAACATTATTACAAAGGATACCATTCTGGCTGAGGAGGGAAAAAACACAACGCACCAAACCTGGTATTTGCGTGCAAAAGCGACAAAAGAAAAGTTAGAAAAAGAAGAACTGGCTCGTGTGTTTTTGGCGATTAACAAAAAACGCGGTTACAAAAGCAGCCGGAAAGCCAAAAACGAGGACGAAGGACAAGCCATTGACGGAATGGCTGTTGCCAAACGTTTGTATGAAGAAAACCTTACGCCGGGGCAACTGGCTTACCAATTACTGAAAGAGGGTAAAAAACATATCCCCGATTTTTACCGTTCCGATTTACAGGCGGAGTTTGATAAGGTGTGGAACAGGCAAAAAGAGTTTTATCCCGAAATTTTCACAGATGAATTTTATTTGGAATTAAAAGGAAAGGGACAACGGGCTACTTCGGCTTCGTTTTGGGGTAAATATCAATTCAATACGGCCGAAAACAAAGGCAACCGGGAGGAAAAGAAACTACAGGCCTACAGATGGCGGAGCGAAGCTATTTCTAAGCAGTTGGAAAAAGAAGAGGCGGCTTATGTGATAACAGAAATCAACAGTAATCTCAATAATTCGAGCGGTTATCTGGGCGCTATTTCGGACAGAAGCAAGGAGCTTTATTTCAATAAAGAAACCGTAGGGCAATATCTCTACAAACAATTGCAGCAAAATCCGCATACACGGCTGAAAAACCAGGTGTTTTACCGGCAGGATTATCTGGATGAATTTGAAGCGATATGGAATGAACAGCAAAAATATCACCCCGAACTGACAGAAGAATTAAAAACCGAAATCCGCGATATTGTTATTTTTTATCAGCGAAAACTAAAATCGCAAAAAGGATTGATTAGTTTTTGTGAGTTTGAAAGCAAAGAAGTAGAGGTTAACGGCAAGAAGAAAACCATCGGTTTAAAAGTTGCACCCAAATCTTCGCCTTTGTTTCAGGAGTTTAAGATTTGGCAGGTACTGAACAATGTTTTGGTTCGTAAAAAAGGAAGCCGGAAACGGGTTGTAAAGGAAAACAACCAGGTTTCCTTATTCGATGAAGAAAAAGAAATTTTTGTATTCGATTTAGAAACCAAGCGAATTTTGTTCGATGAGCTGAACATCAAAGGCAACCTGACTTCGGCTAAAATCATTGAGATACTGGGCTATAAACCTGCTGATTGGGAATTGAATTATTCGACATTGGAAGGCAACCGCACCAGCAAATCGTTGTATGAAGCATATCTGAAAATTTTGGAACTGGAGGGGTACGATGTAAAGGATCTGCTAAAGGTAAAATCCAACAAAGACGAAGTTGAGTTAGATGATTTGAACGTTTCTGCTGCCGAAATCAAAAAGATGGTCAAATCCATTTTTGAAACCCTAAACATCAATACCGAAATTTTAGAATTTAATGCAGAACTGGACGGAAAGGATTTTGAAAAACAAAAATCGTATCAGTTGTGGCATTTGCTTCATTCTTACGAGGGCGATGATTCGCCAAGTGGCAATGAAAAGCTGTACGAATTATTGGAAAAAAAATTTGGGTTTAAAAGAGAGCATAGCCAGCTTTTAGCCAATATCACTTTATCTGACGACTACGGAAATCTTTCGACCAAGGCGATGCGGAAAATCTGTCCATATATCAAAGAAAACCAGTACAGCACGGCTTGCGAACTGGCTGACTATCGTCATTCCGCTTCCTCATTGACGAAAGAAGAAATTGCCAGCCGCCCGTTAAAAGATAAACTGGATTTGCTCAAAAAGAACAGCCTGCGTAATCCTGTGGTAGAGAAAATCCTCAACCAGATGGTGAATGTGGTAAACACGCTGATTGAAACCAACAGAGCAAAAGACCCGTACTTCCGTTTCGATGAAATACGTATCGAGCTGGCTCGTGAGCTAAAGAAAAATGCCAAAGAACGGGCGGAAATGACAACGAATATCAGTGCGGCAAAGCTGGCTCGCGAGAAGATTTTTAAACTGTTGCAAACGGAATTTGGCGTTAAAACCCCAACCCGAAACGACATTATTCGCTATCGTTTATACGAGGAATTAAAGAATAACGGTTACAAGGATTTATATACTAATCAATACATTCCGAGGGAAATCCTGTTCAGCAAGCAAATAGATATTGACCATATTATTCCGCAATCAAAACTTTTTGACGACAGTTTCTCTAACAAAACGGTTATCTATCGCCAAACCAATTTGGACAAGGGAAACAAAACGGCTTATGATTATATCGAAAGTAAATTTGGAAACGAAAAAGCAGAAGAATACAAATCAGGGATAGAGGCTTTGTACAAAGCTAAAGAAGATGGCATTTCCAAAGCCAAATACCAAAAACTGCTCAAAAAAGAAAGCGAGATTGGCGATGGTTTTATCGAAAGAGATTTGAGAGACAGCCAATATATTGCCAAAAAAGCGAAAAATATGCTGTATGAGATTACCCGTTCGGTAGTTTCCACATCGGGCAGCATTACCGACAGGCTTCGTGAGGACTGGGGTTTGGTGAATATTATGCAGGAGCTGAATTTTGAGAAATTCAAATCATTGGGCCTAACCGAAATGGTGGAGAAAAAAGATGGTACGTTCAAAGAGCGGATAACCGATTGGAGCAAACGCAACGACCACCGCCACCACGCTATGGATGCGTTGACGGTGGCTTTTACCAAACATCAGCATATCAACTATTTGAACCATCTCAATGCCCGCTATAATGAAACACATAAAGAATACAAAAACATTAGGGGCATTGAAGAAAAGCTGACACATTGGGAGTACGATGACGAAGGCAATAAAAAGCGCATATTCAATTTGCCAATCCTGAATTTTAGAGAACAAGCCAAAAAACATTTGGAAAATGTATTGATTTCGCACAAAGCCAAGAACAAAGTGGTCACCAAAAACAAGAACAAAACCAAATCTAAAAACGGTGAAAAAGTAAAGACAGAACTCACGCCAAGGGGACAATTGCACAAAGAAACCGTTTACGGCAGGTATCAATATTATGTAAACAAAGAGGAAAAAGTAGGAACAAAATTTGATGAAGAAACAATCAATAAAGTAAGCAACCCCCTATATAAAGCTGTATTGCTTCAGCGGCTTAAAGAAAACGGCAACGACCCGAAAAAAGCATTTGCGGGTAAAAATGCTTTGAGTAAAAACCCGATTTATCTGAACGAAGCAAAAACGGAAACATTGCCTGAAATCGTTAAACTAACCTGGTTGGAGGAAGATTACTCAATACGTAAAGATGTAACGCCTGAAAATTTTAAAGACGAAAAATCAATACAAAAAGTTTTAGACCAAAAAGTAAAGACTATTTTGTTAAACCGCTTGCAGGAATACGGTAACGACCCGAAAAAAGCTTTCTCCGATTTGGATAAAAACCCGATTTGGCTCAATGAAGCAAAAGGCATATCCATTAAGCGGGTAACCATTTCAGGCGTGAAAAATGCCGAATTTCTTCATTACAAAAAAGACCATAAAGGAAATTATGTGTTAGATGATGCCGGAAAGAAAATACCGGTTGATTTTGTAAGTACGGGCAATAATCACCACGTAGCCATTTATCGGGATGAAACAGGAAATTTGCAGGAAAGAGTCGTGTCTCTTTTTGAAGCAGTACAGCTTGTTAATGCAGATTTACCGGTTGTTGATAAGCAATACAATCAGGGGTTAGGCTGGCAATTTCTCTTTACCATGAAGCAAAACGAATACTTTGTATTCCCGAACGACAAAACAGACTTCAATCCCAAAGAAATTGATTTGCTCGACCCAAAAAACAAGAAGCAGATAAGCCCAAATTTGTTTAGGGTGCAAACTCTTTCTGTTGTAAAATATGGAAATAATACTGTAAGAGATTTCCAATTCAGACATCATTTAGATGCAACAAAAGCGAGTGACGTTAAAAAGGAACTACAAGGAATAACTTATCAGCAAATTAAGAGTTTGCCGCCTTTAGGAAATATTGTAAAAGTCCGCATTAATCATATTGGAGAGATTGTAAAAGTTGGGGAATATTAAAATGAACGAAATCATTATCTACCAAACTTCCTGTAATCAAACTCAGATTGATGTGAAATTTGAGGGAAAAACCGTATGGCTTACGAAAAAGCAACTATAAGGAAATCCCTTATAGTTTTACGAAAGGAAAGAGGGAAGTAAGCAGGGAAATTTTGTTATATAACCTAAGACAATGCCGCCTGAAAAAACTAACCCTATTCAAAATAAAAAATCCACCGGTCGCACCAGGGATATTGCAGACGTTGAGTATTTGGAAAAAAAGTAATAAATTAGGGTTCTGTAAGTAATTAACAGGTCACCTACTCTCCGTTATACCCTCTTAGAAGACTCACAGCTAACCCGCAACAGTATAAAGCGCTACAACCCATTTACTATAAACCCTGCTTCCCATGATCAAACGAACCCTTTATTTCGGCAATCCTGCCTATCTCAAAACCAAAAATGATCAACTGGTGATTGAGATGCACGACAGCGGCGAAACCAAATCGGCGCCCATTGAAGATATCGGGTTACTGATACTGGATCACCAGCAGATCACTATTACACAGGCATTGATGGCAAAGCTGCTTGCCAATAATACAGCAGTGATTACCTGCGATGATAAGCACCATCCTACGGGCATGATGTTCAACTTAGACGGGAACACTTTGCAAAGCCAGAAATTCCAGGCACAAATAGCAGCATCCATGCCGTTAAAAAAGCAATTATGGCAGCAAACCATTACCTGTAAAATAGAAAACCAGGCAGCATTGCTTCAACAGGAAAGGGAAGAATATAAGCTCCTGCTTACTTATGCTAAGGAAGTTAAAAGCGGTGACAGCGAAAATCATGAAGCTAAAGCCGCAGCTTATTACTGGAAAAGGGTGTTTCCCGATTTTCTTGAATTCAGCAGATACCCACAAGGCCCACCGCCCAATAACCTGCTGAATTATGGATATGCCATATTAAGAGCGTTGGTTGCCCGCAGTCTTACAGCTTCCGGACTGCTGCCTACATTAGGTATTCATCACCGCAATCAATACAATGCCTATTGCCTGGCTGATGATATTATGGAACCCTACCGGCCGTTTGTTGACAAAGTGGTTTGTCATATTATAAGAGGCAACGGTAAATTTCTTGATATGACACCCTCTATGAAGAAAGCTTTGCTTGAAATTCCGGCAATGGATGTGCAGATTGACGGTCAGAAGAGTCCGTTAATGAACGCGGTGCAGCGAACCACTGCCAGCCTGGCAAAATGTTATGAAGGAAAAGCAAGAAAAATATTATATCCGAACCTATAAGGTTTGCAGCGCTGCATAGCCGGGCGGCAAACCTTATAGGTTTTCACCGGATAGGTTTTCTGAATCCATCCGAACCCGGCATAAAACATTTTTATATTCATTTACGTAGCAGCACCGCAGGGCTGTGCGTAGCAACCCTCTCCTTCGGGGAGCCGGAGGGGCTGTATTATTATATATGTTTCAACGCTTCAACGCATATCGCATCATGTGGGTACTTGTATTTTTTGATCTTCCAACGGAAACCAAAAAAGACAGGAAGATCTATGCCAAATTCCGGAAGGAAATTATGGCGGATGGTTTCAATATGTTCCAGTTCAGCATTTACCTGCGGCATTGCGCCAGCAAGGAAAACGCCGATGTACATATAAAACGGGTGAAAAAAATTTTACCCGCCAGGGGACATGTGGGCATTATGTGCATTACCGACAAGCAATTTGGTATGATGGAAATTTTCAGGGGAAAGGAACCGGCTGAAACACCGCCGATGGCGCAGCAGTTAGAGTTGTTTTAACAGGCATTAAACCTATAAGGTTTGCAGCGCTGCATAGCCGGGCGGCAAACCTTATAGGTTTTTATTCAACTGCTTTCCTGCTCGGCAAACCCTATAGATTTATTCGAGGCCAACAGCCCTTTTCAAGTAAACCGGCTGGCTATGATAATCGGTAAAGCCTTTTAAACCGCCAAACCAATCAAGCACCTCATCGCGTAAAAGCATTGTCGGCTTTTGAGAAAACATCGTATTATAAGATGACCATTTCCAATCTTCCATTGCCTTACAACACCCGTGATGAACAGGATTTTTATGAATATAGAATACAGTTGCGCCGAACTGCTCCTCCTTTTCTATTGCTACTCTTCTTAAAAAATCTATAAACAATGATCCTTTCCTCGAATTAGCTTTGTTATAGGCTTTGGCATAGCTGTTAAGCAATTTTGAAAATTGCAGCATAATCATTGCAGGAAGTTGCTCCGGGGGAATTTGTTTATCCGGGAGACGGAAAATTGCAGGCTCTTCTTTTATTTTCACCAGGAAATGAAAATGATTGGGCAGAAGAGAATAACAGTAGGTATCGGCTATCGGGGATACATATTTTTTATACCGCTCAAGAAAAAAACAGTAGTTTTCCCCAGTTAAGAACAACTGTTCATTGCCAACAGCTCTACTGAGAATATGGTATTTTTCGCCGGGTAGCAGCGGAATATGATAATTGGTCATTATACAAATTACAAAATCGCCGAACAAAAAAGCTGTATTTTCTGAGCCTTTTGACAAAACCTATAAGGTTTGCCGCGCGGCTCTGCAGCCCTGCAAACCTTATAGGTTTATTAAGCAGCTTTTAGGAAATCAGGAATAAAAAAATCGCTTTTTCGACCGCTTTTTTCATCCTGCAAACCCACTCAAACAATTCAAAAACAAGCATTTACCCGATTTCTGTTGTAAAAGAACTAAGCTACATAATAATTGAAAGCAATTCACAACGCCCTGTCTTGTGTGTGCCTGCCGTGGGCGTTGTAAAAGAACTAAGCTACATAATAATTGAAAGCAATTCACAACGGAATGACTAAAACAGAAGCCTACATATCAGTTGTAAAAGAACTAAGCTACATAATAATTGAAAGCAATTCACAACTGGATTTGATCAGGTTAACGGGTGTTATTTGTTGTAAAAGAACTAAGCTACATAATAATTGAAAGCAATTCACAACTATTTGTCAAAATTTAGAGCGGTAATGAAAGTTGTAAAAGAACTAAGCTACATAATAATTGAAAGCAATTCACAACGCCCCAGTAGTGGATACCGGCAAAGTTTATGTTGTAAAAGAACTAAGCTACATAATAATTGAAAGCAATTCACAACCGTATGGAAATAGTAAAAACAACCATACAGGTTGTAAAAGAACTAAGCTACATAATAATTGAAAGCAATTCACAACTAATTAGGTATATAATGAAAATGCCGAATGTTGTAAAAGAACTAAGCTACATAATAATTGAAAGCAATTCACAACTCACGATCTGCGTTGTTTGTAACACTTACCGTTGTAAAAGAACTAAGCTACATAATAATTGAAAGCAATTCACAACTTAAATTCTGCCGGTGTTCAGAAGAATGAGTTGTAAAAGAACTAAGCTACATAATAATTGAAAGCAATTCACAACTTGAATTCTGCCGGTGTTCAGAAGAATGATGTTGTAAAAGAACTAAGCTACATAATAATTGAAAGCAATTCACAACATGTACAAAAATGCACAAAAAAACAGAAACGTTGTAAAAGAACTAAGCTACATAATAATTGAAAGCAATTCACAACTAGTGAATAAACACATTAAAGCGATGCATGGTTGTAAAAGAACTAAGCTACATAATAATTGAAAGCAATTCACAACCACTTTGGTGTTCAGAGTTCAGATGCTCGTGTTGTAAAAGAACTAAGCTACATAATAATTGAAAGCAATTCACAACTATAAATCTTTCACTTAAATATTACAAAAAGTTGTAAAAGAACTAAGCTACATAATAATTGAAAGCAATTCACAACGCCGCTTCAAAAATTTTTCAAGCGCTTACGGTTGTAAAAGAACTAAGCTACATAATAATTGAAAGCAATTCACAACGCGGACAGAACATAATAGCTCCGTGTGGCAGTTGTAAAAGAACTAAGCTACATAATAATTGAAAGCAATTCACAACTACATCGATGCAACAAGAAAAAGAAATAAGTTGTAAAAGAACTAAGCTACATAATAATTGAAAGCAATTCACAACTACATCGATGCAACAAGAAAAAGAAATAACGTTGTAAAAGAACTAAGCTACATAATAATTGAAAGCAATTCACAACTCCTCAGGACGAGGCTTCAGCCTAGAGAGAGTTGTAAAAGAACTAAGCTACATAATAATTGAAAGCAATTCACAACTACGAGAATGCAACAAGAAAAAGAAATAAGTTGTAAAAGAACTAAGCTACATAATAATTGAAAGCAATTCACAACTACAAGAATGCAACAAGAAAAAGAAATAACGTTGTAAAAGAACTAAGCTACATAATAATTGAAAGCAATTCACAACTACAACGATGCAACAAGAAAAAGAAATAACGTTGTAAAAGAACTAAGCTACATAATAATTGAAAGCAATTCACAACTAACAATCATGAAAAGAAAGACTTCCCCACGTTGTAAAAGAACTAAGCTACATAATAATTGAAAGCAATTCACAACCAGCAAGAAAAAGAAATAACATCCCAGATGGTTGTAAAAGAACTAAGCTACATAATAATTGAAAGCAATTCACAACTTGCGCAATCTTCTTATACGCATTGCAAACGTTGTAAAAGAACTAAGCTACATAATAATTGAAAGCAATTCACAACGCGTACCGAACTTAGGCATCAAACGAACCGGTTGTAAAAGAACTAAGCTACATAATAATTGAAAGCAATTCACAACATTGCCATGCCGCGTTACTATAAGGATCGTGTTGTAAAAGAACTAAGCTACATAATAATTGAAAGCAATTCACAACAACATCCCAGATGTTACTTGATGATCTTCGTTGTAAAAGAACTAAGCTACATAATAATTGAAAGCAATTCACAACGAATCGAAATTTTTTCGATTTAACGTTTGAGTTGTAAAAGAACTAAGCTACATAATAATTGAAAGCAATTCACAACGACTCGGCAGTTCATGTCGCTGATATTCCAGTTGTAAAAGAACTAAGCTACATAATAATTGAAAGCAATTCACAACTCAACCACAAAAAGAACAAGCAGAGCAAAAGTTGTAAAAGAACTAAGCTACATAATAATTGAAAGCAATTCACAACAATGCTCAACTTGAGGAAGAAGCGGAAGATGTTGTAAAAGAACTAAGCTACATAATAATTGAAAGCAATTCACAACACCCAAATGTGTGATTGCATATCTCCTTACGTTGTAAAAGAACTAAGCTACATAATAATTGAAAGCAATTCACAACGTTATCGTTTTTGTGTTATCAAATTCGCTTGTTGTAAAAGAACTAAGCTACATAATAATTGAAAGCAATTCACAACATACGTTTTACTGGCGCATAATGGCTGAGAGTTGTAAAAGAACTAAGCTACATAATAATTGAAAGCAATTCACAACTGCTGAACGCACACATGTTCGCGAAGGAATGTTGTAAAAGAACTAAGCTACATAATAATTGAAAGCAATTCACAACTATTCGTGTGATTTAGTACAACGATCATTGTTGTAAAAGAACTAAGCTACATAATAATTGAAAGCAATTCACAACCGCTTGCCCGGCGTACACTCTATAAAGTCCGTTGTAAAAGAACTAAGCTACATAATAATTGAAAGCAATTCACAACAATAGTCAAATGGAGAATAAAAAATATTTGGTTGTAAAAGAACTAAGCTACATAATAATTGAAAGCAATTCACAACAAATCAGTATACAGGCATGATTAGAATGGGTTGTAAAAGAACTAAGCTACATAATAATTGAAAGCAATTCACAACACGCGCATAACGATCTAATATCTCGCGGATGTTGTAAAAGAACTAAGCTACATAATAATTGAAAGCAATTCACAACGTAGCAAAGCTGCGCCAGTACCCTGCTAACGTTGTAAAAGAACTAAGCTACATAATAATTGAAAGCAATTCACAACATCATTCTTCTGAACGCCAGCACGGTTCAAGTTGTAAAAGAACTAAGCTACATAATAATTGAAAGCAATTCACAACAATATAACTCCCCCACCTCTCAAATGGCGAGTTGTAAAAGAACTAAGCTACATAATAATTGAAAGCAATTCACAACCAGGCAACCGGTCATCGTTGCGATGAGCTGGTTGTAAAAGAACTAAGCTACATAATAATTGAAAGCAATTCACAACTACGGTAATGCAACAAAAAACAGAAACAACGTTGTAAAAGAACTAAGCTACATAATAATTGAAAGCAATTCACAACAAAGCCCTAATGTACTTGATATATTAGGGGTTGTAAAAGAACTAAGCTACATAATAATTGAAAGCAATTCACAACATAGCATGGAGTGCTATACGTGAGAATATTGTTGTAAAAGAACTAAGCTACATAATAATTGAAAGCAATTCACAACTACCGAAATGCAACAAAAAACAGAAACAACGTTGTAAAAGAACTAAGCTACATAATAATTGAAAGCAATTCACAACCAGAATCTGAAGTTAAAGAACAAATTGCACGTTGTAAAAGAACTAAGCTACATAATAATTGAAAGCAATTCACAACATATAGCCAACTCTAACAGTTACGATGGCGTTGTAAAAGAACTAAGCTACATAATAATTGAAAGCAATTCACAACCCTGAAGCTCTACGGCAGAATAGAATGTAAGTTGTAAAAGAACTAAGCTACATAATAATTGAAAGCAATTCACAACAATTAAATAATGAACGAAAATAACAACATGTTGTAAAAGAACTAAGCTACATAATAATTGAAAGCAATTCACAACAGACTTAAAATGTTTTGCAAATTCAAAATAGTTGTAAAAGAACTAAGCTACATAATAATTGAAAGCAATTCACAACAAATAGAACTTATTCGTGATAATGTTCAGAGTTGTAAAAGAACTAAGCTACATAATAATTGAAAGCAATTCACAACTATCAAAATGCAGCAAAAAACAGAAACAACGTTGTAAAAGAACTAAGCTACATAATAATTGAAAGCAATTCACAACGTAGACGATCACTTACAAAAGATAATATAGTTGTAAAAGAACTAAGCTACATAATAATTGAAAGCAATTCACAACATAACTTTTTTTTGCGCATTCTTGGTCAAGGTTGTAAAAGAACTAAGCTACATAATAATTGAAAGCAATTCACAACAGGATACAGCCTAGCCATAAAAAAAATCAGGTTGTAAAAGAACTAAGCTACATAATAATTGAAAGCAATTCACAACATGGATTTTGGGGCTTTGGTTGAAGTTTTAGTTGTAAAAGAACTAAGCTACATAATAATTGAAAGCAATTCACAACTTATTATGCTTGTGGCGAGTATGGAGGGCGGTTGTAAAAGAACTAAGCTACATAATAATTGAAAGCAATTCACAACAGGGTGCTTATACCGGTGAAGTTTCAGCTGGTTGTAAAAGAACTAAGCTACATAATAATTGAAAGCAATTCACAACTTGCTGTTGCGGTAGTGAGGCAGAATAAAGAAGGAGACAACAGATTATATCTGCACGAAGTAACGTTAAAAGAAAAACTCCTTGATAGTAGTTCTAATCCTGTCTTGTCTGAAACGACACAGGCCACCACGCAAGGAGAGGTGGCAAAGGTATTGAAAAATATTGTAGATGCACACAATAATCGTTGTAAAAGAACTAAGCTACATAATAATTTACTTCGGTATTTTTTGTTTGTCATTATTGTCTCAGTGATATTGTTGAATGTAATTCACAAACCTGTTTCGGTCAATTACCCACCTTACCACAGTTCCCTCCTCCCGGAAAGGGAGCAGTGCCCACTATAGCAAAGGGGTGAGTAATTATTAATCAGATAATAATGGTTTTAAATTTTATTACCTGATCTGGTAACGTTTCCGGCAACGTTACCGATTGATTTTCTTGCATTTAGTTCAATATACTCCGGGGCTATTCTAATTTTATTTATGAAAACGATATTTCGTAACTGTTCACTAAAACATGCTGATATGAGGAAAAAAATGCGGTTACAGGCACAGTATTTACTGTTGCTGCTGCTGCTTGCTGCCGGTAATGTGTTTGCCCAGCAAAAAACAATAAAGGGAAAAATAATAAACCAGGCCGATGCTGCTCCTGTACAGGGTGCTACTGTAAGGCTGTCCGGTTCAAATGCAACAACTATCTCTGATGCCGACGGACTGTTTGCGCTGAACTATAATTCGGCCGCATCCAATGAAACAATCGTTATTTCTTCGGTAGGTTTTAAAACGGTAACCATAAAAGTTGCTGCAGGTGCTTTTGTAAATGTAGAAATGGAAACAGAAGCGGAAACGCTGGCGGATGTAGTGGTTACCGGTGTTGGTGGCGCTACTTCTCAAAAAAAGGTTCCCTTCTCTGTTGAAAAAATTGATGAAAAAGCTTTTAAAAATGTACCCGCTACCGATGCTGCGGGTGTGCTTCAGGGTAAGGTTGCCGGTATCAAGCTGAATAAGACCGGCGACCCGGGCAGCGGTACTAATATCCAGCTAAGGGCGGCAAAGCAAATTTACGGATCTAACAATCCATTGATCATTATTGATGGTGTACTTACGGAAGGCAACCTGCAGGACCTGAACGCTGAAGATATTGCCTCTATCGAAGTGGTAAAAGGAGCGGCGGGATCTTCATTGTACGGATCAAGGGCAGCCAACGGCGTGATCAACATTATTACCAAACGCGGCCAGCAACTGGATGCCGGTAAAACAGTAGTGAATTTCCGTACCGAATATGGACGAAGCACGATAGGCTTTATTCCTAAACGGTCTACCGCCACTAATTTTGAAGTAGTCAATGGACAGGTAGACTATACCAAACCTTCTCCTGATGGATTAATGGATAATCCTTATCCACGATTGATCAACCAGGGAAAGGAATTTTTTAATCCTGGTGAATATTTCACTAACTATCTTTCATTTGCCGGTAAAAGTACCGATGGAAAAGCTTCTATATATACTTCGGTACAAAATACACAGGAGGCAGGTGTGGTAAGGTTAACAAAGGGCCAAAGCCGAACCAATGTTAAGGTAAATATTGACTATAAGTTATCCGATAAATTAAAATTCTCTACTTCCAATTTATATGCTGCTTCAGACATTGATGGACGGGGAGCAGGCGTATGGAGTAATTTTATGCAGAGCGACCCGGATGCTGATCTGCTGCAACCCAACCTCAACGGAACTCCTTACCTGGTAAATCCTAATAAGATCAATGCACTGATCGGTAATCCCCTGTACGATATCAACAATTCAAGAAATGAAACCGACCGGCAACGGTTTTTAGGAAATTATGCATTGAAATATCAACCTTTTACACATACTTCTGTAGATTTCTCTTACGGGTTGGATAACGGTAATACTCAATCGCTTTTTATATCTCCCAAAGGAAAATTAAGAGTGAGCGATCCCACACTTACGGACAATGGCTCTATCAACAAAACCTCCGGCAATGATATTGCTCAAACCGTACAGGTAGATGTGGCACATACGCGCAGATTTGGCGATCTCAATATGCGTTTTAAAGTGCAATACCTGTATGAAAATGCAAAGTATGAATATGTAAGTGCCAGCGGCATTAACCTCGCCGTACTGGGCATGGATATTACCAATGTTAGCCAGGCTGCTACACAAAACGGAAGCTCTTATAAAGCACAAACTATTGCCAATAACTACTCCGGGGTATTAAGCACGGATTACAAAGGGAAATACATCCTGGATGCGCTGGTGCGCAGAGATGGTGTATCGCTGTTCGGTGCTGATGTGCGCTGGAAAACATTTTATCGTGTAGCAGGCGCATGGCGTATTTCAGAAGATATTAAGATACCCGGTATTGATGAGTTGAAGCTACGTGCCGCATATGGAACTGCTGGTTTGCGTCCACCTTTTGAAGCGCAATATGAAACGTTTGCTTTTGTAAACGGCGCTATCGGCGCTCAATCAACATTGGGTAACAGGAACCTGAAACCTTCGGTTAACCAGGAAGCTGAACTTGGATTAGATGTCAATTTCCTCAAGCGCTTCAGCTTTACGTTTAATTACGCGCAGGGATTAAGTAAAGATCTTATCCTGCCCGTTCCTGTTTCAGCCATTACGGGAGCTTCACTGCAATATCAAAATGCCGCTGAAATCAAAACTTCATCATTTGAATGGATATTGAGAGGAACACTGATAGAAAGCAAAAATGTTACCTGGGATATGAGCCTGATATTTGATCGTAACCGTCAGAAAGTAACGAAGCTGAACCGTTCAGGCTATGCTATTGTGTCTGCCGGAATTTTCAGGATAGAAGAAGGCCTAACGTTTGGAACTCTTTATGGACGTAAGTGGGCGCATTCGCTGGAAGATGTAATGAACCAGGTGCCGGAAGGACGGAATGTTGCGGATGTATTTACGATCAACAACGAAGGATATGTAGTGCGCACCGCGCAAATAGGAACACCGGAGGAAGAGCCGGTATATATTACTGACAATAAAGGAGTTCCGGTAAATGCGTATATCGGGAATGTGAATCCCAATTTCAATATGAATATGTCGAACAACCTTACAGTGTACGGCTTTAATGTTTTTGCCTTATTCTCCTGGCAGAACGGCGGACAAACATACAACCATACACGGCGCTATACTGTAGCAAGTGCCGAACTGGATCAATCGGGTAAACCTTACAGCGACCGCAAACCTGAGCGATATTATGTAAAGCTTAAGGAATGGAACAATGAATATTTTGTAGAGGATGCAGACTTTTTTGCGCTGCGCGAACTGGGTGTTAATTATGATTTTAAAAATATCCGGATTGGCAAACTAACGCTTTCGAATATCCGGGTGGGTATGGTAGCAAGAAATGTATTCATGCTTACAAAGTATACAGGATATAGTCCCGAAACAGGCAGTAACCAGGAAGGACTGGATGGTAATATTCTGAAGTTTGACGTGCACAGTTACCCTGTTTACCGCACCTTCAGCGGCAACCTCGCCATTACATTCTAAAAAGAAAAAATTAAAATATGAAAAAGTGTTTTTATATACTATCCGCGCTGATGTTGCTGGTTACAACGGCATGTAAAAAATCGCTGGATGTTAAAAATGAGAATGCACCAGGCAGTGATATTGTGCTGGCAGCAACTGAAACCTATCCTTCCATTTTAAGCGGTGCATACAACAGCTTCTGGAATACGGCTGTTGCGGCAAGTCCTACTTTTTCGTTCACCAATGCCGAGGTAATAACATCGGGCTACGGAAGCTGGAGCTCATTTGATTATTATAAAGTTCCGCGTACTGTTGTACCCAACGAATTGGTAGATGATGTTGTGTTGTCTCCTCCCGCCGCCGCCTGGTATGGTTTCTTCAGCGGTATACCTATGGTAAACCGCATCATCAAAGCCTTAACTACAGAAGGTAAAAAAGTGAAGGTTGGAAATACCGATCATACGCAGAATATGCTGGCACATGCATACCTGTTGCAGGGGATGTTATACGGGCATCTCGGTTTGTTGTATGACAAATCGTTTATCGTTGATGAGAATACCGACTTTGATATGTTTGATTACGAATTGAAACCCTATTCAGAGGTAATTAATTTCGCTATTGCTTCTATTGATAAAAGTATTTCCATCTGCAACAGTAATACTTTTACTGACCCGATCGAAATGCTGCCCAACAAGAGTTTCGACAATGCCTCTCTGAAAGCCCTGGCGAGCTCTATGGCTGCAAGGATACTGGCATGCAGCCCGCGTACCCCTGCGCTCATTGCACAGGTAGACTGGAATAAAGTGTATACCTACGCTTCGGATGGTGTGATTGAAGATTGGGGAATTCAATGGAAAGACGGTTGGAATGGAAAGGTGATCTCCCGCGATCTGATGAGTCATTTTGACCTGATGACATGGGACTGGATACGCGTACATCAACGTGTTCTTAATATGATGGCGCCATCAGACCCTCACGCAGTATATCCCCGTCCGGATGGTGTTACCGAATTAGGTCAAATTACTTCACCTGATAAAAGGCTTACTACTTATTTTAACTATATGGGACGTCATACTGGATGGAATCCCTCAACAAGAGGATACAACATGCTGAGCGAGTATAAGTATGTACGTTATGAGGAAATGTCTAATACTTCGTCCGGCTTTTTCCCCCATTTTTTAAAGGCGGAAAATGATTTGCTGAAAGCCGAAGCTGCTATACGTTCGGGTAAGCCGGCTACTGAAGCTGCTACTCTCATTAATAATACACGTGTAACTAAAGGCAACCTGCCTGCATTAACCGGAATCGAATCAGAAACAGACCTGCTGAATGCTGTGTTTTATGAGCGTTATGTAGAGTCTGATTTTGTATATCCGCACCTGGGCTTTTTCGACAGAAGGAGAAGAGGGGAGCTAAGACCCGGCACCTTGTTTCATTTCCCGGTTCCGGCTAATGAGCTGATACTACATCAAATGCCTTTTTACACATTTGGTGGAGAAGGAAATGAAATGTAATTGATCACCAGCAAATACTATTGTAAAATGAAAAAAATATTGAAATATCACCTTTGCCTGTTCCTGTTGATTACGGCAACACTTACTTCATGCGAAAGAGACCTGGTAGCAGATATTGTGAATGCTACTCCACCTGCATTACAGATAACCGTTATAAATGCAACGGCGCAACCTGTTAATAACGCCTCTGTACAGCTATATAACGATGAGGCGGCATGGAATACCGAAACAGGCGCGGTTGCCACAAAACAAACTGCTGCCGACGGGAAAGTTGTATTTGAAAAGCAGGAATTACAAGAGCCGGGTTTTTTCTATCTCATAGCCACAGATGGCGCAGGTAAGGCAAAGCTTAAAACAAAATACCTCTTGCTCACAGATGGTAAAACATTTGTTGAAATGATATTGCCTTAGCAGCAGGAACTTATGAAAAGCATATTTTTAAGCTACAGTAAAGTTTGTCGTTATACCTGGCAAACTTTACTGATTTTACCACTTTCCTGTATCATAAAAAGAATATGAAGAGAAACTTGCTGTTGCTGTTGAGTGCTATATTGTGTAATGCCGTATCTGCACAACCTGTTTTAACATCGTGGGAACTTTCGGCTGATTCGCTTTCTGTTCAGAGTATTTATACCGGCAATCATAAAACACAGGTAAGCCTGCCATTGGTAAGCTTTGTCCTGAACAATAAATTGTACTACTCAAACCAGCAAAGCGGTTTTGCCGGCAAATTGCATATACAGGTAACGGAGGTAACAAAAACCGCATCAGGCATGCAGGCATCTGTACTGTTCACAAACACCGGAAGCGATACAATACAGCTTGAAAACGTAGTTCCCTTTGGTGAAGAAAAACAGAAAGTATATATAACAGGGTCAGGAAAACACGGGTTGTCGCGTACACATTTATTTATTCCCGGTAAACAACCCGTAAACATAATTGTGCCCGACAATGCCTGGGATCTCGGCTTTTGTACAATACAAATGGGCGGTGATCATCAGCTTACAGGCTTGCTTAGGCGAAACCGGGCAGGTATTACAAAAGGTACGCGGACCCGCTTTGAAACGAAATTATTTCCCGGCGGTACAGTTGAGCATGAGTTATATGCCGAAATAGTGAGCGGCGACTGGCATGCGGCATTGCAGCGTGTATTCCAGGAAAGATGGTTATATGATCTTGAAAAATTTGATAATACATTGTATGAAAGGAAAGATCTTCAATGGGTAAGACATACTTATGTAAATCACCTGATGATGAACTGGGATAAGTTTTATTATGACTATACCGGTGGCAAGTTTCATTTGAATGAGTTTGCCGCCAGGGGCAAAAAACTATATGGCGGAGATGATTTTATAAGCTTATGGCCAACCTGGCCTACACTGGGGCTTGACCAGCGGAACCAGTTCGATATGTTCAGCGATTTACCGGGTGGTACTATTGCTATGAAGAAGATGGCGGATCAGTTGCGCAGGCAGGGTACGAAACTTTTTATATGTTATAATCCCTGGGATGAAAGTACGCGTAGTGAAAATCATTTTGAAGGCATTTCAAAACTGATCGCTGCCACATCTGCCGATGGAATGGTGCTGGATACAAAGGGAGAATCAAGTAAAGAGCTACAGGACGCGGCCGACAAAGTAAGGCCCGGTGTGATAATGTATAGTGAGGGAATGGCAGTACCCAAGGATATGCCGGGCATTGTGTCGGGCAGGGTGCATAATGCGTTGTATTATGCGCCTATGCTTAACCTTAATAAACTTATTAAGCCCGAATTTACCATTTACCGGGTAACGGAATTGTACAAGGAAAGAGTACAACGGGAATTTGCTACCTCTTTTTTTAACGGCTATGGTACAGAGATGAATATTATGGCGCCGGGTCAACCTGCCTGGGCGGAAGAACAATATAAATACCTGGGGCGTACAAGCAGGATACTCCGGGAGAATACATACAATTTTGTATCGCGTGGTTATAAGCCATTGATTGAAACCACAGCAGACAGTATATGGGTGAATGAATGGAGCCTTCCGGGTAAAACAATATATACCATCTACAGTATCAGATCTGAAGGATATAAAGATTATCTTTTTGAAGTGAAGCCCGACACTGACTATCATTTTGTGGACCTGTGGCATCATCGCTTACTCGCTCCCCGACAAAAGCAAAATAAATGGTGGATAGAAGCGGAAACCAGCGCTTTTCATAAAAAATATCTCGGCACTAATAATGAAGGGGAAGTGGATTGCATAGCAAAGTTGCCCGTTTTAATAACTGCAGAACGCGACGGAGATATTGTAAATATTGTTTCAGCGTTGAAGAGCGATGAAATAAGAATATGGGCAGGGCATCCGGCTTATGATAAAAATCCGTTGATATTAAAACCCGGTAAGCACCAGCTATCATTGTTTCAGCATTTCGGCAGATATGAAGGAGATTTTGTAATACAATTGATGGACAAAGGCATATTACTGGATGAACAGGTTGTTACAGTGCCTGCCGGTGAAGCAAGAAGAATATCATCAGTTACTAAAACCAAAACAGTGCCGGTAGTGCCGGAAGACATGGTGCTGATCCCAAAAGGGAAATTTGTTTTTAAGCCTACACATGGCGATGAATTTATTTCATATCCAACACAGGATAAAGACAGTAGCTTTATTATGCCTTCTTTTTATATGGATCAATTTCCGGTTACCAATGCAAAGTATTTTTCTTTTATTAAAGCTTCCGGGTATAAACCCTCAGATACTGCTAACTACCTGAAACATTGGGTAAAAGGAAAGATACCGGCGGGTATGGAAAATTTTCCGGTTGTATACATTAGTTATGAGGACGCGAAAGCGTATGCAAAATGGACGGGAAAAAGGTTGCCAACCGAAATAGAATGGCAGTATGCCGCTCAAACAGAAGAAGGGAATGAATGGCCATGGAAACAAACAAGCCCGGTTACACGCACGCAACATGTAGTAAATGAAACGTTGACGGTATCGGCCCTGGAAGGTATTGATTCAACAATGTGTAACATGGGGGATGGGAAGTTATATCCTGTGGGCAGCTATCCCAATGGTGCGAACGCGTTTGGGCTGCAGGACCTGGTGGGTTGTGTATGGCAATTGACCAACGATTTGTATATGAGCGGGAGCTACAGGTATATTATGATGAAAGGAGGCTCTTATTTCAAACCTTCAAGTAGCTGGTGGTATGTGCAGGGCGGCCCGAGAGAATTACATTACCGGCAGTTCCTGCTGCGCGTGAGCCAGGGTTTTGAACGGAATGCAACAGTAGGGTTCAGGTGCGTGAAAGACAGGGAATGAGTTTGGAAATATGGAAATTTGAAAATGTGCAAGTGCGAAAGCGGGAGGCTAATTAATAATTTGAGGCGCTGTTAAAAAATCGTATTCCAAAAACCTTATTACCTTAGTAACAGAGACTCATCTGTACGCCTTACCTTATTACCTTATATAACCGCTGATCATGAAATTAGAACATTATAATCTTTATACTCACTTTATCCTGATAACACTAAACCAGATGCCATTGATTCCCGAACATCACCGCCAAAGATTAGAAAAATATATTACCGGCATAGTTAATAACAACAATTCAGGTGCCTGGAAGATATTTGTTTAATCGTGTAATTAATGATAGAAATTTATTTAAGTATGATCAGCCATATAGCACCTCAAATGATTAATTAGTCTGAACGTGAAGAGATAAATAATTAATGACCATACCATTACTTCAACAATATTCTGTTGTAAATTGACTATTTGTATCAAAAAATGTAAATACAGGAACAATCAATGAAAGGAAAATTATTAATAGCATCCATGTTTTTGGGTGGAGCGATTGCTGCTCATGCGCAAAACTCGTTACAGAAAGTGTACCCGGTTAATTTCTCTGAAGTAACGATTACGGATCCATTCTGGAAACCGAAGATGGAAACAGTTGCCACTGCTACACTGAATGCCTGTGTGAGCTATACCCAGGATAAAACCGGCCGTATCCGGAATTTTGAAAAAGCTGCTAAACGCTCAGGTAAACATGAGGGTATTTACTATGATGATTCGGATGTGTACAAGGCTATAGAAGCGATCGCGTATTCATTAAAAAACCATCCTGATGCCGCATTGGAAAAAAATACGGATGAATGGATAGATAAAATTGCCGCGGCACAGTTACAGGACGGTTACCTGAATACGTATTATGTGCTCACAGACATCAATAAGCGCTGGACCGACATGGAAAAGCATGAAGACTACTGCGCCGGTCATCTTATTGAAGCGGGCATTGCCTATTATAATACAACCGGAAAAGATAAGTTGCTGAATACTGCTATCCGTTTTGCCGATCATATTGATTCGGTTTTTCGCAAACAAAACCGTTCCTGGGTGAGCGGCCACCAGGAAATTGAGCTGGCATTGATGAAGCTGTATCATCACACAAAAAATAAGAAATACCTGGAACTATCCGACTGGTTTCTCCGGCAGCGGGGATATGGCAATGGCAAAGGCGTGATATGGGACCAATGGAAAGATCCTGATTATTGCCAGGATGGACTACCGGTAAAGGATCAACGGAAAATAACCGGGCATGCGGTACGTGCCATGTATTTGTATACCGGGGCAGCCGATGTTGCTGCTGTTACGAACGATGCCGGGTATATTACGGCTATGGATTCAATATGGCAGGATGTAGTGTTCCGGCATATGTATATAACCGGCGGTATTGGCGCACAGGGTAAGAATGAAGGTTTCGGGCAGCCGTATGATCTCCCTAACAAAACTGCTTATTGCGAAACCTGTGCTTCCGTGGGTATGGTATTCTGGAATCAACGCATGAATATGCTTTCGGGTAATGCGCAGTATATTGATGTGCTGGAAAGAAGCTTATATAACGGGGCATTGGATGGTTTGTCACTCACCGGCGACCGTTTTTTTTATGGCAATCCTTTGGCTTCAGAAGGCGGGTACAGCCGCCGTGAATGGTTTGGAACAGCCTGTTGCCCTTCTAATATCGCCCGGCTGGTTAGCTCAGTAGGAAATTACATTTACGGAACTTCTGCCAGTGCCGTATGGGTGAATTTATTTGTGGGAAGCAATACCGTTGTGCAACAAGGGAAAAATAAAATAGCGTTGGCAATGGAAACAGGTTATCCCTGGAAAGGAAATGTAAAGCTTACGGTTTCACCGGCTAAAAAGCAATTGTTTGAACTGCGGTTACGCATTCCCGGCTGGCTGGCAACACCTGTTCCCGGAAACCTGTACCACTATACTGACCAGCAGAATGATCAACCTGTTGTAATGGTGAATGGAGAAACTGTTTCATATAGTACGGATAATGGATACGCGGTAATAAAACGAAACTGGAAGAAAGGAGATAGGGTAACGATGGAACTGCCGATGAAAGTGCGGAGAATTGTTAGTAATTCGGAGGTAAAACAGAATGTAAACAAGGTGGCTTTACAATATGGACCTATGGTATATTGCATTGAAGGAGAAAAAGGCGGACTAAAGTCAGGAAATGTAATACTGCCGGATAATACAACATTTCAAACATCTTACGAAGCTTCCTTACTGGGAGGTGTAAACGTAGTTCGGTTTGAAGCGCCTGTCGTAACTGTCGGTAATAATGGGTTGTCAGTATCTACGCAAACACAAAAAATTACCGCTATACCTTATTTTAGCTGGAACAACCGGGGCGCCAACGATATGCAGGTATGGCTGCCGGCAAGTATTCAAAAGATCACTATAAATGAATAACGCGATTGCATGACAGCTAAAAACCAGTTAGGCTATTTTTCTCTTACCGTTATTGTGGTAAGCCTTGTTATTGGTATGGGCATATTTGGTACGCCGGCTAAAGTGGCCGCATCTTCCGGCACATCTTCCATCTTTTTTGCAGTATGGCTAACGGGTGGTTTGGTTGCATTGTGCGGGGCTTTAACTTATGCGGAAATAGGCCTGCGATTGCCGGTAATGGGAGGGTATTATAGAGTTTTTTCCGAGTGTTATCACCCGGCAGTAGGGTTTACCGTAAACGCATTGATACTGATCAGCAATGCCGCCTCCCTGGGAGTAGTGGCTTTGATAGGGGCAGATTATGTGAGCGACCTTTTGTTTGGAGCGCCGTCGGGCACTTTGTTCAATGTAACCATTTCTATTGTGGCGGTTGGTCTTTTTTATACGGTTAATCTTTTTGGCTTGCAAACCAGCAGTCGTACATTAAATGTATTAACTGTAATAAAGCTGGCACTCATGTTATTGCTTATTGCCAGCATAGTAAGGGGCGTAACGGTGACTCCGCACGGATACCTCGAAAGCGCAGGGTCTTATAACATAGAAAAAGAAGGTTGGCTTACACTTTTTATGGTAAGCCTGGTGCCGGTATTTTTTTCGTACGGCGGTTACCAGCAAACCATCAATTTTGGTAGTGAAATACAGGCAACGAATATTTTCCCGAAGGCGATTATAAGTGGAATGATTGTGGTGATAGTTTTATACATGGGAATTAACTATGCTTATACCGAAGTAATAGGGTATGAACAAATGAAAAACGCATCGGCAGTGGGCGCCTTATTGTCTGAAGCATGGTTTGGCACCATTGGAGCAAAAGTATTTGACGGTATGATGTTCCTGTCTGTGCTGGCATATGTAAATATCAGTCTTATGAGCAACCCGCGTGTAATGTACGCGATGAGCCACGATAAAGTACTGCCGGCTTTTTTTTCAATACGTAATAGTAAAACACTGGCGTTGACCGGCGGGTTGACTGTATTTTCGCTTATTACCATTATCATTACTTTTTTTGGAAAAGGCGTTGATAATATCCTTGGCTTCAGCATCTTCCTGGATAGTATAGGCATGAGCACTTCGGCGGCAACTATATTTGTTTTGCGATATAGAAAGAAAAATAGCGAAAATATCAAAGGCGCATGGACAAGATGGACGCCTTTCCTGGCGGTTATATTTGTGTTAGCGTATGCGGGTATTGCCATTGCCGTTATTATAGATAAGCCATTTGCAGCACTTACGGGATTAATATTGCTTGTGATACTGGCAGTTGTATATTTTATTTTTTATCACCGAAAGCATTTATAAATCATTATGGATATTTCATACATCATCAATGAGCTGGGCGAAGACCGTGAAAATTATTTCAATGCTGTAGCTCCCCCCATTATACAAACCAGCAATTTTGCTTTTAGAACGGTAGCGGATATGCGCAATCGTTTTTATGATGAGTACGGCGGGTATATTTACAGCAAAGGGTTGAATCCTACAGTAGATATACTTCGTAAAAAGCTGGCAGCGCTCGACGGGGCGGAAGACTGCCTGGTATTTAACAGCGGCTCCTCCGCCATCTATGCATCTGTAATGGCCAATGTAAAAGCAGGCGACCATATTGTGAGTGTGAGGAAGCCATATACCTGGGCGCAAAAACTGTTTGATAATATATTGCCCAGGTTTGGTGTAACTACTACTTACATAGATGGGACTGATATCCAAAATTTTGAAAATGCCATCCGTTCCAATACTACTATCATTTATCTTGAATCTCCTAACTCCTGGTATTTTGAGCTGCAGGATCTGCAGGCGGTAAGCAAACTGGCGCGTTCCAAAAATATCCTTACTATATGCGATAACAGCTATTGTACTCCTGTTTATCAGAAACCATTATCAATGGGTATAGATATCTCCTTACAATCGGCTACAAAGTATATAGGAGGGCATAGTGACGTGGTTGCCGGTGTTGTATGCGGAACCGGTAAAATGATGCGGAAGATTTTTGAAAACGAAATGTCTACTTCGGGCAACGGCATATCTCCGTTTAACGCCTGGCTGCTGATCAGGGGGCTAAGAACTTTACCCGTTCGTCTTGAAAAAGTAACCCGCAATACTGCCAGTGTTACCCGTTTTTTACAGGATCATCCTAAAGTAGAATCTGTTATTTTCCCTTTAAACGAAGATTTTCCGCAATATGAACTGGCTAAACGCCAGATGCAGGGCGGATGCGGGCTATTGTCCTTTTTTTTAAAAGTAAATAAGGTAGAAGATGTGGTAACATTCTGCGAAAATCTGCAACATATATTAATGGCTGTAAGCTGGGGTGGATATGAGTCGTTGATCATCCCGGCTTGTGCTACTGTACAGCCTGGCAGGTATGATATTACAAAAAAAGAACACAGGATGTTGCGGTTATATATCGGGCAGGAAGAGCCGGAATATATTGTTTCGGATCTGGAGCAAGCGTTAAATACTATATAAGAGGTTTTGCCAAATGTATTTTTAGTTGAATATTTGTAGTATCAACGGAGGAACCAACGCCGGCAGGTGGTTATTTCATTCGTGGATATTATAAATTTGTTGCATGAGAAAACAAGTATTTTGCCTGGCGCTATTTGTTGCCTTGTTTGCTAACCTACCTACACAAGCGCAGGACAAGTGGGATTTGCGAAGGTGCGTAGAGTATGCAAGGGAGCACAACGTTCAGGTTCGCCAACAGCATATACAGGCTAACTTATCTCAGCTTGATTATAAACAGAGTAAATTTTCACAATACCCCACGCTGAATGGTAATTACCAGGGCGGCTGGAACTTTGGCCGTTCGGTAGACCAGGTAAATTACACGTACTCTACCCAGTCTTTTTTTCAAACCAATGCAGGTATCAGCAGTAATGTTACTTTGTTCAACTGGTTCAGCAAAAGCAATACTACGGCGGCGAATAAACTTACGGCAGAAGCTGAGGCGTTACAGGAAGAAAAAGTAAAAAACGATGTTTCGTTGAACGTGGCTAATCTTTACCTGCAGGTAATGTTTAATGTACAGCAGGCAAATGTATACGAAACCCGCCTGAACCAGTCGCGCGCGCAGTTCGATAATACCCGGAAACAGGTAGACGCGGGAGCATTACCTGAGCTGAATGCCGCAGAGCTTGAAGCCCAGGCAGGAGTTGACAGCGCTAACTGGATACAGGCAAAAACCAATATTGAGTTATCCATACTCCAGTTGAAGAACGCCCTGAATTTACCTGCAGATACCCTTTTCCAGGTGGAGATGCCTCCTGTGGAATCTATTCCTGTTGATAATATACTGGAATTATCACCTGCCGTTATTTATGAAATGGGACTGAATTCATTACCCCAGTTCAGGGTGAATAATTTAAGGTTACTGGCGGCCGAAAAAAATTATAAAGCTGCGCGCGGCCAGTTATATCCTACCGTTTCTTTGTGGGGGCAGCTTAGCGGGTTGTCTAACAGCCAGGTGAGAGAAGGTATAGGAAATTTTATAGAGTATAAACCGGTAATTGGTACTGTTGGTACGGGGGCAGGCGCGCCGGAAGTTAATTCCCTTATGACGCAACGATTGTATTCCGGTTATCAGCGCACTCCGTATTTTACGCAGCTCAATAATAACTTTGGACAGAATATAGGCTTCAGTGTTAATATTCCTATTTTCAACGGGCTTGCTGCAAGAACGAATGTAGAAAGGCGTAAGTTAAATATATACAACCAGCAGTTACTGGCCGACCAGGAAAAGCTGAATATGAAGCGGGATATTTACGACGCGTATAACCAGGCATTGGGAGCTTTTGAAAAGTACAATGCCAGTGTAAAATCCGTTCAGTCTGCCCAAAAGGCGTTTGATTATGCTACCAGGCGTTATGAAATAGGGGTGCTGCAAACCATTCAATGGTTAAGCAACCAGAATACATTAGCCGAAGCTAAGATCAACGCGTTAATTGCCCAGTTCGATTATGTTTTTAAAATGAAAGTGCTGGAGTTTTACAAAGGACAGGGTATTAAATTGTAACCTTCACTTTACTTAACACATGTAAATATGAATAAAAAATTATGGTGGATCATTATTAGCCTGGTATTGCTGGTGATATTGCTGGTGGCATTGAAAAAAACCGGTGTGATAGGTAAGGATGAAGGGGTAAAAGTATCGGCCGAAAAAGCAAGCCGTAAGGATATTACGGAGATAGTAACTGCCAGCGGTAAAGTATATCCCGAAATTGAAGTGAAAATAAGCCCCGACGTATCCGGCGAAATTACCGAGCTGAATGTGCAGGAAGGCGATAGCGTAAAGAAAGGACAGGTGCTTGCAAGAATTTATGCGGATATCTATGCCACACAACGCGACCAGGCGGCTGCCCAGGTTTCCGGGCAGCAGTCTCTTGTATCAAATGCAGAGGCACAGTTGGCCGCTTTAAAATCCGCGCTTGACCTTGCAAAACTCACGTACGACCGGCAGAAACAATTGCTGGCGGATAAAGTAATTTCAAAATCGGAGTTTGAGCAGGCGGAGAATACATTAAATACCGCGCAGGCAAATTATAATGCAGCGCAGCAAAGCATACGCAGCAACCAGGCCCAGGTGCAAAGCGCTGCCGCTAATCTTGCCAAGGCGAATAAAGACCTGAGCCGCACCGCGTTGCTTTCTCCTATGGAAGGTGTTGTGTCGCTGCTGAATGTAAAAAAGGGCGAACGGGTAGTAGGCAATTCCATGATGGCTGGTACGGAAATGATGCGCATTGCAGACATCAGCATTTTTGAAATACGGGTAGAAGTGGGTGAAAACGACGTACAGAAAATAAATATCGGCGATACTGCGGTGATTGAGGTAGATGCATACAATAACAGGAAGTTCACGGGACTTGTAACACAAATTGCCAGTAGCCAAAAAGGAGCGGCAACGCAGAGCGCTTCGTCAGTTTCTTCGTCAACCGATGTAACCAATTACGAGGTGAGGGTACGTATACTGCGGGAGTCGTATGCTGATCTTATTGATCCTTCCCGCCCCAGGAAATTTCCTTTCCGCCCCGGAATGAGCGCCAGTGCCGATATTCAAACGCGTACCAATCATAATGTGATCGTTGTGCCCATTAACGCTGTTACCACGCGCGATAAAGGTGATACTGCCACTGCGGCGTCTGATAAACCCAAAGCTGTGGCATCTCCACCGGATAATGTTAATAATAATAATACCAATAGTACTAACAGTGCTGATAATATGCTGGAAGTGGCTTTTGTTTTGCAAAAAGATAATACCGTAAAGCTGGTGCCTGTTAAAACCGGTATACAGGATATCAATAATATTGAAATAATACAGGGACTTAACGAGGGAGAGGAAGTGATAACCGGTCCATATACTATCGTAAGTAAAACGCTTAAGTCCGGAACAAAAGTGAAAGTTGTTCCAAAAGATCAATTGTTTGAAATAAAGAAATAAGCTGTTTATACTATGTTATATGCGGAGGCGCAGGCACAAACTAAACTATAAACCATAAACTACAAACCACAAATGGAGTTTGGAATTATAGGAAGCGGCAGTTGGGGAACGGCATTGGTAAAGATGCTTACTGATAACGGGTTGCGTATTAACTGGTGTGTGCGTACCGGGGAAATGGTAAAATATATCGGGAAGCGAAGGCATAATCCTAACTACCTTACTTCCGTTTCTTTTGATACCGGGTTGTTAAAGTTGTTTACCGACCCTCAAAAAACAATAGCTGCTTCCGATCATATTGTAATAGTTACCCCTTCGGCTTATGTAACGCAGTTATTTACAGGTATACCCGGTAAAATGCTGAACCGGAAAAAGATCATTTCCGCTGTTAAAGGAATGCTGCCGCAGCACAATCTTTTACTCAATGATTACCTCAGGGCAAAATTTGATTTTAGTATTGATAATTATTTTACCATTATGGGTCCCTGCCATGCAGAAGAAGTAGCGGCGGAGCGATTGTCGTACCTTACTTTTTCGGGCGTTCAGCGCGCCTATACACAAAAAATAGCGGAGCAATTCAGCACCCCCTATATCAATACAGTAGTAAATACGGATGTGTATGGTGTGCAATACGCTGCTGTACTTAAAAATATTTACGCTGTGGCATCGGGCATCGCGCTGGGCAGGGGATATGGTGATAATTTTTTGAGTGTGCTCATTGCAAACAGCGCAGATGAAATGGCGGGCTTCCTGCGCAAAGTGGGAATAAGAAACATTAAGGTAGGTATACATTCGGCTCATAAGCTGCAGCAGAAAAAATCGCCTAATTATGCCGCTTCCGTTTACCTGGGCGATTTGCTGGTAACCTGCTATTCGATGTTCAGCCGTAACAGAACTTTTGGTAATATGATCGGTAAAGGATATACGGTGCAATCGGCTGAGCTTGAAATGAAAATGGTTGCTGAAGGCTATAACGCCAGCAGGAGCATCTTTAATATTAATAAGGAAATAGGCGCAGATATGCCTGTCGCGCAGGCGGTGTATGAAATATTATGGAAAAAGCTGCCGGTAGCGGTTGGGCTTAAACGGATTGAAGACAGTTTGGTGTAATAGCTGGTAGCCATGAGCTATCAGCTTTGAGCTATGGGCTATGAGCGATCAGTGTGAGCCGTCAGTCTATCAGCAATTTATGATTTATAGTTTTTTGTTTATAGTTGAAAGCTTGCAACCCACTACAAACCACAAACTATAAACCCGAAACTTCAAACCTGTAACCATCAACCTCCTCTTTTCAACAAAAAGATCTGTACATTCTTTTTGCCATTGCTTTCTATACGGCGGTTAAACGCCAGCATTTTCCCATTGTTCGACCAGATAGCGGCCCCCTCCGGTTTTATATTGTCGGCGCCTTTAGGCGTTAGCCTGTGCGATTGATGCGTTTGTATACCGGTAACGAATACACTATTGTCAGCCACATACGATACGTATTGATCGTCGGGGCTGATATTGATCGGTCCTTCCACGGAAAAATCGTTAAAGCTGAGCTGCTGAATGATCCCTCCGTTGGGCGATACGCCGAATACCTGCACCCAACCTTTGTCATCTTTTGCCAGGAATAAGATCATGGAGCCATCCGATAATGATTTCAGCCAGTGCCGGGGGCCTTGTATTCCGTGCGGGGTGTGGGTAATTCTCCTTTGTACGCAACCTGCAGGTGGATTGGGGCGGCTGGTGGAAGTCCCCTCAAGCGGTTTACCTGCTTCGGCTTTTGTAATATCGTCCGGTATATCTGTTATAAAAACTTCTGTTATCGTTTCGTTCTGCTCATTTCTTATATTTCCCTGGAAGGCTACTGCCCGGTTTTGCCAGGCGCCGTCTGTTTTTTTATACCCTTTTTTGCCAACCCATCCCTCGTCAAACGCCTTGTCTATATCATCGCTGCCGGGTCGGGGATTTTCGGTTACTAACGCTACCACGGCCGAAAATTTTTCACCGCTGTTATTTTCAAGTGTTGGATCTTCCGGTACTGTTACCGTACCGGGCGCCATTACAGCTATTGTTCTCAGGTCTTTTACGGCAGTATCTTTTTTACCAAGCTGTTCAATTATATAATCGTTGTATGTAAAGCATATCCACGCTCCATCGCCACTCCACGAGTAAGCGTGTGTGCCACCCCGTAATGCTCCCGGTGTAAAAGGCGGAGTGATGTTACGGGCATCCAAAAACAGGGGCTTTAAAGGTTCCTTAATGTCAATAGCCACAGCGGTTCGCCTGCTGAAACCATAAGGACGTTCTTTATTGGCATTCCGTATTCCATGAATGAACAAAACCCTGTCTTCCACCGGCGAAAAAGTAACGGCGCCTGCTCCGGGGCCATATTCGGTTTGGTTGGTTGTATGGTACAGTGTTTTTATTTCGCCGCTTGCCGTATTTACCATTTCAATGCTGTCGGTTACTCCAATTCCTCCATCGCTGTTGCGGGTATCGTATGCTATCCATTGGTCATCGGGGGAAAAAACCTGGGTTGAATTTAAAAAATGCCCGTAAGGATCTTTAGTAAGCTGTGTTTCGGTAAAGTGCATGAAGTCGCTTTTTGATTGATCGGCACAGGAGCATAACATCGCAATAAAAAAATATAAGGATAGTAATAGTTGTTTCATGACCCGCTGTGCTTATTTTTTAAGGAGGCAAATATTACTACTTCATACTCTTATATGCAAAAAAACAAACTGCCGGCAATTGCTTTGCCGGCAGCGTATAAAAATTTCTTTAGCAGGGCTTCCAACCTTCCAAAAGTTGCAAATCCCCGGCAACTACTGATTTTATCTTGGCTTGATCCAGTCTTCAGGATTAAGATACTTAGGGTTGCTTCCTACAACCATTGTTACCACAAACAGCACTTTTCCAATTCCATCCTCGTCTTCCGACTCTCCCGCTTTACCCAGCACCTGTCCCAGCTTTATTTCCTGCTCCCTGCTTACGCTTACACCTGTAAGGTTGTAATAAGTGGTCAGGTATTTGCCATGCCGGATCGTAACCGCTGAACCATCTCCAAAATTGTGTACGGAAGATACAGTGCCTTCATATACTGCTTTTACTGTTGCGCCGATATCCGTTTGAATATAAATACCGATATTATCTTCCGTTATCCTGGTTCCTTCAATTTTTTGCGTACCAAACTTTCCGGTAATGGTGCCTTTGCTCACAGGCCAGGGCAGCTTACGGCGGTTGTTCTCAAATCCAACAGAAACGGCGGTTACTTCCGGTGTGTCTTCCAGCTTATTGGCTGCCCTGGTACCGGTAGCTTTTGCCGTGGAAGCAGTGGCAGCGGTGGTAGTTTTATTGGCCGCCGCCGCTTTGGCAGCAGCCGCGTCTCTTTTGGCTTTGGCTTCCGCAGCCTCCCTAATCTCTCTTTTAATAATAGCCGCTATCGAATTTTTAATATTGTTTTCAAGTTTGCGTTTAGTTGTCAGTTGTTTCTCCAGTTCGCTTTCTTTGGCTTTTAATTTTGAAACAACAGCGTCCTTTTCTTTCTTTTCCTCCTCCAGCTTTTTCATTTCCTGGCTCTGTTCGGTAAGTGTTTTGCTTTTAAGCATTTTATTTGCCGCGAGCGTTTCATTTTTTTGCGACAGGAGCTGCTGTGTTTTGCTGATATTTTCAACCTGCTTCCCCCTGTATTCGCGGTATGCTTTCAGGTATGCGATCCTTTTAATGGCATCGTTAAAGCTTACCGATGAAAAAATAAAGTTCAGCATATCGTAGCTGTTACGGTTCTTATACGCGTATTCTATGGTTTTGGCATATTGGGCTTTCAGCGTGTCAAGCCTTTTGGTAAGGCGGTCTATCTCGCGGTTGTTTGAAAAGATATCATTATCAATCAATTCTACCTGCTTGTTAATGGTAGCAATGATCTCGTCTCTTTTGCGGATGAGCGCCTGCACCCTTTTTAACTGGGCTATACTGGTATTTTTGTCTTTTTTTATAGAATTCTGCGATTGCCGGAGCTCTTCAATTTCCCGCTGGATTTCTTTTCTTTCCTTTTCGAGTTCCTCTTTGGTTTGCTGTGCCTGTGCCGCACTGAATAGTAGTAAAAGGATTGACACTATGAAAGCGAATCTGCGCATGCCGGGGATTTTTATGGTAAAATAAGCTTATATCCGCAAATAACGACAGTATACCTTTTGGATTGCCCTGAATTTTGTTAAAATTATTGCACTTTGTAATTACGGGGTATATTAAAGGGAAAGCTGAGCTCTTTATCGAATTCAACCTGTTTGTAATCGAGGCTTACGTCCAGCCTTGTTTTTTCGGCAACGGCAATTTTACGATTGGTTGAAAAAGGCTTACCGTTAATAGTAATAAAATTGTCGTACGTAAAATCGGCGGTGCGGTTGCGTACTACATCCACGTCATCGAGCTTACTATGTAAAATCACAAAATCGTCTTTCCGTATACTGAGCAATTGTTTGAAAAAATCCCCCAGCGTAGACATGGTAATTGAATTTTCCCGCTCTTTATACATCATTACCCGGGTACTGTCAAGGTACACGGGGTTGCCTACTATAATGTTTTGCAGGATATAAAAATCTACGGGAAGCTGTACTATTTCTTTAATATACTCAACACTCCGGTATTGTACATATTTATCCAGCCTGTCCATTACTTTAACGCTGTCGGGCGTTATATACACCCGGAAGGCTTCTATGCCCAGGGCGGCGTTGATAGATATCCAGATGACACTGTCTTTTTGAATACGTACAAACGCGTTAAAGTCGTAATTGCGTTGTTTGGTATCCCTGTAATCAACTTTTATTTTGGATGAAAAAGTTTTGAAATCAATATTGTTATCCCTGATTTTGTCAAAAGCGGTATGCACCAGCCTGGCAGAATCGGTTTCTTCGGGGTTTACCAGCAATGTGATGATCGTATCTTTTTTGGTAATGGCCGATTGCAGCTTCTTGGAGCTGCGGCAACCGAATAAAAGGATAGCAGCAATGAATGATATAAGTGTAATACCTGGTTGCATGATACCGTTTTGATCGTTTAATTTTTTCCGGTATGTCCAAACCCACCTTCGTTACGTACGGTTACATTGATGCTTTCAGCAGGGATCCATCCGGCTTTTTCTACTTTCTGCACTACCAGTTGGGCGATGCGGTCGCCATTATTAACAGTTTGAGTTTCATTAGACAGGTTGATGAGGATCACCTTTACCTCGCCACGATAGTCTGAATCAATAGTGCCCGGCGTATTTAAGCAGGTTATGCCCTGCTTCACTGCCAGCCCGCTGCGGGGTCTTACCTGCACTTCAAAGCCTTCCGGAATTTCCATAAATAATCCCGTAGGTATCAAGGCTCTTTCGAGGGGTTGTAATACAACGGGCGATGAAAGAAAAGCCCGTACGTCCATCCCGGAAGCGCCTGTGGTGGCATATTCGGGTAACGGGTTGCCGGACTGATTAATGACTTTGATGCTGATATTTGATGACATCCGGCAAAAATAAGGGTTTGAATCGGCTTTCAGTCTATCAGCCTTCAGCTTAGGGCTATGGGCTTTGGGCTGTCAGCCTTCAACGATCAGTAATTTATGGCTTGTAGTTTTTTGTTTATAGTTTGTTGTTTATGGTCTGTACCTGCAACCTGAATAGCAGCCAGTGTTCGGCTATAAGCTGTGGGCTAAACTATAAACCACAAACCCGAAACTTGTAACCTGCATCCTGTAACTACTCCCCTTTCTTCAACAAAACCGAGGCATAAGCCATCAGCCCTTCTTCGCGGCCGGCAAAGCCCATTTTTTCGGTGGTGGTTGCCTTTATGGAAACATCCTCAACAGCTATAGAAAGGATGGATGCGATCGCTTCGCGCATTTGCTGCACATATGGTTTTATTTTGGGGGCTTCCAGGCAAAGGGTACTGTCAATGTTCACAATATCGTATCCCTTTTGCTGTATCAGCTCAAATGTTCTTTGCAGGAGTATTTTGCTGTCTATATCCTTAAACTCGGCCGATGTATTGGGAAAATGCAATCCAATATCGCCCAGGCATAATGCCCCCAGCATGGCATCGCAAATGGCATGTAAAAGCACATCGGCGTCGCTATGCCCTACCGATCCTTTATAATGAGGAATTTCAATACCTCCTATCCATAGCTTTTTTCCTTCCGCCAGCTGATGAAAATCTACGCCTGATCCGATCCTGTAGCACATGTTGTTTTTGCCTGCAAAATAAAGAGAAAGCCCCAACAGTAACTGCCGGGGCTTAAAAATATAAATAAAGTGGCCGAATATTATTCACCCGCTGCTTCGCCGCCCAGGTTAAATACCAGGCCGATCCTGATGGTATTGGACAGGGGGTTCCTGTTTACACCATTACCCGAAGGAAGCAGGTATGAAAAGTTGAGCCCCATTACACTGTAATTGATGCCCACACCTGCCGTAAAATAGCTTCTTTTACCCATACTGCGCGTGTCGGCATAATATCCAAGACGCAGGGCAAACTGGTCGTTATACGTGTATTCGCCGCCTGCGGAATAAGCCATAGCGCTGTTACCGAAAGATTTGAGCCAGCCGGATACCACGCCTTCACTGTTATATTTTTCGTAATCGGTAGCGGTAGATCCCTGTCCGGGAGGAGCAGGTACCAGTAATTTATTCAGTTCGCCGTTCAGTGAAATTTTGTGCACTTCGTTGGTTACCCAGGTATGTCCCACACCAATACCTAAATTAGCAGGTATGAAATTTTTTTGTGCTGCGTCGGAAGTATAGGATATTTTGGTTCCCAGGTTGCTGAAGGCCGCGCCGATACTCCAGCCCTGTCCTTCTTCATTCGCTCCGTTATAATATATTCCAATATCTCCGGATACGGCGTTCCCGGGCTTATAGGCAGTGCCGCTCGAAGGGGCGTTGGCTGCCAGGTTGGAATAAATATAGCGAAGCGCTATTCCCAACGACAGCTTTTCCGACAATTTTCTTGAATATCCCAGGTCCAGCCCCAATTCCCTGGGGCGTCCTTCGTTCAGGTCATTGCCATTGGCATCGGTAAACTGTATCCTGCCCAGGCTAAAATACCGCAGGGAAGCAGAGATAGCCTGTTGGTCATCTAATTTATAAAATCCGGCTAAAGAAGCAAGATATACATCGTTCAATCCCAGGTCTTTTAACCAGGGAGTATAAGTGGCACTTACACCGTAAGGTGTTTTTGCAAACGGGTATTTCGCAACATTATAAAACTGTGAGCTGGCATCCGCACTTGTAGAGATACCCTGGTCGCCCATCCCACCTGCACGCGCATCCGGTGATATTCGCAAAAATGGCACGGCTGTCGTTACAATATTAATTGTATCGGCTTGTGCGAAAGTTTTTGCCGTTAACCCCATAAGCAGCACACCGGCAAGGTAAAATCTCTTGAATGAGTGTTTCATCAGAAATCGTATTTGATTGAAAATGAATAATGAAGTAGAGTTTTATTCAATATTCAGTGCCTTTGTTTTATTAATGAATGGAACTGCAAAATAATGCAGTGTTTTTGTTTTTTTCAGGTTTTATTTTCCCGAGCGACCAACACCCCGGCAAATTTCATGCGGATTATGGATTTCAGGCATAATTCCTGCTAAAACACTCTCGGTAAACGGGTTAAAGAAATAATTATTGTTTGGTATATGAATTTCGTGGTTAAGGAGGGTTGTAATAAGTTTAGCATTTAATAAACACAAAAATCGGCAGGGCGCATCCCGTTGTTTTATTAAAGTAGCTAAATTGCATCGTTAACCGTGAAAATTAACCTGTTAAAAGAGCGAATACGTTCTTTTATACAATAATGACAGTATATACCCGTTATCTTTTTTAGTTAAATCCAGCAAAAAATGCAAAGACTACTGAACTTGAAAACCGTTTTATTGCTTTCCGCAGTTCCCCTGCTGTTCGGCTCGTGTAAAAATGGGCTGTTTGGAAAGAAAAAACATGAAAAATCCGATGTGACCGGTTGGAACTACAATGACAAAAACATGGGTGGTTTCAATGTGTCAAAAGAAAAAGAACAAAATACCGGGCCCGGACTGGTGTTTGTGCAAGGTGGTACTTTTACCATGGGCGCCACCGATGAGGACGTAATGGGCGAATGGAATAATATTCCCCGCCGTGTTACCGTATCATCTTTTTATATAGATAAGACCGAGGTAGCCAATGTGCATTACCGCGAGTACCTGCACTGGTTAGAAGCAGTGTTTGATGATCCTCAATACGCAAAAGTAGTGGAAGCTGCCAAACCCGATACTTTGGTTTGGAGAGAAGAGCTGGCTTACAACGAACCGCTGGTTGACTATTACTTCCGTCACCCGTCTTACAATTATTATCCTGTAGTGGGCGTATCCTGGAAACAGGCAAATGATTTTTGTCTTTGGCGCAGCGACAGGGTAAACGAAAGAATTCTTGTTGAAAAAGGCTATATCAATAAAAACCAGTTAAAAACGCTTCAGGGACAGGGACAGGAAAACTTTAATACGCAGGCGTATTTAAAGGACATGTACCAGCCTCAGCCCGGTAAGCCTAAAAAGAATCCTTTGATGGATGCGAATGGCAGACCCAGGACCAAGGTAACTTTTGAAGATGGTTTTATGTTGCCGAATTACAGGCTCCCAACCGAAGCTGAATGGGAATATGCGGCATATGGTTATATATCGCAAAACCCAAGGCCCAAAAAGAAGTCGAATGGTTCCGGTGAAGAGCTGATCAAAGAAAAGCAGGTGTATTCGTGGAGCCAGAATGTAAACGGCTTACGCGACAGCCGTCATGGAAGCTGGCAGGGTAAGTTCCTTGCGAACTTTAAACGTGGAAGTGGTGATATGATGGGTGTTGCCGGTGGATTGAATGATAATGCTTCTATCCCCGGACCGGTTGATGCTTTCTTTCCCAATGGTTTTGGCTTGTACAATATGTCGGGTAACGTAAATGAATGGGTAGCCGACGTATATCGCCCGCTTTCAAACATTGATAACAACGACTTTAACCCTTACCGCGGTAATAAGTTTCAGAAGTTTAAAAAATCTGATGATCCTGATAATCCGTTTGAGCGCGACAGTCTTGGCAGGGTAGTGAAGGTAGACGTAACCGATGAAGAAAGCAAGAACCGCCGTAACTACCAGAGAGGTAATGTAATTGACTATCTTGATGGTGACTCCGCTTCGCAGGTAACTTATGGTTATGGTATTACAACGCTCATAAGCGATCAGTCAAGGGTAATTAAAGGCGGTAGCTGGAACGACCGCGCTTATTGGTTAAGCCCTGGTACACGCCGCTTCCTGGATGAAACACAAGGCAGCAGCACCGTAGGCTTCCGTTGCGCTATGGATCGTGTAGGCAGCCAGGAAGGTAACGGGTATAAGCCCGGCAATAACTGGAGCAAACGCAGGCAAAATTCCCGCAAGTCATAGTAGTCTTAGTCTGTTATAAATAACATAAGTATAAAAGCAAAGGTCCTCAGTTTGGGGACTTTTGCTTTTTTGCTATATATCTATATCTCCGCCGCGGCAGATTCAATGTAAGACCGCCGTCCGGTTCCGACGGGATGTAAGATTGGTAGAATGCAAAAAAATATTGATGTGTTACTTTTGCCATAACGGGATCTTTGCCCGGCGAATCAGGCATCAGGGGCTCATGGCTGCCCGCAATAGCTTTGAATGTGCGACTTAAACTTTACATTAAGGGTAGCCCCTGACGGGGCAAATAGAACGGCTGCATTTTTTCTACAAACAGGTAGCCGCTATGCGGCATGTTTCAGATAAAAAGCAATACCACCAACACTGCGCCAGTGCGCAATAGTTATGTAAGTGATCCGCGTTATCTTAATGCTGATATTGCAAAGAAATAGAAAAGCCTGTGCTTTCCGGGGCAATGGTAAAGTAATTACAAAAAAGCAGGAGTAGAGAAAAGATTGAGGAGCGGCTCAATTGACAGAGCTGCTGCTTATAAGGGGTAGCTATAGTGCAATTCGCTTCGTTTAAGAGGAGAAATCAAATTCAACAATATCGTCCTGCTGTTTTGATTTCTTCTCGAAAGACTGGAAGGAAGGCTCCCGGCTGCTTGTAGCAAGGTGGAAAAAGTATATTCCGTCTTTAAGGTGCGATACCCGTAGCTGAACCAGCGAACCTGTGAAATGCCCTTTCCGGCACACTTTCTTTTCATGGTTCATAATGCTGTACTCGAAAGAGGCTCCATCGAGCTCACTGTCTTCAATTTTTATCACAATCATCTCGCGGACGATTGAAGGGATTTCAGCGATAAATGGTTTCATAGTAAAAGGAATCTTAATAGTTTTGATAACGTTTTAAAGAAGAAATAATTTTTAAAAAAGATCAATTTCTTACAAGCTTTGCTAAACCGGGGAACATTCCACTTTACAACTTATTTTATATGATAACACGACGCAATGCAATACGGCTTATGGGAACCGCAGGGTTGTTGTCATTTGCCGGCTCAGCAGGTAGCTGGCATGTTAAGGACGAAAATATGCTTCAGCGGAAAATTCCCTCTTCCGGAGAAAACCTGCCGGTTATAGGGTTAGGCTCCTGGCTTCAGTTTGATGTGGATAATGATGCTTCGGAAAGAAAAGAGCTTACGGACGTGTTGCGGTTAATGGCGGAAAAGGGGGGGAGGCTGATAGACTCTTCTCCCATGTATGGAAAAGCAGAAGAGGTAATTGGCGAGCTGACGCAGGCATCTGGGCTGGCAGAGCGCTTTTTTTATGCTACCAAGGTATGGACAACGGGGCGGCAGCAGGGAATTGAGCAAATGGAAAGCTCTATGCGTAAAATGAAACGAAAAACGATAGATTTAATGCAGGTGCACAACCTGCAGGATTGGAAAACCCAGCTTGAAACCATGCGCAGGTGGAAAGCGGAGGGCAGGATCAGGTATACGGGCATTACTCACTATACTACCGCGGCGCATAGCCGCCTGCAGGAGCTCGTGGAAGCCAAAGCGATTGATTTTGTACAATGCAACTACTCTATTCGTGTACGCAACGCGGAAACCAGCTTGCTAAAAGCAGCTATGGATAATGGTGTGGCGGTGATCATTAACGAACCATTTGAATCGGGTTCCTTGTTTGGACGGGTAAAAGGTAAGCCTTTGCCCGACTGGGCAAAAGAATACGATATTAATAGCTGGGCGCAGTTTTTCCTGAAATATATCATCTCCCATCCAGCGGTAAATTGCGTAATTCCCGGAACATCCAACCCCGGACATCTTGTAGATAATATGGGCGCCGGGTATGGCAGGCTGCCCGACGATGCCGCCAGGAAGAAAATGGCAGCGTATATAGAGCATATTGGATAGGTAAATACAATGGTTGGATAGTGATATCTGCGCAACTGCTTTCGGCGGGCATGTGCGCGGTATTTATTTCAACTAAGTGCTACCAGGGATCTGGCGCCAGCGAAGATCTTTTCGGTACAATTCCTCCCCGCAGAATACCACTTCCTAATTAACGATCGCCTCACTTATAAATACCCATCCCGGAGGGCGCTTGGGATCTACCCAGTCGGGAAGGGCCATTACCGGCCTGGCAACGGCTTTTATACATTTTACCGTTGTTGCAGGAAACTCAACTTTAAGCTCAAGCAACTTCGAAAATTCGCCTTTACTGGCTGGTTGGGGTGATATCTTACCCAGTAATTTTAAATGATCCTTATCATCTCCTCCCCATATTTCTACGGAAGTGGGAGGGAAGATATGCCTTCCCAGGTTTTTAGCGGCTATCAGCAATACCGATTCAACTTTTACTTCTTCATTAAACAGCAGGTAGTAAGCTGCCTCATTTTGCCGGTAGCCGAACCAATCCCCGTTCCCTACATTGTCAAAGCTTCCTAATTCACCGTCGGTGAGGGCGGTTACAGCAGGCGGCGTAAAGCGCTCATTAGGACTGGTAGCTATGATAACCGAATCCGGCGAGATACCGCGGCGTATGAATGACGCCCGCACAGTGCTGCTTCCATACCAGCCTGGCTTAAAGGCGCGGGCAACCACGGTAATATTTTTATCAACGGAAATGGGAGCTGTATAAACAGGGCTGTTTACGCTGTCGGGATCTGTACCATCGAGCGTATAGCGTATTTCAACTCCTTTAAAAGGATGCTTCAGCTCAAGGTCTATTTTATGGTCGAAAACGCCGGCCGGGTTTTTAATAACGGGCGGACTTAACGCTATCATTTCTCCTCCTTTATCAACAAATCCCGACTCAACATATACATTGGGAAATTTTGTTCTGAAAGATTGTAGCTGGTTGCTGTCAATTTTTGTATCCCATACATATACAGATGCAATGGAAGGCAGCGACAGCACTTTTTCCAGGGCTGCTGCTGTAACGCCGGTGCCCGATAAAGTAAGCTCTTCCAGGAACTGCAGCCTGGCCAGTTGCTCTACTCCTTTTGAAGTAATATCGGTATAGTTCAGGTTCAGCTTCCGCAGGTTTTCCAGTTGTTGAATGTATTTTACATCTTCGTCTTTTACGGGCAGCCTTGATAAATTGAGGTCAACAATTTGTTTCTTAAGCGGCAGTATTTCTTCCAGCGCTTTGCCGCTGAATACCGTACGCCCGTAAAAATTAGCGGCAAGCGCCGGGGAGTTTTTTCCAAGAGGGGCTATTACACGATAATTGTTGTTCAAAGCCATTACTTTTTTTTCGTCGGCGGCTTCAAAAGCATATACGGGGGCAGCAGGTCCGCTGCTGCCTGCCTGCAGATAGCTGGTAGCAACTACCCTGAAAGAATCCTGTTCCGGCAGGCTGAACAATTTTGCATCTGTTACAGCGCCCGCTTTCACCCAGGCATACAGCAAATCTATTTCAGTTTCTGTAAGCTGTGGCTTGGAGGCCGGCGGCATTCTTTTTTTATCGTTAACGGGCAGGTGTATGCGTTGTATCATCAGGCTTGTATCCGGTTGACCGGGTATGAATAAAGGTCCCGATTTTCCCCCTGCCAGCATTCCTTTTACATCTTCCAGCAATAAGTCTCCTTTCTTGCTCGATTCTCCATGGCAGCTTATACATTTTCTTTCAAAAACAGGTTGTATGATATCCGCAAAAATCACGGCTTCTTCCGGTGCTACCAGCCTTTGCTGGTTCTTTTTGATCGGTTCCAATACATAGTCTTTACCATGGGTAAGATCCGCTCCCCAATGCCCGGTGGCTATAATAGCAAGCGCGGCAACAATAGTAAACGACCTGGTTAACGCTGTTTTCTTTACAAGCAACGGATAATAGGAGTAAAACAGGAATCCCAGGATGGCGATCAGCACGCCACCCCATTTATGCAATTCAAGCGTTTGCCCGCTTCTGCCGTCTTCCAGCGATAACAACATACCCATAATAGCCGTTACAACGGCAGATAACGCCGCTACCAGCCGTAACAGATCAAGCCATTCATTGTCGCCGTTTTTATTAACAGGAGCCCATACCGTAAAGAAAGATATCAGCAACAGTACAATAGGGAAGTGCAGGAACATAGGGTGCATTCTGCCTGCCACTGCCAGCCATGATGGAATTTGCATGAAACCTTCAAACGTTACCAGGAAAAGAAGAAAGACCATGCACCCGAACAATATGCCATTACCTGTTTTCTTTACTTTTTGCATGATGCAGATATAAGCTTTCCATCCGCGGGAAGCGGAGGTTTAGAGTGATTGATAAATAAATATTGCAGCCGGCGGTAATTGCACCGGCTGCCGGTAATCTGGTATAATTATACTCTTGTAAACTTGTAAGGGTATACTTTGCCCGACGCCCATTGCGCTACATACAGGTTATCGTCATTATCCACGCATACGTCGTGCGGGTTCCTGAAAATGGCATCGCCCTGGCTCATCGGTTGCAGCTTCCCGTCTTTATATACAGGCTCAGAACCTCCTATATTTGATACTACTTTATTGTTTTTATCCAGTATGGTTACAAAGCCGGAGTCGGCGGTTTGTAAATTGGGAGAGCGCAAAACGGCTGCATATAAATAATCTCCTTTAATTACAGGGCGGCATACGCAGGCGCCCGGCAGCTCTATTATTTCTATTAAATTTCCATCAAGCGAAAAGCGTTTGAAACAGTTCCTGGTGCGGTCGGTAACCAGCAGGGTGGGAGTACCCTGTCTTTTATCCACCGTAATGCCGTGCGCATTGTCGAGATGGGCGGTTGTTTCGCCCCTGCCTCCAAAAAAGTTTTTAATTTTTCCGTTGGCGTCATAGTGAATAATATACTGCGATCCGTAACCATCGGCTATATAAAAGTCGCCATTGTCGAGTATAGTGGTTTCTGTAGGAATAAAAGCTTCCGCTTTTTCGTATACACCTGTTTCTTTAGGATAGTCTATGGTAAGCAGTATTTTACCATTCAGGTCGGTTTTATATACCTGGTGCCTGTTATTGTCTGTAATAAAAAGATATTCCTCGCCGCCGGCGCGCTGCAGGCTTAACCCGTGCGCCCCCGGGAACTCGTGTCCCCAGCTTTGTAAAAGCTTTCCTTTTTTATTGTAGATAAGAATATTGTTCCTGGTTTCGTTGGTAAGGAGTATGATGCGGCCTTTTTTATCCTGCACCATTTCATGACAATCTTTTACGGGATATTGTTCAGGATTTAATTTACCCCATTGATTATTCATTTTGTACCGCATATTGTTGTGTCCATATACGGGATCGTTTTGTCCGGCAAACATATCTTTAGCAATAGCGAAGGAAGCAGTAGCAATGCCCGCTTTTTGAATAAAATGTCTTCTTTTCATAAATGATTGTTGTTGGTCTGATGAATGACAAGCGTTTATTTACGTAATAATATCTTTTACTACATGCCCCGCTACATCCGTCAGCCTGTAACGGCGTCCCTGGAAGCGGTACGTCAGCTTTTCATGGTCAAATCCAAGCTGGTTTAATATGGTGGCATGAAAATCGTTAATGTGTACAGGGTTTTTCACAATGTTGTATCCAAACTCATCTGTTTCGCCATATACCATACCGGGCTTAATGCCGCCACCTGCCATCCATATGGTAAAGCAACGCGGGTGGTGATCGCGTCCGTAATTGTCTGCGCTGAACGTTCCCTGGCAATAATTGGTCCTTCCAAATTCGCCACCCCATATCACCAGTGTTTCATCCAGTAGCCCCCGTTGCTTCAAATCGGTAATTAAAGCGGCGGAAGGCTGATCCACATCTTTACCCTGGCCTCTCATTTCGTTGGGCAGGTTACCGTGCTGGTCCCAGCCCTGGTGGTACAGTTGTATGAAACGAACACCGTTTTCGGAAAGCTTGCGCGCCAGCAGGCAGTTGGCTGCAAAAGTGCCCGGCACCAGGCATTCCGATCCGTATAGCTTTACTATGTCGTCCGATTCTTTGGATACATCCATAATTTCAGGCACCGCGGTTTGCATGCGGTAAGCCATTTCATATTGCTGTATCTTGGCAGCTATCTCCGGATCACCAAAATTCTTTAACTGTATCTCATTCAGCGCGGCTACTTTGTCGAGCATTTTACGCCTCGATTCCCTGTCCATTCCATCGGGATCCTGCAGGTACAGGATCGGGTTTTCGCCGCTGCTGAACTGTACGCCCTGGTGAACGGAATCGAGGAATCCGTTAGACCATAACTTGGAGTAAACTCCCTGGCCGTTCCCTTTACCACGCGATAACAATACACAAAACGCCGGCAGGTTCTTATTTTCTGTACCCAAACCGTAGCTCACCCACGAGCCCATACTGGGGCGGTTACCCTGCTGTGCGCCGGTTTGAAAAAAAGTTAAGGCCGGATCGTGGTTGATGGCCTCGGTATGTAAAGAACGGACGATACACAGGTCGTCTACGATTTTAGACATATGAGGGAATATCTCGCTTACCCACGCTCCCGACTGACCATGCTGCTCAAATTTATAGTACGAACCTACCAGCGGGAAGGATTTTTGCCCCGAGGTCATACCGGTAAGGCGTTGCCCGTTGCGGATAGATTCAGGCAGGTCCTGCCCCATCATTTGATTGAGCATGGGTTTGTAGTCGAATGTTTCCAACTGCGAAGGAGCGCCGTTCTGGAAAAGATAAATTACTCTCTTAGCCTTAGGAGCAAAATGAGGAATGCCAGGTATAAAGCCCGCTTCTTCTTCAGCGCCGCCACGGCTGAAAAGATCAGGTATCAGCAACGAACCCAACGCCATGCTTCCCAAGCCAATGCTCATCCGCGAAAGAAATTTCCGGCGGTTGATGTTCAGCCCATGTTGCAATAATTCGTTTTCCATAATACTTATGTTTTTGTGATCGCTTCGTCCATGTTATAAATAACCTGCAAGGTTCTTACCATGGCGGCAAGATCAGGTGAAGGGGTATTTTTCAGCTTGTATTCACCTATTTTGGCTACTGCTTTTTCTACAAGCTCCGGATTTGCTTTGAAATAATCATCCTGCTCCTTCCAGTATTCTGTTAAAATATTCAGCTCGCTCTGGTCGGGTCTCCTGTTGATGATGCGCATAAACGCATTGGTAAGGGCAGATTCGGTGGTTCCTTTTTGAGAAGATAACGCATCTGCCAAAGCGATGGACGATTCGAGCACCGTAGGATCGTTCATCATGATCAGGGCCTGTAGCGGAGTATTGGTCCTGGAACGCTTTACCTCGCACTGGTCGCGATTGCTGGCGTCAAATATGATCATGCTGGGGGGCGGAACGGTACGTTTAATGAAAGTGTACATTCCCCTGCGGTATAGCTTATCGCCATGATCCTGTTTGTAGGTTGCCAGCAAGCCCCTGCCGGAGGTTGCGAGTTCCCATAGCCCCGGTGGCTGGTAGGGTTTCACGCTGGGTCCTCCAATAATCGGTTGCAGCAAACCGCTGCTGGAAAGTACCAGGTCGCGCACCATCTCCGCGTTCATGCGTATACGGGGCGCATACGATAAATAAATGTTTAAAGGATCGGCTTTTAGTTTTTCAGGGGTTACTATTGACGACTGCTTATAGGTAGCCGACATATATATATGCTTTACCAATCGCCTAATATCCCAGCCATTATCCCTGAAGTCAACCGCCATCCAGTCGAGCAGTTCAGGATTGGTGGGGAGGTCGCCCTGCATGCCGAAGTCGCCCGACGATTTTACAATGCCCCTGCCGAATATTTCCTGCCACACCCGGTTTACAAATACCCTTGCGGTAAGCGGGTTCTTTTTATTGAACAGCCATTTTGAAAGCCCCAGCCTGTTTTTGGGAAGACTGTCCGGAAATGGTAGTATAGAAGCGGGAGTACCCGCAGTTACTTCTTCTCCATGCTGGTCGTAATTACCACGGGTAAGCACATAGGTTTTACGCATGGTATCCATATCTTTCATGATAGATACCTGCAGGCGGTGCGTATCTGTTTTATTCATAAAGCTCAGCACGCCTTCCAGATCTTCTTTGGTAATGTCCATACGCGGGTTTTTCGCAAAGGTTTCCTGCCCGCCAACGGTAGATTCCAACCCTACTTCTTTAATGCTGTTAAAAAAAGCGGTCATCTCGAAAAAGTCCTTCTGCGAAACAGGATCATATTTATGATCGTGGCATTTTGCGCATTCAATCGTCATACCCAGCAGCGCAGTGCCCAGTGTGTTCGTTCTGTCTACCACGTATTCAACGCGGTACTCTTCATCAATTACCCCGCCTTCTTCCGTTATTTTATGGTTGCGGTTAAAGCCTGTTGCCAGTAGTTGTTCTTTGGTAGCATCGGGCAATAAATCGCCGGCCAGTTGCCAGGTGATAAAAGTATCGTAGGGCATATTTTCGTTGAACGCATGAATTAACCAATCTCTCCATGGCCATTGGGTACGGTAGTTATCATCCTGGTAACCATGAGAGTCGGCATAGCGCGCTACATCCAGCCAGGGTATAGCCATGCGTTCGCCGTAAGTGGGGCGGCTCAGCAATTCATCAATTTTCTTTTCGTATGCATCGGGCGATGTATCCTTTACAAAACTGTCAATTTCTTCGGGGGTTGGGGGTAACCCGGTTATATCCAGCGATATCCGTCTCAGTAACCTTTCCTTATCGGCTTCTTCGTTGGGTGCAAGCCCGTGTTTTTCCATCCCTTTCAGTACAAAAAAGTCAATTTCGTTTTTAGGCCAATCCTTGTTTTTAACTTTTGGTAAACCGGGTTTAACAGGCGCTACAAATGCCCAATGCGGCTCGTATTTGGCTCCCTGCTCAATCCATTTTTTAAGAAGGGCTATTTCATCGGCGGTTAAAGGGGGTAAGTTGCCCGAAGCGGGGGGCATTACAACAGAAGTATCGGTAGAGCTGACCCTGAGGAACAGTTCGGATTGACCCGGCTTGCCCGGTACAATGGCATGCGCCTGTGGGTGATCTTTGAGCGCTTTATAAGCTTCGGCTTCCACATCAAGCCTTAAGCCCGCTTCCCGTTTGTTGGCATCGGGTCCATGGCAGTTAAAGCATTTATCTGCCAGTATAGGACGAACCTGGAAGTTGTAGCTGATCTTTCCATCAGTTGCATCCGATGTGTTCCTGCTGGAAAAATATCTGAAAGTATACATCGCTGCCGCTACAATCAAACACAGCAGCACAATTATATATATCTTTTTCATACTTCAAGTTTAACAACCCTGTTTAGCAGAATTGCTGAGAGACACAACTCTCATTACAAGCAATCTTTTTACGGCTTCACGTTGCGCTGTTCCAGGCTTTAAAATGCCGGCAGCAAAACGGTACTAAAGTTAAGCTTTTCTGCCTGCCCGACCTATGAATTTATATCAAATAACAACTTGTTATCAGCCTGGTACTCCTGCCTTATATATCACCACCCGGCCCCCGCTGGTAATTGTATACTGTTCGCCCGCCCCGGTAAATATTGCTTCTCCTTGTTGCAATGAAATGGTTTGTAGCCCGTTGGAGATCATTGCTGCCCCTTCTGTTAACAACAGTATTTCCAGCGAAAGGGAAGTATGTACATACATTCCATCTTTCTCCAAAACAATGCAACTTACAATAAAATCCGGAACAGGGCAACGGTAAATTGTTTCGTTGCCTTGTTGTTCTCCGTTCATCATGGAGGGCGCAATGCCCTCAAAAAGCGTATGCTTAAGTAATTCAGGAACGTCGATGTGTTTAGGAGTAAGCCCGCCCCGCAGCACATTGTCGGAATTAGACATGAGCTCAATATTCTGCCCCTCCATATAGGCGTGCGGTACGCCGGCCCCCTGGAAAATGGCCTGCCCGGGGTGCAGGTGGAGGATATTGAAAAAATAAATGGAGAAAATACCTCTGTCGAGTGCGGCAAGCGGTTGATTGCCTGTTGCCTTGCATGCCCAGTAACCCGCTTCCGCCCTTGATAGCTGGTTGGCTTTATACTGCGGCTGTATTTTTTGAATGAGTGGAACGAGTATGGCATCCACCTCGTTTTGCGGTAATTCCATTACATGTTTGTACAGGCCGTAATAACCTTCTTTTTCAAACAGGTGCAGCAAAGGAAGGAACAAAGGTTCATTACGCAGGGTTTCTTCCAGCAGCTCTTTTTTCTTAAACCCATGCAGCAGCCAAAACTCGCTCAGGGCAACCATTACTTCCGGTTTATGGTTGTCATCCTTGTAGTTCCTGTTGGAGGCATTCAGGGGAATGCCTGCTTCGTTTTCGCGGGCAAAGCCTTTTTCCGCCTCTTCTTTAGTAGGATGTACCTGTATGGAT
>JAHBTJ010000021.1 GCA_019638595.1 Chitinophagaceae bacterium
TTATACCTCACCGGATCAAGAGCCACCAGGTTCACCTGCTTTTTCCCGGCCAGGTGCACCAGTGGAAAATGACGCAGCAAACCATCGGCTACCAACTGATGATCAGCCGCGAATGGTTTGAGTGGTTCCTGCCTTCTTTGCGGTTCTCTGTATCCTATTACCAAAACCATCCTGTAATGGATATTTCTGAAGGGTATTATCAATTGCTGCTGTATGAATTCAGGGCGATCCGGGAAGAATTGAACGGAGCAAACATTACCTGGGCACTTGTTCAAACCCGGTGCCAGCTCATCTGCATTTTGATCAGCAAGATCGCGGAAGGCGGTTCTGCAGATTTTGAGGGATATCATTCCAACCCTATTGTAACAAAATATACAGCCCTGGTTGACCTGCATTTTAAGCAGGAGCATTCGGTAACATTTTATGCCGGTAAGCTGCATATCTCTGCCAACTATCTCAATATTGTTTGCAGGAAAAACCTGCATGCGGCCGCTTCCTCGCTTATCTACGACCGCATTTTGCTGGAGGCAAAGCGGCTGTTGAAGGTTTCGGAAATGTCGGTAAAGGATATAGTGTATGCACTGGGGTTTTACGATCACGCTAATTTTTCAAAATTCTTCAGATCGCAAACCGGCATGACGCCAACACAGTTTAAGGAATTGTAACATCGCTATACAAATTATTCCACCCTTTCTAATTCAGCGCTCTTATATTCCCTGAAATACAAATGGCTTTGCAATGATAAGCTGCCCGGATGATTCGCCTGCATAGGTCTGGTTTTTGTCCAACGGCAGCTTTTTTACTTTCCCGGTCTTTTCATTAAAATCCAGCTTTTTCAGATCTATCCATACTGTATTGGGCGTAAGGGCATTTTCAAAATAATACACCAGGTTTTTATGATCTGCCACGGTTCTCCATCTTGTGGTAGAAAGATTGGGAAACCCTTCTGTGGAGATCCCGTAAGGCACCGAGCATTGCCTGATCACACTAAAGGCGCTTGCCACTGCGATCCTGGTATTATCTGTTTGCGGTATGGCCTGGATATAATAGGAGGCGCGTACAAACCTGTCGGCAGCCCTGTTCGTACCAGGCAGGAAAATATTTCCCGGGATACCTTTCCAGTATTCATTTATGGCTAATTGCTCTTCAAATACCGGGTCGTTGGTCATTACCACATAAGACGGGTCATGATGAATGACCAGCTTTCCCCCGATATATTCCAGGATGGCATTATCGCCGCCGGCATCCGATAAGGAAAGGTGAACGGTGGTATACTTATCTGTGCCGGGAATAAAATCTGTAACCACTGCAAATTCTTCTTTTTTGAAATGCTCAACGGCCTCACTTACGGTAGCAAAGTTATCTAATGCATATTGTGCCCAGAGTGATACGGCAAGCCCTTTCTTATCTCCGTCTTTTTTAAATTCAGGATATTGCGAGCTTACCAGCCAAAGCATGTTAGCAACCAATCCTTTTTCATTCATACCATCCGACACTGCAATATCCCAGGAGCTTGCAGCAATACTTCCGTATAGTGATTTCCATTTGATGGAGCTGCTCCCTGCATTGCCGGTATGTTCTATTCCTCTTGGAAAGAGCCATAAATTGGCAGGGATCTCCATGGAAAAATCCATGCTCCTTGCTGTAATAACAGTATTATTAGGCCCTTTATACACCACTCTTGTGCAGGCCGCTGTTCTGTTAACTGCTGCGGGTAAAAAGATGATAAGCAATATAGCTGCGGCAATTTTTTTTATTGGTATATGCATAACAGGTTATTTTATGATGATTACTATAATTCCTGCATCACAAATGATGAAGCAGTGTGTTTGGTTTGGAACTATATATCCCTGTACAGAAAGCACCAGTTACAAAAACAAAACATTCTTACCCGTCATTTCGATCCCGCCCGCAGGTTGTATTGATTTAAACACAATTGCGGCGGGAGAGAACTTTCTCACCGAAGGTAAATCTGCCGGGCAGCAGTACAAATGCTGAGCAATAGTACAGAAGTCCAACGGATTTCTCTCCCGACCTTCGGTTGGGATCGAAATGACGCCAACAAACTGATAATTTTGTAACCTTCGCGATAATGCAGGTTTACAAATATTCATTCTTCCGCTAAAGCACCATAGGCATATCCTATGTTTTGCAGGCGTGCCTGCCCGGCTAATTTGATATACGACTCAATGAGCGCTCAACAACTTACCTGTTCTCCAGCAAATTTTTATATACCTGCCCGTTTTTTATGATCACAAGAAAATTTTTTGCAGGATCAGCTACCAGCGACAGATCCTTCAACGGGTTGCCATCTACCAGCAACAGGTCAGCCAAAGCGCCTTCTTCTATTACACCCAGCTTTCCGGGGTACGGGCTTCTCAGGCCGGAGAGCTGCAGAAGCTGCGCATTGTCGTGGGTCACCATTTTCAGTATTTCAGCATTGGTAAACCATTTCTGCAGGCGCAGTATATACTCATTTTGCTGGTCATTTAATTCCGGCTCAAAAAGAAAGTCGGTGCCCCAGGCCAGCTTTACTTTATACCGTTTAGCCATCGGCCAAACTTTCTTCTGCCCTTCAATAACGGGTTTACGTTTTTCCCTTCGCAGCGGATCCATGTCGGGTGTATCTTCAACCAGGTTTTGCAGGCTTAACCATATCTTTTTAGCTGCCATCAACTGCAATGTTTTTTCATCGAGCAGTTGCCCATGTTCTATACATTTTACGCCGGCCTCAATTGCCCGTTGCACTGCCCGCGACGTATAGGCATGTACGGTAACATAAGTGCCCCAGTCCTCTGCTGCCTGCACGGCAGCTTTCATTTCATCAAGCGTATACTGTGTAACGTCTATCGGGTCGTACACAGATGATGTGCCGCCGCCGGCCATCAGCTTTATCTGGCTTGCTCCATAGCGCAAATTTTCCCGTACCGCTGTCAGCACCTCGTCGCGGCCATCGGCAATAAAAGTGGCGCCATATTTCTCTGCTCTCGAAGGTTCACCAAAAAAGCGCCGTGATCTTTCTTCGGGTGTCCGGAAATCTCCGTGACCGGCCGTCTGACTAATGACAGCCCCGGATGGCCATATTCTCGGGCCGGTTATTTTTCCTCCGTCAATGGCAGCCTTCAATGGAAATACGGGGCCGCCCACATCTCTCACACTGGTAAATCCACGCATAAGCGTTTTTGCCGCTGATACGCTTACTTTTTCCAGTATTGTGTTTTCAGAGAGATCGGGAGACATCATATCCTGCATGGTCAATGCTCCAAAAGTCATATGCACATGCACATCAATCAGCCCTGGCATAAGGGTTTTGCCTTTGCCGTTAATTTTAGTTACACCCGGTGAAACGGTAACAGGAGCAGCGCTGATGGTTTGAATAATATTGCCGGAAATCAAAACATTAACAGGAGCAGTAATGGTTTGGGATGTTCCGTTAAATATGCTCACATTTTCCAACAAGATCTGCTCCTGTTGTAACTGCCGGGCTTGTGCGGGAGATATACATACTACCCAACACAACAATGCCAAAAATAATGAGATACGCATAATTGAAAAGTATTTTAAGACGGTATATAAAGTTAATGCCAAAACAATAACAAACCGGAAATTCCGGGCGCATTTAAATTTTCGCATAGCTTATCATCATATGCAGGGTAAGCTTGTGCAGATTCCCCCTGCGTGCCAATGACGTGCTGCTAAACGGTTAATGATCAATTCTACCACGAGACTGCTTCTACGAACGTAAGGTGTGAGGTGCTCACGTTTATCGTCTGACTTTTCACGATTAGCTTATAGTATCAGGAAAGAAAGAGGGTATGCGCCATTTTTAGAAGCCCGCTCAGGAATGAGAAAATTACCCCGGCCATAAAATAATTCAGGGTTCTCCGGTAAAACCTGTCCGCATGCTCGCGGTCATAACCGTTATGTAGTATACGGTATAGCGATACTATTAAAAGCGATATTCCAATGAGTGTAAAAAACAGTATCAGTAAAGGGATCAGATCACTCCTGGTATCCCGCTTGACCAACTCTGTTGCAAAATTTAAAACAAACCCCAAAATGATACCTGCGGCTGTAACAAGCGGTTGCCTGAAATTAAAAAGCTGGTCTTTTTCCATTGTATGAATGCTGAAAGTTGTGGATGTCTGGCTGATGATAAAGCATTACCCAAGTTAAAAATTTATACCCGGAATGGCAAATGCCTCAGTTGCTCCCGGTACATTCCAAATTGCTACATCATAGCCATCATTCCTGAAATTACTTCCCGCCTGCCTTTTGCATAGCGTTACCGCCGGTGCTGGCGCCACGCATGGCGCGGTGGCCTTCTTTGAACAACTGGAACCGGCTGGGCAATTCTTTTACCGGCCACCTGTTGTTCGATTCATCAATGTCGGCTGTTTCCCGGTAAGGATCTATTGTAATAGCCACTGCTTCTTTATCTTTAATAAATACCTTGCTGAAATGGTATTCATTTAACCGCCAAACGGATACGGGTACACGATCTGTTTCTTTGGTACCGTCTTTAAATGTCCATTCAACAATTACAGGCATCAGCATACCACCTTTATTGGAAAAGCTCAGCTCGTAAAAGTTTTTTCCCACCCAGGTATCGTGGTTGATCTTGTCCGGCTCTACCATCGCGTCCTTTTGCTGCCGCTGCATTTTTTCGTCGGCCTGCCGGTTGAAATAATAAAAGTCCCGCAGGGAAGTATCCGTATCGGTATAAAACTGAATGTTTTTATCATTTTTGTTACGCTCCTGCCCTATATGCACAAAAGGCTGTTTTGCCAACGCCTGTGCATTTTGGGGATCATCCATTTTAAACCATTTCACGCTGTCTAATGCTATATCAACAGGTTCTGTTCCAAACCACCATCCGCGCCAGAACCAGTCAAGATCCACGCCGCTGGCATCTTCCATGGTACGGAACAGATCGGCGGGCGTTGGATGTTTGAAAGCCCAGCGACGCGCGTATTGTTTGAAGGCGTAATCAAACAACTCTCTACCCATAATTGTTTCACGTAAAATATTGAGTCCTGTTGCAGCTTTTGCATACGCGTTCCAGCCTATACTCACCAGGTTATCGCCCATTGTCATAATAGGTTCCACATCGTTTTTAGGCTGACGGGTATAGTCTGTGATCAAATAAGCAGGACCACGTTTGGAAGGGTAATTGTTATCAAACTCCTGCTCCGTTAAAAACTGGCAGAAAGTATTCAGTCCCTCATCCATCCACCACCATTGGCGTTCATCGCTGTTCACGATCATCGGGAAAAAATTATGTCCTACTTCGTGAATGATCACGCTGATCATGCCATACTTTACGGCCTCGCTGTACGTGCCGTCTTTTTCAGTGCGGCCGTAGTTAAAGCAGATCATGGGATATTCCATACCACTGGAAGCTTCTACAGAAATAGCTACCGGGTAAGGATAGGGGATGGTATATTTTGAATAGGTTTTAATGGTATGCGCCACTACTCTGGTAGAGTACTTACTGTAAAGGTTATACGCTTCTTTGGGATAATAGCTCATGGCCATTACTTTTTTTCCTTCTACCTGCACTGCCATCGCATCCCACACAAACTTGCGGGACGATGTCCAGGCAAAATCCCTTACATTCTCCGCCTCGTATATCCATGTTTTGGTGGCTGTTGTTTTATCTTTTTCATTAGCAACCGCTTCGTCCAGTGTAACTACTTCCAATGGATCTTTCGCTGTTTGCGCCTGCTGCCATTTTTTGTATTGAGCGGGAGTCAATACAACATTGTAATTTTTACATTCACCCGTAGAACCTACTATATGATCGGCGGGTACCGTCATCTTCACCTTAAAATTCCCGAATGTAAGTGCAAATTCAGCGCCTCCTTTAAACTGCAGGTTCTGCCATCCCTGGAAATCGGAATACACTGCCAGCCGCGGATACCACTGGCTCATGGTAAAGATATGATTGCCATCTTCTTCAAAAAATTCATACCCTCCCCTGCCCATATGATAATACCTGTCGGGGATCTTATAGTTCCAGTCAATGCTGAAAATAAATTTCTGTCCCGGCTGTAAAGTAGCCGGCAGGTCTATGCGCATCATGGTTTGATTGATGGTGTATGAAAGGTTCTTCCCGGCGGATACCAGCCTGGTGATCTTTACCCCATAATCCTGCATTTTGCGCCAGTCTTCCAGGTCCATGATCTCATTGTGGTTCATCAGCGGTTTCATTGCCGAGCGTACATCGCGGTTATTATCGCTGTTGGGATCGTGGATGTTTTCATCCAGTTGCAGCCATATGTACTGGAGCGCGTCGGGAGAATTATTATAATAGGTAATGGTTTCCGAGCCGGTCAGCTTCAGGTTGGCTTCATCGAGTGTGCAGGTGATATCGTAATCGGCGCGCTGCTGCCAGTATTTCGACCCCGGGGCGCCGCTGGCTGTCCTGTACTCATTGGGAGAGGGCAGCAGGTAGCTCAACTGCTCAAAGCGGTTGCCATGGTTGGAACCGGGATTATTGAGGTGCTGGGAGTTTACAAATAAGCAGGTTCCCAATAAAACGATACAAAAAATGATACGTGTTTGCAGCATATCCTTATTTTTTTACTTGTACAGCAGCAGCAACTGCCTGTCTACAGTTCCGCCAACCTTTCCAGGGCCATTATCAGCGCAACAGAAAAAATACCTCCCGAAACAAATAAGACCCATTCCCGGCGGGGCGTTTTAAAAATATTCACAAATATAAAGCCCAGCAGCATTACAGCCAGCACTATTAGTAGCTGGCCCAGCTCCAGCCCGATATTAAAAGCCAGCAACTGTGTTACGATCTGCTCATTTTTCCCCATCATGCTGCGCAGGTAGTTCGAAAATCCCATGCCATGTATCAATCCAAAGATCAATGCGCCGGCATATCTCCATTTTATTTTTTTAAAATCGAACTTTTTTACCCAAACGTTCTGCAAAGCTGTGATCATAATGGTAACAGGGATCAGAAATTCTATCCAGTTGCTGGATAAAAGTATTTTGTTGTAAATGCTCAATGCCAGGGTTACGGAATGACCGATGGTAAAAGCCGTAACAAGCAGCAGTACCTTTTTCCAGTTGCTGAGCAAATAAGGCAAACACAAAGCCGCCACGAACAATATATGATCGTAGCCTCGTATATCGGTTATATGATATAAGCCTTCGCGCAGGAAAAATGTGAAATCGTTCATAGAAGAAATATATGGTTGAAAAAAATTTAAAATAACAGAATTATTTATGCTATTCTCAAACCCTTATTTGTATTAGATTTCCTGTTATTTACTTTTTTGGCTTGACCCAATTGCGAAGCATTCATTGAGACTAAAATAAAATAATAAATGTCCGAAATAAAAAAGTAACAAAAAAAGTCAAGTCTGCAGAAAAATAACTAAAATTTATTGCATTCCGCTATGCCGAAAAAGCTTACTATCATACTGAATGTCATTTTTGAGCTAATGAATAATTGTACGATTGAATGCAATTCAGCACTTTCGGCATTCAACGCTTCATTTCATAAATTTTTTAACGCTATTTTTCTGAGGACGCTTGTGCAATTTGACAGCTTATCTACCAAATTCTATAAAATAAACCAGACTTTTGTATCCACAAAATTTGTTTGGATGACGCGTTCTGTTTTGTTTTTGATCCTTCTCCCGTTATTGGTATCATCGTTCCTGGGCCATAACCATCATCCTTACTATGTAAGTGTAACAGAAATAGAATACAGCAGCACAAATAAAGAAATAGGGATCGCCTGTAAGATATTCGCCGACGATTTTGAGCAGGCGTTAAAAGAAATGTACCAAACAAAAATAGACCTGTACAATACCAAAGACACTTCCTTAACAGGCAAACAGATAGCGGGGTATATTCATAAACATTTACAACTTGTTGCAGATGGCAAGCCTGTACCGCTTCAATACCTGGGTTTTGAAATAGAGGGGGAAGCCGCCTGGTGCTATTTTTCAGGCAGCAGTGTGGCTTCCTTCCGGCAGTTGCAGGTTTTTAATGACCTTTTATACGAGTACAAAAAAGAGCAGGTGAACCTGATGCATGTAAAAGTGAACGGCAACCGGAAAAGCGGCAGGCTTACTTCACCCGATAACAGGCTGAGCTTTGATTTTTAATGCTATTTTTCTGAGGACTATTATTAACATAAGTTACCCGGAGAGTTATCTGGCAAATGCTGATAAAACAGCCTGATTTACAATCTTCCCAACCACCGCGCTCTTGTATCCGTATAATATGCTGTAAATACCACATGTTTAAATAGTGTTATAATCGTATGAAAACAGGTCGATATATGTGGTAAACGGAATAATAATTTTTAACTTAACCGTTAAACAGCAGTAAGCTGCCGGCGGAGAATGATAGAGGGCGGCATTAAAATACAATCAGCAGTACTTGAGTCGGAACCCTGCAGATATTGACCTCATAAACGGATGCATCAGCAACGACCGTCAGGCACAGGAACGTTTGTATAAACAGTTCTACGTGTCTATGACCTCTATTTGCATGCGGTATACACACAACGAACACGATGCGATAGAGGTATTACATAATGGATTTTTAAAAGTATTCAAGCACATCCACCAGTTCGATCACATGAAGGCCAGCTTGTATACCTGGATAAGGACTATTATGGTAAACACGGCCATTGACTTTGTGCGGCAGCATCATAAGCATGCAAGGCAGCTTGAACTGGACCAGGCTACAGAACCGTATATTGACAGTGAGGCGTTGCAAAAGCTGGATGCCGGCGAGCTGCTGCATCTTGTACGCAAACTTCCGCGGGCTACACAAACTGTATTCAACCTGTACGTAATAGAAGGATATACACATAAAGAAATCGGTGTTAAAATGGGCATCAGCGAAGGAACAAGCAAATGGCATTTAAGTGAAGCCAGAAAATTATTGCAGAAATCACTCAAAACATTATATGTAGTGTAATGAACCAGAAACTACCATACGAGAAACTGATTGCAGAAAAAATGCAGGAGCTTCCTGTGCCGGATGTCAATGCATCATGGCAACAAATGAAGCGCCGGCTGGATGAAGAGATGCCTTTTGAAGGCGGCTCCCAAAAACGCCCCGGCGGAAGCTGGTGGTGGAAAGGCGGACTGATTGTATTGGTGTCAGCAGGTATTGGAGCGCTTATTTTTTCCTATGCCCGCGGTGGCGCGGAAGAAAACATTGTAAAAGTAAGCTCACAGGAACAAACCATTATTATTGCAGAACAAAAAGAAACAATTACTCCTATAGATCAAAACTTTACACCTTCAACCAACCATAAAAACAACCAGCCGAAAACCAACATAGCCGGTACAGATGCTCTCAGTTCCAACGGTTTAGCCGGCGCACCGGCAGCCAGTGACCCCGCTTCCATCAGCAAAAAAGAACCGGGAAAAAGCAATACAGGCAGGTTCAAAAAACCGGAAAGAAATGCTGCGGAGACAGATGAACAGCCGCTATCCCTGTTTACAGGCGCAACACCATCAAACCATATCAAAAAGGTCCCCGGCAATACTTCAGTCGCCAAAGAAGAAAGCAACAGTATTAATAAAAACGCAGGTAACAATGCAGCATCAGAAATAAGTGAAGAACCTTTTGAACAGGTTGTAAATACTGCGTCCCCAAATAATGATCCCAATAGCTATACTGCCCCCGCTAACAGCAATGCTACTACTCAACAGCCATATAACGACCCGGCTCCTGCATTAACCGGGACAACAGCTAATAACGAAAGTTATGTGATGGCATCCGTACCCAATGAAAATATTTTATACAGCAGCCATCTGCTATCAACCGTTGCCGGCAGTCTTTCTGTACCTGCCGGCGTATGGCAGCTTCCGGATGTTACCGCGCAAAAAAAAGCCATCCTGAGGGAAATGCGCAAACAGGAAAGAAAGCAGGAAAGGGAACTGGCTAAGTCGTACCGTACCAGCAAATCGTTCTGGGGCGAACAACCCGACCGCTGGTTTGCTGCGGGAGTTGCTCCTTATCAAAATTTTTCTATAGGCAGCCAGCAAACGTATAACTACAATTCGGCCGGAAGCAAAAACATCGCCACCGATTATATACCTGCACCTTACTTTCAGTTACACATCACCAATAAGGTATATGTTTTGAGTGAGTTCCAGTTTAATGCGCCACAGTCAACACCATCGCTATTGCTGTCGCAAAAGCAGTTGACCGTACCCATGAATACTGTTGGCTACACAGAAAGCACCTACCTCCGCAAGCTGTATTATTTTAATATGCCGCTAAGCTTTTATTACAGTCCCGTTAAGAATTTTTACGTGGGCAGCGGTATGCAGTTTTCTTCATTTAACAGCGGACTGGCTTATACCGAACAACGTTCAGCGGATAACAATCTTATCCGCTCCGAAAATATTAAGATCAAAGACGATTCATTGTCGTCTAAAATTACCTCTTCCGAATGGCGTTACCTGTTCGATGCCAACTACTATGTAAACCGTTTCATGTTTGGTTTCCGCTATAACCAGGCATTAAACGACTTTGTAAGGATAAACAATTCACTTACCCCGATGCAGGCACGCAACCAGTCGTTCCAGCTTTACCTGAGGTACAATATCATTGTAAGCGACAAAAGAAAATAAACATTCTACAACAGCATAAGCATATTCCATGCAGCAGTGCGATGCCTTAAATAAAAATATGCCATACCAATAAACATCCAACACAGAACAACTGCATTTTAAGGTGGGTGGGTTCAATATATTTATTTATATTGTAGCATTAAAGTAACGATAAGGTATAAGCGATACCCTTACCATTTGAATACCCAATCCCACTTGTTATGAATCCTGGACTCATTTCAACTGTTCTGCTGCCGCTGGCACTTGCCATTATCATGTTTGGTCTTGGTTTATCACTCCAAATTGTCGATTTCAAAAGAATATTCCGAAATCCTAAAGCTGTATTAACAGGTTCGTTTACCCAATTGATTTTACTACCCGCGTTGGGTTTTGTCATTGCTGCTTTATTGCTATCAGGCAGTCCCGAATTGGCCATTGGATTGATCATTCTCGCCATGTGCCCCGGTGGTCCCACCGCCAACCTTATAACACATCTGGCCAACGGCGATACCGCATTGTGCATATCACTGACCGCCATTTCCAGCATTGTAAAAATTTTTACCATCCCGCTCATGGTAAATTATGCCATACAGCAATACATGGGTTCCTCACCCGGTCTCCACCTGGATGTTGTGAGTTCTATATTGAAAATTGTTACCATTACCATCATTCCGGCAGCGCTGGGCATGCTGGTAAAAGCCAGGTTTCCGGCATTTGCAAGCGGTGCACAAAAGCCGGTTAAAATGCTGTCGGCAATATTTTTAGTGCTGGTGATCGTTGCGGCCATCATTCAGGAAAAAGATAAGATCGTTGAATCGTTTACCATTGCAGGGCCTGCGGCTTTATTATTAAATATTTCCGGGATGACCCTTGGTTACTTTATACCTAAAATTTTAAGTCTTCCTGTTTCGCAACGAATTACCATTAGTATTGAAACAAGTATCCAAAATGGCACTTTAGCTATTGCCATAGCCAGTAGTCCGCTCATGCTAAACAATTCCACCATGGCCATTCCTGCGGTTGTGTACAGCATCATCATGTTTATTACCGCCGGAATTTTTGTAAGCTTCGTTAGCAGGAAAAGCAAAGCGGGTAGTAATTGAATACGCGGTGACTGACCAAAAGGAGTAAGCAACTTCAACAACGCGTCCCTGTTCAGGAGATCTTTCGACTCCGCCAGGTTGCAATGACATATTATTCAGCCTGTGTTTATCAACTGGTTATGAACTTCAATTTGTTGTTGCACAAACTCAGTTTTCCTTTCAACTATAAACCCTCTGCTTTTTTCTGTTACTTTTTTGCGGAAAAAAGTAACCAAAAAGCCCCGCCTGAATGACCAGTCGGGCAGGCGCCGGGAAATTATTACCGCAATTTCCCGGAACGCCGTGATTAAGCTTTTGTACTACTGTAAACTCAGCAACAGAGCCCTGATGCGTTCGCTGATAACTTAGCCGACTTAGGATACTTACAAATCAGAAAGCTGCGACAAACAAATGCAACATGTCACGGCTCTATGATTGATCTCACTAATTGTAACCTGGCAATGACATATCAGCTACCACCTTACCGTCACTTTGATGAATCCGCCGAAGGAGGATGAAGAGAAATCTCCCTGAGCTTCACTCCGCCATGTTGCGCTCAAAATAACGGCGCTCTTTTGGCGAGTCTCATAAAAAATATTCCTTCACTTGTTTACCTCACAGGTTTTGTTGTACCATATCCGCTTCCTCCCCTGAACCATTTCCCGGCTTCGCCGGTAAGCCACAGGTAATAATCCGTATCAAGCCCGGCTTCAATACCCACAAAACGTTTATCGCCATGCAAGGGAAGTTCTCCTTCTTTTGCACATTTGAATATAGCCGTACCTTCATCTATCTCGTCAAACATTGCCACATACAAAGATCTTGCACCGGAAATCTTTGCACCGGCTACCTGTTTCCATAAAAAATCCCCTTTCAACCTGGGTATCGAATTATACTGAGTTTCATCGTCCTTAAGGTTACCCCAGCTAAAACCAGGGAAGACCAAAGGAACATAATCAATTTTATTGGTTGCACACCATTGTATGTCGCCCGCAAGCTCGGCGCCTGCAACAGTATTGTAGTTATCATTGCCGTAACGGCCAACAGCCCAGGGCATGATAATATCCGCTTTTTTGATCAGGTTATGCAATTGAAGATTGTTCTCGGTATCATTTTTTAAGCTACGCCAGTAATAAGGAACACCCAGCATTACCGATACTTTTTTGCGGGGGCCCTTCAGCTTATCTACCAACTGGTCTACATTGGCTATGGTATACTTTCTGTTATCATTAAACCCAACGCCCCATAATACGACCAATGGCTTTTTATTATGCCTCAGGTATGTAGGATGTTTCACATTATCGAACAAGGAAAAAGTGGTTTGCAATTCATTCCAGTCCTGCTCTATATAGGCTACATCTTCGGGCGAACAGCCACTCAGATCGTACATGACGCAAACTGCTCGATCATATTTTTTTGCAGCTTTTAGCGCATTTTCAAGCACTTTGTTAAAATGCCTTTTGCCTGCCGCATTAGAGGGTTTGATTTCTACTACAAACCGCTGCATAAAAACGCCGTCTATTCCATACTCTTTCATCCATTTAAAATGCAGGTCTACACTTTCTTCATCATAAGGACTGTACAGCGGCGCGTTACTTCCATCTGCAAAACTAAAGGGCGAAGGATACGTTTTGGTATACTCCGCCATATCAGGCCAAAAATCAACTGATGAGCATCCGGGTGTAAAGCCTCCGCAACTGCCATTTTGATAATGATACCATCCTCTGTCCGATCCATCGCCCTGGGCAGCAAACCATCCCTGGTAACCCGCCATCACAAGGTTAGTGTAAGATGTGTACAGGCAACCGGTTTCATCATACACTATTTCTTCATTATTATTACCGCCACCCGGGGGATTTTGCGTGGAGGGCGTATTCTTTTTTGAGCATTGCAGCAGCAGCAAAGAAACGCCCACCAGGCATGCCAGTCTTACATACTTCATAACATATTTTTGATTGTATCAAAGAGTACGGGAAAAGGATACGAGGCTGTCTCAAAAGATCGTCATTGCGATCCGCCGTGGCGGAGAAGCAATCTGTTACACATAAATTCATATCATTCAATGAGATTGCTTCGGTCGTTCCTCCCTCGCAAAGACGTTCAACGGTCTTTTTGGTCAGCCCCTCTTTTAAATGGTTATTTTAACCGGCGCGATATAATTTAATTTGGCTTCGCCGATATCTATCAAAGCCCCTACCCGGAAATAATAATCATTACCCGGTTTCAGCAATGAACTTTGCGAAGGAAGGTCTATCTCCAGCGTATATATATGTGCAGGATCAGGAACCGCATTGATCTGCTGCTCGGCTGCCACCATCCTCATAGGCTCGCCTACACGTGAATCAGCATGTGCATACAAACCTATCTTTCTTACATTGTTGATAACTGTTTGCTCCAGCGAAAATGTGGCGGTTACCTTATCACCAGACCGGGTGATGCTGCCATTTTTGATCCGTATATAAGGAGTAACCGTAAAATCGAGCGTAGTTTTTCCATTGATGCTTACTTCCTGCGGAGCTACCTCAACAAAATTACCCCGCTTTGGCTGTACCGTATAGGTATTGGAAAACAACAGGCTATTCTCATATGTTCCATCTGTTTTTACAATAAGATACTGTGGCTCTACAGGATCGTATCCATGCTCAAGGAGTTCAATCTGTGTACCGCGAATAATATCCTGTTGTACCAGTTCACCGGTTTGTGCGTCTATAAACCTGCCTGATAACCCGGCAGTGGGTCCGTCATAATTGTCTTTTTTGCAGGATGCCATTAACAGGGTAATGCAAAAAAGCAAATAAATTCTTTTCATTCGTATAACTTGTTATGGTTATTAATATATCGCTGAATGTGCTGTAACATTCGGCGTACGTTTTTCTTTTAATACTGCGGGTTTTGTACCAGGTCGTTTGAACCGATACCTGGTATATAGCGGTAATATGCACGAGGCTCAAATGTCCTGGTGTTGGTATTAGGCACATTAACCCGTACAAAAATGTATTTCTCTTCCGGCAAAGCACGCAGATCCCGCAGTGGTAAAATGGCGTGCATATAGCGATTGTTAAACTCCGTATGAAATTCTCTTCTGCGGATAAGATCCCAAAAGCGTTTATTTTCAAACGCCAGTTCCACTCTTCTTTCTCTTTGCACATTTTCCGGTGTAAGCGCAATATCTGTGATATGCCCGGCTCTTTTACGGATATCGTTGAGCGCCTGTGCCGCCAGCGATGCATCGCCGCTACCGCTTTCAACTACGGCTTCAGCATAATTCAGCAATACCTCAGCGTAACGCAGCTCAATAAAGTCGGTAGTGCCCTGGTTCCAGCCGGGTGCCACAGGTTTATTTTCGTCGAGGAATTTTTTAAAAGAGAAGCCGGTACGTGTATTGTTGCCGCCATACGTATCAAACCCTGAATACTGGCCGGGAGTGGCTGCGCCATAGGTATAATAGGTAGTACCACTAATAGTGACCTGGTCGTTGGTGCGGATAACGGCACTTCCGTCGGGCTTTACAAAGCCTGCCTGGATGATGATCTCCGTATTCTTCCACATGGTTTGTGGTAACACCGCTGTGCCCCACAGGCGTGCATCTTTATTCAGGAAGATATCGTGCGGTGTATTGTAACGGATATAATCTTTAGATACGTTATAACCATTATAATCATTTACATTTCCATCTGTAGTGGTTGCCACCGGCGCGCTGGAACCGGGGTTATCATACGACTCATATGTATCTACGAGATCGAGCGAAGGATTCATTCTTCCGGGATGCGGCCAGCCGTTGGCAAGCTGGGCGGGCTGGTACCATATATCATAGTTTTGCCCGTTGCCATTGCCTGGTATGGCGTAACCTTTTATGAGCATAACTTCCGGGCTTGCTTCATTAGGATTTTGAAACAACTGCTGGTAGTTTTCTGCCGCATCGTCCCGGTCGGCAGGATTGGCGCGAAACAGCCCGTACCTACCGGATTGTATAATAGCTTCTGCCGCGGCAATACACTGGTTATAATATCCGTTTGCTAACGATGCATCCAGACCAACCAGCTTTGCTGTAACAGCATCTCCGGATAAAGGAGCGCGGTTACCGAACTTTGCCAGCGAGGCCGCATGCAGGGCTGCTCGTGATTTTAATGCCAGCGCAATCCATTTGTTGGCACGGCGGGTATCTGTACTGCTTTCCGTTAAATTGTTTCCTGCCTGGTCCAGCAGCTCCATCACGTAATCCCATGTTTCCTGCTCGGTGCTTCTTGGTACTTTTATACTTTCAACGGTTCCATCGTACTGCTGCGATTGTTTCATCAACGGTACTCCCCCGTATCTTTTAGCAAGCGCAAAATAGGCGTATCCTTTAATAAAAGCGCTTTCCCCAACCAGGGCAGCACGGTCTGTCTCGCTAACATCAAGCGTGGGAATAACATCAATCAGCATATTCACATCCCGGATCAGCTTAAAGCCATTATCCCACCATTGAAAATCATCATTGCCTAAAAAATCGCCGAACTCACTATGCACCGCTTCATCGGTAGCCATAGCAGGTGCAAAGCCACCGTTGTTTACATCTCCTGTTCCGGGACTGCTGTTCCAACGGAACCCCTGCCGGAAAAATGTAAAATCTTCTATAGGCAACTGGTAATACAGGTTGGCCATGTAAACTTTAACACCCTCGGGATTACCAAAAATTACATTAGCCGTAAGCCTGTCGGTAGGTTCTATATCAAGCACCTTGCTGCAGCCCGCACTAAATATCAGGGTTGCCAGTAACAGTATTTTTATTGCAGATCGTATCATAAATTATTGTTTAGAAGGTTACGTTCAAACCAAAATTGTAGTTTTTGGTAAGCGGGTAATTGAACCCTGCATTAAATAATCCTTCCAGTCTTTCCGGATCGAAAGGTTTTACAAACTCGTCGGCAAACGTTAAGAGGTTAAAGCCGTTTGCATACACGCGTATTTTTTGAATACCCGCGGCTTTGTACAAACGCGGACTGATCGTATACCCCAGCTCAATGCTCTTCAGACGGAGGTAAGAAGCATCTTTTCTCCAGATGGAGCTTTCTTTATACATGCTGCCCACGTCGGCAATAAACCTGCTGGCAGGCCATTTACCGGGTATCCATTCGCTTTTGCTGTCGTAAGGATCAGAAAGATGCCACCTGTCGTAAAAATAGGCAGGCGTATTGCCCCTGAAAGCCATCACCTCTGCATATACTTCATTAAACCTTACGGTATACATGGCTGCCCCCTGGAAAAGAACATTTAAGTCAAATCCTTCGTATGCTGCATTTAATGTAAAGCCATAGTTGATCCTTGGATTTTTGCGTCCGCCGGCATTCAGGTCTGAATTATTGCCAACAGCGCCTGTAAAAATGGGCAACATATCATTGCCATCTACTACGCCATCGTTATTGATGTCCGCATATTTAAAATCGCCGGGCAGCTCACGTATATTGGCCTGGTCGCCATTCTGCAGCGGGTAGTTGGCAATTTCTTCGAAGCTCTGGAATTGACCCACATACGTATAGCCCCATACAATATCATTAAAGCGATAATCACTGCCGTTCTTCCACCTGTTATAACTATTGGTATAGGGTCCTCTCTCCTGGTAGCGGTTCATGGTACGGGCATAATTAAAGTTGCCGCTTATGCCGTAAGAAAATTTACCAATACGGTTGTTATGATTAAGGGTGAACTCAATGCCCTGCGTGCGATCGCTGTTCAGGTTTTCATCAGGCAGGGTTGTGCCGAATGTGTTGGGAAGCGACAGGTTTCTTTTTGCGGGCCATCCTGTCCTGTCTCTGCGGTACACATCAATTTCAACATTCAGCTTGTTCCATAAACCTATTTCCAACCCAATGTCTGAATGTGTAGCGGTAACCCATGTAAGAGCGGGGTTTACCAAGCCCGGAGCCTGCGCACCGGTAGTAAGCGTTCCGTTCGAGAATTCGTAAGAACCACCTCCGCTTAAAGGAAATCCCACGATCCATTGGAATGGCCCGCCGGCTTCCTGCCCCACTTCTCCAAATGAACCTTTCAATTTGAGGTTAGAGATAAAAGAAAGATTATTCCTGATAAAATTCTCTTCAGATATTCTCCAGCCTGCGCTTACAATAGGGAAAAAGCCCCAACGCGCCTGGGGAGGATAGGCGTAAGTGCCCATATAACGAAAAGCCAGTTCCACCAGGTATTTTTTATCGAAATCGTAGTTAAACCTTCCCAGCAACGATTGATATGCCCGCTGGTATTCATTACCACCTGTGGAAATACCCAGCACGTTAAGGCTGGCTCTGTCTATCTGGTCAATAGTATAAAAGCCATCATAGCTTCTGCGCAGGTTAGCATTCCTGCCCCATTCTTTTTTCTGTTCAAAAGCTACAAGAGCAGATACATTATGCTTACCGGCAAAACTATTGCCATAGTTAATCTGCGTTTGGTAAGTGAGCTGGTTGTAATTGTCAAATCCCTGGCTGATGCCTGAAGAAGTACCGGCTCTCTGTAAGCTTGGTATATAATCCCCATTGGCAAAGCTGTATAAAGTATAGGGTTTGGATACGTCTTTACCCTGGTAGTTATTGATATCATAGGATGCCACGCCTCTTAACGACAAACCTTCTACATAAGGAATATTGAGCGTTAGCGCAAAAGAAGAAACGAGGTTACGGTTCACTGTTTCACTATAACCCGTAATATCCTTATCCGAAAGGATCAGCGGGTTTTGGTTACTGGGTGTTACCACTGTGGGGTAGCGGGGATCATCGTTGATATAAGGCTTTTCAGTAGGCAGGGTTACACGTGTGCCTTTAAAAATATTGAAAAAGTTTTCTCCGGGCGTATAACGGTTGTCGTAACGTCCGCCGATCAATACTTCCACCTTCAGGTTTTTTACGAGCTCGGTAGTAAGGTTCAGGCGCATAGTGTACCGTTTATACCCCATATCGTTGCTGCGTAAAAAGCTTTTTTCATCTATATAACCAAGGCTCATGTAATACTGGGTTTTTTCATTGCCACCCGAAGCCGAAAGGTTATGCTGTTGCTGATTAGCTGTATTCTTCATGGTAACATCGTACCAGTCGGTACTTTCATAACCCGGCGCGCCATCAATATATTTTTGTATTTCCTCCTGGCTTAAAAAAGGAGTGCCGGTAGAAAACAGTTGCGCTTCATTACGCATTTGTATCCATTCGGCGGCAGAAGCCATGCGTGGTACATCGGTAGGCTTCATAATACCGTATACGCCATTATAATTAAAGCTGGCTTTCCCTTTGCTTCCTTTTTTGGTGGTAACTATAATTACACCATTGGCGGAGTTAAATCCGTAAATAGCAGCGGAAGCATCTTTCAGCACTGATATGCTTTCTATGTCTTCCGGGTTCATACGCTGAAAATCACCGGCATTATCCCTGATGATACCATCAATTACATACAAAGGACTGCCGAACCCCCTGATGTTGATCATATTGTCGAACGTACCGGGCTCACCGCCTAACTGGCGTATTTGTAACCCTGCTACTTTACCCTGCAGCTTTTGGGCAAGGCCTACATTGGTAGAAGTTTGAATTTCCTTATTGGTGATATTACTAACGGCTCCGGTCAGGGTTTCTTTCCTTTTGGTACCGTATCCTACCACTACCACTTCGCCCAGGTCGCTGTTGGCGGGCAGCATTGTGATCGTAATAACATCCCTGCCCCTGATACTTTCCACCACATCGGCCATGCCCACATAGCTGAACCGCAGCTCCCGTACGTTGGCGGCAACAGTAATGCTGAAATCTCCGTCCTGGTCGGTAATGCTATTCACCGCATTGCCGGCAGAAATGGTAACGCCGGAAAGTGGTTGCCCATCCTGCCCATTCAGCACTTTTCCTTTTATTACCTTTTGCTGGGCAAGAAGACACAGCGGCATTACAGCCCAAAACAGCGCAAGAAAAAACACCTTCTGCACCAGGGCAATGCTGTGCGTTTGTATACTGATTCCTTTTTTGAAGAATCGCTTTTTAAAAAAATCGATCATATTTACTTTCATATAACAGTTGTTGTGATGAATGAATGATTGTTTTGTACAGATCGTTTGCCGGAATATGGATTACATATTGGCGGCGACAGTGTGTGATACAGCATTTTCGTTAGTTATGGTTTAAATGAATAAATAAGCAATCCTGGTTTTTATTTACCTATTACTGTATTATACAGGTTCTCATCTTTATCAATACAGGCAACTGCCTGTATTACCGCGGCAGGGTTTTTAACTGTGATGGGTTGTTCTGCGGTATAATTGCGCATGCGGCAACCTACCATCGAGATCGTAAGCTTATCCGAACCACGCACTTCCATATAATCGTACGATTGCTTTATATTGGTAAGCGCACCATTATCGCCGCTAAAAGCTTCTACATTGGTGAGTGCAGTATGCCCCTGCCCTTCTATAATAATGGGATGGATATCTTCCAGCACCGTACCTGCATTGGCGATAATAGAACCCTGTGCAATCTGCCAGTTCCTGTTTTTGGTATTATTACCGGCTTTATGCAAGCCAACTACTACGCAATCGAGATTAAAATTGGTAAGCTGCCCATAACTTTCGTTGCCCAGGTAAATGCCGCCCCATGTGGCGAAGGTGAACAGGTCTATCAACTGCGCGTTATCCGTATGGTTGATCGCAAACGCGAATGTTTTATTCTGCACTACAGCATCAATTACCGCTTTTGAAAAACCGAGGCGCATCTGCCGCATAATGGATGGATTGACATGGCAATGCAGGATGCGGGGTATATCGTAGCAATAGTCAATCCGTATAAATTCGCCGCTCAGCGGGTAGCCGTAACAATGCTCAATAAGTATCAGCTCACAGGCATATTTGCGATCAGCATTAAAGTCCATTGCTGTATACTCGCCGTAAAATGTAAGATTCGACAGCGTAACACCTTCCGTTTTGGTGGTTTTGCTCACCTGAATAGTGGGTGGGTACTTTATAATCCTGGCAGGATCTTTTAACTCCTGCTCTGCATACCAGAATTGTATCCCTCTTATTTGTGTAGCCGATTCCACGATAAACAAAGGATGTTTATCATCCATTACTTTAAACACACTTCCTACGGGAGCTTTTTTACTGCTGTGACTAGTAGCCCGCGGTACAGGACCATGTACTCCCAGGATAGATACATTCTTTTTAAGAATCAAACCGCTCGCCAGCGCATAAGGCTCATCAGACGGTTCCACAAACAGGGCTGCCCCTGTTGCCGAAGCCCAATCAATGGCTTTTTGCAAATTTGCCGTATTGGTTTGCGGATCGTTTTGTGGTAATACTTTAAAGTCTTTAATGCTTTTACCCTGTTGAGCAAAAACTAAAAAACTGTTGCAGGCAAATAGCAGAACCAGGATTAATTTCATAAATGGCATATTCGTTAAGTGTATATTGGTTTTTCGATCAAATTATTTTTCAACTCCCCATTGCTTATTAGGCCTGGAACCCATTTCAAGCACGAGGTTACCGCCATTCATTAGTTGCTCGTGGGTAAAAAATGGGGTAGTCAGCTCTTTACCATTCATGGTTGCCCGTTGAATATATTTATTTACCACGGAGCAGTTACGAGCTGTAAGCGTAAATTGATTTCCATTGGTTAGCTTAATAGTTACTTTACTAAACAGTGGACTTCCGATAGTATATACAGGTATACCCGGCGTAACGGGATAAAAGCCCATGGAAGAAAATACAACGAACGCACTCATACCTCCACCGTCTTCATCACCCGGAATGCCGAAAATATTATCCTTGAACCAGGTGTCTAACAAAAAGCGTATGCGCTTCTGTGTTTTCCACGGAGCACCGGCATAATTATATAAATAGGGAATATGAAAACTGGGTTCATTACCCATCGAAAACTGGCCTACCAAACCGGTAGCATCAGGAAACTTACTCCAGAACTCCGGTTTCGATCTGTCAAGCCCTTCCCTGAACAACTGGTCGAGCCGTTGTTCAAATTGCAGCTTACCTCCCATCAAACCTATCAATGCCGGAATATCCTGCTGCACCTGCCACAGGTAAGTATAACCGTTATTCTCATCGTAATAATCTCTGCCGCCTGGCCCGCCATCAAACTTCGGATCAATATTTATCCAGTTGCCTTTATCATCTTTGGGTAAAAACATTTGCTTATCTGCATTCCAGAGATTTTTATAATTAGCGGCACGTATAGCAAACAACCGGGCATCTTCATTCCTGCCAATATCTTTTGCCAATTCACTTAATGCCCAGTCATCGTAACTGCCGCCTAAAGTAATAGCCACCGCCTGCCTTTTTTCAAAATGATGTACCCGTGGTTCTGTTTCCTTTTCACCAATATGCAGAGCGGGAAAATATCCTGTTGTATGATAGAAGTCGTCGAGTTTTGTTTTTTCGCCATTGCGCCAGGGCAGCATGGTGGCACCGGTAGCGTTCTTCTTCATTCCCTCGTATGCTTTATGAACATCAAAGTTTTTCAAACCTTTGCGGTAGGCGTCCAGGAAAACAATAGAGGAGTGAAAACCATTCATGCAGGCATGATCGCCAAACAACACAGGAAAGGTTGGCATCCAGCCGCTCTGTTCATACATGCTCACGTACGATTGCAACATATCTTCTTCCTGCGCAGGATTTAATATCATGCGCAGGGGATGATGCGCCAAATAGGTATCCCACACCCAGTCATCCGTATAAAAAGGACGGCTTGTTTTATGAATCTTTTTATCAAAGCCACTGTAATAGGCGCCGTCCTCCGTAATGTCTACCATTCTTTCATAACACCTGTAGAGTGCAGTATAGAAACTTCTTTTCCAGGCATCGGTTCCTCCCTCTACCTGTATTTGCGACATGGTATTGTTCCATATCTTTTTGCCGGCTTCTGCTATGGTTTCAAAAGATTTGTTTGCCAGCTCGGCCTGGAAATTCTTTTTGGCCTGTTCGGCACTGATATAGCTGATGGCATATTGTAATTCCACCTGCCGGGTGCCCTTAGGGAAGCTTACCCAGGCCCTGGCCCCCTCCGCATTTATTTCCTTTTTTTCAATTACCTGCCCGTTCTCAACAACACCTTGCTTTCCCGGTATGCTCAAAACTCCATACACGTATACTTTTATATCGCCATTGTATATTTCCGTTCCGGTTATTTCGCTGGCTGAAATAAACTTCCATTGCGCTGATCCGCCATTATATACTCCAAGCAATAAAGAAGGCTGTTCGGATGCGGGAAATTTGAACCGGAAACAACCGGCTTTTTTACCCGGTGTAAACTCCACCTTTATTTCATCATCTACCAGGTAAGTAGCATAATACCAGGGTTGATTTACTTCCAGCTCGTGATCCCAGGTCATGCCAGTTTGCCAGTTATCCGCCTCTATTTTCTTTATCCAGGGTTTGATGGAAAATACCTGGCCCAGGCGATGAGATACTATATTAAGAGGAAAGGAACTGATCTGGTCGTCGAAATGATCGCGGCGCTGGGGTGCAAAACGAATTACCTGGTTGGGTAAATGCACCAGCGGGCGGGTTGGTTCCAGCAACTGTCCAACATTTCCAATTCGCGGATCTATATAAAACGTATTTGACTTTTGCGTTTGCTGGGCAGGTAGCACAAAAGGCAAACAGGCAATAGCAATAATAGCTGCCAGGTTAATTATTCTGTTCATTTCTACCTATGTTTTATTTTTTAAAAGTGACATAAGTATGGCTAAAATGAAGCGGAGAAATGGCTAATGTCGTAAAATATGAAAAGAGAAGGGGCTTTTTCATAAAGCAGTCTTTCGTTAAAATAATACACGAAATAAACCGCAGGGCATTAACAGGGGGGTTAATAAACCCACTAATTGGAAAATTAATTTTAATTTTTGGGGATTATTGTGCTCAAAAACACAAACTCAGCCGGAACGAGGAAAAGGAATTACAGGTGCGCAGGGTACAGGTTTCAGGATGTGTGTATCTTAATAATTATTATGAATTGCTATTTTAGTACCTTACCGGCCCTCATTAAGCCTGAACTTCTATCCATTTCCTGTTAGCTGGGCAAAAGTTTTTTCAAAATCCTGGCCATAGGTTTCATGGTATTCTTTGGCGAACCTGGTATAGGCATCTTTTGCCAAACCGTGTCTTCCCAAAAAAATCAGGCTGCGGCATTTATAAGCCAGGGCCTCCTCGTTCAACTGGTCCGACAGGAATATTGCATTCGATATTTTTATAATAAACTCCGCATCCGTTTCTATACCGGCTGTGGCGAGGTATTGCAGCAGCGTATCTACAATCAATTCCGAAACTTCAGACTTTATGTCATCCAGCCAGTTATAATGTAACTGGCCTAAAAAGCTCCCCCGCTGCAAGAGGTGAACCAGTTCTGCAATATTTGTTCTGCTTACAGGCTGTTGCACTACTAATTCCATAAACCGCTGATAGTCGATAGCAACAACATTATCCTGTATTTCCAGCCTCAGCTTCCCTGAATCCCGTTCAATATGGCAATCGCCGATCTTTTCAAGGATCGGTTTTAGCTTTACACTGTTCACCGAATAATTGTTGCGGGCGTCTTTGGTTGATTTATCACTCCATATTGTTTCAAATAATTTTTCTGACGTAATGCCTTTTCCATCTTTATAAGTATGTATAAGCACCAAAAGAAAGATTTCTTTCAGCAGTGGCGAAAACAGGTGAGTTATATCATGCCCATCTTTATCAAAAACCTCAAACTGCCCGAACAAAAAAACGGAAGAGAATTCTTTATATGGCGGATGGGCAGGATGTTCTGCCGGCGCTTCCTGCATAGCTACCGGGGCAACAGGCATAGTGCCGGTTAAAGAGGTGGTATTGTTTTTTTTCCGTTGCCGGTATACCCATACCAGTCCTGCCAACACAACAATACCTGCACTAATATATAGCCACGCTTTACCACCGGGCGTCGCAGCAGAAGCAACCACCGTTTCAACCGGGTTGGGAGGAAAATCAAGCGTATATGCTTTTACAACCGTTGTATTATTCTTTTGCATATGGAGTGTAACGGCAATCAGCTTTTTCGATAACGAGTCATAGTATAAATCGGCAAAAGATTCTATATCGTAAAATAAGTAAGGGATAGAATCCGCCATCAACTCGTATTGATCGCTGTGCAGTTTTCCCCGAATCAATTGCAAGCTCGAATTGAACCGGTCGTTTGGATAAGTAAGCGCATAATAATGATCAGTACCCTGTTCTATTATTAAACTATTGGTAAAGCAGAATTGCTTTGCCGGGTTTTTTAAATGAGTGAGCAGCTTAAATGTTTTATTGCGTACACTATAGGCAATAATATCATAAGTATGCCTTGGATTAATAGTCTGATCTCCGGTATTGCTACCATAACCGCCTATAATATAGGCAGTATCTCCGGTTTGGTTCATTCCCAAAGCCGCGAGGTACCTGGGCATAAAGAAATCTCCGGCAGGTTTTACCGTATCCCATAACCCGGTTGAAAAATGATACCGCTGTATCATATTCTTGTACTGTAGTTGTCCATAACCGGCAACAATGTACAGGCATGTATCTACGGGTGAGATAAATTTGTTAGCCTGCCAGAACTCAGTGAGGGTAACACGTGAAAATTTTTTACTCCAATCGCCTCCGGCAGTATCGTATTCTCTTACTATCTTTTCATCAATATCAAAATTATACAGCCTGTTATTTAAAGGATTTACAATTGCCTGGTTGCCCGCGGGCATTCGGGTAGCATTGTTATTGACAGCCCTGCTCTTTACCGAAAAATTTTTTAGAGAATATGTATAGATACTATCTGTGCCGGCTATGTATAGTTTTTCATCCTTGCTGCTGAACGCAAAGCTGGGTGTGCTGCCTGTGGTAACAGATAATACTTCTTCCCATTGCTGATGGCGGGGTTTTATCCACGACGGGTTTTTGACAGGTATCTTTTCTCCTGATATAAGATTCGCAGTAACATCGCCATTGCTTTCTGCAAGCGGGTAAGCATATTTTTGCTTATCATTTTCAACTATAACAATATCTTTTATCCGCATAGGGGGTATATCCCTGGTTTGAAAACCAACCCGGTCATTCAACCCAAAATAAATACGGCAGCATAATTCATTTTTAAAAGCATCGTCCTTTCTGCATATCTCTTTTCCATTCAGCAGGAAAGCTATACTATTGTCTTTTTTATTTACACGGATCTTCATATTATTCCACTTTCCATACAGGCTTGCAGAATCAATAGTAAAAGGAAAAGAAAAGGTTTCGCCAATAACAAAATTGAATTGCAACAATTTCTGGTTGTACACCACATCTATATTCTGGTTGTCGGCGCTGATCATCCGCAGCACAAAGCCAAAATAAGTTTCCTGGTTTGGGCGAAAGCTGATATCAAAAGAAAGCTCAGTAGTATTAGTAAAGCAAATGGGGTCGCCGGGGGTAAGATTCAATGAGGTTCTCTTTTCAGGCACTACTTCATGACTTGCAAACTGCAGCCCATGTGACTGGCTGTAAGCAGTACTAAAAAAAAGGAAAGCACATAATAATAAAACAATATATCTGCCCATTGAAAATCAAAACTAAATATGGCCCAAATTACTCATTTCTATCCTATTAAACATTATACCCGGGAAGTGGTGTATATTCAACTAAATTTAATGTTCCCACTCTTGCATAAAATAAAACGCAATGAATGATTTCCTGTTCAGCCGGCGCCGGTTCCTGAAAAACAGCTCGAAAACAGCCGCAGGTCTGGCCCTGACAGCGTCCCTACCTAAAAGCTCAATTGCTTTATTAGGGCACAAACCCAAAATCAAATTTTCTGTTATCGGCATCAATCATTCACATATATATGGAATGGTTGACGCGGTTATACGCGGCGGCGGGGAGCTGGCTTCCTTTTATGCCAAAGAACCTGAGCTTGCAGCAGCTTTTTCAAAAAGATATCCGCAGGCAAAACTGGGACGCGAGCAAAAAGAAATACTCGAAGACAGGTCTACACAACTTATCCTTAGTTCCGGCATACCTGTTGAAAGAGCGCCGGTAGGGATTGAAGCGATGCAACACGGAAAAGATTTTCTTGTTGATAAGCCCGGCATTACCACGCCGGAGCAACTGGCTATCGTTCGCCGGGTGCAAAAAGAAACCGGGCGTATGTATACCATATTCATCGAACGGCTTGAAAGCAAAACAATCCTGAAAGCAGGAGCGCTGATAAAAGCCGGCGCCATCGGCAAAGTAATTCAAACAATGGGTACCGGACCGCATCGCATCAACCCATCTTCGCGCCCGGAATGGTTTTTTGACAAGAAATATTTCGGTGGCATTATTACAGATCTCGGATCGCATCAGTTTGACCAGTTTTTGTATTTTACCGGCTCTGCCAAAGCAGTAATTGTTTCCTCGCAGGTGGGTAATATACATCATCCGCAATATCCCGCGTTCGAAGATTTTGGTGACGTAATGTTAAGAGGCGACCAGGGTACAGGCTATTTCCGGGTAGATTGGTTTACGCCGGACGGATTAAAATCCTGGGGAGATGGCAGGATGACCATACTCGGCACAGATGGCTATATAGAGCTGCGCAAAACAATTGATATAGGCGGTCGTGAAGGCGGCAATCATTTGTTTTTGGTGAACCAGGAAGAAACCCGCTACATTAACTGTAATAATGAACCATTACCATTCAGCGAATCGTTTGTAAGCGATGTGATCAACCGCACGGAAACCGCCATCAAACAGGAAGAATGTTTCCTGGCGGCGGAACTGGCATTGAAAGCACAGGCGAAGGCGCAGGAGTTGAGATTGGGGAAATAAAAATTCTTTAATGATGTAGCTGTTTGCCGGCAGGGTAGGTTTTCTTAGCCCTGCCCAACAGATTTCTCTCCCGTCGCAATATGCATTTAATATATAACCTACGGCGGGATCGAAATGACGGCTACGGATCGGCAGAAACAAAGGCTATTCCCAGCCCTATTATTTCGCTCTGCGATAATGAAGGAAGCCTTCCGGTAGCAAGTAGCTTCTTCATTGCCAGGTTACCCGTTTTTATCGCATCTTCCTTCGACTGAAAAGCCTGGTTGCCCGGTATGGAAGGAATGGTTTCCTGGTGAATATAAATTTTTTTGTCTACTGTAATATCATATCCCCAGCCGTTGTTTGCTTTAAAAGGTATTACCGCTACCGGTAGCTTTTCCTGTCCTGCGTAATATTTCCATATATATCTACTGCCCGCTGTACCAACAGCGAGCAGTAAGATAATAACGAAGAATTTTCTTTTACTGATCTTCATATTCGTTGTATGCCTGGTCGGGGAAAAATTCCCGGATGTCTTCCAGCGCCTGCGTGCTGGTGCTGCTTGTAGTGCCCAGCAATACAAAACCCCTGTTGTTGAGTGAAAAAGCGCAGGCACCCGTTCTTCCTACTCCCTCAAAAGCAGTTTTGCTTTTCCAGGTATCCGTAGCAAAATCATATTCCCAGGTATCCTTATATACACTACCGCTTTGCCCGGTTGATATATATGCTTTGTTATTCATAACAAAAGCCACCGCCTTGCTTCTTACAATATTGTAATCATCGTCATAGCTGTCATCGCTCACGTTGCTGATTTTTCTAAGCTGTGTCCAGGCCTGCCCTTCCGGTTTCGTGGGATCGAACACATTAAAATCGTTGATAGATGAGGTTGAATTATTAGATTGTCCGGTAACTATGTAGGCTTTATTATCGTATACAAAAGCCACCGCCCCGCTTCTTTTTTCACCGCTCATGCTCACCCTTTGCGTCCAGGCGCCATTTGCTCCTGTTGTTGGGTCAAACTCCCATATATCCTTTAAATAATTACCATCGTAGCCGGTAGTAATATACCCTTTGCCCGCAATGCTAAAACCAACCGCGCTGTAACGGGCAGATCCGCCAAAATCTGCCTTCTGCGTCCAGGTATCCGCTTCCGTATCATATTCCCAAAAATCGTTAAGCTTGTTATACCCGTCCGATCCTGTTCCAATATATCCTTTAGCGCCTATTGCAAAGCCTGTAGCTGCATGGCGCGCAGTGCCGGGAAATTCGGCTTTCTGCTGCCAGAAATTATACTCGGCATCGTATTGCCACAAATCTTTAAGTCTTTTAGTACCATCGTATCCTGTTACCACATATCCTCTGTTACCAATTGAAAAAGATACCGCTTCGCTTCTTCCGTATCCTTCAAAAGAAGAACGGAGTATCCAGTTCCCTTCTGTTGTGTCTTCGGTATCTGAACTTTTTGTGCAGGAAGTAATGGTCAAGGCACTCATACCCGTTAGCCAGATCAATAACGTTTTCGCTTTCATTCAGTGTAATTTTTGTTTTGATGGTTGAAGAAATCCTGCTGAAGACTATGCAGTTACCTGCAAACGCTCATCACGCCGGCTTCACACTTAAAAATTTGCAGCTAAACTATCTGAAAGCAAAACGGTAAAATCGTTAAAATGGAAATGCATCTCTAATTTGTAGATGAACGAACAGAATTCACATACCAATATGGAACGTACTGTAAGGAAACGGGACAATTTACTTCTATTCAAGGAATTGTTTCAGCTCATACATCATATCGCTGGAACCAATGAACAGGGGGCTGCGCTGGTGAATGTGTTTTGGCTGAATGTCGAGAATACGTTGTTTGCCATTGGTGGCTTTTCCCCCGGCTACTTCGGTAATGAACGACATGGGATTACATTCATAACACAAGCGCAGTTTACCTTCGGGCTTGCCGGTTACCACGGGATAAAAAAAGATACCTCCCTTTAATAAATTACGGTGTATATCCGCCACCATACAGCCATAGTAGCGGTTAGACAAAGGACCGAATTTATTACCGGTGGTGGATATACAGAAATCAACATATTTCTTCAGCTTTTCGTCCACCTGGTTGTAATACCTGTTATCGAAAGAGTAGAAGCTTCCGCGTTCAGGCATCCGCAAATCGGGATGACTCAGGTAAAATTCACCGATAGCGGTATCGAGTGTAAACCCATTTACGCCGCGCCGGGTTGCATATACCAATATGGTAGATGAGCCGTATATAACATAACCGGCAGCTACCTGCCGCATGCCGGGCTGCAGGAAATCTTCGCGTGTTGCCGGTTGCCCCAACGGAGACAACCTGCGGTATACGCTGAAAATACTTCCTATCGAAATATTGATATCAATATTGCCCGATCCGTCAATAGGATCCATCAGCAATACATATTTTGACTGGTTGCTTTTAACATCGTCAAATATCACCATGTCCTCATTTTCTTCAGACACTATGCCCGCGCAATTAATGCCTGAACGCAATACATTTATAAAAACATTGTTGGCATATTCATCCAGCTTCTGCACTTCCTCGCCCTGCACATTCACATTGCCGGATGTTCCAAGTATCCCGGCAATACCCGCCCTGTTCACTTCAATGTTTACCTGTTTCGCAGCAAGCCCTATACCGCGCAGCAAACCGGATAATTCACCGGTGGCATGAGGAAAAAGCCGTAACTGCTGGATCGTAAATTCGTCCAATGTAACAAGATCGTGATACCGCGACATAGTAATGTATTCTACTTTATATTGTAATAATAACCGCCGATCCTTACCGGGCAGGCAGGCTAAAATACCAACTCTTATCGTAAATACTGTCCTGTATCAGCCCGTACAGTATCACGCATGGCGCACCGGCGTTATTTCCTGAAAAACCGGTCGGCAAACCGAATGTACTGCTGCCAGTCGTACAACCGCATAGCATGTTCTCCCTGGCGCATATGATAGCCTATGTTCCCTTCTCCAACCGGTGTATTTATACCCGGCGGGGTAACGGATGTAAGCCCTTTTACACCATACAGGTTATATACAGGAGTAGCATAATACCCCGACAGGTATTCTCCTGCGGGATCGGCCCATTGATCTTCCGAAGCGCTGGCAATGTATACGGGGCGCGGCGCTATCAATGCGATCAGCTCATGAAAGTCAACCGGCAGTTCCTCTTCCCTGTTGTTGTATTTTTTAAAATTGCCGCTGAACCAATGAGGGAAGGCCTTATTCATTACCTCAATGGTTTCCCCGTATTTCCTGCGCGTGACGGCCGCCCCGCCTTCGCCGGAGTTGTTGGAAATTACGATGGCAAACCTTTTGTCCTGCGCGCCTGCCCAAAGTGCGGTTTTGCCTAACCGTGAGTGCCCTATTACAGCCACTTTTTTAGCATCCACCGTCTTTTCTGTTTCAAGATAATCCAAAGCGCGGCTCAGCCCCCATGCCCAAACACCAATAGCGCCCCACTGATCATCGGCAGGTGCTGTTTGCCCTGTATCATAAAACAAAGGAGCGATCCCGGCGTTCACACTGGCAGCACTGTCCGGTTGTAAGTCGCCATAATATATGGTTGCCAGCCCGTAGCCTGCAGCCAGTATCTTTTCTACCTCCCAATCGTAGCTTTGTACACCGCGGGAAGCTTCCGTTGCATAATGATCTATGTAAGCCGGCGCATTCGCATACCTGAACCATCGCCGGGAAATAAGAATGCCCGTATCGGCATGTATGGACTGGTTACCGCCAAAATTCAACCCTAAAAACACAGGCACAGGCTTACCTGCATTATTAGGCAGGTATAACAAAATGTCCATGTAGTATTTTTCATCTGCCGAAAAATATGCCCGTACCTGTTTGCGGGTAGCCGTTCCGTTGAGTGCCGAGGCATTAACGGAAGTGATTGCAAATTTTAAAGGGATCTTTTTACCGGGTGTTTTGCCCTGCACATTGTCTTCAAACAATTTCAGTATTTCGGGCCTGCGTATTTTTTCCCACTCTTTAACAGAAGCTGTTTTTTTACCGGATTGACTTACCAAAACATCAGGGAGTGTATAAGAAGTATCAGCGGGCTTGTTTTGCGACCGGGCAGATAATGCACTGCATACTATTATTAATAATACCGCAATGGACTTATTCATTAAAGCAATTTTAGCTAACATATTTTGTGTCAGATTCGGAAGTTCATTAATACGAGATTCCGAAAATAAACAATATCAGCCATCCATTTCTCTAAAGCAGATGGTTCATTTGTCCCATCGGGCAACTTAAGCCGTGGGCCATAAGTGTTCGAAACGCTATTTTGAAGGCTGCCATATCCACAATTTTATAGCGTCATAGACGCGAAAGTTTGGTGGCAATTATAAAATAACGCATTGACAAAGCTCCGTAGGAGCGGCATTTTCGCAGGTTTCGAACGTTTATGGCCGTGGGCCTGAACCGTGCCCACAACAGGCAGGTTTGAATATCCATTTTCGGGTTAGCAAAGGGGCGATAGTCCTTCCATCAGGATGGAATATTTTTCTGTATTTCACAGATCACTTTACATTAAGGGTAGCCCTGACGGGGCAAAATAAAACGTCCGGCATTTCTTCTACAAGCAGGTAGCCGCTATGCGGCATGTTTCAGGTGTGTCCCAAGCGAATGAAATACTTTTCTGTGCCATCGGCACAACCCGTTTGTAGACAAAGAGGCTATTTTTCAATGATGCGCCATAGGCGCTACCCCTGATTGTATAAAGAAGACCACACCCGGAGCATCCATTTAGGGTCTTTAAATCAGCAATCCTGGCTCTAAACCCTGCTTAACATGTAACATGTATATTCCTTAACTAAATGATATTACCTTTTCGCGGCATTTTACGGCTCCTGTTCCTTAAGTTGACGCCTATATCCCGAGGGATGAATGAGCATACATCAGTTTAGATGCGTTTGCCCTGGCACCAATCACCTCTCTCCCGGTGCTGATCAAAGAAGCAAATCCGTCAAAAGGATCACAGGATGGGCGTTGAGACCGCTTCTCCGCCAGGCAAAAACATACCCGGTAAAATTATCACCGGATCAGCAGCGCACTTACCACCTGCGCATACCAGCGGGCAAGATAGTCGTTGGGATGATTGACATTATTACCGGTCATATCCTGGTAGGCTTTATGACGCAGCAGCTCTTCATGAACAGCGGTCATATCAGCTATTGCAATGCCGGCGCCTTCCAGGTTAAGGAGGGGCTGCTGATACGCTTTCTGTATCTGGCTTTGAATGGCATCAGGATTAGCAAGCATGGTAGTAATAAGAATAAATTCACACGCAGGGGCAGACGCTTTCACAGCCTGCATCATACCTTTTATCTGTTCAGCAAATAAAGCCGGTTCCACCTTAAATGTACCATCATTCATACCGAACCCGATCACCACCAGGTCGGGATTTTCAGGCCCCAGGAGTGCCGCAGCATTTTCCTGCCCCCAATTGGCCAGCATTCCTCCCTTCGACCTGTTCTTAAACTGAACAGAGCTGCCATAGTGATCACTTAAATTACGTACGATCATCTCGGGCCAGGTAGGCAAAAAAGGCGGTTGATGAAGCGTAATGCTTGAGTTAGCGCCCGCCTCAATGCTATTTCCATAAAATACAATATTCAGCGGCTCTCCTGCTTTTAATTTAGCCAGCGTTCGCGGTAACTGCTTTTCGGCATATACAGGAACTTTTCCCTGCCAGGCTTCTTTCTTTTTCTTTATATAGGTAACAGCCAACTGGCGCGACTGGAGTAAGCCGCCTTCACTAAAGAGTATATAGTTACCCGGTTTGCTGCTTTCCATAGAAACCCCGGCTTTTTTTTCTTTAAAGAACAATTCATCACCCGTAAAATAAGGAATGGCAGAGGCAGCGGTAAGCACGATCTTCCCGTTCCTGTATTTCCAGTCCCTTCCTTTTATATATTCTTTTTGTAAGTGAGCATCCCGCACAGACAGGATTTTCTTTGCTTTGAACAACAACCCGGCTTCGGCATTCTTACTGCCGGTTTTTATGGGCTGAAGCGCTTCACTATAAATCGTATCCGCCTTCCAGAAGGGTTGCAAAAAATGATGCATGTTCACATACGTTTCCCAGGAAGGATGATCATTTTGAGCTAATGACAATTGCGGACTTATCCATATCATTAGTCCAACGGCAGCTATTATTCTATACATGGTATGAATGAAATTATAAAACAAATTACAAGCCTTCTGCTTTTTTCCGTTACTTTTTTGCAGGCAAATACTTCAGATCGAAACCTTTGAATTCAAATCCCGCATCAAAAGTTCCCGGTACCTCCCAGCCAAGGTTCATACCGCCTATACGGATATCATCTATGTAAGCGCCTTTTAAATATCCCCGCTCTTTCGCAATATCAAACGCCTTTACCATTAATGGCTTCAGGTTTTTCTCAATCTTTATCCAGTTGCCATCGTGAAAGCTGCCCTGCATATAATCGGTAGTACCAATACTGTATATGAACATCCCCGTAGCATCGTCTTTCCCTATGTCCTTCGCTGCATATACCTGCTGCTGGCGGTTACGGTAGTCGTAAAAGGGTACGCCAAACCATACCAGCTCGCCATAGCTGGGCGATTGCGGATTGAGATTTTGAAGGGTGATGAATAACTGGAACTGCGCGGTATGCAGTCCCGCATCAAAGCTTCCGGAAGGCATTTTAGAAACACAATCCACCAGGCGTCCTTCAAAATTCAGTATCAGTTCGTCTATATATTTAAGAAAGGGCTTTGTTACAAACTCCTGCTCAATCAATAAATGCGGCCAGTCTTCCCCGCTTTTACGGGGGTGGTCATATTCTGCCGAGGCCTTCACATCCATACGTACTTTCGTTGTATTACCCTCATGAACAAATGAGATCAGCTTACCCTTGTTCTCATACCACTTAACCCCGTCTTTTTCTACCATATCGCTTTGATGCAATAAATATTTACTGGCCCATTCAGCCAGTTGCCAGGTAGGTTTATCGCTCTTTTTACCAAAAGGATATAACACTTCGCCTGCTGAAGGCGTCCCGCTCACATCACCTTTTAAATAAAGGCCGGCTTCAAAATTATTATCTCCCAATAACGCAACCGGCGTCACTACAGGGTCACCTGTACCGGAAGTAGTTGAATTTATTTTTTTACAGCAGGCTGCCAGCATTATACAACTGGCAAGTATAGAAACAAAGGATTTCATACCGATATTTTAAAATAGTAACAACGCCTGCAGGTGAAGCAGGCGTTGTTGATGTTTATAAAAAAGTTACTGTAGTTCAAGCGAAAAATTATCAAAATAAATATTGGTGGGATTGGCAAGCCCAAAATAATACAAGCCCGGTACGCCGCCCATATAAGGGGTGGGATCTGTAAAGCTGCGATCCATAATGATACCATTACTATCAGGGTCTGTAATTTTAATAGAAAATTTCCCCGCAGCAGAAGATATAATTTCCACGTGGTACTTTTTATCATCATTAAGCCCTTCAAAATTTTCAATCATCATAATGGCAGCCCAGTCTCCCAATCCGCTAACTCCCGTTTTCAGCAACTGCACCATCTTACCCGAAGTTCTTAACAGGTAAAATCTTTTATTATCTTCCTGCGCATTGAATATTATGCCACCAAATGAGCCGCCTCCGGAAACCGTTATATCTGCACCAAGTTTAAAGTAATTATCATTCCCGGCTTTCATATCCACTTCCGGCGCACGATATAACATGTAACTCTCCAGTCCGCCAACATGTGTAGCCAACCGGTTGCCCTCCAAAGCAAATTTTCCCGTCACAATTTCCCAGTCTTCGCCAATGGGATTGGGCACAACGGACTGATCAACCAAATCTATATCCGCGCGATCAAAATCGTCCCGGAACTTTTTTATCTTGACCAGGTTGAGACTTTTCTTGTTGGAGATCTTTCCGTTGCTTCTCACTGTTACGCCGGCAGATTTTACAGTCAGGTCAGGAACAATTACGGTAATGGCTGTATCACTCACCAACTCCGCGGTAACCACAGTCTGATTAAATTTGATAATATTTTTTTCGGGGTCTGTAGAAAAATTCAATCCTTTAATTATCAGCAGATCCCCGGGGGCAGCATTTTCAGGAATAAATGCCAGTATTCTTGGAATCGGAGCATTGTTAACCGGCAGGCTATTATCCTCTTTATTACAGGCGCCCACACCTGCAATCACAACCGACAGCAATGCAATGATTATATAATTTTTGATAGACATACATTTTTGTTTCAAAAAATGAACAATAAATAATAACCGCTATACGGTATTTACCAGCCCGGATTTTGCTGCCATAGCGGCATCAGGGTCAGCTCACTTAACGGGATGGGGATGATCAAATAATTATCCGTTGCCGTTTTTCTCCTGCCGGCAACAATTCTTTTACCGGTAAACTGTCCCTCGCCGGTTTTTGTCCATTCCATACCGGTAGTCAGTTTATCGGTTTGTCCGATAATTTTCCAGCGTCTCACATCCCATATCCTGTGCTCTTCAAAAGAAAGTTCCACCCTGCGCTCCCTGCGGATGCGTTCTCTCATCTGCTCTTTGCTTAACCCCAGAGGCAACGGCGGCATATTTACGCGGGCCCGCACCGTATTGATTGCATCGTAAACATCTGTTATAGGCCCGTATGCTTCATTAGCCGCTTCGGCATAGTTGAGATAGATCTCTCCCAACCGGTATTTCTTGAACAAGGCAGTGCCTGTAAACGGGTCAAGTTGCTTTGGATTTCGAAATTTACGCAGGTAGTACCCGTTATGCGTTCTTTGCATGAGGTTTGAAATACCATCTGCGCCACCCACGTAAGACTGAATATAGTATGGGCTGCCGTTAATTTCACCATAATAGGCGTTATTATACCAAACCGTTGCGTAAAAGCGGGGGTCACGGTTTACATAAGGATGAGCTTCATCATAACCGGAAGCTGCGTTGATAATGGGCTGGAGATGATCTTCGTCCTGGTAACCGAGTATAGGTATTTCGCCATTGTCCATATCATAGGTATCTACCAGTTCCTGTGAGGGACTGCACCCGGCTTTATCGCCGCCTAATGTAGGAATGGCATGCATCCTGAACATTAGCTGGCTAAAACTATGTGTGTTGAAATCTTTGATCTCGTATATCGTCTCCTTATCGCCCGGGATATCTGCCATATCTGATCTGCCGTAAAAATAGGCTTCATATTGAGGGTATAACTGGTAGCCGGCTCCTGTAAGGGCTTCCAGCGATTGTTTCGAATAGTCGGCAGCCAATGTCCATCGGTTGGCATCTCCTTCAGGATTCCATAAAGGGCTCGCGCTGAACAGCAGGGCCTGGGAACGTACCGAATGTGCTACCGCCTTGGTGAAACGTCCTCTCTCCGGCTCCGTTACAATTCGCCAGGGAAAGGCAGCTTCGGCTATCGCTTCATCACAATCCTGTTTTATAAAATCAACACATTCCTTAAACGATTGACGGGGAAGCTCTTCAAATTTAAACTCCTCGGTAAAAGGTTTGTCTACCACGGGCATTCCGCCATACATCTTGATCAGCTCCAGGTAAAAAAAGGCACGCAGCGTTTTAACTTCAGCGATCAACCGAAGTTTGGTGCCGGGATTGGCATACACTGTTTTGTCAATATTTGCCAGGAAAACGTTGGCCAAACGAATGGCTTTCCACGAATTACGATAATAGTAACCATTGGAAGCCGGATCGTCTCTTCCCACTGTTCCGGGTATATCCATCGGGTTCCAGTTGGGGCGCAGCTCGCCGGCATACCAGCGGGACGGGGCCCGACCCATATCCTGCGGATAGTCGTTATCGTGCGCCTCATCCGAATACCCGGCCAACATGGTCCAATAATCGTAAGCCGTACCATAATGCTGCATATTGGAATAAATGGAATTTACATATTCCGATGCCATCATTTCATCTTTAAAAACCTGGTCTATGGTGATACGTCCATCAGGCATAAGATCCAGCGGATCTTTTTTGCAGGCGCCGATCAGCAATACCGCCATCAGCAATATATAAAGCGTTATATTTTTCATCTTGTGTTTGTAAGAAGATTAATCAAAATGTTATGTTCACACCGGTGTTAAACACCTGGTAAACCGGGTAACTAAGCGAGTTATTTATTTCGGGGTCGAAATCTTTTGTACGCATCTTATCCCAGGTGATCAGGTTAAAACCGTTGGCATAAAAACGTACTTCTTTGCTACCTATCTTACGTGCCCATTTTGCCGGTAAACGATACCCTATTTCAGCATTTTTTAAACGTACAAAACTGCGGTCTTCTATAAAGAACTCGTTGAAGTCGTTCTCGCTTGAGCTGCCACCTGTTGTTAACCGGGGATACAGTATCTTTTCCCCTTTTGCTGCCCGTTCCTCGGTCCAGGCATATAAATGCCGTTGCCTGAAATCGGAAGTGCTCATCGTACCATAACCCGACAGGGGCTGGGATACATTGAAGTTCCCCTGGAATAAAAAGGAAACATCAAAATTTTTATATGTTATGCTGAAAGCAGCACCCAGTGTGTATTCGGGAATGGCAGAATACCCTATAGGTACCATATCCCGCTCGTCAATTACCTTATCGCCGTTGGTATCCACATATTTAAAATCTCCGGGTCTTACCGTATATCCCACATAGTTTAAACCCTCTGCGGCAATTTCGTCGTAACCTGAATAATATCCGTCGCGCAGCTTATAGCCAAATACCTGTCCCAGGCGGAAACCGGTTTGGCGATACCTGTACGCATAGTCTTCGGAGTATTGCAGCTCATCGGAAAACAATACTTTATTGCCGGCAAAATTGAAGTTGAGCTTCGAAAGCACCGACCAGTCCCTGTTAATCGCTTTACGATAGTTCAGCTCTATTTCGTATCCTTTGTTTTCTACTATGCCCATGTTTACAGGCGCCATACGGCCAGGCTCAATACCGTATACCATAGGGATGGTTTGGCGGCTGATCAAAATATTATCCCTTCTTTCTTTAAACAGGTCAATGGTCAGGTTAAGGTCGTTCTGGAGAAAACCAAGCTCTATACCGATATTCGCTTTTTTAGCAATCTCCCATTGAATATAGGGGTTACCTATATAATTTTCGGCTATATAACCACCACGCCCTAGTGATGAGCTAAAGCCGCCACCGCCAATGCGTTGTATGTCATCTAAATATAAAAAGCGCCTGCTACCGAGACGATCGCTTCCTACTTTTCCGTAAGAAGCCCTGATCTTAAGCAATGAAATAATATCGCTGTTTTTTAAAAAGTCTTCGTTAGATAGCACCCAGCCACCGGATATAGTAGGGAAGAACCCATATCGCCTGCCTTTGGCAAATTGCTCGGACCCGTTATAGCCTGCATTAAATTCCAGCAAATACTTACTATCATAAGCGTAAGCCGCTCTTACCGATATACCCATAAGATTATAAGGCAACCTGTCGTTGGGCAATACTCTTGTTTCCTGCTGTGCCAGCAGTAACCCGGTAAAAGCATGTTTTTGTTTGAATACCCTGTTATAGTCAACAGAAAACTGGAAATTGAAGAAAGACTGGAAATTAGATCCGCTGCCAATACTTAACGGGGTATTGTCCCTGTCCAGGAATAAACGGGTATATTGTACGCTATCCATTCCTTCCACGTTCGGTGTGTTAGGATCAATGATCTGTATCCAGCGCTGGTAGTCCTTTCCCGCGGTCAGCGAATAGATGGTACGGGTATCGAATGAAGCCATAAATTTGGCGGAAAGTCCTTTTGTGAGAAAGCTGAAATCCTGCTTTAACCCCCAGGATGCCGTAATATTATTCCTCGTTTCCTGGCGGTAGCCGCTCCTGTTGATCATTGCCCAGGGCGACTCGTTGTAATTTCCGGCGCCAATCAATACTTCACCGGAAGGAGTAAGCGGGCCGGGCAATACTACCGGGAAAAAAGCGTAAGTTCTGCGGAATATCTCATCCGTATTGGCATTGGGCGAGTTTACCCTTTCAAAATAACCCGCCGCGTTTAAAAAGGTACTCAGTGTACCCGCCTTGTTTAATTTGGCATCAATATTAGAACGGAAATTATATCTTCTTAAAAAACTGGAGGGGTCATATTCCGTAACACCCGGATCAACCTTCCATTGACCACCCTGGTCTAGGAAACCTACGTTCACAAAATACTGCACATATTCGCTGCCGCCCGACAGATTAAGATTATAGCGCTTCTGCGCCACATAATCATTGATCAGCATTTTTTGCCAGTTATTATTGGGATATGCTTCGGGATATTCGCGGTACATAAACCGGTCCAACGCATATTCCGAATAAGGCGGCTGATTTACGGGGTCGTCAGGATCAACACCAGGATTATCATTAGACCATGCCTCATTTTTGAGTCGCGCCCAGTCGTAAGAATTAAGCATGGATGGAGTGCGTGTGAATCCCTGCAGTCCATATTCATATGTTAACCCGATAGATGGCTTGCCGCTGGCCCCTCTTTTTGTGGTAACCAATATTACCCCGTTAGCGCCACGCACTCCAAACAGGGCGGTAGACGAAGCATCTTTTAAGATAGTTACATTTTCTACTTCATTAGGATCAATATAGGTCATTTCGCGCTCAACACCATCCACCAGTATAATAGGTGATGTTCCATTCAAAGTACCTATCCCTCTTAAAAATAAGGCTGTAGCGTCCCGTCCGGGTTCACCGCTTCTTTGCAATGCAGTTAAACCGGGTAAGCGTCCTGCAAGCGTAACCGCAAGATTAGCCGCGGGGCTTTGCTTGATCTCCCTGGTTGAAATAGAGGCGATAGCGCCGGTTACCGATATTTTCTTCTGCTTACCATAAGCCACCACTACCACATCTCCCAAAGAGCCTGCCGAGGGTGTTAATACCAGGTTGATATTTCGCTGGTTGCCTACAGCCATCTCCTGGCTATCGTATCCTACATACGAAAATACCAGCACCGCATTGCCATCGGGAACCTGGATGGAGAATACGCCATTGCCATCGGTTGTGGTTCCGCTATTGCTCCCCTTCACCACCACACTTACATTACTCAGCACTTCACCATCAGGGTTCATTACAATACCAGTGATGGTAATATCAGCCGACGGCGGAGCTTCCTGCTCCTGCGGGGGATCTGCTTTATTATTTACCCTTTTTACTACAATTGTTTTATTAAATATCCTGTATGCTAATGGCAGGTTTTTGAAGCCTTCGTTCAGCGTATGTTCTACACTTGCATTCACCACCGCAATACTTCTGATCCTGATATCCTTCAACTGAAGATCATCATACAAAAAGCTATACCCGGCCTGCTGTTTAATAAGTTGTAAAAAATGGGAAACTGTGAGATTTTTTTCATTGATCGTTAATTGCTGGCTGTAAGTTTTGGCACTTACCTGTAAAGCAGCAGCGATCAATAAAGCAACAGTTAGTTTCATGGCTAAGACAATACAGGGATTGACCGGAAATACCCGCCCCATCCCTTTAGGTTTAAAATTCATACTTTTACTGTGTTAGTTGTAAACGTTAGGGGTTTCTAAACATCATGTATACAAATCCCTGCGCATAACGGGTAGTGGCTCTAATCACTGCCCGTTTTTATGGGATATGCAGAATAAATACCAAGGTCAAATCATAATGGCTGTTTTGGTTATAAATTGGTTTATTGAAAATCAGTATTACACTTCATTCCTTTATTGTTAATACTTCACCCTGCAATACGAATTTCACTTCTGAAAACCGCAGCATTTCCAACAACTCAGACAGCCTGACATTGCGGGGCAACTCACCATTAAATCGCTTTTCGGGAATACGTCCCTCGTATTGAACAGTAATATCGTACCAGCGTTCCACCTGTTTCATCACAGTTTGAATATCCATGTATTTAAAATTGAACCACCCGTTTTTCCATGCCAGTTCGGCTTCCATATCCACATCCTTCACTAACCGGGTAATATTTCCAACCACCCGGGCCTGTTGCCCTGGTAACAAAGTCAGCTTATTCCCGCCGTGAGTCAATTGAACAGATCCTTCAGCAAGCGTGGTTTTCATTACTGCTTCATTTTCGTAAGCCATCACGTTAAAATGGGTACCCAATACCTCGATATTGGTTTTTCCTGCCGTTACCGTAAAGGGACGCCGGGAATCAGGCGCTACTTCCAGGTATACTTCGCCTGTAATTGTTATATCGCGCTTCTTATCGCTGAAAACAGTAGGGAAATAAACAGAAGAAGCAGCATTCAGCCAAACCTGTGTACCATCCGGCAATGTCATATGATACTGTCTTCCTTTGGGAGTAGTCATGGTATTATACACTGTTTCTCCTGCAACCCGCTCCTTTACTTCTTTATAGGCAAGCCGGCCGTTTTTAAGAACAGCCTGCACCCCATTCTGAGTGGCGATCACACCATTATCCAGGCTGTCGAGCAGCAAACGGGTACCATCTGCAAGCGTAAGAATAGCGCCGTCCCTGCCGGGGCCAATGTCTACAACTGTTGCAATTGCGGAAGCAGGTGCATTACTTTTTTTATTGATCGTCCGGAAGAACAGCACGGACGCCAGGATCAATACAACCGAGGCGGCGCTCCAGCCCAAACGGCGGAAATACATCCTGAAAACTGTAGCCCGGTTTTTATGTTGCTGCAAAAGTCCGAAAATACGTTCGCGGAGCGCCTCATCCTCTTCCGCCTTAAAAGGCATATCCAGCGCTTCTTTAACAACCTTCTCCAGGTCGGCCCGGTATTCCTCCTTTTCGATCATATCAAATAATTGCTCCTGCTCCTCTGCCAGTATAGCATTGGTGAGGTACTTATCCATCAACTCCTGGAATTTGTTTGCCGACATATTAAAAATGCTTGCTTGTTGAACAGTAAAGACAGCGATCAATGAAAACAGGTGCAGCGGAGCTCAAAAAAAATTATTACACCAGGGCCGCAAGCAGCCAAATGACCACTAAAGTACGGTCGGTGTGGCGATATACATATTCCCTGATGCTGTTGAGAGCGCGTATGATATGGCTTTTTACGGTAGCCGGAGCGATATGCAGCTGTTCCGCAATTTCTGCATAAGTCAGTCCCTGCTCACGGCTCAGCCGGAAAACAAGCCCCTGCTGGGGAGGAAGCCTGTTGACAGCATCCTGTATGATCTCCGAAACCTGCTTGTATTCCAGCAGCCCGGAGGGAGTAAGATAATCCTGGGGGATCGCGTCTTTTATCTGCTGAATGCCCTTTCTTGAGGAAACGATCCGTTCGAGGATATTTATAATGGTATTACGGGCCATAATAAAAAGCCAGGCATCCAGATTTTCCACTTCGGGAAGCTTATTTCTCTTTTCCCAAAGCTTGATGAATACCTGCTGTACCGCATCCTGCGCCTGATCAGGCGTCTTTAAAAAGCTCAGCGCTACCTGGTATATCTTGTTCCAATAGCGATCAAACACCAATTTATATGCTTCCTCATCTCCCTCGGCTACACGTGTAAGCAGCTCTTTTTCCGTATATGGTTGAAAAGACGACAATGAATAACTCCTTTGTATATTTTGACCGCAATACTATAAAAAATTCCACAAGAAGTCCTTAGCAAAGAAATCATCAGCATCATTCAACCCTGTTTTTACTACCTGGCAGTGTACTGGTAATTGAACCTTCCTCCCGGAGCGGCATCACCATTAATATACCAATCAAGGGCATCTGCGCTCTGCATATTATCACTCCATTTAAATTCAAACACAACAGGTGTTGAAAGGTTGGACAATAACCGGAGGGGAACCGTTATCATCATTTTATTTTTGTCAACTGTATATTTCACCTGCTTTGTATTTACAGCCTGCCAGCGTCCTCCGTTGTATTGTTGCAATATATTTCCCTGCACAACCCGGTAATCATACCCGTTCCAGCCTGTTTTTGCATCTTTGTCCGCGTCTATCCATAATGTCATCCAGTTCTCGCTTACCGGTGCGGTAATACTTTGGACTGTTTGCGCATAAAAATAAAGGTTCCCTGCATCATGCGCCGCCTTCAGGATATGGAGATCATTCCTTCCTGTGGTATTGGTATAGGTTACTGCCGGCTTTGTTTGCGCTCCCGGGTGATTGCGGTGTTCCGCATCGCCCGTATAGTCGGTATACGTTACCGTTAGCTGATCCCAATCCTTCATTTTTTTAATAGTAGCCTTTTGCGCCGTCGGATTTTTTTCAATGCCTTTATAGCGCCTTACATTATTTACCAATTGCATGTAATAGTGATCTTTTAACCCGGCGCTTAAAGAAGGTTCTATATCCCTGCTGTATTCAGGATTTGCCTGGTCGCAGAACCAGGAGTGTTCCGGGTTGTTATCATGACTTTTCCAGCGGCCGGCTATCCATTCGTTCCACCCGGTTATAAAAATGAAGGGCACTTCTTCTTTCAAAGCATCATCCCACTGCTCCTGGAAATTATAACCATGCGCCATATCTGTTGCAGGATTGCCGTGGCTATTGTTCCGGTAGCTTCTTCCCCAGTTGTCCATATTACCATAAAATGCGGAGCCGCCCATGCCCGCCGTGGGATTAGGATGCTGCGCCACAGATACATTCAGTATTTCTCTTTCACCGCGATGGTTGATATGCACTTCCGGCTTGCGTTTAAAGCTGATCCAGGGCCAGCCGTCTGCCACCTGCGGCACGGTGGGCCATTGCGACTCACGAATGGTAAAAAACGGCTCATAGCTTTTCCCGGCGGCTTCTTTAGATACGCCTACTATCAACGGCTTCCCATCCAGGTAAAACCAGCAATCGGGATAACGGTAAGGCGCACCCTCTTTGTAATAAAAGTCATATACCTCCTGCATGGTTTCACCGGATTGCGTGTTGGTATAGTATACGATTTTGGGAGGATGCTTTCCCTGTTTTCTAACTGCTTCCATCGCTTTCATCAAAGCATCAGATTGCGTGGGATATGTCAGGCGGTTAGTCGCGTCTATAACCAGAAAATCAACACCCGCGTCTGTCAGCAACTGGATATTACGCAAATGAACCCAGTAATCATCACCCCGGTAGTACCCGTAAACAGGCTTACCCCAGAAATAATAATCGCCGATCCTGCCGCCCCATTTAGGATGATCCTGCTTTTCAAAAACTTCCGGGCTGTTGCGGGATATTTCATCCAGATCCCAGTAACCGGGAGCAGTACGGGAACCTTTATCGCCCTGCCATAAAAAATAGAACATACCTACAGAACGGTTGGATTTCGGATCTCCTGCTTCCGTATTCTGCACCAAAGTCCTGCCTAATTCATCTGTACCTGCCAATGGTTGCGCATGCAGGTAACAGCAAAGCATAAACGAAATAGAAGATAAAAGAATTTGTTTCATGTTGGATTTGAAATTTGAGATTTGAGATTTGATTGCTGTTGCAGGTTCCAGGTTACAAAGTTTCAGGAGTTAACTATAAACTACAAACCATAAACTATAAATTATGACACTGATAGCTCATGGCTGATAGCTGACTGCTGATCGCTGATAGCCTATAGCCATTCATAATTTGTTTGTTCAATTGCAAACCAGAAACTACAAACCCGCAACTTGCAACTTGTAACCTTCTGCATCACTTCCCGCTGTAATGAAAATTAAACCTTCCTGCCGGCGCCACATCACCATACAGCCAAAAGTCCATGATGTCATTAGGTTGCTGCATATTATCACTCCACTTAAATTCAAAATCAGGTTCGCCGGTAATCCCTAATAAAGCCTTGGGAACTTTAATCTCCAGTTTGTTTCCCTGTACCGCATAGTCTACTTCACCCGCTTTTTGCCAGTTCCACGCGGCGTCCGTTTTTTCGAGAATGGCTTTTTTACCAGGATTAATGCGATTGATCACGAAGTCATAGCCTTCCCATCCTGTATTCTTATCCTTATCAATGTTAATGAACAATCGCATCCAACCCGGGTCAGTATGCGAAGTAAGCGGCGCAGCGGTTTCCACATAAAAATATACATGGTCGTTATCTCTTGCCACTTTACTTAACACAATATCGTTTCTGCCCGTGGCATTGGTGTAAACCAGGCTGCCCCAACCGGGATGGTTCCGGTGAATGGTATTGCCTTTGTACGAACGAAATGAAGGAGCTACTGTATTCCACTCTGTAAACTTACCGTCAACTAAAATGGTTTGGGCATTAGAAGCGGCTTCGGGTTTGGGCATTCCTTTAAAGCGACGAATGTTACTCACCATCTGGTAATAATAATTGTCGCCATGTCCACCCTTCATAGGCTCTACATCACGGCTGCCTTCCTGGTTAAACTGGTCGGGGAATGCATTCGTTTGCTCCTGCCAAACTTCGTATCTTCCGGCAATCCACTCATTCCAGCCGGTAATAAAAATAAGCTCGGGGTTGATCTTTAACGCATGCTCCCATTGCTCCTGGAAGTTATACCCGTAATTTACAGCTCCGGGTTCTGTTATATGTCCCTTCTCATGTGTATAGCTTCTGCCAAAGGAGCCGGTTGCATTCAATGCAGTAAGTCCGCGTTCCTTTGTCCAGTTTTGCGCTACCCCAACAGTTGCCTGTTCAAAACCCCCATCTTCCTTTTTAACAAATCCGTGTTGAGGTGTAATTTCCAGCCACCCCCAATGATCAGGTTTTTCAGGGCCTTTGTTATACACCGGCTGCCCGGGGCGAAATGTAAAAAATTCACTTATCTCTTTTGACAGTTTTGGATCCGCAGGTTTATCTTTCAAATCTTGTGCAAACTCCGGCATTGCCATAATAAAAGGCTTTCCTTTCCACATAAACCACAGGTCTTTATACTTGCCGGGCTTATACAGATCCCTGTATATTTCCCGGATGATTTCCTTGCCGCCTTCGGTTAGCCAAAAGGGCAGCATAAAAGCAATTTGTGGTGTACGCACTCCATCTTTACGCGCCTGTGTAAATACTTCACACAATTTCATATACGATTCCTTCCAGGTGATATTTCCGTTGGTACAATCAAAGATCAATACATCCACGCCGGCATCGGAAAGCATTTCGGCATGTTTGCGCAATACCCACTCATCCGTATCAAGATAGTATCCAAACAAAGGCTCTCCCCAAAACCAGGGGCTGTTTCTTTTCGGCCAGATGGGATTATTATAATCATGTACCGCTTTAGGATTCCTGGCCAAGTACTCTGTTACATTAAAAGGCGGGTTTTTTGAGCCGGGCTGTGTATGCCACGTCCAATAGAACAGCCCTATGAACTTATCTTTTTTTATATCGCCCACTTCTTCATAAGCAGGCAGTCTTCTGCCAACCGCGTCTGTAGCTACGGCATTTGTTCCGGGAGACTGTGCAGATACATGGTAACTGATTACCACAAGAAAAAATAATGAATAAAATTTCATACCGTGAATTTTCTGAATGATGTGATGTAAGTAATTTTATTTATTCCATTTGAACCGGTAATTAAACCGCCTGTTCGGTGCGCTATCTCCATTCATGCAAAGCGAAATGGGATCTTTTAAATCAGCAGGATTATCAGCCCAGTGAAAATCAAAATTGATGGTATTGCCTTCCGCCTTCAGCAATTTTCTGGGCACCGCCAGTTCCAGTACAGCGCCTTCATAACGGTAGCTGATATCCGAAACTGTTTCCCAATCCTTTCCATTATAATGTTTAAGTGTTGTAATACGATCGGACTTCACTTCTTTATTGATAAGAAAATCATAGCCATACCAGCCCGTGTTTGAATCCTGGTCTGCATCAATCAGTAACAGCATCCAGTTATTACCGGAGTGCGATGTAAGATGCTGCGATGTTTCCACGTAAAAATACACCTGCTTCTTATCTACAGCTACCTTGCCGGTAATAATATCATTTCTTCCTGAGTTGTTGCTGTAGCGGATGCCGGCATACCCAACTGCATCGCGATGTGTAATATCGCCTTTGGTATCCCTGTATTCAGGCAACACATGCTGCCATTCATTCGCATTGCCGTCCAGTTTCACAGTAGTATATCCTTTTGCCGCCGGGATTTCCCTTGCACCTTTATACCTGCGGATATTCTGCGCCATCTGCATATAGTAATTGTCTGTATACCCGTCTTTCATGGGTTGTATAGCGCGGTTAAATTCAGCGTTGTACTGGTCTACAAAAAAATAGGGATTATCGCGGCGCATGAACTTTGTAGTCTTACCGCCATCGGGCTGGTATTTTCCCGCCGTCCATTCATTCCAGTCGTTAATGTATAAAAACTGCGGATCAGATTTCAATGCTTCTTCCCATCTTTCCTGGAAGTAAATACCATAGCCCTCGGGATGTTCAACCGTTTTCTTTAACCAGGGAACATAGGCAGGCTTAGGCAGGTCATATTCATTCAATTCAGGCTCGCCATGCGCACGCGACCACGATTTACCGGTAAGGCTCGAAGGATGCTGACCGGGAGTAACCGCCGCTTCTTCCTTCTTTCCTTTATGTGTAGATACAAGACTGTCGGGGTGCATGGCTCTTACCTTTTCATTGCCCAGGTCGTAGCCGAAGCTCCAGTTATCTTCAGTGCCTACAAATCGTTTGCCCGCCCATTTATAGTATCCCCACCACATGTTTCGAAGCGTAAAGAAGCCTTTTACTTCTTTTGTATAATCTTTATACAGCTTTTCCGTATAGTCGGGGTCGCCGTAGCGCGGATGATTTTTATTGGTGGCTGCGGTTGAATCATAATGCGGGTTGGGGTTGTCTACCCCGTTCCCATTGGCATCAACCGAGGGATCGGCATTGTACAGCAACAAGGGTTTGCCGTCCCAGTAAAACCACAGGTCTTCGTACTGTTTTGCTTTATAGATCCTGTCGTACAGATCCTGCACTACCGTAATTACCGGTCCGTTGAACGCCCAAAAGCAAAACTGCGGCACTTTATTTCCTTCGGCTTTCATTTTTTGCATGGTAGTGAACAATACATCCCACTGCTCCCAGTAACGCACTGCATTGGTAACATCCATTACCAGCACATCCACCCCTGCATCTGCCAGCATGCTCATATCCTTGCGGATAACATATTCATCTTTACTCAGGAAATATCCCATCTCAGGTTCACCCCAATGATAAGAGCCTTCTTTCCATAGCGAATGCCTGGCATCTAAACGTGCTGCAGGATCTTCCGCCAATATTTTTGTTACGTCCGCAGTATAAGGGCTTTTAAGCGTTGCCAGGTTATCTGTATGCCAGGTAATGTAAAAAATACCCACCACCCGGCGCTGGTCTTTTTTAATATCGCCCACCGCTTTAGCACCGGGCATGGTCCTGCCCAGGGCATCAGTAGCCACCCAGGTATCAGGGTAGATATCGCGGTAGTATTGTTGCTGAGCCTGGGCCTGTATATAACAGCAAGCCATAAGCGAAATGAGCATTAATACAATGCGAGCACTCCTACTTTTTTTAATTGCAATAGCCATCTTATACTTTATTTAAAAGTTACCGGATGCCACATGGTATTCCAGTTAGCCCAATTGGGGCCATATGCATACGAAAGATATTGTTGCTTTTCAGGATTGATATGCCCTCTTTCATCTCCACTCCACCCGCAGTTATGCAAATAGGGTTTAAGCCCGTTCCTTATTTCGCTTATTTTATTAAACGATAGCCCGTCGGAAGATTCCCATAACACGATATAGCTATCAGCCGTAAGTCGTGAAGCGGTATGTATGGCATAATATTTTTTAAGATCATCCCTGTATTTTATATCGCAATGGTCTGATCCTCCAATAGCGGTTTTATTCACTGCTGTGCCGTGAAGCGTTAAATGCGCCGGCCAATCAGCATCAGCAGCGGAAGCCGTAGCCACTCTTGTTTCCGTGGTTGCCGGGCCGTTCCATGAGTAGTAAAAGAAGAGGGTATCATTATTCACTACCATACAGGGTTCACCGGCTCCCCATGCATCCGCATCTCCGCTAAATGTTATTACCGGTTGGGGATTGCCTCCCCATGCCGTACCGTTCCATTTTTCCCACGGACCATTGGGCGAAGTTGATCTTGCTACATACGCATGATTGAAAACCCCTCTTTCATCTTCCGTAGAAGTATAACCGGTATAATAGTAGCCATTGTATTTTACCACACCCGGATCACAAACAGAGAACTGGTCACGGCTTCCTTCCGTGGGTTTTAATACCATCTCTTCCGCCGACCATTTTTTACCGCCATCCGTTGATCGCATATAAGATGCCTGGTCCCAGTACTGCACCCCCGACGACGGATTAAGCAATAAAAAAGCCTGGTAACTTCCTGTCACTACTTCACCATTTTTAAAGCTAACGGCGTTGTTCATTGCACCTTCTTTTTTCCAAACGCCCGCCGTGCCCGATGGATCGGAAAGCACCCACACATATGTACCTGCAGAAAATTTTTCATCACTTGCAATCAGCAGGTTCTGGTTATCCTGGTAATTGCTATATACCATTGTTGCCAATGGTGCTGAAGCTACCGTTGAAGTGTAGTTGCTTTTCCACCGGTAAAGATTTAATGTAAGGCTGCTGTTGGTTGAAACCCAGTTGGGGCAAGCTACAGCTATAGCATAAAAAGGCTCACCAGCAGTAAATTTTTGAGCTGCTGAAACAGCATCATTTAATGCTACCGCAGTCTGAGCTCCGGCCTCATCGTAAAACAACACCCTATCGCCAAGGGTTCCCCCCGGAGCTGCAAACCACGCATCAATACTGCCATCATCATTCTCTATGATAGACGGGCCATAACGATATACGCCACCTGTATATATATCCCAACCGGCTTGCACCATGAAAATATTTGTATAGACCGAGTCTGTCGCATTACCACTTTCGGATGTTACTACTTTTTTATTGCATCCGGATACAGCAAATACCAGATATATTACTACAAATTTTTTCATACGAATGGCAATAAAAACCGCTCCCGATTTTTCAGGAGCGGTATTCTTACACTATCAAAACAACCTGGAAAATCTTAATGATCGTAAAGCAACAGCCCTGTATGCTTCGTTAATCCAGCCAGCCCGGGTTCTGCCAATCCTGGCCAGATAAGCCAATGATCTTAATTACTTCCGCCTGGTTGATGGGGTACATCAGCCATTTATCGGAAGAACAATCACGGTTGGTGAACTTAAACCTGGTATAGGTAAGGTTACCGCCCGATTCGGTGATACGCATGCCAGTAACAAACTTATCTGTTTCGCCCAGTATCTTCCACCTGCGTACATCAAAAAAACGGTGTTCTTCAAAGGCGAATTCTATCCTGCGTTCGTTGCGGTATTTCTTTTCAAAATCTTCTGCAGACATACCGGTGGGGAAATCCGGCATTCCGGCCCTGGCGCGTACTGCATTCACCGCTTCTCTTGCTGTAAGCGATACCCCGTTTACCGTAACCGGCACATCGGGGCCTACTGCATGGTATGCTGCCTCGGCAAAATTGAGATACAATTCCGCTATACGGAACAGCCTTATAAAACCATCGGCCTGGTTGTTTAAATTAGACCTGAAATTGTTATACTTGCGCATATAATACCCCGTGCGTGTATTTCTCCTGTTGGTTTGTGATATGCCTTCCTCTCCCCCTACATAAGTTTGTATACGGTAGCCTCCCGGCTGATCAAGATAACGTAATGCGCCATTATAGTAGACAGATGCATAAAACCTGGGATCCCTGCCGGCGTAAGGATCGTTGAGATCGTAACCCGATGCGGGATTAATGACCGGCACCAGCCTGTTGGCATCACTATACCCCGTAACAGGCGCCTCGCCGTTGGCCATTTCATAACTATCCACCAGGTCCTGCGTAGGGCAGGAGCCTGCTTTTATCCCGGCATCTATAGACGGTAACCCGGCATTGCTCCATACACTCAGCCTGCCGCTCGCATTCAATATCGTTTCTTTATCAACTGCCCGCTGGTCGTTAGGATTGGTAAGAAAATACAACGCGTATGCATTTTGTGCGGTACCCGCAGGTGGCGCTACATCAAACAGCTTATAATCATGCGCCAGGCATTGCTGCAAAGCGGTTGCTGTTATTTGAGCAGCATCGTTCCAGGTGTACGTACCATCGCTCCACAAAGCGCTGGCAGCGTAAGTAACCGCCTGCGATTTAATGGCATGCGCAACAGCCCGGTTCATAATGCCAAACTGGTTATCGTACACATTCCACGAAAAAGTAGTAGGCGTATTTTGATCGGGCGCTGTTAATGCAGCATCGCAATCTGCCAGGATGAAAGTCACTACTTCCGAAAAACCCGCCCTGCGGTCCGACGAAAAATCATGGTCAATTTCCAGGGGTTTATCAAATATGGGCACTCCGCCATAGCGTTTGATCAATTGCAGGTAATATAGAGCACGTAAGGTACGCGCCTGCGCTATCCAGCCCGCTTTTTCTTCGTCCGCCGCCAGCACGGTAGCCGTCTTCATGTTTTCAATAAACATATTGCATTTATTGATGCCCTGGAAAAGCATTCCCCAGGGACTGCCATCCGCAGAAACGAGCGCGTAGTTGCGGGAGGTTGTGGTACCGGTATACCAGGATGTATAGCGGGGAAAATTCGCATTGTTATCGTCCGCATCCTGCGCTTCATCGGTATAGGAAGCGCGTTCCAGATAAGCGGCAGGAAGATACCCGTAACAGGAATTGAGATACCCTCTTGTTTGGTTATAATCAGCAAAAACCTGGTCTAATGGAATTCTTCCGTCAGAAGGAAGATCCAGCTTTTTATTACATGCAAAAAATAAAACCGTGCATGCAAAAAACAAAATATGCTTTATATGTTTCATTCGTGCATTTTTTAGTGCAGCTACGCCGCGATTATTTTTGTTGAATGGAACGCTCTTTGATGCGATGCCATTTATGAAAAAGGTATAGGAGCGTTTCATTGCAAGTATTGTAAGGTTATAGATTCGATCAAAAGGTTACGCTCAATCCAACATTGTATACTTTGTATACAGGAATGGAGAGATAGGTACCTTCCGGTCCAAAATCCGGTGATTTCATTTTATCCCATGTAATAAGGTTTTGCCCGCTGAGCACCAGTCTTATATTGCTGGCGGAGATCAGCTTTGAAACCGATACGGGAAAATTGTACGCCAGCTCCACATTTTTCAGGCGGAGATAGCGCCTGTTATAATTAAAGAAATCGCTCGGTTGGTGGTTTACGCTCTCCCTGGCACTCAGAGCAGGGTAGGTAATAGCTTCACCGGACTGGTAACGTTCCGGCGTCCACGCGTTTTTGTGCAGCGAGTTGTATACACCATGGAAATAATTTTCCCAAACACCTATGCCTCCAAGAACAGTACTGTAATCGCCTATGCCCTGGAAAAGAATATTGAGCTCAAATGATTTGTAATTAACCCCGGCAGTTATACCATAGGTAGTACGGGGAATAGCTCCTTTCCCTATAGGCGCCATATCTCTTTCATCCAGCAAGCCATCGCCGTTCAGATCCCTGTAAATCAAATCGCCCAGCCTGGGTGTTCCAAATGCGTAATCAAGCGTGTTATTATCCAGCTCCTGCTGGGTGTTAAAAAACCCGTTGCCATTGCTGTAATCCACGAGGTAACCAAACTGCTGCCCGTAAGAATAACCTTCCTGCCTTTTAGGGTATATATAATCGTTAGTACGCGTAGCTTCATTCACTTTAATAAGCGTATTTTTCGAATAGCTCACCATCCCGCCCACTGATATCTTAAAATCCTTATTGATCCATTTTGAATAGTTCAGCGTCGCTTCATATCCTTTATTTTCGAACTGCCCCTGGTTTACCGCAGGATAATAGTCCAAAGGAATGCCCTGGTATTCGGGTATGGTTGAGATAGCGGACACCACCATATTGTCTACCTTTTCCTTAAATACATCTACCGATAGCGACAGGGCGTTGAACAATCCAAGATCTAAACCGAGGTTGCCTTTGGTTGAAACCTCAGCACGAATATTGGGGTTACCTCTTTCTCTTTCATCAATATAATACTGCAGGTAGCCTAACGGACCGCCACCGCTGAGCCTTACATTATCGAGGTATGCAAAACGCAACAACCCGCTTTGATCATTAGCTGACTTTCCGTAAGAAGCTCTCAACTTCAGATTGCTCAGCCATTTGGAATCCTTTAAAAAAGATTCATTGGAGATCAGCCAGGCAACAGCGGCCGCAGGCGTGCTGGTATAGCGAACATTGCGTGCATATTGCTCAGAACCGGAGTAACCCAAATCGAGTTTGAGGAAGTATTTATTGTTATACCCATAAGAAACTTCGGCGCCGGTATGTACCCTGTTATAAGGTAACATCCAGTTACCGCTTACATCTGCCTTGGTAAGATCCTGGTAATACATATAGCCCAACGCGCCCAGCTTGTGGTTGCCAAAGCTACGATCATAGTTCAAAGCAATATTATAAGTAAGGTGATAATAGTATTGATGCCCTTTGCTGTATGCCAGTGGTGAATTGGTCCAACTGCCCGATTTTGAAAATTCAAGCTCATCTTTGTTGTCGGTCCTTATCCAGTGTTCATAATTCTGCAAGGTTCTTAAGCTGCCTACCGAGTTGGTTTGATAAGCAAAAATACCGGAGAGATTAAGTCCTTTGGTTATAAAGCCCATATCGAGATCTACCCCAAACTGCGAAACAATATTAGTAACGGTATGATTGATATAGCCCGAACGGTTAAGCAGTCCGTAAGTGGGGGCAGTGATATCCTGCGTTGCCACTACCTGGTAGCTTGAATCGCTCAACGCGCCATGATCGTCGTACTTTTCGGGTGTTAAAGGCCCGTAAAAAGCCGATGGCATAAAAAATATACTGCTGTAAGTATCTGCAATTCCGGCGCCGCCGGGAGTACGCTCTCTTTTGATATTACCTGTAAGCCGTACAAAAGCCCGGAGGTATTTATTGATGTTCATATCCACATTAGCCCGGTAGTTGAACCACAGGTATTTGCCGTTGGTTTCGTAGCGGGGCTGATCGGTATTGAACTGTCCGCCCTGGTGCATGAAGTTAAGGTTGGAATAAAACCGTACCCAGTCGTTACCTCCCTGCAGATCCACATTTACACGCTGCATACCGGCTGTATTGTTCCAGTATTTTTTATACCAGTTATTGTTCGGGTACAAAGGATTATTTCCTGCTGCGAAAGCAGCGATATCCTGTTCTGTATAAGGGGCGCTGTAAGGGTCTTTATCGGGATCAGGATTGGCAGCCCAATCATTATAGGTAGCCTGGTTCCTGAGCTTTACATATTCCGACGAATTGATAAATCCGGGTTGCGTAGTATTCTGCTGTACAGCCTGGTCAACACGGGCTTTAATTTGAAGTCCGCCTTTTTCACCACGCCTGGTTTTAACTACCAGCACACCGTTCGCACCTAAAATGCCATACAGCGCCTGTGTAGATGCATCCTTTAACAAGCTGATGGATTCAATTTCGTTGGGATTGATATACTCCAGCGACTGGTTGCTGTTATAGGCAGTAGGAATACCATCAATAACCACGAGTGGTCCGTTCTGGCGCGCCATGGAAAAACCGCGTACAAATAAGGCGGTATTGGCTCTTGAAAGTTCCGAAAAGGTCTCTATGGTAGTAAGACCCGGCAAACGCCCCGGTAATGTTTGGGTTAAATTAGCTACCGGCGATCTCAGCAGTTCCTCACCCGTTACTGTGGATACAGCTCCCGATACTTCACTTCGTAACTGGCTTGTATAACCGAGCTCTACTACTTCGTCATTATAATGCGCATCCCATACCAGTGCAATATCAATTGTTTCTTTACCGCCTACAGTTGCTTTTTGTGTTTTGTAATTTTTCCCTGAAAAGCTTACAAAGCTGCTTTGATCATTTATAATGAGCGAGTAATCTCCATTGTTATCGGTAAATGTTCCGTTTTTGCCTTTTTCGGAAGTAACGATAATTCCTTTCAGGGGAGCGCCCAGGTTGTTGGTTACCCTGCCGGATATAAGCAATTCTACATCCTGCGCATTTACTGATGCTGCAAACAGAACCATTATAATGGCCGGTTGCAGGAACAGCTTTTTGATGTATGTTATAAGTGTCATTCGTAAATATTTTGTTGTTATGCTGAAATGTTATGATTACCAACCGGGGTTCTGCCAGCTTGTTCCTGTAATGGATAACATGCGGTTGGCCTCGGCAAGGGGTATAGGTACCCACAGGAATTTATTGGTATAACATTTCCTTTCTGTTTCCCTTACCGTTCTTCTGCCATAGGTATAAGTACCGTTGGCGTTCCTTGTAATTTCCATAGCCGTTACCCAGCGGTCGGTAGCATCCAGATCGTCTCCGGGTTGCGCCCATCTGCGTACATCAAAATAGCGGTTCTCTTCCATGGCCAATTCCACGCGACGCTCATTGCGAATGCGCAATCGCAGCTCATCCTGCGATAGTCCCGCAGGCAGATCGGGCATGCCTGCCCTCCTGCGTATTTCGTTCGTTGCCTCCCTTGCTTCGTCGGGGTGTCCCGCTTCCAGTGCCGCCTCCGCGAAATTCAGGATCACTTCTCCCAAACGGAACAGTTTCCAGTTGGCTCCTCCTACAGGATTATCTCCCCCCGCATTGGGGTGTAAAAATTTACGTTCGAAATACCCTGTACGCGTAGCCCTTCTTACAGCCCTGTCTATACCGGTTTGCGGCTCGCCCACATAGGTGGCTATAATACGGGTTCTGTTGCCCATTGGTGCAGGATAGTTTTCAATTGATTCAGGCGCTTCGGCAAAATTCCAGAAGGCCCTGCGTTTTGAGCCGTTGTAATAAATAGAAGCGTAAAACCGGGGGTCCCTGTTGGCATAAGGATCCTGCGGATTGTATAGCGTATTGCCGGCATTATAGTTGGGCTGCAAATGCTTTTCATCCAGGTAAGGATTATTCAAATCCAGGATGGGCTGCCCGTCAATTGTTTCGTAAGCATCCACAAGCTCCTGCGACGGGCAGGTACCCGACTTATAGCCGTCCTGTGCGCCTATACCATCTATATTCCATATATTGCCCTGCCCATCACGACTTTGAAAGATAGTTTCTTTATCGGCAGGCGCATTGGAATAAGCCATGCTTTGGGTGAAGTATTCGTTGTATAAAGCAGACTTTTCGTTTTTGTCGGGTCCTATAAATGCCACATCCGACATATAGGTTTGCGGGAAGTTCACTTTGTTATACAATTCATATCCCTGCGACCTGAGGCTTTGTAAGGAAGCTTTGTTTACATCGTATGCTTCCTGCCACAAATTTTGTCCGCCGTTGTTTAAAGGGCTGGCGGCAAACAGGATCATTTTCGATTTAATGGCTTCTGCCATCGCCTTATTTACCCTGCCCGCTTCCCCATCGGAGTTTATACGCCAGGGCAGCTCGTTGGTAGCTATGGCTACATCACAATCTTCCATAATAAATTTCACCACCTCGTAATAGCCGGCTTTGGTAACAGAAGAAAAGTCCTGCTGAAAATCATACGCTTCCCGTTCAATAGGCAATACGGCGCCAAACCATTTCAGCAATTCGGAATAATAATAGGCCCGCAGCAGGTGCGCTTCGGCCTTCATTCTTTTCCGCCTGCCTTCGTCCGTTACGGTAGCAGCGTCAATACGGGTAATAAAAATGGTACAGTTCCGTATAGCTGCCCAGTACGCTGCCCAATAGTTACCATTGTTGGCATCGGCGCTGATATTGGTAATGGGGTGGTTACCCGCCGAAGCATCCCCATTATACATCCTGCCCGCCATGATCCACGATTCGGCTTCCGCATCGGTATCCCAGGCTTCATCACTCCAAACCACGGGGCCTCGGCTCCAGAAAAAATAACGGGTGCCTTTTACCGGCATAGGACTATAACAACTGTTCAAAAAAGCCTCTACCCGGGTATTATCTTCAAATACTTCATCTAATTGCAATTTACCATCCGGCGCCATATCGAGCTGCTTGTTGCATGAAAAAACGGCAACCATCAGCAGCAACAGGCATACTGCTTTTACACATAGCCTGCTACCGCTTTTAAAAAAAGACTGACAGACATGTATGTTTATATACTGTTTCATATTATTCGCTATCTGAAATTTTTAAAAAGTAATGCTTACACCAAAATTGGCCTGCTTTGTAACAGGATACCCGATCGGATCATTGTTTTCAGGATCAAGATGATCCATCCGGAGCTTTTCCCACAAGGCTACGTTTTGACCGCTTACATAAAACCTTACCCCTTGTAAACCCAGTGTTGACAATATGGATCCGGGGAGATTATACGCCAGTTCAAGATTGCGCAATCTTACGTAGGAACGATTCATAATAAAGAAATCGTTGGCCCTGTGATTGGTAGTAGTGCGTGTACTTAAGGCAGGATATGTAATTTCCTCGCCGGCAGCATAGCGCTCAGCCGTCCAGGCTGTTTTATGATACCCGAAATAAGTTCCCCTGATTATATTTTCGTATACACCCTGAGCGCCGTAATTAGACGAATACCGGCCTACTCCCTGCACAAAAACCGACAGCTCGAAGCCTTTGTACTGAAAACCAACCGTAAAGCCATAGTTGATACCGGGAATGGAGGTGTAACCTATCGGCGCTTCGTCTTTATCATCAATCACCCCGTCGCCGTTCAGATCCACATATTTCAGATCTCCCACGCGGGGCGATCCAAAGCTATAAGTGGTTTTCGTAAGGTAACCATCCAGCTCTTCCTGCGAATTAAAGTACCCGTTGCCGTTAGAATAATCTACGTTCAGTCCCCATGCCTGGTTCATGGAATAGCCGGTGCTCCTGTAACGGTGCGCATAAGTTTCATCGCGTTGCGCTTCATCCAGGAATGCTACTTTGTTTTTATTAAACCCGATATTTCCTGAAGCGGTAATGCTGAAATTCTGGGAGAGCGTTTTTTGATAGCGCGCTTCCACTTCAAAACCCCTGTTATTTACAATTCCCATATTTGCTTTAGGAATATTGCCTAAAGGAACTCCCTGGAATTCGGGAACGGTACCCCTGGAGATCAGGATGTCTGTTCGGTGTTCGGTAAAATAATCGAAAGACAGGCTGAGATCGTTGAACAAGCCTATATCAATACCCAGGTTTTTCTTTTCAGCAACTTCCCAGGAAATGCTCCTGTTGCCCAGCAACCCCTGGTTAATGCCCTGCCCCTGTGCAAGGCTGCCCAGCGGACCGCCGCCTACCGTAATATTATCCTGGTACAGGAACCTTGCGCTGCCGATCCTGTCATTGCCCACCTTACCATAAGAAGCTCTTATCTTAAGATTATTGATAGTGGCAGCCAGCGGTTGCATAAACTTTTCATTGCTGATCACCCAGCCTATTGAAGCAGCCGGGAAAAATCCAAACCTCCTGCTGGGGGCAAATTGTTCAGACCCGTTATAGCCGATATTTATTTCAGCAAGATACCTGTTATCAAATGCATATGTAGCTCTTCCCGCCAGGCCTATTACATTAAATGGAATTTCGCCGGCTGTTGATTCCCAGTAATCTCTCTGAAACAATACCATGCCGCCTACATCATGCAAGCCAAACCCGCGCTGGTAGTTCAATGAGCCCTGCAGGTTGATATTGTACCTCGAATCCGCGCCTTTCCTTAAAGAGATTGGGCTTTCCGATGGTCTTTTAATAGCATAGCTTAATGTATTGGTAGCAGGATTGATCTCCGCCAGGTACAACCGCTCTGATTTATCGCCCTGCATAGCGGTAGTGGCCCTGGCATCGTACGATGCGAGTCCTTTAATGCTTAAACCCTGGGTAATGATCTTACCGAGGTCCCATTCCAGCCCGAGCGATGTATTTAAATTAGAGCGTACTTCTTTCCGGTAGCCAAAGCGGTTCATAATTTCAAAAGCCGAGCGGTCCATATAACCCGGATCAACGATCTGCCCGGCAGGAACTCCAAAGCCGGGTAATGTGGTAGGGCCCGGAGTAATAGGCAAAATGGTTTGCGCCTGGTAAATAAGGTCGCGCATCATCCAGTTGGTATCATCGCCATACAGCCATGCGGCAGGCATGTTCACCTGTTCTATATAGCTGCCTATATTTAATAAGGCTTTCAACGATGATGAAATTTTATAATCGAGGTTAGCCCTGAAGTTGTACCTGTCCATCCACGAAGAAGGATCATACCCTAATACAGACTTAGGCTCCGTTTTAAGGTTGCCGCCCTGGTGCAGGTATACTCCGTTCACAAAATAGCTCAGCCTGTCGGTACCCCCGGAAGCGCCAAGGTTTACGCGCGTTTGCGGCACATACTTGGCAATATATTCCCTGTAATAATCATGGTTGGGATACATGTAGTTACGCAGCTTCACCTGCTCTTCATAATCCGGGGCATTGGGGTCGAGCCCTTCCAGGGGATTGGTATACCTGGCTATCACCTCCTGCGAAAAAGGCGGATCGGTGATCCCGTCGTTTTTCGCAGCTTCATTTCTCAGGCGCATATAGTCAAGCGATTCAAGACGCTCCGGCTCCCTGGTAAAAGAGGAAAAGCTTTGATCAACACTTGCCGTTAACTGTGTTTTTCCTTTTGAACCACGTTTGGTAGTGATCAGGATCACTCCATTAGCGCCTCTTACGCCAAATACCGCGGTAGCAGAGGCGTCTTTTAAAATACTTACAGATGCTACCTCATTAGGATCAATCGTACGGATATTATCACGCGGTACTCCATCAATTAAAATAAGGGGAGCCCTTCCATTGGTGGTAGCCGCACCGCGCAGGTACATGGTAGCATCGTCCCTGCCCGGCTGCCCGCCGCCGGATTGTATAGAAGTTAAACCAGGCAAGCGGCCTGCCAGCGCGTTGGCTAAGCTGGCCGATGAGCTTTGTTTAAGCTCGGCAGTTCCTACGGTGGATACCGCTCCCGTAACCGTTAATTTCTTCTGTTTGCCGTATGCCACAACCACCACGTCTTCCATTGATCCTGCAATGGGAGTCAATGCAATATCAAGGGTCTTGTTTTTACCAACGGTAACTTCCTGCGTTTCCATGCCTACATAAGAAATAACCAGCACCGATCTTTCATCGGGCACCGATATGCTGAATGAGCCATCGGCGGCCGTGGAAACACCTTTGCCTGTGCCCTTTACCACTATACTTACGTTTTCGAGAGGGTTCCCGCTCTGGTCAAGTATCTTTCCTGTTACTACAATATCCTGCGGCTGTTGCGCCACAGGTTTGGGCGTTTCCGGCTCCGGTGCAATCACTTTTTTAACAACGATGGTTTTGCCAACCAGCTCATATGTAAGTGACTGATTTTTAAAACATGCGTTCAATGCATCGGTTACCGGTACATTTTTCAGGTTCAGGCTTACTTTGTTCGCCAGATCCAGCCATTCTTCCCGGTATACGAGATGATAGCCGGCCTGCTTTTTGATTTTTTTTAAAACACTTTCAAGTGAAGCATTTTGTGCAGAAAGGTTGATATTTTGTCCGTACCCGCGCGCGCCTGCCTGCAGGCAGCCCACGATCATAAAAAAAACGATTAGCCTCATAATCAGCCAGGTTTTGGAAGATAAAAACCTACGCCCCGGCAAGCAACCGGGTAACGCTTTGCAATAAGCGATCAATTGCATAGTTTTGTTCAGTTTGGGTTTAATAAATGAAAATGATCCTGTCAGGAATTATTGCCATTACATTAACCTGAATATATGCCGGATCTCCGCCCCCACGGATTTCCGGTTTTTTCATGTAATGTACTGGTAAAAAATTTTATTATTGTCCTACAATTATTTGCTTTCCTGTTATATTAAAATCCACTCCGCTCAGCTTCATGATCTTCAGCACCTCCGAGAGCTTCATGTTCCTGGGAATATCCCCGCTTATTTTTCCTTCGGGCACCTTGTTACTATAAACGATATCCACATCATACCACCTGCCCAACTGCCGCAATACTACCGGTATGTCGGCGCTGTTCATTAAAAACAAGCCGTTCTTCCAGGCTACCGCTTCCTCCACATCCGCATCCTGTATAACCCTGGCAGCACCTGCTTTATTTACCCGCGACTGCTGACCGGGTAGCAGCACCACAGACGACCCGCTGCCCGGTGGTAATACCTTTACCTTTCCCTCAAGCAGCGTGGTATTAACAGATTCTTCTTCATCGTACGCGTTAATATTAAAATGTGTGCCCAGCACTTCCACACTGCTTTTTAACAACCCATCCTCTCCATTTACTTTTACAATGAAGGGTACTTTTATATCCCCGTTTTTTTGAGCCGCCACTTCAAAATAAGCCTCGCCTTTTATCTCTACCTCCCTCTTGTTTTTTGCAAAAGCTACCGGGTACCTTAAGGAAGATGCGGCATTCAGCCAAACTTTGCTGCCATCCGGTAAAACCAGGTTATACTGGCCTCCCCGCGGAGTGGACAAGGTATTATATGCTATGCTTGAAGACTCTTTCAGCGCGCTGCCGTCATACACCAGTTGCGAGCCATTTTTACTTATTTCAACATCCCCCTGTTTTGCAAGCACTCCATTTTGTGAATCATCCAGAGAAACGGTTCTGCCATCTTCCAGGGTAAGTATTGCTTTATTGGTTCCCGGCATTGCATCGTTCTCTGCTTTTGGCGCTACTGTTATATCAGCATGATCTGTGACCGGCTTTTCTTTGAAAAAAAAATACCAGCTACAGGCAGCAACAACAACGATTGCCGCTGCGGCAAAAGGAAAATACATTCTCTTATACCAGGGAAGGGGTATTACTAATCTTTCTTCAAAAGAGCCAGGGGTGATATTTTGAAGCGATTTGCCAAGATCAGCCTGCAGGAGATCTATCCATGCAGATCTGTCCTTTTCATCCATTTTACTCCACTCATTGCCAGGCAACTCGTTTTCCGCCAGCCATTCCTCTACCATTTGTTGCTCGGCCGGGCTTGCGTTTCCTGATAAATACCGGTCTAATAGATTTTTAATTGTGCTGTTGTCCATGAATATGCTGATTTGTTGTCGCCCAAGCCCGGCCAAACATAATCAATGGAATAGTCGTTTGAAAGACGGGGTGGTACTATTGGTTTGCAATTTTTTTTAATAGAAATACATAAGATTAAAACACAGAGGGCAGTCCGATAGCTATATTACCGGCGGCTCACCTATCCGCTCAGATAAAAAACCACAGTAACAGAACGGATAATTTATTCCAGGAAACGCGAAGATGATTGAGCGCGGTTGATAATTGATTTTTCACTGTTTGCTCCGACAGTCCCAGCTCACACGCTATTTCTTTAACGGCAAGATGGCGATAGCGGCTTAGCCGGTAAATTTGCTTTGTCCGCGAAGGAAGATCTTCTACCGCAAGCTCCAACGCCTGGTGCATGTTCTTTGAAACCAGCACCGACTCCTCGTCCACGATCATCTTATCGCTTAACCGTTGCAGCATGCCGGCATATTCCCGGCGTGTTACCGATTTACGTATATGATCAATAACCCTGTAACGGACAGCCGAAAAAAGAAACGATCTTAAAGAAACAGTAATATTAATTTTCTCCCTTTCGCTCCAAATATGTGTAAATACGTCATGAATAATATCGCGGGCTTCTTCTAACGATGATACCCTGGAGGCTGCAAACCCGATCAATGAGGAAGCATATTTTTCATATATAACAGTAAAAGCCTCCAGGTTTCCGGCCTTTAATCGTTGCAGCAGTTCAGGTTCATTATGGATAGTATGGGCAAGCATTTAGCTGGCAATCATTGTTTGAAAGTTGAAAGTTAGCTACTTATGTAAATCAAACCATCCTGCACCTACGGGCTGATGGTAAGAAAACCTATAAGGTTTGCCGGGTAGCATTGCAGCGCTGCAAACCTTATAGGTTTATCCGCCACTCAACAGCAAACATCTTATTCAGGGATCTTCAAAGGCAGATTGATCCATGCCAGCCCAATGCTCCGGAACATGTGATCCTTGCTTTTACCTTCCGCCGCATCGTACAACAAAGCAAGCTTATTGCCTTTTTTTATTACAGCAGGCATGCCTATAGCTCCTTTGGCCCATACGGAATTTGCACTGTCTAACGCGATCGCCTTGTTATTGCTGTCCCATTGACTGATATCCTTCGACCAGTACACCCATATGGCATCCGTATATTCACCACCTTTTTCATCTACACCTATGTGGTTGGTAAAAAGAAACCAGGTTTGGGTAGCTTCTTCGAAATATACAGAAGAGTTTTCTACCTGCTCTTCCAGCGAAAAAGCAGGAGCTTCATTTATTTTCCAGGAAGCATTCAGATCTTTGGTTCTCGCCAAACCCAGCGTTCGTTTGGTGATGTTGTTATCGTTGGTTGCCCCGCTGAAAAACATGATGTATTCACCCTTATGCTTTACAATAAACCCGGGGCTGGAAGTAACGGTATAATAGCTGTTCTCTTTGGGCGGTAATGGCGTTACATCGTATTGCTTTATCCACGGGCCGGTTATGGATTTGGATCTTGCTTTCATGGTAAGATAAGGGAAAGCGGGTATCCGGTAAGGGGGTGGGGTTGTATTGGGTGTGCCGATGTAAAACATATGCCAGGTATTCCCTTCTTTTATCACCCATGGCGAAGATGCGCTTTTAGAATCGTTCCTGGCAGAATCTCCCAGCGATAAAATGGCGCCCCTTTTCTTCCAGTTCCTCAGGTCTTTGCTTTCCGCCATACAGGATATCCAGCCCTCTTTACCTGCCCCGTCGTAAAACAGGTAGTAAGTATCTTTTTCCTGTACCACCACCGCTTCGCGGGCGCCATAGGTATCACAGCTATCCTTTCCGTCACCATACTTCATTACTATCCCTTCATCCTTAAAATTCATTCTAAGCGATGCAGCGGGTCTCCCGTCGCTATACACAGCGGTTTGTGCTACTACCACCGGGGCCGATATTGAAAGCAGCCCGAATACGATAAAAATTTTTTTCATTGGCAAATCCGTTTAAAAAATACTGGTTAAAAAATCCCTTATTGTTGTAATGATATGGATCTCACCCTTACCGTGTTGTTCTCTTCTACGTCAGCTCCTGCATTCAACACTATTTTCAGGCCTGTTATAATTCCCCTGTATTCAGGCGACTGGTGCAGCGGCACTTTATAGGCGTGGAATTTTCCGTCTCCCCTTACGTCGAACTCCATACTTTGCTTTTCCTCGAAATTTCCCCCGAAAAGCCTCCAGCCGATCTTTGCCTTTTTTACACCCGGGGGATACGCAGCCGTAAAGCTCAGGAAAGGAGCATCAGAAGCTTTCCAAAAAGCAGCAGGACCGATCATGGTGCCGTTTTTTTGTAACCTGATGACCAGTTCATCTTTAATTGGCCATCCCTTATCGGTTGTATTTTGATAATACCACTGGCATCTTGAATTTTTAAACCGGTATCCGGGTAAACCAGGCTTGCTGTTTTTATATACGTAGCTTCTTATTTCATCCACCGTACCCAGGATGAGCGCATAATTATAATCGTATACAATATTATGATCCAGTATATCTACACTATTAGGCGCTATATAGGCAGTAGACGCATCATAACTACCACCCGTAAACGAACTATCACCAAAATAACCGCCCGAAAATTGCTGCACACCTGCATTCCATACTCCCAGCCCGTAATTGTTTTCGTTCACATTCGCGGCCCAGCTTTCTGTTGCCTGCCAATGCGCCCATTGAATATTACCGGTAGTAACCGGATTGAAGTTCCTGATCTGGCTTACCGTATCATTGGTAAAAGGGTGGGATCCCTGGTAAGTGACCAGCCGGTGCCAGGGAGCGTTGGTATATACGGCAGGCAGCTCCTGCCCCCTTGCCTGGTATTGTGTTTTATCGGGGCGATCATTCACAATACGGCTTTTGATCTTTACGGCGTTTTTATCAAGGGTCAGCCAGCATTCATACACACATTCACCGGGTACACTGTCTAAAGGCCAATGCATAGGAATGCTTTTTACATATAATGTTTTGCCCGTGTTCTTATAGTCGAGCACTTTTGATTTGTGCCCGGCTACATCGCCGGACTGAATGGGGTTCCATCCGATAAACGTCCATGCGGGGTGCGATTTTTTCCCGTTTGGCTCATAAGGAACCGGTCCACTATAGAACGACATCTGTACCTGCCTGCCCCAATCAGCATTGTTGATAAGATTCTCGTCTTTTTTTACATCAGACAGGTAGGTAACAGCCCCGCCCAGGTTGAGGTCAATCCCTACTTTGATGTATTCATTTTCAATAAAGCTCATTTGCTCTACACGATCCAGCGGCACCACTACCTGCGCAACAGCACTAAGAGCAATCATCGAAAAAATACAACCCAATAAAATCCTTATCATCTTACAAATTGTTAAACCATTTACATGCGAAACGTTGCTGTGCGAGGCGTTCCCGCCTCGCACTACTATACTATCGCCCTTTGCTGTGCGAGGTGTCCTCGCCTCGCACAACTATACTATCGCCTCCTGCAATTACACAGCTATTGAATTATCAAATGCTGCTGTACCCACGCTGCCGGATCCGCGTTAAAAGCGTTCAGCATTTCTTCCGCCGTAGATGTCTTATTTTTATTTTCAACAAGGCCTTTTTGCTGATTCTGAATATCAATTTTCATAATGGCATTGAACCTGTCTATCATGTCCTGGGGTACAGGCTTATTTTTTTGAACATTTTCGCGCATCATATGCGCCAGGTTCACTTCCCTGCAATAACACTGTATAGCCCGCATGATCTGCTCCAGCTTCCTGAGATCAAGTATGGTTGCGGGTATTGAATTCTTATATACGGAAGCGCCGGAAAGGGATCCATCCAACTTTTCGTAAGCTTCAATAGCCACAAGCAACTGGTTTGCCGCGGCGGCGCTGCGCAGTTCTATATCTTCAAAAAACCAGGGATCAAGCTTTTCTTCCTCTGTTATCATGAACAAGCTTTTGCGTGTTGATTTCCAGCTTGGGGAGGGCGCTACCGCACCGGAAATATGGCCTATATCCCAGCGATGAAATACATGGATACCCGCGCCACCTGCAGGCAATGACCGGAAACGCCAGGTGCCATCCCAGGGAAACAATTGCAATCCTTTCGCGGTTGCTTCCCATGCCTGCAATACTAAATTTTTAGATGCCCCGTAAGGAATGGCGAGCTGGTGCAGCGCATGATCAATACCCAATGAAGGAATATTGAGCTTCAAACCAGCCATCAGTAAGTTAGGGTCGTACTTATCGGGAATAGTGCCGTAATATTCTTTAATGCCCGTAAGTATACGCACAGTATACATAGCCTCCAGCTCTTCGAATACCAGCCTGGGAGCAAAAATATTTTGCAGCGGCTCTACTTCTTCGTTGGCGCCCGACATGAATATTTCGCCCATTACCGGGATGTTTTTTTCCGCAAGCAGGTTACACATGTTTTTAAACCAAACATCTACGGGGCGGGTAAGCTGCACTTCGGCAATATTCGCATGCATGGCTATACCAAAGTTGGATACAGGCAGCGAATCAATGCAGGCATAGATCTGCCCTGCGGATAATTCCCAGGGTTCCCACCACAACCTGCCCTGTGGATTTAAAGCCGCCCATGTTTTTGTGAGCATATTCAAAAAAGAGGGTACCCTTTCATGCAAAGGAATACCTCTCGCCAGCGCCCCGTTGCCAAATTCATTGGCTATCCACGCTTCCTGGTCGAAAGTATATACCAGGATATCATCAATTTCGGGTATACTTTTACGTAAGCGCAACAGCAGGTTGCGGTACTTGTCTGTTATTTCTTTTTTCTGGATACTGTTTATTTCTGTCGCTACATCAATTTTTTCAGGACTTAACAGCTTATACAAAGAATCTACACTGGGTGCGCCAAAATGAAAAATAGTTCTGAATCCCCATTTTTTTGCGATCTGCGCCCTGCTTTTGATAGCGGCAAACCGTTTGTTGATCCTGAGCGTATCGCCTTTGTCGCCGGTATACAATATATCTTCCAGGTTCAGCGGTTCATCTGCCGGCCGCGCCCCCCATGCTATATTGAGCTGAAGCGTGTTAAATCCCAGCTTTTGTAAGCTGCTTAAGGTGGATGAATCATACCTGATGTCCGGATTAGCAGGATTGCCGATGATGGCTACCTTATATTGAAAGGCTTTAAAGGGTTGCGAAGAACCCTCTTTAATCAACAGGAACAATAAAGTCACAGCAAAAAAACAGGACTTCAGGACTTGGCTACATGAAATATTTTTTATGACAGAGATCATAAAACAACAGAATTTTGCAGGTGATAAAATAAACCTTACAGGCAATAGCAAACTACCTGTAAATCATATCAGTTCCAAATTTATTCAGCTACTATTTCCGGTTTCCTTTTATTCTGTTCAATATTAATTATTAAATATTGGTCAGGGTTATCTAAATAATGCATGGCTATCAGGGAGCATTCGCAATAAACTGATAGCTCCCCGAACCTAACTGCAGCTTTGTATACCCGTCAGCAACCCCATCCACCTGTATATCATTTATAGTTTGCAGTTTTTTACCGGAAACAGTTATCTGCTCCGGGTTGCCTTTTACAAAAACCGTTGCCTTTGTATTTACCGGTATCGTTACTTCCTGGGTAATCTGATCTCCGCTTTTCTTCCAGGAAGATTTTATAAGTCCGTTGATAGATTTATATTCCGCGGTTACACTTCCGATACCGGCAGGATCCATCTCCGGCTTAATAATAAAAGTTTTGAACCCGGCGCCTACCGGCTGAATTCCAGCCATATGCTGGAACATCCACTCGCATACCGCGCCAAAGGCATAATGGTTAAAGGAGTTCATGCTCGCATTGTGCCTGAATCCTTCTCCTTTTATATAGCTGTCCCATCTTTCCCAAATAGTGGTAGAGCCATTCACTACTTCAAAACCCAGGGACGGATACGCGGTATCTTTTATTAAGGTATACGCCATATTACTATTGCCCGAAGCAGACAAAGCAGGTAATAAAGGTTTAAATCCTAAAAACCCTGTTGCCAGTTGGTTGTTATTTTCTTTCACCAGTTCGCGCAGGTAAACACCGGCCTTTTCAAAATTTTCCCGGGAAAGGATTTGCATGTAGATAGCATTCGCATAAGCGGTTTGTGTATGCCCCGAAAAGCCGAGACTGCCATCTACATATCCCTGCCCGTTGCCATACGCGGCCGCATTTGTTTTCAGCCTGCCATCCGCGTCTATATAATGTTTGGCAAAACCCGCTTTTATTTTTTCTGAAACTTCTGCGTACCAGGCGGCGTCTTTTTCATTATGGACGGCTTTTGCCATTTCAGCCATCAGCAACGCGCAATAGTTGTAGTACATGGTTGCCAGCATATCCGGCGGCGTTTTCTTTCCTACCGAAAGCCAATCGCCAAAACCTCCTTTAGGGTTGATGTCTTCAAAGCTGGCTTCCGTAAAGAAATAATTCCCCCTGCTGCGGTCTTCCAGGAACTTCATATACTTCACCATATAGGGCCATGACTCTTCAATCACTCTTGTGTCGCCATACATTTTATAAATGTTATAAGGACAAACAATGCCTGCTTCCGCCCAGCCGGGTGAGTAAGTATCGCTGGCGCGGATAGTGGCTACTTCATTTTCAGAGGGTATGGGTGCATATACAGGATAGGTTCCGTTTGCCCATTGTGCGTCGTTAAGGTCGGTGATCCATTTGGTATGAAAAGCCGCTATATCATTATTGTATGCGGCCGAGCGCATGTATACCTGCGCATCGCCGGTCCATCCAAGGCGTTCGTCCCGCTGCGGGCAATCGGTAGGAATATCAAAATAGTTGGAACGCTGCGTCCAGATGATATTTTTATACAACTGGTTTAACATGGCATTGTCGGTTACAAAGCCTCCCGTTTGCGGTGTAGCCGAACTCATTACAATACCTTTAATGTCATTGACCGAAAGCTTATTTCTTAAGCCACGTATTTCAACATACTGGAAACCGTGATAGGTAAACCGTGGCATCCAGGTTTCGCCTTTCGGATCGCCTTTCAGGATGTAAGTATCTGTACCCCGCGCACGCCGTAAGTTTTCCGTCATCACTTCTCCATTGGTGTGCAACATTTCCCCGTATTTTATGATTACGCTATCGCCGATCTTCCCCTTTACCGTTAGCTTAATTACCCCCGAAAAATTTTGCCCGAGGTTTACCACATATTTCCCGTTCCCGCGGTCATCAATGGATACAGGTGCGATCTCTTCAATTATTTTTATGGGATTGCCCGGGTAAAGACGTAAAGGAAGACTGGCTTTGCCGGCAAAAACCTGTACCGGCTGCCAGCCGGTCTCATTATACCCGGCATACCTCCACCCGGCGGGCTCCAGCCCGGCGTTATAGGTTTCCCCGTTTAAAAAATCCGCTTCCCTTGTTCCTCCCGTTGAAGCTTTCCACGATAGATCGGTAACGATCGTTTCCTTTTTTCCATTCGCGTATTCAATTTCAAGCTGCGCTTTTAACATAGGCACTTTACCGTAAAAAGCATATTTAGTGGGGCTTCCTACCAGTAAAGCATACCCTAAGTAACCGGCATACCAACCGGTAGCAAGGGAAGCGCTCAGTGCGTTCTTACCGGCTTTAAGATCACCGGTTACATCGTAGGCACTATAGTACACTCTTTTATTGTAATCGGTCCAGCCCGGCGCGAAATAATCTTCCCCGATCCTTTTGCCATTAATGTAAAATTCGTATAACCCCAATGCAGTAACGTACAGGGTAGCTTTTTTTACGGCGCCCGTAATGGAAGATTCTTTACGCAAATAGGGAGAAGGAGGGAGATGATATGTTTTATCGGTTGACAAGTTATTTACGTCAAAGCCTATCCAGGACGCTTTCCAGTCTGACTGTTGCATAAGCGCGGTATGCCAGTATGCCGGCTGGCTCCAGGCGCCCGGGTTGCCCTGCGCGTCCCAGCTTCTTACTTTCCAGTAATAGGTTTTTCCCGAAGACAACGATTTTCCTCCATATTCCACCTGGTAGTTCATATCTGAGCTTACCTTACCGGAGTTCCATACATCGGCTTTTTCATCGCTTAACAACGCGGCGGAAGATGCGACCAGTATTTGCCGGGCAGTTTGCACCTGGTTGTTTACAGCAGATTGCAGCTCCCAGCTAAACCGTGGCTTTTCCACATCAACAAATGTGTTGGTTTTATATTCAGCCCGAAGGTTCACAGCGCGAAGCCCCGTTTGCCCATAGGTTGACAATATATTCAGGCACAGAACGCCTGCTATCCAAAAGATCATCGAAAATTTCTTCTTTACCTGCATACTATCATTTTATACCATCAATGAACAACTGCTACCTGCTATTATTGAATGACTTTTATTCCAGCCGGGGCATTTACGGTAGTTTTTACTTTGCCATCGGCCTGTTTTACGTGTTTTACTTTTACTATTCCCAATGGGGTGGGAAAGCTGCCTTCCGCGAACTGCAGGTCACCCAGGTGAGGTTTTATTTCAATTGTTTTACAACCCGGGGCCAATACTTTTATGCCCAGCACATGTTCGGTTAACCACGGTGTTGGCCCGCTGGCCCATCCATGACTTAAACTATGCCGGAAACCTACATAACAATAAGCGCCATAGTCGCCATGAATATCTTTTTGCCCTGGTTTGGGCAGTTCATCAATCCTGGAAGCATTGGGCAACCAATCGAGATTAAAATCCTCCCAAAAAGAAGTAGCTCCCAGGCTCAACATAGCGCCCCAGTATTCACGAATGGCATCTATCGCTCCCTGGTAATCGCCCGCTTTGGCTTTTGCCTGCAGCATGTAATACCCGTAAAAAGTAGAAAAGTTATGGGCGCCTCCTACAGACAATATTTCTTTATTTGCTTTGTCGGCAGGCAGCAAACCGGTAAGCGCCATTAAAGCAGCCGCCTGTTTGGAATTGTTAGGATCAGGAACTACTTTTTTTAGCCGGGTAAGCGCTGCCTGGCAATTAATATACATGCTGTTTTCATTCAATATTTTACAAAGCTCGGCGCCTGCGGTCATAGCCCATACCATCATTGCCTGCAACCCAGCATCTACTCCTTTTTGGTTTTCGCTCGAAGGCCAATCAAGGAACCTGTGCCCGTCCAGCTTTTCTTTTCCGGTAGCGTCAATTTTTGTGATAAGATGCGCCAGCAATTTTACCAGGTATTCCTTTTGTTGCTGCAAATATTTTAAATCGCCATTGTGCATATACCAGTCACGTTGAATAATGATCCACCACATAGAATAAGTGCTGATGCCGTTCATCCACCCGGGAACAGGGGTAATATCCCTGGAAAGATCCAGGCTTTTAGGCACCACATTGTTGTTCCCGAAAACAGCGGCTATGGTAGAAGTTTCAGGGTGCATATCGCCTACCCAAACGAGCCTGTCGCGTTTAATGCCATCCCACAAATAATCCTGCATATTCAGGTGTACGGTATAAGCGCCGGTCATCCAGATCTTATTCAGCAAAGTGTCGCTGCTGTTAAACGATCCCAGGTAAGGAATATCGCGGTAAATAAATATGGCGCGCACTTCTTTCAGTTGCAGCTCCACATTTTCATCCAGTATATCAATCCGCACAAAACGAAAACCGGTATTACCAATTTCCAGCTTGCCCAGCCAGGGAACCTGCACGATCATATCGCGCATGGCATGATCATTCGTTGCATTTTGTTTGGGTTCAATATCGCTCATCGCTTCGCTGGCAGATTCACCAAAGCGCACACGCAGCTTTACTGGCTGGTTGCCAGGGTACATACCTGTTACGATCTGTAATCCGCCATGCAGCTCCCTGCCGTAATCCAGCAGCAAAGAAGGTTTAACAGCAGCGGTACTTTTCAATACACACATATCCTGGTTGGCAAGGTCTGCCTGCCCATTACCCGGCTTTAACAAACGGGAGGCGTTTTTTATCTGGTCGCCTGCATTTTCAGTTTGCCATAATATTTTTACAGGAGATAAATAGCGAATGACCGTTTCAACAGACTGCGACTGTTCATTGGCAGCTTTATCAAAAACGGGAGGAAGCTGCGCGTAAATACTATTACACATTATGATACATGCTATCGCCGCCAGCAGGTATCGTTTTCCAGGATGCAAGCTTTTCGTCATACCATTCAATTTTACGTTGAATAATTCAAATTGTATTCGCGTTCAAGGTAGCGGCAGAAACTTATACATTCATCCTGTACTTACCTGATGAAGAGAGGGATAGAGGATTTGAAATTTGAGATGGGGTACAGGCGGTGAGCTGTTAGCTTTCACTTCACTCATAGCTCATAGCCGAAAAGCCGATAGCTGACCCCCGACTGCTATAAAACAAAAAACCACCGCACTGCGATGGCTTCCTGCTAAAAAATATATTAACCGGCTTTAATTCAAATGACCCGGCTTTTGTTCTCCGTGAGGCTGAACCTGCTCTGTGGGAGGAGCCTTATCATACTTATTGCGTAAGTCCTTCCAGGCTACCCCATCCCACAAAAAGGCGAGGATGAACCAGATGAATAAAAGCAATGGCACCAATACCGTAAGCCGCATATTCCTTATTTCATCGCCCAGGTGCATGAATATGGATACGATGTACACCGCTTTAGCCAAAGACAATATGATCATTCCGCCTTTTAAGAACAACAGGATCCAGCCATGGAGGTCAAAAGCGTAATGCGATAAGCCTAAAGCAAGCTCGGCGATTGTAAGGCAAAGCAATATCCAGAATGTTTTCCATATACGTTTCGTATTAGGCGCCGGCTCGTGTTCGAAAGTTATTTCGGGAGAGGCTGCCGCCGCATGTGTATGATGGTCGTGCTCGTGCTGTGACATAATTTTTTTCTTAAACTTTTATAGCCGTTAGATAAGATAGAAACAAAGAAATACAAATACCCAAACCAAATCTACAAAGTGCCAGTATAGTCCGATTTTTTCAATCATTTCATAATGCCCCAGCCTGTCAAAACGTCCGCCGCGGGTCCAAAAATAAGCCAGTGCCAGTAAACAAACCCCACTGAATACGTGGAAGCCGTGGAAGCCCGTAATTCCGAAAAAGAACCCGCCAAAACCAACAGGACCGGGCGTGGTTACAGCATGCCCGTGACTATCCAGCAAACCAGGCACAACCGCTCCGTAGGGGTTCCGGGTAATAGTGGACCCGATCTCCTGGATCTTTCCATCAATCAATACAGAATGGCTTCCGGTGATCATGTGTGTCCACTCCCATGCCTGGCAGCTTAAGAACAACGAACCGCCAAGTATCGTCCATAACAACCATTTCTCTACCCCTGCACGGTTTCTTTTATGTCCTTCGTGAACCGCCAGCACCATTGTTACGGAACTCATAATGAGTATGAATGTCATAAGGCTCACAAACGCCAACGGCAAATTTGCGTGCCCCATGAGCGGGAATGCATTAAATACATGGTTGGGGTCTGGCCAATAGTTGTGGCTTACACGTATAGTGCCATATGAAATAAGCAGCGCCCCAAACGTAAATGTATCACTCAAAAGAAAAACCCACATCATGAGCTTTCCATAGCTAACGTTAAAAGGACTTTTGCCCCCGGTCCACCATTTGTATCCTGCCGGTACGTGTGTTGACATGCAGTTAAATTTTTATTTATTCTAAGTTCAGTTAATGCAATAAGCTAAAAAACACAAACAAATACACCCATAAAATATCTACAAAATGCCAGTAGGTTGCAATAAGCTCTACGGGCACCACATCATAATTCCTGGTTTTGCGGCCAAATGCTTTAAAAAACACAATTGACAATGCTACTAATCCGCCCAGTATATGCACAATATGCAAACCCGCTATAGCCAGTACAAATGAATAGGCGGGGTTCGATCCCAACCCTATCATCCTTTTTCCGCTTGCATGGAACTGGTAAAAACCAATTATCTGCATGCTGATAAATAACAGTCCTAACGCAGCGGTTATGGCAAAAAACAACCTGTATTTAGCCATTAAACGCTCCCGGAAAGCTTTTAAAGCTACCTGCACGGTTACGCTACTCACCAAAATAACCAGTGTTGAATATATAAAGATCTTAGGAAGTGTAAAACTTTCCCAGCCCGGCTGACTGCGCTTAACAATATAAGCACTGGTTAGCCCGGCAAACATCATAATTATTCCCGCAAGCCCCAGCCAAAGGCTGAATTTATAGGGATGGATCTTTTTACGCTCCACAGTCATTGCATCACTCATTTATTCAAATTTTCTTATTCAACATTAACACTATTCAAAATATGCTTTCAGCCAGGTATATATTTACCAGGCCTTTCTAAAGCTGGCCTTGTGCTTAGCTCTCCTCTCCTTTGGAGAGGCAGGGAGAGGCTTTAAACCCCTGCTACCTTATCTGCCAGCAAGCTCAGCAGCACAACCGGTAAATAAATATAAGAACTGAACATTACCCTTCTCGCCGCCTGCACTGTCATCTCCCTGTATAAACGTATGCTTTGCCATACCATAAAAATATTAGCGAGCAATACTATTATCAAACTTACCTGGCCGCTCATATTCAGTATCCAGGGCAACGCCCCCACCGGCACCATCAGCAATGAGTAAATGATTGCCTGAATGGCGGAATACTTTGTTGGTCCTGCAGTGGAAGGCATTAATTTAAAGCCCGCCCTCGTATAGTCGTTATGTGCTACCCATGCAATAGCCCAGAAATGAGGGAACTGCCAAAGGAATTGAATAGCAAATAAAGCCCATCCGCCTGCACTTAACCTGTCGGTGCCCGCTACCCACCCGATCAGGCAGGGCAAAGCCCCCGGTACAGCGCCTACCAAAACGGAAACTGAATTTATTTTTTTAAGCGGTGTATAAACGAACGCATATATAAATAAGCTCAGTACTCCCAGCAAGGCCGATGTCCAGTTAAACCAATACCCGATTAACAGCGTACCCAATATACACGAAACAGCGGCAAACGCAGTTGCTTCATTTACACTCATTTTACCGTTTGCAACCGGGCGTTTAGCGGTACGCTTCATCAAAGCATCCGTATCTTTTTCCGTTATCTGGTTAATGGCATTGGCGGAGCCGGTAATAAGCATTCCTCCAACCGATAATAAAAGAACTGACTGGAAATTAAAAGTAATGTCGGGCGCCATCAAATAGCTTACCACGCAGGAAAATACTACTGTTAAGCTCAGGGTAAACTTTATCAGCAGCATATAGTCCTTGAGTTTATCAATAACTATAAAAGACGCTGATCGTTTTAGCCTGTCCTGTGATTCCATTACCTTCAAAAACCTCTGTTTAACAGGCTGATCACTATTTGTTATCAGCCAGTATATCATTAATGCGTTGACTCATCTTTACTCACCGGCTCCGTTTGGGGAATGAAATCTTTTCCATCCTTACCATAGTCGTAAGCCCAGCGATGTACTTCGGGTATTTCGCCCGGCCAGTTTCCATGCCCCGGGTTAATCGGAGTTGTCCACTCCAGCGTATTTGCATTCCATGGGTTAAGCGTTGTTACTTTTCTTCCTTTAAAAATTGAATAAAAGAAGTTAAATACAAACAACAACTGCACCAGGAAGGATACTATAGCCGCAAAGCTTATTACCCTGTTCAGCTCCACAAAATGTTTGAACGATTCCCATCCTGAGTAATCGTAATAACGGCGTGGCATACCTGCAAAGCCCTCGTAGTGCATGGGCCAGAAGATGACATAAGCGCAAATCAGCGTAACCCAAAAATGTATGTACCCCAGTGTATTGTTCATATACCGGCCGTACATTTTGGGGAACCAGTGATATACACCCGCAAACATACCCATGAAGGCGGATACACCCATTACTATATGAAAGTGAGCAATTACAAAATACGTATCGTGCAGGTGAATATCGAGCGTGGAGTTACCCACAAATATACCTGTTAAGCCACCGGAAATAAACATGCTCACAAACCCCACGCAGAACAACATTCCCGGCGTAAACCTGATATTACCACGCCACAGGGTGGTAAGCCAGTTGAACACTTTGATGGCCGAAGGCACAGCGATCAGCAACGTTAGCAAAACGAATACAGATCCGAGGAAAGGATTCATCCCGGTTACGAACATGTGGTGCGCCCACACCAGGAACGCAAGCAATGCGATCGCGAACATGGAGGCGATCATTGCCATATAGCCAAAAATGGGCTTCCGGGCATTAATAGACATTACTTCCGACACGAGCCCCATGGTTGGTAAAATAATAATGTATACTTCGGGGTGACCCAGGAACCAGAACAGGTGCTGGTAAAGAATAGGACTACCACCTTCATTAGGCAATATATTTCCACCCAGTACTATATCAGAAAGATAAAAGCTGGTACCCAGATGCCTGTCGAATAAAAGAAGAATAAACCCTGAGAACAAAACAGGGAATGAAAGCAAGCCGAGTATTGCGGTAAATAAAAGCGCCCATATTGTTAATGGCATACGGGTCATGGTCATACCCTTGGTACGCATGTTCAGTATGGTAGACACATAGTTCAAGCCGCCCAATAATGAAGAAACCACGAACATCGCGAGACTTACAAGCCACAGATCCATACCAATTTTAGAGCCTTGTGATGCATCGCCCAACGCGCTTAAAGGCGGGTATACCGTCCACCCGCCGGAAGCCGGGCCGGTTTGAACAAAAAGAGAGGATAACAGGATGATGCTTGCTAATACAAAGAACCAGTAAGACAGCATATTCATGAATGGTGAAGCCATATCTCTGGCGCCAATCTGGTATGGGATAAGCAAGTTTGCGAATGTACCGCTCAACCCGGCGGTAAGTACAAAAAACACCAGAATGGTTCCGTGCATAGTACCCAATGCATAGAAGAATTCAGGCTGAATTTTACCATCTTTAGCCCAATGACCGAAAATATCTTCAAGCCAGGGGAAAGTAGCTTCAGGATACCCGAGTTGTATACGGAACAATACCGACATCAATCCGCCGATAATAGCCCAAATGATACCAGTGATCAAAAACTGCTTCGCGATCATTTTATGATCCTGGCTGAATACGTATTTCGTAATAAAGGTTTCATGATGATGGTGCCCATCATGATGCTCGTGTACTTCGTGAGATGCCACACCGTGTTGTACTGCTATTTCGTTACTCATTACACATTATTTTGTGACCCCTGTGGGTCTTTTACTTAAATCAAATCAATGCTCAGATTTAGGCCCGGTACCGGCGGCAGCCTTTACTGAATCTGCCGCAGCAGGTGCAACTGTTGCCGCTACAGCCACAGCTCCATCAGGATGTGCCGTAACATATTGAGGTTTTTGACTATTGATCCATTTATCAAATTCTTCCTGCGTTTCAACAACTATCGTTCCTTTCATTGAATAGTGCCCTGAGCCGCACATCTGGTCGCAGGATATTTCATATACAAAGTTCTCATTACCTGTTAATTCCTTCATTTTTGCCGTAGTATGCTTTGGAGTAAACCACATGGTTGTAGGTGTACCCGGAACAGCATCCATTTTTAAACGGAAATGAGGTAAGCCAACGTCGTGAATAACATCCTGCGAGCGTATAATCAGCTTAACAGGCTTATCTACCACCAGGTGCAATTCAGAAGGATGCAGATCATCATGATTGGCAACATCATTCCAGTCCTGCCCCAGCGGATTACCTTTAGCAGCGTCTGTTAATCTGTAATGTTGTCTTCCTAACACACCATCCTTACCCGGGTAACGATACTCCCAGCCAAACTGGTGCCCGGTTATTTCTACTTCCATGGCATCCTTAGGCGCATCGCCGGTTATTTTATACCAGTAATACAAACCAAAAGAAACCAGCACTGTTAACGCGATAGCCGGAACGGCGGTCCACAATAACTCCAGTTTGTTATTGTGGGGATAATAATGCGCTTTTCTTTTTTCGGTGGCCTGGTATTTATAGGCAAACCAAAAAAGCAATATTTGTGTTACAAAGAATACGATACCGGTAATGGCAATCGTAATCCACATCATCGTGTCAATCTTCTCGCCATGTTCGGAAGCGGAAGGCAACCAAAGTAATGTTTTCTTATACAGCAGCTTATTGCACCACCAGGCGGCAGCCAAACCCAGCACCAAAAAAACCAGCATCAAAAATGCGTTGATCCGGTTATTTTGTTGAAAGGCCTTTTTCTCACCTTTAAGCACAGAAACATATTCACTGGCCTTTGCGATCTGGAAAATCACAACAAAAATCAATACTCCTATTATAATAACAAAATACTCGGTCCAGGTCATTTTATATAAGAATTATTTTTTAACAATGTTTGTTCTCCGGTATAGCTTATGTATGATGAATCAAGCTTTCTTTCAGGTAAGGATGATACTTTGGCAACATCGGCGCTTTTGTTAACGCCCTTCCGGCAAAGAACATGGTCATGCCCAAAAACAACGCCAGTGTACCCCATTCAAACCAACCCAATGTAAAATGATCGCCTACTGTGCCCGGCATAACCATCTGGTAAAAATCGAGCCAGTGACCCAATATGATCAGCACCGACATGAAAGTCATTACCGCGTAATTCCGTTTCGACCCCCTTGTCATTAATATAAGAATAGGCGCTACGAAATTTACTATAAAGTTAAACCAGAAAATGCCTCTATACGCTCCCTGTAACCGTGATTTGAAGTAAATGGTCTCTTCCGGTATATTGGCATACCATATCAGCATGAACTGGGAGAACCACAGGTAAGTCCAGAAAATAGAAAATGCGAAGATGAACTTACCTACATCGTGCAATTGTTCACGGGTAGTATATTCAAGATATCCATGATTTTTAAGGAACACAATGTAGAGGGCAATCAATGCAAGCCCCGATACAAATGTGCTGGCAAAGGTATACCAGCTATACATGGTAGAATACCAGTGAGCATCAATGCTCATCAGCCAAAGCCAGGGAACGGTGGAGCCTGTTGTTAATGCAAATGCCACAATAAAAATAGCAGCCCAAACCGTATTGTTCCAAATATAACTTTTCGATTCTTCCACACCCATCCGGGCTTCATCCGCCTTGCGCGATAACTGCCTCATTTTTCTTCCCACAAGCGACCATGTACCCAGCGTAACAATAGTCCATATAAAGAAGAATGTAGGATTCAGAAAGCCTTTTTTCCAGGTAAGGATGCTGTCGCCGGCTACCGCGTCTTTATCTATCCAGTGATAGATATGATGCTGATGCCCCATGATGATGCCGATGAAAACCAATAACGCCACAATGCTGAAAACCGGTACTACGGCCGAAATGGCTTCAGGCACTCTTCTGAAAGTGATCTGCCACCCGCTATGCCCCAGCGTTAACGCACATATAAAGAACATAGCGGCGTTGCATACCATTAAAAAGTAAAGACTGTTTTGTAACAGTACCGCCCAGAAACGTGTTTGGTCGTGCTCATCCTTACTCATTCCCAGGAAAAAGAACCCTGCGAGAAATGCCACTACACCCACCGCCAGCAGGCCATATGTCCATTTCTTGTAACCTGAAGGAATCTCAAATTGTTGCTTAATCATTGCTCAATCAGTTTTTTTATTTTGCTGCACCGCTATCGGCTGCTGCTTCTCCCGATGGAGCTACAGCAGGTTTGCCTAATGTTTCTTTAATATAATGTACTACCATCCAGCGCTGCCTGCTGTTCAATTGCGAAGCATAGCTGCCCATTTTATTCTTTCCGTAAGTAATGGTATAGAATAACTGCCCGTCGCCCTGGTTGCCAATTACAGGATCGGTTAAATCTTTGGGCGCTGCGGGGTAAGGTCCGTCGCCGCCTTTCCACAAAGGTCCGTTACCATCCAGCTTGGGTCCATGGCAAATTCCGCAGTAAATCAGGTATAAACGTTCCGCTTCTTTTTTATCGGCTTCGTTCAGCGGAGGTAAGGGATTTTTTACAAATCTCGCTTTCCCAAAATTGGTAGTGTCGCCGGGTGCGTCCTCCGGTATGCGGAAAGGTAGCAGCTCGTCTCTGGAAACAGTGCCTGCTACCGGTGTACGGTTGGTTTGATTATCTTCAAAAAGAGGGTTCTCAGAATAGGTTTCATAAGCGCGGCTGTAAGCCATATCGGGCATATATATCTTGCCGGGCTTTTTATGATCGCCGCAACTTATTACAGCTACAACTACTGTAAAAGCGAGAAGCGATATGACTGATATTTTTTTCATCCGTAGATTTTTTTATTTGCTCAGCTCCGGTTCCGGGAATTTGTGCTGAATTAAGCTGTAACCGTTTCCGTTTTATTGTCAAACAATTTTTTCTCCATATCGTACCTGCCAAGCCACCAGCCTGCTTCAGCCAGCTGTACATTCACTTCCTGCGCGCCGGCAGCGGCTAAAAACGCTTCGGCTTCCTGTACATTGGTTTTGGAGGTGCACTCTATTACCATTACAAAAAGATCGTCGGTAGCCCGTGGATGGAAATGGTGTTTCTTAACAAAAGGGGCCAGCTGGCACAGGTAACAAAAAGTAAGTACCATACCTACCGCAGAAAACAACACCGTTAATTCAAACATGATAGGTATCCACGCGGGTAAAGAAAAATGCGGTTTACCGCCATAGTTCTGTATCCAGTCTCTTGTTAATACCCAACTAATGAACGACAATGCCGTGGTAAGCCCGGTAAGGCCATATATAAACCCTGCAGTATGCAGGCTGGTATCTCTCAGCCCCATCGCGGCATCCAGTCCGTGAATAGGAAAAGGAGTATACACATCATGGATCTTATACCCCGCCTTACGAACTTTCTTTACTGCCGGGAACAGTACTTCCTCATCATCAAAACTTCCAACTACAAATTTTTTTATTGTCATAACCCTAAACCCTGTGGGATTTTTAAGGTGAATAAATCAATTTCCGACCGAATACCCCTTTTGGTAATACGATCAATTTATTAATGATGATCGTTGTGGTGCGTTTTTGCATAAAACTCTTCCACGCTCATATTCTCAAGCTCAGTCATTTTAGCCTTATAGCTTTCTCCTGTTGTTTTCAATACGCTCTTGATTTCCGCGATAGCTATTACAGGGAAATATTTGGCGAACAGGAAGAAGCAGGTAAAGAACAAACCGAAAGTTCCCAGGTAAAAGCCGATCTCATATATTGTTGGACGGTAATACAACGACCAGGAAGATGGTACATAATCGCGATACAATGATGATACGATGATCACAAACCGTTCGAACCACATCCCTACATTTACCACCACGCTCATGAAAAATGTAAATCCTATATTTCTTCTCAGCTTTTTGAACCAGAACAATTGCGGTGAAATAACGTTACAGGTCATCATCAGCCAGTAGCTCCAGCCATATGCGCCCGCAATACGGTATTTAAAGAAGATGTCGTATTCATACTGGTTAGCGCCGTACCAGGCAATGAACAGCTCGGTAAGATAGGCGCAACCCACTATTGAGCCCGTTAATACAATTACCTTGTTCATTGCTTCTATATGGCCCAGTGTAATATAATCCTGCAGGTTCATTACCTTACGTACTATCAGCATAAGCGTTTGCACCATTGCAAAGCCTGAAAACACGGCGCCCGCAACGAAGTAAGGTGGAAAGATGGTAGTATGCCAGCCGGGAACCACCGAAGTGGCGAAGTCGAACGATACGATGGTATGTACCGAAAGCACCAGCGGTGTGCTCAAGCCTGCCAGTACCAGCGAAAGGCTTTCATGACGTTGCCAGTGTTTGGTAGAGCCGCTCCATCCAAAAGAAGCGATACCATATAACAGTTTCCTGAGCTTGGTTTTAGCACGGTCGCGAACAGTGGCCAGGTCGGGCAGTAACCCCGAATACCAGAACAACAACGATACGGTAAAGTATGTAGAGATCGCGAACACATCCCATAAAAGGGGTGAGTTAAAGTTGGGCCATAACGGACCGCGGCTGTTAGGATAAGGCATTACAAAAAAGGCCATCCAAACCCTGCCCATGTGCCAGATAGGGAACTGACCCGCACAAATTACCGCGAAGATGGTCATGGCTTCCGCCGCCCGGTTTACCCCTGTTCTCCATCCCTGGCGGAACAGCAAAAGGATGGCGGAAATGAGCGTACCCGCGTGACCGATACCTACCCACCATACGAAGTTGGTGATATCCCAACCCCAGCCGATGGTTTTACCGAGGTTCCACTGACCGGTACCATAGGTTACTTCCCTGTACAAAGAAAAAACCCCAAATAACAATAGCGCCACAGAAATCCAAAATCCTATATACCATAAGCGGGTAGGCTTGGCCTCAATTGTATACACAATATCTTCCGTTACCTGGTGATAGGTCTTATCGCCGTCTACCAATGGTTCCCTGACAAAAGATTCGTATTTAATCAAACTCATTGACTGGGTTATTTACCTGCACCCGGTTATGCGGGGTGCATATTTGTTTAATTATTGCTGATCAAGTTACTATTATCATTCTTTCTTAACCATGAGATTGCTCATGCGCTTCTGCTTTCTTTTCTTCAGCACCATGCTCCTCTTTTACACCTACAGGGCGATCAGTATTCCTGATCTTTGCCAGGTAGCTGATATTAGGCAGCACATGTATCATTTCCAGCGCATAATACATCCTGCGGTTCTGCTCTACATTTCTTAGTTTATATACACGGCTTTCTTTATCGTTTACATTACCGAATACGATGGCGCCTGTTGAACAGGCCTGCATACAGGCTGTTTTTACATCGCGGATAAGAGAAGGATCCTGCGATTTTTTAGCTTTCAGCTTCGCATCCTGCAAACGCTGTACGCAGAAAGAACATTTTTCAATTACACCGCGTGAGCGAACGGTTACATCAGGATTCAGCACCATCCTCGTAAGATCATCGTTCATCTGCAATACCGCTTCATCCAGCTTACCAACACCGCTAAAGTGCTGGTTGTCGCCAAAGCTGTCCGCGCCGTTGTAATCTGCCCAGTTAAACCGGCGAACTTTAAAAGGACAGTTGTTAGCGCAATAACGTGTACCGATACAACGGTTATACGCCATCTGGTTTAACCCCTCCGTGCTGTGATTGGTAGCCGATACCGGGCATACGTTTTCGCAGGGCGCGTTGTCGCAATGCTGGCAAAGCATTGGCATGAACACCACGTTCAGGTTATCCCCTTCTGTATTATCCCTGTAAGACGCATAGTAGCGGTCAATGCGCAACCAGTGCATTTCGTGCGAACGTTTTACCTCGTTCTTGCCTACCACCGGCACATTGTTTTCGGCAGTACAGGCAATGGTACAGGCGCCGCAACCGGTGCAGGCGTTCAGGTCTATGCTCATTCCCCAGTGTGCGCCGGGCGATTCAAATACAGGATATAATGTTGCTTCATCCCTGAAGTTATTCGTTTTTTTCGCGAAGTCTTCAGCCAGTTCCTGGCGGTAATGAGGCAATACATCCGGCTGTTTTTTGAAATCGGCAAGCGAAAATTCTCTTACCACTTCTTTACGGCCTTCGTACTGGTTGTGTGTTTGCGTGTATGCAATAGTATAGGTATCACCGGTGTTTTTAGCGCCGGTTACATCTGTAACATAGTATTTACGGGCAGCACCTTTTCCATCTACCAGCGGATAAGCGTTGTATCCAACTCCTTTGCCGGCTCTTCCCACACCTTCTTCCCTGCCATAACCCAGGGCTACGGCAATTACTTTATCGTGCATACCGGGTATAGCCAGTATGGGTAATTTAACAGGCTTGCCGTTGATGGTAAATTCCACTACCGGCTTGGTATATTCTACTTCGTAATGATCGTCGAGCTTAATGCCCAGATCGGCAGCCATTTTATACGATATCATGGCATAGTTGTCCCAGGTAGCGCGGCTTACAGGATCGGGCATTTCCTGCAGCCAGGGGTTGTTAGCGGTGGCGCCGCTGCCTATAGATACCTTCTGGTACAGCACCAGCTCTATGTCTGCACCGGCCTTGACAGCCGATACTCTGGAAGCGGCATCTGCAACCGCAGCCCCGTTAAAAGCGCTGGAAGCGGTTGTTAATTCCTTAGGCTCAATAAAGCCATCCTGCAAAGCCTGGTCGAAGGCAGATTGCCCGCCCAGTTGGGTAACGTAATGATTTTTAAAGTAATCTTCGTAATCGGTATCGCTGCCGCTCCATTTCAGTAATGAAGTTTGAAAATACCTGGTACGGAACAGGTGGTCAATGGTTGGCTGCTGTAAGCTTATCAATCCTGCGCGTCCTTCAGCATCGCCCCAGCTTTCGAGGTAATGCGGATGAGGGAGGATATATTTACAAAGCGCAGAGGTTTCATCTACCCTGTCGTTAAAAGATACAGCCAGCTTTGCTTTTTGTATACCTGTTTTAAAAGCTTCGGCATTGTGGTAGTTATAAGCCGGGTTGGCTTCGTATACCAGCAGGGTGCCTACCTTGCCGTCGTTCAGGTCTTTCACCAACTGGTCCATCTCGTTGTCTATCCCCTGGCGGGTTTGAAGAGGGTTCGCCCAGTTGATGGTAGCACCGTTAGCGCCTGTCAATTCGTTGATGGCATTTACCAGTATTTGTATATCAGGATCATTGCTGCCGCACACCACCAAACCGGCACCTTTATTTTCATTCAGCAGCGCAGCAGTAATATCTATTCCTTTTTTCAGTTTATCATCGCTCAACGCCGGGGCGGAAACACTGCCTCCTAGTTTAGCCAGCAGGTTCAATACTATTGCGCCGGTTTCAGACGGGCGATGGATAAACCTGTCGTCGGCATTGGAACCTGTAAGACTCAGCATCCCTTCAAACTGGATGTGCTTGCTCATTTGAGGATTTTCCTGGTTTATTGTACGCCCTTCCGCGTATTGAGAAGCATATTCTTCTGAATTCAGCCATGTTCCCAGGAAATCGGCTCCTATGCTCACGATCACTTTCGCCTTATTGAACTTATAGTCGGGAATTACCCTTTTTCCATAAGTAGCTTCATTCGCCTGCAGCATGCCGCTGTAAGAAACAGCATCATACTGTACGTGGCGTCCACCGGGAAACTTAGCGAAGAAATCGGATATAATTTTTTTAGTGGTGGGCGAATTAATAGTAGAGGTAAGCAATACTACCGGGCCGTTCGCCAGTTCAGCCGCTATTTTTTTATCCAGCGGATCCAGCACCAGCGGCAGTTCTTTCGGCGGCTCATTGCTGCTTACAACTTCTGCCGGCCATTGCAACCGGGCCGTATCGTATAAATCAAGTACCGAAGACTGAACCCTGGCAGATGTACCTTCAATTTTACCGGTCATGAAAGAACCGTCATTACCATCTACTTTAATAGGCCTTCCGTCCCTCACTTTAGCTATTACAGGCACCACATCCCCTTCGGCCACATAGGTAGTAGCATAATACTGGGCTACACCGGGGGTAAGGTTCTCAGGTTTGTTAAGGTAGGGTATACTTTTCCTTACAGGCATTTCGCAACCTGCGGCAACGGCTGCCGCGGCGGTGCTGAAACCAACATATTTCAGAAAATCCCTGCGGGGAGCTTTGGCATCCAGTAATCCTTTACGGTCTTCCAACAGCGGAAGATCTTCCTGAAATTCATCCTTCACTAATTTCTGGTAACCTTCCGTATCGTTTAATTCACCTAAATTTTGCCAGTACTTTTTTTGCTCCATTTATTAAGTGATTTGAAAATTTGATCTGCCTTTCAGCAGGACGAGTGTGAGTAATTCAGAAAGCGTTTGACTTGCGGTTGCTGATATCACGTCACCCTCAAACTACCACTATTATTGTTTAATTATTAATAATGGCATTTCTGACATTCCAGTCCTCCAATCATTTCTACGGTTACGCTGTCTATCTTCTTGTTACGGATATCCTCATGGAACTTTTCGTAAATGCTGTAGAATTTATTATTGTTGAACTGAACTTTTGTTTCGCGATGACAGTTAACACACCAGCCCATGCTTAAGTCGGAAAACTGCTTTACTTCATCCATTTCTGTAATGCTGCCGTGGCAGGTTTGGCACTGCTGTTGGCCTACTACCACGTGCTGGGAGTGATTGAAGTATACGTGGTCGGGCAGGTTATGGATGCGAACCCATTCAATGGGTTTTCCTTTGCCGGTGTATTGCTGTTTTCCTTCATCCCAACCGGCGTATTCATATAATTTTTTGATTTCCGCGGTTCCGTTCACTACAGAGCCATCCGCCCTGTACAGTTCCGGACCTTTGGTATACTCGTTGATAGCCATGTGGCAGTTCATACACACATTTACAGAAGGTATGGTGGCTTGTTTGCCTTCCTGCGCGCCGGTATGGCAATACAAACAACTGATCTGGTTAATGCCCGCGTGTACCTTGTGCGAGTAGTAAATTGGTTGCTCCGGTTCGTAGTTTTGCTGGCGGCCCAAACCAACCGCTCCCTGGATGGTAGCATACCCTCCAACAACAAATAAAGCTATGATAGCCAGTGCTATATATAATTTATTGCGATAAAAAGGAACCGGCTCGGCAGCAGGAACACCCTCCTTATCATCCGACATTTTTTTGAGGTTGGCATTTACCTGTAATAAAGTAAGCGCTATAACTGCCAGTATAAGGGTAAGAACGCCGAATAATAAAGTATTGTCGCTTTCAGGAGCTTTAGCAACGGGAGTATCAGGATTAGTTGGACCGCCGCCACCGGGAGGGGGAGCATTTTTAATATAATCGGCTATCGCATCTATCTGGGCTTCAGTAAGATCAGCAAATGCGGTCATCACAACACCATTGTACTCATTCTTCAACCCCTGGGTATAAGGATCATTCGCTATGAACCCGGCAGGGTTGTGAATCCACGCATACAATTTTTTCCTGTCGCCCCAGGGACCTCTTTCTTCCATTCCCCGCAATGCAGGACCTACCAGTTTCTTATCAAGACTGTGACAGGTAGCACATTTTTGGTTAAAGATTGCCTTTCCTTCCTGCGCGTTCACTGAAATACTCAAAAAAGAGAGAGCGAAGACAATTGCTAATCCGGAAAAAAAACTCTTAACAGTTGATCGGTGGTAGCTCATTATATCCAGGAGTTTGTGTGATGTGGTCGTATCCCGTTCGCTGCAAAAATAGGCCACCATGCTGACAAAATATTAACATTTCAGAAAAAAATTTTCCCGCATCCGGCCTGTATTTCAGCCGATTTCAAGAACACGGTAGAAATTTTTGTCATGTTTTTGTAAGCTTTTATACTCCTCATATTCTCATTATTTTACATTCAAAACTTTCAGGGTTTTTCAGCAACTTGCACCCCATTATGCTCAAAAGGCTACAACAAAAATGGAATGTAAATGGCAAACAGTTCTTTTTAATATTATGCGTTTTTGCCATAACAGGTACCGCAACTGCCTGGCTTACCAGGGTAATTACCGGCTGGATGGGTTTTACAACCGGAACCTTCTGGCTTTGGCAATGGCTGGTTCGCCTGGGTATGCTGGTAATCGGCTACCAGGTAATATTACTGACCGTAGCTTTTCTTTTTGGACAATTTGCCTTTTTCTGGGAATTTGAAAAAAGAATGCTGAGGTGGATGGGGATTGGCAGTCGGGGGTCAGCTATCAGCAATGAGCTATCAGCTATCGGCAATGAGCAAAGGGCGATGAGCGATGGGCGATCAGCCGTTAGCAGTCAGCTATCAGCGGCCGGCAGCGAAGCTTCAAATCTCAAATCTCAAATCTCAAATCTCCACCCTGTTCATCTTGCCGTTTTTGCATCGGGCACAGGATCTAACGCGCAAAAGATCATTGACTATTTCCGCGATCATCCAACTATTAAAAGCACCCTTATTGTAAGCAACAAACCCGAAGCAGGCGTATTAGAGATAGCCAGGCGTGAAAAGATCGCGTCGCTCATTATAAACCGGGAAAATTTTTTTCGTGGCGACGGGTATGCCGGCGAATTAAAAGCGCTGGATATTCACTGGATCATACTGGCGGGTTTTTTATGGAAAGTCCCCGAATCGCTTATACAGGCATTTCCGGGAAAGATCATCAATATCCACCCCGCCCTTTTGCCTAAATACGGGGGCAAAGGCATGTATGGTCATTTTGTGCACGAAGCGGTGATAGCCGCGGGCGAAAAAGAAAGCGGCATTACCATACATTATGTGGATGAACAATTTGATCACGGGCAGCATATATTCCAGGCCACCTGCCCTATAGCGCCAGGCGACAGCCCGGAACTGCTGGCTAAAAAAGTACAGGCGCTGGAACACACACACTACCCTCCTGTAATTGAAAAGCTGGTTACTAACAGGTAATAAAAGTAGCTGTACCGCTCCCTCAGTTACAACCACCGTTTTCTCAATAGCATTTTCAGTGATAGTTGCATTGAGTAATTATGCATTGTAAATATATAGTGTATGAGGCATGGTTTACGGCTGATGTTGCTGATACTGTTTGCGGCAGCCTGCTCAAAAAACAATACAGGTAATAATAATGATGATGTTATACCCGTGCCGGTAAAAAAATGCCACCTCACATCTGTAGAAAACAATAATGGAATTGTAATAACCAGGGTGGAATACAATCGCCCGGAGAATTTTGATGTAGTAAAACAACATGCTTACAACAGCAGCAGTATAGAAGAAGCATACTTTAAATATTACCGGAAAGAGCTGGCAGGCAACAAATATATATACGCAGAGTATCATGTATTTGACGGCGGCAACGACTACCTTAACGGATATACGAAGTATGCGATCAACCGGGCAAACAACCTGCTTATAGACAGCTCGGAAACATTCGGCTGCTCAAACGATCAATGCAGGCTTACACAAAACCCCGATATCGAATCGTTCACAAAAATTTTATCTGAAGTATACATATATAACCCCGGTCATAAGTTAAGCAAAAGCCAGGTATACAATGCAGCTCATCAGCCGGCCGGCTATAAAATGTATACCTATTCCGCAACAGGGTTATTGCTGAAAGAAGAAATTTTTGATGAAACCAACACCCTTTCACAATCGTTGGCATATACCTACACCGGCGCCGGCAAAGATTTTGCATTTAAAGGGGAGCCCAACCAGGTTGAAAAGCTTTTGTTCGGTTATGCGAGGTCCGTCCAGGAAAATCAACTGGACGGCTATATCCGTTCAACGGGAGAATATTCGATCCGGTGGATCATTCAGCGATACAACAGCGATGATTTGAAAGGATACCTGAAAAGCACCGCGATGGAAGCCAGCCCTGGTATAACAAATACTTTTTTTTATGAAGTATGTGAATAGCAGGTGATTACATACCCCGTAGCAAATGACCGGTTCAATATATAACATGCTACAGGAGCCTGTCAATTTTTTGTGCCAGTTTTTTATCCTTATCGGTCACAACATTTCCCGCATCGTGGGTTGAAAGCCATATCTCTACTTTGTTGTATACGTTTGTCCATAAAGGATGATGATCCATCTTTTCCGCTTCCATTGCTACGCGCGTCATAAACGCGAATGCCTCCGAAAAGTTTGTAAACTCAAACTTCCTGTATAACTGGTTATTTTTTTCCTGCCACATGTGATTTCTGATTTGAGATTTGAGATTTCTGATTTGAAATGCGCTTTTCACATTCCCACATTTATCACATTTTCAAATTAACCCATTTTCGAATTCCTAAAACACCAAATGCATTTTATTCCTGATCTTATCCTTATCGAGCTCCGTGATCAACTGCACATTATGGATGGCTTTTATGGATTGCTGAAGGTAATGCAGGTAATCATCCTGCACATCATCGCCTTTCATCAGCCATAAAAAATCAAGATGCCGGAATTCGGGCAGTAAATATTCTCCGTCGAACTGGTTACTGTAAATGTAATGCATTAACGAAGTGCCCGCCTCGCCATGTTCATAAATTGAAAAATAATATTGCCTGTTCCTTTTAGATAACTGGATTTCAATATCGCTGTTCAACCTGAAATCACAGCCCAATGCCTGATTAAGCAGCCAGCAAAAACGATAGTCCTTTACAGGCGCCACTATACCCAGTATTCTCGTGTCCGAAAAAAAATCTTCCGCAAGAGCGTTATTGTCTATGGCAAGTTTCATGCACTTAAAAATGAAAAAAAGTTCTTTTAAAAAACAACATCAAACTTCAGTTCCTCATTGCCCCTTTTAACCGTTACCTGCGTTTGCTGTCCCTTTTTAAACTTACCCAATGCCTGCATATATGCCTCCAGCGAGGCGGTTCCATATTCTCCTATCTTCGTTATCACATCTCCCGTTTTTAATCCGGCCTTTTGCGCGGGTCTGCCGTCACTTACTCCATCTACCCTAACGCCCTGGCCGCTATAGGTATAATCAGGCATAATACCCAGGGTTACAGAAAACCGTGCGGTGGTGGATGTTTGAGTTTCCCGGGTAGGCGTAAACGTGAGTTTCCCTTTTTTATTTACCTGGTTCACCAGGGCTACAATATATTTTATAACCTGCAGCTCTCCTATGTAATTGATCTTATCCGCATCGTCGGAAGGTTTATGATAATCGGCGTGCAAGCCGGTAAAAAAGAACAATACGGGGATTTTTTTCCTGTAAAAAGAGGTATGATCGCTGGGGCCCGTTCCGCTTGAATCTACCTTAATATTGAAGGGAACGTTTTTCTGCGCATACACTACTTCACTCCATACGGGAGAAGTACCAAAACCACCGATGCTGATCGTTTTAGAACTATCGTTCAGCCTTCCCACCATATCCATATTGATCATATAATTAGCCGAGGCAAGATCAATGGTAGGGTTTTCTGTATAATACTTTGAGCCGAACAAGCCCAGCTCTTCTCCCGAAAAAGCAATCAATAAATAATTGTTGTTCCTGGCTTTTGATTTAACCAGCAATTTTCCCACTTCAATTAAAGCGGCAGTACCGCTTGCATTGTCATCCGCCCCGTTATGGATTTGCCCCACGGCATTCCGCAGCATACTGTTGCCGTCCTCTCCGTATCCCAAATGATCGTAATGTGCGCCGATAATAACAGTACTGGCCGCCTTATTGTCAATATATCCTACTACGTTAATGCCTGTTCGTTTATCATCGCCCAGCTCCACTTTAAGCCTTACATCATATATTGCCGACGCGTCTTTCAAATATTTTTCCTTTCCCGCTTTGGTAAGATAAATCACGGGTATAGCCGCCATCTCCGATCTGTCTTTTTTATCGAACGTAATATGATCGTCTAACTGCTCGCTGTTGTAAATGATCAAAGCAGAGGCTCCTTTATCCGCGGCAAGCCTGGTTTCCTTTTTTATGTAATCATACATGTCAAAATGCGGGTTATCCTTGTTGTCTTCAACAACTGCTTCAATGTCTTTAAACCAGGGACCTCCTTTTTCCGACAGGGAGGTGGCAACCGGGGTTTCGGCAACAGCCCCACCAGGACTGAAAGCAAGCGGGAAATAATCTTTCCCCACATTCAGCTCTTTCCCGTTTACCATAAATAAGGTAGCCGGGTTTATTTTCTTTCCATCAGGAATAATAAAAGATTGCAAATAGGTTTGGTTATCTCCCTTAGGCAAAATGCCCGCCATTTTAAATTGTTCGCTGATGTAGTTAGCCGCTTGCTGCTCTCCGCGGGTACCGGCGCGCCTTCCTTCCAGCTTATCGTCTGCAAGAAAACCAATATTAGTTCGCAGGTTTTCTACAATAGCCCTGTCGGCTTTCCTTAATTTTTGCGAAAAAGCAGGTGCAAAAAAAACACACAGCAGGAGCGGTAATATTATTTTCTTCATTTTAAGACCAATACAATTTAGAATGGGGCAAAGTTATAATTAGTAGCGCAACTCACTATAGTCATTTTTCATGCCATAATCTTAAAAAATTATGCCATATCGCAAGGTTTTAGCATAAGGTTTCCAAATTCGTAAATCAGTAGCGCTGTTTTCCTTTATTTTTGCAAATTCCGGAAAAATTGAAACCACAACCAGTACATATCGCATTAATAGGCAACCCTAACAGTGGAAAAAGTTCCCTTTTTAATTCCCTTACAGGATTAAAACAAAAAGTGGGGAATTTTCCGGGCGTTACCGTAGATAAACGATCAGGCGAGGCGAAAATATCAGACAGTTTGCTCGCTAATATTATTGACCTGCCCGGCACATACAGCCTTTATCCCCGAAGAAGCGATGAATGGGTAGCGTATAATATTCTTATGAATCCCGGTGCAAAGGAAAAACCGGAATTATTTGTTTTAATAGTAGACGCCAGTAACCTGAAACGCAACCTGCTGTTTGCTTCGCAGATCATTGACCTTAAGAAACCGGTTGTGATAGCCCTTACCATGATGGATATTGCCGCTAAAAAAGGCGTTAACATTGATGTGCCGGAGCTGGAAAGATTGCTGGGCGTTCCGATTATACCGGTTAACCCCCGTAAAAATAAGGGACTGGCCGAGCTGAAAAAAGCTATAGATCAAACAGCCAGGCATTTATACCGTCCTCCTTCCTGGAATTTTGCAGATACCTCTCAACTGGCAAACGATGCTGTTGCGGATATCCGCAGGTTATTTCCCCAGATCAGCGATTATGCCGCTATACATTATCTTATTCACCACGAGTCCTTTGCGCTGGATAACCAAACGCAGGACAAGATCGAAGGCATTGAAAAAAAACATGCTTTTAATCATACCAGGGTACAGGCTGATGAAATTACCCAGCGGTATGCACGCATACGGCATATAATGCAACAAAGCGTGGTGGAAAGCGATCCGAAAGAAAAACAACTGATCAGCGACAGGCTCGACCGTGTGTTCCTGCACCGGTTTTGGGGATATGCCATTTTACTGGCGGTGCTGGCCATTTTATTCCAGAGTATTTTTTGGCTGGCTACCTATCCTATGGATGCCATTGAATGGTTCTTCGGCGAATTCAGCAACTGGCTTGCAGGGATTCTGCCACAAAACTGGTTCGGCGACCTGGTTGTGAACGGGCTGGTGGCAGGACTGGGGGGGATTGTTGTATTTATTCCCCAGATAATGATATTATTCGGGCTGATCACCATACTGGAAGATACAGGGTATATGGCCCGCATCAGCTTTTTAACCGATAAGCTCATGCGAAAGGTAGGGCTGAACGGCAAAAGTGTAATGCCTATGATCAGCAGCTTTGCGTGCGCTGTTCCTGCCATTATGAGCACCCGGAACATTGAAAACAAAAAGGAGCGGCTGCTTACTATTTTAATATCGCCGCTTATGAGCTGCAGCGCCCGGCTGCCGGTTTACATTATTCTTATTTCGCTGGTTATACCGCAAACCTATTATTTCGGTTTTATCAGCCTGCAGGGTTTGGTTATGACGGGACTGTACCTGCTGGGCATTGTAATGGCTTTGGTGGTTGCCTATATAATGAAATGGTTCATCAACATACGCGAAAAAAGCTTTTTTATACTGGAGCTGCCTGTATACCGTAGCCCCCGTTGGAAAAACGTGCTGACCACCATGATTGAAAAGGCAAAAATATTTACACTGCAGGCAGGAAAGGTGATACTGGTAATATCGCTGATCCTATGGGTTTTGAGTACTTATGGCCCAGCCGAAAAAATGAATGCGATAGAGACCAAATATGCACAGCTAATAACAGAACAACCGGATCAGACCGAAACATTGGAGGAAGAAAAGAACTCAGCATTGCTGGAGAATTCCTATGTAGGCATTTTGGGGAAATCCATTGAGCCGGCTATCAAACCATTAGGGTATGACTGGAAAATTGGAATCGCCCTTATTACTTCTTTTGCTGCAAGAGAAGTATTTGTTGGAACGATGGCTACGATTTACAGCGTAGGTGGCGGGGGGGAGGATGAGGAAAGTGAAGCAACTCTTCGTGAAAAAATGCATGCGGCTACCTGGCCGGACGGCTCAAAAATTTATACACTTGCCACAGGGGTATCACTTATGGTATTTTATGTATTTGCCATGCAGTGCATGAGTACGCTCGCTATTGTTAAACGCGAAACCCGTTCGTGGAAATGGCCACTTGTACAACTTGCTTACATGACAGTCCTTGCCTACCTGCTGAGCTTACTGGCTTATAATTTGTTAAAATAAATATATCCAGCAGGGATATTAGTATCTTGGGGGTATGATTAAAAAATTTACACACCGTATTGGTATTCCTGCAGTTATTGCGCTCTTTTTATTACAAGCCTGTGGCGGGCCGGACGTAAAACCGGAAGCGGAACGTGACAAGGACGATGTACTGGAGGAAGTGATAGTAGAACAACCGGATACTGTTCTGTTCTGGACAGTTGATAACAGCAATAAATTAAAAACAAGGGTTTATAAAGATTCTGTAAAGATCACCAGTCCCGAAAGTGTTATTAACGGCATCAACTCCATTTATCCTTCGGTGGAATTGAAATTTGTAAAAAAGTCGGGAGATACGATTTACGCACATATAGACAGCGCCGAAACACTTACCAGCGATATGGGTTCCTTCGGGGCTTCTGAATATATTTCAACCGTGGTATTAAATCTTACCACCCTCGACAGTGTCAATTTCGTGAACCTCGATTTCCAGGAAGGCAGCCATGCCTCGCCAGGCGTTTTTTCTAAAAACAGGTACGAGCGCTTTAAAGAAAAAGAAGAATGACTATAACCCCAGGTCAAGTATAGTAGTGCCGGGGGTAATATGGATGCCCTTTAGCCCCACAAGCCGGGCACCTTCTATATTGGCTGCCGAATCATCTATAAATGCTGTTCGTGAGGGATCCAGCTCATTCTCTTCGATTATTTGCCGGAACGATGACGGATCCGGTTTACGCATGCCTAATACCTGGGAGTAATACGCTTTTTCAAAATGATCGTCGAATACCGCGTTGTTGAAAGTATCGGCATATATATTACGGAACCTGTCAAGGTGAATAGCATTGGTATTGCTAAAAAGAAACAACCGGTATTTCGATTTCAGGTTGTTCAGCAATTCAACTCTCTCTTTGGGGAAAACACCCAGCATAGCATTCCACGCATCAATCAGCGCTGCATCCGGCAGTGGCAGCCCCGCCAGATCCCTGAGTGCATCCAGGAACTCCGCGTCGCCGATTTTTCCTATTTCATAGTCCTTAAAAAAAGAAGATACATTTCCGCTTCTGAACAAAGCGTTATAATCTTTTACGCCTAGCTCTATGAATTTTTTTTCGGCGCGCGGCATATCCAGAGTGAGAATTACACCTCCAAGATCGAATATGATATTTTCTATGTTTTGCATAGCGTAAAAATAAGAAGGAATCTTGTTATGTCGCCAGAGGCGACAATATAGTAGTGCGAGGCGAGGACGCCTCGCACAGCAAAAACGCACAGCAAAAATTGCACAGCAAAAACCTCGCACAGCAAAAGTGGTGCGCGGCGAAGACGCCACGTGCAGCAAAAATCACGTGCGGGAAAAATTAACCGGCAGAGGATGCATTCCAAATTGTCGTTCCAGCCATCCTCGCAGCCAGGAGAATGCCGCTTCATCTGCTGCGAGGATGGCTTCTCCCGCCAATTACATTTGCTTTGAGCCGAAGCAAAGACCGCGGCGGTATCGCCATGACGTGCAAGGAGACGATGATTCTGTAACTTTCAATATCCCGCTGTACGCGGCGTCCTCGCCGCGTACGTCTTTATTGTCGCCTCCAGGCGACGTACTTTTTCTATAACAATTTAAAATCTGCTTCCTTCACATCCCTGCTGTTTGTTCCGATAAATACTTTAAAATCGCCAGGCTCCGCTACAAACTTTAAATCACTATTATAAAACATGAGGTCTTCTGCCGAAATAGTAAAAGAAATATTTTTTGATTCCCCCGCTTTCAACTCAATCTTTTGAAATCCTTTCAGCTCTTTTACCGGCCGGGTTATACTGCCCACCATATCGCGGATATATAGTTGTACCACTTCCTTACCGCTTACATTGCCGGTATTTGTTACTGTTACTGAAGCTGTAATTTTTTCCCCGGGTTTGAAAGAGGATTTGCTCAATGTAATATCGCTGTAACTGAAAGTAGTATAGCTCAATCCAAATCCAAAAGGATACAACGGATCGTTCGATACATCTAAATAATTGGAACGGAATTTCTGGAACCACTGGCCTTCTGCCAACGGACGACCGGTGTTTTTATGATTATAATATAATGGTATTTGCCCTATATTCTGCGGAAAAGTAGCAGACAATTTCCCTGAAGGATTCACATCGCCAAACAATACATCCGCTATAGCGGTTCCGGCTTCGGAACCGGGAAACCATACATCCAGTATTGCCGGAACATGTTGCTGTTCCCAAATCAATGTCATTGGTCTGCCTGCAAACAATACCAATACAACCGGTTTGCCCGTCTTCAATAAAGCTTCCAGTAATTTCCTTTGCACATCCGGGATGCCAATATCCGTTCTGCTGGCGCTTTCGCCACTCATTTCCGCCGCTTCTCCCAATGCGGCTACTATTATATCTGATTGCGCGGCTATATCCAATGCTTCTTTTAATAATGCTTCATCACTGCGAGCATCCCTCCCTAATGTTTTGCCAAACATGGTAGACCGTTGTTCAAGCAGGCTGTCTTCAGTAAGATTGGAGCCTTTGGCGTATACTATTTTTGCATTACTGCCCGCCACCTCTTTCAACCCCTCCAGTACAGATATCGGTTTTGTAAAATCGGCAGATACACTCCAGGTACCCGGCATGTTCGACCGGTTGTTTGCCAAAGGCCCGATCAATGCAATAGTACCTGATTTTTTTATGGGCAGTATGTTGTTTGCGTTTTTAAGCAACACAAAGCTTTCCGCGGAAATCGCTCTTGCTTCTTTCCGGTTTGCTTCACTGTATATTTCCTTTGCAGCACGTTCTTCATTACAATAACGGTAAGGATCATCAAACAATCCTAATATATACTTTGCCTCAAGCACCCTGCGGCAGGCGCCATCAATTTCTTTTTGGGTGATCTTTCCCTCTTGCAGTGATTTTTTTAAAGTGGTAAGAAATCCTTCTCCCACCATATCCATGTCAACACCTGCTTTCAATGCTAACGCCGATACCTGCTGTAAATCGCCCATACCATGATCTATCATTTCATTCACCGCGGTATAATCTGTAACCACCATTCCTTTAAAGCCCCATTGCTTACGCAACAGGTCACTAAACAACCATTTATTGGCTGTTGCGGGTATACCATCAATTTCATTGAACGAAGTCATTACCGTACCTACGCCTGCATCAACCGCCGCCTTATAAGGAGGCAAATATTCGTTGTACATTCTCACCCGGCTCATATCAACGGTATTATAATCGCGACCGGCTTCACCGGCGCCATATAAAGCAAAATGTTTTACACATGCCATGATGGTATTATTTTTTGAAAGATCATCACCCTGGTAACCTTTCACCATTGCTTTTGCTATTTGCGAACCGAGGTAAGGATCTTCCCCGTTTCCTTCCGATACACGCCCCCAGCGCGGGTCGCGGGCTATATCCACCATGGGAGAAAATGTCCAGTTCAGCCCGTCAGCGCTCGCTTCTGTAGCCGCTATTCTTGCAGTACGCTCAATCAGTTTCATATCCCATGTACACGATAAACCCAGCGGAATGGGAAACATGGTTCTGTAACCATGTATCACATCCATTCCAAAAATGATCGGGATCTTTAAGCGGGTTTGCGTAACCGCTATTTCCTGCGCCTTACGTATACGTGCAGGCGAAGACATGCTGAATATGCCGCCAACCTCTCCATTCTTAATTTTAGCTTCCACCCCCGAGCTTACCACAGAACCGGTTGTCGCTTCTCCTCCGGTAAGTAAATTCAATTGCCCGATCTTTTCATCAACTGTCATTTTCTGCATCAGGCTGCTGATAAAGGCATTCATTTTAGTATTAGCCTCTTTTTGTGCTACAAGCGGGGCAGTTACATATAACAGTAACAGCATCAGCCATATTCTTTTCATATAGCAGGTGTTTAGTATGAGTGATATTATTTTTTGAGGTAGGGGGATATAGCATATTGCCATATAAGATACCCGCTTTTATTCATATGCAGCATATCTCCTAAAAACAACGCCTTTCGGGGGCTGCCGTTTTCGTGCATCATGTAGGGATAGATGTCAATATATGCAGCTTCCCTTTGCGTAGCTATATACTCTTTGATCTGCTGGTTGGCTGATTGCAGCTTCGGCAGGAAACGCTCCCTGCTCGGGCTTGGCTTCATGGATATAAAAGCAATTGGCATCTTAGGGTATACCTGCCTGACAGCTTCAAACAGTGTTACAAATCTTTGAGCAACCGTTTCAGCAGTGATCGTATCAGAAGAAGCAATATCGTTTTCCCCACAGTATATCACAACCTGCCTGGGCTTATACGGCACTACTATATCATCTACATAACGGATAAGATCGGGTAATGTGGAACCTCCAAAACCGCGGTTGATAATCGTATACCCCGGAAAATAATCCTGTACATCCCGCCACATTGTAAATGAGGAGCTGCCAATGAATAAAATAGATTTTTTAGCCGGGAAATGTACGCTATCCTGCTGTTTGAATTGTTGAATATCCTTATAAAAAGGAGGTTCCTGGGCAAACAAAGCAAACGAACATACAAGGAAGCATACAACAAGAGATATTTTTTTCATGACAGGTATTTTAGTGTATAATTATTATTCTACTTTCATTACCGGCAGTTTTTCAGATACCCCGTTCTCATTGATCGCTTCAATGGTATAGTAATAAGTCTTTTGACTATCCATACCTTTAAACCAGTATTCATTCAAATCATGTACCATAATACAGTTATATAATTTGCCGGGATCTGTTCCATAATAAATATTATAGGCGTAAGCATTATTAACCGGGCTCCATTTTATGTATGCGCTTCGCTTATCCTTCTCCGTACGCAATACAATGAACTGCTTTACCATATCCGGCTTGGCGCCGCCGCCATTACCAAACACACGTAAACCACTAATTGCAAACTTTCCTGTTGGCATATGAATGTTCTCCAGCTTAATGAACCTTGCCTGCACAGGCTGCAACAGTTCAATATAATCATGAGGAACATCCGTTGTATTATTGCTTTTATCCGCCAGCACCTTCCACTTTTTGCCATCTGCTGAATAATACAATTTGTATTGATGGAACTGGTCTGTTCGTTTACCCAACCGGTCATCCTCCACATCCTGGTCGGCGTAATTGATCTGCACCGCATTTACGGTTGATAGCTTCCCCAGGTCAGTTTGTATCCATTCGCCTTTATCTCCTGTTGCGGCGCTCCAGTATGTTTTCATCACTTCATCCCCCGCATTATTGGCATGGTAACCGCCAAGGGTAGACGAAACCTGCACAGGCGTTTTGTAATTCAGCAGCATCCAGCCGGTAAAACCACCGGCATTTTCTGTACCCGGCAGGCAGGCGGGATAATCGCCAAAAGCGGTATTACACCACATCACGCCATCCTTATCAAAACCTGTTGGCCAAATCCCTAATCTCCTTTCAAAATTATTTTTAACGGATAGTACAACGGTACTTACATGCCAGAATTTTTTGTTATTATCTTCAAACGTAGCGCCATGCCCTGCCCCTCTTACAAAACCACCCAGCTTAAAGCTTAAAGGGTCTGACTGTGGTGTAAAAGGACCGAGCGGATGATCACCAACAATTACTCCGTCCGCGTATCCGCTGAATTCAGTGCCAGGCGCTCCGTATTGCAGGTAATACTTACCGTTGTGTTTTGTCATGTGCGAGCCTTCAATAAACGGGTCAAGAAAGGTATTATCCATATACTCGCCAAAACGTTGCCAGCCATACCTCCAGGGCTCCAGCAAATACATTTCTTTTCTATACCCGATTGGCGCCATTGTTTTCCTGTTCAGCTCTATGCCATACATCGGGAATTTATTACTGCTGCCGTTATACATATAAAACTTCCCGTCATCATCTGTAAAAAAGGATGGATCCCAACCACCCAATGAAAATGAATCTACCAACGGTTTCCACTCGTTTGCTTTGGGATTGGTGCTCATCCATATAGTAAATGTTGATGTATAAGTTGATCCAAACACGAGCATGGTGTCTCCAATAATGCCAACAGCCGGCGCACATAATTCATCATACACACCTCCATTCCAGGGCCGTAAAAACTTTTTGCCGATGAATTTCCAGTTCAGCATATCACTGCTCCACCAATAGCCCCATTGGTTGGTGCTGAACAAAAAGTAATCGCCTTTATAATTTACAATTACCGGGTCAGCAGTTGCCCTGTGCCTGCCCCATTCACTAAAGTTTGGAATGGGTGTGTAGCCATAATCAATATTGATGGGATTGCAATAGGTGCGTTGCTGGGCAAATGAAGCTTGTATAACAAGCAGCAGCAGTATTGTAAAAATTAATCGTTTCATATTATTATGTTTTTGTCGCCAGAGGCGACAGGAGAAATGCATGAGGCGAAGACGCCTCATACAGCGGAGGCTGCTGTGCGTGGCGTCCTCGCCACGCACAGTTGTCCTGTCGCCTCCGGCGACTTAAACTCATTTTAAAATAAATAATCTACCTCCATTATTCCTTTTCCAAGAATATAATTAGACGCAGACGAATACAAATAATCTTCCGGCTTTTCCACCCAACCCGCTCTTACCGGGTTATTATGAATATAGTTAAGCTTCGTCCTCATAAAATCTTCCGTAAAAATCTGTTCGGGATGATTACCGCTTATCCATAACTTATAATCCTTATTTTGATTAGTGCCCTTTGCATGAAATGCAAATGCTCTCAGTAACCAGTCTTTCCTGCTCTCCGGGTTATGTTCTATTGCTTCAATCAGCTCTTTTGTGCAAAAAGATTTATAATCCCTGATCGTGTCACTTAATCTACCACACTTTGATTGCCATATCATATGCATATGATTTGTCATTATTACGTACGCTCCAACAGAAAGCTCTTTATGCACCCTGCAATACTCCATATTTTTTATCAGGATATCTCTATAAAGCTTTCTGCTGAAAAGATCAATCCAGTCTACTACGGTGAATGTCATAAAGAACAGCCCGAATTGATCGCGGATTTTATATCCGCTGGTGAATTCATAGTTCATAAAAGTGTATTTACAGGTTATAAAAAGCGCTCTTTAACGTCGCCAGAGGCGACAGAATATGCGTGTGAGGCGAAGACGCCTCACACAGCATTTATCCACACAGCACTTAATATCACTATTTCTTTTTAAATAATATATTATCAATACTATACTTTCCTCCGCCGGCAAAGAAATATATCAACCCCATCAGTGCAAATAAGAACGGGTGCTGGTCTTCATACCAAAACCTGCCGTTTCCTACCTTAAAACATATGTACAGCATGGTAACTATTAATATAACTGCGGCAATGCGGGTAAATAAACCCAAAGCCAGCAATACCCCCGAAATTAGTTCTGCACTTTTGCCAATATACACCATCGTGGCGGGAGAAGTATGGCTATTAAAGCTTTCCCATTTTGCATACTCCTCCATCTTTGCATTATCAAATACTTCCCAGCCATGGTAAGCCATTAACAATCCAATGATGATCCTGACAAAGGTCAATCCTTCCTGTATCATCCAGGTATCAGGAGAAAATATTCTTTTCATGGTGTATGATTTAAATGGTCAATCAAGCTGTATATAGCATTTTTTGGTGCATGCTCCTGTATGCCCGCTGTGCGTGGCATCTTCCTGCTGCTTCCTGCTATGCGTGGCGTCTTCCTGCTGTGCGTGGCGTCCTCGCCACGCACCCTTTGTCTTGTCGCCTCCCGGCGACCGACTTACTTGCCATTACTTTCAAACCCCAGCTTCCTCAACCCATACTGTACTTCAGGGCAGCTCATAAACAAATTCCATAACAAGCCGCTCCGGTAATTTTCAATCATCACCACTATCGGGCCCTGGTCTATAGCAAGATGTGATTTTGCATACCAGTTCTGCGTCTCATTAAATGCATCTGTAAAACCATATTCACTCCATATTTTATCGCCTAAATCGTAATAAAAATGTTTCAGCGCTTTCATTGAATATTCCGGCGTATATGGAAAAGCTGATAACGCTGCGGTTGGTGTAATGGTTCCGTGATCATTGGTGGGCGAATGGGCGTCATAGCCATTATACGTATCGCTGGCTGTTAACCCCCAGCAGCTATCGCTATAGCCTTTGAATTTTTTAGGATTGTCCACACAGTGATCATGATTGATCAACGTATGATTTACATTTTGCTGCCAGTAATCGGCATATCGGTCTTTTAGTCCTTTGGGATTTAATCCTAAAAAAGAATAGTGCGAAAAAAATAAAGGGCCGCCATAATCAAAACCTAACGGCAGGGTATGACCGTAAAACTGCTTCCCGTTTTTAAAAAAATCGCTTTGCACCCAGCCACGGTGATATACGGATGCAGGAACAGGGTATCTTTCAGCGCTTGCAGCAAGCACATAGGTGATCAAACATTCGTTAAAGCCTCTTAAAGGAAAATTCATTGCCCAACCATTGTTAGGGCTCCAATGCCAGTACAATACATCCTGCCCGTCACGGGTAAACCAGTTCCATTCTATGTCATTCCAAAGCCAGTTGATGCGGTTACGCAATTCTGTTTCAATTTTATCGCTGCTGTTAAAATACTGTCTTGCGCATAAAAGTCCCTGGAACAAAAATGAAGATTCTACAAGATCTGCGCCGTCATCTTTCCGGCTGAACGGGATGGTTTTACCTGTAGCTCCATTAAGCCAATGCGGGAACACGCCATGGTATGAATCTGCCTTTGATAAAAACCTTGCCATCTTCAATAAAAACCTTGCTGCGGTATCTCTTGTTATCCACTGCCTGTCTGCTGCAACAATGATGCTCATAATGCCAAAGCCTGTTCCGCCGGTTGTTGTCACATCATGACCGTAATGGTCGGTATTACTTCTTTCCCTTGCCATTCCGCTGACCGGGTGCGCAAAATCCCAGAAATACCGGGATGTTTGCTTTTGCACCAGGTCGAGCAAAGCGGAATCGGTTAAATTTACAGGGCGACTAACAGGATCAAAAACAGGAGGTGCTTTCTTTTTTTGAGCAACGGCTGAAAGACTGAAAAAAAGAAAAGTAAATAGAAATATATGTTTCATATGATCAATGTCTGATAAAGAAATAAAGCTCAGTTATTGCTTTGTTTATAAAATAATAAACCGTCATTATTTCTGGCTAAAGCCAGTATGCTGTTTCCCCCTGATATCTTTAAATGTTTTATATCTCTGAATTCTCCGGATGCAGAAAAAATACTATGCTCATATCGTATGCGCCCGGTACTTTTATCATAGCAAAATTGAGATGGATACAATGCATCATACCTGCCTTCGTATGGCATTACCCCATAAAAATTTCCAACGGCCATAAAACTTGTATCCGACATTTTTGTAAAGGAAAATATGGGTGATAGTTGCAGTTCGTCCGGCAGATCCACTCTTTTAAAATTTCCTTTACCATCATTAATGAAACAGCACGAACCCAATATTTCCGCTTTGTATTCTTTATAGTCTTTAAATAAGTCGTAAAATATATAGTCTACTGTTTTACCAGCCACTTCGCCATAGGTGGGATAGGCCTTTTTCAACACCGGCAGGCGCCTTTCCAATTCGTCTTTAGCAAGAAAAGTATATTCTTTACCATCCGGAAGCGTATAACATAATATCTGTTCAGTACTTCCATTACGGTCAAAATCTTTAACATACATTTTTAGAGGGCTTATCTTACCAGACCAAAGCTTTGTATTGTATCCCCAGTTCCCGGCTATAATATCAACGTTCCCATCGTTATTTATATCTGTTAAATACAGCGACTGCCACAAACCTGAAGAAGCGGGTATCTCTGATTGAACGAACCTGCCCTTATTATTCATGAAAATTTTAACCTGCATAAACTCTCCTGCCACTATCAGATCTGGCCAACCATCATTATTTATGTCTGCAAAAGCTGCCGAGGTAACAATCCCAAGAGAATCAAACCTTGCTTTTTTATAATCGAAATCAAAAACTCCTTTGCCATTATTGAAATATAAAAAGGAAGGCTTTACATTTCCATAGGCATTTATAGCTCCCATATTGCCAATAAAAACATCCATATCACCATCCCGGTCTACATCGGCAACGGCTATGCAGGTTTTATTTTCGTATTGCTGATTAATAGCATTCGGTGATTTTTTGAAATGTCCTTTACCGTCGTTCAGATACAACCGGTCTTCAAGAGAATGCACATTTTGAGGATATTCATTACCGCCTGCTACTACCCACAAGTCCGGATAGCCATCGTTATTTGCATCAAAAAATGTTGCATCCACCTCTTCCGTAACTGCATTAATTAAAAATTCAGCAGTATCGCTTGCTCTAAATGTGCCATCGCTGTTTTGTATCATCATTGCCCCGGCCTGGTTTTTAGCTCCACATACATAAAAATCATCCAGTCCGTCCCGGTTTACATCTGCAACGGCAATTTTAGGCCCACGGGTAGATTCCATATGTGGGAGTAAATACTGTATACCAAAATCATTAAAATTATTTTCTACGTGCCGCCACTTCAAGTTTATATTCTTTGTAATATCCGTAAAATAAGATGGTTGATTACTATATCTTTTTATATCAAAAAAGCCTGCAGCGTTTATTTCTTCTACAACTAGTGGAACATTGGCAGGTACATTCTTTAACACCTGGTACTTTTGTGATGGCCATATAATAACCGCGCTATCAGCTACACTATTGCTGTCAAGCCCAAAGTGAAGTCTCGGCTCTGATGAAGACATAAATCCTCTTGTTGGCATCATTTGCTGAAGTTGCATTTTACCGCCGGCATATAAATAAACTTTAACGCCAACACCAAATTTATTTTGATCCATTCCCTTAAAAGAAATAGTGATTTGATTTGTGTTTTTACTATTGTTTTTTAAAATTAATGCAGGTCCATTAAGCACATTAATAATAATATCTAAATTCCCGTCATTATTAAGGTCTGCGTATGCTGCTCCATTATAATATCCATGCAAATCACTTAAGCCCCAATCTTCACTTACATCTTCAAACCGCATATTACCATTCCCTTTAAATAAAAATGGATGCAAAGCGCCTTCGGGCATACGCTCCAAAGCAACGTCATCATATTTATCCGTTTTATCCAACGTTTGCTTTACATACATGTCTGAAATAAATTTTACATAATCCAGATCCACAGGTCGTTTAACAATACCGCTGGATACAAAAAGATCTTTGTTGCCATCATTATCAAAATCTGCAAATAAAGGGGTCCAGCTCCAGTCTGTTGCTGAAATACCTGCAATCAGAGCCACATCGCTGAAACTTGTGCCATTTGCATTATTCATTTGAAGGCAATTCCTTGAAACCTGGCTTTGGTATCCGTGACCGAGTATTTTAAATTTATAAATATCAATATTTTCATCGCTTCCATAGGTCTTCAGGTTTTTTTCGTCAGGCGGCAGCATATCTACCGTAGCAATATCCATTTGCCCGTCATTATTAAAATCGGCCACATCGTTTCCCATACTGGCCCTGCTGTAATGGTTAAAGTGTATTGCTCCTTCTTCCACAAATGTTCCATTACCCTGGTTCACATAGTAATAATCATTTTCATGAAAATCATTTCCAATGTAAATATCTTCCCAGCCATCATTGTTGATATCTGCCACGGAAATCCCTAATCCGTATCCAAGAGAGCTTTGGTTGATCCCTGCATCTTTTGATACATCAGTGAACCTGCCAGTTGTACTGAGATCATTTCTTAATAAACGATCTCCTGCCTTTGCATCAAACTTTTTGCGCAAAGATGTATCTACTATATTTCCTACGGGGTCGAGCGATTGGTTTAAAATATAACAATCAAGATCTCCATCATGGTCGTAATCAAAAAAAGCTGCCTGGGTTGTATAGCCTGAAAAATCTAACCCGAATTGCTTTGAGCTTTCTGTAAACGTTCCGTCGCCATTATTAATAAATAATTCATTATGGCCGTTTGTCCATTTTGTGCCGCCAATTGCTGAAACATATATATCTAAAAATCCATCCCCATTAATATCGGTCATAGTAACGCCGGTACACCAATCTGAGGTGCCCTGCACCTTTGCTTTTTCCGTGATATCCTCAAACTGGAAATTCCCTTTATTCAGATAAAGTTTATTGCGTCCTTTGCTGTTTGCTGCAAAATAGATATCCGTTAATCCATCATTGTTTATATCTCCTGCTGCCACGCCGGCACCATTATAATAATAGAGATAGTACAATATGTTAAAGGCTTTCTTCTTTTCAAGATTATTTTCAAACGTTATATGCGTTTTGGAAGAAGGTAGTATTGAAAATTTTCTTTCTTTATTTTTGCAGGAGATACAAAAACATAAAGCAACTGGTAACAGTAAAAGCCCGGTTCCCTTATACATATTAAAAGCTAAAATATAATAGGTATGTTTTTACTAATAAGGGCTGCATCAGCAGCCCTTATTAGTAAAGCAGCAATAGTATTTATTATCGGTATGCCTTGCAATCAATAATCAGGATTTTGAATTAAAACGCCCGACGATGCATCTATAACTCCCTGGGGTAACGGATAATATTTATGTTTGGTTATATAGCCCAGTGGCCCAAGCACAGATTCAGCCAGCCCCCAGCGTACCAGGTCAAAAAACCTTTCGCCTTCCATAGCAAACTCAACACGCCGTTCATGCTGTATTGCGGTGCGCATTGCGTCCTGCGTTGAAGCAGTTACTGGCGGCAGATACGCATCATTGCCTCCCGCACTTTTTCTGGCCCTTTCCCTAATGGCATCTACCCATTTTTTAGCAGTGACTAAATCTCCTGTTTCGTTGGCAGCTTCTGCAGCCATTAGCAATACATCAGCATATCTTAAAATCCTGTGATTTACCCAACCGCCGGATTGATCTCCTGAACTTGCCCGAATAGCAGGATTTGTATAAATTTTTTTATTCCAGTATGGTTGAGGAAAAGAGTTTGGATCATATGCTGGTAAAACTTTTCCGTATATACCATCGCTCTGCCCGCTGAAAAGTATAGTGGCAGCCCTCCTGGGATCATTGGCTTCATACGCTGCAGTCGCCAGTTTTGCGGACGGAGTATTCCATCCCCACCCCAAATTCCAATCGTCAGAACCTCTTGTACCCTGAGATCCGGCATAATTCCACAAAGCATTATTATCGTCACTTGCTCCGGTATATTTAGCCTGTATTTCAAATATTGATTCATCACACAATTCTCCATTTTCACTGAATATATCAAAATAGTCTGAATGCAGATTGTATTTCCCGGAAGCTATAACATCATTGCACAGAGAAAGCGCCTGGCTCCATTGTTTTCTATACAAATACGTTTTTGCATGTAGCGTCATTGCTGCGTATTTGGTTAATCTTCCCGGGTAAGTTGCACCCCAGTCCTCCGGTAATTTTTGCTCTGCCTCTGTTAAATCAGCATCTATTAAGGCATAAATATCATCCACAGACGATTTGGGAACATTTGCATCGTCAGTTGTGTAGGTTCTAAAATCAATCTTCGGTACCTGCCCATATACTCTTACAAGATCAAAATATGCATACGCTCTAAAGAATTTTGCTTCCCCTACATTTATGATTTCCCTTTCGGTAGAAGCACCAAGAGAATCTGCAGTTTGTAAGGCTATGTTTACTTTTCCTAAAAAACCATAGTGGTCAGCCCAATACTGGTCATTAGACCAGTGATTCTTGGTGTATTGAAACTGGTCAAAAATAGCCCCCCAGTCAGATCCATCACCCGAGCTGCTTCCTTTAATGGCATCATCATCCCTAAAGCTGTGCATAGCCAGCCAGGGAATGGTGTTAAAGCCGGCTGCATTATCACCTCTCAATGCAGAGTAAAGACCCAGCACCTGGCCATCAATGCCACCACCAGTCAGATCGTCAAGTGTTGCATCCAGGGGTTTCCTGTCAAGGAATTTCTCACACCCTGAGAAGACTGTTATAAGCGGAGCCGCTAACAACAATCCGTATATCAGATTTTTTATTTTCATATCACTTAACAATTTTAGTTTTTAAAATGTTACGTTTAAACCAGCGGTATACACTGCAGGAATAGGATTATCTCCGTTATCAACTCCGAAAGAGGTAGCAGTTCCTCCAAAGTCAGGTGTATAACCGTAGTTGTTCTTAAATGTTTTAAGATTTTGAACGCTTACAAAAAGCCGCAGGTTCCGGATCCTGAGTTTTGATAAAGCGTCGGAGCCCAGGTTATACCCCAATTGAAAATTCCTTACTCTTAAATAACTACCACTCTCAATTCCATAGGTAGACAACCCCTTACTGTTGATATTGTGATTGTTGTTTAATTGAGGAATACTGTTTGAAGTTCCTTCGCCATGCCAGCGATCCATTTTCCAAAGCGGGTAATTAAACTGGGCGAACGTTAGTTCCGATGTACCCCAATACCTGTAAATCTGGTTGCCCGACACCCCCTGAAAATCTATGCCCAGATCAAAATTTTTATACTTGAGGCTAACAGAAAAGCCATAAGTAAACTTAGGTGTCGGGTTACCGATCATGGTTCTGTCTTTTGAATCAATGGTATTATTTCCATCAAGGTCTTTAAATTTCAAATCGCCGGGGCCGTAATCACCAAACCCTGTTACTTCAGGAGATTTATCTACTTCATCCTGGTTCTGGTAAATCCCCTCTACAATGTATCCAAAGAAAAACCCGATTGGTTTACCGATAGCCGTGCGATTAGGGTATTCTTCACTGGCGCCCGTTATCCCATCAGGGTCATTTGAATACAGGGAAAGCACTTTATTCCTCATGGTAGTAAGATTGGCATTTATACTATAGGAGAAATCTTTGCTAATATTGTCTTTCCAACCTGCTGTAAACTCAAATCCTTTATTCAGAATGCTTCCTATATTACTCAATTTGGCTTCCGTAGTATTCAGCTTGGGGATATATGCCAATAAATCTTTTGTTGTTTTGTGATAATAAGCCGCTTCGAAACTTAACCTGTTATTCAAAGTAGCCAACTCCAATCCTATCTCTTTAGCATGCACTGTTTCCCAATGTAAATTCGGATCTGGTATATATTGTGCAGAAAACGCCGGGTATGAAGTATTACCAAAAACTGCATTATTTCCGCCAAGCAACAGCGGATAGGACGGATATGGCCTGTCAACTCCTGAATTATCAGTAGTATTCTGGTTTCCTAAAACGCCTATTGATCCTTTTATCTTAAGGAAATCAAAGATTTTCTGATCGGCCATAAACCCTTCTCTTGAAACTTCCCATGCTCCGCCAACAGCCCAAAAGTTTTGCCATCTGTGATTGGCAAAGCCGCTGGAGCCATCCCGCCTGAATGAACCATTCAGGTAATATTTACCCTGGAAATTGTATAACGCCCTGAATAAAGCTGATACCGTTGTTCTCTCCCATTGCGTGCCAAGCGCCTTTACGCTTGATTGATCAACAAAACTATTGGTAATGTACCACATCCTTTTGTCATCGGGGATGGGGTCGCCGGTTGTACTTTGCGATCCGGTTAAGCCTGTTTCGGCTAAGCTTTGATAGTAAGTGGTAAATCCGGCAGTAGCGTTAATACTATGATCGCCCAGCGATTTCTTATAGGTCAGAATATAATCCTGCTGCCATTTATTTATTTTGTAGTCGTACAACCTCAGTTTTGTATACCTGTTACCGGGATCTACAAATACTCCTCTTGAGGGATCATCCGGGTTATATGTGTTAATACTGGGATAATATCTTGTTGAACTTCCATTGGTAATATCTCCGTACAGCGTGGTTCTAAAATTCAGGTCTTTTAAAATGCTTACATCAAAATATACATTCCCTACAGTTCTGTATTCAACCTGTGAAACCTTGTTATAGCTATTTTCTAATATCAGCAACGGGTTAGTGATTTGTGCAGACTGAAAACCGGGTAGTGTATTATAAACACCATACTGGCTGTTATAAGCATCCAGCACAGGCGCAATCCTTCTTGCATCATACAACGGGTTGCTCATATTGGTGTAAGTATAATTAAAATCATAGGGCAGCTTCTGCCTGATACCACTTAGATTAAAGCCCACCTTCAGGAATTTATTAACCTTCAGTTCATCATTTATACTTAACAAAATTTTGGTCAGCTCTTCGTGCTTTGCAATTCCCTGATCAAGGTTATAGCCCACATTCATGGCAAATTTGTTCTTTTCACTGGTTGACATCAGGCTTAAATTATTAGCATTGAAATAACCAGTTTGAGAAAGTGCATCAATCCAATCGGTTTCTCCTGTCCAGTTGGTAAAACTGAATGGCGTACTACCCTGGTTGTTTAGCTGTTCTGCATAGAGTGTTTTAAATTGTTCTGCATTGGTAAGCTTAATCTTGTCAACCAGTTTCTTTACGCCATACGTAGAAGAAAAATTTACAACTGTTTCGCCGGATTTAGCCTTTTTGGTAGTTATAACAATTGCACCGGCAGCTCCCCGTACTCCAAAAATTGCTAATGATGAGGGATCTTTTAAAATTTCAATTGACTCAATATCATTTGGATTTAGAAAGTCAATATTATCATTTAAAATACCATCAACTACATACACAGGTTTAACAGACCCAATACTAATTGTACCTCTGATCCGAATATCCGGCGCTTTACCAGGTATTCCATCATTTACAACAGAAACACCTGCCACTTTTCCCTGCAGTGAAGCCACAGGATTGGTGTTTGGTTTATCCGCAATTTCTTTACCGGACACCCTTGCAATAGAGCCCGTCAAATCTCTTTTAGTAGCGGTACCATACCCAATTACCACCACTTCACTTAATTGCTGGGTAGCCGAAGGTGTAAGCGTAACGTTAATTTCCGTTTGATTGTTCACATGCTCCTCGTATGTTTGAAAACCAACAAAAGAAAATACCAGTGTGCCTTTTTCGGGAGCCGAAATAGAATATTTCCCGTCTGCATCCGTGGTTACACCCTGGTTGGTACCCTTTACCGTAACAGAAACGCCTGCAAGAGGAGCCGCATTTGCATCCATTACGGTACCTTTTACAATAATATCCTGCCGGATATTGTTTTCGCGAATTACAATAAGGTTATCGCTTAGTATATTGAATAACAGGTCGGTTCTGGAAAGCACATTCTTCAGTACATCGGAAATCCCGGCATCGCGTACATCAATCGAAATTTTTTGCCGAAGCTCCTTCAGGTTACTGTTGTATACAAACCGGTAGTAGCCCTGCTCTTCAATAATATTCAAAATCTTTTCGATCGTTATCTTATCCAGGTTCAGCGTTATTTTATCCTGTGCTTTTACTTTTGCTGTAACCTGGCAAACATTCAGCAGTAGCAGTAAAACCGTGAGCTTCATAACGGTAAAAACTTTTATATAAGCAGCCGGTAATTTGCCCCCCACAAGGAGCCAATTATTTTTCATATTTTTATCATTAAGGTTAAAAAAAATAAAACTTGCATCTTTCGTTTTACCCGTAAGACAAGTTTATTGACCTGTGCGGGAAATGTTGGCGCATTTCCCGTTTTTTTGCTTTCTTATGATGTGTTGAGTTTATACATATGTTATTGCTGGTATTGGTTATGGAGTAATTGTTATTACATTGTTTTTGTCTATAGCATAGTTGAAATAACTGGCTAATTGAAGCGCCTGCAATATCTGCTCTATCGTTTCATTCTTAAAGTTGCCGCTGAACATCAATTGCTGCACTTCTTCGTTTTCAAACCAAAAGCGGAAACCATACTTACGCTCCATTTCGTGCGCCAGGTCTACAAACTTTTTATCCCTGAAAACAAACCTGTTTTCCATCCACGAGGTTTCCATAATCGTTCCGTCTGCAGGCAGCAGGTTAATTTTGGCAACTACTACAGGCGACTGCTTTTGCTCTGCATTCACCCGCTTTGTCAGGCTCACGGCATCATTCCTTATCGTCAGCTTTTCCGATGGCTTCATAATGATCTTTTCTTCCGGACGGTCTTTCATCGTCACTTCTATGGAACCGTGTATCAGGCTGGTTTCCGAATGGGTATCATTTTCGTACGATTTTACATTGAAAGCGGTGCCTAATACCTTGATATTGATCTTTTGGGTATGAATAATAAAGGGACGCCCGGTATCTTTTGTTACATCAAAATAAGCTTCCCCGTTCAGCGATACCTCACGGATGTCCTTGTCGAAGCTCTTATTATATTCAATAGTGCTGCCGGCGTTCAGCCAAACAGTAGATCCATCGGGCAATACAATTTTGGATTGAGAGCCTGTTTTTGTTGAAATGCTGTTTCTGTCACCATGAACAGCATTTCTTTCAGCAACCGGCAATTCCTGCTTTTTGTCGTTTCCGGCTCCTGCAGCGCGTGTAAAGAATAAAAAATAAGATAACAGGCCAAGCATAATTGTTGCCGCTATGCCTGCCAGGGCCCGGTACCGCCAGGCAGCAGGAGCAGCGCTGCCAGGCGAATACATCTCGTTGCCCTCCTCCTGCACAGGCAACTCAATGCCCGTTTCCCCCAACCTTAACAGGTGCATTTGTAAAGCCTGCCGCGCCTCAAAATCATTTACCGGCTTTCCAAGCTTCCACAAGTCGGTTATATTTTGTATGGGATAATGTAATTCGGGATGCTCGCGGAGCAGTTGGGTCAATTCATACAGCTCTTCTTCGGTGGCTTCACCAGAAAGCTTTTTACCTAATATGTGCCAGATTCTGTCTGCTGTCATAAACAAGTTAGTTTAGGTTAGCTGCTTTATATATCTCTAAAACTATACAGACAAGCCCCGGATATATTTACCCCCAAGACAAATGGAATATTTTATAAATAAAAAGGGACTCCTGAACCAGGAATCCCCCATTATTTAAAATATGCCGGTAACCACGCAAAACTACCGCCGTACGAATAGTATTTGTTATTCTGTTAACGGTTCAATTAAAAATTCATTTTCTGCTATTGTATTAAGCCGGGTGTGCGTTAGCCGGCAAACACGCTCCAGCGCCTCCTCTATACCTATTTCACGTCTGAAAGTAATGGCTATTTTCTTCCGTGCCTTCTCCTTGTCGGCAATAGTGATTTTAGCGTTATATATTCTTTCCAGGTCGGTAACAACGTCTGTTAACATCGCTTCGTCATAAATCAATTCTCCCCACTGCCACGCGGCTATTTTTTCAATCTCAATGTTTTTTTCCAGTACACTCCGGTCGGCTTTACCGATTTTTACTTCGCGTCCTGCCATCAATTCTGCCATCTGCTTATCCGCCTTGTCTACCGTAACCAATCCCTGGCTTACCGCGACTATTGTCTCATTTTCATCTTTATACGACTTAAAATTACAGGAGGCCGCCCCTATTGACCGCGCCGTAATTTTCCCGGAATGGATAACAAAAGGCTTATCATTAACCTGCTTTATCTTAAAATACGCTTCTCCTTTTAAAAAAACCTCCCGTATATCGCCGGTAAAACGATCCGGGAACTCCAGGGAGCTGGAAGCATTCAGCCAAACCTGGGTACTATCGGACAAAAGCAGGAATTTATGCTCAGACCGCTGGCTGAATTTTTTAGTGAGCGTGCTCATGGCTGCATCGCCACCTTCTTGAATGCTGGAAAACCTTTTTATACCGATACCGGCAATAATGGCGAGAATAATAACCCCCGAAAAAATTACAAGCCTTGTATATTTCTTAAGCACCTGCCTGTCAAAGCCCTGCCGGTTATCTACAATATGCAACTGGTCTGCTTCAGTAGAAACAAGCTTTCCCTGCCCGTCTACATATGTAAAGGAAGGATGATTTTTACGGATGTCTTCATATACCTGGTATACTATTTTCTTTAAAAGCCCGTCGTTGGTCCTGGAATTTCGTACATAGTAAAACAATTCTTCCATTTCCTCACGGGAGCAATTATTATTTTCATACTGGCTAAGCAGGTATTGAATCCTATCGTTCATAAACAAAATATCTTCTTTACTCCCAACAAAACAAACGATATTCTTTTATCGGAAAGATCATTTAAAGAAGCCCTGTAAATATTTCACAAACCCGGAAAATTTATCCTTCACCAAATGTTTCCCTTCCGCAGCCCGCCTCCTGAGCCGAAAGCCATGTTTTTCAATTTTCTGCATCAGGTGAGTATAGTGAAACCCGTCTTCATTCCGCAACTGATAGATCCGCTGACGTTGCGGGGGCAACTGGTCAATCGCTTTTCCAATTAACTGATTGTATTCCTTCAGGTGATCGTATTCCCTGCAGGAGGATGTATATTCTTCGGGTTCAATATTATACTGCATATTAACCCACAACGCGTCTCTTAAACGCTTATCAGAAGCGGCTTTTGATAAAAATTCAATAATGTGATTTTCCGTAAGCTTATATAACAAGCCTTCCGGGTTATTGATCACAGCCACATTATTACGGCGTTGCCATAATTTTAAGAACACATCCTGAACAATATCCTTGGCATACTGGTCAGACTTGGTAAGCTGCAGGGCTAAAGTATACAACTTATACTCATGGCGTTTAAAGATACTGGCAAAATGCAACTGCAGCTTATGATCGGTACTCTTTGCTGTCATGAACCGCATTTTTTATCATTAATCAAATAATTTGATTTTAAAAATACCAAAAAAATACAGTCAAATACAAATTTTTCATCCGGCAGCAATCAAAATGTTTATAAAAACCCTCTACAGGTTAATATCTCAGCTTTCAGTTATGAGCCATGAGCTATCTGCCGATAGCTATCAGCAGTCAGCTAACAGCTATCGGCTATATAAACTACAAACTATAAATCAGCTATTTTTTCCAACCTCTAATACGCGTTTTTCTCTCCTCTTACCACATTAAATGCGGTCATAAATACAATCCTGGCATCGAGCAGCATACTCCAGTTTTCGAGGTACCATATATCGTATTTAACCCTGTCGGCCATATCCTGCAGGGTTTTGGTTTCTCCCCTGTACCCGTTTACCTGGGCCCAGCCGGTAATGCCCGGTTTAAGGAAATGGCGGATCATGAACTGGTTGATCAATCTGGAATAATCCTCCGTATGCTTAAGCATATGCGGACGGGGACCCACCACACTCATATCACTCATTAATACATTGAAAAACTGGGGTAATTCATCAATGCTGGTTTTTCGCATAAATGCCCCCAGCTTCGTAATACGGCTGTCATTTTTAGTAGCCTGCTTTGAATTGGAATCCTCGTTCACCTTCATACTCCGGAACTTCAGGCAGTTAAATGGCTTACCGTCCTTCCCGTTCCGCTTTTGAATAAAAAATACCGGTCCCCTCGACTCTAGCTTTATCAGCAAAGCAATGATGGGCACCAGCCACGAAAGAATAAGCACAATTACCAGCGAGCTTACTACCAGGTCAAACAATCTTTTTTTGATCCTGTTGCCTATATCATCCAGCGGCTCATTGCGCAGCGACAGCACAGGCATGTCCTCTATATACTCAATATGCACCGGGCGGCGGATAAAATGATCAAGATCCGGCAATATCCTGAAACGGATACATGCCTGGTCTGCCTGGTTCATGATGGTATACAGCGATTTATCCTCTTCGGGAGAAATGGTTGAGTAAATTTCAGTTACATGGTTCTGTACAGAAATATTGATAATATTCTTTTTATCGGATATAATGGGATAGTTGGTCAGCTCCTGCACTTTTTCGGCATCTTCGCAAAAACCCAGGATCTCTGTAGCTATGGGTTGCTGCTCAAGATAATCGGCCAGCTTTTTTGCCCGCTGGTTATAGCCTATTATCATTACCCTTTTGGTTATATAGTCCTTATTTCTAAAGTAATGGTATAAGCCCAGGTGAATGATACGGTTGGTGAATATGCCCAGTGCAAAGGAAGCAAACACGCTGATAAAGAAAACCCTTGAAATTTCTGCTTCTTTGTTAAGAAAAAGGTACAGGGCTATCAACCCTAAAAAATAAACATAGGCATGTATAGAACGACGGGAGAACCTTTCGAATGAAAAAATGTCATCGGTACTATACGTATTATTGCCCCAGCTTACTATCAGCCATATTGCATTACAGTACATCCATAAATAAGTATACTGCAACTCGAACTCACTGGCTAAATGGGCTTTCAGTAAAAACTCACACGTAAGGTATACGGTGTTTAATGCAAGCAGATCAAGCAGTAAAAAACCAATTTTTACAAGGTTTGAAAGATGCTGGTTCATATATAAATTACTTCAAAAGCTAATTAATTTAAAGGAGTTATTTGTTTTGCTATAAAAATATAACATATATGTACTACATTTTATTACAGCTCTTTTAGCAAAGTCATTATCTTTTTACCTGCCACTTTCCAGTTTAACCGGCTTTCATATTCATGAAACGAAGACATAGCCAGGCTTTTATATCTTTCATAATTGCTAAATGTATTGTAAATATATTCAGCGTATCCGTTTTCATCCTGCAATAAGCCAAATATTTTACCATTTATATCGTCTTTAATAATGGTAGGAATACCTCCAACATTCGTGGCCAAACAGGGTAATGCAAAGGAATTAGCCTCACAAAACGCAATACCATATGCTTCTGCCTGTGATGGCAGAATAAGAAAATGGCTCCTTTTAAAAAGCTGCTCAAGCATTTTTTTTCCTTCAGCGGTACGCTTGCTGATAAACCCATGATTGATCACATAACCGGGCATATGCGCGTAAGGCATTTTCCTGATCCCTACCACATGCAGTACTGTTTTTAATCCCATTGCATTCAACCTTCCTGCAACCGCCATCGCTAAATCGCCTCCTTTTCTTTTCCAGTCAACACCCAAAAATAACAACTGGCATTCCGAACACGACCGCTTTGAAATAATAAGTTTTATGTCATCAAGATTCCTGTCACATTCAATATTTGCACCAAAAGGAACCACTTTAACTTTAGATGGATCGGCATTATAGTATTCTATTGCCGTATTTGCCGCCCAATCGGAAGAATAAATCGCAAGGTTCGATGAACCGATAGCCTGTTTTTCAAACTCATGGATTTTCTTCTTGATAGCTAACGGAAACCTGGAATAGTTATCGTAAAACCCATCCAGCCCGGCATAAGTAGCATCTGTATAAAAAGCTTTCGGGATAGTAGTTTTTGTTAACGCTATCGGCATTGATCCTGCCGAAAAGATCACATCAGTATCTTTGGGAACAGATGATTGTACAACCCTGGCATACTCTCTCACGGCAAGCGGCATAAAATCGTGGGCATATGATTTACCGGTTCCTTTTAAAAGATAGGACTGGAGTTTAAGGATCAGTTGCGCAGAAACAGGAATCGTTTTTCTGAGATTATTAATATAATGAAGATCAACACCTTGCAGCTTAAACATCTCTCCCATATAATAACCGGTTCCCGACCAGCTCTGCACATCAAGGGCATTGAAAGGCGCTACATAAGAAACTCTCATCACGTTTTCCTTTAATTTTTTTTCTTACAACGATTTATCAATTAATATATTATCAATATAAATTACTCTTGGTGAGATATTGAGCTTAGGCATGGAACGCTTCCATTGCGATTTATAAAGTCCTATTTTAAAGTAAGGCCCCATTTCGTCATTATAATAATTGGGGCCATTATAACATACAAAAGGTTCGTTGTTTTTCCATAGCTCAATATACCCGTCTTCTTTATACGAAAAGTATATAATAAATTTCCAATCCGTCCAAATATTCCTTGCCGCTTCACCCAGATCAATTTTTTTAGCTCCGGAAAGGGACTTACTTGTATTTACGGGATCTGTTGCCCATTTGATCGAAAGCACCCATCTTCCATTTTGGATCTGCAGCGAAATGGGTGGCGTTCTTGACTTTTCTCCCAAATGGGCATCTGCAACTTCATGCCATTGAGCTATAATTTCATAAGAAGGGTCGGTTGGATAATCAACGGGCAAATACGTGCTGAATGAATACGACCATTTTGCAGGAGAAAGCTCTATAGCACTCGTTGTAAGCTCGGCCCGCTTACCTTTAGAAACTATAGGGTCGGTGCTATGCAGCTCTACCCTTAAAGAATATTTTCCGTCGCGGGCTACCGAATCCGACCGCTGTAAAGAATATGAGCAACAAACCTGGGCGCTTTTCCAGTTTTCTTTATAGGTGCTGTCCTCAAAAGAGTCTTTTACCAGGAGCTTCTCCTGGGCGCTGCCTGCATAGGTTATTAAAGTGGCGCACAGCAATAAAGAAAGATACATTTTCATAATTATTGTACTGCAAAAACTATGACAAATGAACGCTCCTGTAAATATTTTAAAATGAGCGATATGCCCTCTCTAAATATTAGAAAAAGTTACCGGCCCATTCTTTAATCCATGCTCGCCGGCGCTTTTTTCGTCTATCCAGTTATAAATATTTTCGGCACGCGTTTCCAGTGAAAGAAGCTTTGCTGTTTTCAGCGATGCCTGGGCCATGCTGTTCCGAAGACTGACATCATCTCTCAGCTTCACAATAGCTTCCCTGATAGCTGTTATATTTCCCGGATCTACCAGTATTGCATTTTTATCAGATAAAATATCCTGGTTGAATGGCAGATCCGACGAAATAACAGGTAAACCGCATGCCACCGCTTCAACAATCGCATTGCTGCAGCCCTCGTTTAAAGTAGGCAGCACAAAAACATCGGCAGCGCTTAAAAAGTCCGGTACATCGGCAGGATTCACAGCCCCTTTATACAGGCAGTTCGCAACCTCCGGTTGCAAATGACCTTTACCTGCAAAAGCAACGTTCACGTTATCCAGGTCTTTAACGGCTTCCGCAAGCCTCATTACGCCTTTGCGCTCAGAGAAGTGCCCGATAAATGCCACGATATACGCCCCGGCAGGGAATCCAAATTTTTGTCTTGCTGCCGCCTTGTTGCGTGGATAAAAGTGGGAAGTGCGAACACCGTTCGGAAAAACTTTAATGTTGGGTACAGGATATATATCCAGCGCTTCCAGGGCGTCTTTGTTTGCCGAAGAAACAGAAACAATACCGTTTAAATGAACAATTTCCTTCTTTATCAGGTCCTGCCCGTAATTATAAACAGACCATGGGCTGCTTTCCCCAAATGCTGCAAATGATGCCACACCATATTTCTTTCCTATACGACTGGCAGATATGCCTGCCGGCGTAAGAAAATGCCCGTAAATAACCTCTGGCCGGGGTGTAAGCTTTTTCCATACGGATTCAATAGCATTGTAAAAGAGAAAAGTAGTTATCCGCGCGGTTTTAATTCCACCCGCATTTCGCTGCCCAAATGAAATGAATTTAGGAAAATATACTTTAACACTATTACCCTTTTCTGTTTGTTCTGTAGTTTGAAAAGGTAATTTGATAAGCTTAGGCTTGAGGTTGACGGCTACCGGACATATAACCGTACATTCAACACCTTTATCAGCCAGCGCCCACACCAGTTGCTGAACAAAAACCTGGCTGGCAGGATTTATCCTGTTAGGATACAGGCTTGTTAAAACACATATGCTTTTCATGCTATACAGTCGTTTTCATTCGTATTTTTCATATTATTCCTGCTGCTTACCTGCCACCGGCTGCGGCAAGTGGCAGCTCTGGTTCTTTAACAACCACCGGTAGTATCTGCAATAATAACCGGTGCAAGATCAATCCCCTCCTTCGCCTTCCTGTTGTTGTGCATTAAGCTGCATTTTTCCCCATTCTGTTTGATACAGGAGCACTCCCAGGATCAACCCTAAAGGAAGCGTTGTTGCCCTTAAAACACAACCGGAACTTAGGGCAACAATAAGATAGGCAATAAAAACAATATAGAAGATATTCAGTCCGTAGCTAAAGTACATTTTAATTTTCTTTCTCAGCTTCCACATAGCCACGATCCAGCACAACCATATAAATACTCCTACCAAACCAAATGTATAGGCTATCTCAAGGAAGTCATTATGAGCATGCGCAATCCCATAGGTCCTCATTAATAATGCTTTTACACTTGTTAATCCATTACCAAATACCAGGTTCTGCCACGATTCACCCACCCAGGCATTCCAGACAATAGCGTAAAAATTACTCCTGCCGGAGCCGTAGCTACCATCTTTCCTGCCTTCAAAAATTTCACTGAAGCGATATACAATTGCATCCCCGATAAAGTTCCACGCGTATGCGATAGCTATTATAAAAACCCCCGATAAAATAACCAGGTGGAATGTTTTCAATTCTCTGCGGATGTACCCATATATGAGGGGAGTACATATGGCAAGTGCGAGTATGGTTGTTCTCCGCAGGGAAAATAAAATCAGTAAATAAACAACCCCCAGCAGCAAGAACTTCATGCGGTTGTTAAAAAACAACAAAATCAGGGGCACAACAAACAATAAGGGCAACGAAGCGGTATCCCCTCCACCTAACGTCTCACTTTCAAACATGGAAGCCTCTAATGTTTTCTTTAAAACAGCAATGATGAACGTAATGATATATACCCGTATAACAAGCAGGTTTACCCCGTACTTCAGCATATATTCATAAAAGAAAACGATCGCGGTAGTCCACGATAAAAATTTCAGGTACGGGGAAAGATCGTCTGCCTTTAAGCTTTTTCCCAATGCTATGTAAAAGAACCCGTACAGCAGAATGAGGGCGATCAGAATGGTTACAATTTTTGTAACCGGCTGCCAGTGCTTTCGTACATAAACAAGTCCCACCCACATGGTAAATAAAAAAGCAACGCTAACAAGCTGGATCGGCAAACGAACAAAATAATTCCCTTCGTCCATGCGGGGAACAAACAAATCAAGTACATTGGCCAGGCTCACCAGCAGTAACCCAAGGTTGAGCAGGTTTTTTTTGATCGCCGGTCTTTGCACAACCGCTCCTTTTTCCATTTGATACGTGTCAATCAATTTTTTAGCTTTAGATAGAAGAAATGTATTTTTTCGAATAAAGCGATCCCGATCGCAGGGGTCCTGTTCAAAAAATAAAGCAACCGCCATCTTCTCTTCGACAAAACCGTATAGCTATACAGCTTTTCAACCTCCCGGCTTTTTATCTTATGCAGCCCGATCGCATACCGGATCGCCGCGTGGATCGCCTTTCCCGCAATGAACTCGTTCCTGTAAAAGTCGCCTTCTTTGTAAAAGTCATACCAGCTTTCCGAACATGAATCTAATTTTCCCGCCCGCAGGGAAGCGCCCGTATGGATCATATTATAGGTGGCTAATACTTTGGGGGTTAACGCTACTTTATATTTATCCGCTATCTTACACCACATATACCCGTCTTCTCCGGCGATCATGCCCACAGGAAATCCCCCAACAATATTAAACGCTTCCCTTTTAACCACCGTTGCCGACGTCCAGGTAACAGGGTATTTAACCCGCATTTTAAAGTAATCATCTACCACCCCTTCCGGTACCTCCGCACACTCAAAAAAAGTTTTCCTGTTACGTACCACTTTGTAGGCGGCCCCATACATCGTGCACTCAGGATATTTATCTGCCAAATGTTTCATTTCTTCCAGGTAAGCCGGTTCCCACCAATCGTCCGCATCTAAAAAAGCGATATAGTTAAAAAGCGCCTCGCTGATACCGCGATTCCTCGCTGCCGACACTCCCTGGTTTTTTTGAGAGATCAAACGCATTCTTGGATCTGTAAAGCCTTTAACTACTTCCACGCTCTTATCCGTTGATCCGTCATCCACAATTATGATCTCGTATTGCTGAAATGTTTGAGCAAAAACAGACTCCAGTGTTTTTGAAACATACTGCTCTTTGTTATATAATGGAATAATAATACTAAACATACTGTCCCGGATTTAAAAAAAGCAGCTTAAACAGACTAAGATCAATTTTTGTTAATAATAGTTTTCAACGGGTAAACCCTGGAGAACGCTTTAGCCAGCGCTTTATCAACAAGGTCTTTTTCATCCTTACATAACCCGGATACATATATCGCAGCCATAAATACGGGAACCGCAACAGCGATCGTTACAATAAATCTGTAATTGAAACTGAAATAACTGGTCATAAAAAAACAGGTTGCCACCACCGCGGCCACGGGTATCAGCTCTTTAGCAAATACTCTTCTGCAATATTCCTTTATTGATAACCCCGCCTGCCGTTTTAACAAAAACAACCTGAAGCAACAACCAATAAACTCGATCACTACAAAGCTTATCAAAATAGAGTATGCCGTAAACCCGGCTTTCAAAAGAAAATAAGCCACCGGCAGGTTCAGAAGCAGGATGATGCCTACTATTGCCTGGTAGGCTTTTATGTTACCTGCAGCCTGCGAGGCCGACTGTAATCCCACCGTAAGCTGGTTGGTTAAGCTGCCCGCAAGAATAAGCTGGCAGAAAATAACGGTATAGTCCGGCACGGACTTTAGCCAGAAAGTTAAAATAGAAGACATTTCAAAAATGCAGGGAATAGCAACAAACGCCAGCAGGAAAAAGCCAAATTTGCTGGCCATCATGGAAAGCCTGAGCATTCTTTTACGATCGTTCGCTCCCTCGCTTTTCATGATCTGGGGATTAAGCGCGCTCAGCATGGCATTGGAAAAAAACTTAAGCTGGCCCGACACCTGGTTGGCAATAGCATAAGCCGCGTTCACCACTGTGCCCAAAAATAAATTCAGTAAAATAGCCAATCCCTGTGATCTGCCCATATAACATAAGGCGCCGAACAAATTCCAGCCGGCAAAAGAAGTAAGTTCCTTTAACAGTCCCCTGTCTGCCGTATTACGGGTAAGGCTTTTACATTCGGGATAGCGCTTGTGGCAGTACACAGCGTACATCAGGAAACTGGCTACGCTTATCATAGCCATTGCTAACCCGTAAAATACCAGCTTATCGCTGTTAATAAAAAAAAGGGAAACAGCCACCAGCAACTTTAAAATGGTTTCAATGATCTGTACAACAGACATTGTAAGCATATTTTCGTGAGCGTTCAACGATGCCGTATAGGGAACAGACAGTACCGTAAAGAATACGGTAGCCGACATGAAATGATAGATAAGACGAGCGGAATCTACCCTGTTGGCAGGAATATTAAGAAAGCCTTCAAAAAGAAAAAAACCAAGTATTTCAAGCACGGCCACAATAAATAACCCTACAATAACATGTAGCACCAGGCTGTTGTAAAATACTTTACGCTGGGCTTCGGCATTGCGGGCTCCTTCGTGAAAAGACAGGTACCGCTGGGTAGACGCCGTCATTGCCGAATTGAGGAATGACATCAGCAAAATAACTCCCGCTACCAGGTTGTATATTCCATAATCTGATGCGCCCAAACCGTTTAATACCAACCTCACGGAATACAATGTGATCAATATGGTGATCAGCATTTTACCGTATAAGACGATCGTATTGAACGCTACCCTGTTAGACGCTTTCATAATTTAATATGGAACCTTATTGAATTATTATCAGCTAGTGAACGACCCTGTAATAAAAAAATTATTCAGCAATATAAAAGTAACGGCCATTCATTTATATAAGGGTAACCTGCGGTTAAGTTTTCATTACATTAACCAACCAGCTATTTATTAACGGCAATCTCTCCTAAATAATATTTTTCAGGGGTGCCGGCTTTGAAAACATTACTTTGGGCAATCAGCGCATACCCCAGCGAAGGAAGCTCGAGCTTTACACTGTTGCCTGCAACCTGCACGATCTTTCCCTGCTTTTGTATGGAAGCTCCCTGGCTTATACGTACCATATCCTCTGTTTTAACCGTGGTTTTTTCGAGCCATGCCTGGGGATACTCTGCCAGGAATTGTTTGATCGCGTTGATCTCCTCGTTTTTTACTACCGCCGGACTTCCCAGCCAGTACACAAAATTGATCATACCGGAAATGCACTTAAAAGAATGCAGTTGCGCGGAGCTTACATGTACAAAAACGTAAGAGGCAAACAGGTTTTCGGAAAAGTGTTTCTTTTTCTCATTGGTCTGTTTACTATAGATCACAGGCATATAATACTCAATATTCCTTTTACCAAGCACTTCAGCCACCTTTTTTTCAGCTCTGGGTTGGGTGTAGAGAATGTACCAGGTTTTTTTGTCGTTTGCAATCATGACCAATAGAATTACAGATTAAACTTATTTTCACAAAAGCAGAGCATGTTCATTTGCTCTAACTGCTTTTTACAGGATATCTGGTCTTTTGGTCTTTAAAAAGAATATTGGCCTGTTTCTTTGAGGTTCAACCAACAGTAGTTTAATATGTCGCCTGTTTCAAAAAAAGCATATTATTATATTCGCCGGCGTTATGCCTTCAGCTTTAATCTTATTTTCTTTTTTTGCCCCGTCTCTTCCTCGGTATAGCCATAGCCATACCCGTAGCCATAGCCGTAACTGCCATACCCGCGGTTTTTAACTCCGTTAAAAATAATCGCCGGGTTGTGCAACGAGCTTACTTTGTTCCGGTCGTCGAGCTTTTGAATATATACCCTGGGCGTATATCCATGCCTCACCACATACAGGGTAGAGTCGCACATGGGCGATACGATATAAGCATCTGTAACGGGGCTTACAGGAGCCGTGTCAATAATGATATAATCAAAATGGTTTTCGAGGTAACTCAGCAGCTCCTGCATCCTGTTGCTCAAAATAAGCTCCGACGGGTTGGGAGGCAGTGGTCCCGAAGGAATAACAAAAAGATTCGGGTTTTCGGTGCTTTTTATTATCTCCTCCGCTTCTTTTTCACCAATCAGGTAGTTTGACACTCCCACCAACCTTGATATATTGAATGCCTGGCTAAGCTTGGGTTTCCGCAAATCCAACTCTATCAACACTACCTTTTTTCCTACCAGGGCCAGGCTTATTCCAAGATTGCTGCAGATAAAGCTTTTGCCCTCGCCCGAAACAGAAGAGGTTACCATCAGCTTTTTCTTTTTGGAGTTGATGCCCAGGTAGCTTAACGACGTACGTAACTGCCTGAATTGTTCGGCTATAAAAGTGCGTTTTCCTTCGGCTATTACAAGCTGGCTGCCTGATTGGTCATACGCTACTTCGCCGAGTACAGGAATGGAAGTATACTTTTCAATTTCAGACCTGAACATTATATTCCTGTTCATTGCTTCCTTCAGCTCCACAAAACCGATGCCTAACCCCATAGCAAGCAGCAAAGCCACGGCCATTACAATAACTTTTTTGGGGCTTACCGGAATATCAGCAGCCTCCGCCACATCCACAACCCGGCTATCTGCTACCGTAGACGCATAAGAAAGCATGGTTTCTTCCCGCTTCTGCAGTAAAAAAGTATAGATGCTGTTTTTAATGGATTGCTGCCTGCTGATATCCAGCAACTTCCTTTCCTTATTAGGCAAATCCCGCAGCATGCTGGCATATAAATTACCCGATCCCATTATATTGCTTCTCCCCGCTTCCAGGTTGCGTCTCTGGTTCCGCACATTTTCAAGAATAGAAGGGCGTATATTGTTGATCTGTGTTATAACAGATATCAGCAGCGGGTTATTTTCGGCAGTCGTTTTTTTCATGTTCTCGTACTGCATCTCCAGCGCGTACAACTGGTCTAACAGCTTTCCCAGAACAGGGTCAGAAATACCCAGGGTAGAAGGAACAATGGCGCTTTTGTTGTCTTTACTTAATATGTAATTCTCTACCTGGTCAAGCACCGCCAGTTGTACTCCCATCTCTCCGGCTTTTTGATCGTTCACACTCATATTTTGCAAAAACTGCCTGCCCTGCTCGCTGATGTCAATAATACTGTTCCTGGTTTTGAATTTCTCCAGGCTCTGCTCTACCGAATCCAGGTCTCCTACCACGTATCTTAACCGCTCATCTACAAAAGCCAGGGTATTGGCTGCCAGTTGATTCTTGTCGTCTATCGCAGCTTTGTGATAAACAGCAATGATCTCATTAACAACATCTTCCGCTCTTCCGGGCTGATCATCCCTGTATGCTAATTCAATTACAGTTGACTGTTTGTTACTGGCGTTCACTTCCAGCTTATTGAGGAAACTGGTTACAGCGAGCTTAACCGGTATTAAAGTAAAATAAAAACGCTTCTCCTTATCGCTTGGCTCATAGTAGGGATTATGAACAAAACGGATATTGCTTCCATAGGAAGTATTGATCCATTCTTTAATAGAATAGCGGTTGCCCCCCATTTCCACGCAGCTATCCGCCGGATCGTATTTGAAATAAACAGGATCTTCCGTAGCCTTTACCAACTGGGGATACTGCGCTTCTACCAATAAAGGCGATGAACGGTAACCCGAAATATCTTTCACGGTTCCTGTTTTCATAACAGGAGCGTATAAACGAAGATTTCTTACAACATTTCCCGCAATCGCCCTCGACTGCAGCACTTCAATTTCGTTTTCCACGATCTTTTTGGAACCAAACAGGTTCAGCGATTCCATGATAGACGATTCGTCCAGTCCTTTCTTTTCATCTTTCAGCAAAATACTGCCCGTAGCTTCATAAATGGGAGTAGCATATCTCAAATACAATAAACCCGCAATGATAAAAAACACGACCAACGCCACAAAAAGCGGCCACCAGGGTAAATATTTCTCCAATACCTGCTGCATTGGACTCTCATTTTCCTTATGATAGCCGTCAAAAGTCAATCCACCCTTCTGCATGAATAATCCTCGTTTGTGTGATAAAAAATGTTGAATATATTATCTATCTTAAAATAATGCCTATTACTACCGCCATTACCGAAATACTGCTTAGCACAAGCGGCGCCAGTTGCATAGACCGCTCAGCACTACCTAAACGAGCCGCATTGGCCTCCACATATACAATATCATTTGACTTAAGATAATAATAGGGTGATTTAAACAGATCCTGCGAATTCAGATTGATTCGCCTTATTACTTTCTGGCCGCCTTCTTCCCTTATTAGCAACACGTTGTCTCTTTTCGCATACACCGTAAGGTCGCCCGCCATGCCCAGGGCTTCCAGCAACGACATTTTTTCGCTGGGAACCGAAACTACGCTGGGATTGCGCACTTCACCCATTACGGTTACCCTGAAGTTGATAATACGTATATTGACTACAGGATCAACCAGCAGCTTCCTGTCGGATAATTCTTTGGTGAGCATTTCCTTTATTTCATTTTTTGTCATGCCGCCAACCTTGATATTGCCCAATACCGGGAACTGGATAATGCCTTCGGGATTTACCAGGTAACCCGATGTTTGCTGGGCAAGTGCTCCTAAATTACCTCCCTGCGTACTTGCCATGGTGTTAGGAGTATTGAATGGAATGTCCGCCTCGGGGTTTGCACTGCTCACCGATATCGTCAAAATGTCGTTCCTGGTTATAACAGGTTCGGGAACAGCATTGTATGGCGAAAGTATGGTGGTATCCCCTATCCCATAAAAATAGGCAGCCTTTTTAGTGTCAACACAGGAGCTGAAACAAACTATAATACTTACGAATAAAAAGGGTAAAACGTTTAATTTTTCTCTTATCATATCCTTTGGTTAATACAATATTTTTATTATTTCCCACTAAAGGGTTAGATATTAATGCTTTAACTGAATGACAACACGTAATGATTCTTTCCGGAATTAAATAGGCAGGATTTAAAGGAGAAACATGCCCTCTGAGGTTTGAAGCTACAAAGGTATAGCATTTGGGTTGATTGTTATAGCATTTATAAGGAACTTATCCTATGTTTAATAACTTTCTAATATATCTCCCGCAACCTGATCTTAGTCGCTGAAATGATGGTCAAGGTTGTATCAGGGCGGGTTCCGGGTTACAAATTTCCGGGTTGGAGGTTATAGTTTGTGGGGTTTTAAGTTATTCCTGAAAGACCTGTAACATCTCAATTAGCAACCCTACACTTACCCCCTGCTAAAATATTTTGTTTTCAACAGCATTATAATAAATTGAGTATTGGTGGTAAGATACCGCTTCCACATACGCTTCGGCTCCTGTATTACCCTGTACAACCACTCCAGCCCGCTTTTCTGCATCCACAGCGGCGCCCTTTTTACCAACCCCGACACCACATCGAATGAACCCCCTACACCCATTATAAAGGGAGTTTGTATCAAATGCTTATACGAATTCAGGAAAATCTCTTTTTTAGGAGAGGATATTGCTACAAACAAAATGTCGGCATTACTGTCTGCAATAGAACGGGCAATACTTTCTTCCTCCTCCTTTTTGTAATAGCCGTTCCGGTAGCCTGCAATAATTTCAGGAGAATAACGGTGGCTGTATTTCTCCACCACCTTTTTTACTACTTCTTCTTTTGCTCCTAAAAAAAATATACGGTACCCTCTTGTATGGGCCATTTCCACCAGCTTCTCCATCAGGTCAATCCCGGCAACGCGTTCAGGCAGGGGTTTTTGCAGGATCCGGGAGGCCCATACTATCGCCTGTCCATCAGCATTAATAATATCACAATTAACAACAGAATCCTTCAGCTCAGGGTCTTTTTGCATATGTACTATCTTGGCAGCATTTACTACCACGTGATGCAGCTTGTGCTTATGCTGAATACTCTGATCAATAATTTCCAAAGTCTCCTGCATGCTGATGGCATGCACAGGGCAACCAAATAATTCAACTGTAGGAATTGAGTAAGGCAGCATAATAATAGTTTAGAAAGTGAACAGATAAAGAACGCATTAGCCCTGGCATAGTTGCGTTTGACCATAATAAAATCATAGGAAAGGGGTAAGTCTGCCGGAATAGCCCGGCTTAGGTTCCTTTCGCACCAGGCGTACCTGGCTTATCTCCCAAGGTGGTAAATGCTGTTCGTTTTCCGTTCCACAAACCGGTGTGGCCGCACGGTCTTTTATTATTATACGTAATAATAGAAGAAGTAAATAAGGTACGTTCATGGATATATAAATATAAATTATATATACTTGATTATAATACAGGATTATATTGAATTTCTAAAAGACAAAGATAGGAATGTTTCCATATAAAACCGGCGGTCAGCAATGCTATAAGGTGAAGGGCGTAAGGTTGCTGTTGGCTGTGAGCCGTGAGTCTGTCAGCAATCTGTACCCATCGCCCACAGCTCATGGCTCATAGCCGAAAGCCTATAGCCCAATGGTTAATGAAAACATCTCAAATCTCTAATACGCGTTCTTTTCTCCTTTTACCACATTCAGCACCGTCATAAAAACAATACGTAAATCCAGCAGCAGGCTCCAGTTCTCCAGGTACCATATATCATATTTTACGCGGTTGGCCATGTCTTCCGTGGTTTTTGTTTCGCCACGGTAACCATTTACCTGCGCCCAGCCTGTAATGCCTGGCTTTACAAAATGGCGGATCATGAACTGGTTGATCAGCCTCGAATAATCGCGCGTATGCTTAAGCATATGCGGGCGGGGACCTACCACGCTCATATCGCCTTTTAAAACATTGAAAAACTGTGGCAGCTCATCTATGCTCGTTTTGCGCATAAAAGCGCCCAGCCGGGTAATGCGGCTGTCGTTTTTGGTAGCCTGCTTCTGGTGCGAGTCGTTGTTCACCGTCATGCTCCTGAACTTCAGGCAACGAAAGGGTTTGCCATCCTTGCCATTGCGCTTTTGTATAAAAAATACCGGCCCGCGCGACCCGAATTTGATCAGTATAGCCAGCAGGGGCGTTAGCCACCACAATAGTAAAACAATCACCATGCAGCTTACTACCATGTCGAACGCCCGCTTTTTGATCCTGTTGCCAATATCCTCCAGCGGCTCGTTCCTTAACGACAGCACAGGCATGTCTTCTATATAGTCAACCCTCACCGGCCGCCTTACGAACTGATCGAGGTTGGGGATGATCCGGAAACGGATACAGGCCTGGTCGGCCTCATTCATGAGCGTGTAAATAGAATGATCTTCCTCGGGTGTGATGGTGGAATATATTTCGGTAACCTGTTCCCGCACCGACACCTGGATGATATTGTGCCTGCTGGTAAACACAGGATAGGGAGTAAGTTCATGCACATTTTTTTCTTCCTCGCAAAAACCGATAATCCGCGTATTAACAGGCTGCTGCTCCAGGTACGACATAAGCTTTCTTGCCTGTTGATTGTAACCGATAATTAGCACTTTGCGCGCTATATAAGGTTTGTTGCGGTAATAATGATACAAAAACAGGTGAAAAAACCTGTTGAGCAGCAACCCCAATCCAAAACAAACCACCATGCATATAAAGAACAAACGCGAGATATCGGTTTCCTGCTGCAGGAAAAGATAAAACGCTGCCAGTCCCACAAAAAACAGGTAGGCTTTGAGCGTACAACGCGTAAACATCTCAAACGAAAATATGTAAGCACTGCGGTAAGTATTGTTGAGCCAGCTCAGCAGGAGCCACACTGCATTGCAGTACACCCACAGGTAAGTATAGGCAAGCAGCCTGCCGCCGGGCTCGCTCACCAGCAGGTATTCGCTACCGAGGTATACCGCATTGAGCACCAGCAGGTCCAGGAACAAAAAGCCAAACCGTACTAAATTAGCCAGATGTTGATTCATACCAAAAGATTGATGGGTGAGGGTGCAGGGAAGGGTTTGAGAAGTTACAGGTTGCAGGTTTCAGGTTGCAGGTTTTGGGTGTTTATAGTTTATAGTTTCGGGTTTGTGGTTTAGAGATTGCAGGTTTATAGTTTTAAGCAATCTCAAATTTCAAACCTGTCCGCCATGGCGGATCTCAAATTTCAAATCTTTCACCAATGCCGGCTGAGCTTTATTATACCGCCGATGCTGTTGTATAAAAGATCGCCCTGGTCTACTGCCAGGGCTATGCCCAGCTTATACCGGTTGTCGCTGAAAAAACGACCGGCTTCCAGGTAGCCCGAAAACTGTTGCGCTCTTTTAAAATAGGGAGGACGGGCAATAACCCTTACCCCGCCGGTAGTAGTGCCATAGGGACTGGTGGCATACGTACCGAAATTATCTGAAAAGGAAAGCCTGGCCGTATAATCCCATTCACCGGCATAGCCTTCTACTCCCGCATGCCATAATATTACACGGTTGTTGACAGAAGCCTGCTTTTCCCGCCTGATCAGGTCGTTTCTTCCATACCAGCGGCTTGTTAAAAAGTTGTTGCCCAGGTTTTCATTTTTATAGGTCCAGCCCTGCAGGTACATATAACTGTTGTAATAATTTTCGTCGCCCGATGGAGTAACCCGCGCATCCAGCTCGCCTCCCTGGCTCTTGGACCCCATGTACTCCAGCAGTACTTTTTTCCATCCAAAAAAAGATTCTTTTTCCTGCAGGTTACGGAATACCAGTCCAAACAAGCCATCGCGCAGGTTATTGCCGTAGTACAGGCCACCTACATCGTAAAAAAACTGGTGGTAGAGGTTTACCTGGAAACGGTCGAATACGTACGATACTTCCTGGTCAATGGTTCCCAGGTGATTGCCGATTTTGGATCTGGGTACACCTGGCTTGCCATAAGGCTTGCCGGTAATAACATGCCAGTATGTTTGCGCACGGGAAAGCCCGTATTCCGGGCCTTCAATCAGCTCTTCGTTACCCCACATTACCTGGTGGTTAAAGCCGCCGGCAAATTTAAAGCGGCTTTCGGGCCTGCCCAGCCGGACATACAAGGTTTTTTGATGGAAATAGGAAGGCACTGCGTTGGCATGTTCGTTGTACCACAGGGGTGTTTCGCCAAACCAGCCATGCGCATAGTTGCCTTTTACAGCTACAAACTCATTGGTAAAGGGCAGGCTCCAGTATTCGGGTATGCCTATCTCTACCTTGGGAACGCCCAGCGTATTGCCCGATATGGCGAAGGCTCCTGAAGACAGGCTGCTGTCGGTAATACCGATGATCTCTTTAGAGCGGCCGCCTTTTACTTCAAACATGGCCACACGCGCCTTAAAATAGGCCTCGGTAAGCAGGAACGTGGAGGTATAGCCGGCATTTACGCGCCCTTCCAGTCCAAATCCCCAATCTACTACCGGCTTGTCTTCGCCGGTATAATATTTTTTTTTGGCGCCGGCTATTACGCTGCCCGAAGCCCCCCTGAGTGGTATGCTGCCGTATTGGTTGGTGCGCAGCCAAAAGGGCACCTGGCTGTTGGTAGTGCCGATAGCCTGTAATTCTATCTTGGCCTGGTATTCATTTTCTTCTTCTTCGTTCCAGGAAGATTGGGCTTGTGTTGTAGCGCATACGGCCATCATCCCGAGCAATAAACAGGCAATTCTCATAGTATTTTTTAATTTATAAGTACGGTAAGGAAAATTTGAGATTTGAGATCCGCCATGGCGGACAGGTTTGACATTAGATAGCTGTTGCAGGTTTCAGGAATGGAGGATCTGAAATTGGATTACCCATAGCTATGCTGATCATTGATAGACTCATAGCTGACTGCTGATAGTCGGTTAATTTATGGTTTGTAGTTTATTGTTTGTAGTTGTATTGCTGAACTACAAACCTTCAAACCCGAAACTATAAACTATAAACCTGCAACTCCCAAACCTTCCCTTAAGACGCTGCCTTTTCCGGGCGGACAATTTTTACTTTATTTTTCTTCGGTGAACCAGGAGCTCCTCCAATAGTTCCTGTCAACACATTGTTATGTATGTTATACAGCATTGATTCCCAGTTTTGCAGGATCACTTCCTTGGAAAGGTGCTGTTCTGCATACTGCCGGGCGTTATTCTTCAGCAAAGACAGGTCCGATTCCAGCGCGTCCATTATACCTGCTGCCAGCGCTTTCGCGTTTTCCGGCTCCACCAGTATTCCCATATTATGCTCTTCGATCAATTGGTATAAAGTAGTACCTGCGCCGGCAGTTACTATGGGCACGCCCCCCGCGGCCAGTATGCCCGTTATTTTGCTCGGCATTACCAGGTCGGAGGCGCTCTTTTTTTGTAGTACCAGGTGAAGATCGGCGGTTGCCAATAATGCCGGGAGCTTTTCGTATGGCTGCAAGGGAAAGAATTTTACATTCGGCAGGTTTACTACCCCTGCCAGCTCCTTTAGTTTTGCCTCCGCCCCACCGGATCCCACAATAATAAAATATACGTCTTTATAGCTCCTGAACGAATTGGCTACTTCTATGATCACTTCCAGTCCCTGCTTTTCGCCCAGGTTGCCTGAATACAGGATCACCTTATCGGTAAGCTGTAGCCCGAATTCCCTGTAAAGGGATTGTTCCTTGTTTAAAGGGGTAACGGCATGCTCATCCACCCAGTTAGGCAGTACCATACATTTTTGCGGGGGTATACTTTTAGCCACTATTTTCTTGTACATTCCTTTGCTGATGGTGGTTACCATGCTGCTGCGCCTGAACATCCAGCGCTCCAGCTTCAGCATCAGGCTCAATATATTTTTGTTTTTGATCATGTTCAGGTCCCGCGCCACATCTACCTGCAGATCCTGCACATGAGTTACCACGGGTACCCGGCGCAGCAGTCCGTACAGCAGGGGGAAGAGGCTGAGATGGAACGGCGGGCACACATTAATGACTATATCCACTTTTTTAGACAGCAGCTTTTTCAATCCTGCCGGAAAAGTAGAGGCAATAAACGATACCTCCTGCAGGATACGCGTTTTGGCGGAAAGTTTGGACGGCACATACAAAGGACTGCGGTATATTGTTACACCGTCTGTTTTTTCCACATGCCAGCCCCTGCCTTTATATTGGTCGTGCACTTCCCATTTAGGATAATATGGCATGCTCGTTATTACGGTTACCTCGTGACCCCTGGCAGCCAGCCAGGTTGCCAGCTCACCGGTATATTTACCTATACCGGTCAGCTCCGGGGCATAGTTAATACCGTACATTAGTACTTTCATCGTTATATGGATTTAGTTGTGGGCAAAACAGCAAAAATCATCAAAAAAAGGTCAATAATATTCAATTAATAAATAATTAATGTACCCTTTCGGGAATACCCTTCTGCCGGGAATATATAAAAGCCGCTACCGCGAACCCTGTTACCGCGCCCAGCATATTTAAAATAACATCATCAATATCCGCCACTCCTTTACCCGTAATAAACTGTACAATCTCTATGCCTGCACTGGCGGCTCCGCTCAATAATAAGTTTTTTTTAAGCTGCCTTATGTGCAGCAGGAAAAAAAGAAAAAAGGAAAAGGGTATAAAAAGGAGGATATTACCTAATATGTTTTCTATAAAGCCATATTTAACGGATCCGTGGAGCGCATGCCAGTTACTGATATAATGCCATTTGGTTTTAACGGGGGTAATATTCCACTCATTCCTTGTAAACAATACCGATCCCTGGCGGCGCCTTGCCAGGAAAACAATATAGAAAAGAGTCACGCCGTATAAAGTGGCGGCAGCCCTCCATAAAAAATCCCTGCGTAGAAAAGTCATCTGAAAAATAGAGGCCGGGTATCTTTTAATATACCTGCTATATGCTGTTTTTATTTAAGCGGCGCTTCTTTCCAGCGGCTGCCGGTCCGTTGCGCCGGGTTGCCCCTGTAAATGTTGTTATGCGCGGCGGTACTTGTTAATTATATACACTCCTTCAAGGAAAAAACACCCGTTACAAAAACAAAACACTTTAGCACCGATCTCTGCGATCCCGCATCAAAACTTGAATTGAATGAACTTTGCAGCGGTACCCGCAGTCAGGAGAGTGTCGCTGCATCTACTGCGCGGATGGCTTCTCCCGCCAATTACATTTGTTTTGAGCCAAAGCAAAGACCGCGGCGGTATCGCCATGACGTATAAGGATTGATGATTTTGTGACTTTCAATAATCCAGGTTTACAAACAACCCGTACGCTCACCGCCCTGGTATATCCTATGTTTTGAAAACCCGTCTGCCGGTCAATTTGAAATACCCCCTGTGAAAGATTTAAAAAAAATTATCAGACATCGGAGAATTGTCTTTACCTGAAGGCAGTGCGTACTATTTTTATATAGGCCCCGGTAACAATAGCTAATGCAGCTTTTTGGCAATAATGAAATTGGCATTGGAAAGCAGTTTTTTCCAAATTGCTTTTTACCTGTTTTAATACCTTCTTTCCAGCCTTCTTCTACCCCTTCTTCCTGGCGGAGGCGCGTATCTTTTTTACAAAAGAGGCAGTTACACCGGCAATATCAGCAGCCTGGGCATCCGATAAACCTAATTTTGTAATAAGGTTATATATAACTTCTGCCTTCCCTTCTGCTTTTCCTTCGGCTTTTCCTTCGGCCTTTCCTTTTTTGATACCCTTTTCAATACCCTCCTCCCGCTCTATTTTCTTTATGGTTTCTATAATACCCATAGTAATGGTTCCTCCCGTTAATTGTTCAATTTGCGTATCAAATTTACGGTTTATTTCATCGTTTCCAATATAGATAAAATTTTTCAAAAAAAACAGCAGCTTCTCTATCTTTTTATGGCTGAATTTTTTGCTTTGTATCAATGCTTTTGCAACGGTAAGCCGGTGGTTTGCCAGCTCTTCTTCCGGTACTTTACCCTGTAACAATGCTTTCTGCGCTGCCAGCACGATCAGGGCAAACGGATTGTCCATCGCCAGCAGTTCGGTTTCGGAGTGGTCGAAAATGTGATATGCATTGTAGCGGTAGGTAATTTCAGTGCCCATAAATGTTTTATGGAATATATCGGGATGCTGCTGCCGCCTGTTGCCGGTAAATATTGCCAGGGCAGTTACATCTACGGCATAGCGGTCATATATACGATACCAATATTGAAACATACGTTTCGGAAAATTCTTTGTA
>JAHBTJ010000022.1 GCA_019638595.1 Chitinophagaceae bacterium
TGTACGAAGTCGGAGACTTCGTACAGCATAGTTACATCTTTCCGGCATGTGCCTGGGCGAGTGCCTTGGTTCGAGTCTCACGTACCAGGGGCTTAGGGATAGGCGTTCTGAAACCAAATCAAACGTGTTGAAGGTTGGCAACCTTTGCGGCAATTTTAGATGTATTGTTCTTATTAAATCAAGCTCTCTAACCAATTCCCAAAATTGAAAAGGTTTTCGACTGCTTTATTTATCCCAAACCTTTTCCCCACTGTATCAATTTCAATACTTCCAACGGTATATTATTTATCTTTTCATCTCTTTCCTCTCCCAGCCGCACTATAACCATTTGTTTTGATGGTATGCAGATGATATATTGCCCGAGTATACCACGGGCATAAAAAACTTCCTGCTCACCGGGGATGATCCACCATTGATAGCCATAATAATTGCAGGGTTGTCCGGCGTCATCGGGTACCAGGCAGGGGCTGATGGAGCGCTTAAAATATGCGCTGTCAATTACAGGTATGCCGTTGATCTTACCGCTGTCCAGCATCAGTTGCCCCAGCCGGGCAAAATCACGGGCATTGGTGTTGAAGCAGCAATAAGCTTTTTCGTAACCGCCGGGCTTATCAATGCTCCATAGCGCAGGCTGCTCTGCACCGAGCGGTTTCCATAATTTTTCAGAAGCGTATTCAGCAAGGCTTTTACCCGTTGCTTTTTCTACGATCAGGCCTAATAATTGTGTGTCGCCGCTCTTGTAGCGGTGTAAAGTGCCCGGAGCTTGTATGATGTTTACAGCCGTAGCTGTTGTATATACATCGTACCCGTAATACAACCGGGTGGTTGCCGAAAAAGGATTGGCGTAACTTTCGTTCCAGTCGCTGCCGCTGCTCATGGTGAGCAGGTCAACGATACGCATTTTCGCTTTTTCTCCTGCTGTAAACTCCGGCAGGTATTTGCCAACCGGGTCGTTGACCGAACCGATCTTACCTTCATGTATAGCTGCACCAATGAGCAACGAGGTTATGCTTTTGGCAACGGAAAACGAGTTGGAAAGCGAGCTGTCGCTGTACCCGTTCCAGTATTTTTCAACCAGTATCTCCCGGTTTTGGATGACCAGCAAACCAACTGTTTTCAATGTGGAGAGGTAGCTGTTCAGGGTATCCGGTAACTGGCTGGTATACTGTTCAGACAATCGCCATGCAACGGGTGAGCCCGTGGCAACGGTATTGTTGTCGAAAATGGTATAATCGTCTATCCCGGCAAAATTATAGATCACTGCTTTATACAGGTACCGGTAACCGGTAACGAGCGGAAGTAGTAATAAAAGTAACAGGGCAAATATTACAGGCTTGCGGTACGATGTTTTACTTTTTTTCATGCTACCTTGTAAGGGTTAGGGTAAACGTGCTTATTTTCGGGCATCTAAGATAATTTAAAAAATACAAGACATGCGTATTGTTATTCTGGATGGGTATACGATCAACCCCGGCGATTTGACCTGGCAGGCATTTGAACAATTAGGCGATTTAAAAGTGTATGAGCGAACACCTGTTGAGCAGGTGGCAGAACGTGCCGCCGGTGCGGAAATTGTTTTAACCAATAAAGCGAAAGTTACGGCAAATGCCATTCAGGCATTAACATCGTTACGATATATAGGCGAACTGGCAACGGGGTATGACAACGTGGATATAAAAGCTGCTGCAGAGCGGGGTATACCGGTTTGTAATGTGCCGGGATATAGCACCCATTCCGTAGCCCAGCTAACATGGGCGCTGATACTGGAACTAACCTGTAACACGGCTCAACGTTCGGCAGAAGTACATGCGGGAGCGTGGGTACGGAGCAAAGATTTTTGCTTTGGGCATGAAGGGCTTTTTGAGTTGCAGGGAAAAACATTGGGACTGGTAGGTTTGGGACAGATAGGTACCGCTGTAGCCCGGATAGCATTGGCATTTGGTATGAAGGTGGTAGCGGTGGTAAGAAATCCTGCCAAATACAATTTACCGGGTGTGCGGTTTGTGAGCAGGGATGAATGCTTCGGGGAATCTGACTTCGTGAGCTTGCACTGTCCCTTAACAGATGACACAAGACAAATGGTAAATGCATCATTGATCAATACGATGAAGCCTTCAGCGTATATCATCAATACCGCCCGTGGTGCTTTGATCAATGAAAAAGATCTTGCAGAAGCTTTAAATAACAAACGCATAGCCGGTGCGGCATTGGATGTATTATCGGCTGAGCCTGCTTCTGCAGATAACCCGCTGTTGAAAGCTGATAACTGTATCATTACGCCGCATATCGGCTGGGCCACCAAAGAGGCAAGGGAAAGGTTACTGGATGAGTCGGTAAAAAACATACAGGCATTTTTAGAAGGGAAGCCGAGGAATGTGGTGAATAGCCCCTCCTGACCTTCCCGTAGCTATCAGCTGTCAGCTGTCAGCTATGGGCTATCGGTTTTGGGCGGTGGGTATTTGTGGTTTATGGTTTTTTGTTTAACCACAAACTTCAAACTATAAATTTGCAACCTGTAACAGCCATCAAATTTCAAATTTCAAATCTCAAATGCTGATAGCTATTAGCTTCCCGCTGCTTATCTTTGCCGCATGCATTATGTTTCAGCGGAGAACCTCGGGAAATCGTACGGTATCAAACCTCTTTTTAAAAATTTATCTTTTCACATAGAAGAAGGCGATAAAATTGCCATTGTGGCCCGTAACGGCTATGGTAAATCCACTTTATTAAAGATCATTGCCGGCAAAGAAGTGCCTGAAGACGGTAAGTTATGGATCCATAAAGATGTTACGGTTGCTTTGTTTGAACAGGAACCGGAGTTTATGGAAGACCTGAGTATACTTGATAATATCTTCCATCACGATCACCCTGTTATCAATGCCATCAAGCATTACGAAGAAGCCTGCGATTCGGATGACGCGGAGCTGCTGGGTAAAACCATTGTACAGATGGATGAGCTGGGCGCCTGGGATTTTGACAGTAAGGTAAAGCAGATACTGGGTAAGCTGAACATTCACCAGCTTCAGCAAAAAGCGGGTACGCTTTCGGGTGGCCAAAGAAAGCGGGTAGCGTTGGCGCGAACATTGATTGACATTGGCTTTGAACATAAGCATGTATTGCTGATCATGGATGAACCAACCAATCACCTGGATGTGGAAACGGTGGAATGGCTGGAACATTACCTGAACCAGGAAAATGTTACTTTATTACTGGTTACCCACGATCGTTATTTCCTTGATGCCGTGTGCGATGAAATATGGGAGCTGGAAGGAAGTAATTTATACATTCACAAAGGCGATTATGAAAACTATATAGAGAAGAAAGCTGCCCGGATCGAGCAGGATGCATCCAGCATAGACAAAGCAAAGAACCTTTACCGGAAAGAGCTGGAATGGATACGCAAACAACCCAAAGCCAGGACCACGAAATCAAAAAGCCGTATTGACGCTTTTGCCGGTGTGGAAGCAAAAGCTAAACAAAAGATCACAGATAACCAGGTTCAACTGCAGGTAAAGATGAACCGGTTGGGTGGTAAAGTAGCGGAATTGAAAAAAGTATACAAATCATTCGGTGACCAGGTTATTTTAAAAGGATTTGATTATACTTTTTCAAAGGGCGAAAGAGTGGGTATAGTAGGGAAGAACGGGGTGGGTAAGTCTACTTTCCTTAACATGCTGCTGGACAAAGAACCTGCCGACAGCGGTAAGATCAATATCGGGGACACCGTAGTGTTCGGTTATTATTCCCAACAGGGGTTGGAGGTAAAAGAAGATATGCGGGTAATTGAGTTTGTGAAGAATATCGCTGAAAACTTTCCTTTGGCCAATGGCGGTTCTTTAAGCGCCGCCCAGTTTTTGCAGTTGTTTTTATTTGAGCCGGACCAGCAATATACGTATATATCAAAATTGAGCGGGGGAGAAAAGAAGCGTTTGCTGCTGCTGTCCATTTTATTCCGCAACCCCAACTTCCTGATACTGGATGAGCCAACGAATGATCTTGATCTTCCTACTTTAGGGGTGCTGGAAAACTTTTTAAGCGACTACCAGGGCTGTCTTATCATTGTTTCGCACGACCGTTATTTCATGGACAAGCTGACTGACCACCTGTTTGTTTTTGAAGGCAAAGGGAATATCCGCGATTTCCCCGGTAACTATACCCAGTACCGGATATGGAAAAAAGAACAGGAAGAGAAGAAGGAAACAGAGAGTGAGAAAACAAAAGCATCCGTTGCGAGGCCGTCTGCGGAGGTATCGCAAACCATTGAAAAAAGGAAGCCATCTTTCAAGGAAAAAAGAGAATTTGAATTGTTACAGAAAGAAATTTCCGATCTTGAAAAAGAGAAACAGGAGATACATCTACTTTTGGAAGATAGCACACTCCCTTACGATCAGTTGCAAAAACTATCGTCGCGCATTGGGGATGTAAGCTCCATGCTTGATGAAAAAGAATTACGTTGGCTGGAACTAAGTGAGCTGATGGAATAACATAGTGAGCACTTTAATATCATTTTTCAATCCTTAACAGCGTTTCAACATGTTGTCTTTTTTTCATACATCCACCGGTAACGCTTTTGTAGGTGCTGTATCTGCGCTTGTTTTGTGTATTTCCTGTAATGCTCCGCATAAAAATGAGGCGGATAAAAGCGCCGGCTTTCCCAATGAGCTGGTTCATTTCACCCCCTGGAAAAGCAATCCAGTGTTTGCGGGTACCGGCGCTTCCACATGGGACAGCCTGATCCGGGAAAGGGGGTATATACTCAAAGAAGACAGCACTTATTACCTGTGGTATACCGGATATAACAGGGAAGAGCAAACGAAGTTTCTCGGACTGGCAACTTCTCCTGACGGGCTGAACTGGACAAGGTATCCGGGTAATCCCATTCATACTGCCCAATGGGTGGAAGATATGAGTGTAATAAAGGTGGATGGCGTATACTATATGTTTGCCGAAGGAAAGGATGATGTGGCGCATATTCTTACTTCTACCGATAAAATACACTGGACAGAACAAGGCGACATTGATATCAAAAAAGTGGATGGAACGCCTATAGATAAAGGACCCTACGGAACACCTTCTGTCTTCAGAGAGAACGATACCTGGTATTTATTTTACGAAAGAGGCGACCTGGGCATATGGCTGGCAACTTCCAAAGACATGAAAATATGGACGAATGTGCAGGATGATCCTGTAATTAAAATGGGACCGGAAGCATATGACCGGTTTGCCGTTGCCATGAACCAGGTAATTAAATACAACGGGAAATATTATGGGTATTACCATGCATCGGCTTTTGAGGACTGGAGCGAATGGTCTACCAATGTGGCTGTTTCAAATGATTTACTGCATTGGGAAAAGTACCCCGGTAATCCAATTATGGGTAATAACACATCCAGCGGTATGCTGGTAAACGATGGGGAGCAATATCGTTTGTATACCATGCATCCTCAAGTGAATGTATATTTTCCCGTGAAGGATTGAACAGGTTGGGGTTATTTGAGATTTGAAATCCGCCACGGCGGACAGGTTTGAGATTTGATGATGGTTTCAGGTTATAGGTTTCAATTCCTCAACTATAAACCCAAAACCATAAACTATAAATTGCTCATAGCCCAAGGCTCACAGCCGATAGCTCACACATTATTCCACATTAGCTTCGAGAAAGGCTTTTATTTTATCAAAGGAGTCTAAAAGGTTTTCGCCTGACCAGCCGTGCGCTTCACCGGGGTAAAAAACCAATTGATGGGTTACATCGTTTTCTTCCAGCTTTTCAATCAGCAGATCGGCCTGAGAGGACGGAACCAGCGGATCTGCGCCACCCTGCAGTACAATGGTGGGAGGGCTTTGCCCGGTAATGAATGTAACGGGGCTCGACTGGGCATATATTTCCGGGTCGGCTTCATAGCTTTTGCCAGTAACGCTTAGCAGTATCAGTTGCTGTATGGGGCTCAGGCTGCCAAAAACAGTAAGGTCGGTTGGTCCGAAAAAATCTACGATTGCTTGTATGTGCTTTTCAGGATCATTCTTGTATCCATGTAATAAAGCCAGGTGCGCACCCGCGCTAAAACCTGTAAGCACCATGCTTTTTGCAATGTGAAGTTTGTTGCTGTTCTCCACCAAAAAATTTATTGCAGTCTTTACGTCGTTTTCCTGTACCGGAAAAAGGTTGGTGGTACCGTTTGACGCGAGCCGGTAGTTAATATTGGCAATGGCATACCCTGGAAAGTATTTTTTTATTTCGGGTATGGCAAGGGTAAGGTCGGCTTTACTGCCTTCGGTCCATCCTCCTCCGTGTATCAGCACGATCGTTTTGGTACGGTCATTCCTGCCTGCAGGCAGGTGGATATCCATTTTTTGTTGCTGATCTGTTCCATAAGCGGTGTCAATAATGGATCTTTCCGCCAGCGGCATATCAGGGTTGGTATCATTACCGCTTTCTTTTTTGCAACCGGCAGCTATCAACATCAGCAGTATAATAATGCCCGGTACCTGAATGCTAGTCTTCATATATGTGGTTTGGGATTTATGACACTATATTTGAGATTTGAAATCTGCCACGGCAGACAGGTTTGAGATTTGATGCTGGGTTAAAGGTTTCGGGTTTGAGGTTTATGGTTTCCAATAATAAACAAAAAACTGTAAACAAAAAACTAATTGCTGACTGCTGATAGCTCAAAGCTGAAAGCTGACAGCTCATGGCTCTTAAATCGTGATCTGCCATATATATTTGGTTCCCCATTTCCCCCATTGTTTTAAACTCTTTTCGATAGTTTTATCTACTCCTTCATAATTGGTGGCGTTGGAAAGTTTTTTCTGGTTAGCGGTGTCTGTTACGGTTCCTTTGACTGAAGATGTTTGAGCTGTACACAACTGCAGCATACTACACAACAAAGCAGTTAGCAAGCAGGATAAGCATTTGGTCATGGGTATTGTTTAAGGATAATAGTAAATAGAGTTATAAAAGTCAATAAAATACTTTACAGGTTTTCTTTATATCACTTAATCTTACGTTAAAATAAAACAGGATGATGCATCAGACCGGACGATTCCATAAAAGAAATAATTTTTTTTCAGGTTACAGGTTTCGGGTTTGTGGTTTCCCAAACTATAAACCCCAAACTATAAACTATAAATTGCATTACTCATGGCTGATAGCTGCCGCTAATTTTTAAATGAAAATCTCCTAAATAGTACTAAATTGATACCATAACAAGCTTTTCACCATGAATGAAACCAGGAAACCTGATATACCCCGTTATGAAGACCTTCATTTTGTAGACAGCACAAAGCCTGTGTGGAACTATTCCCTGTTTACAGATGAAGATATACAGAACTTTCAGCAGGGTACCCATTACCGTTTGTACGAGATCTTTGGCTCCCGTCCTGCTACGGTGCTGGGAAAACAGGGATATTATTTCGCGGTATGGGCGCCCAACGCAACCTTTATTTCTGTAAAAGGCAATTTTAACGACTGGAATAATGAATCGCATCCCCTGTATGTAAGGCAGGACAATTCCGGCATTTGGGAGGGCTTTGTACCGGGAATGACAAAAGGCGAAGTATATAAATACCATATACACGGGTATAAGGGAAGAAAGCAGGATAAAGGTGATCCTTTTGCCTGGTTTTGGGAAAAAAGACCTGATACCGCTTCTATAACCTGGGAGCTTGGTTTTGGGTGGAATGACACTGAATGGATGCAGAAGAGAAAACAGCATAATTCGCTGGAGGCGCCCTGGAGCGTATACGAAGTGCACCTGGCAAGCTGGATGCGCCCCGACAGAAATGATGAAGAATCGTACGCTACTTACGATGCGATCAAAGAAAAGCTGGTTCCTTATGTAAAGGAAATGAAGTTCACACATGTGGAGCTGATGCCGGTAATGGAGCATCCTTTCGATGGCTCCTGGGGATACCAGGGTACGGGTTATTTTGCGCCCACTTCCCGCTTCGGCGATCCGCAGGGATTCATGAGTCTGGTAGAAGCGTTTCACCAGGAAGGGATCGGTGTAATACTGGATTGGGTGCCTTCGCATTTTCCTTACGACGCCCATGGCTTATTTATGTTCGATGGCACGCATACCTATGAATACGCTGATATGCGCAAAGGCTTTCACCCCGACTGGAACAGTTATATTTTTAATTACAGGAGAGGAGAGGTAAAGTCCTTTTTAATAAGTGGTGCACGTTACTGGTTTGATAAATATCATATAGATGGCATCAGAGTGGATGCGGTAAGCTCCATGCTGAAATTAAATTATTCACGCACTACCGGGCAATGGGAGCCGAATGAATATGGGGGAGATGGTAATATAGAAGCGATCGCGTTTATCAAAGACCTGAACGAAACTATATTCCGCGACTTTCCGGATGTGCAGACCATAGCAGAGGAAGCAACCGACTGGCCGGGGGTAAGCAAACCAACATTTGAAGGCGGACTGGGTTTTGGAATGAAATGGATGATGGGCTGGATGCATGATACGCTCGACTATTTCAAGATGGACCCGGTATACAGGAAATACCACCAGGATAAGTTTTCGTTCAGCATGATGTATTACTACGATGAAAACTTCATGCTGCCGCTCAGCCATGATGAAGTGGTGCACGGCAAAAGTCCTATGCTGTATAAAATGCCCGGCGATGAATGGCAGAAATTTGCCAACCTGCGTTTGATGTATTCTTACATGTTTACACACCCCGGTGGTAAATTATTATTTATGGGTGATGAGTTTGGACAAACGAATGAGTGGAATTATCAATCGGACCTGGACTGGCACCTGTTGCAATATGACGCTCACAAGTTGCTAAAACAATGTGTGAGCGATCTGAACGCATTGCTGCGATCGGAACCTGCCTTATACGAAAACCAGTTTAATATGTATGGATTTGAGTGGGTAGACCTTAGTCACAGGGCAGAATCGGTGATGGTATACAAACGTAAAGGAAAAGACCCGGAAAAAGATGTACTGGTAATATTGAATATGACACCGGTAGTGCATAATGACTGGAAGGTAAAAGTATATGGTAAGTCGTCCTGGAAAGAAATATTCAACAGCGATGCCAAAGCATACTGGGGAACAGGAGATGTATACAATCCTGATATACAGAGCCAGCTACTGGATGAGGAAGAAAAGCTGTATGAGCTTACTTTGCATCTGCCTCCGCTGGGAGCGATCGTTTTGCGTTAATATTGGGAGCAGGTACGATGCGAGAGGTTGCGTAAATGCTAACCAGTATCATAATACTGCTGCCAAATCATCCACTCTTTGCCCGTCATGGCCATCCGCCGTTGGTTTTGCTTTGCTTATAAATAAATGTTTATGGCGGAGAAGCCATCCTCGGGTGTCTGGCATTTCCCAACTGCTTTGGTCAGCCCATGTCGGTCTTCCCCGTATTATAATTTTATATTAATGCCTGCCATGAAGTTCCTTCCTGCCATCGGGAAATAATAGTTTTCGTTTACTAACGCTCCCCCGTAAATATAACTGAAGGTATATCCGTTCGGCTCGTATCGTTTATTGAAAACATTATTTACCTGCAGCAGTAGGTTGATTTCACGAAATACAAGTTTGTTGATCGTATATATTGTACGGAAATCCTGCACGTAAAAAGCATTCAGCTTTCGCGCTTCGTTACCTGTATTGTCGAGGTATTGTTTGCTTACATATTTGGCCGGTAAGCTCAGTTCCCAGTTTTTTACCGGCAGTATATTGATGCTTCCTCCGCCAACAAGAGCAGGCGAAAAAGAAATATCCGGCGAACTGTAGCTTTCAGATTTTTGTCCTCCGTTGTCATAATCATCAAACCAGGCGGTAAAACCGTTTATCTTATTCCTGCTCAGCGCTATATTGCCGGCTGCATTTAACCAGCTCACCGGTTGCCATTTTGCCTGCAGCTCAATGCCCATCCTGTAGCTTTCGGGAATATTGGTGCGGGTATAAGCGCCCACATCATTGATCTTTCCTGTAGGTACCAGTTGATTGCGATACTTCATGTAATACAAGGCGAGGTTCCAGTTAAAGGTATTATACCTTTGTTCAATACCCAGCTCAAAATCGTGCAATGTTTCATGCCGGGGTTGCTGCTCAGCGCCGGCTTCAAAATCATCCCTGTTAGGTTCCTTATTTGCCAGGGCATACGAAAAATATCCCGACCAGTTGTTGTGGCTGTAGCTTATACCGGCTTTGGGATTAATGAAATTGTATGTATTGTTCACTTTTATTTCCGGATGTTCTCTAAAACCGTTCATATCATACTGTACCCTGCGGTACTGAATGTCTCCGAACAGTTCCCAGTTAGCGGTTATACGTTGCTGTAATTTGGTGTATATATTGAAATCGGCTTTTAAGGCATCCAGGTTATACCATTTATAATCTTTAGGAATACCAGCCTGCGCCCAGGGCAGCATTCCATAGTGTTTTCCTTCGTATTGGTTCCATCCGCCACCGGTGATCCATTGGGTTCCTTTGTTTTTATACTGGAGAGAAAAAATGCCTCCATAATAATAATTATCCAGCCATAACTGGCGCACTATATCTACAGCGGTGATGGCGGAGTCGCCTATTATAACATCGGGAAGCCCGAATTCAGCCAAATCCCTTCCGGCTTTATATTGCTCATAATATCCTTTACCACGGGTAAGGAACAGGGCTGTGTTAAAGCTGAAGCGGCTATTGATCTCCTGGTTGTAGAACAACTGGTAATGATCCTGCTTGTAATTATCGGTTTCATTCTCATAAGGTGTCCCCGGTTTTTCCGTCCCGGCTGAATTATACGTACGGTCGGTTTCCAGCTTGTCTTTGGGTATGCCATTCCAGGCATGGTAGGTTTTCTCTTTTCCCGAAAAAACATTCAGCCTTACTGAGGCTTTGCCTGTAAAATAAGCGGCAGATACATAGTAAGATTTCAGATCGCTCGTTGCCCGGTCAATGTACCCGTTGCTGGTAACAGACGACAGGCGGGCATCTACCGTAAATTTGCCATCAATCAGTCCCGTTCCCGCCTTAATGGTATTCTTCCAGGTATTGAATGAACCATAGCTGTTATTGATCTCGCCATAAGCATTTTCAATAAACTCATTGGTGCTCATGTTGATGGTAGCGCCGAAGGCGCCGGCGCCGTTGCTGCTGGTACCCACGCCACGCTGCACCTGTATACTGCTTACGGAAGATACAAAGTCGGGCATGTTCACGAAAAAGCTGCCCTGCGATTCCGCGTCGTTGTAAGGGATGCCATTGAGCGTTACGTTAATGCGGGTGGCATCTGTGCCGCGAATGCGCATAGCCGTGTAGCCAACACCGTTACCCGCATCGGAATTTACCACAACCGATGGCAGTTCATTCAAAACAAATGGCAGATCCCGGCCGGTATTGAGCTTTTCAATTTGCCGTTTGCCGAGGTTGTTTTTAGTGAAAGGCGTCCGTTCACCTGCCCGCACTCCTCTTATTTCGATGGGCTGGAGCATGAGCTGCCGTTTTTCGAGGCTGACAGTGGAGGTTGCTGTACTTGTTGTATTGAGTTGTATAGTTGCCTGCCGGTAGCCGATAGCTGATACGGTAGCAGTGTATACACCCGGCCGAAGTCCCGGAAAACGGAACTCGCCGTTATCGTTGCTGATGGTTAGCTGGTTAGCTGAAAGGCTGACGGTGGCGCCGGCTATGGGGAGACTGGTTTCTTTTTCAACAATCCTGCCCCTGACAAAAGATTGCGCGGATGCGCTTACAGATGTTAATAAAAACGCTATTACAATAGCATACCATTGTTTCATTTCTGTTTTTGTTGTCGGCCTCCAACGTGCATATGTATCCTGCACTCACTTGTTATTGGCCGGGTTTACAAAAACAGGAAAGGAGAGATGTGAGGACTCGTCCTTCCCTGCGCAGGCATTACCCTGATCAGGTTCTACGGGTTTGATCTCAGCCCTCCGATATGGATCGGAGAACACCCCGGGAATCACTGAGGTTAAAAAACAAACTTTAACCGCGGTTGTTTGTGGATGCAAAGTTAAGGGAGTTTTAAAATAATTTCCAAATACTGTAACTTTTACCTTTCGTTAGGCGTACTATTTATTGTGGTAGCAAAAAATAACCGGGCAGCTAACAGGTCATTGATTAAAAATAAACAAATGAAAAAATTATTGTTTTTGATATACGGCACATTGGCGGTAATGCTGGTAAACGCGCAGGATGTGTATGTGAATGATAAAAACGCCCAGCCCCGTAAGGTATCCGGGGCCTTTTCAGGCATTTCCGTTTCCGGTTCTATAGACCTCTATGCCTCGCAGGGCGATGAAGAAGTGGTGGTGGTGAGCGCTTCTGAAACGAAATACCGCGACCGGATCATTACAGAAGTGGTGGACGGCATCCTCAAAATTTACTATAACGATAAAGGTTTACAATGGAACAGCGGCAGCAAGAATCTGAAAGCTTATGTATCGTTCAAAACTATCAGTAAATTAAGCGCGTCCGGTGCGTCGGATATTTATGTAAATGGTGTAATAAAAGGCGATGTATTAAAGCTTTCCCTGTCGGGCAGCAGCGATTTTAAAGGAGCGGTAGACGTAAACAAGCTTACATTGGATCAAAGCGGCAGCTCTGATTCAAGGATCAGCGGCAGAACCGGTTCTTTATCTATCAATGTGAGTGGCGCCAGCGATGTGAAAGGCTACGACCTGGTAAGTGAATACTGCGAAGCGGTAGCCAGCGGCGCCAGCGATATACAGATCACCGTTACCAAAGAGCTGACAGCTACCGCCAGTGGCGCCAGCGATATCTACTACAAGGGAGAGGGCATTACCCGCAATATAAAAAGCAGCGGCGCAAGCTCGGTAGCGAGGAAGGAGTAGGGGGAAATGGTGAATTAAAAGGTTGTTCCTGTCATAAAAGCTTATAGAAGAATGGCTTATTCCTTATTATTACTGGGCTTAATTGCCATAATTTGAGCAGGTTGCCTGAAAAGCGGAAGATCTCCCGGTATGCTGAAAACGGGTTTTCCAGGCGTATTAAATGATGTATAAAGGATAATACCAGCCACAGCGGAACCGTAAGTGTATAAAGGAACAGGTGCAGCAGGAACCACTGAATGCCAAACTGCTTCCTTATTCTAACAAAGTTAGAGACCATTATCTGCAATCCCTTTTTATCTGTAAGGTTGTAATATCCCAAACCGGATGATCCAAAGGTTGCGTTTGCCGATTCTCCCTGCAAATGGACAATATTGTATTGCCCGAAGATGCAGAGCTTGCCGGCTTTCTTCAATCTGCTGCACCATTCGGCTTCCTCTGCATACAAAAAGAAATCTTCGTCGAGTAACCCCGCTTTGTTGATAGCCTCCTTTTTTACCATCAGGAACGCCCCGTTTATCCAGTCTACTTCTACCGTGTTTTTTGCGTCGGGAATATTGGTTTTTTTTACCTTTAATGTATAACCCAACCATCGTATAAAACTTCCCAAATAAGGTAAAGGAAGTAAATAGTTCAATCCGCCTCTCATTACAAAGTTTCCTGATATCTGCGGAGATCCGTCTTTATTGAGCAGTTGTACCCCGCATGCTATATATTCCGATTTTGAAAATGCTATGTAACAGTTTTCAATTGCGTTGTGATGGTCCAGGGTATCTGAGTTGAGTAGCAGGATAATATCAGCTTTTGCCTGTTGTATACCCATATTGTTTGCCCTGGCAAAGCCGCTATTATAGTGCATCTGGATCCAACGAACTGAAGGATGAGCCCTGGTGATCAAATCTTCACTATTATCGTCCGATGCATTGTCAATTACTAATACCTCAGATTGTATGTGCTGATTTTTTTGATAAAAGCTCGAAATGCAATCTATAACAAGCTGTGGAGTCTTGTAGTTTACTATGATGATACTTAAGTTCATAGCTTAGTAGATTGCTTTTTGCGGTAATATTCAAGGATAAATTGTATTATTTTGCTTAACTGTTCTTTATTGTCATTATAAGAAACTATTTTTTTCAACCTGTATTTATTCACATGAGACTTTATGAAGTTAAATGGGAAGAAATTCAATTTATCAGAAAGTAAAAACCAAACCATCCACAATTTTAAACGGCTTTTTACATATAGATGAAAGGGGAGTATAAAATGTCTGGCGTATTTTTCTAATGCGCTATTTAAGTTTGATCTGATAATTTTTTTTTCTTTCCCTGTTTTTTGCGCGATGACTGCTGATTGTTGATCTAATAAATTTTCATACTCGTTACGAATATTTTGTTCGGTGAAAATCTTATCAATGTTTGTTATACCAGCCTGTGGAATACCAATATATTCCCGCACCTGATATAAATCTGCAAAAGCCATTACTTTTCCTGCTATTAACGGATACAATCCAGATATATATTCATATAACAAAAGGTTTTGAGTGTTCTCTGTATTTAAAAAGGCTGTTTTTAGTACATCTGTTCTATGCAACCCGTAATAAACAGTCCTATAATTACTAAAAAATGTGTGAACCCTGTTAAAAGGATCTTCTTCACTAATATGATATTCCAGTTGACCTTTATATACAGGAGCTAATTCTACTTTAGTATCATTGCTTATTAATGAGAAGTAAATTACAGATCCCATGGCTACGCTATAATCTGCATTATTTTCGAGGAAATCAAAACATTTCAGCAGCGTGTTTGTAACGATAAAATCATCATCCGCGCACATTACGATATATGGTGTTTTAACATGTAGTAAAGACGATGGTAGCTTGGCCGAATAAGAGGATCCGGGAAAATGAAGATATTCAATCTTTGGATACAGGGATAGTTGTTCGAATGGTTCAGGAGTGCTGTCGGCTACAATAATATGAATATTCCATTTACTATAATAAGCAAGAGACCTTGAAAGATAGCCGTGCCTGTTATGTGTAGGTATAAGTAAAGTAAGTTTATCTATCATTCAGTTGCATATTAAAAACGGAGACATGATCCGCTGTTTTTTGCTAGTTGATTCGCTTGAGGTATCCCCCAGGCGCTACGCTTATTATTAGTTTGGCATCTATTGATTCATCTACTTTAAAATCAACATTCTTTTTTAAAAATGCTTTTACTGCTGTTTTCGGGCTATTTCCCTTTCCCCAAAGTCTGCTTCCCCAATCATAATCAGCAGGCATATCTTCAACTACTGTATCAAAAACTACGGCATACGAATCTTTAGTTACAAAGGGGCTGTATAATTCAAGTTCTCTCAATACATGGTCGTGTGTATGGTTAGAATCTAAAACTACCATAATGTTCTTTTTCCCTTCTGCATGCATCTTCACTTTGTCTATAATTTCAGTACTGATAGAAGAACCTTCCAGCATTTTTATGCGTTTGAACATGGGATGATCCTCAATCTCTTTTTTATTATGTGTACGAATATCAATGTCTATACCTAAAATTTCTCCATTGCCAATCAACTCAAGTAATGAAGCGTAAAAAATCAAAGAACCACCGTGCGCAATTCCTGTTTCTATAATGAGGTCTGGCTGAATCTTCCATATTATTTCCTGCATTGCTATCATATCCTGCGGATATTGAATAATGGGCCTTCCCATCCAGCTAAAATTATAGGAATACCCTGTTTTAACAGATTCAAGAAAAAAATCGTTGGCAAGCGCTTTTAAGTTTTTATTTTTAAGTTGCCTGTCTAACCTTTCCAGTTTTTCTTCTTCAAATTTTTTTATTGGGTCCATTTCGTCTTTAGTTTTAAATTATAAGATGGCTGATCTCCTGATCATTCCAGGGTATTCCCGGATTGATATTTTATTTCATTGTATTTAATGATTTTTGCGGGATTCCCCGCCACAACTGCATAATCCGGTACGTCCTTCGTAACAACAGCTCCTGCTCCAACAGTTGCCCAACGACCAATTTTAATCCTGGGCAATACAGTACAGTTGGTTCCCAAAAAAGCACCGTCATTGACTAAAACTTTTCCCGCCAAGCAGGCGCGTGGGGCAAAAAAGACTGTATTTCCCACTACACATTCATGAGCAATTACAGATCCTGTATTAACAGCGCAATTATTTCCAATGGATACGTTTGCCTGAAGCATTACGTTCTCCTCAATTGTATTTCCAACTCCCGTCTCTACCATTTTTAGGTTAACTCCCGGATGAATGCAGTTGGTGAAAAGCGCTTTTTTTTTCGATAAAAATAATGATGTTTCATAGCGGAGAACAGTATTTCTGGTTATCAGGTTTATAAAATGAATGTTTTTTTCAATTAAAGAATCAACAATTTCAAAGCCGCCTAATATTTTGTATCCAAAGAAATCCTGATGATGCTTGCTGGTATCATTATCTATAAATCCCAGCACGTTAAATTCATTAGAGAATATTTTAATATCTTCTAATGTCTTGCAAATTTGCGGGTTATTGGCTCCTAAAAAAACAATATTCATTTACTTATTGTTATTTAGTGCAACAAATTCAGTTATTGTATCAACTACATATTTTGCTTCTTCATATTCCATATCATGATAGCTTGGAAGGTTAATTCCTCTTTTATAGATTGAATAGGATACGACATTATTGAAGGGGTTGAACATAGGAAGAGAAGATAGTGGATAAAAGAATGGCCTGCTGTCAATATTTCTTTCCTTCATATAAGCAAAGAGCTTTCCCCTATTTAATGCCAGGCTTTCATCGAATAGGATCGTAGGCATCCAATAACTGTTTTTTGTATGTGGATATTCCGGGTTCAGCATATAATACTGACTTGTAAGTTCATGTTTGTACCACGAAAATATTTCTCTTTTTTTAGCGATTAACTCAGCGGCCCGTTCCAACTGAGCGCAACCCATGGCAGCCTGGAGATTGCTCATTTTGTATTTGTAGCCATATTCCTCCATCCAAAACGTTTTTCCTGTTTTAGGATCCCTGCCATGATCATTAAGAATTTTTGCTTTTTCAAAAACCTCTTTTTGATTGGTTACCAACATACCTCCTTCCCCCGTAGAAATTGTTTTTGTTCCATGAAAAGAGAAAACGCCTGCATCGCCAATACTGCCTGCTTTTTGCTCCTTATACTCCGACCCCCAGCCTTCTGCCGCATCTTCCAGAATACGAAGGTTGTATTTCTGAGCTATTTCCATTATAGAATCCATTTCAACCAGATTGCCATACAAGTGAACTACAATGATGGCTTTCGTTTTATCAGTAATGGCTGCTTCAACTTTTACCGGATCAATACACCATGTGTCGGGTAAAACATCCACCAATACCGGTTTTGCTCCTATATATAAAACAGGTTCCACGGATGCTATCCAGGTAATATCCGGAACAATCACTTCGTCTCCCTCCTTAACACCTAAAGCCATTAATGCTAAATGAATGGCTCCTGTGCAGGAAGAGGTAGCCAGCGCATATTGAGTTGCCTGAAAGTCAGCAAAATCTTTTTCGAATCTATGAATATAGTCGTAGCATTTATTGCCCCAGCCGGTTCGTATCGCATCATTTACATACTCTATTTCCCGATCAGAAATAGATGGCCTGGTAATGGGTATCTTTTTTTTATACGGATCCATTGATTACATGATTATAAGTTCCGGTATTGCAATAACAAATTTACAACCCCATTCTTTTACATAGGATAGTTGCTGAATAATTTCATCTTTCAGATTCCATGGCAATATTATTATATAATCAGGATGCTCCTTTGTTAAATATTGCTCGTCAACAACAGGAATATGACTTGCGGGCAACCACTTGCCTTGCTTATGCGGATTAGCATCTACCACATAATTTACAAGATCGTTTTTAATACCACAAAAATTAAGCAAAGTGTTTCCTTTGGCTGCAGCGCCATACGCCGCTACTTTTTTACCTTCTCTCTTGCATATAATTAAAAACTCAATAAGATCAATCTTGGCCTTTAATGCTTTTGACTGAAAGCCACTGTAATAGTCCAGGCTATTCAATCCTTTATTTGCTTCCTTTTTGAGTAATGCGTCTACATTATTGGTTATTGGGTTTGTACTATCTTCCTGGTGCTTGCCATAAATACGCAGTGAGCCGCCATGTGTGGGGATTTCTTCGACATCAAACAGCTGTAGTTTCTGAGAGGCAAATATTTTTTGTACTGTAGTAAAAGATAAATAAGAAAAATGCTCGTGGTAAATGGTATCAAATTGATTGTTTTCGACCAACTGCAGCAGGTGAGGAAATTCCATGGTAACAACCCCATCAGGAGCAAGAATGATTTTCATTCCTCCAACAAAATCAATGATATCAGGAACATGTGCCAGCACATTATTTCCTAATAATAGGTCTGCTTTAATATTGTTGCCTGCTAATTTTTCAGCCAGCCGTACACCAAAAAAGTCCACGATAGTTTCTATTCCTTTTTTTTCAGCTACCTGCGCTGTGTTTGCAGTAGGTTCTATGCCCAGGACGGGAATTTTGTTTTCATGAAAATATTGTAACAGGTAACCATCGTTAGAAGCGATTTCTATTACTTTGGAATTTTTGTTTAAACCGAACCTCCCGGTCATTTTTTCAGTATAAACTTTTGCATGCTTCAGCCAACTGGTTGAATAAGATGAAAAGTATACATAGTTGCTGTTAAAAATAGCGTCAGACTTTTTGTATTCGTCCACCTGTACTAAAAAACAGTTGTGACAGGTATATACTTTAAGCGGATAAAAGGTTTCCGGTTCGTTCAATTGTTCTCTGGTAAGAAAAGAATTGGAAGCAGGGGAATTGATAAGATCAATAAAAACATACCTGAGCGCTGTTTTACAAAACCTGCACTGCATAATTATATTCCTTTAAAATTTTTATCAATAATTGGATGATCTGCGTCTCTTTCGGAGATGATGCTCACCGGTAAAGGCCAGTTTATTTGAATGCAGGCATCATTATATTTTATACCCCCTTCCGCATCAGGAGTATAGTAGTCAGAATGATGGTATAACAATTCTGCATTATCACACAAAGACTGAAAGCCATGAGCAAAACCTTCGGGGATATAGATCATCCTTTTATTTTGAGCCGACAATTCTACTCCAAACCATTGTAAAAATGTGGGAGACTCTTTCCTGATGTCTACAATTACATCAAAAACCACCCCTGCAATACACCGGATCAATTTAATTTCTTTGTATGGAGCAACCTGGTAGTGCATGCCTCGTATGGTTCCTTTTATAGTGGTAAATGAATGATTCATCTGCACCCACTCCTTATTATGATTAATTTTTTCAAATTCATTTTTACAAAAATATCGTGCAAACCAACCCCGGTTATCGGCAAACTGCTCCGGTTCTATAATATAACTGCCTTTGAATGGAGTAGGAGAGAAGATCATAAGGCAAGATATGTGTTGATTTGATGTAGTGTAAATTCCTTTTTTTTATTGCTCGGCTGCTTGTACCAATCAATGGTCCAGTCAATGGAAGATGCCGCATCTAATCTTGGTTTCCACTTCAATTCATTTTGAGCTTTGGTTATATCCAGTTGCAATAAACCTGCTTCATGTGGCTGACCTGAATTGGAAGCAACTGTCCAGGTACCGTTACCCCAGCTTTTAATTGCTTTTTCAACAAGCGTTTTAACGGTCAGGTGGTCTCCGGGTAAAGGCCCAAAATTAAAAGCAGTAGAATATTTCTCATGATGTTTGTTCAATAATCCTCCTAACAGGAGGTAGCCGGTTAAAGGCTCCAGCACGTGCTGCCATGGGCGCACCGATAATGGATTACGAACGATGATATTTTGCCTGGATTGCAGTGAGCGGATGATATCGGGTATAATTCTGTCTGTACTCCAATCGCCACCGCCAATTACATTTCCTGCTCTTGCACTGGCAATGGCTTTTTGGTGCTTATCAAACAGGTTAACATTAAAGAAGCTGCTCCTGAATGAACTGACTACAAGTTCGGTGCATGCTTTACTTGTACTATATGGATCATGGCCACCCAGTGCATCTTCTTCTTTATAAAGAATATCCTTTTCCTTGTTTTCGTATACTTTATCAGTAGTTATAACAACTGCTGTGCATTTTTTTTGTAATGAGTTGATAGTTTCCAGCAGGTTAGCAGAGCCGGTAACATTTATTTCAAAAGTTTCTGCAGGTATTTGGTATGAACGCAGTACCAGGGGTTGGGAGGCCAAGTGAAAGACATAGTCAGGCTGAAACGATTGAATTGCTTTTTTCAATTGCTCCTTATCGCGTATATCTGCCAATATACTTTCTCCGGGTTTAATATCATCGGAAATTTCATCAAATAAACCGTTCTTATACTCAGGGGGCAAGGCATACCCTTTGACGTCTGCCCCCAGCTCTTTCAAAAGGAGCATCAACCATGCGCCTTTAAAACCAGTATGTCCTGTAATAAATACCTTTTTCTTATTATAATAAAGCGCAAGTGTATCCTTGTTTACCATATTTGCCATTTTGCCTGGCCATTTTGCCAAAGTGCCTCTAATTCTAATTTATCACGTAATGCATCCATACATTTCCAAAAGCCATAATGTTTATATGCAGCCAATTGATTGCCAGATGTTAATTTTTCAAGCGGAGCATCTTCCCACATTACATTTGTCATATCTCCCTTTAGATAATCGAAAACAGACGAATTCAGCACAAAAAAACCGGCATTGATCCATTTGCCTTCATCCTTGCCTTTTTCCCTGAAAGAAACTACGTTGCTTTGGGAATTAATTTCCATTCCTCCAAATCTTGCATCGAGCTGCACCGCTGTTACTGTGGCTATTTTTTTATGTTGCTTATGAAAAGCCAATAATTTATGCAGGTTTATGTCTGCAACCCCATCACCATAGGTCAGCATAAAATCATCTTCATCTATATATTTTTCTACTTGTTTTAGTCTGCCGGCAGTTTTAGTGTGGGTGCCTGTATCAAGCAAGGTAACCTTAAAAGCCTCACTTTTAGTTCCTAATATCTCCATCGAATTTTTTTCCAGATCAATCTTTATGTCCGAATTGTGAAGAAAATAATTCATGAAATATTCCTTGATCACATACCCCTTATAGCCAAGACAAATAATGAAATCGCTAAATCCGTAATGGTTATAGATCTTCATAATATGCCATAAAATAGGTTTACCACCAATTTCAACCATTGGTTTGGGTCTTGTATCGGTTTCTTCTGATATCCTTGTACCAAGTCCACCGGCAAATATTACTACTTTCATAAATTTATAAAAACATACAAAGCTAATTAATTAAAAAGATTCACCTGCTGGAATTTCCACTTAGTAAATGTAATGCTAACAGGGCTAGCCTCCCACATTTGGATAGAAAATATGGATCAAAATATACATTTATATTACTAATAGTGTAGTTTGCGTTCAAGTTCCAACGTTTAGACCTTATGGAAAAACTTACTAAATTCCTTGCCTATTTAATATTCTCATTTTTACCATCTTATGGTATTGGTCAAACTGCCGGCTTTACAACTCCTGATACGGTTTGCATTTCTCAACCGGTAAACATAACAAATATTTCTTCCGCTTCCAGTTATTACTGGAACTTTTGTGTTGCTGATATTTTGCACACATCTCCTGTAGGAGAAAACCTGGGAAATGTTGGGGGAGTAATTAGCTGGCCAGTTTTTTCGGATTTTGTAGAATATAATGGAAATTTTTATGTATTTGTGGTTAATCATTTTGGCGCATCTTTTGGGATAGCCCGTTTAGACTTTGGCAATAGCCTTTTAAATACGCCAACAGGTGTGGATTTAGGCAATTTTAATAATATCCTCAGAGAAAGACTGGAAGGAATTCAAATCATTAATGAAGGTGGAAATTGGTATGCCTTTATTGTTGGTGGAGATCCTGATGAGGGAAATGTACCTCAACTTGTCAGAATTGATTTCGGTACCAATATTGCTAACCCTAACCCAATTGCCACAGATTTAGGTAACATTGGAGGTATGTACCAGCCGTTGGACTTATATATGTTCAAGGAAAATGGTCTTTGGCACGGATTTACAGTAAACAAAAATGGATCATTAACCCGTTTTGAATTTGCAAATGGGTTGGAAAATGTACCCAATACTCAAAATTATCCTTTGGGATTAAATTATCCAACAGGAGTAAATGTGATAAATGAGAACGGTGATTTCTTCGTTTTTGTGACAGTGCATAATAGTAACAGTATTGCCCGTTTAGATTTTGGTAATTCTTTATTAAATACCCCTATAGTCAATAACCTGGGCAATCCAAGTAATGTTATTTATAAGCCAAGAGACATTACCATTCTTAGATTTTGTGATGCTATTGTCGGCTTTGTAGTGAACAGCCCGGGAAATAGTGACTTAATTAGACTGGATTTCCACAATAACCTTGAAGGAGTACCGGATGGCATCTCTTTGGGGAATATGAATGGGGATTTGAGTTTTCCTCATTCTCTTTCCCGACTTTTCCGGGTAGATAGTAATGTGTATACCTTTATTACTAATGTAGATAATAAAACTATAACCAGAGTTCAATTTCCCGGTTGCACCAATTCCAGCATACCGAGTTCAACATTGCCTGTACCTCCCCCTATTTTTTATGACGCGCCGGGAGTTTATAATATCAATCTTACAATAGATGATGGTTTACCTACGCAATCGTCTTTTTGCCGGCAGGTAGTGGTGGTACCTGAACCGGTGCATACGCCACTACAAACCATTTTACTATCGCCGGGAGGTTCTGTAAAAATTGGAACCGGGAATATTTCCGGTGGCTATCAATGGAATGCAACTAATGAGAATACCGATTCCATTACAGTTGACCAGGAAGGCTTATATTTTGTGGAAACAACCGGTTATGGTTGCCACAATGTGGATAGCTTCAGGATTGTTTTTACAACGGCAGATTTTAGTTTTCAGCAGGATCCCTGTAACCCCTTAAGTATTACATTTAAAAATGAAACACCCGGCTCAACTGTTATTGACTGGGATTTTGGAAATGGACAGCATGCTCCTGGTAATCCTAATCCACCAATATCATATAATTCTTTTAACAACTATGATGTTACCCTCTATATAACAAATGCATCGGGATACAATGAATCTGTTACAAAATCTATTGCAGTGGAGGTGCAAACAGACAGTCTTATTATTACCAGAGATACAACCATTTGTGAAGGAATGGGAATTCAATTGAATGCGATTGGTGCGCTTAGCTATTGCTGGACGCCGGCACAAAGTTTAAGCGCGACAGATATTGCCAACCCGGTAGCAACACCCGCCACTACAACTACCTATTATTTAAACTCGCTGGTTGTGGGAAGTAATATCATTACAAATGGTAATTTTTCTGCCGGTAATACGGGTTTTACATCAGAATACAATTATGCTTCAGCAAATATTACAGAAGGACAATATTTCGTTGGGACTAACCCCCAGGCATGGAATGTGAATTTTAAGAGCAGTTGTACCGGTCATACGGGTTCCGGTAATATGATGATGGTAAATGGTATGCCTACTGCTGATGCAAAGGTTTGGAGTCAAACTGTAGCTGTAATCCCCAATACCAATTATGCCTTTTCTACATGGATACAGTCGCTTTTCAACGATAATCCTGCCCAGTTGATGTTTTCCATTAATGGGATAACTATTGGAAATACTATTACTGCCAGCTTACCTGTTTGCAATTGGACAGAGTTCTACGCTACATGGAATTCGGGCAATAGTACCACGGCCGTAATCTCTATCGTAAATAAAAATACAATTGTTTGGGGCAACGATTTTGCGCTGGATGATATTTCATTTGCACCGGTTACGATTAAGCGGGATAGTGTAATAATTACCGTTGAAAAACCGGTTATTACCGCACGTGCCGACACAACTATTTGTGAGGGAATTACCGTGCAACTGAATGTTACGGGAACTGCTGATAGTTACCAATGGTCGCCTGCAACCGGGCTTTCTGAAACATCCGTTGCCAATCCGTTAGCTACTCCCGCTGCTACTACGGCATATATTGTTACAGGAACAACATTGTATGGCTGTGAAGCGAAGGATACTGTAGTTATAATAGTTAATCCGGCTCCTGAAGTACGTTCTGTAAACGATACTTTATTATGTGGACCAGGGAGCGTTACTTTAACTACTACCGGAAATGCTGTGTCCCACGTATGGTCGCCTGCTGATGGGTTATCAAATGTACATATAGCAAGCCCGGTTGCATCACCTCCTGTTACCACTCAATATATAGTAACAGTCATGTCTGGGGAAGGTTGTAGTGCAAATGATACAGTCAATATCACTGTAAGTGACGCGGTGGTTATAAATGTTAGTAACGATACATTGATATGTGAAGGTAGCAGTGCGCAACTACAGGCCTCGGGCAATGCCAATTTTTATTCATGGACTCCTGTAGCAGGGTTGTCCGATCCTTCCATTGCAAACCCTGTAGCTAAACCCCTTGCGGCCACTCAATATATACTTGAAGCAAGTACTATTGAAGGATGTGTGGGTAAAGATACGGTTAACATTGCTGTTAACCCGGCGCCGGTTATTTCACTTACGGACAATACTATCATTTGTCCCAATACTTCTATCCGGTTGCTGGCAACGGGTGGTTTGTCCTATCAATGGCATACTTCGTCTACTTTGAGTGCGCATGATATACCTGACCCTTATGCCTCTCCCTCTTTGTCTACCACTTATATTGTGGATGTTACAGATGGGAATAATTGTACTTCTACCGATTCTGTAACTATCGTTGTAAGGAATTACCCGGTATTTACTGCTTCGGCTGATACAACGATTTGCGAAGGGGCGGGAGCGACGCTTTTTGCCGGTGGCGGAGATGTATATCAATGGATGCCTGCTACCGGTTTAAATGATCCGCTATCAGCATCGCCAATAGCTGCTCCTGCTGCATCAACACAGTATTCTGTTTATATTTCAGAAAATACATGCGGCATAGATACAACAATTAATATTGGGGTAAATGTCAGCCCAACACCGCAGGTAACAGCTCGAAAATCAAATGACATTAATTGTGTTGATCGCGCATCACAGTTAACAGTAACCGGAGCTTCTTCTTACACATGGAGCCCGGCATTGCATCTGGATAATGCTCAAAGATCAAACCCGGTTGCAATTTTAGATACTACTACTTTGTTTACCGTAAAAGGTGTTAATGAGCACGGCTGCTCTGCTACTGATACTATTACTGTGAAAGTTACTGCTGAAGGTAATCCTTTATTCCTGCTGCCCAATGTTTTTACTCCTAACAATGATGGAATCAATGATTGTTTCGGACTGAGCAAATGGGGAATTATTCAATTACAGGAATTTTCGATATACAACCGGTGGGGCGAAAAAGTGTTTTCGACCAGTAATCCCAATGTTTGTTGGAATGGTATTTATAAAGGTATAGAACAACAGAGCGGTACTTTTGTATACGTAGTAAGAGCCAGGACCTTCTGTGGTGCGATAGACAGGAAAGGAACGATAACGTTGATAAGGTAGTAAACTATTCTATCTTTTAACTAAAATATCGTATGTATTTATAGCATTTTGATCTTAAGTTTGCCTGCCGGTATTTTTTACATAGCTTAATTGATAGGCATGAACTCAAACCCTGTTATTTCGGTGATTATTTGTACCTATAACAGAGATAAATATTTGCCGCAGGCGCTGGATAGTATTACAGCACAAAGTTTCGACAAATTATTATTTGAACTTATAGTGATAGATAATAATAGCACAGATCGTACAGCTATTATTGTAAAGGATTTTATTACCGCTCATCCGGAGCTTTGTGCCACTTATTATTTCGAAGAAAGGAAAGGACTGGGTTTTGCCCGTAACCGAGGACTTGAAGAAGCTTCGGGTTCTATATTGTGTTATGTAGATGATGACGCGATCTTAAGTAAGGGATATCTCGAATCTGTTGATTCGTTTTTCAGGCATTATGCTGATGCGGTTGGTGCGGGTGGAAAGGTAATCCCGAAATATGAAAGCGGTACAGAACCCCCATGGATGAGCAAATTCCTGGATGGCTTTGTGGGGCGGGTTGATTATGGAAAAAATATAAAACAGTTTGATGATAAAATGAAGTATCCTGCAGGCTGTAATATGATTTACAGGAAAGATATATTAATAAAAGTTGGAGGGTTTAATAACGATCTTACATTTAGAAGTGATGATAAAGACATCTTTCTTAAACTGAAAAAGAGTTATGACCAGATTTATTACCTTCCCTCTGCGTATGTATATCATTATGTAGACAGCCATCGCCTTGGCTTCCATAATTTCAAACGACTTTTTCTTAAAACCGGTAATGAGGAAAAACGACGGATCATTGGGGAAAACAATCGTATGGGGTTGTTAAAAAAATATATAGAACTTTCCGTAAAACTGGCTGGAGCATTTATCCTGTATCTTTTGTTCCTTTTCAGAGGAAAGGAAATAAAAGGGAGGTATCTTTTTTTAGCTCAGTGGTATACATGGAAGGGGTTTTTGCTTAAGGATGTGTTTGTAAGGTGATCCGCTATTCCAATTAAACAATTATATAGAATGCCCCGGCTTTGGAGGTAAATCTGCCTGATACTTATATCAGAATGTTTAATATTCCTACAATCTCTTTGATTAAGAAAAGTAAGAACGCCGGTTTTTCCATATCGAAAATATTCCTCCTGCCAGCACCAAAAGAAAAAGCGTATTCCCAAAGTACATTAACTTTTGCCCTTTCGAATATGATTCCGGCTCAAATTTGAACACAATTTCGTGTTTGCCTGCCGGTACCGTCATACCCCGCAATACATAATTCACTTTGGCATAATCTGTTTTTTTACCATCTATATACGCATTCCATCCTGCGGGGTAATATACTTCGCTGAATACCGCAAACTGGGGAGACGCGGCATTGGTAGCATATTTTATTTCATCGTTACTATAGCTGGTCAACTGAATACTGGCAGCAGAATCAAAAACCGGATCATTGCCTGCAATGGTTTTAAAGCTTGCATCCACTATAACGGTGTCTTTCGGGCCAAACTGGTCCAGTGCTTTTATTTCCTCTATAGGGCCGTTTACGAATTTTATTTGCTTTATAAACCATGCGGCTCCTAATGCCTGGTCGTTCTTATATACACCTGCCGGTTGCTGCTGTTGCTGGGGAGGCGTAATAATATAACGTGTATTCAGCATGTTCAGCACATCCATGTTGGGCATTTGCTTAGACAGTTGCGCTTCTATCAGGTCCTGGTAGATGCGCAGTTTTGCCGCGTGGTATCCACCTATATTGCGATGGAAATAGCTGGTAATAGCCGCACTGCCCTGAAAAGGATCGCCTGTTGAAATATTGTATACCCTGAAGTGCGGGTCTTTATCCTGCAAAATTTGTGTATCTGCAGGGGTAGGGGTAAAATAGTTTGATTGAAGGGTGCTTTCGTCTTCAAGGTAATTTTCTGAGTTCAGGTATTTACTGTCAATGATCAATAGATCTACAGTGTTAACAACAATGAATATAACAACGGCTGCTATTGGCTTGATCATTTTTTTCATGTACAGGTACAACAAACCGATAACCAGCGCAGCAAACAGGAAAGCCCTGAAGGTATTACCCAAAAACATATCTTTCCTGTCATCTTTCATGGCATTCACTACCATCCTGCCGATGTTTTCTTTCCCTTCCTGCGGCGCCCCAAAGGCGTTCGCGAGCATAGGATCCAACGCTCCTGAAAAATCATTAAAAAAGTAGATCAGCAATACCACCACGAATATGCTTCCTGTAGCATACAATATTTTTTTAAAAGAAGATTTTAAAATCTCCATTCCGTTAGGAGTAAAGAATATTTGCTGTAACCCCATAACGGCCAGCAATGAAAATATCATTTGAGGAATGATGAGTGCTGTATTGGGGGAGCGGAACTTATTGTATAGGGGAAGGTGATCCATTAAAAATGTATTGAAACCCAGGAAGTTCCTGCCCCAGGCCATGAATATAGCCAGCACAGCCCCGGCCAGTATCCACCATTTTATATTGTCCTGTATTACAACCAGGCCTACTACAGCCAGGAAACATATAATGGCCCCGAGGTAAATAGTGCCCCCTGTGCCTTCGGACATGCTGCCCCAGTATTTGGGCATACTCTGTACTATGTAAGATGCCTGCTGTTCAGGCATGTTCTTTTCAACCAGCTTTTCATACAGCTTTGAATTTTCATCGTAGCGGTTACTGCTTCCTTCTCCAAAAACGCCGGGCATAAACAAAGTGAGTGTTTCGCTTTTTCCTATACTATACCCGAAAGCATAATCATAGTCAAGCCCTTTGGTATCTGTTTTTTTAATGTCTGAGCCGGTAATGTCAATATCTTTACCCCCGCGCATAGTATAGTTTGCGTATTCGGCTGTGGTCAGTAAGCTCATTGCAGAATTGGCAATGGCTATAATGCCGGCTAAGGCTGCCAGTCCAAAGGAAATAAGCAGGTGCTTCCACTGTTTTTGACGTATCCACTTTAGCGTGTACCCGATGGAAACAAACAGCGCGACGAAGAAAAAATAATAGGTTACCTGCGGGTGATTGAAGGCAATTTCCCAGGTGGCAAAAATAGTGGTTACAGCGAGGCCTGAAAGGTATTTTCCCTGGTAGATAAGCAGAAGTCCCGCCAATAGTCCCGGCATGTAAGACAATGTCCACATTTTAGTATCGTGCCCCGTAGCTACAAAAAGCACATTAAAGCTGGCATAGGCAAAGGCCAGTCCGCCTAAAATACCCAATACCGTGCGGGCGCCTATAACACAACTCAGTATGTAGAAGCTGATACAAGCCAGGAAGAAAAAGCCGATTGGCTTGGGTAAGCCAAGTGTAAGCACAGTATGCAGGTTGGGTAAAAAAGAGTCTGCATCCATTGCTACCTGGTAGTTGGGCATACCGCTGAACAGATGGGTATTCCATAAGGGAAAACGCCCATGTTGTTCTTTGTATTCAAAAGAATTCTGAGCCATTCCTTTCCAGAAGATCACATCGCTTTGCTGCAATACCTTTCCTTCAAGCGCCGGGCGACAGTAAATAACGGCTACTATCAAAAAAACGCCGATGGCTATCAGGTGAGGTACAAACGCTTTAAAATTAATTTTTTTCACGTGCTGGCTTTTTATTTACCGGTTACAAACAAGCCCCGCTGCGCATAGCAAGCTGCCGGTTAATGCAATAAAAGATATTTTAAGGCGGCAAATTAATGCTAATTTTAATGTTACCCTTAATTTTAGCAGATTATATGATCCACCAGATTCTTAAAGACCGGCCCACTAAATTATTTATAGGGTTTGCCGCTTTTTTTGTAGCCAATGCTCTTATTGCCGAATGCATTGGCGGCAAAATTTTTTCATTGGAAAAACTATTTGGATTTGAGCCGCTGAACCTCACTCTTTTTGGGCAGAGCGGGCTTTCATTCAGCCTTACCTGCGGGGTATTGCTTTGGCCGCTGGAATTTGTAATGACGGATATTGTGAATGAATATTATGGGCCCAAAGCTGTAAAACGGATCAGCTATACGGCGGTTGCACTTATATCCTATGCCTTTATTATGTTTTATGCCAGTATTCATATTCCGTATGCCAACTGGTGGCCATCGTCTAAAACAGCAGAAGGAGTACCGGATATGCAGGTTGCTTTTACCGGTATTTTCGGGCAGGGTATGTGGATCATTTTCGGGAGCCTGGTAGCATTCCTTGTAAGCCAGATGGTGGATGTGTTTGTATTTCACCGTATTAAAAAAGCTACCGGCGAAAAAAAGGTTTGGTTACGTGCAACAGGTTCTACCCTGGTATCGCAATTGATAGATAGCTTTATAGTATTGACCATTGCCTTTAAGTTTGGCAGTAACTGGTCCTGGGGGCTGGTGATAGCCGTAGGCTGTGTAAACTACATGTATAAATTCACCGTTGCCATATTACTGACTCCTGTTATTTACTTTGCCGAGTCGCGGATTGAAAAATACGTTGGTAAAGAAACTGCCATGCAAATGAAAAAGGCGGCGATGGGGCAGGGGAGTATATAATGCGGCCTGAAACAATATCAATAGCCTTCCGCTGCGTCATCGCCCCGTTTATCGGCAACCGCTTGCATCAAAAGTTTACCGTCGCCGGTTTTTTCTATTTTAATAAGCTCTGTTCTTCCAATGGGCGGACGCCTGGTAATGGTATACCCTATAGCTGTTAACGAATCGGCTACCGGCTGGGGAAAGTCTTCTTCCACAAATACTTCATCGGGTAGCCATTGGTGGTGAAATTTGGGTTTGTTAACCGCATCTTCAGCGCTGAGGTTAAAATCAATCAGGTTAACAATACTCTGGAACAATGAAGTAGGAATAGTAGTTCCCCCGGGAGTACCCACCACTATATACGGATCTCCGCCTTTCAGCACAATAGTAGGTGTCATGGAACTTAACATGCGTTTGCCCGGGGCTATAGCGTTGGCTTCGGCGCCTAATGCTCCATACATATTGGGCACTCCCGGCTTTATGCTAAAATCGTCCATTTCGTCATTCAATAAAAACCCGGCGCCTCCTACCACTGTTCTGCTGCCATAGCCATCATTAAGCGTGGTAGTTACCGCTACTACATTTCCCCATTGGTCGGCTACCGATAAATGGGTCGTTTCTTCACTTTCCTTTTGAATTGTACCGGCTTTTGTTTGCGTGCTGTTACCGGCTCTGCCTTGTATATAATCATCCATTCTTTTTCGTATATAATAATCGCTCAGCAATGTATCAACCGGCACCTTTACAAAATCAACATCTCCCATATATTCGGCCCTGTCGGCATAAGCGCGGCGCTCCGCTTCCACCATCAACTGTACAGCGCCGGCAGACTGGAATCCCATTTCACCTATATTTTTGTCTTCTGTCATTTTTAAACATTGCTTTAGTATAATACCGCCGCTGCTGGGGAGCGACATAGATACCAGCGTATAGCCTTTATAGTTAAAGATCACAGGAATCCTTTCTTTGGCAGTATAGCTTTTCAGATCTTCTTCCGAAATAATGCCATTCGCTTTTTTCATTTCAGCAACTATTAACCTGGCAGTTTCACCTTCGTAAAATCCTTTTTGGCCATTATCACGGATGCGCCTGAGCGTTCCGGCAAGATCGGACTGTATCAATGTATCTCCTTCTTTCCAATCGCTTGCTTTTAAAAAAGCTATTTCCGAAGTATTATACTGCTTTAGATCCGGACGAATATGATTCAGTCCTCCTGCTTCGGCTGCTGTGATCACAAACCCTTTTTCAGCGAGGTCAATGGCAGGCTGAACCAGCTTTTCAAAAGGCAGGGTAGCATATTTGAGAGAGACGAAAAGCCCCGCTACTGTTCCGGGTACACCGGCAGACAGGTGCCCTCTCTGGCTGAGTGGCATAACCGGGTTTCCTTCTTTATCGAGGTACATATTACGATGCGCCGCGCCCGGCGCTTTTTCGCGGTAGTCAATAGCTATATTCGAACCATCCTGTAAATGGGCCACCATAAAGCCGCCGCCGCCCAGGTTGCCGGCGCCGGGATATACCACAGCTAAGGCTAATTGCACTGCTATAGCCGCATCTACGGCGTTTCCACCCTGCTTTAATATTTCCACTCCAACTTTGCTTGCCAGCGGATGCGCCGATACCACTGCGCCGTTGTTGCCGGTAAATGACTTTTGTATAGTGTATTGGTAGGGATTATAAGAGGATGCGGGAGGTTGATTCTTACAGGAAACAGTAGCAAAACAAAGGAACAGGAGGCTGTAAAACGCTATTTTATTCATGATGCTAATCCTTAAAAGAGCAAGATACTAAAGAATTTTCTGCAGCATTGATATTTGCCTGGTTGTCTATGGCAGGTGTTTCTTAAATTGCCTCACAATTGTCAACATTATGAGGAAATGCGCATCTGTTTTATTTGTATTCTTTTTGCTGATCCATTACGGGTATAGCCAGTTGCAATCGCCGGAAACATTTTTAGGATATAAGCCGGGACAGCGTTATACACCGCATTTTAAGATCATTAATTATTTTAACCACGTTGCGGCGAATGCCGGAACTATGGTAAAGCTGCAGCAATATGGAGAAACAAACGAGGGACGCCCGCTGATAGCGGCGTTTATTTCGTCGCAGGAAAATATTAGCAAGCTTGAAAATATCCGTAAAAATAACCTGCGTCTGGCTAATATGGCTTTAGACAGGATGGCGCCCGATGAGAACGCACCTGTTATTGTGTGGTTGAGCTATAATGTGCACGGAAATGAAACATCTTCTTCCGAAGCAGCCATGCTAACCCTGTATGAGCTGGTTAATCCGGCAAATACCAAAACAAAGGAATGGCTTACAAATACGGTAGTGGTTATTGATCCCTGCATCAATCCTGACGGGCGCGACAGGTATGTGAACTGGTTTAACAGTATAGTGGGCAAAAACTTCAATCCCAACCTTGAAGCAAGAGAGCATAGGGAACCCTGGCCCGGGGGACGTACCAATCATTATAATTTTGACCTGAACCGCGACTGGGCCTGGCAAACACAGGTAGAGTCAAAGCAAAGGCTTGAGCTGTACCAGCAATGGTACCCGCAGATACACGTGGACTATCATGAACAGGGTATTAATAATCCTTACTATTTTGCCCCGGCGGCACAACCCTATCATGAGATCATCACCCCCTGGCAAAGGGAATTCCAGATGAGCATAGGTAAAAACAATGCAAAATATTTTGATGCGAATGGCTGGCTTTTTTTTACCAGGGAAATATTTGACCTGTACTACCCGTCTTACGGCGATACCTATCCTATTTATAACGGCGCTATTGGCATGACCTACGAACAGGCCGGCGGAGGGTCTGCGGGGTTGGGTGTGCATAAGAGGGAAGGGGATACGCTTACTTTATACGACAGGCTGATCCATCACTATACTACGGGTATCAGCACCATTGAAATATCTTCTCATAACGCCGCCAGGCTTATAAAAGAGTTCAGGAAGTTTTTTAATGAAGCGGTTTCTAAAGGATCGGGCGGCTATAAAAGTTTTGTGATCAAATACAACGAGGCGGATGTGCAACGCATTTCCTCGCTGCTGGAATTGCTGGATAAAAATGGTATCCAATATTCCGGGGGCAGCGGTACAGCTAAAGGGTTCAATTACGCCAACGGAAAAGAAGAAACATTTACGATAGGCAAAAATGATATTGTGATCAGTGGTTTGCAGCCAAAGTCTACCTTAATTGAAGTATTGTTTGAACCACAACCGAAACTGGTTGATACCGCAACATATGATATTACGGCCTGGGCGTTGCCCTATGTATATGGAGTGAATGCCTATGCCGTAAAGGAAAAGATAACCGGCAGCGGGCCTTACATTAAACCTCCCAATGTTGTAAATAACGTTGAGCAAGCTTACGGGTATGTAATTCCATGGGAAGGAGTGCAGAGCGTAAAAGTTGTAACACAGCTTTTACAGAAAGGAATAAAGCTCCGGTACGCAGCAAGGGATTTTGAAGTAAATGGAAAAACTTTTAAAAGGGGAGCGGTACTGGTGCTTAAAACAAGCAATGCTACCACTGCAGATCAATTATGGAAGCTTACTGCTGATATTTGTAATTCCGAAAATGTAAAGGCATATCCTGTGAATACGGGTTTTGTGGATAAAGGTTATGATTTTGGAAGTGAGAACGTGCGTTATATCAAGCCTCCTAAAATAGGGTTGCTGTCTGGTGAGGGAACAAATTCCAACGCCGCGGGAGAAATATGGTTTTTCCTGGAGCAGGAGCTGCATTATCCCGTAACGCTGATAAATGTAAACGACCTGGACAGGGTTAAATGGGATGACCTGGACGTGCTGATAATGCCCGACGGCAGGTATAAATTTTTGACTGAAGAAAAGGGCATGAAAGAGCTAAAGTCCTGGATAGGGCGAGGCGGCAAACTGATAGCGATGGAAAGTGCAGTAGCTCAACTGGCAAGAAATGAAGGCAGCCTGAAATTTAAAAGAGATGAAGATTCATCGGAGAAAAAAGACGCGTATATAGCGTTAAAGAAGTTCGAAAACCTGGAGCGGGATTTTATTTCGTCTACCACGCCGGGCTCCATTTACAAAGTGCAGTTAGATAATACACACCCGCTTGTATTCGGTTATCCCGATTATTATTATACCCTGAAGATGGATGATAATTTTTATGAATTTATTGATGAGGGCTGGAATGTGGGAGTGATAAAAAAAGACAACTGGGTAACCGGCTTTGTAGGCGCCAAACTGAAAAAAAAGCTGAACGACGGATTGATTTTCGGGGTGCAGGAAATGGGCAGGGGCGGTATTGTGTACCTGGCAGACAACGTGTTGTTCCGTAATTTCTGGCAAAACGGTAAACTATTGTTTTGCAACGCGTTATTTCTGGTAGGGCAATAAGCTACATATTATTACCTTTGCGCCGCTCATGAAGTATACAGAAGAAATCAATAAGCGCAAAACATTCGCTATTATATCGCATCCCGATGCCGGTAAAACAACCCTTACTGAAAAATTATTGTTATTCGGGGGGGCTATACAAACAGCCGGTGCTGTAAAAAGCAACAAAATAAAAAAGCATGCCACGAGCGATTTTATGGAAATTGAAAAGCAGCGTGGTATTTCTGTTGCTACCAGCGTAATGACGTTCGAGTATGAGGGATTCCTCATCAACCTGCTGGATACGCCCGGTCACAAGGATTTTGCGGAAGATACTTACCGTACTTTAACCGCTGTTGACAGCGTAATACTGGTTATTGATAGTGTAAACGGGGTTGAGCCTCAAACCCGGAGGCTGATGGAAGTGTGCCGTATGCGCGATACTCCCGTAATTGTATTCATCAATAAAATGGACCGCGATGGTAAAATGCCTTTTGACCTGCTGGAAGAAATAGAGAAGGAATTGCACATACAGTTGCATCCCATGAGCTGGCCCATTAACAGCGGTAAAGACTTTAAGGGAGTATACAATCTTTTTGATAAAAACCTTTTGCTGTTTTCCGCCAACACAAAGGCGAACGATGAAGATGTGATGCATATTACCGACCTGTCTGACGCATCATTGACCGACAGGGTAGGGGAGCGCGATGCCAAACAATTGCGCGAGGATGTTGAGCTGATAGACGGCGTATATGGCGGATTGAATACCACCTCTTACCTGGAAGGCAAGATAGCTCCTGTATTCTTTGGCAGCGCCGTCAATAATTTTGGGGTGAAGGAAATGCTGGATACTTTTATCCGTATTGCCCCGGCGCCATTATGCCGCCTTACATCGGAAAAAGAAGTTTGTCCCGAAGATGAAAAGTTCAGCGGATTTGTTTTTAAGATACATGCCAACCTCGATCCCAAGCACCGCGACAGGATCGCTTTTTTGCGGGTATGTTCGGGCAGGTTTGAAAGAAATAAATATTATCATCATGTGCGTTTGGATAAGGATATACGCTTTAGTAATCCTTATTCTTTTTTGGCACGCCAGAAAGATGTAATCGAAGAAGCTTATCCTGGTGATGTAGTGGGCTTATTCGATACAGGCAATTTTAAGATAGGAGATACACTTACGGAAGGCGCTGATTTTTATTTTACAGGTATACCCAGCTTTTCACCCGAGTTGTTTAAAGAAGTAGTGAACAAAGATCCTATGAAGACCAAACAGCTTGAAAAGGGCTTGCTTCAGCTAACGGACGAGGGCGTAGCGCAGTTGTTTACACAGCATGGAGGAAACCGGAAAATAATTGGTTGCGTGGGCGACCTGCAGTTTGAAGTAATACAATATCGTTTATTACAGGAGTATGGAGCTTCTGTGCAGTTCAATACATTGCCTTTTTATAAAGCGTGCTGGATCACATCGGAAGATAAGAAAAAGCTGGATGATTTTATCAGGTTTAAAACGGCAAATATCGTATCAGACAAAGACGGGCACCTGGTATATCTTGCTCAAAGTGAATGGTTCCTGAACACAGAAATAACCAACAACCCGGATATTACTTTTCATTTTACCAGTGAAATTCATAAAGAAGGGTATGGGGTTTGAGATATGGGGTTTATAGTTTCGGGTTTATGGTTACACTATATTTGAGATTTGATGGCTGTTGCAGGGTTCGGGTTTGTGGTTTGTAGTTTTGAGTTTCAAGTTGCTGGTTACAGGTTACAGGTTTTAGTTTGGAGTTTTGGGTTTGTAGTTACAACTGACTGCTGACAGCTGATAGCTCATAGCTGACCGCTATTAAACAACAAATCATACACTAAAGATCCGTCAACTCCATATATCAGCAAGATCCGGGGTAATGCTGCAACCTTCTTCCAGTTGGAAAGTAAATTGAGGAGCAGCAGCGCTGATACGTAGCCGGTATTCTTCGTTCAGCAATTCATATACCTCAATTTTTTCTTCATCTGCATCTACTATCAGGTAATAGTGTACGCCCTGCGTTCTATACAATTCAAATTTAGTATGGCGGTCTCTCAATGCCGTTGAAGGAGATAGTATTTCCACCACGAGTGCCGGTGCGAAGTCGAGGTAAGGCTTTTTGATCTCGTTACAAACGATCAATATATCAGGCTGAACAATAGTGTCTTCGGAAATTTTATAGTCAAGAGGATCATATACTTCACAGCAGTCACATTTTTTTAACACCGAGCCAAATGCAACAATCAGCCTGGCTGAAGTTTTCTGGTGCTTTGGAACCGGCAAGGGGCTCATAGCGATCGGGTGCCCTTCAATCAGTTCCCAACGTCCTTCCCATTGCTGGTACTCGTTATAGGTATAATGCGGTAATATTTTATTGGCTAAGCCCATATGTAAATTTAAAATAAATTTTCAGCAAAAATACATTAAAGAATTAAATCTTAAATCGAACCTGGAGGGATACGCAGGGATTTCGCTTTTAGAAAAAATAATGGAAGAAGCTATCTCAACTTTCGGGTATACCCCGTATATACAGGATCCCCCAAGAGGGCTTATTGTTTTTGCTATCAGCATTAAAGCAAGGCATACCTTTAATTCCATACAAGCTGTGGGCGGGTTGCAGTGACGTTCGGGAGTGTTTGTATTTTACAACCAGTAAAAAAGTAGCGGATGCCTTTTATTATGAAACCTTTTTTATTGCTTAACCAAATGATATTGTCTTTTGGGTATACAATATTTTAAAAGCGAAATCCCTGGAAGGACACGGCGTGAAATACGAAGTAAACTACGGTTAAAATAGAAAATTTAATTTATTGAACATAATAAACAATGAAAAAACAATCGGAACGTTGATAATTGTGACCACTTTATACCCGGTTCCCGGTTTGATTTTGTATAGGAAAAGATAAATTATCCAATAACAATTTAATGGGAAAGACAAATTTAAAAAACAGACTTTTCGGAACAATGATTTTGCTCCTTGCAACGGGGCTTCTTTTCAATTCCTGCCGTAAAGGGGATGACATTAAAGATGAGCAGACCGATGTATATGTAGCAGGATTTGAAACTATCAACAACAAAAATGTAGCCACCGTATGGAAAAACGGCACCGCAATACGCCTTAGCGACGGTACAAACCACGCTGCTGCCAATTCCGTTTTTGTACAGGGAAACGATGTATATGCAGCAGGAAGCGAACAACTGGTTTACTTAACTAATATTGTTGCCAAATACTGGAAAAACGGCACGGCGATACCACTTACCGACGGAACAACAAATGCTGGTGCTTATTCCATATTCGTGCAAGGCAACGATGTATATGTGGCAGGATATGAACAAGTCGACTCTAAAGGCGTTGCCAAATACTGGAAAAACGGTGTTGCAACAGCACTTAGTGATGGAACAGAAAATGCTATTGCCACTTCCATATTTGTACGGGACAATGATGTATATGCGGCAGGATATGAAACCATAAACGGCAATGATGCAGCGACCGTATGGAAAAACGGCATAGCAACACACCTTACAGATGGAACAAGAAGTGCTTCCGCTACTTCCGTTTTTGTGCATGGAAACAATGTATATGTGTCGGGATATGAACAAAACAGCAGCCTGAAAAGTGTTGCCAAATACTGGAAAAACGGTACGGCAACAACATTGACCGATGGAGCAACAAATGCTCACGCCTTTTCTGTTTTGGTGCAGGGAAACGATGTATATGTATCAGGAGCAGAATTTAACAGTTCTGATGAATTTGTCGCCAAATACTGGAAAAACGGAACACCAACAGCACTTGGAGACGGAACAAAATCCACCTCAGCGGTGTCTATTTTCGTACAGGGCAATGATGTTTATACGGCAGGATTTGATTACGGAAGCCCTTCCACCGCCAAATACTGGAAAAACGATACAGCAATACCGCTTGGCGGTGCTTATTCCGAAGCGTCTTCCATTTATGTGGTTAAAAAATAAATGCTGAAAGAAATAAATGTGTATACCGTATCTTCAATTAAAATAAAAAACGGTTCCGACAATTTATGAAGTGCGGATCAGATTATTCCGGACTTTACAAGGTCGGCCACTACTTTGTCTATAGGAAGCGTAACGCTTTCTCCCGAAAACTCATCCCAGTTTATAAAGCGGAAAGTTTCTGTTTCGCCCCTTTGCTCATAGATTGCCATTTCCCTTTCATCAAATTCAAAAGGTTGTGCCCGTAACGGCGCTTTGATGGGTTCCAAAGCCCTGGCAAAATAATATATAGCTATGATCTGGTGATCGGGGGTAAAGGCCGACATCTGGAAAAAGTCGGTAGTATAAATATGTTTGCCTATTTCTACATCCAAACTCATTTCTTCCATGAACTCTCGTTTTAAACAATCCCTGGTACCTTCTCCAAACTCAAGCCCGCCTCCCGGAAATTTGGTATAGTAGCTGCCTCTTATGTATTCATCGCTTACCAACACCTGTTGCTGCTCATTGATCAATAAGCCATATACTCTTACGTTAAACATTTTTATTTCAAATATAGGATAATAAGGTGGAGGGTACGGAGCAGGTTTCGGATTTCGAGTCGCAGACTGCAGGTGATATTTTTTGATTGTTGATTTGAAATCCGCCACGGCGGACTGGTTTGAAATGTAAGCTTTCGGCTATCAGCGATAAAGGCTCAACTATAAACTACAAACCATAAACCATTAATGGCTGATAGCTCACAGCCCATTGCTGACAGCCGATAGCTGAAAGCTTCCTAAAACCATTTCTTTTTCATAAAATACATGCCCATCACTATAGAAACCGAAAGTGCCAGGATGATGGGGATATAAAACGCATGCGGTTTATGCTGGTATGGAATAGGTACGTTCATGCCGTATATGCTTGCTATTAAAACCGGGAACTGCAGTATGATCGTAATGGAAGTCAACCGTTTTAAAACAGAGTTCTGGTTATTGGAAATAATACTGGCAAAAGCGTCGAGCGTACTGCTCAGGATGTTGGTGTATATATTGGCCATTTCCAGCGCCTGAGACATATCCACCACCAAATCGTTCAGTACCTCTTTTTCGTCTTCATTCAAACTCAGGAAATTAGTACGTACCAGCTTCATCATCAGCATTTCGTTAGAACGGAGTGCCGTAACAAAGTATACCAGGCTTTTTTGTATACGCATCAGCTCAAGCAACTCTTCATTCCTGTTAGAAGCATATAGTTGTTGCTCCAGTATATTCCTCCGGTGATTGATCTCTTTCAGGTATTCCATAAATGCCTGGGTGATCTTTTCAAAGATCTTCAGCACCATCATATTCTTTTTGTCTGCATGCCTGTTCTGGAAAGTATTCAGGAATTTTTTAATAGCCCCGTTTTCAAACGAGTTTACCGTTACTATCTGGTTATGGGTAAGTATGATGCAGATAGGGATTGTAATGTAATAAGCGTCGCTTTCGTTAAATGAGTTGTTTTCGGTAGGGGTTTTAATTACAATCAGCTTTACATTATCTTCCAGCTCAAAGCGGGAGCGTTCGTCAATATCCAGCGAATCCTGTAAAAATTCAATAGGTATTTCCAGTGTATCGGAAATTTCAGCAAATTCTTCGTGCTTAAGGGGCGGAAGAATGTTTACCCAGGTTTCGTTATCGGGTCTTTCGATTGCTGTGGTTACACCATTGATATTTTTAAAGTACTGTATCATGCCCGGCAAAGGTAGGTGTACCGGAGTAAAACTAAAATTTCTACAATAGTTATCCCTGTTTTAATTGAATGTTATCTCTCCCTTATATACCAGCTCTGCCGGGCCGCTCAGCCAAATGTCGCTGAATTTTTCACCATCTTCCGAAATGATAAACTCCACGCTCAGGTTGCCACCGGGCGTTTGTACATTTACGCCGTTAAAGCCGTTGCTGTTGTGTGCCGCCACCAGGGCCGCGGCGGTTACGCCTGTTCCGCAGCTCAGGGTTTCGTTTTCCACACCCCGTTCGTAAGTACGTACAAAAATGGTATCATCGTCAATATTTTCAACAAAATTTACATTAATACCTTCCCGGGCGAATTGTTTACTGTACCTGATACGTCTTCCTTCTTCTACCACATTTACCTTTTTTACATCCGGCACAAATGTTACGTAATGGGGCGAACCGGTATTCAATACACTATCCTCATCGTTGCTTTGTATTTGGCCCACATCCTTCATTTTCAGCTTTACGGTTCCGTTGATATTAATTTCAGCTTCATGCTCGCCATCGGTGGCAATAAAACGGTATTGCTGCTCAACTATACCCGAATGATAAGCAAATTTCACCAGGCACCTGCCGCCATTACCGCACATGCTTCCTTCATTTCCATCGGCATTATAGTATACCATTTCAAAGTCGTATTTGTCGTGCTTATTCAACAGCATCAGTCCATCAGCTCCAATGCCAAACTTCCTGTCGCACATCCATTTTACCTGCCCATTGGTAATAGTATTATAAGTGCCATTCCTGTTATCGAGTATTACAAAATCATTTCCTGTTCCCTGGTATTTTGAAAACTGAATTGTCATTTTCCTGGTTTAAATACTGCAAATTTACTTGTTCCTGCGGAAGCGGAGCAGGTATTGAAATAATTAAAAAGATCGGATGATCAAATGCCTGCTATAATACCCAATGTTGTTTTGATCAGGTTTTCGATGGCGGTCTGCCCGTTTTGGCTGAATTGCTTTGAAACCCTGTTGGCCACAATAGCGCTGAGGCTCAGGCAATGGTGCCCAAGCAGGCGCCCCATGCCGTAGATGCCCGCGGTTTCCATTTCAAAATTACAGATGCGGTGGCTGCCAAAGCTGAAGGCAGTCAGGCGGTCAATAAATCCGGGGTGGCTCAACCCCAGGCGTAATACCCTGCCTTGTGGCCCGTAAAACCCCGGACAGGTTACGGTAATGCCCTGGTGAAAATCTTTTACAAAATGCTTGATCAGGCTTACGCTGGCGCTGGACAGGTAGGGGAGTGTGGTTAATTGGGTTTGGGTGATAAAAGCCTGTAGTAATTGCTTTTCTTCTTCATTTTGCTCGTACCGGTAAAAATGGATAAGATTATCTGTACCCAATCCGTGCGTGCTGGCCACAAACTGGTCCACGGGAATATCTTCCTGTAAAGAGCCTGCTGTGCCAATGCGAATAATATCAATGCTTGTTAATTGCGGCTTCAGCTTCCGGCTAACAAGGTCTATATTCACCAGCGCATCCAGTTCATTCAGCACTATATCAATATTATCTGTTCCAATACCGGTTGAAACAACCGAAATCCTTTTGTTGCCCAACCTGCCTGTATGGGTAACAAATTCGCGGTGCTGCTGCCGGCATTCTATAACGTCAAAATATTTGCTCACCTCGCTTACCCTTTCAGGATCTCCTACGGTAATGACCGTGTTGGCCAACTCATGGGGAAGCAGGTTAAGATGATAAACGGCGCCCCTGCTGTTAAGAATCAATTCAGATTCCGCAATATGCTGCATAACTGCAAGTTATTTACTTATTTTTACCAAAAATCCCCTATTTTTGCGACCCTTGTAAAAAGGTCCTGTGGCCGAGTGGCTAGGCAGAGCTCTGCAAAAGCTCCCACAGCGGTTCGAATCCGCTCGGGACCTCAACCGTTTCTTTTTTAAAATTAGCTGAATTTGTTTGTAAGGCCCGCGTTCTGAGCGGGCTTTTGATTTTTAACGAAAACCTGTTTCCTGTCAAAAATGTCTGCCACGCCTTGTTATTGTATAAATTTTCTACCGCTTGTTTTTGGAGCTGCTGCTTTAATCCCGTAACAGTACAGGTTTTTTCTACTAACAGGAACGCATACCACATTTTGCATGTTAATTTTTAGGGTAAACTCTTATTGGTTTTGCTAACTCACTGCGTTAACTTGCTTTCTTATACATCTGTCGGGCTAACGCTGCACCGCGAATCCTTAATTACGCAACCCTGCAATTAATTACCTTTTTTGAAAAATTAATTATAGGAATAAATTCAGGTACATGGAAAAAGCCTCTTTGCACGATAAAATAGTAGGTCCGCTGAAAGGGCTTTCTCTGCAGCATCGTATACCCCTTCTTATTTGCCTGCTGCTTTTTATCGTCATCGGATTGTTTATTGTAATTTCTTATTTTAGTATTTCCAGGATAGAAGACGCTTCAGCCAGGCAACGCGTAAAATCACTGGCTGTGCAGGCAGGATTTATGCTTTCCGAATCTATTGATGATTTTGTAAAAACTGCAGCGGAGATAGCCGCTTCTGAACCTATAAAAAAATATTTCGCCGGCGAACTTCCCAAAAATGACCCGGCAACGGTTGAGCTGTTGAACCGGTATGCCGGCCACAGTACTTTTGAGTACTGTTTGTTGTTAAATACCAGGTTCGAATGGTTACTGCTTTCAAATAGAAATAGCCCTTCCGTTGTGGAAAGCGGTAACAGGCATTTGCCTAAAATTGATAACGGGAAATTAAAAGCGGGTTATATTTATAAAATTGGAGACTCACTCTACTATTCGGTAATAGCGCCGGTTAAAATCAATAATGTGGTAAAGGGGTATGTTGTAAGGTGCAGGCAAATAAAGGTTACCAGCAAGTTGCTCGACCAGTTTTCAAGCCTTGCCGGAAGAGGTATTACCTTGCTTGTAGGAAATGCGGATGGGAGCCTCTGGACAGATCTCTCCGGATCCGTTCAATACCACCTGCCCGGAACCGCTAAAAAAGCAGGTGATGTATATAAATACGAAAAAGATACGAACAACAGAATAATAGGCAGCTATGAGGTTATTGCAGGAACTCCCTGGCTGGTAGTGATAGAAGTGCCGTCTTCGCTTGCATTTATAGGTTCGGGCTTATTTTTAAAATGGATGTTGTCTATAGGTATACTGCTGATCATAATTAGTTTGTTCATTGCCTGGTACATGGGGCGTAACCTAACCAGGCCGCTGAACGAACTGATCCTGGCTGTAACAACAGTAGGCATGGGAGATAAAAGTAAGCCGGTACCCGTGCACCGTACCGACGAGGTGGGGGCGCTTGCCCAGTCTTTTAACAGGATGCTGCAAAGCCTTGATGCGGCCAAACAGGCAACCGAGGAACAAATACAGGCGGTAGAACATGCCAACAGTGAATTACGCCGGCTATCAGCACACTTAAGTACCGTAAGGGAAAATGAAAGGGTAAGTATTGCACGAGACCTCCATGATCAGCTCGGGCAGATACTTACTGCGTTTAAAATGGATGTGTATTTGCTGAAAAAAAAGCTTACCGGCAATAAAAATCCCATGGTAATGGAAAAATTGCTTTCCATGGAAAGCAGCCTTGACGATGCGGCAAAATTCGTGCGGAAACTTTCATCTGAGCTCAGGGCCGGACCGCTGGAAGACCTTGGTTTGATAACAGCTTTACAGTGGTATAGCGATAATTTCTCGCAGCGGCATCGTATTAGCGTGCAGGTTCACGCCGATCCGTCATTTATTGAACTGCCCTTACAGTTATCCCTTGGAATATTCCGGATCTTCCAGGAATGCCTTACGAATGTAGCGCGGCATGCTCATGCAAGTCAGATTGATGTGTTTGTGAAGATGAAGGATAAGGATCTTTCACTAACGGTTTTGGATAATGGAAAAGGGTTTGATAGTCAATCGGCAGAAAAACCCCAAACGCTGGGGTTGCTCGGCATGAAAGAAAGGGCAGCCATGATGGGGGCGCAATTAAATATATTCTCAGCCCCCGGCAATGGCTGCAAGATAGATCTGCAGATCAGGCTGAATGATGAAGCGCTTATCGCCTGATATCTTTTCGCATGGTTATACAAGCTTATTTTATTCCTACCCACCATTGGGTAAAGGTTTGGCCGGGATTATCCAGGCTCACCACTTCCCCGATCATGGGTGTAGCCAGTGTATAGGAACTTTGTTCGGACAGTTCCGATATTTTGACGAGGGGCTCATCCCACGAATGATGTGCCAGCCTGAATTTTGAATGATGCACCGGTAACATGCGTTTGGCTTTTATATCTATGGTGGCCTGCCGCACTTCTTCGGGCAGTTTATGTACCGATTGCCAGGCTACATTGTATTGACCGCATTCCATTAAAGCAAAATCAATAACGCCCATTTTATCCCCGATCTCTTTGAACACCTGATCGTAACCTCCATCGCCACTGTAAAATATTTTCCTGGCAGGGCTTTCTATTACAAACGACAGCCATAACGACTGGCCTCTTTTAAACCCGCGCCCGCCATCGTGGTGTGTGGGAAATGTATGTATAGCGTAGCTGGTATCTATGGTTTTTGTTTCGTACCAATCCATTTCAATGATCTGATCTTTAATATAACCCCAGTGCTCAAAATGCGCCCCTGCCCCTAACCCGCAAATAACATGTTTTACCTTCGGCTTTAATGCCAGGATGGTTTCATAATCCAGGTGATCATAGTGGTCGTGGGAGATGATGAGATAATCCACTTCCGGCATGTCATCTGGCTTGTATACATCAGCGCCTTTAAAGGCTTTTACCGACCCGGGTATAGGAGAAGCGCTGCCGCTGAAAACAGGATCAATTAAAAATTTCTTTCCATCCAGTTGCATATATACCGAGGAATGCCCGAACCAAACAACCATGTTGCTATCGGACTCCAATCGGTGCAGGTTGGTTTTTACTGAAGGAAGGCGATCCAGCGGCGCTGCCCTGTCAAATTTTTTAAACAGGGTTTTATATAGCAGGCCCATCATGGAATATCCTTCGGTGATGGTAGGACGTACTGTCTGGTTAACGAATTTCCCGTTTTTATAGTGGGGCGATTGTTTAAGCTGTTCAAGTCTTGCACCGGAAGGAAGCTTCCCGAATTTTGACTGTTTCATATAAAAGAATATAGTGATGGTTATTATAATGAGCAGCGACACTATAGTAATTACAGCGCGCTTCAATATTTTACGGATACGTTTCATGTTTACAATATTCAAAAGGATTTGAACTGCCGGATGATAGATGATTTAGCTGTTAGCCAATCTCCTTATATCGTTTATTTCCAGCACTTGCTTATTATATCCTTTTGCAACGCCATTGATCATTGCCTGGCCAACTTCGTGTAATGTAAGCGACTGCCTGGGAAACAGGTAAGGAAAAACTGCTATAACAGGCTTAAAAAACCAGCGTACATTCTTCTGTCCTTTTACAGGTTTCATAAAACCCGGGCGGAAATTATACTGTCCCCTGAATCCCAGCTTCATCAAATCGTCTTCCGTTCTGCCTTTTACACGCTGCCACATTTGCCTGCCCTGGGTATTGGTGTGGGCGCCGGTTATAAAATGAAACACCATTTGCGGATTGATATTTACCAGCACTTTTGCAAAGTTCATGGTAGTATCGTATGTAATGCGCGTATAATCTGCTTCGTTCATGCCCACTGAGCTAACGCCCGCACAATAAAAGCAGGCGTCATAATCTTGTAACTGTTCTGCATTTTCCCCCAGCGCATTAAAATCTGTAACCAGCAGTTCCTTCAATTTGGGATGTGACATTTCATAGTGTCTCCTGTTGATCATCAGTACTTCCGCAATATCGCTGCTTTGCAAACAATGCAGCAGCACACCTTCTCCCACCATGCCTGTGGCGCCTGTAAGTATAATTTTAAGTGGTTTCATTTCTATTTAATTTTTAAGTGTAAACTGTTCAATATATATGTTTTTGGACTGAATATTCATTCCATTTATTTTTAAAAAAATTTATTCTTTTATGGCATCCCAAACCATGCGCAAATGATGTTCAAGATGCCGGGAACCGTTTTGCTTACTGCTAAGGATCCAGCGGATATAGGTAGTTAAGGCGCCAGCCAAAAAATACAGGATGGCTTCCAGCTCCAGTTGTTTAATAATGCCGTCCTTCTGCCCTTGTTGTATCAGTTCAATTACGGGCATAAAAGCAGCTTTCCCCTCATCTTTGGTACTGCAATGAATAACGGGTGAGTTCTGCATCTGGTCCATAAAAGCAAAGCTCTCAGGATATTTCAGGTTAAAACGGATGAAAGCGGTGTAGTAACTCAGGAAACGGGCTTTAAGAGGAGCGTTCGGATCAATACTCTTCGTAACTAATGCCACTTCCGACTTTTTTATGTACAGGTAAATGGCGTTGATCAGGTCTTCCTTGGTGGCGAAATAATTATAAATGGTGCCCATACCGGTACCCGCAGCTTTGGCTATGGCAGACATAGGCGTAGCCTGTACCCCTTTTTCAACCAGCAGCTTCATGGCTGCTACAATTATCTGTTCTTTTTTATCCACGGAGCAAAGATAAATGATTTGGAATGAATATTCCAAATTGCTGCTGAGAAAACCAGCCCAACCGCATCTAAACTGATGCAGCTCATTCATCGCTCTACACTTTTAAATGCTTCAATAACTCATATCATCCCCGTAGGGAACCTCCCAATATGTGCCCGTGTGGTATTTCTTTGATATAACCAGGGTAGCGCCTATGGCGCATTATTGAAAATTATCCTTTTTGTCTACAAACGGGTTGTGCCGATGGCACAGTAAATCCGGTATGCCCAACAGCATTTTATACAGTAGAGTAACTGACTACAAGTATTTCATTCACCCTGGTTACGTATCTGCAATATGCCGCATAGCGGCTACCTGTTTGTAAAACTTACAAATCAGAAAGCTGTGACAAACAAAAGCACCATGTCACGGCTCAATGATGGAGCCCACTAATTGTTAACTCGACTGACTGCTTATAGCCCACTGCCCATAGCTGACAGCCCATAACTGAAAGCCGGCCGTTCATTTAAATTCAGGTTAAATATGTCTCAATACCTCTTCTCCCATTTTTTCGGTACCCAGTATTTTATCAGCAGGCGTTTGGGTATCTGCAATATCTCTTGTGCGGAAACCGGCCTTCAATACTTTGTCAACCGCATTGATGATGGCTTCTGATTCAGCCTTCAGTCCGAATGAAATATCCAGTAATAATGCAGCAGATAATATGGAAGCTAAAGGATTGGCTACACCTTTACCGGTAATATCATGCGCGGAACCATGAATGGGTTCGTATACGCCTGTGCCATCACCTACAGACGCGGAAGCCAGCATACCCATGGAGCCGGCGATCTGTGAAGCTTCATCAGTTAATATATCGCCGAAAAGATTAGCGGTAACTACCACATCAAAACGGCGGGGATCTTTGATCAGGATCATGGCTGCCGCATCTACAAACTGGTGCTCTACTTCTACATCAGGATACTCAAGCGCTACTTTCTGCACTACTTCACGCCACAGGCGGGAAGTTTCCAGCACATTGGCTTTATCAACCGAACAAAGTTTCTTTCTTCTTGTTCTGGCTGCTTCAAAAGCTTTGCGTGCGATACGCTCTACTTCAAAACGGCTGTATTCCGCCAGGTCAAACGCAGTATCACCATTATTTTTTCTTCCTTTCTCACCAAAATATATATCGCCTGTGAGCTCGCGGAAAAATAAGATGTCAGCGCCTTTCAGCACTTCAGGCTTGATGCTTGAAGCGCTCAGCAATTCATCAAATAATTTTATTGGGCGCAGGTTGGCGTATAAGCCAAGCTCTTTACGCATTTTCAGCAGGCCCTGTTCCGGTCTTACTTTAGCGGTTGGGTCGTTATCATATTTGGGATGACCCACAGCACCGAATAATACAGCGTCAGATTTTTTCATTTTCACTAAAGTCTCATCAGGCAGGGGATTGCCGGTAGCTTCAATAGCTACATGCCCTATCAAAGCTTCATCATACGTGAATGTATGACCGAACTTTGCTGCTATCTTATCCAATACTTTTTTACCTACTGCTGTTACTTCCTGCCCGATGCCGTCTCCGGGAACAATGAGAATGTTTTTTGTCATTTTATATGTGGTTACAAGTTTCAGGTTTCAAGTGACGGGTTTGTGGTTTGAAGTTTTCAACTAAAAACAAAAAATATACACCATAAATTGCTGATAGCTGATAGCTGACTGCTGATAGCCCATCGCTCTCAAACCATATTCAACATCTTCTGCGTAGCTTTAATAGCAGATACCGTCTGGTCGCTGTCAAGCCCGCGGGTTTTAAATTCCTTATTATTATGCCGCCAGGTAATTACCGTTTCGCACAACGCATCACTCTTACCGCCGGGAGGTATTCTAACTGCATAATCGGTCAGTACAGGCAGCTCCATCTTTCGCTGCTTATACACTTTTTTCAGCGCATTCATAAAGGCGTCATACTGCCCGTCGCCCTGCGCATGTTCTTCATAGGAATCGCCCTGTACGGTAACCCTCACCGTTGCAGAGGGATGCATGCTTTTAGAATGCGTAAGCACATAGTTATCAATGCTTACCTTATCTTCAATCGCGTTATCAAGTATGTCAGATATGATATATGGCAGATCAGCCTGTGTTACCACTTCCTTTCTGTCGCCCAGCTCAATAATGCGTTGTGTAACTTTTTTAAGATCGTTGTCGGAAAGCTGGATACCCAACTGATGCAGGTTATTTTCAATATTGGCTTTACCGCTGGTTTTGCCCAACGCGTATTTACGCTGGCGGCCAAAACGCTCCGGCATCAGGTCGCTGAAATATAATTTGTTTTTTTTATCGCCATCCGCATGTATGCCCGCGGTTTGTGTAAATACATTTTCTCCCACCACGGGTTTGTTCGCCGGGATACGAAAACCGGAGAAAGTTTCTACCAGCTTGCTCACGCTGTACAATGATTTTTCTACTACCGACGTTTTAACGCCCGGCATAAAATCATTCAGCACCGCGATAGCGCTGGCAAGCGGTGCATTGCCTGCTCTTTCACCCATTCCGTTTACGGTAAGATGCAATCCATGCGCCCCTGCCCGTACTGCCTCCAGCACATTAGCGGTACCAAGATCATAGTCATTATGCCCGTGAAAGTCAAAATGTATATCGGGATAACGTTGTGTTATAGCGGATACAAACTCGTACACTTCCGAAGGAATAAGAATGCCCAGTGTATCGGGAAGCATAACCCTTTTTACCGGCTGTGTAACAATGAAATCAAGATACTGGAATACGTATTCCGGTGAATGGCGCATACCATTACTCCAGTCTTCAAGGTATACATTGGTTTCAATGCCTTTCTTTTTAGCAAGCGCTATTACTGCCGCTATATCCGCAAAATGCTGTTCGGGCTTTTTCTTTAGCTGGTGGATCAAATGATTCAACGATCCTTTCGTTAGCAGGTTCATCACTTTGGCGCCGGCTTTCTGCATCCAGTCAATAGATGTATGGCCATCCACAAAAGTGAGCACTTCTACTTTATTCAGAAGCTTATTCGCTTTGGCCCAGGAAGTGATTTTTTTTACCGCGTCAAACTCGCCTTCCGACACGCGGGCGGAAGCGATCTCAATGCGGTCAACCTTTACTTCTGTGAGTAATAACTGCGCTATCGTTAATTTTTCCGAGGCTGAAAAAGATACGCCGCTGGTTTGTTCACCATCACGCAGGGTAGTATCCATTATTTCAATGTACGAAGCCTCTCCTCCAACCCCTCTCCGGGAGAGAAGGGAGCTGGAATCTGTTTTATCTTGAGGAGTCATCTTATTGTAAGATATTTAATAAGCCCTTCCCATTGGGAAGGGTTGGGATGGGCTTTTTAGTATAAACTTTTTTCTGCAAAAGCGGTAATATCACTCTTCATAGCCTGCAGGTAATCTATATCATCATAACCATTCGTCAGGTTATGCTTTTTGTAACCGTTTATATCAAATTGCTCACTTTCGCCTGTAGCAAGTAAAGTGACAGTTTGTTCAGGAAGATTTACTTCCAACTCTGTTTTTGGATCAGCCTCTATAGCTTTGAATATTTTATCCAGGAAGCCTTCGCTAACGGTTACGGGCAGTATACCCACGTTTAAAGAATTGCCTTTAAAGATATCTGCAAAAAAGCTGGATACCACGCAGCGGAAACCATAATCATATATTGCCCAGGCAGCATGCTCGCGACTGCTGCCGCTGCCAAAGTTTTTTCCGCCCACCAGGATCTTACCTGAGTAGATGGGGTTGTTCAGCACAAAATCTTTCTTCGGTGTATCATCACTGTTATATCTCCAGTCGCGGAAAAGATTATCACCAAATCCTTTTCGTTCAGTTGCTTTTAAAAAACGCGCCGGGATAATCTGATCCGTATCCACATTTTCAATCGGCATCGGAACCGCCGTACTTCTTAATACCGTAAATTTATCGTAAGCCATGAAGAAATTTGAGATTTGAAATTTAAGATTTGAGATTTACTAACCGCTGATTGCTGACAACTGATAGCTAATAGCTTCTTTTCTACGCCTCACTCAACAGTTCCCTCGGGTCCGTTACCACCCCCGTAACTGCTACCGCTGCCGCCACATAAGGGCTGGCGAGCAGGGTGCGTGCTCCGGGGCCCTGGCGGCCTTCAAAGTTCCTGTTGCTGGTGCTTACCGCATATTTGCCGGCGGGGATCTTATCATCATTCATTGCCAGGCAGGCGGAACACCCGGGTTGTCTTAATTCAAAACCCGCTTCTTTAAGAATATCCAATATGCCTTCCTTCTTTATCTGTTCTTCCACAATATGAGAGCCGGGCACTAACCATGCAGTAATGTTGTCGGCTTTTTTCCTGCCTTTTACTACTTTGGCAAATGCACGAAAATCTTCTATACGTCCATTAGTGCAGCTTCCCAAAAACACATAATCTATTTTTTTACCGAGGAGAGGCTGCCCTTCCTGGAAATCCATATATGCCAAAGATTTTTTGTAAGAAGCCTCACCATCCTTTACTTCGGAAGCTTTAGGAATGGAATGTGTAATGCCGGTTCCCAACCCGGGATTGGTACCATAAGTGATCTGCGGTTCTATATTCGCCGCGTCAAAAACCAGCTCTTTATCAAACGCTGCGCCATCATCTGTTTTCAATGTTTTCCAGTAAGCCAGTGCCTTATCCCAGGCTTCACCTTTGGGAGCTTTATCCCTGCCTTTTACATAATTGAACGTAGTTTCATCAGGAGCGATCATACCACCACGGGCGCCCATTTCAATGCTCATATTACAAACCGTCATGCGGCCTTCCATGCTCATATTCTCAAATACTTCGCCGGCGTATTCGCAGAAATAACCGGTGGCGCCGCTCGCCGTGATCTGTGAGATCATATATAAAGCCACATCCTTGGGCAGTACACCTTTTCCTAATTTACCATTGATGGTAATGCGCATTTTCTTTGGCTTGGGTTGCATGATACATTGTGATGCCAGCACCATTTCCACTTCTGAAGTACCAATACCGAAAGCGATACAACCGAAAGCGCCGTGCGTAGAGGTATGTGAGTCGCCGCAAACTATTGTCATGCCCGGCAGGGTAATACCATTTTCAGGGCCCACCACATGCACAATACCGTTTTTGGGACTGCCCAATGCCCAAATGGAAATACCATATTTTTCAGCATTGCTGGAAAGCGCCGCCAACTGCTTTGCAGACAACGGGTCTTTAACCGGCTGGTCCTGGTGGATAGTCGGGGTATTATGATCTGCCGTAGCAAAAGTGCGCTGCGGGTATAACACCGGGATGTCGCGGCTTTCAATACCGAGAAACGCTACCGGGCTGGTAACTTCATGAATAAAATGACGGTCAATAAATAACACATCGGGCCCATCAGGAATGCTCCTCACCACATGGGCGTCCCAAACTTTGTCAAACAAGGATGCTGGTAACTGACTCATTTCGTAATAATTAAAAAATGGATGGCAAAATTCCTGAAATATAGCCAGATAATCGTGTTTTACCTGACTTTTATTTAGGACGAACCGCTTATACAAACAGTATAAGCGCAGGACAAAGTTAATGTATTTGAAAATTATCCTATTCGTTCTTTTGCTGAGGGATTCGCCGGGGCACAATTACCTGGCTGTGAAGACCCCGTCGGAACGAAACGGCGAGACGAAATACACCTATAAGGTTTGCAGCGCTGCAATGCTGTCCGGCAAACCTTATAGGTTTTACGGCTTAAGTCGCACCGGGCTCTTGTTTTATGGTGCTGGCGTGGCTTTGCCGGAAAGATGATAAACACCCGATCCCAGCTTCAAATGTGGATCAGTCACCTGCTTTCCATTCAGCCGGACGCCTTGAGTATATTGAGGGGGTATATACACCGTGGTATTTGTATTGGGCGGGATAGTAAAGCGCCAGTCAAACTGGTCGCCTTCTATTTTCCAGTTGCTTTCAATAACACCGAATAAAGATTTAAAAGACGTGTTCACGAATGTAAGACCGTTCGCAGGATAAGGCTTTAGAATGATATGTTTGAAGCCGGGTTGCTCCGGGTCGTAATTAATACCACCCAGTGTTTGATAACACCAGGCTTCAAAATTCCCCGATAATATCTTCTGGCTTTCACCATTCATGCCCGGGCCCGTTGTATCGGAGTTCCACAGTTCCCAACTGGTAGTGGCGCCCTTTGAAACCATATAGCCCCAACTGGGTAAATCGGTGCGGGTAGCGATCGTATAGGCTACATCCGGCCGGCCGATACTGGTAAGCACCTGCATCTGCCATTGCATGCCTATCAATCCCACGGAAGTATGCCCTTTGCGGGTTTCCATGATGTCTTTTACCAGGTTGGCAATTACTTTTTCCTTATGTTCATCCGGAACCAGTCCAAAGGCTAACGGTAAAACGTAAGCGCATTGTGAGCCGCTTTCGTATACACCGGTTGCCTTATCCAGGAAGCGGTTGTTAAAGGCAATATATATTTTATCTGCCAGCTCCCTGAATTTGGCTTCATCGTTTTGATAACCTACTATTTTGGCGGCCCGCTGAACGATCCTGCAATTGTTATATAAATAAGCTGTTCCCAGTAATCCCTTGGGTGTTTGTTCTCCCGATCCTCCCATATTAATGGCGTTCACCCAATCGCCGTAATCACATTTATCGGTTGTATAGTCAGGCTTTAGGTAAGTTTGGGTAGTGAACTCCACAAAGCGTTTCATCATGTTGTAGTTGCTTTGCAGTATCCTTATATCCCCGTAAAAGCTGTACATCCAGTCCGGGATAACAGTGGCAACGCTGGGCCACAAAATACCTTTACTGTTAAAGGTCCAATAGGGTGGGAGTATCTCCTGCAGGCTGCCGTCATCCGCCTGGTGCGCCCTGTAATTATGCAGGAAGTGATCGTAAAAATTCGCCACGTTAAAAGCCCAGCCCTCACTTTCCGAAGTTTTGGAAGGATGCCCGCTCCATGGCATTCTTTCATCGCGGTCGGGTTCCATGGGCAGGCTCCGGTTCTGCATGCGTGTTCCCCATCGCGCATTCATATAAATGCGGTTCAGCAGTTCACTGGAAGAAGCAAATTCCCCTGTTTTTTCAAAATCGGTATGTATCACCAGTCCCTCGAAATTATCTGCACCGGGTGTTCCGGGAAATCCTTCCACCTGTACCCAGCGGGTAGCATTTCCTTTAAAGCGGGGATGCCATATTTCAACACCTTCTCCTTTAAGTGTGTAGATATCGGTATTTAACGCGCTGCGGTCGTTCTGGTATTTTAAGGTACCATCCGGTAAGATGTTAAAGCTCGAATGCATTTTTACTGTGGTTCCCCTGTTTCCCTTCACCTTAAGACGAACAGACCCATAAAACGCCTGCCCGAAATCAACCATCCATATGCCCGGCCTGGGTTGCAGTATCTGCCTGGGCTTTAACACTTCGGTTATGCGTATGGGTTCTACCAGTTGGGCTTCCATTGTACCGCCTGGCGCAGGTAAAATTTCCGCAGGCTTCCATTCGCGGTCATTAAAGCCCGCATTGCTCCACCCGGGCATTTCCATCCTGGCATCATATTCTTCGCCGTCGTATTCGTTATTGGCCCTTATGGGACCATTGGCCGAGACTTTCCATTGCCCGTCTGTTACAATGCTCTCTTTTGTACCATCACTGTATTGTATGTGCAGCTGCATCAATGCTCTCGGATAACCGTAATCATGCATAGGTACAGGCACTTTTTTCCGGGGGGCGAAAAAACGTCCGTTGCCTAATACTATTCCTATTGCATTACCGCCATTCTTAAGCCGGGCGCTCACATCAAAGCAGGAGTACAATACTCTTTTGTTGTAGCCGGAGAGGGCGGGGCTCATTAGCTGATCGCTGATCAACTGACCATTCATATACATGTCATAAAAACCAACGCCGCATATATATACATAAGCACGCTGTATTTTTTTACCGATGTTGAATTCCTTTCGTAACATTCTTGCAGCTAACCGCCGGTGTTCTGTTACCGTATCTTTTATTTCATCATCTCCATTCAAGCCGATCCATTTTGCTTTCCAGTCGTTCTTATTTAGCAGTCCCATTGTCCACATAGCAGGCTCGCTCCATACTGAGGCTACTTCTTTGCCGCTCTTTGAAGTTGTCCATACTTTTACTTTCCAGTAGCAGCGCATTTCAGTTTGTAATGTTTTGGCGGGTTTTCCCTTTCCCGCTTTTCCGAATAATACATGCGTGGAGCTGGCAGACGGTACTTTTTTAGAATCCCATATATCACCTGTGTTTTTTTCTAGTAACCCGGGAGAAGACGCCACCAGGATATGATAAGCGGTTTGATGAACATCGGTTAAACCGCTGCTTTCCGGCACTTTGATGATCCATCCGAGAGCGGGATCAGGAATATCTATGCCTAAAGGGTTATGGAGGTACTGACAACGCAATTCGGCAACAGCAGGGGCCTGGCTTTTTATCTGGGCTACACAAACAGCATTCAGCAATACAAACAGCAACCAGCTTTTACCTGTTTTTTTCAGCTTCATCACAAATTTTAAAATAGTTTCAAATAAAAAGTAAGCTCAACTGAGTGTATTTACTTTATTGATCCATCGTACTTACACCGCAGGCGCAACCGGTTGTAGTTATTTGTCAACAGCATTTTCTGCCGTGTCATAGGTACAGCCCCTCAAGGGTAGCACCTACGGTGCAAAGATAGCAGAGACTGGTTTTTACAAACGGTCTGCCTCTATGAGGCAGTAATAGCCGATTTCTTACATCTCTCTTACATTGACGGTAGTGAGGCCTGCCCGGCTGCGCCATTCGGGCGGGTACTGTAAAAAAGAAGAACAGGAAATAATAGGTATATTATCTCCTGTTACAATCATAGCCCCTGAAAATGTTATTCGTACCCGGGATTTTGAGTCAGCTCTTTATTGATCTGAAGCTCTCTTGCGGGGATAGGATAAATAAATCTGTTCTGGGTAATGTTGAAGGCTGCGGGCAATATCCAGCCGTATATTGCTTTCAAACGATTTCCCTTGGCGGTAATCGTTTCAATAGCCTTACCGGTGCGGATGAGATCCAGCCAGCGATGATTTTCGTATGCCAGCTCATGCCGCATTTCATTGGCGATGTTTTCTTTGGTAGCGGCGCCAAGGGCGGGTAATCCGGCCCTGGTACGCACCAGGTTCAGGTAGGGCAATGCTTCCGGTTCTCTGGCCTGCTCTGCCAGGCATTCCGCCAGCAGCAATAACGCTCCCGAATACCTGAAGATGGGAAAGTTATCGGGTGTGTTAAATGAAACCGAATAAGGCGGATGAAAATATTTTTTTACCATATACCTGTATGCAGTACCGGGTGCGGGGGTATACCCTACAGGGCTTTTTATTTCAGAAATTGTAAAATCTTCTACCCCGCTTATTGTACCTTCCACTACTGCTACAGATGCGGGAAGCCTTTCGTCTCCGTCTTCATAAGATTCAACCATTTCATCGGTGGGTACATTCCACCCGCTGAAAATGTTCATACGTCCCCCGTCAAAGCCCATGATCAAAGAGCTGTTGGTTGCTTTGGGCATAAATACCCAGGCAAACTGGCTTTGCTGACCACTCACCAGGTCCGACATATACTGAACATCGAATATGGATTCCCTGTGATTTTTATTGGCAGGATCAAACACATCTTCATAATCAGGAAGCAGTGAATAGTTCATATTCGTGATGTCTTTTAATTCCTGCTCTGCTTTCGGATAATCGGGAGAAGGCTGTGTCATATACACGTAGGCTAATAACATTTTAGCGGCCCCTTTACTTGCCCGTCCTGATTGGGGGAAACTTGTGATCGTTGGCAATAAAGGAATGGCTGTTGCAAGATCAGCTTTTATTTGTGTGTATATATCATCAACGTTGTTACGGGGCTTAAATGATTCTTCCGAATTCTGGATCTGTTCCAGGTGAAGGGGTACTCCTCCGTAATGCGTTACCAGGTCAAAATAATAGAATGCTCTCAAAAATGATGACTCACCCATGAGCGTATCTTTTGCACCCTGCGACAGAAAGCTATTGTCGGTAAGCTGGTTGAGGATCGTATTCACTCTTGAAATGCCGGAATAATCGGCAGTCCACCGGCTTCCGGGCGAGTTCGGGATAGCGCTTGATTGCGCATTATCAATAAACTGCGTATACGCTTCCCTATGGGGTTCAAAGCCGCGGTTGGCCTGGTAAATCGTAAAAAATGTGTTATCTGATCTCATCTCGTCCTCGTAAACACCTACAATAGCCACATCACGTAAAGGCACATACGCGGCGTTCAATGCCTGCATAAACTGGTTACGGTCCTGGAAAAAGGAGGCAGAACTGAGGGATGTAGGCGGAGTGAGATTTAAAAAGTCCTTACTACAGGAGAAAAGGAAAACCGCCGATATAATTACTAACAATATTTTATACTTCATATAATGATATTTAAGTGTAGGTTTTAGAATTGAACGTTTACACCTAATGTATATACCCTGGCTATGGGGAATGCTGTAAAGTCGCGGCCCAATCTCAAGCCATCCAGCCCGTTCAGGCTGATCTCAGGGTTCATGCCCGGGTATTTGGTGAACATCAATGGATTTTGAGTGGTAAAATACAGGCGTACGCTTTTAATGGTTGCATTTTCATTGAGCGGTACCCGGTAGCCTAATGTAATATTTTTAACAGCCAGGTAAGTACCACTGAATACCTGTCTTGTGGTGAAGTTCCTGAAATCGGCAGTAGTACCCGCCCTTGTCCTGGGATAAATGCCGTCACCGGGATTTTCCTCTGATCTCCACCTGTTCGCAACACCTTTCCTAACATTAAATACACCATCCAGGTTCTCTGTTGACTGGAACGCATCATCCGCAATGTCGTTTCCTACTGAGCCCGAGATCACCACGCTTAAGTCGAAGTTCTTATACTCCAGGTTATTGGTGATGCCAAAAAGGAAGTCCGGGTTAGGATTGCCGATCCAGGTTCTGTCGTTGGCGTCTATTTTTCCATCCGGTTTTCCGTCAGGACCGCCCAGATCAGCAAACCTTGCTGTACCCACCATAGAGGTGGAGTTGTGTGGTTGTGTTTCCCATTCCTGCTGTGTCATGTATACACCTGTATTGATATAGCCGTAGAACATACCGATCGGCATACCAACAGCGGTCCTGTTATCATCCCAGTATTCCTGGTAACCGCCTATAGGCGCGTCATTGGTGCCCAGCTTCTTTACAATATTCCTTGGTATGGAAACATTTAAATTGGTTGTCCATGTAAGAGCGCCTGTCAGGTTCCTGGTATCAATGGTAAACTCATGCCCCCAGAAATCAAACCTGCCTATATTGGAAGTAATGGTAGAAAAGCCGGATTGAACAGGAATATCTATACCATACAACAATCCGTCTGTTTTTTTATAGTAATAGTCGTATGCAAATGAAATCCTGTTGTTAAGCAATGTTACGTCTACGCCAATATCGTATCCTGCCGTAGTTTCCCAGGTGAGGTTGGCATTGCCGATACCGTTTAACGCGCTTCCAGATGCCAACTGGTTGTTGAATACGTAATTAGCCTGGGCAACACCGGCCAGGTAGGTGTAGTTGCCGATATTGTTATTGCCTACCTTACCCCAGCTACCTCTCAACTTTAAAAAATTGATTGCCGGGATGCTTTTCATAAAATTCTCATCAGATATTACCCAACCGGCGGAAATGGAAGGAAAGGTACCGTACCTGTTATTGGCGCCAAAGCGTGATGAGCCATCACTCCTGAGAGCAGCCGATAAAATGTATTTGCCGTCATAGTTATAATTTACCCTGCCGATATATGACAATACCGAATAGTCTGAAGATCCAACATTGCCTATCCTTGTCGCTGCTACGTTCAGCCATTCAATGTAATCTCCCGGGAATTGAGAACCGTTGATGCCGCTGTTCTCAAAAGTTACTTTTTGAGCAGTGTATCCAACAAATGCTTCTACGTTATGTTTCTGCAATAACTGTTTGGTATAAGTCAGTGTGTTCTCCGTCATCCATGAGGTAAAGCTGCTGGTATTATAGCTTGCCGATGCTGATGCGGCGGGCTGCGGGCCTCCCAATATGGTTGAAGGGCGGAACAGCCTGCTGATGGTATTATTCATATTAACGTTGATGCTGCTTTTAAACTCCAGCCCGTCTATTATTTTATATGCTCCATAAGCATTACCTATCAGTGTAAGCGATTTATTCGGGCTAACCGTTTCCATCAATACCCGGTAATAATTAGGTGTGGAGAACATGCCGGGAGGTGCAAATCCGATGGGATAAGTTCCATCATCGTTTTTATATTTTAAAGCAGGATCGCTTAAATAGGCTACCTGTATAATGTTACGCCCGTTACCCAGGTTAGGGGTGATATTGTCTATCTGGTTTGTAATGCCCGCATTCAATCCAAAGGTTAATTTGTCGCTGGCATAAAACGTATTATTGCTGGATACAGTAAATCTTTCAGATTTTTGATTGATCATTACCCCATCCTGCTTATTATAGCTCATACCAACAACAGACCTTACATATTTACCCCCTGAAGAAAGAGACAGGCTATAATTCTGGATCAATGCTTTTCTTAACAGAACATCGAACCAATCGGTTCCTTCAGAAGGATCAATTTGCTCGGGATTTTGATATTGCGCGGGAACGCCTCCGGTGTAACTTTCATAACGCGCCGCATCTTCATAATACTCTTTTTTGAATTGCGCAAATTCACGGGCGTCCATCAGGTCGGGTTTGCCTCGTTTTGAAACGGATTGCAATCCCACATAGCTGGTAAACTGTATGCTGCGCTGTCCTGCTTTTGCCTGTTTGGTGGTGATAAGGAGCACACCGTTGGCTGCCCGTGAACCATATAGTGAGGAGGCTGCCGCATCTTTTAATACGCTCACGGACTCTATCATATCAGGATCAATGGTATTCAGGCCGCTTTCAATGGGAAATCCATCTACTACGATCAACGGGTTGTTACCGGCATTGATAGATGCCGCACCGCGTATACGGATGGCCATATTCGCTCCGGGCTGCCCGGTATTCTGGTTGATTTGAACGCCTGCCAGCCTGCCCTGTAGTTTTTGCCCTACGTTGGTAACAGGCAGATCTTTTAATTCTTTGGCATTGATATTCGCTATAGCGCCGGTAAGCTCTCTTTTCTTTTGTGTACCATAGCTTACTACCACCACTTCACTCAGGTTTTGTGAAATTGCGCCCAGGCTGATGTTAATGTCGTTATCGTTGCTTACCGAAACAGTGCGCGGGTTGTAGCCGGTAAAGCTAAAAATAAGTGATGCTCCTTTGGCCGCTTCAATAGTAAAAGCGCCAGCATTGTTGGTTTTGGTTGCTTTGGATGTACCCTGTACTGTTACAGTAACTCCAACCAAAGGTTTGCCGTCTGCAGAGTCGGCAACGATGCCGGAGATTTTGGATAGATCCTGTGAAAAGGAAGCGCTGTAAAAGCCCATAAGCAGAATCAAAAGCATACTACAGCTTTTCCAGGATGGAAATGGCAATCCTCGTTTTTTCATAATGACTAATTTTTATTTTTAATACAGAAGTGCTGTTTTGGTAGAAGTACAGTTTTTGAGTAATGAAATCTTAACGTGATAAAATTACAGTAGGAGCATATCAACTAAAATGGACATCCTGACAATTCATTTATACTTTTTGACTAAACATATATTGGGCAGCATTGAATCAAAAATAGCTTGCCGATCAACTGGTTTAAAAATCTGCTACCTCTGTTCTTACAGGCATGGCTCCGGCATACACCCATATCATATGCATTTCGTTGTGAAAGGGATTGATAAAATAGTGGGGTAGCCCGTGAGGCTGTAATGCTGTTGACAGATCAGAAAGCGTATACCGGTTTTGCTGCGTTACACAAATGGCTTCGCCCGAAATGATGCAAATAGATTCATCAAATGCATGCAAATGCGCCGGTAGCCTCCCGTTGGTATAAAAAATTCCCAGCCCGCCACTCATCCCAACGCCTGCAAGCATCGCTTCGTTGAAATAATCAATAAATGCAGTATGGACGCCGGCATTATAGCGATCCGCTTTGTTAAAGCGTGTAATATATTCCTTGCCGGATTTACCATTTACGTCATCAGGTATGGATATGTATTCATCCAATATTTCTTCGCTGATATTTCTTTGCGGCGAAGATACCGGCATGGCAATGTGAAATAGCGCTTTCTCCGTTCCTGAATGATTGATCACTTTGTGCATTACATTTTCAGGAATGGTTATATTGTCGTATTGCTTCAGGTGGTACCTGCGGTTTTCAACTTCAACAATGGCATCTCCATTCAGAAGCGTTATAGACTCCGAATGAGGATGAGTATGCGCCGGCAGCGAACACTTTGCTTCAAACGTAACGATCGCTGTAAATAAATGAACGGCTTTATTGTGCGCGCCTACCTGGGCTTCACAAATAATACCGGGCGCCAGTTCTATAATAGAGCCGGCTCCTATAGGGGTAATAGTTTCCAGTCTCCCGTCTGCTGAGCCGGAAGGAATCGTCGTATTGGTAGTCATATTATACTTCGAAAAAAGATTTAATTGTTTTTAGAAGAAGCCCTGCGTCGGCTCCGATGGATAACATGCGAAAGCCCTGCTGACGCCTGTGCTGTACATCTTCTTTGGTTCTTGCCATTACACCGCAATTTTTTCCTGCGGCAATAATTTTATTTTTTATATTATTGATGGTTTCGGCTATACCTTTGCCTTCCCACTCTCCGGCATATCCTGCAGAAGCGGAGTAATCTGCAGGCCCGAAGAAAATGATCTCGGTATGATCTGCCGCAATAATTTCATCAATATGTTCTCCGCCTTTTACTGATTCAATCATAGGGATCATCATCAGGTTTTCGTTGGCATCTTTTACATGTTGCGCAAATCCGCTGCCCCATTTGGTAGCCCTTTCGGCGCCTATGCCGCGTATGCCTGCGGGTGGGTATCTCGCATAGGAGAGTGCCCTGTTCCAATCTGCCGCGCTTTCAATATGCGGAACCACTATACCATCTGCTCCTATATCCAGCACCCGTTTAATGATCCCTTCATCTATATGCGAAATCCTCACTAATACAACGGTGTTGCTGCGTACGGCGGCTCTTATATGTTCTGTAATATTATGCCAGTCCAAATGCCCGTGCTCAGCATCTACTATTATCCAGTCGAGCCCGCAATGCACGGCAATTTCGGTAATGGAGGGCGATTCAAGGGTTACCCACAGCCCGTATAGTGTATGATGTTCAGCCAGCTTTTTCCGCATTGATTGCAAAGCCGTTGTTTTCATGCTCAATTGCTTTTATTGATACTTTCCAAAAGAATATCTCTTAGTAAAATTGTTTCACTCAGTGTATCTGCCTGGTTGCATTGCTCCCATTTGATCCATATATATTCCAGTCCTATCCAGCCTGCATAGTTTCCTGCTTTTAATTGCTGCACTATTTTTTCGTAATCAATGGTATTGTCGGCTACTGATGATTGTAGTTTACCGGGTTGTGCCCCACGTGCATGGAAATGATTGGCATACGGGAGCAGTATATCAGCTTCCTGCTGCGAGTAACCATTCCTGATGAAATGAGTATAGTCTAGTGTGATATAAAGCCCGGGCACAGACTTCACCAAAGCCACTACCTCTTTTGGATCGGTATACGGAGAACCTACATGCGCCTCTATTGAAAAAGAGAGACTGGTTTTATTTACCTGTTCTACACGCCAACTCAGCTCTTCATAGCTTCTTTGTACAGAGTCGGTAAGAGATTCAATATCCGGAAATGTCATTCCCGGTAAACAGGTGATATGTTCAGCGTTTGCATATTGCGCATATTCAATCAGCTTTAAAAACTGTTCCCTCGCGTAATTTCTTTTTTTCGCGTCGGGATGATTGATGGCGAATTTGGCCAGGTCATTATCAAGCTGCAGATAAATATCAGCGATGGCTAAGCCCCTGTCCGCCGCTTTTTGTTGTAAAAGCTTTGCTTTTTCTTCCAACCGGTCGAATTCTGTTCCAGCCTGTATGTGCGATCTCCCCGTAAACAATCCAATATCAACGCCTTCACAATCTAGCATGGCAATAAGATCTAATACCTTATCGTGCGGTAAAAGCGGGAAAGTAAAATCAGCACAGGAAATTTTTATCTTTTTCATCATGAAAGTCCTCCATCCCATTCGGCAGTGGCAAGATAGCCGCCATCAATTATTAAACTGGTTCCGGTAATGCCCGATGCATCATCGCTGCACAGGTAAGCAACACTGCTTGCAATTTCCCGGGGCTGCAAGATCCGTCCTATAGGTACCCGGTGCAAACGTTCGGTAATTTCCAGCTCACTGCCCGTATGTTGTCTTAACATAGGCGTGTTCGTTATGCCGGGACAAACCGTATTGCACCTGATCCCTTCTGATGCATAGTCTATCGCGATGGATTTGGTCAGCATCATTACCGCGCCTTTAGCCGCTATATAGCCGGGGGTTTTTGCCTGTCCCACAAAGCTGCTCACCGACCCGATATTGACAATGCTGCTGGCGGTATTTTTTTTAAGGTAAGGATAAGCGTATTTAAAGCTGAGGAAGATGGCTTTGAGATTGATATTTAACTGTCTGTCCCATTCTTCCGTGCTGTATTCATGAAGGCTCTTCACCATATTGATGGCCCCGTTGTTCACTATAATATGCAGTCCTCCAAAAGCGGCTACAGTATCTGTAATGGATTTTTGTATCAGTGCTTCTACATTCAGGTCACAAAAAAAAAATACTGCAGCGCCTCCTTTAGATTTTATACATTCTACCGTTTGTTTTCCTTCTTTCTCCTTAATGTCAATAACGGCTACATTAGCCCCTTCTTCAGCAAAGAACTCTGCAATACTGCGACCTATTCCCTGTGCAGCGCCACTTACCCAGGCAGTTTTATTAATAAACCTTTTTTGCATATAATTCTTCTTTAGCATGTAGGGTTAAGGATAATAATATCAGGGCTTTTGTTGTAGCTGTTGTTATGGGTTTATTATAATTGTTATTTTCAGTTTTTCGTTAATACCAACACCCAATCCTGTGAAGCAGCAGGCGAAGTAACCATAAATTTCCCGGAATTATCGGTAGTAAGTGTGAGCTCCTTTTCTTTTGTAATAGTAACGGGATTAAACCAGAATCCTTTGTATTGCTGACCGGGTGCGGGAAGAGTAATAGTGATGCTTCCCGGGGAAGGGAGGTATGCCAGCGCGGACTGGCTGTTGGCTGTTACGGCCAGCACCGCTGTATCTTTGGATGACCACTGTGTGATCATTTCCGGCTGAGGTTCAAAGCTGCTCCAGCCGGGAATGGATTCTATCAGTTTCCTTGCCGCGCCAATTTGTGTGGAACCTGCCAGGTTCATAGCCTCATTCCACGGCGTAATGCCCCAGTTGTTACCGCCCGGTGAATTTCCATAGGGTTTATTGATGCCGTTTAACTGCCAGATGCCATTGGCGCCATAAGTATGCCCGGCTAAGCCGCTGTTTACGGTATGTGCCCAAAAGGCTCCACGTGGCGCTTCAGCAGGCAATGGTTTGGGAATAGCCAGGGCTTCATATCTTGATTCACCGCTCATTACCGGCATTACAGGTTGTGTGCGCCAGCCATCCAATGCCTGGGCAGCTTGTTTGGCAGGGCCGCTGCCATGACCACTTTGATGCATATCGAAATCAAGAAGGGAAGGATCAGAGAGCGACTCCCTGGCTGTCCTGGACGGGTGTGCGGTAAGCGTTCTTTTGAAGGGATCAATTTCTTTTATATAGCGGATCACATTTGTCCACTCATTTTTTTGCCATTCTTTATCAGCCTCTTTTGTTTTCGACAAATAAAATGGCATGGTTGTTTCACCTGCAGCGCACCATACCACGGGCAGCGCCCCCCATCTTGCAACGAGGTAACGCCAATGTTGCTTCATTTTGTCAACGCCCAGCCATGGTAAATGATAGCCCCATGCTCCGACAATGCAGGGAGTAATACCCTGGTCGGCCAGGTACATGATCTTTTTGTCTGCCGCGTCAAAATAAGAAGGCCTTATACCGGTATAATTCGCTTCCCAGGGAAAGCCGGCTTCATTTTCTCCTCTTTCATCAAAAGCCGGCATATCGGGATAAAGCCCGGCTACGATCTGAACTACGTTAAATCCTTTTTTGATCCTGTCATCCGCAAGCAGCTTTACATCCTCCGGCCACACCAGTCTTTTTGTTAATCCCATCCACCAGGTATCTCCCATCCAGAAAAAAGGAGTGCCGTCACCATAAGCAAAATGCCTTTTATCATCGGCTACCTTTACAGCGCCATGTTGTAATAACAGGTTATTGCCTTTATACTTTTTTATTTCAACCCTGCCTTTTATATTATTCAGGCCCTTATCGGAGGCTTTGGAACAAACGGTTATAAAGCTATGAACGCCTTGTAACGGTGACGCATACCTGACTTTCCAGGTATTGCCTCCTGCCCAAAAGGCCGGCACTTTCAGTTGTTTGCCTGAAGGATCCGTAAAAACGGCATCCAGCTCAACTTCATTAAAGGGATCAGTATAGGCAGACGATGCGGTGAAAGATATTTCAACCATTTTATTGGTCTCGGTTTTCACCACAATGTCCTTGCATTCGGCAATGGAAGGGGATACCAGCAGCAGCAGGCAGCAGGATACATAGGCCCCGAATCTTGTAAAGGCTAACCGGCGTACCCATGATGCCGGAATGAGGGATAATCTTGATGTCATAAAAATCGTTTTTGGCATTAATGCAAATCGTTCCTTAAAAATAGTTATGCGGTTTGTTGAATATACACCGTTTTAGTTTGTAAATATTCTTCCAGTCCATGCTTCCCGTCTGCACCGCCTATACCGGATTTCCTCCAGCCGGCATGAAATCCCTGGATCGCCTCAAAATTTTCGCGGTTAAAATATACTTCACCAAATTTCAGTTCTTTGGTTGCCCGCAGCATTTTATTAATGTCTTTAGTATATACAGACGAGGTAAGCCCGTATTCGCTGTCGTTGGCGAACCGCAGCGCTTCGTCAAAATCTTTCACTTTCATAACCGGCAGAACAGGGCCAAATACTTCTTTCTGCATAATTTCTGCATCCTGTTTTACATCGGCAAGGATGGTAGGTTCGTAAAAATAGCCTTTACCAAACGCAGTGGACTTTTTACCTCCCAGTATCAATTTAGCGCCTGCTTCCTTCGCCCTTTCTACCATACCTGCAATCTTATCCAGTTGCTTCTGGTTGATCTGTGCGCTCATGTCAATATCACTATCAGCAGAGGCGTTCCCTACTTTAACCGCTTTCATGGCGGTTGTCAGCTTTTCCAAAAATTCATCGTACACGGCTTCTTCCACATATACACGCTCCGCGCAATTACAAACCTGCCCGCTATAAATAACTCTTGACGCCACAATTGCTTTTACGGCAACATCCATGTCGGCATCGCGGCAAACAATAGCCGGCGCTTTGCCTCCTAACTCCAGGGAGACTTTGGTGATATTTTTAGCGGCTGCGGCCATCACTTTATGCCCTGAATCTACGCTGCCGGTCAGGCTGATAATACCTACCTGCCTGTTGTTGGTCAATGCTTCGCCGATTTCATTTCCATACCCGCAAACAACATTCAATACTCCCCTGGGCAGGTTCACTTTGCCCAATAGCCTGGTGAACTCCAGGCAGGTCAACGGCGCTTCTTCACTTACTTTTACCACAATGGTATTGCCTGTTAACAGGGATGGGGCTACTTTACGCGCCATTACAAAAAAGGGGAAATTCCATGGACAAATGCCCACAGCCACCCCGATCGGTAATTTATGTAAAAATATTTGTTCGCCGGGCCGGTCGCTCTGTATGATCTCTCCTTCGTAGGCTCGGGCAAATCCGGCATAGTAGTCGTAGTACTCTGCCGTTACATCAATTTCAACCTGTGCAAGCGCTTTTACTTTTGCCTGCTCCCTTGCCAGCGTTTCCGCGAGCATAATGCGGTTTTCCCTGATCACATTCGCCATTGCTTTCAGGTACTTTGCACGCTCAACAGAGGGCAATAAGCTCCAATTGTGCTGGGCAGCAGCGGCGGCATCTATGGCTATATCAGCTTCTTTTTGCCGGCCTCTTGGCACCCGTGCTATTACTTCTTCAGTACAGGGATCGAGCACGTCAATATAGTCGCTGGCAGCATCCGAACCATGCAATGAACCATTGATATAATGCTGGTAGGTGGCTGGCGTTTTAGTATTTGAATTCATACGCTATTGTTTTATTTTTTCAGCATACCAGTTGTCTGATATGGTTGTATTTAAAATGTGATCCGGGATTTTTCCCTGCGCTACCTGGGCTACCTGGGTGCAGGCCATATGCCCGATTTCCCTGAATAATTCGTGGGTCCATGCAATGCAGTGAGGCGCCAGCAACACATTATCCATATTAAAAAAAGGGTGATCCGGAACTGCCGGTTCATGCTCAAAAACGTCGGTTGCATAGCCGGCGATTTTTTTGTTTAACAGCGCTTTTATCAAAGCTTCTTCATGTATAATACCACCTCTTGCCGTATTAATTATATAAGCCGAATCTTTTACAAGCGCCAGCTCTTTTTCGGCGACCAGGTTTTTTGTTTCAGGTGTTAAAGGGCAGTTGACAGATATAAAATCGGCATGCTGCAAAAGCGTGTGCAGGTCTGTTTTTTTTACTCCCAGCTCCTTTGCTTTTACGTCATCAATATATGGGTCATACACAAGAGGTGTATTCATTTTAAATGCCTGCAGCATTTGCGTCAACTGGCTGCCAATGCCGCCGAATCCTATTACTCCTATTGTACGGTTGCGCAGCTCACTACCGGTGTATTGATTTCTTTCCTGCCATTTTCCCTCCCGTACCAGTTTGTCTTTCATTACCAGTTTATGACTCAATGCAAGCATCCATGTTATAGTTGCTTCTGCCACTGAATAATTAACCGCGCCTTTAGTAATGGTTACAATTATATTTGCTTTGCTGCATGCGTCTACATCAACCATGTCGTATCCCACACCAAACCTGCAAATGGCTTTTAAACGCGTTACGCCCTTAAAACTATCTGCCGTATAAGCAGGCGCCAGGGAAATAATAGCGTCATATTGCTCCAATGTAGCGGCTTGCAGGGGAGACTCCCAATTTTCCAGGAACTCATATTCAAGCCCTTTCACAGCATCCAGGATATCCAATCCCATATCCCTGTATGTTAATGTTCCCTCCGGCGTTAAAAAGTCTCTTGTCAATCCAACTTTAAACATGCAGCATTCTATTTGTTTTAAGAGTCTTGTACAAATCAGAACTGTACTTTTATGTAATGATGAACAAATTTATTCAGCAGGTACACTTAAAAAAATGGATAAAATATTTTCTTTTTGTACCTTTTGATATATTTTGAGCGCAATCTTAGTAAATGCTTTATGCCATATGAACGATTACTGCAAATACATGAGCGGTACGCTCGTAGAAGAAAAATGGGGACTTTATGTGGATACGGCGGGCTTTTCCAAAGTATATCCTCACCAGCATTATCCTAAAAATTATGAACATCCGTCTTCTCACACTTTTTCCTGGAATAAGGGACGTGTTTTGCGCGGACATCAGTTAATATATGTATCAAGGGGAGGCGGTGTTTTTGAATCGGAATTTGCAGACCCGATCGAGATCACTGAAGGTACCTGTATGTTCCTGCATGCTGGTGTATGGCATCGTTATAAACCCGATACCAATTCAGGCTGGGACGAATACTGGATTGGCTTTAACGGTAACTATGCAAATGAGTTGATGAGGAATGATTTTTTTAACGTGAAATATCCTTTCATAAAAATTGGGTTGTCTTCTGAGTTGCTCAACCTTTTTCATAAGCTGATTGAAACAGTTCAAACAGCGCCTTCCGGCTATCAGCAAATCAGCGCAGGCATTACATTGCAAATATTGGGATACCTGTATTCCGCATCGCTGAGTAATGATACAGACCGGTCACCGATCGGAAGACTGATCGAGAAGGCCAAGTTCCTGCTGCAGGAATCTTTGGAAAAGCATATTGATCTTGAAAAAATGGCCCGCGAATTACCAATGGGTTATTCTTCTTTCAGGAAAGAATTTAAAAGATTAACAGGCGAACCGCCTAACCAGTTCGTGCTGAACCTTCGTTTGAACAGGGCTAAATATTTACTTGAAAACTCTACTTTAAGCATTAATGAAATCGCCCAGCAGACAGGCTTTGAGTCTGTTTATTATTTTTCGAAATTGTTTAAAAAACGCAACGGTAAATCACCCAAATTTTACAGGAACGGGGATGCGGGTTTTTAATACAAAGCATCGGATCGTAAGAAAAACAGGCTTCAGTTGTTACCATATGCAGGCATCCGTTCTTACACTTCAAACTGAACCTTTAATTCAAATCCTTTCCCGGGAGAGGTAATCGTATCAACTTTCCCGTCGTATAATTCTATCCTGTTCCGGATATTTCTTAAGCCGAGTCCAACAGGGCTTTCAGCAGTAAGATCGGCTCCTTTGCCATCGTCGCTGATATTGAGCAGAACTTTATTGCCGGTTTTGGAAATTTTTACCATTACATTCTCCGCTTCTGAATGTTTAATGATATTGTTGAGCTGTTCCTGTACGATACGATACAGCATAAGCTTGTGACTATCGGTAAGGCATTCTTCATTAAAATCTTTCATTTCAACCGTAATATTCACATCCTGTACCGGTGCAATGGTTTCGGCCAAACTGCACAGGGAATGCTCCAGCCCCAGTTCTGCCAGTAAAGGCGGAGCAAGGTTTTTAGAAAGATTTCTTAATTCCTCAATTACCTTATCTATGTATTCATTGCTCTTTTTCAACAAGCCTTCGCGTATATTGTCATTGCTGATAGAATGCTCAATATATAATTTTACAACCCCCAGTAGCTGGTTTACATTGTCATGTAATTCTTCTGCCAGTTTTTTCCGCTCATTCTCCTGTGTATCCAAAACGGTACGGGCAAGCTGCCGGCGGTACATGATTTCTTTTTCCTCCAGTTCCTTTTGCAGTGTGTGCTGCTCCGTTACATCCTGCATGGAAACAATGATACGAAAGGCCCTTGTCTCACTGTCGCGCATAATCGAAAAGCAATCTGAAATAATTTTAGTATTTCCATCCCCGCATATAAACCTGTATTCATTCGTAACGGTGCTGGTATCGCCGGGCTGAAGCGCCTCTTCTAATTTTTTGAGCACAGCAGCTTTGTCATCGGGGTGTATATTGGCTTTCCACCACTCAAAGCCTTTTTCAAGTTCGCTGTCGGGATATTGCAGCAGTTGCTTAAGATTAGCATTGTAATAAAGCTGGCCGGTAAGGATATTCCAGTCCCACAACCCTTCCCTGCTGGATGTGCTGAGAATAGAATAACGGATAAGATTTTCCTGCAGCTTTTTATCTTCTTCAATTTTGGCTGTTATATCTTCCAGCGACAGGATATAAGTCCGTTTGCCTGAAGGATGCTGAATTTCATTGATCGTTGCATTACAAATCAGTTTCTGCTCTGTTTTAGAGGTGATGCCAATAAGGTTTTTCATTTTGTTCAGCTTTCCCTGCTTCAGCAGCATGTCCCAGTATGAAAGTTCCACATTGTCTTCCGGCTTAATGATCAGGCTGTAGTGCTGTCCCCTGATTTCTTCAGGAGCGTAACCTATGATATTGCAAAACGATGTGTTGGCATGCAAAAACCGGCCCTCGCTGTCAAAGCGTGAAATGCCAAGATATGATTCTGTCAGTATGGTCTCCAATTCCATGTTCTCGAACGCAAGCGCATCCGATTCATTTTTGAACGTTTTATTGTTTTTTCGAAGGATGAAATAGATAAACGCGGCGGTAAGTGCTACAAATACCAGGCCTTTAAAAGTTTGCTGGTAGTAATAGAATTTAATATTTGTTTCGGAAGCCTGCATGAAAAAATAATCAGACACCAGTACCCATATTATAGAAATAAAAGCAAAAAGCAGTATAGCGCGGCTGGCGGATATAGATCGTTCTTTCATAAAAATGAATTGCTTCACAATATATTATTCGTTTCTATTATGAAAATAAAATTTTTTAAATAAAGATGTCAGTGAAAATGAGTAGTTTACTTAACGTAAAATGGAGAATCATATTATTGAAACAGATGATGTAATTGGAAAAAAACCTGTAATTGAAGAGCCTGCTGAACGAAAGGATGCTATTGTAAAGGCTGTTGTCAGCCTGGGGCTTTATATGGGGGTTTACTTTTTTCTTTTCAGGCAAAACCTGCAATGGGTATTGATACTGGTAGCTGTAATGTTACTGCATGAAGCGGGGCATTTTATAGCTATGAAATTATTGGGGTATAAAGATGTGCGGATGTTCTTTGTTCCATTCCTGGGCGCTTTTGTATCAGGATCGCCCGATACAATATCTCAAAGGCAACGAACAATTACTTTACTCGCGGGACCGATACCGGGCATTTTTGCGGGTGTTGTATTTTTGATATTGCACTATAGTACAGGCAACAGCCTGTTTTACCAGTTAAGCCTGATGCTGATATTGCTGAATGCTTTCAACCTGCTGCCGGTTAGTCCGCTCGATGGTGGACAATTGCTTGAAAATCTTTTCTTTTATTCCGGCAGGGTGATACAGCAGGGCTTTATCATATTATCGGCCATCCTGCTGTTTTATCTTGCTGTTATTACGCGGAATTATTTTGTACTGCTGATCGTGTGGCTGCTTGTATTGCGCCTGAGAAATATGAATGCTGTAAATGCAGTACGGAGGTCGTTGGAGAAAGAGGGGATATCTTATCATACAACTTATGAAGAGCTGAGCGACGAAGCTTATTGTAACATCAGGCAGCAAATGATCTTTCATATAAAAAAGCTGAGAGCGTATGATCCGGATATTATATCGGATGATGAAGGGCGTGTGATCGGGTGGATGAATAAGATACTTACCGGCCATATAAAGCAGGATATGAGTATCAATGAAAAAATAGCGGTAACGGTTTTATGGATACTGGCATTGATCGTTCCTGTTTTTCTTTTCCTCGATAAAAAAATGAACCTTCATTCCTGGTTTTGACAGGAGCCTCTGGGATAAAATCAATAATTTGCGCCAAACATCGGTTATGCAGGATTTATACTCATTTACTGTTGCGGAAAGATTTTTGAAGTATGTTCAGATAGATACGCAGTCTGATCCGCAATCAGAAACAATACCCTCAACGGCAAAGCAGAAGGATTTGTCTGGCTTATTGGTACAGGAACTTCGTGATATGGGCGTAGTAAACGCGGAGCTCGACGATTTTGGTTATGTATATGCTACCATTCCTTCCAACACCTCTAAAAAAGTACCTGTTATTTGTTTTTGCTCGCATGTTGATACTGCTCCCGATTGCAGCGGCACAGGAGTAAAACCTGTAGTGCATAAAAATTACAACGGCAAGGATATTGTTCTGCCGGATGATGCCGCACAAGTTATTTCTACAACTGATCATCCGTATTTATTAAAAAAATCAGGAGATGATATCATTACCGCTTCGGGCACTACTTTGCTTGGCGCAGACGATAAATCGGGGGTTGCAGTGATAATGGATATGGCGAACTATTTTATGCGGAACCCGGAAGTGAAACACGGCGATATTAAAATACTGTTTACACCAGATGAGGAAATTGGCAGGGGAGTAGATAAGGTAAACCTGGAAAAATTAGGAGCCGATTATGCATATACGCTCGATGCGGGAGAGCTGGGCGCTTACGAAGATGAAACATTTTCCGCCGATAGTGTTACTATTACATTTTCAGGCGTCAGCGCTCATCCGGGATATGCTAAAAATAAGCTGATCAACGCCTTGAAAATAGCGGCAGCTTTTATGGATGCGCTTCCCGGCAACGGGTTATCGCCCGAAACAACAGAAGGACGGGAAGGGTTTGTTCATCCTGTATATATAAATGGCATTGCCGAAAAGGTCACCCTTCAGTTTATTATCCGCGATTTTAATACGCGTAAGCTCAGCGAATATGAATCGTTGCTGGAGCAAACACTTAACACAACGCTGAAGAAGTTCCCGGGCGCATCGGCTTCTTTTGAGGTAAAGGAACAATACCGCAATATGAAAGAAATACTCGACCGGCATCCGCAGGTGAGTGAATATGCCATGCTGGCTATGGAAAGGGCGGGTATTAAGCCTGTGCGCAGCAGCGCGCGCGGAGGCACCGATGGTTCAAGATTGTCTTTCATGGGATTGCCCTGTCCTAATATTTTTACAGGCGAAATGGCCTTTCATGGCAAGCATGAATATGTAAGCGTGCAGGACATGCAAAAAAGCGTTGAAACCATTGTTTACCTGGCGCAGATATGGGAGGAGAGGGGTGAGGTTTGGGGTTTGTAGTTTATGGTTTCGGGTTTATGGCTATTTGAGATTTGAAATTTGAGATTTGATGGCTGTTGCAGGTTGGGGGGCAGGTTACAAGTTTCAGGTTGCAAGTTTCGGGTTTGTGGTTTGTGGTGTCGCTCATAGCTCACGGCTGATAGCTGACGGCTGAAAGCTGATAGCTCATAACCGACAGCCCATAGCTTAAATCAGTAAATCAGCAATCATCTTTCCACTTCCATATAACTTTCCACCGGTTCGCAGGTGCATACCAGGTTTCTGTCGCCATAGGTATTGTTGACCCTTGAAACGGATGGCCAGAATTTGTTTACCATAGTATAGGGAAGGGGAAACGCTGCTTCCTGCCGGGTATAGGAATGATCCCACCCGTTCGCGCATACCACCTGCATGGTATGTGGTGCATTTTTAAGGGGATTATCCGTTTTGTCACTTTTGCCTTCTTCTATTGCTTTAATTTCTTCGTGAATGCTGATCATGGCATTGCAAAACCGGTCCAGTTCCGCAATATCTTCGCTTTCGGTAGGTTCAACCATAATTGTTCCCGGTACGGGAAAGCTTAAAGTGGGAGCGTGAAAGCCATAGTCCATCAGGCGTTTGGCTACATCCTCCGCTTCTATTCCCGCAGTAGCTTTAAAAGGACGCAGGTCTATAATAAATTCGTGTGCGCAGGTTCCGTTAGATCCCAGGTATAAAATATCGTAATGATCATGAAGGCGGGCGCGCATATAGTTGGCGTTTAAAATGGCGTATTCCGTAGCGGCTTTCACTCCTTCCGCACCCAGCAGCCTGATATATCCGTAGCTGATCAACAAAATGGAAGCAGAACCATAAGGGGCCGCACTTACGGCGCCCCTGTGTAGCTGTGTCGTACCGTTGTTTTTTGAATAATCGTTCTTACCTGTAGCTACATGTCCCGGCAGGTAAGGGGCAAGATGTTTCTTAGCGCAAATGGGGCCCATGCCGGGACCGCCGCCACCATGTGGTATAGCGAAAGTTTTATGCAGGTTTAAATGACAAAGATCCGCACCAATGGTTCCCGGCGAAGTAAGACCGCTCTGGGCGTTCATATTAGCGCCGTCCATGTATACCTGCCCGCCGTTTTCGTGAATAATGTTGCAGATATCTTTGATGCTTTCTTCAAACACACCGTGCGTGGAAGGATAAGTAACCATGAGCGCCGCCAGCGAATCTTTATATTGTTCGGCCTTTGCTTTCAGGTCGGCTACATCAATATGACCTTCTTCATCACTTTTAACCACCACTACTTTTAGTCCTGCCAGTACAGCCGAAGCAGGATTGGTTCCATGCGCGGAAATAGGTATCAGCACTATGTTGCGATGACCGTTACCCTGCGCTTTGTGATACCGGCTGATAGTAAGTAATCCTGCATATTCGCCCTGTGCGCCACTGTTAGGTTGCAGGCTGCACGCATCGAAACCGGTAATAGCGCACAGGTAATCGCTCAACTGGTTTATAATATGCTGGTAGCCTTTTGTTTGAGCCGCAGGCGCGAACGGATGAATATGCGCGAATTCCGGCCAGCTCACGGGCATCATTTCGGTAGCCGCGTTCAGCTTCATGGTGCAGCTTCCCAGCGATATCATAGACGTGATCAGCGACAGGTCCTTATTTTCCAGGAAGCGGATATAACGCATCATTTCACTTTCGCTGTGATGGGTATTGAATACGCTGTGTGTTAAAAACGCCGATTGCCTTACCGCGAAAGCGGGGATATTATCTATAACTTCCTCTTCATTAAATACTACCGATACACCGCTTTGCCCCGCGGCCTCTGCAAAAATGTAAAGTATATTCAGCACATCTTCACGCGAAGTAGTTTCATCCAGACTGATCCCCACATAGTTATCGTTGAAATAGCGAAAGTTGACTTCTCTTGCTTCCGCTATTTCTCTTAATTTATTGCTGTCTTTTACCTGTATCTTCAGCGTATCAAAATAAAATTCATTTACAACAAGGTAGCCTGCTTCTTCAAGCGCCTCGGCCAGTGTTTTAGTCAGCAGGGTTACCCGTTGCGCTATTTCTTTTAATTTTTGCGGACCATGATAAACAGCGTACATAGCAGCCATATTAGCAAGGAGCGCCTGCGCCGTGCAAATGTTGGAAGTTGCTTTTTCGCGTTTGATATGCTGTTCGCGCGTTTGCAATGCCATTCTTAAAGCACGGTTTCCCTGTACATCTATGCTTATGCCGATAATGCGCCCGGGAATGCCTCTTTTAAATTCATCTTTGGTGGCAAAGAAAGCAGCATGGGGACCGCCAAAGCCCATAGGTATGCCAAACCGCTGCGCCGAACCCACTGCCACATCCGCTCCCAGCTCTCCGGGAGGGGTGAGCAAGGTGAGCGCCAGCAGATCCGCCGCCATTACAACGTACCCATGTACATTATGCACCTGGTCAATAAAATCCCTGTAATCTTCTATACTGCCGTTGCAGTTGGGGTATTGTATCAGCGCGCCAAAATACTGCGCATCTATATCAACTTCATTATATTTTCCAAAAACCAGCTCTATGCCTATCGGCTCGGCACGGGTAATCAGCACATCTGTTGTTTGCGGAAATACCGATTCATCTACAAAAAATTTAGGTTTTGAAGGCTTGTCTGCTTTGTTTACATGGTGAAATATCATGGACATGGCTTCCGCGGCAGCGGTTCCTTCGTCCAGCAGCGAGGCATTGCTGAGCGGTAAACCTGTAAGGTCGGCAATGAGCGTTTGAAAGTTTAATAAGCTTTCAAGGCGTCCTTGCGAAATCTCTGCCTGGTAAGGAGTATACTGGGTATACCAACCCGGGTTCTCAAAAATATTCCGCAGGATCACCGAAGGGGTAATAGTGCCATAGTATCCCTGTCCTATATAGCTTTTAAACACTTTATTTTGCCTGGCTATTTCCTTCAGCTTGTGAAGGTATTCATACTCATTTTGGGGCGAAGGTAACCGGAGCGGGGTTGCCAGCCTGATAGAAGCGGGCACTGTTTTGTCAATCAATGCTCCCAGCGACGATACCCCGATCGTTTTCAGCATTTCCTTACATTCAACTTCGTTAGGGCCGATATGTCTTGATCTGAATTCGTTAGCCTGCGATTCAAATATGTTCATATATTTTGAGGAGTTACCTGTAAAAAAAGATGCGCAAAGGTACAACGAAAGCACGACAAGAAAGAATGCCTGTGGATAGTATAGCTAAACTTGTGAATAATGTGCAATGGCGGTGGGGCTATTTTTTCCGCTGATTTATAAGTATATAGGGCGAAAGCTCTCCCGAAAGAGCCCCGGGTTTATCTTCCCTTTTGCCTGCTTCTTCAAGCCGCATCTCTTCGCTGGTAAGCCGGCTGCCGTCGTGGCTCCATCCCGGAGGACCAAAAACATAATTCAGCTTTTCTTTCCAGCCTATGTCCTTTCTGTTAATGTCTTCTGCTATGGCTTTCCATTCATGAAAAACCAGGTTTACGGGTGTATCTTTTTCCAGGGGCTTGGTCAGCCCGTATTTTAAAGGCTGGTATTGCTCTTCCGGTAACTCTGGCTGGAAAGTCCCGAATATTTTGTCCCATATTATCAGAAACATCCCCATGTTTTTGTCGAGGTATGTAGGATTGGAAGCGTGGTGCACCCGGTGATGTGAAGGGGTAACGAGGATATATTCCAGCCAACCCATTTTGTGTATCAGCTCCGTATGCACAAAAATACCCCATATTTGAGTGGCTGAGTATATAAATACAATATCAAGCGGCTTAAAGCCCAGCAAAGCCAGCGGTATAAAATATACAAACCGGTACAGGGGCTGAAATACGGAAGACCTGAACCCAACCGTAAAATTCATATGTTCCGAGGAATGATGCGTTACATGCACTGCCCAGAAAAAGCGGATCTCGTGGTCGAACCGGTGCAGCCAGTAATAAAGAAAATCTTCAAGCAGCAGTAAAATGATCCAGTATGCAACAACATGGGTAATGCTGAATAGCCGGTGGTGGTAAAAATACCCAAGTATCACGATGTATACCCCGCGGAACATAAGGTCAATACCGCCGTTAAGCAGCATGAGGTATAAATTGCGCCCGGTATCTTTCCAACTGTATAGTTTTTTGTGCTGGTAATTGCTCAGCAATACTTCCCCCAAAATAATTATGATATATAAGGGGGTGCTGAATAATATAAGCAACTGTTCTCTTAAAGATTCCATAACCGGGTGCAAAGATAAACATTGAGCAGTGAATGTATGTATCTTGCAGCCTTGTTTGTAATATATTAACGCTACCGGGTAGTTTTAAGAATTTGGAAGATGCAGGAGCAGGACAACAATATATCTGCGTTCATTTCCGGGCAATGGAAAGATAAGGACTGGAAGAAGAAAGCGGCTTCGCAGCAGAAGGCTTATGCCAGGCTGCTGCAAAAGCCCGACAAAAAGAAAATATTTAAAATATTGCCTGCCCTGCATGAAGAAGCGTTTTCACAAATAGATTGCCTCCGGTGCGCCGCCTGTTGTAAAAATTATTCTCCCCGGTTTAAAACGCCCGATATCAAGCGTATCAGCAAACATCTCAAACTTCGCGAAAGCGTATTTATTGATACCTATCTTGAACTGGATAATGAAGGCGACTATGTTGTAAAAAAATCACCCTGCCCTTTTCTTGGAGCAAACAACCGGTGCAGCATATACGAAGTTCGCCCGTCCGATTGTGAACGGTTTCCCTATACGGACGAAGATGTACTGATCAACCGCCCCCGCATCACCTTAAAGAATTCGAGCTTTTGCCCCGCTGTTTTTTTTGTAATGGAAAGGCTTTTAGAGGCGAAATAATTAAATTTGTAAGACTTAGCCTGGATAAGAGTTATAGCAATACCGGCATATTTGAAAAGTTTAGCATATGGGGCATTTACCAAAATTAATCGCTGATCTGGCGCTCGTGTTGGGAGCCGGGGCTATCACAACTTTGTTGTTCCGTAGATTAAAGCAGCCGCTTGTATTAGGGTATATCATTGCAGGTTTCCTGGTTGGTCCTCATGTATCGGTTGTACCCACCGTAATTGACGAAGAAAATATAAAAATACTGGCCGAAATTGGTGTGATTTTCCTGTTGTTCAGCCTGGGGCTCGAATTCAGCTTTAAAAAATTATTAAGGGTAGGAGGCGCCGCTTCCATTACCGCCATTGTTGAAATTGGCGCTATACTTATACTGGGCTATATGGTAGGGCGGTGGATGGGTTGGTCGGATATGGATAGTATGTTTCTGGGAGGTTTGCTGGCAAGCTCTTCTACAACCATTATTATTCGCGCTTTTGATGAGTTGGGGGTAAAGCGCCAGCAATTTGCCGGCATTGTATTTGGCGTGCTGATAGTGGAAGATATAGTAGTGATATTGCTGATGGTTTTATTGTCTACCGTAGCGGTTACCAAACAGTTCGACGGAGCTACTCTCATATCTTCCAGCCTGCAACTGTTATTCTTTTTAACCGTTTGGTTCATTACCGGCATATTTTTATTACCCACCTTTTTGCGTAAAGCTAAAAAGCTGCTCGACGAAGAAACATTGCTGATCCTTTCGATAGGGCTTTGCCTGGGTATGGTAGTGCTTGCCACGCAAATTGGTTTTTCGGCCGAACTGGGCGCCTTTGTTATGGGCTCTATTCTTGCAGAAACCACTTCGGCCGAAAAAATTGAACATTTGCTTAAACCGGTAAAGGATCTTTTTGGCGCAGTATTCTTTGTTTCGGTAGGAATGTTGATTGATCCCGCCGCTATGGTAGAGCATAAGTGGGCCATTTTATGGGTTACGCTGCTCACTATTTTTGGTAAAATGGGCAGCACTACTATTGGCGCGTTGCTATCGGGGCAGCCGCTCAAGCAATCTATACAGGTAGGGATGAGTATGGCGCAGATCGGCGAATTTGCTTTTATAGTGGCAACGTTGGGTATAACACTGGGGGTTACCAGCGATTTTCTTTTCCCCGTAGCGGTGGGCGCATCCGCCATTACCACTTTTACCACGCCGTATTTTATAAAAATATCCGAGCCGGCTTACAATTTTATCAGTCGGCTTTTGCCAGCTACATTCATTAATTCCCTTAACAGGTATTCGTCGGGAGCCCAAAACATACAGGCGGAAAGCGAATGGAAAATCGTATTAAAATCGTACGCCATCATTGTTATCAGCAATGCTATTATTATAGTGGCGCTGGTAATGCTTTCCTTTACATTCCTGCTGCCTTTTTTACGGGAGAAAACAGAAAATGAAGTATTAGGCAAGATAGCAGTGTTGATAGTGACCTTTGCAGCCTGCGCTCCCTTTTTCTGGGCGTTAATGGCAAGAAAGCCCAATAACTCGGCCTATAAAACTTTATGGCTGGACGCCAAATACAATAAAGGCCCGCTGGTGGTGCTTGAAATATTAAGGGTATTGATAGCCGTGCTGGTAGTGGGCTTTATGGTAGACCGATTGTATTCCGGGCTTATAGCTTTTGTAGTGGTAACGCCGGTGGCCATTATTGTACTGGTGGTTTTCTCTCAAAAAATACAGGGGTTTTACAACCGCATCCACAGCCGGTTCCTGGATAATTTGCATGAGCGGGAAAGAGAAGCTGAAAATGTGAATGGCGATCCCAATGCGGCGCTTTCGCCCTGGGATGCGCACCTGGCGGATTTTGAAGTGTACCAAAACGCGCCGTTCATTGGTATTCCTTTGCAGGAACTCTCGTGGCGTGAAAAGTATGGTATCAATATAGCGTTTATTAAAAGAGGGGAGAAGATCATTTACGCCCCCAGCGCCAGGGAAAAGCTGTACCCGATGGATGAACTGGGTATAATTGGTACCGACCAGCAACTGAAACAGTTTAAGCCGGTAATGGACGCAATAGATGAGCCGCCCGGAACACAGGCGGAAGACACCGATAATATAGCCTTGCAAAAGATAGTGGTGGATGAGCATACCCTGTTAAAAGGAATGACCATCAGGCAATCAGGCATCAGGGAAAAAACAAGCGGGCTGGTAGTGGGAATAGAAAGAGACGGAAAACGCATTTTAAATCCCGATTCGCATACCGTGCTGGAATGGAACGATGTAATATGGATAGTGGGCGACAGGAGAAAGATACAGGAACTGGTGAAAGACTAAAGGGGAGATTTCTGATTTAAGCTATGAGCCGTTAGCTATGGGCTATCAGCAATTTATAGTTTATAGTTTATGGTTTGTTGTTTATTGTTGAGCACACTGCAACCTGTAACAAAGGTATAAGGTATACAGTGTTATACCTTTACCGGCAGCTCAAAGAAGAATACATATGAAATCTGTAAAACATCTTATTCATCTTGTTATTTGTCTCCTGGTTTCGCCGGTGATACATGCGCAGCAAAAGCCCAATATTATTTACATTCTTGCGGATGATCTGGGCTATGGAGATTTGAGTTGCCTGAATCCTGGTTCGAAGCTGCATACCGTGAACATAGATAAAATGGCGGCAGAAGGAATGAAGTTTACAGATGCGCATAGCAATTCCGCGGTATGTACGCCTACCCGTTATGGCATACTTACCGGCAGGTACGCGTGGCGTACAAAATTGCAAAGCGGTGTGTTGTGGGGATATGATACCATGCTGATAAACAATAACAGGACCACTGTAGCGTCGTTATTAAAACGCAACGGGTATCGTACCGGCTGTATCGGAAAATGGCATTTAGGGCTTAACTGGCAAAAAGATGCCCGGGGTGCATTTGATTTTTTTCAGCCCATAGCCAATGGGCCTTTGCAGGTTGGGTTTGATTATTTCTACGGCATACCCGCCTCGCTGGATATGCAGCCCTATTTTTATATAGAAAACAACAGGGTTACAGCAACTGTTGCCGACAGCACAGCAGGAAATACCGGCAAGGGATTCTGGCGGGCAGGGCCTGCCGGAAATGATTTCAGGCACGAAGAAGTGCTGGAAAGGATCACGGATAAGGCGGTAGATTATATCGCAAAAGAAGCGGGATCGGGTAAACCGTTTTTCCTGTATTTCGCGCTTACTTCGCCGCACACACCCATACTGCCTTCGCCTCCTTACCAGGGAAAATCAGGCACAAACGCATACGGAGATTTTGTATTGATGACGGATGCAATGGTAGGCAGGATCCTGGATGCGGTAAAAGCGGCAGGCATTGAGCAAAATACGATCGTTGTTTTTACCAGCGATAATGGCTGTTCTCCCTCTGCAGACTTTACAGAGCTGGCCGCTGCAGGGCATCAACCCAGCTATATTTATCGCGGGGCAAAAGCCGATATATTTGAAGGCGGACATCGCATACCCTTTATTGTTAGATGGCAAGGCAAGGTAAAGGCAGGCACACACGCTTCCGCAACTATTTGCCTCACGGATCTTATGGCAACCCTTGCCGATATGCTTCAGCAGCCTTTAAGGGATGATGAAGGTGAAGACAGCTTCAGCCTGCTGCCTTTGTTATTGCAAAAGAGCGGCTATAAAAGAACGAGCATCATTCATCATTCCATTGACGGAAATTTTTCTATCAGGAAAAACAACTGGAAACTGGTTTTTGCTCATGGCTCCGGTGGCTGGAGCGCGCCCACCGAAAAAGAAGCAAAAGCGCAAGGCTTACCGGCCCTGCAGTTGTATGATTTGAAAGCAGACATCAAGGAAACGAACAATGTAGCCGCAGATCATATGCCTGTTGTAAAAGAATTGTCGGCTATTGCTAAAGCTGTTATTCAAAATGGAAGATCAACAAAAGGAAAGAAGCAGGAAAATGATGTTGAAATAAGCCAATAGTGTATGGCTGTAAGCTATCGGCTATGAGCTGTCAGCTATCAGCCCGTCTTGTCATTCAGAGCGAACAAATAGCTGCCTGGTTAAAGGTGAAACATTTTCGTGAGCGAAGAATCTGCCGGGGGTACCAGGTGTAAGCCGACTGTGCTGTCAACCGTCACAATGGAGAATGGATAATGGACAATGAAAATCATCAATTGTCAACCGTCAATCATCAACTGATCGCTCATTGCCCATAGCCGACGGCTGACAGCTAATACTCCAGCTTTCTCAATTCCGGCGCTTTAAACCAGGTGGTTACTGCCACAATGAATGTCATACATCCGCCAAAAACCACCGAGGGTACAACGTTCATCAATTTAGCGGTCAACCCGCTTTCAAATTGCCCCAGTTCGTTACTGGAATTTACAAACATGGAGTTTACACTCATCACCCGTCCTTTCATTTCATCGGGTGTGCGCAATTGCATAATAGTTCCCCTGGTTACCACACTAATGCCATCGAGAATACCGCTCAGCATTAACGCGAAAAACGAAAGGAGAAATGATTGGGACAATGCGAATATTATGATACAAATGCCAAAGCCACCCACCGCAATGATCAGCCTGCGCCCCTGTTGCCGGCGCATGGGGAAAAAAGTAAGGAGCAGTACGCTGCAAATGGCGCCAATATCAGATGCGCCGTTCAGTATGCCAAATCCCTCGGGGCCAACTTTAAGAATGTCGCTTGCATACACGGGAACCATGGCAACAGCGCCTCCGAAAAATACGGCGAACATATCTAACGAAATGGCGCCTAACAGGTCTTTGGTTTTAAATACAAAATTCAATCCTTCCTTTACGCTTTCCCAGGTTTTCTTTTCTGTATTACTTGCTATAGGAGGCCTGCTATGAAGCCTGCTGAGCGCTATCAAAGCCAAAAGCATCCCGCTGCAAATGGCAAGCAATGTTCCTGTATTGCCAACCATGGCTATGCAAAATCCGCCCAGCGCATGCCCGGTAACAGAAGCGGTCAGCCAGGCTCCCTGGTTCCAGGTAGTGGCGTTCTGCAATGTTTTACGTGGTACTATAAGCGCCAGCAGCACATTAAAGGTAGGACCGGCAAAGGCCCGGATAATACCGGTGCAGAAAATAACGGAATAAATGGTAACCGCTATCCAATGATTGCTGAGCTGTGCCTGCGTATATTTAGTGGAAAGAAGCGTGAGGATGGCAGCCGAACATACATAGAGCGATACGCCCGTAAGCAGCAGCTTTCGTTTCTCGCTTATGTCAATTACATGCCCTGCATACAAGGCAAGGGTAAGTGCGGGAATTACTTCCGACAAGCCAATGAGCCCGATTGCGAACGGAGCGCTGGTAAGCTTGTATATCCACCAGCCCACCAGGGTGCTCATCATGCGCAGCGAAAGAATAAATAAAAACCTCCCGGCCAGCAGGTTCCTGAACTCGGGTATTTTAATGGCTTCAAAAGGTCCGTCTGGCCGCGGGAATGATCGTGCTTTCATTTTAACCGCTTTAATCGGGCAATGCTACAAAATGTTGCCCTGCTTCATACTCTTTCTCAAGCGCGTTGATGATGGCTGTAAGGTGCGCTTCATTACCCAGGAAGTCGGCGTTGGACGCATCTACATACAATGTTTTTACATTATGCTGTTTTATATAATGAGTATAGGTTTGTTGTATACTGAAAAGATATTCATCCGGGATTGCCTGCTCATATGCCCGGCCACGTTTACGGATATTCGCCTGCAAATTACTAACAGGTTTGTGCAGGTAAATAAGCAGGTCCGGCTGTAGCAGTTGCTGGTGTATAATATCGAATAAACGCTGGTACAATAAAAATTCTTCTTCGGGCAGGTTTACTTTGGCAAACAGTAAACATTTTGTAAAAAGATAGTCGGAAATGGTAATGCTTTGAAACAGGTCTTTGGTATGTACCAGGTCTTTAAGCTGCTTGTATCTTTCCGCCATAAAAAACAATTCCAGCGGAAACGCGTTTTGCTTCGGGTTTTCGTAAAACTTTGGCAGAAAAGGATTATCGGCAAATTGTTCCAGTATAATACGTGCATTGTAGTGTTTTGACAAAAGATGAGCGAGCGTTGTTTTACCGGCGCCGATGTTTCCTTCGATGGTAATGAAATGATAGTTCATAAAAACAGCCCAAACTTAAACAACCCTTTTAAAACAAATCAAAAGGGTTATGCACTAATTGTCCAGCTTTTCAACTTCCAGCGGATCCGGACACTCTTCCAGCAATAATTTAATGCTTTTTTTTAATACGGGATGTATATAACCAGGGGCAATTTCGCCAAGCGGTTCAAGGGCAAACCTTCTTTGTGGCAAAGCGGGGTGTGGAATAATTAAGAATGGTTCGTTAATAATAGCATTGTTATAAAATAAAATATCAATATCAATGATCCTTGGTCCATATTTTTCCTGGCGGTGACGACCCATTTTGGCTTCAATGGCAAGAACTGCATGTAATAATTGCGTTGGGGTTAAAGAGGTTTCGATCAGCAATGCCTGGTTTAAAAAAGCTGCCTGATCCCTTTTTCCCCAGGCGGCAGTTTCGTATATATGGGAAATTAACAGTTGTTTTCCACACTCTTTTTTTATATGGTTGACCGCATTTTCCAGGTTAGCAAAGCGGTTCCCGGTATTGCCGCCTATCAGTAAATACGCTTTATTCATGGATAGTATGTAATTTCCCCGTGCAAATATCTCTATTTTTGTATATTAAATTTTTACAGGTGAGGAGTTTCTTCAAGTTTTTCTTTGCAGCCTTGCTGGCATTGTTCATTTTTACCGCGCTCGGATTTTTAATACTGGTAGGGGTAGCGGGAATGCTTGCCAGCTCAGAAAAAACAACCGTAGCGTCAAAATCGGTGTTGTATATAGATCTTTCCCGTGGCTTCAGCGACCGGAAATCAGACAATACTTTCGCCCAGCTTACCGGCGATAATAGTGTTGCCAGCTTACCTTTATATGATGTGATACGGCTGCTTGAGCACGCCGCCTCCGATTCGGCTATACGTGGCATATATATCAAAAGTAATGATAACAGCAATGGGTTCGCTGCCAGCGAGGAACTGCGCAATGCATTGCTTGGCTTTAAAAAGAGCAGCAAATTCATTATCGCTTATGGCGATGTGATATCGCAGAAGGCTTATTATGTTGCCAATGTTGCCGATGAAATTTATTGTAATCCCAAAGGTTCCCTCGACTGGAAAGGTTTTGCTTCGCAACTCTTTTTTGTGAAAAATACATTGAAGGAACTGCAGATAGAGCCACAGATATTTTATGCCGGCAAGTTTAAAAGCGCTACCGAACCGCTGCGTGAAGAAAAAATGACAGACGCCAACAGGCTGCAGACCAATATATGGCTGGGCGATCTGTACAGGCATTTTTTGTTGAGTGTGGCTGAAACAAGGGAGATAGATACAGCCCTGTTACACGATTACGCCAACAACCTCTCCATACAAACCGCTTCAGACGCGGTTAAGTATAAGCTGCTTGACGGAGTGAAATACGACGACGAGGTAAAGGCGGAGATCAGGACAAAGCTTGGAATTGAAAAAGATGCTAAGATCAACTTTGTACAATTGGGTAGTTATGCCGGAGCGGTAACACTGAATAAATACCACAAAGACAAAATAGCGGTGCTGTACGCAGAAGGTGAGATCGTTTACGGAAAAGGAGAGGAGGGGCAGGTTGGTTCTGATGAATTCAGATCATTGTTTGCTAAGCTCCGTACCGATAAAAATGTAAAAGCGGTTGTGCTTCGCATCAATTCTCCCGGGGGCAGCGCGTTAGCGAGCGAAATTATATGGAGGGAAGCCGAACTTACCCGGGAAAACGGAAAGCCGGTGGTGGTTTCAATGGGAGATGTAGCGGCCAGCGGCGGTTATTACATAGCCTCGCCTGCCGACAGTATTTTCGCCCAGCCCAATACTATTACGGGCTCAATAGGCGTATTTGGCATTATTCCCAACCTGCAAAGCTTTTTTAAAAATAAGCTGGGCATCACTTTCGACGAAGTAAAAACAGCAGACAATGCCAGCTTTGGCTCTATTGCACGCCCGCTTACCGACATGGAAAAAGTGATCGTTCAACGTGAAATTGATACTATCTACCACGATTTTAAAACCCGCGTTTCCGATGGCAGGAAAAAAGACATGGATTATGTTGACAGTATTGCGCAGGGAAGGGTATGGACAGGTGAAAGAGCGGTGGAAATAGGGCTGGCGGATAAGCTGGGAGGGTTAAGCGACGCCATAGCCTGTGCCGCCCGGATGGCGGAGATCACCGGCTACAGCCTGAAGGAATACCCTGAGCCCAAAACGCTGTTAGACATGCTGAAGAGCAATTATGGAAAAAGCATGAAAACCAAAGCGATCAAAGAAGAACTGGGTGCGGAAGGCTTTAAGTTATTTGAGCAGGTAAAGCGTGTTAGATCAATGGTAGGAAGCGTACAGGCAAGATTACCCTATGATATTATAATTGAATAACGCCATTCCTCTACCTTTGCAGCGCAAAAATATATTGCATGTCTAAATCCTATAGCCAGCTTAAGGCAATGTTCGCTATTACAAAGGCGGGGCTTATATCTATCTTCCGTAGTCCTTCGGCTGTTGCGTTCAGCTTTGCATTTCCATTGATCTTTATACTGGTATTTGGCTTTTTGGGAGGGAGCGGGCGTGTTTCACTCAGGGCGGCATTTGCACCAGGTACCGATACCTCTGTTTACCTGTATAAAGCGATCAGCCATATACCAGGCATCAATATCGTGGACAAACCCGGAACGGAAATCAATGAAGACCTTGTAAAAGGAAGGCTTACCGCTGTTATTTCTATTCAAAAAAATACGGGGGCCGCATCGCCGGAGTATTTCATCAGGCTAAAAAGCTCCGAAGCCGTAAATCCTCAGAACATTGATGTGCTGCGATCCATACTTAACTCCATTGTGAGTAACATTGACAAAAGAAAATTCCTTGATGCACCAACCGTTGCCGAAATCAGTAATGACGTTGAAAAAGTTCCCGGGCGTACATACCGTACCATTGATTTTATATTGCCGGGGCAGCTTGGTTTTTCGCTGCTAAGCGCGGGCGTATTTGGAGTAGCCTTTTTATTCTTTAACCTGAGACAGCAACTGGTATTAAAACGTTTTTTTGCAACGCCTGTCAGCCGTACGGGCATTGTGCTGGGCGAAGGGCTGAGCCGGGTTATATTCCAGTTGATCACCGCCGTTGTAATATTGCTGGTAGGGTATTTCTTTTTTCATTTTACTTTAGTAAATGGCTGGCTAACCTTTTTTGAGCTGTTGGTGCTGAGCTTTATCGGACTGATCGTATTTATGGCATTTGGATTTGTTGTGAGCGGCATTGCAAAAAGCGAAAGCACCATACCGCCGCTGGCAAATATTGTAACGTTGCCGCAGTTCCTGCTGGCCGGTACCTTTTTCCCGATTGATAATTTTCCCAACTGGTTACAACCTTTTTGCAAAATATTACCGCTTACACATTTGAACGATGCCATGCGGAATGTTGCTTTTGAAGGCGCTCATTTAACGGATTGCGGTAAACAAATCGCTATCCTTGCGGCATGGTCTGTTGTTGGATATGCGCTGGCGGTAAAAGTGTTCAGGTGGGAATAGAAGAGGATTTTGGATTTCTGATTGGTTGATTTCAGCTATCAGCTATGGGCTATGAGAAAACAAACTACAAACCCGAAACTATAAACCCGAAACCTGCAACTTGTAACCTGATATTATGCTTCGTTTTTTTAAACAGATACTGATAGCTTTTTTTGTATTTGGACTTATTATTTTCCTTATTTCGTTGTTGTTGCCTTCAGTTGTGCAGGTTTCGAAATCGGTGCTGGTGAACGTGCCTAAAGACAGTATTACCGCTACTTTATTGCGTATTGAAGACTGGAAAAAATGGAGCCCCTTTTTACAGGATAGTGCTCTTCAATATAATATAGTATCAGGATCAAAAGCCAATTGGCAGGCGGCAGATGGTACTGTTAATTCAATAGCATTAAATAAATATGGCAGTGATAGCATCCTGGCTGTTATACATTCAGGCGATAAAGTTGTTTTCAACAGCGGCTTTACCGTTAAATCGTCTGCCGACAATAAGAATGTGAGTAAGGTAGAATGGTGGATGATAGAAGAGCTAAAATGGTATCCCTGGGAAAAATTTTACGGGCTTTTTTCCGAGAGCTTCAAGGAAACCTATGTTGAAAACAGCCTTGAAATGTTCCGGCGCTACGCGGAAGCACGATTTTCCCCACACATGTTATCTCCCGAATAAGAGGAACGTTTTGCCAGGATCGTGCCTTTATATGATATAGATACCAGTATTTTCAATACAGTCTACCTGTTTTGTAGACTGAATATTTTATATTTACAGCTTTAAAATGGTGAGGATGTATTTAAAATTGCTTGAGCAGTTGGCCTGCAAACATAGGATATACCAGGGGCGGTGAGCGTACGGGTTGTTTGTAAACCTGAATTATTGAAAGTTACAAAATCATCAACCCCTTGCGCGTCATGGCGATACCGCCGCAGTCTTTGCTTCGGCTCGAAACAAATGTAATTGGCGGGAGAAGCCATCCTCGCAGTAGATGAAGCGGTACTCTCCTGACTGCGAGGACTGCTTCACCACATTGGTAACCTCTCTCTATAAAGCGTTCTACACGTGGTTCGCAGGGGCGGTGCTGAAGTGTTTTGTTTTTGTAACCGGCGTTTGCCGCATGAAGGGATATATATATAATAATTGTCGCTGGCTGAGTTACCAATTAGGCGGCGCCTCCATCATTGAGCCGTGACAAGTTGCATTTGCTTGTTACAGCTTTCTGATTTGTAAGTATCCTAAGTCGGCTAAGCGGCGAAGAAGCAATTTAGTTTTATTCTATGATGCCGGGTACCTTGCTCATTGCCTATCTTTACCAATAAAGTAATACTTATTATCATGAACAGATTATTATTCGTATTAACTGGTACATGTTTATTGCTAACATTCTATACTGTGAATGTGGCTGCACAGAACACTGCCAGGCGTCCGAATATTGTTTTTATTTTTTCGGATGATCATGCTTATCAGGCGATCAGCGCTTACGGGAACAAGCTGGTGCAAACACCCAATATAGATAGGATAGCCAGAGAGGGCGCATTGTTTAAAAATACGTTCATCACCAATTCTATCTGCGGCCCCAGCAGGGCTTGCTTGTTAACAGGAAAGTACAGCCACATTAACGGCTATAAATTAAATGAAAGAAAGTTTGATGACAGCCAGCAGGTATTTCCCGAATTGCTGCAGCAGGCCGGCTATCAAACCGCCTGGGTTGGCAAGCTGCACCTGGGTTCTGTTCCCAAAGGACTGGACTACTGGAATATTTTACCCGGCCAGGGGCATTACTATAATCCTGATTTTATTAAAACCGGTTACGATACCAGCCGCATTACAGGATATGTTACAGATATCATTACCGATTTTTCCATTGACTGGATCAACCAAAGAGATACTTCCAAACCCTTTTTTCTTGTGATCGGGCAAAAAGCCACACACCGCGAATGGCTGCCGGCACTTGAAGACCTGGGCGCTTACGATGATATTGACTTTCCTGTTCCTTCTACCTTTTATGATGATTATAAAGGGCGGTTAGCTGCTCAAAAACAGGATATGACCATTGATAAAACCATGACGTTGGCAATGGATCTGAAGGTGCACGTTAATTATGAAAAGGCCAGGGATTACAGCAGGATGAATCCCGAACAGAAAAAAATATTTTATGATTATTATGAAAACAAGATCAGTAAAGAATTTGACGAAAAAAAATTGACAGGCGATGCTTTAGCCCGGTGGAAATACCAGCGTTACCTGAAAGATTATCTTTCTACCGCAAAATCGCTGGACAGGAATATTGGCCGCGTGCTGGATTATCTTGACAAAAACGGGATGGCTGAAAATACCATTGTGGTATACGCTTCCGACCAGGGATTTTATATGGGGGAACATGGCTGGTTCGACAAACGGTTCATGTATGAAGAATCGTTGAGAACAGCATTTGTTATGCGTTATCCGGGAGTGGTTAAGCCGGGTACGGTTATCAGCCAGTTTGCCCTGGGCATAGATTGGGCGCCTACCATACTGGATGTAGCGAAGGTAAAGATCCCCGGTGCTATACAGGGTAAGTCGTTATTACCTTTATTAGAAGCCGGGAACAAAAATATTACGTGGCGAAAGAACATGTACTATCATTATTATGAATTTCCCGAGCCTCATCATGTATATCCCCATTTTGGTATCCGTACCGAAAAGTATAAGCTGATACGGTTCTATGGCGGTGCTGATTCGTGGGAGCTGTTTGATTTAGCGAAAGATCCCGGTGAGCTTAACAATATATATGGCGACGAAAAGAATGAAAAAATAGTAGCTGCATTGAAGACCGATCTGCGAAAATTGATCGTGGAATATAAAGATGAAGAAGCGTTGCAATTATTGGAGAACTAGCGTATTTGTTATGAAGAGAAAAAAGAGGTTTATACATATAGGAAAGATATCCGTTGTTGTAATGATGGGGGCATTCAGTTGTAACCAGCAGCCAAAGGAAGTTTCTGCAGCGGCTGAAGCCGATAGTCTTGCCAATAAAGCTGCATGTTGTGTGGCGCCACCTTCCAGGCTGGCAGTGTTTACGCAGGCCGATTCATCTGCCAGTCATGGGAAAGATACGGTTACAATGTTATGGATACCCGGGGGCACTTTTCAAATGGGGAGCGAGGATTTCCCCGATGCGATACCGGTACATAAAGTTACAGTTTCAGGCTTTTGGATGGATGAGCATGAAGTAACCAACAACCAGTTTGCCGCTTTTGTAAAAGCCACCGGGTATAAAACGGTAGCGGAACGCCCGTTGAATCCTGCGGATTTTCCGGGTGTGCCTGCCGACAAATTAGTGCCAGGCTCCGCGGTATTTACACCTCCCGCGCATAAGGTAAGTCTTGATAACCCGTTACAGTGGTGGCAATATGTAAATCATGCCAGTTGGAGCCATCCCGAAGGTCCTTCCAGCTCTATTGAAAAAAAAGGCAATGAACCCGTGGTTCATGTTAGTTATGAAGATGCGGCTGCCTATGCGAAATGGGCAGGCAAGCGGTTACCTACCGAAGCGGAATGGGAATTTGCCGCGAGGGGAGGAAAGCAGCACAACCGGTACTACTGGGGCGAAGCATTAAAACCCGGGGGCAAATGGCCGGCGAATATTTTCCAGGGTAGTTTTCCCGAAGGAAATACCAGCGAAGACGGGTATATGGGAATAGCGCCGGTTAAAAAATTCCCTCCTAACAGCTATGGCTTATACGATATGGATGGTAATGTTTGGGAATGGTGCCAGGATTATTACCGTCCCGATTATTATAAAAACAGTCCCTCGCAAAACCCAACAGGCCCGGCCGATAGCTATGACCCTGATGAGCCGGGCACAGTTAAGCGCGTACAAAGAGGAGGCTCGTTTTTATGCAGCGACCAGTATTGCATTCGTTACCGGGCAGGCAGCCGTGGCAAGGGAGAAGTTAGCAGCGGCAGCAATAACCTGGGGTTCAGGTGCGTAAAAGATGCCGGCGATAAGCAGTAAGTGGCAAATAATGCAGTTACAGTTTTAAAACGGATCTGCCGTTATTACGCCCGGTTTTCTTTTTCCTGTGAAACTACCATTACCTTAGGATCCTGGTCTTCTGCGCGGATGATTGCAGCAGCGGGTTTAAGTTGTATCAGCTTTACAGAATGCAGCCCGCGCATTATAAAAAATGTAAGATCAAACTCAAACCATCGCATAGCGAAGTTGGCCTTGTCTTTAGCATAATGATGATTGTTTTGGAACAGCTCTCCCATCAGCAATATACCCCAGGGAGATGAATTTTTTGAATGGTCGCCGTTATTGTAATTGCTGTACCCGTATTTATGACCGCACCAGTTTACAATGGCTCCCTGCACCGGGCCTATAAAAAAGTGGATGGGCAGTAACAGGAACCACCAGGCATTGGGTGCGAAAATGATATACACCATTGTATACAGTAAGGCAAATGCCAGGCGTGTAACCATGTGGTGTCCTACCTTGTCAAGTTTTTTCCATACAGGAAGATACTCCGCGGTAAATTGCGGATCAGGAATATTTTTGCCGGTATTAAAGCTGCTGTATATTTTGGCGGTATGCCACATCATTTGCCAGATGTCTTTAAAAAAATGAGGAGAGTGAGGATCTTTTTCACTGTCGCTGTAGGTATGGTGCATCCTGTGCATTACGGCATATGCCCGCGGCACCAGGAACGACGAACCCTGCGTTAACCAGGTAAGGAAATAAATAATTTTTTCACCTCTTTTACTGGTGGTATACATTTGATGAGAGGCAAACCTGTGAAGGAAGAAAGAATGAAAAAAGAGCGATAAAAACCAATGCGCTAAGAAAAAGCCTAATATTACGTACATACTGATTCGTTCTGATAAAAAACGCAAAGATACCGCACAATCCTTGTATATCGTCAATTAATAATCGTTACGGCATTTAGTTTCGCGTAAAATGTTTCTGCCTGTTTACATTTTCTTTTCCAGGAACTGTTTCAGCACTACCGCGTTATTATGATCCGGATCTTTTGCCGCATACAGCAGCGTGATGTGTTTCTGTTTCAGGAGCTCGTTTATAAACCTGTTCACCGCATCCTCGTTGGCTTTTAATTCTGCGGTATAGCGTTTCCTGAATTCGGGCCACAATTCAACCGTATGGTCAAACCATTTTCTCAATGCTGCGGAGGGAGCAATATCTTTGATCCATTCGTCCAGCGAAGCTTTTTCTTTGGTGAGTCCCCTGGGCCAGAGCCTGTCCACCAGTACCCTGTAACCATCGGTACTCAGCGGCTCATCGTACACCCTGCGGATGATCATAACAGGTTTCATACGTTTATAGTTTTTGGTTTGAAGTTTTGTGTTTTCTTAACTATAAACTATAAACCCGAAACTACAAACTTCAAATCCGTCACTCCCCTGCAACTTGTAACCTGTAATCCTGCTGACCGCTGATAGCTGACAGCTTCTCACTACGCATTCCGGTTGATACAGTTCAGGTCGTCAAAAGCAATCTCCAGTCTTTTGATGAAAGATTCTTCGCCTTTGCGCAACCAAACCCTCGGGTCATAATATTTTTTATTGGGCTTGTCTTCTCCTTCCGGGTTGCCCAGTTGCCCCTGCAGGTAACCTTCATTCTTTTTATAATATCCCAGCACACCTTCCCAGAAAGCCCATTGCAGGTCTGTATCAATATTCATTTTGATGGCGCCATAACCAATAGCTTCCCTTATTTGATGCTGGGGGGATCCGCTACCACCGTGAAATACAAAATAAACCGGTTTGGCTGCGGTTTTTAATTCCTTTTCTATATACAATTGGCTATTGTTCAGTATTTCCGGACGAAGTTCCACATTGCCCGGTTTGTAAACACCATGTACATTGCCGAACGCGGCAGCTATAGTAAACAATTTACCAACTTTACTCAATTCCGTATAGGCATAGGCAACGTGCTGCGGCTGGGTATACAATTTGTCATTTTCAACATCGCTGTTGTCCACCCCGTCTTCTTCGCCGCCGGTAACGCCCAGCTCAATTTCAATACCCATACCCAAAGGCTGCATACGTTTAAAAAATGCAACGGAAGTTTGGATATTCTCTTCAATAGGCTCTTCACTCAGGTCGAGCATGTGAGAGCTGAAAAGCGGCTGACCCTTTTCTTTGAAATACTGCTCACCCGCGTCAATCAGGCCACTTACCCAGGGCAGCCATTTTTTAGCGGCATGATCGGTATGTAAAACAACCGGTACGCCATAGTATTTAGCTACATTATGTGTATGCAATGCGCCCGAAACGCCGCCTGAAATGTTAGCCTGTAGATTTTCATTAGGCATTCCTTTACCGGCAATGAACTGTGCTCCCCCGTTTGAAAACTGAATGATGACAGGGGAATTTACTTTTGCTGCTGTTTCCAGGGTAGCATTGATCGTATCTGTACCTATAGTATTTACAGCAGGTAATGCAAATTTATTTTCTTTAGCGTCTTTGTACAATGCTTCCAGTTCTTCGCCGAACAGTACGCCTGCTTTATATTTTTTCATATTGTGATGTAGTTAGTTTAAGAATGTTACGTGTTAAAAACAACTTTTTTGAGCGCTGCAAAGATACTACACTTCGCTCTTTTATAAAATTTCTTCTAAATTCAGTTTCAATACCTGTTTTTTGCTTTATCGTGCTTTTAATTTCATATACCAACCAAACAACATATAATTATCGTATTATTATGAACGTTAACTTCGTGTATACGTGAAAAATATTTTGACTTTCAGTCAACATTTTGCACATAATCATTGTCCTATAAAATACATAAACTAAACTGATATGCTTTTTAGCAAAAAGGACCGTACAGTTTCATTTGAATTTCTTTGTGCGGTAAAGCAGATGCCCTTTTTACTTACTGCTTTTTTATTATCAGCCGTATTTACAAGCGCGCATGCCGGTAATCACCGGTCAACTTATCATGATTATTTCCAGGATTCCGTAAGGGTAAGAGGAAAAGTGACCGATGCGGATGATAAAACACCCCTGCCGGGCGTATCTGTAGAAAATTTGCGCAGCAACCAGGGCGTTATGACAAATAGTGACGGAGAATTTAGTCTTTACGCGCAGGTAGGCGACCACATTCAATTTACATATATAGGAAAGGCGCCCAAAACCATTATATTCAGGGGCGAAACTTTTTTACCTGTTGAATTGCTGAAAAGTGATGGCGCTTTGGCTGAAGTAGTTGTTACCGGATTTCAGAATCTCGACAGAAAAAAGTTTTCCGGCGCCGCGGCGTCTTTAAAGGCTGCTGATGTTAAGATAGATGGTATTGCCGACGTGAGCCGTATGCTGGAAGGCAGGGCGGCAGGGGTGTCGGTACAGAATGTATCTGGCGCTTTTGGCGCCGCGCCTAAAATACGCATCAGGGGAGCCACTTCTATCAACGGAGATAACAAGCCCCTGTGGGTAGTGGATGGAGTGGTGCTGGAAGATATTGTGAATATATCGAACGACCAGCTTTCCAGCGGAGATCCCACCACTTTGTTAGGTTCATCAGTTGCCGGTATTAATGTAAACGATATAGAAAGCTTCGACATACTGAAAGACGCGGCAGCCACCGCCTTGTACGGAGCCAGGGCAATGAACGGAGTGGTGGTGGTAACTACCAAAAAAGGGCGTGCCGGCAGGCAGGTGATCAGCTATACCGGTAATTACAGCACTCAGTTTAAACCCCTGTATACTGATTATAATATCATGAACTCCGTAGAGCAGATGTCGGTATTATCCGAGATGGATCGCAAAGGCTGGCTTACTACCAGTATATTATCGGGTGGCGACTATGGCATTTATGGCAAATATTTCGACCTCGTTAATACAGTGCTGCCCGATGGAAGCTTTGCATTACCCAATACGGCAGAAGCTAAAAGAGACTATTTGTTACGCTATGCCAAAGCCAATACCGATTGGTTTGATCTTTTGTTCCGCCAGTCGTTTTTGCAGGAGCATTCATTGAGCATATCTTCGGGTACAGACAGGCTGCAATCATTTTTCTCCACCAGCTTTTATAACGATAACGGCTGGACGCTGGCGGATAACGTAAAACGCTATACGCTCAACTTCCGGAACAACTATACGCTTTCCGACAGGTTCACCGTAGGTTTTCTTACAACGGGTTCCTATCGCCAGCAGGAAGCGCCCGGCACCGTTAACCGGAGCGCAAACCAGGTAGAAGGCGGGTTTGAGAGAGATTTTGATATCAATCCCTTTAGCTACGCGTTAAATTCGAACAGGGCATTAACGGCATTTGACGAAAACGGGGAACGCGAATATTTTACCAGGAATTTCGCTCCCTTCAATATTCTCACCGAACTGGAAAATAATAAACTTAAAATCAATGTAATTGACCTGAAGCTGCAGGGAGAGGCCGGGTATAAATTCACTAAAAACCTTAAATATGAATTTATCGGCGCTATCCGTTATGTGCGTTCTACCCGCGAGCAGGAAGTAACTGAAAACTCTAATATGGCGAATGCGTATCGTGCAGCCGATAATGCCGAAATGCGCAGGAATAACAGGTTCCTTTACCAGGATCCTGAAAACCTGGGCGCCGAAAAAATAGTAGTGTTGCCCTATGGCGGGTTTTACAACAGAACGGAAGACCAGTTGCTCAACTTTGATGTAAGGAACAGTGTAAGTTATACCAATACAGTTGCCGAAAAACATGATATCGGCATCCTGGCAGGGCAACAGATCAAGTACGCCGACAGGCAGAATGCTTCCAGTACAGGATATGGTTACCAGTATGAGAATGGCGGCGTGGCTACTCCCGATTTTCAGATACTGAAGCAAATGATCGAAAGAAATTTTCCTTATTACGGAATGAGTAAGGACTTTGACAGGTTCGCTGCCTTTTACCTGAATGCCCAATATACTTATGACAACAAGTATAATTTTTACGGCACCGTTCGTTACGACGGATCCAACAGGTTGGGAGCGTCGCGCACGGCACGCTGGCTGCCTACCTGGAGCTTTGGCGGCGCCTGGAATATAGACAGGGAAGATTTTATGCGGGATATTACTGTTGTTGATTTTTTAAAGCTGCGGGCAAGCTACGGATTAACAGCCAGCATGGGACCGGCCACCAATTCCAATATTGTGCTGCGCAATATGAATATCCATCGCCCGTATTTGTCGGATGTGGAAACCATTATATACATTTCAAATCTTGCCAATAATGAGCTCACCTGGGAAAAAAACTATACTACCAACGTGGGTGTAGACGCTTCTTTGTTTGGCAACAAACTTACGGCAAGTATAGACTGGTACCAACGTAAAAGCTTTGACCTGATAGCATTGATACGGACTTCGGGAATAGGCGGCGAATCTTTAAAAGCAGCCAACTATGCAGACATGGCTTCGCACGGTGTTGAAGTACTGGTAGGAGCCACTCCTGTACATACCAAAAACTGGAGCTGGAAGACCAATGTAACCTTTGGATACAATACAACCAAAATCACCCATTCGGAATACCTGCCGCGTATTTTTGACCTGGTAAAGGCAGAAGGCGGTAACCTGAAAGGCTATCCGGTAAACAGCCTCTTTTCTATCCGGTATGCAGGTCTTAATCCGTCTACAGGACTACCCGAGTTCATCAATGAAAAAGGAGAACAGTCTTCCGGCGTGTATTTACAATCAGACAGCAGCAGTAATTTAAAGTTTGAAGGGTCGGTAGACCCCAAATTTACCGGCGGATGGAACAATACTTTTACATACCGGTCTTTTTCGCTCAACGTTTTTGTAACCTACCAGGCCGGTAATAAAATACGTTTGTACCCGGCATTCAGGAACAGCTATACCGAACTGGACGCTACTCCCAAAGAGTTCTACGACCGGTGGGTGCTTCCCGGCGACCAGGATGTTACCAATATCCCCTCTATCATGGACTATTATCAAAACAACCTGAGTGTAAATGACAATTCAGCCTATCCCTATAATAATTACAATTACTCATCCGAAAGAGTAGCCAAAGGCGATTTTGTGCGATTGAAATCAGTATCTCTTACTTACCAGTTGCCCGCGGCCTTCATTCAAAAAAGCGGTTTTATAAAAACAACAGCATTCACGCTGGCAGCTATCAATCCCTGGCTGATTTATTCCGACAAAAAATTACAGGGGCAGGACCCTGAGTTCTTTAATGCCGGTGGGGTAGCAATGCCGGTACAAAAACAAATTACACTTTCATTAAAAGCAGGTTTTTAATCGGCAATAAGTATGAAAAAACTATTTATTTTACCAGTAGTGAGTGTTTGCATAGCACTTTCGGGCTGTAAGAAATACCTGGAAAAAGAACCAGATAACAGGGCCAGGCTTACAAGTCCTGCCAAAGTATCGCAATTGCTGGCAAGCGCGTATCCCAGTGCCAGTTACCTGGCTTTTTCAGAAACAATGTCAGATAATGTATCCGATAAAGGAAGCGGAGAAATAGTTGAAACTTTCCGCAATCCTTATTATTTCGAAAATGTTCAAACGCCCCGCCAGGATTCTCCGGATTATTTCTGGAACGCCTGCTATGAAGCGATAGCGGCGGCCAACCAGGCGCTGGAAGCCTGCAACAGCGCAGATGATCCTGAGCAATACCGGGTACAAAAAGGGGAGGCGCTGGTAGCAAGAGCCTATGCTCATTTTATGCTGGCCGTTTTTTATGCGAAACCGTATAATGAATCTACTGCGGCTGCCAGTGCCGGCATACCCTATGTTACGGAGCCCGAGACCGTGGTGATAAAAAAATATGAGCGTAAAACCGTTGCGTATGTATATGAAATGATAGAGAAAGACCTGCTGGAAGGATTGCCTTTACTGGATGATGCAGCATATACGGTTCCCCGTTATCATTTTAACAGGGCAGCGGCCAATGCATTTGCCTCCAGGTTTTATTTGCACAAAAAAGATTATGCCAAAACCGTTCAGTATGCCACCGCGGCTGTGCCCGACCTGTTGCCCAATCTCCGTGCATGGAATACTACCTATCAAACCTACGGCATCAATAATCTCCCGGCAGAATATCAAAAAACTTCTGAATCAGCAAATCTTTTGCTGGTTACATGTCCTTCTACGTATACCTATGGTTTACTTAATGCCCGTTCACGATATGGTGTTACCCAGTCCAAGATCAATGAAATACTGAATACTTCTATTGAGGTTACGGGTGGTTCCTGGTCTTTTATACGGGGAACCGTGGGCGCACAGGATAATGTAGCGATCCCTAAATTTAATTACCTGGATTTTGTAGAAGATTATCCTGGTGCTGACTATGGTCTGCCATATGGCACTCTTTGCCTGTTCAGTACCGAAGAAGTATTGTTTAACAAAGTGGAAGCCAATGCATACCTGGGCAACACCACCGCTGCCATAGCGGATTTAAATACCTATATGAGCACCCGCATTACAGGAGCCACGCCGGGTAATTTAGCAGCTAACAGGCGTATTACCGAAACAAGGGTAAGACAACATTATGGCAATGCATATGCCATAAAGGAGGCCTTGATATTATATATACTTGAATTGAAGCGTGCGGAATTTTTGCATGAAGGCATGCGCTGGATGGATATGCTGCGTTATGATATGCCGGTTACCCACGAGTTTGTTGGGCCTGGTAACGCGCCGGTCGGTTCCATTACTATAGAACCGGATGATAAGCTCAGGCAATTGAAATTACCCGATGGTGTTAAGCTTTCGGGAATAGAAGATCTTAACAGGTAATAATGAATATAATTATGAAAAGATATATCTCGTTTATTTCTTTATTTGTTTTTGCAGGCGTTTTACTTGCATCGTGCAAAAAAGAAAAGATCAACCCGGAAGATGCGGAAAACATTCATGACCTGGGTGGCGATACCTGGGTACAGGGTCCAATAGATGACTGGATCAGGGATTCGCTTACCAGCATTTACAATATTGACGTAAAGTACAAATGGAACCAGTTTGAAGACCTGGCTGATATAACCGCCATACTGGTACCGCCGAAGGAAGAAATAATCATACCGTTGCTGAGCAGCCTCAAGAAAGCATGGATTGATACGTATTCGGCGGAAGGAGGAGAGGAGTTCTTTAAAAAGATCGTGCCTAAAAACATGTACATGGTAGGCAGCCCCGCGTTTAATCCGAACGGATCTGTTAAACAGGGGGTTGCGGAAGGCGGCAGAAAAATTATTGTACTGGATATAAACCGGGTTACAGTAAAGGGCATGCCTGGTTATACTGCAGGCGATTCTGTATTCTTTAAAAGAATGCTATGGATCATCCAGCACGAGTTCGCACACATTCTGCATATGAATATTATGTATCCCCAGGATTTTAAAAATATAAATCCAAGCCTGATCACTTCCAACTGGACAGATTATTCAGATGCGGAAGCTGTTAGAGATGGTTTTGTAAGCAACTATGCCATGAACGTATCTGACGATGATTTTGTAGAGACCATTACTTATATGCTGATTGAAGGAAAAGCAGGTTTTGAGCAATTGATCGCTTCCATCCCCGAAGGGGTTACAGACAGGGGTACCACCCGCGACCAGGCGGTTTTGAGATTAAGAACCAAAGAGTCAATCATAGTGAATTATTACAAGCAGGTATGGAATATAGATTTTTATAAACTGCAGACCAGGGTACGTGCAGCCGTTACAGCTTTGATAAATTAGAATTTATTGTATGAGAAAATTTTGGATACATACACAGAACATTATAGGGACTATTTTTCTGGTATCCCTTGCAATTACATCCTGCAAAAAGGAGAATGATCATTTATTTGATCAATCCCCGGATGAACGCATCAGCCAAAAGCTGGAAGAATACCAGCAGGTACTGGCAAGCGCTCCCGACGGCTGGAAGGCCGTTTACACACCAGCGGCAGGCGGAACTTATAATTTTTATTTCCGGTTTAACGCGGAAAACAGGGTATTCATGTATTCCGATTTTGACACCGCTACTGCTAACAATGAAAAGGAAAGCAGTTACAGGTTAAAGGCATTGCAACAGCCCGCGCTTATATTTGATACCTATTCTTATATACACCTTTTGTCAGACCCCAGGGGCAGTGTAAACGGAGGGCAAAACGGACAGGGTTTACGGGCAGACTTTGAATTTGCTATTAATTCGGTAGCGGGAGACAGCATGGTGCTGACCGGGAGGGTGAATGGTACAAAACTTACCTTGTATAAAGCTTCCTCCCAGGATTATGCAGCCTGGCAAAATGGAGACTGGGGTGATGCTTTGTCTTTCTTGAATGTTTCGAAGATCCTTGAATATTTCAAAAGGCTTGTAGTGGGGGGAACACAGTATGAAGTGGATGTTGATCCTGTATCAAAAACTATTATATTCCGCTGGTTATCCGGATCTAACCTTCAACAGGTTACGACCGGTTTTTCGTTTAATGCGGGAATGCTGGTGCTTGATGAACCTGTTGTAAATGGTGCACAAACGATTACAGGATTTACGGATATATCATGGGATCCGAATACAATGACAATGCATCTGAAAGTCAATAATACTCCGGGTACAATAGCTGGTAATTCCGGTCCGCTGAAAACTGATACGAATGCTCCCCAACGGTGGTGGCAGGAATCGGCAATAGCAGGGTACTGGCAATCACTCTGGGGATTTCATGTAAACGGAGAAGATGATGCATACGGATTTCTTCAAATGCCAGGCGCTCCCGAAATGGTATTTATAAGCCAATATGGTAACAGTGGCGGAATAGTATATGATTTACTCGGCTTTTTTGGAGAAACGGTAGGTTTTGGCGCTGGATACAGTCCACCAACGTTTACCGCAGATGGCAGGGTTATTTTTTCCATACTGGGTGTTCTGGGAACAGTACCTGATGGCGCTAACCCTGCATTTTCAAATACCGCTCTTACTTTGGCCGATGAAAACGGGTTTTACCTGGTACAAAAGTCGGAGAAAATTTATGATATGGTAAGTGCGGCTGATTCTAAAGTTTGGATAACCTGGGGCAGACCATAATGTATTTGCAAAAATCATTTCAGATAACGCGGTTGTTTCCTATTAATGCTTATTTTTAGAATTATAAACCCAAATAATCACTGTATGAAAAAATGGACGCTGCAATCAGTAGCCGCTTTATTGCTGGCTATAGTAATATCTTTTTCTTCCTGCTCGAAAGAAGGACCTTCCGGCCCTGCAGGTGAAACCGGGGCAAAAGGCGATAAAGGAGACAAAGGCGATAAGGGGGATGCAGGGAATCCAGGCACAGCCAATGTAATTTATTCTGAATGGCTGGCTGTTACGTTTGATTCAACATTTAATACTTCGAACGAGTTTACTGGTTGCCAGGCAGTTATTCCTGCAGATAAATTAACTGCAGACATTCTGGATATGGGAGAGATGAAAGTGTATGTAAATGTAAATGATCCGGATGACCCGGTCGTATATCCTCTTCCTTACAATGATGGAGCATTGTTTATTGATGTGGTTTTTGCTACCGGGGAGATCTATTTGTTCTCCAATGCAAATTTAACCGGGCTTCCGTTCAGGTACATCCTCGTTCCAGGCGGCACCGCGGCACGTAAAGCAGGTCCCGCTGTTGATTGGAATGATTACAATGCTGTTAAAAAATACCTGAATCTGAAAGACTAAAAATAACGGGAAACTTTCCAACTGCCTGTAAGAACGTAACGTATATGGCTATGTTTCTTACAGGCAGTTGTGTTAAAAAGCATATGAATGCACAATTTTTGTAATGAGTTTTACGATATTTGCAGTATAAACCCTCAACTTAAACTATGAAAGCTGTTCTGAATTTTGTTTTTGTCTGCTTTTGTTCTTTGATCTTGTTTTCCTGTCAAAAAGAATTGTCTATTGACACCAGTGTAACGGGAAGCAATAACAACAATAATAATAACAATAGCGATGACGATAATACCTCTATAATCGGCGAATGGAACTTGCTGGAGATAGATATGGATGTATCTTCTACTGTTGAAACAAGTCTTTCAGGCATAACTCAACAAACAGTCTCTTCGTACAAAACTACCACTATACACAATTCCGGTTCACTTGCTTTTACTGCAACTGATATGCAGTCAAAAAACATGCAGTATTCAATTTCCACGGAAATATCTCTCATGAGTTATACCGGGGGGCAGCCCGACATGGATGAACCAATGAAAATGCCCTTTGATTTTACTGTGCCGGCAACTAACAGCTCTGCCAAATACAAGCAAATAGGTTCTGATTCGCTTTATTTTCCGGATGGTAATTTTCTTTTGATGCCTGAAGCTGCAAACGGCATGCCTACAGAAATGTACAGCGAGCCCGGAGGAGTGAAATTTTCTATTGCTTCCGATACACTTAGTTTTTTGGGTTCAACCTCTCAGTCAAAAACACAAAGCCAGGCGGGCTTCAACGTTTTGATTACAAACAAAGGCAGTATTGTTGCTAAATACAAGCGAAAATAATGAGTTCCGCTCTGCGATGCCGGGATTGTATTAAATATGTTTGATCAAAAGCGCCGTGCCGGCTTGATTATTGTAATAGCGATCGAGTAGCTGTTGCCTCAGCGTTATTTGTTGATTGGTAAAGGGCTGATGGAATATGTTTTCTATTTGCGCTTGAAATTCCCTTTCATTTTCCGCCAACACGCAGGCCGGTTTTACTTCTGTTCCCTGCGTCATAAGTGTGTTGGCAATACAGTAACGCCCACAAAAAAGGGCGTGCAATAATTTTAGTTTTATACCAGTTGAGCTAAATGAAGGAAGCAGGTTAATATGGGCATCTGTAATCAACCGCTCCATCTGTTTTTCATCCGGGTTTCTTATAAGCTCAATATGCGCATAAAAAGCTGCCGCCGCTTCCAGCTTTTGGGACGGGTTCTTACCTGCTATCTTCAGCGGGATATCAAGGCCGGCAAATACTGACTGTATCAGCCACATGGCTGCCGCCTCGTTTTCATCCACCGATAAATTACCGTGATAGAGGCAGTAATTTCCTGTTCCGGTTTGTGCCGTTACCTTGTTCCAGCCAGTAAACACAGGAAGGTACTGTACCTGTTTTATGCCGGCTATTTGTTTGCATTTTACCGCATCTTTCTCCGTAACCGTTAGTACTATACTGGCTTTGCTTATAACAGCCGGCTCATACCTGCTCAACAGCCTGCTTTCATGCCCGTAATATTTTTTTTTCAAAAAACTGTTTGTATTCTTCCACAGTTGCCTGTAATAATCAGCTTCCATGTTATGTAACCTCAGCAGCACTTTCCTGTCAGGAAATATATTTTTCCAAAGTAGCCAGGTGCAATGCGTTCCTTCCAGCAATATAGGATGCTGGTCGCATTGAAGGTTCTTCACTAATTCCCGGTCAACGCGCGACCTGACTATGTAAGGCACCCTGAATGATAATGACATGATGCCCCTTTTGCGTTTGTAATAATACACATGCTCGCATAACGATTGTAAGGCAGGCTGCTGCCCCCGTCCATATTCAAAGCAATGCAGTATTATTTTTACACCCTGCTGTTTTAAATATTTCAGTTTCCAGAAAAGATCAAAAACGCCGCCATAATCCGGTGGGTAAGGCACATCAAGACATACTATATGTAAATGTTTCTCCAAACTTAATCCGGTATTTTTTGGTAAAATGCAACCAGCTTTTTTTCTTCTTCCTGCCAGTTATACAGCTTTCTCGCCTGCCTACAATTATCGGCAAGCCTTTTATACAGGTACTCATCTTCCAACAGCCTGTTACAGGCTCCCACAATATTTTGTTCGTCTGTATTTGCTATCAGCACAGCTACTTCATATTCCTTATTGATGCTTTCATATCCGGGGTATTGCATGGTAACCTGCGGAATACCGGCCTGTATATAGTCAAAAAACTTATTGGCAAGCGAATAGTATTGATTCAGCCCGGTGTTTTCAACCAGGTTAATGCCTATATAGGCCGTTGCCGTAATGGTCTTCAGTTCCTGTGGCGGAACAGCGGCATGGAGCTTTACTTTGCTCTCCAGGTGGTGGCGGGCGATCAAAGCCTTTGTTTCCTGCTCAAAATTTCCTTTACCATATAGGTGCAGCTCGGCGTTTACCTGTTTCATGGCAGGGATCAGGTTTTCAAGCCCCCGTGCATGGTTAACCGCACCCTGGTATAAAATGATCTTCTTTTGCAGTACCGGAGGAAAAAAAGGATCATTGTTCAAGGGCACATTCCGTATTACTTCAAACCTGCTTCCGTATCTCCTGTAAAATTCATCTGCGATCTGCTGCGATACAGTATATCCATACTGAAACCGGGGTACAGCAAACCGTTCAACGGCAAGCCAGCATTTTTTAATATAAGGGCGGCTTACCACCTCTTTCATTTCTGTAAAAAGTTCGTGCGCATCGTATACCCGTTCAATGCCTTTTAATGTCGAGATCAGATAACAGGGCACAATGGTATCGAGATCTACCGCACAAACCAAGTCCATCTTTTTAAATAACAAAAAGAAAAAAAGCTTCAGGTTCCATTCCATATACAACAACCATCCGCTGGTGAACCGGCAGAAAAGCCTGGCTTGTATGAAGGGTTGTTCAGGCAGGGGAGGAGCGCCCCTGTACCGGCGCCCAACCAGCACTACCTTATAGTTATGTTTTGCCAGCGACCCGCATATCCGTATCATCCGCTGGTCGTATACCAGTTCGCTGATGGCTGTGAAATAAATTGTTTTCAAAAAGAGGTCCTTGTTCTGTGAATTTCCGGGAAATTAATGATTCTGCCGGTAACCTGGTGCATTTACCTTCAGTGGGAAGCGTTCAAATTTTTGTTTCAAACGTGAAAGATCCAGTTTTGTTGGCGCCCGGCACATGTTCTCCATGTCCTGTAAAAGAGGGCTGCACCTACGGCGCAGAGGGAGCGAGGTAAAGGTCAGGTAGTTACAAACGGGTTGCACTTACAGTGCAAAGGTTGCAGAGGCTGGCTTCAGGTCGCACCGGGGTCTTCATTCAAAGCTGATGCGGGCAGCCATGAGCCCCTGGTGCCTGACTCGCCGGGGTCTCACCCTTTCACACAGATGCCTGGCTGTGAAGAACTCGTCGGGACGAGAGAGGCTGCCAAAGTGGTGAAGCAGTCCTCGCAGTCGGGAGAGTGTCGCTTCATCTACTACGAGGATGGCTTCTCCCGCCAATTACATTTGTTTCAAGCCGAAGCAAAGACCGCGGGAGAGAACCTTTCTCACCGAAGGTAAATTTGTTTGGCAGAGCTAAGCAAACCTATAAGGTTTGCCGGGTAGCATTGCAGCGCTGCAAACCTTATAGGTTTATCCGCCACAAAAGCCAGGCAGATTTCTCATTCGTTTGATATAGATGTACAAAAGTCTGCTACCCGTTTACTCAATATATAATGACAATGAGATGATAGATTGAAAGCAGGCTTTTATTTTGACCAGCTTTTTTTCGTAGAATAAGGGTAGCGCCTATGGTGCATAATTTAAATATTAATTTGATTTGTCTACAAATGGGTTGTGCCTATGGCACAGAAAAGCAATAGAGCCGGAGGAATAAGTGAACAGGCAATAATGGAGGTACAGTTACAACATGGGAATCTGAAATTTGTAACCAGCAAGACTGAGAAACTGCATCCTGCCGCGTAGCGGTTACCCGTTTGTAGAAAATGTTAACGTTTTTATTTGCCCCGTATGGGACTACCCTTGCATACAACAACAAAATAACGTTCATGTGGTTTAGAGGAATGACATTGCCCTTAAGAAGGCTGTTTTTACAGCAAACCACTTAATGTCATCCTTATATTTTTCCTGACAACAGGTTGGGTACTCGAAAAGACGGCAACAAGCCGGTGATTTTGTAACTTCACCATAATTCAAGCGTACAAATAATCCATTCTCTCGCGGGCAAAAATAATCTGTCAGGATGCCTCACAGAGGCTACCCGTTTGTAGAAAATAATAACAATAAGGCCTTATGCGCCATAGGCGCTACCCTTTCCGTGTTAAAGCGGGCTGCTGCTATAGGGTAAAAAGCATTGAATAAATAAAGGAAACAGATCAACCTGCAGCTAAAAAACACAGGGTATATCCCATGTTTGGCTGCCAAACAGCCTGTTTAATCTGAAATACGTTCCCGAAAATGCCGTTACATCAAAATCTTTTATTACACTTGTATTATTAAAACTTATACTAAATATGGAAAACTTTGAAACTACCTCTGTAGCTCCGGCCAAGCCCAAGCGGCCCACCTTTCTTACCGTATTGTGTATCCTTACATTTATAGGAAGTGGTTTTGGAATTATAAACGGTACCAGCAGTTACCTCACGGCAGATGCCGCTGCGGGCGTAGCACAGGCTGCTATGGAAGACGCCAGGGAAAAGATCGAGAATGAATCGTCTAACCCTGGCGCTCAAATAGCGGAAAAAATGCTGGCCGGGGCCAGCGATATGTTTACGCCGGAAAACATCAAAAAGAATGCTTCATTCAGTATAGTAGCATCGGTATTTACGCTAATAGGCGCCATTTTAATGTTTGGTTTGAAGAAGACCGGGTACTGGAGTTATATACTCGGCACCCTGATCGGCATTGTAGCTCCATTTGTAGTATACGGTGGCGGTAACCTGCTAACGATTTTAACTTCCTCCGGGATAGCTTTTATAGGAGTTTTGTTCGTAGTGCTGTATGGACTGAACTTTAAGCACCTGCGTTAGCCCCATTCAAATCAAAGCTGATGTAAGTTGCATTTTCCGGCCGTTTTTGTAATGACCGGCTCCATTAAGCAAATCCTAAAAAAAATAAGTTTTTTTAGAATGTTTTCCTAACTTTGCGGCCAAATAAGCAGAATATAACATTCAGGATGCATTAAAAAAATTGAGATGCCAACATTATCAGCAGAAAAAAAATCACAAATTTTCACAGACTTCGGTGGCAAAAATACCAATACAGGTTCCATTGAAGCTCAAATTGCTTTGTTAACAGAGCGTATTTCGCATATTTCACAACATCTTCAGCAGAATAAAAAAGACTTTTCTTCTAACAGGGGGCTGCTACAACTGGTTGGTGAAAGAAAAAGGTTATTAACTTACCTTAGTAAACATAATTTGCAAGGATACCGCCAGTTAATTGAAAAGCTCGGAATCAGAAAGTAACTTTTAACTATAAGCACTATTCCCAACAGTCAATTGTTGGGAATAGTAGTTTTATAGATGCCTATTTATTTAACTACCCGCTTGCAACGCAGTATTTCCATCCTTCCTTGTATGCTGCGTAATAAGCCAAAAAAATCTATTATTTTATGCTCTCTCAGCCATTAAGCGTATCGTTCAATCTGGGCGGCGACCGGACGATCACCATAGAAACAGGAAAATTAGCACGCCAGGCAGACGGCTCCGTTACCGTACGCCAGGGAAATTGTATTATAATGGCTACCGTAGTGGCCAATAAAGAGCCAAAGCCCGGACAGGAGTTCTTTCCTTTAAGCGTAGACTATATGGAAAAGTTCTCGTCTGCAGGACGCATTCCCGGCTCCTTTTTTAAGCGTGAAGGAAAGCTCAGCGATTATGAAGTACTGATCAGCCGTTTGGTAGACAGGGCTTTACGCCCCTTATTTCCTGAAGATTACTATTGTGAGGTTCAGGTAATTATATCACTTATTTCAAGTGATAGTGAAGTTATGCCCGATGCGCTGGCATGTTTGGCGGCTTCGGCAGCATTGGCTGTTTCAGACGTTCCCATTAAAGAAGTTATATCTGAAGTACGCGTTGCCAGGGTAGAAGGCGAATACATTGTAAACCCTTCGCGTACACAGCTTGGCAAAGCCGATATGGACTTTATTATTGGCGCTACCGAAAAGAATTTAATGATGGTAGAAGGCGAATCGAAAGAGTGCAGCGAAGAAGAATTAGTGCGGGCCCTTGGTATTGCCCACGAAGCCATTAAAATACAGATAAAAGCCCAGCAGGAGCTAAGAGATAAAAAAGGTATTACGCAAAAACGTGAGTATACCAAACCTGAAGTGAACGAAGCTGTTAAACAAAAGGTATATGAGTTTACCAATGCCAGGCTGTTGGAAATATCGCGCTCGGGTGTGGCAAAACATGAAAGGAGTGATGCCTATTCAAAATTAAAAGAAGAGCTTGTTGCTACTTTTGGTGAAGAACCAGTGGAAGAAGAAGTGAAACTGGCTAAAAAATATTTTGAAGATCTGCTTTGGGAAGTGGTAAGGAATATGATCCTGGATGAAAGAATACGCCTTGACGGGCGCAAGCTCGACCAGGTGCGCCCTTTAAGTATGGAAACAGATGTGCTTCCCACTCCTCACGGATCCGCACTGTTTACAAGAGGTGAAACTCAATCACTTACAACAGTTACTTTAGGAACTCCTTTAGATGAGCTGCTTGTAGAAAGTGCCGCTAAATCTGATTACACCAAATTCATTCTCCACTATAATTTTCCTCCGTTCTCTACCGGCGAAATTAAATTTTTACGTGCGCCCGGCAGGAGGGAAGTGGGGCATGGAAACCTTGCGCTGCGTTCGCTGAAGCAAATGATGCCCGGCAACGATTATCCCTATACAGTTCGCGTGGTAAGCGATATCCTGGAATCAAACGGTTCTTCTTCTATGGCCACTGTTTGTGCCGGTTCGCTGGCGCTTATGGATGCCGGCGTTCCTTTTCCCAAACACGTAGGCGGTGTGGCCATGGGGTTAATTACACGCACCTCCGATAATAAGTACGCCATTCTTACCGACATCCTGGGAGATGAAGATCACCTGGGCGATATGGACTTTAAGGTTACAGGTACAAGAGAAGGCATTTGCGGTGTGCAGATGGATATCAAAATTGACGGGCTGAGCATGGAAACCATGCGCGAAGCGCTGGAACAGGCCCGTAAAGGCAGGCTCCACATCCTGGATGCCATGTATGAATGTACACCGGCAGCAAGGGAAGATGTGAAACCACATGCCCCGAGAATGGAAAAACTCTTTATAGACAAAGAATTTATTGGCGCTGTAATAGGACCCCAGGGTAAAGTGATACAGGAGATCCAGCGTTCTACCGGTACTACCATCAATATTGAAGAAATAGGCAATGTAGGCGAAGTGAGCATATTCTCACCTGCCAAAGAAGGATTGGACAAGGCAGTTGCCTGGATTAAAGGCATTGTAGCTGTTCCATCTGTAGGGGAAGTGTATGAGTCTACGGTAAAAGGAATTAAAGAATTCGGGGCTTTTGTTGAGTTCTTACCTGGCAAACAGGGATTGCTCCACATCAGCGAAATTAGTTGGAAACGCCTGGAAAGCATGGAAGGTGTATTAAAAGAAGGCGATACCGTAAAAGTAAAGCTGATAGGCGTGGATCAGAAAACGGGTAAGTTTAAGCTTAGCCGGAAGGCGCTGATGCCCAAGCCCGACTTCGGACCTCGTCCGCAGCGCCCCCAGCAGGAAGGTAATGCCGATCCTAAAACCAACTAGATTTTTTAATCTTTATTGCTATAAATCAGCTATTCGCTAAGGCGGATAGCTTTTTAATTTTATATAATGGATGAAAAATATTTGAAAATCAGTATTGTATCTGAAAATAAAAATTCAATTGAAATCCTTAATGCACAGATCATCAACCAGTTAGACATAGATGGTATTGAAGAAGAGGAAGGAGGGATCAACGTTTACATTAAGCAAAGCAGGTTTAACGAAGATAAATTTAAAAATTTAGTTGATATAAACAATGTAAGTTACTATTTATCAGATATTAATAATAAAAATTGGAATGAAGAATGGGAAAAAAATTTTGAGCCCGTAGTGGTGGATGATTTTGTATCCATACTCGCAGATTTTCATGAAAAAATACCAGGGGTTGAATACGAAATTCTGATTACACCTAAAATGAGCTTTGGAACCGGGCATCATGCCACTACGTATATGATGATCAGTATGATGAAACAATACGGGTGTAAATCGCTGGATGTGGTAGATTTTGGAACCGGCACCGGGGTATTGGCAATACTGGCAGAAAAAATGGGGGCTAAACGGGTTTTGGCCATTGATCATGATGACTGGAGCATAGAAAACGCATTGGAGAACATTGAAAGAAACCATTGCACGGCCATTGAGCTTGTTAAGTCCGGCCACTTTGCAGCAAACAACAATGCTGACCTTGTGCTGGCTAATATTAATAAAAATGTGATCACAGACAATTTAAGTGCAATAGCGGCCGGCTTGCAGGAAGGTGGCATTGTAATTTTCAGCGGTATTCTTTCCGGCGATTTACAGGAAATAGAAAAGCTGGCCGCAGGAAAAAAACTGTTGAAACTGAATACAATGGAGAAAAATAAATGGGTTTGCGCTGCGTTTAAAAAAGGGCAGATTTAAACATTTTAATCACCTGAAAAGTTTATATTTGTAAACCTACACTTCAACCTGTATATAGAATGAATGAATTTATATTAATCATATTGGCTTACCTTATCGGTTCCATTCCTACTGCGGTTTGGATAAGCGGGTATTTTTTTAATATAGATATTCGTGATTATGGCAGTGGCAACGCAGGAGCTACCAATACTTACAGGGTGCTTGGCACCAAATGGGGTACCATTGTAATGGTATTGGATATGCTGAAAGGATTTGCAGCAGTAAAGCTGGCTTACCTGCTTCCTTTTTATGTAGGCGATGAATTTGCAAGAACCAATTTCCAGATAGGTTTGGGATTATGCGCAGTGCTGGGTCATATCTTCCCTATCTGGGCGCAGTTCAGAGGTGGCAAGGGGGTGGCTACATTATTTGGATTGGTGCTGGCTGTGTCTCCGTGGACGGCTTTATGCTGCGTGGGAGTATTCCTGCTTGTGCTGTATTTAACACGTTTTGTGTCGTTGAGCTCTATATTGGCGAGCATGGCATTCCCTATTTTTATACTGGTAATTTTTAATGTAGATAATCATGCATACCGCATTTTTGCCGTGGCGGTAGCTTTGCTTGTTATACTTACACACCAAAAAAACATTACCCGTCTTTTAAAGGGAAGTGAAAGCAAAGCGCCAATCCTGAAATACCGGGATCGTAAAAAGATCCGGAGGACCCATATATAAACTCTCTGTTGAGAAATACCTGCCGGGTAGCAGGTATTTACAGACCTCCTGGCACAACAATTGATTTTGCTAACATAAACCAAATAATACATGACCCTCAAGAAAATTCTCCTGGCTACTGTAGTACTGGCAGTAGTATCATGCACTCAGAACGCAATTACAGGGCGCAAGCAGCTTTCCTTATTGCCCGAAACTGAACTTCAGTCAATGGCAAAAGCTGAATACCAAACCTTTCTTACCCAAAATAAAATAGTTAATACCGCTGTAAGCAAAGATGCTGAAATGGTAACAAGGGTAGGGAAGAGGATCGCCGCTGCCATTACCGATTATTATACCAAAGAAGGCAAAGGAGATATATTAAACGGTTATCAGTGGGAATTTAACCTGGTAGATTCGAAGGAAGTGAATGCATGGTGTATGCCGGGAGGAAAAGTGGTGGTGTATACGGGAATTTTGCCGGTAACGCAAAATGAAGCAGCACTGGCCGTAGTGATGGGGCACGAAATAGCGCATGCCATTGCCCAGCATGGTAATGAAAGGATGAGCCAGGAAATGCTGGCGCAGGGGTTGGGTACGGTAGGCAGCGTGCTTACTTCGGGTAACGCCACGGTGAGCAACATCTTTAATACCATATATGCCCCGGGGGCGCAGATAGGAGTATTGTTACCCAATTCGCGTAAGCAGGAGCTTGAAGCGGATAAATTCGGGCTGATATTTGCAGCCATGGCGGGCTATAACCCCAACGAAGCAGCTCCTTTCTGGGAAAGAATGTCGAAGATAGGCGGCGGACAGAAGCCACCCGAGTTTTTGAGCACACACCCGTCGGATGAAACGCGTATTCAAAAAGTGCAGGAATATGCTAAAGATGCGCTTAAATATTACCAGCCTATTAAAAAGTAACTAAATTGTTACCCTAAACAATGGATGTTTTATAAAGTTGCCAATGTTTTTTTGGTTTTTGGTTGCAAAACTTGCCGGTAAGTGAATATTTTATTAACTTTGCAGCTCTTTTTTGCACGTTAAAACCCCCGTTGAAGCATGATGCAGACAATGTTTGAGAAACTTCAACTTTCTGAAGAAAAGAACCTGCTTATTCAAGGCTTACCATCTTCCATTGAAAAACAATTTGCCAAAATTTCATTCGCTAAAAATGTAACCCCTTTGCTCAGATCAAGGCGGATTGATTTTGCATTGGTGTTTGCCATCAACCAAAACCAGTTAAATGGTATACTAAAAGAAGTATTGCCAGCGCTGGATGAAGACGGTAAGCTTTGGGTAGCGTATCCTAAAACTACTTCAAAGATCGTAAGCGATTTGAACCGTGATTGCAGTTGGCAGCTTTTAAATCAAAGCGGCTACGAAAGCGAACACCAGGTAACCCTCGACCATGTGTGGACCGCTCAACGGTTCATTAAGCCTGAATGCGTTAAAAACGGTCAAACCAGGTTTATCAAGGGGCAGGCGCAAAATGAAATTAAAGGAGTTGATGACAAAGCCCGTACTGTAACTCCTTCTGAAGATCTGCAGGCTTTGTTCCAGAAAAATAAAAAAGCCGCCCAGTTTTTTGATAAGCTCTCTTTTACCAACAAAAAGGAGTATATAAAATGGATTGAAGCTGCAACAGGCAAACAAAGACCGGAACGGTTGGAAGCAGTTATAAAAAAATTGCTGGAGCAGAAAAAAAATCCTTCCGAAAAATAGCCGTCAATCTGAACAGGTGTGCCTGCTGCCGGCAAGGCAGTACAACAGCTAAATACATATATTTCACAACCCTACGCCTTATACCTTCCACCAAAGACTGATAGCTTATAGCACTACTTTTGCAGTCGTTGGTGTTCGGTACAGCAATGCCGTTGTTGTGTGTTTTCACCAACAACAGCTAAGTACATCAGTTTTACAACCTATACCTTATTCCTCATACCTTATACCAGGGCTAACAGCTACAATCTCATATACAGGGTTATTCAAAATAAAAGGCTTCCCGTCTTATGCGAGAAGCCTCTTTCCACCACACTTAATATATTTATTTCTTCTTTTTCAGCGAGGCGCGGATCTTTTTTACAAAGCTTACCGGCATTTCAGCAATATCAGCTACCTGCTTATCTGAAAGTCCCAGCTTAATGATCAGGTTTTCAATAATATCCCGTTTACCCTTCTCCATTCCTATTTCAAAGGCTTCTTCCCGCTCTATTTTCTTTATGGCTTCTATAATACCCATGGCAATGGTACCTCCTGTTAATTGTTGAATTTGCGTATCAAATTTACGGTTTATTTCATCGTTTCCAATGTAGATAAAATTTTTCAAAAAAAACAGCAGCTTCTCTATCTTTTTATGGCTGAATTTTTTGCTTTGTATCAATGCTTTTGCAACGGTAAGCCGGTGATTCGCCAGCTCTTCTTCCGGTACTTTACCCTGTAACGATGCTTTCTGCGCTGCCAGCACGATCAGGGCAAACGGATTGTCCATGGCCAGCAGTTCGGTTTCGGAGTGATCGAAAATGTGATACGCATTGTAGCGGTAGGTAATTTCAGTACCCATAAATGTTTTATGGAATGTATCGGGATGCTGCTGGCGCCTGTTGCCGGTAAATATTGCCAGGGCAGTTACATCTGCGGCATAGCGGTCATATATACGATACCAATATTGAAACATACGTTTCGGAAAATTCTTTGTG
>JAHBTJ010000023.1 GCA_019638595.1 Chitinophagaceae bacterium
CTTACTGAACTGCAGCTCGCATTCAGCCGCGATGGTTTCCATTGGGACAGGGCAAATCGGCAAACATTTATCGGAGCTTCGTTGAAAAAAGAAAGCTGGGAGCGGGCATATGTTCATTCGATTGGCGGTGTCTGCAATATTGTAGGTGACAAGCTTTATTTTTATTACACTGCTTTCAAGGGAGACGAAACAAAAAGCAAATCACCCTATTTCGATTATTACAGCGGCATGTATGCCAATGCTGCGGTCGGATTGGCAACCCTTCGCAGGGACGGCTTTGCATCTATGGATGCAGGCAGTGCAGAAAAGGTACTGCTGACAAGACCTCTTGAGTTCAGCGGTAGCTACCTATTTGTGAATGCAGATTGTCCACAAGGGAAGTTACTTGCCGAACTATGTGATACAAATGGTTTTCCCTTGCCAGGTTTTGCCAGGGAGAATTGCACTCCTATCGGCCTCGACAGTACTCGTACAATGCTTCAATGGGGGGAGAATAAGAGCCTGCAGGATCTGGACTGTAAAAAAATCAGGATAAAATTCTTTTTTACTAACTGTAAGCTATATGCTTTTTGGATAAGCAAATCCATCGAAGGCGTAAGCGGAGGAGCAACAGCAGCCGGAGGACCGGGACTCAATAGTACCTGGGACGAATAACTCCGATAAGAAGAGGTTTAAGCATAATAAAGTAGCCGCAAACATAATTAGCGTAGGGGGTATCAATTATTGCGACCACTAATGCTGATTTTCGGTGGTTTATTCTCTCGACAAAACTAGATTTCAATGGAACTCTTGGTGGCGAAATTGAGATTGGTAATTGCCTTATTTTCTGCCGGGCTAATACTTTTTTTTGAAATGCTGGTGAAATTGTTTTGTATGGCTTCACTTTTGAAATGAGTATAAGCAGTTTGTGCTTGTATAAAGTGTAATTCATGAAGTAAAATTAGTAATTAGTTTTTCATCTGCATTAGATTTGAATATTGTTGCAGCATCCAAAAAATCTAATTCCTGTGGGTTCATAGCCTCGGAAACAAAGCAAAAAAACGCCGGGTGATTGTCTGCCTTTAATTAATGATTAATATTTTTACCCAGGTAGTATACCCCGAATTAAAAACCAGCACGCAGGTTAAATTATTTGCAACCGGCGAGCCTGTAGTGGCCGAGCAACTGGAAGTATATGAGATGTCGGAGACGAATAATTATTGAAATGGCATTGATTCATTCAAAATATTTGCAGCAGCTTTGCTATAGCGGCAGGAAGGGCAACAAAGGAAAAGGAATGTTGATAAGGCGCTCTTCCTGTTACCGGCTGCCTGCCTGTTTCCATTTCAGCGTATTAACCATGTGCTGCATGTCTTTTTCGAGGAAGTTGTAAACAATGTTCAGGGAATCTTCGTTAGGAGTGGCGTTAAAATAAAGCGCGCCGCGTAAAAAATGCTTTACCGAATCGGTAGCGTAAAATTGCCTGCCTGTGGCTGCATTACCGCCAATTGAAAAAAATACGCCTTCTATTCCCGCAGGGGTTCTAAAAACCGAGTCCTGGATGGAAGATGCCCTTGAGGTATGCTTGTAAGTAATTTTATAGGCTTCTTCGCGCAGGTTTTCAAATGTATTGGTGGTAGATGAGTCCCTGTATCCATTATCGGTTTTCACTTTGTATACCGATCGTCCGCCAATGGTTTTGTAGCTGAGGTATATGCGCGCGTTAAAATCAGGAAAGTCAATATTGATCCAATAAGGATTGTCCGGGTTGTCGTCTAAAAAGCTGCTGTCTTTCGCAATATTGCTGTATACAGGATATTCAAAGCTGTAGGGGTAGCCGGTTTCCTGAAAAGGCTGGTATTGATGTTCGGGAAAGCTGATAGAAAAGTACCCTCTTGGGCGGGGTGTATAATCGCTGTTACACGAAAATAAGATCAGTATAACGGCAGCCAGAAAAATCGTACCGGTTTGTTTCATAGCTTTACTATTTTGTAACCGGTTATTGGTTGGGCAATGCCTGTATGGTTACTTTTACTTTTTTAATCCTGTTTTTATCTATTTCCATTACGGTAAACTCAAAATCTCCAATAGGGATCACCTGGCTTTCTTTCGGAATTTCTCCTGCCAGCTCAAGCACCAATCCCGCAAGGGATTCACTTTCGCCCCGTACCTGGTCAAATGTATCTGTCGGCAGCCCCATGGCCTTGCATGCATCTGTGATCATAATGCGCCCTTCAAATATATAATTGTGATCATCAATTTTTTTGTTCACGCTTTCTTCATCATCAAATTCATCCCTTATATCGCCGATGATCTCTTCCATAATATCTTCCATGGTTACAATGCCTTCCGTGCCACCGAACTCATCTACCACAACGGCAAAGTGTGTACCTTTTCTCTGTAATTCTTTCAGCAGGTCTTTAATAAGGTTTTGCTCCGGAACAAAATAAGGCTGGCGGATGAGCAGGCGCCAGTCGTATTCCTCTTTTTCCCCGATATGGGGTAACACATCTTTGGTGTGAATAATGCCTACCACATCATCCAAGCTGCCCTTATATACCGGGAGCCGCGAATAATGCAGCTCTTCTATTTTTTTAACAAGATCGGGAAAGCTCATTTCGTAATTAATAGCGCTTACGTCGAGCCGTGTGCGCATGATCTGCTTTACCGTAACCTGGCCGAACCTGGCAATACCACGCAGGATGTTTTTTTCCTCTTCGGTTGTATGTTCGTTCGTGTTCATCTCAATGGCCTGGTCTATATCTTCCGGGTTGTATACATGATGTTCTTTAATGCCCCCAAAGCTTCTTTCTATACCGTCGGAAAATTTGGTGAATGACCGGCTCATGCTGCCAAAAAAAGCATCCAGTATTTCAACCAGCAGCGACGCGCTGTAAGCCACGCGCAAATTATTTTGAGTAGCCCATACCTTAGGCAGTATTTCTCCAAAAAATACCAGGAGAAATACAATCACAAAAAGCTTTATAAAAAAATTGAGCCCGGTATTAGCCTCTTCAAGAAATTCATCCATCAGCACATTGGCAACGATAATGGTACCGATGTTTACAAATATGCCTGATACCTGCAGTGTGGTAAGCAGCTTTTTGGGATGATCAAGAAGGGCAATGATCCTTCTGGCCGCAGGATGCTGTTTGGTTTTAAGCATATTGATATCGCGGTAGCCCAACGAAAAAAAGGCTACTTCGGCGCCCGACAGGAAAAAGGATATGATCAGTAAAACGGTAAGCAGTATAAGCAGGATGGTAAAGCTTTGCGGGTTTACAGCCAGTAAAAATGGCTTAAAAGCAGTAAGGCTAAAATATGCTGCCAGTGGATAATCCAAAATATTGGTTTTAGATGAATAATGTATCGTAATCATAAAGGCAGGTCAACCGGCCTGCCTGGTACACTAACGTACAAAAATAAGTATTCGTGTAAAATATTAAAAAGCCATGTTTTCCGGCGCATCAGGGGGCGGGGGAGGAACATCACTGTTAAATCCTTCTATATGATCGTTGTGCTGACCAGAAACGCCATGACCTCCGTCCAGCCTTTTATCCAGCATGATCAGGTTGTCTCCCACCACCTCGGTAGCAAATTTTCGATTGCCTTCTTTATCTTCCCAACTGCGGGTACGCAGGCGTCCTTCAATATACACCAGGCTTCCTTTGTGCAGGTATTTCTGTGCCAGCTCCGCCAGCCCGCGCCATAAAACTATTGTATGCCACTCTGTTTGGCTCACCAGCTTTCCGGTACGGTCTTTAAACGTTTCTGTGGTTGCTAATGGAAATTTTGCTACCGCTATATTTCCTTCCAGGAACTGAATGTCCGGATCCTTGCCAAGGTTACCGATTAACATTACTCTGTTTACACCACGCATATAACTGATTTTTGATTCAATCAATAGAGCTTACCTCATCATTACTGACTTAAATTTACATTTTTTTCCCGCAAATAAGTAATGATAAATTTGGGAAAGGCCAAATGTTCGAGTGTGCGGTAAGTTACAGCCTTAAATGCTGCACCCAGTACGGGCGGTTTTGATAGCTGAACTTCTATAAACATGCCATGCAGGGTTTGGTGGGTCAACTGTTGCTTATACTCTTTTGAAACCGACAGGATAACAGACTGCTTTTGTCCGAAAATAAATTTTAACGCGGCGGTTTTTTTTAACGCTTCAATTGTTAACGGCTTGTTTGACTCCAGCAGGTAAAACTCGTGCAGGTGCTGCCAAATGTCTTTTTCCAGGCGTTGCCTTACATATAATTTCCCCCCGAAATGGAGAACCAGGTAATAGAACCAGCGGTTTTTTTTTAGGATCTTCTTTTCTTTTACCGGCAGCAGCCCCACTTTCTTTTCTTTTAAGGCAATGCATTTGCCGGCTAACGGGCATTCATTACAAAGAGGCGCCTGTGGTTTGCAGACTGTTGCTCCAAAATCCATAATAGCCTGGTTGTACAAGCCCGGATTTTTTTTGTCGAGCAGGTCAAAAGCCAGTTGGTTAAAAACCTGCTTTCCTTTTGTAGTGTCTGCAGGAATGTCAATACCAAAAAAACGGGCTATGATCCGCTGCACATTTCCGTCTACCACGGCATAGGGCAAATTAAAGGCGAACGAAGCAATGGCTGCTGCCGTATAGGGGCCTATTCCCTTTAATGCCAGTATGTTATCATAATCTGTGGGAAACTTTCCGCCATACCCGGTGTCAATGATTTTGGCGGTAGCTATCAGGTTGCGGCACCGCGAGTAATAACCCAATCCCTCCCATAGTTTAAACACTTTTGTTTCGGGCGCTTTTGCAAGCTGTGTTATGGTGGAAAAATGTTCTATGAACTTCAAATAATAGTTCCAGCCCTGCTCCACACGTGTTTGCTGAAGGATGATTTCGCTCAGCCATATTTTATAAGGATCTTTTTCCCCCTTCCACGGCATGTCTCTTTTATTCGAGTTTTTATTCCACTCCAGCAGCTTTTTTCTGAAAAAAATGTTCATTGGGCGATAATTGGCTGTTATTCAACAAAATGGCTCTTTATTTGTTGGCAGGATATACAATTTTATTAATTTAACTGCGTTCAGTAATAAGTTCATGCAAATTGAAGCAATAAATTGGTTTTCTTTCAACTATAAATGGGTTGAAAAAAAATTTTTGTGCTAAATAGCTTGCAGGGAATACAAGATTTTCGTTATTTTATCGTTGAAATTCATTTACTTATAAAATACAATACCATGCGAAAAGCTGATCTTATCAACAATATCTCTGAAAAAACAGGAATTCCTAAAGTGGATGTGCTGGTTACGCTTGAAACCATGTTTAAAGAGGTAAAAGAAAATCTTGCTAACGGTGAAAATATTTATATCCGTGGCTTCGGTAGTTTTATAACAAAGAAACGTGCTGCCAAAATAGGACGTAACATCAAGAAAAACACGGCAGTACATATTCCCGAACATTATATTCCCGCTTTTAAACCCGCTAAAGAATTTGTACAGGAAGTTAAAAAACTGCAATCTGCCAAGCCGGTTGAAGAGAATTTTGGCGACGAGACGGAAGATAGCATTTAACTTTGCCGGAAATTGAAGCATAGTGAAAAAACAACAGTTGATTGTTGTGGCATCTGGGCTCATTTTACTACTGAGCCTTTATTTTTTTGGAAGAACCAAACCCAACGCCACAAAACAGCCGGTTGCGCAGGCAACTCATACCGACCATGCCGATGACCAGTTAGACACGAAACAGATACTGGAAACCGCGAAGTCCCGGCTTTCGCCCGAACAGCAGGCATGGGTTACCGCAAAGGAAAATTCTATTATCAGGGGCGACCTGGCGGGGCAAAAAATTCAGTTATATGATGAACTGGCTACTTTCTGGAAAGATTCAGCCCACGTTTTTGAGCCCTTTATTTACTACCTGGGAGAAAAGTCCAAATTGGAAAATTCTGAAAAAAACCTCACCTTTGCTGCCCATTTGTATTTAAAGCAGTTAAAAACTGCCGACCAGCATTCGGTGCAGGTATGGATGGCTAACCAGGCGGCCGACCTTTTTAAACACGCTTTGCAGGTAAATCCCAACAACGATTCCAGCAAAGTTGGATTAGGAAGTTGCTATATATATGGCGCTTCGGGTGCGTCAAGCCCTATGGAAGGCATTCAAAGAATACTGGAAGTGGCGAAGGAAGATTCCACGAATATGTATGCACAGTTTATGTTGGGGTATGGTGGAATTATGACAGGGCAGGTGGATAAGGCTATAGAAAGATTCAATACGGTCTTAAAAGCCGATCCCAATAATGTAGAGGCGATTTTTTTACTGGCCGAAGCATATGAAAGGCATGGTGAAAACAGTAAAGCCGCCGAATGGTACGAAAACGGGAAAAGGTTTGTACAAAACCCGGAAGCATTAAAAGAAATAGAAGAAAGAATTAAAGCATTAAAATAATTACCTAACAAAAATTCATTTGGTTTATGCCTTGTGGTAAAAAAAGAAAACGTCATAAAATTGCTACCCATAAGCGCAAAAAGCGCCTGAGAAAGAATCGTCACAAGAAAAAGAATAAATAAACTGCTGCTTAATTCTTCTTTTAAGCTGTTTGCATACAACGCAACAGCATGTGTTTGATTGAGAAACTGATATACCCGTGTGCGTTTGCTGTTATTTTGGGGGAAGTATGCCTGCAAACAATCCTCATACTCGGTTTCTGTTGTAGTTACAATTGGTGGGTTATTAAAAGGCTTTTTGCTTGAACAAAGAACTAATTATTAATGCAGCCCCTGTGGGTGTGGAGATCGCTCTCCTGGAAGATAAAAAACTGGTTGAATTGCACCACGAAAAAGCAGATGCCAGTTTTGCCGTAGGCGATCTATACCTCGGGAAAGTTAAAAAACTCATTCCCGGGCTGAATGCTGCATTTGTGGATGTGGGGTTTGAAAAAGACGCGTTCCTTCACTATACGGATCTGAGTCCGTATGCCCGTTCCCTGCTTAAGTTTACACAGCAGGCAATGAACGATAACGGAGGATTCGATTTTTCGCAGTTCCATACAGAGCCTGAAATTGTTAAAACAGGTAAGATCAATGAAGTGCTTGGGCAAAAGCCCAATATACTGGTTCAGATATTAAAAGAACCTATAGCGGCTAAAGGTCCCAGGCTGAGTTGTGAAATTTCCCTGCCGGGGCGTTTTGTAGTAGTTACTCCATTCAATGATATTATCGCGGTATCGCGCAAAATACATTCTTCCGAAGAACGTAAGCGGTTACATAAGATCGTAGAATCTATTAAGCCTAAAAACTTTGGGGTGATTGTGCGTACGGCCGCCGAAGGAAAAAACACCGCGGAACTGCACGAAGATCTGCTGATGCTGGTAGAAAGCTGGAAAAACCTTCAACAGAACCTGAAAGGCGCTACTGCCCCCTGTAAAATTTTAAGCGAGCAAACCAAAACTACCAGCATGCTGCGCGACCTGTTGAATGAAGACTTTAACAGGATTGTGGTAAACGACAAGAATATTTACAACGATACCCGCAACTATATTCAAAAAATAGCTCCTGAAAAAAGGGAGATCGTTACTTTTTACAATAACGGCGCGCCGGTTTTTGACCAGTACGGCATCACCAAACAGGTTAAAGCTTCGTTTGGAAAAACAGTGAACCTGCCCAGCGGCGCTTATCTTATTATTGAGCATACCGAAGCCCTGCATGTAATTGATGTGAACAGCGGCTACAAAAGCGTGAGCAATAACCAGGAAATGAATGCGCTGGAAACCAACCTGGAAGCCGCAGCGGAAATTGCACGCCAGTTACGCCTGCGCGACCTGGGGGGGATTATTGTGGTTGACTTTATTGATATGAAATTGCCTGATAATAAGCGTAAGCTGATAGAGGCAATGGAAGAGTTTATGAAAGCCGACAGGGCCAAGCATGCCGTGCTGCCTATTTCAAAGTTCGGGCTTATGCAGATCACCCGGCAACGTATGAAGCCGGAGGTTACCATCAACACGCAGGAAACCTGCCCAACCTGTAACGGAACCGGTAAAATTTCGTCTACACTGGTGCTGGAAGATGAAATTGAAAAGAACCTCAGCTACCTGGTAATGCAAAAGCACAAAGGGCTTACCATTGTAGTACATCCCATCATATACGCTTATCTCACCAAAGGCTGGATCTCGATCCGCAGGAAATGGAGCTGGAAATACAAACAAAAAATAAAGCTGAAAGCGCATAACAATTATTACCTCACCGAGTTCCATTTTTTTGACAGCAATGAGGAGGAGATAAAATTATAGCGCTGATTTTTGATGTAGGATGAAATACGCTAAAGGAAGCGTCAAAAATTAAAATACAAACTTAATCCCCTTCTTATTTTTATTTTTTTGAGACTTGTTTTGAGCAGGGCTTTGAGAAGCCTGCAGCATTTCATCTTTCATTCTGTTGATAGAAGTATTTATGAAGAAGGAAGACATAACACTTAAATCATTGTGTTTGTGAGAGATTTTCAGCGCATCAATATACTGTTCTTTCTGATCAGCCCGGATAATGATAATGGGGTGCCCGGCTTTAGCCAGGATAAAGTTTGACATTAATCGTCCCAGCCTGCCATTATCATCAGGAAATGGATGCAGGTAAATAAAATATTTATGAAACTTGGCTGCTATTTCTATGGGGTGAGCAACTTTTTTGTCAATCGCCTGTTGTGTCTGCTCCAGCAAGGCCGGAATATTAGCTATACTGGTTTCATGATCAGGAAATATGGTATCACCGGCGGCCATACGTGTTTTAGTATATTCTCTCGGTGCATATCCCCTGGTATATTGGATTGTATGATTTGTAAGGAGCTTATGAGCGTCTATAAGCAGTTTTTCAGTTAATGGAAGATCAGGATTATTAAAGAGATACTCAAAAGCTTTAAAATGATCGAGGATTTCAAAGGCTTCGATCATAGATTTATTATAGAGCTTCAGGTTAAACCCGTGTTCTTTAAGCTCCCTGGTATCGTTTACGGTAAAGCTGTTACCCTCAATAGCACAGGAATGAGCCGAAAAAAGGACTTCATTGTACTCAAAAAGCGACTGCTGGGAAAAGGAAGCGGTCACCAGCTTGTTATACAGATCAAGTGTTGATTGATATTCCGATAAAAGTTTTTCTATGGAGGAGAGGCTGCTCATTTACATCAATATACAGAAAAACGCTGTTTCGAATGTTTTCGTATTGTGTAAAGTTAGTTAAATCGGCGATTACAAGGGAGGTATGCCTGTTTTCAGGGATGCTTCGCACAGCAAAGTTTGAAAAAACAGGTAGCTCATAGCTAACAGCTTTTTCTTACCTTTCCAGCTTTTTATCAAATATTTTTCCTTGAGCCGCTGTTTTATTTTCTGTTTTTTCCTGGCCTCCTGTTTATTTGTTAGCGCTCAAAAAAAGAACGCAAACTTTCAACTTCACATACATAAAGCTTCTTCGCCATTAATTATAGATGGCATTGTGGATGAACTGGCCTGGCTGGATGCGGAAAAGACTTCCGGTTTTTACATGATCCTGCCGATGGATACCAGCATGGCAAATGTGCGTACAGACGTTCGTATGACTTACGACAACGAAAATCTTTACCTGCTGGCAGAGTGCTTTAACTATGGAAATGGGCAGCACATGGTAGAGTCGTTGCGACGCGATTTTGCTTTTCTGAAGAACGATAATTTCCTTGTGTTCATGGATACTTTCGAAGATCAAACAACGGGTTTTGCATTTGGTACCAATGCCTTTGGAGCTCAATGGGATGGTACTATGTATGAAGGAGGAAAGGTTGATCTGAACTGGGACAATAAATGGACTTCAGTGGTAAAAAATTATTCCGATAAATGGGTGTTAGAAGCCGCTATTCCTTTTAAAACGATCCGTTATAAAAAAGATCTCGCTCAATGGGGCATCAATTTTGGGCGGAATGATTTAAAAACTACGGAAAAATCCAGTTGGGCGCCTGTGCCGAGGCAATTCCCCAGCGCATCGCTTGCCTATACAGGAACGTTGGTGTGGGATGAACCGCCACCGGCCCCGCGTTCTAATATTTCTGTTATACCGTATGTGCTGGGAGGCGTTTCAAAAAATTATGAAGCCGGTACAAAGCCCGTATATAAAAAAGATATAGGAGGCGATATAAAGATTTCCATGGGGCCTTCTTTGAATCTTGATTTAACGGTGCGTCCCGATTTTTCGCAGGTAGAAGTAGATAAGCAGGTAACCAATCTCAGCCGGTTCGAATTGTTTTTTCCCGAACGGAGGCAGTTTTTCCTGGAGAATGGCGACCTGTTCGCCAATTTCGGCTATACGGATCTGCGCCCTTTTTTTTCGCGGCGCATAGGCTTGGGAGTGCCCATTGATTTTGGCGCACGGCTGAGCGGTAAGCTGGATAAGAACTGGCGCATAGGCGTAATGGATATGAAAACCGCCAAAGTAAACGAAACAGCGCTGCCTGCCCAGAATTTCGCTGTGCTTTCGCTGCAGCGCAAAGTATTTAAAAGGTCGAATGTCGGCATCATTTATATTGATAAAACTTCTTTGGGGTATCATCCTACCGGTGCAGATAGCGTTAAAGGAGTGTACAATCAATACAACAGGAATATTGGAATAGAATACAATCTGGCTTCTTCCAGTAATTTATGGACAGGGAAGGCAATGGTGCTGAAATCATTTCAGCCAACCACAGGAAAAAACGACTGGAGCTATGCCGGTCACCTGCAATACAGCAGCCGCAAATGGCTGATATACGGACAGGCGCAATATGTGGGAGAAAATTTTACGCCTGAAGTGGGATATGTACCGCGGAGAGACTATGTTAAACTTAACCCGCAGGTATCTTATTACTTTTTCCCGAAAGGAGGAAATATCTTAAGCCATGGCCCGGTAGTGAACAGTACTTACTACTTTAACACGCGATTGCGAGAAACAGACCATAGTAATATACTGTCGTACTTTATTACCTTCAGGTCTAAAGCTACATTAAACATCCTGGGGCAGCAGGATTTTGTTCAACTGCTGAATCCTTTTGATCCTACCAACACAGGTAAAGACTCTTTGGTGGTTGGCAGCAGGCATAGCTGGAATACCATCGGGATAGAACATGTTTCCGCGCCGCAACATTTGCTTACTTATACCTGTTCACTTCGTTACGGCGGTTATTACGCCAATGGGAACCTGTTAACTATCAACGGTGATATAGGATATCGTTTTCAGCCCTATATAAATATTACCATGAGCGCCAGTTACAACCGGCTCAGCCTGCCGCAACCCTGGAACAAAATGAACTTTTTGCTGGTGGGCCCACGCATAGATGTAACGTTCACCAATACCCTGTTTTTAACAACCTATATTCAATATAACGAACAGCAGAAAAATATGAACATCAATGCCCGTTTTCAGTGGCGGTATAAGCCCGCTTCTGACCTGTTCCTGGTATATACAGACAATTATTATCCCGGTCCGCTGGCAGTTAAAACACGTGCGCTGGTATTGAAGTTTAATTACTGGTGGAATATATAGCTGTCAGCAGTCAGCTATCAGCTATGGGCTGTCGACTGTCAGTGTCCGGGGCGTCCGGGATCGCAATGATAAAAGTGTTTGGGTTTTACAGCCAGCGCTGCATGGGTGCATTCCAAATTGTCGCACGAAATAAATATACTTGTTGAACGTCATCCCGAGCAAAGCGAGGGATCTCCTACTATATTCAGGAGATGCCTCCTTAGGTCGGCATGACAAGCAGTTGTAACGATGATTAACTACTGTATTAATTATTAATGCTCAACATCACAACTATTCTCTGTCATTTTCAAAGCGCTTTAGTGACACTAATGAGTTGCTTATGTTCTTTTTTTTAGATGAGATGTCTGAAAGCAATGCTGAATACAATCGCAATAAATAATATTTCAATAAGCCATAAAAGTTGTGTGTTTTCTCTTGCAATAAGCCTTGATATAAAAGTGCCAATCAAAAGAGCAAATAAAACCGGCAAATATATAATGACTCCCAATAAACTCCAGCCTTGAGACGAGTTGACTGTAATAAAGCTGAACAGTACTATAAAAGCGGCAAAAATGGCGGTTAAAATGCAGGGAGAAAATGCTCTCCACCAATTTCTCTGTTTTTCTTCGCTCACTGTATATTTTGTTAAAGCGGAAACGTAATTCAGCCTGCTTTATTTCAGGCAATGATGCCTTTTGATTTGTTTGATGGATGCTATAGACCGGGCATCTTATAATTTTTCTTTAGCTTCGCTCTACTAAAACAAAAAATTATGGCTATAGCAGTTGGAACAAAAGCTCCTGACTTTACTTTGATCAATACCGAAAAAAAAGAAGTTTCTTTAAAAGATTTTGCCGGTAAAACACTGGTGATCAATTTTTTTCCTGCCGCTTTTACGGGCGTATGCACCGAACAGTTGTGCAGCAACAGGGATGACCTGAATTTTTACAATAGCCTGGGCGCTACGGTAGTAGGCGTGTCTGTTGATCTGCCTTTTTCATTAGGCGAGTTCAGGGCGCAGCAAAACATCAACTTCGATCTGTTGTCTGATTTTAATAAAGACATGATCAAAGCCTATGATATGTACCTTGGCGATTTTGTATTAGGACTGAAAGGAGTATCCAAGAGGGGAGTGGTAGTGGTAGATAAAACCGGTACCGTAGTGTATGCGGAAGAAACTGCCAATCCCGGTACGCAGGTGAATTTTGCAGCGTTAAAGCAAAGCCTTGAAAAAGTAAAATAATCGTTATCAGGGTAGTAAAACCGGCTTGGTTTTCGGGATATTCCCCGGAAGGTAAGCCGGTTTTTCTTTTTACCGGCATACATTAAAAAAGCTATACCAGGAGTGATATAACTTTATAATATTGATCCGGCAATTTCTATTTTATCTTATCCTTTACCAGTTCCTTTATCGCAGCTATGGGCAGCCTTTCCTGCGTCATGGTGTCCCTGTAGCGGATAGTAACGGTATTGTCTTCTTTGGTTTGATGATCTACCGTGATACAGAAAGGCGTACCGATCGCATCCATTCTGCGGTAACGTTTACCGATCGCGTCTTTCTCTTCGTAAAAGCAATAAAATTCATCCCTGCAATTGTTCATAATGTTCCTTGCTATTTCCGGCAGCCCGTCTTTTTTGGTAAGCGGAAGAATAGCCAGCTTTATGGGAGCCAGTTTGGGCGGAATACGCAATACGGTTCTTGTTTCTGAGCTTCCATCTTCTTTAGCAAGTGTTTCCTCGTCGTATGCCTGCGACAGTATCAGCAAAAACATTCTGTCTAAGCCAATGGATGTTTCAATTACATAGGGCACATAGTTGCCATATGGCTTGCCCGTTGCTTCATCTATATCGTTATCAAAATACTGCAATTTCTTTTTACTGTAGGTCTGGTGCTGCGTAAGGTCATAGTCGGTACGGCTATGAATACCTTCAACTTCTTTAAAGCCTATCGGGAATTCATATTCAATATCTCCGGCATTGTCGGCATAAAATGCTGGTTTTGCATGAGGGTGCCAACGATATTTTTCTTCAGGTATGCCTAAACTTAGATGCCATTGTTTTCTGGCATTCTTCCAATATTCAAACCATTCTTTTTGGGTTCCGGGACGACAAAAGAACTGCATTTCCATCTGCTCAAATTCGCGCATGCGGAAAATGAACTGCCGCGCCACTATTTCATTGCGGAATGCCTTCCCGGTTTGCGCTATACCGAAAGGAACTTTCATCCTGGCTGTTTTTTGCACGTTCAGGAAATTAACGAATATGCCCTGCGCGGTTTCGGGGCGCAGGTATACTATATTGTCTTCCTGGTTATCGGAAGCCACCGCACCAAATTCGGTTTTAAACATCAGGTTGAACTGCCTTACGTCTGTCCAGTTGGCGGTACCGCTGATGCTGCATTTGATCTTATGGTCTTCAATCAGCTTTTTTACAGCGGCAAAATCTTCTTCTGCCAGCAGCTTCTCCATTTCGGATAATAAGGCAGCGCTTTCCTGTTCCGGCAGGGTTTCGGCATGCGCTTCTATCAGGTGATCAACCCTGTACCGTTTTTTACTGTCTTTATTGTCAATCATCGGGTCGCTGAAATTATCAACGTGTCCCGAAGCTTTCCAGGTGGTAGGGTGCATAAAGATGGCAGCATCTACCCCTACAATATTTTCATGCATCTGGGTCATGCTTTTCCACCAGTAATCGCGGATGTTCTTTTTAAGTTCACTTCCCCATGGGCCATAGTCATATACGGCGCTCAGCCCATCGTAAATTTCGCTGCTGGGAAATACGAATCCATACTCTTTGGCGTGCGCAATAATGGCCTGGAATTTATTATTATCGTTCGTTGACATAAGGGCGCAAAGATAAGAGGAATTTTATATGTTGCAGGGGGGTGGATTTGAGATTTGAGATTTGAAATTTGATGGCGGTTGCGGGTTGCAAGTTGCAGGGTTTGTGGTTTATAGTTTTGAGTTTATAGGTTGAGAAACAAATAGCTACCGGCTGTCAGCCATCAGCCATCAGCTATGAGTAATGAATCTCGAATCTCAAACCTGTCCGCCGTGGCGGATTTCAAATTTCAAATAACCTGCAACCTGCAACCTGTTCACACCCTGCTTGCTTTTTTGTAATCATTCTTCTGCAGCCATTGCGTTACCTTGTCGCGCTGGTCGCCCTGCACAATTATTTCACCATCTTTTACAGACCCGCCGGTACCGCAAAAATTTTTGAGCTTTTTTCCAAGCGCTTCCAGGTCGGTTGCTGATCCTTTAAAGCCATATACAAGCGTTACGGCTTTGCCTGCCCGGTGTTTGGTGTCAAGCGTTACTCTTAGCGGCTGTTGAGCCGGGGGAAGAGTGGCTTCATCATTTGTTTCTTCTTTAAAGGAAAAACCGGGATCGGTGCTGTATACATAGCCCCGGTTATCGGGTTTGTTTTTCTTTGACATGATGTATAGCTGTTTCAGATCAATGCTGCTTTTAAACTAAGGTCGGCGCTTACGGCGTGATGAATGACAGCGCCAACGCTCACAAAGTCAACACCTGTTTCGGCGTACGAAACCACGTTGCCGAGGTTGATGCCACCGCTGGCTTCTGTTTCTGCTTTACCATTTATCAACAAAAGCGCTTCTTTAATTTGATCGGGCGAAAAATTGTCCAGCATTATGCGGTCAACCTTGCCGGTAGCCAATGCTTTTTTTACATCTTCAATGTTTCGTGTTTCTACTTCAATTTTTAAACCGGGCTTTTTTGACCGTACATATTCATAGGCTTTTGATATAGCCTGTTCCATGCCGCCGCTATAGTCAATATGATTGTCTTTCAGCATGATCATATCGTACAGGCCCATACGATGATTCAGCCCGCCGCCTATCCGAACCGCTTCCTTTTCCAGCAACCGGAAGTTGGGTGTGGTTTTGCGGGTGTCGAGCAGCCTGGTATGATAGCCTTTTAGCTTATCCGTGAATTTCCGGGTAAGTGTGGCAATGCCGCTCATACGCTGCATACAATTCAATACCAATCGTTCGCATTGCAATATGGTATACACTTTCGCTTCTATTTCGAAAGCGGTTTCCCCATACTGCATCACATCTCCATCCTTTTTAAAAGGCTTAAAAAGGATCGTGGGCTCCATATACCTGAATATTTTTTCTGCAACCTGCATGCCTGCCAAAATACCATCTTCCTTAATTTTTAATATGGCGCTGCCTTTTGCATCGGGCGAAATACAGCTCAGGGTTGAATGGTCTCCATCGCCTATATCTTCTGTTAACGCGTTTTGTATAAGCAGCTCAAGTGCCTGTTCGTAAGCCATCATGCCGGCAAAACTACTTTAATTTAAAATTCCCGGTACTAACATTTACAATTCAATGTGCTTATCGGAACATTTCGTTCGAAAATCGAAGAAAATGCGGCTTGCGGCGAATAGATTATAGCAGGCAGGAATGATTATACATCTTTGTACTGTCAACGTTGCAAAAAAATCATATCCTGAGAAAATGACCTTAACTATTGAAGAAGGCCCGTTATTTAATCCGTACCCAATCCTTTGAAAAAACGAACCATATCCTGAGAACCCTTTAGTTATCCATATCCTGAGAAAGATGAGCCATATCCAGAAAACCACTTACTCTATGAAAACTGCAAAACCATGAACGGAGAACACCACCAGCCTGGAAATGCAAACGGCAACACCCGTTAGATGAATGAACAACCCCCGACGAAATATTTTAACCGGACATACGTGCCCGGTTTTTTGTTTTTAAAAGCGCCCGCATGCAGGTTGCGGCAACAAAAAAGCCGTTATCATATGATAACGGCTATGATCAATTGATAAAGTTGAACCGGGAGATCAGAAGTTAAAGCCAATTCTTAAACCCAGCATGGATGGTTTCACCTTAGAATCGCTGTCTTTTAATTTCAGTGCCGATGCTTCGTAGCGAAGTCCTATTTCGAATTTACCCAGGTTAGCGCCAACAGAGGGTGCATAAGTAAAACCGCCTGCTTTTTGTTTTAAAACATCATCACTGTCGCCATTGGTAGAATAAAATGTATAACGGGCATATCCGGCTTCCGCCATTACAAAGAATTTTTCGGCGATGATATATTTGTATCCAAGCTTTAAGGGAATATGTGAGCCCACTTTAAGGTCTACACTTTCCTCTTCTTCGCTAATTTTTAAAGATTTGGGAAATACAAGCATTGCCCCCGGTGTAAATGTGGCATAACCGGGGCCTGCTTTCACTGAAAAACGGGCACTGAGTCCAAACTCCGCACCAAAAGCCTCTTTCATGGCATCGTCGCCGAGTATTAAACCACTTTCAATACCAAAGCCTGCGCTGAATTTTTTACCGCCTTTTTGAGCCTGAACGGTAGTAACTGAAAATAATGCAGCAGCGGCTACAATGAGTAAAATTGATTTTTTCATAGAAAATTGTTTCTTAGATAACGGGTATGGATACGTCAAATTGTATCAGCATTCCATTATTTTGCCAATTAAATGTTGATACCCAATAATTTGAACGTATGTACCCGGGGGCTATTTGCGGTGCAATGTGTAATTGAGCGGCGACTCGATCAGTTGCTGGTCTTTATCAAGCATAATAATGGCAGCATCTCCTTTTTTCAGGAAATAACGTGAATCATCCGGCTCATCGTAATTAAGAAAGTATACGGTAGCCGTGTCGTCGCCCTTCATTCCTTTAAGAATATCCCATTTGCCGTTGCTTGTAAAAGTGGTATCGCCTAATTTACCTCCAAGGTAAGTTTCGCTGAGTGTATAGGTATTGTTTTCCGCATTGGCAATATCCTGGTAGAGGATCAATTCGGTTTTAATGCCGCCGCAATCGGCGCAAGGTATAGTGCCTTCAAATGTACCGACAAGGGTTAGCTGTAAAGAATCGTATTCCCTGCCGCCGTTATTTTTAAGGGCAAGGGCAGAATTGATGTCGGCATCCGACGGTGTATTTTCAGATGTGTTGCTGCAGGCTATACAAAAAATGATAAGGCTTAAAAGCGGGAAAAACTTTTTCATTCCACAGTTATCTTTCGCTAAAGATAGAAAAACTACCATCAGCAGATAGCAAGAGCGCCCTTTTTTTAAAAAAAATTATACAACTGTTAAATACCTGTTGTTAATGAGCTGTCAGCTATGAGCTATCAGCCGTCAGCAATTTATAGTTTAAAGTTTTTTGTTTATGGTTGTAACCTTGTAACTCGCAACCTGCAACACTGTGTGCCGATAGCTGAAAGCCCATAGCTGATGGCTGAAAGCCATATCCTACAGCCCCAGTACCAGCTTTAGTTTCGTGTAGCCTGTTTTGCTTACGGGAACTTTTTGCCCGGTATTGAGCAATGCAAGGTAACTTTCTTTTTCATAAGGGTCGATCCTTGTAATATGCTGCATATTGATAATATAGGACCTGTGCGATCGTACAAAAACGTGCTCATCCAAAAGCTGTTCAAAATATTGCATGGTTTTATTTTTGAGATAGGCTCCGCCGGCCGTATGAATTTTTACATAGTCATCGGCGGCTTCCAGGTATAATATATCGTGAACAGGGATGATCTTTATTTTATTGTTGGTTTTAACTACAATACGATTACTGTGCAAAGGAGTATGAGCCGCTGTTTCGAACAAGGAAGCAGAAAGCGATGGGCGTATGTTATTATCATGCTGTTGCACCCATTTCTGCATGGCCTTGTCAAATCGTTCTTTACTAAAAGGCTTTAAAAGATAATCTATGGCGTGCGCTTCAAATGCGCGTATGGCATACTCGTCAAAAGCGGTCGTAAAAATAACTGCGGGAGGTTGCTCCACCAGCTCCAGCATTTCAAAACCGTTGATCTTAGGCATTTGTATGTCCAGGAAAATAAGATCAGGCTGATGCTGCATGATCGCTTTTACTCCTTCAAACCCGTCCTTGCATTCCTCCAGTATTTTTACCCGGCTATAGTCAGCAAGATATTCTTTCACAATATTTCTGGCTAAAGGCTCATCGTCAATAATGATCGTCTTTATCATTGCTGCGGAATTTTGATACGTGTAATGAATATATTTTCCTTAGCTGCGGTTTCAAGCAGATCGTTTCTTGCAAACAGCAGGTATAAGCGCCGTTGCACTGAGCTGAGTCCAAATCCCGTTCCTGTTTTAGGTTGCGACAGGCTGGAGTCAAAAGGGTTTTCCACCGTAATAACCAGTAATTTGTCCGAAATATCCGTATGCAGGCCTATGGTGATATTTTCGGTAGTATCGTACAATCCAAATTTGATAGCGTTTTCTACCACCGGCTGTAATAGTAGTGCGGGCAGCTTACAATCAGGCGTATGCTCGTTGCTGGTTATTTTGGTAGACAACCGGTGTCCGAATCTTACCTTTTCAATATCAAGGTAAAGCTGCAGGTATTCCAGCTCTTCCGCAAGGGTAACCCAGGTATGCTCTTCTTTTTTGAGTGTGCTGCGCAGGTAATCCGACAATTGCTGTATCATCTTTCTTGCTTCCGAAGGCTGGGTTGCCACCAGGGCGCTGATAGAGTTTAAGCTGTTGAACAAAAAGTGTGGCTGTAATTGCTGTCGCAGCTTAAAGAGTTCCGCGTCCCTTGCAATCCTGTCCGATTCGTTTTTCCTTCTTTCCTGTTCCTTCTGATCTTCCTGCGAGTGCCACAATACGCTCAGCAATACTACGCATCCCAATATAAGAAAACCGATGGCCCCCCGCAGTTGAATGGTTTCATTAAAATGCGTATAAACAGTTTCGTCAGCCATTTGAAAAAGGGATATCCTGGTTAAGGCTACCCACGCCAGAGTAAAAGCTATACACAGCAGCAGCAGCGAAGTAACCTGGTCTTTACGCGGCAGGTAATAGCTTAATGCCACAATCACCAGCAACCCGGTTATGGCAAGTAATCCATTGCTGATAACGCTGTCGGCCCACGCGTTGCGGGCGCTGTATCCCAGCTCCTGTAATACCCATGCATGCACGCCGCTCCACAGTATCCAGAAGCCTGTGTAGTAGAGCTTATACCTGTAGGTTGATAAAGCGGTTAGAGGCACAGTTATATGTTTACAATGTTTCTAATAAGCGCAGGGAGGGATTCATTTTGAGATAAGCCGCCCGCCTGTGTATCAGCTCCGTATACTGGTCGCCGTTATCTTTTTCTTCTATGCGGCTGTATACTTCCGCCCCGTCTGTCATTTCTGTAATGCTGAACAGATCCGTTACATTAATAAACTTCCATTGTACCAGCTTGTCGGCTGTATTATAAAAGCAATCTTCTTCCTGCTGCCCTATAGCATAAGCTTTATGCAAGGCTTCTTTTTCATTGGTTGCCGCCACCAATCTTAGCTGTTCGTCAAATTGAGGGGTATGATCCCCTTCGCCGCATACAATGCGGTAAACTATTTTAGCCAGGAACCAGTTCATGCTGCTTTGGTTTTAAAATGGTTAATAACTTTTGATTTCAATGCCACCGAATATGGAAGTGCCATCAATCGTGAGCACTTTATTGGGGTCGGGCATAATGTTCATGATATTGCGTTTGTCCTCAAATCCGCCAAAAATAGAGGTAGCGGTAGATTTAATGGTCCAGTGCGCGGGAACGATCAGCTTGGTGCCGCCAAATATTTGGGTAATATCGAGGTGAACAACGCCATTGATGTCTGCCTGGGCGCAGTTAATTTCTGTTCCTCCCATAAAGTTGGTAATGTCGCCTCCCTGAAAGTTTTTGGAAAAAATTACTTTTTTGGCGCTTCCCAATATAGAAGTGATCTCTACAAATTCATCTGTTCCCTTTTTGTTTTTCGTTTTTGTCGCCTCTGCGTCGGCATATGCTTCTTCCGTATTGCTGAAGCCCATATATTTTTTTTCATCATTATAAAGATCCCGGTGCTCCCTGATCCATTTTTTACGCCTGCCGGCCCCGGCGATCATGAATAGTCCCGCGGCTATAATTACCATTGGCCATATAAACGGCCTGAGGTTTACTCCCGGGATCACTTTATCTGCCAGGAATATGCTGCCCAGTCCAATGAGAATGATCCAGCCCGGGCCACGAAAACCATGTTTCAGTCCTATGAAAATACCTACCAGTATCAGGATCATCGGCCAGCTCATGATCCAGGAAGGAAAATCGAGAAGGGTTTGACGCAGGATGGCAGCTACTCCTATTACCAGTAAAAACAAACCCGCCAGCACCGTTCCTGTCTTGCTTTCATTCTCAAACCTGTTGCGTTTCATATTATTCCGTTATTTTACACAAATCTATAATTACCATGTGCCGTATACAAATGCATATAGGCTACCGTGTTCATTTTTCCGGTAAAACCCGCTGTTTTTCCGGTAAAACCGGGTGGCTGGCCCTGGTTGGATGGTAAAGCAGGAAGGTGCAGGGCGCGCAAAGGCTTTTATGCTGCTGAAAAGCTGCAATTATCCATCAATAAAATAAATTCCCTATTTCGTATTTCAGATATTATTATTTCTGGCCTTCAACTCCTATCTTTGCGCCAAATTTCAGGACAGCATGTTGTCAAAGAGCGTCAAATCCTTGTTGGTAGCGGTTTTCAGCTTATTTATAATTTTTAATTCTAATGTATCTTTTGCCCAGGAAAATGGCAAGGAACATCATCCGTCTGAAAATAAAGAACAGGAAGGAGATTTTGATGTGACAGGCTTTATTCTCGACCACGTTAAAGACCATCATAGCTGGCATTTATGGGGTCATACTTCGCTTCCCCTGCCGGTTATTATAAAAACCGATAAAGGATTTGAGGTTTTTTCTTCTTCAAAATTATCCGGCGAACATCATGAGCCGGTTGTTTACCAGGGCAATTATGCCTATAAGCTGGTAGAGGGTAAAATTAAAATTGTAAATGCCGACGGCTCTGTAAATGAAGAAGATTCTAAAAAAGTGTTTGATATCTCTATTACCAAGAATGTAGCTTCTATGTTTTTGACCATGCTGCTGCTGATATGGATCTTTACCAGCGTAGCCAGGGCATATCAAAGAACCGGTGTAAAATCAGCTCCCAAAGGATTCCAGTCTTTTATTGAGCCTGTTATATTATTTGTAAGAGATGAAGTAGCAAAACCTTACCTGGGCCATCAGTATGCGAGGTTTATGCCTTTTCTTTTAACTATTTTCTTTTTCATTTGGATCAACAACCTGCTGGGGCTGGTTCCGTTTTTCCCCGGTGGCGCTAACCTGAGTGGTAATATCGCTTTTACGCTTGCACTGGCGATCTTTACATTCGTAATAGTGAATGTAAATGGCAAAAAGGATTACTGGAAACATATCTTCTGGATGCCGGGTTTACCAACAGCCATGAAGATATTCCTGATGCCTATTGAGATACTGGGTGTTTTTATTAAGCCCATATCACTCACTATCCGGTTATTTGCCAATATAACAGCAGGGCACATTTTAGTGATGAGCCTGGTATCGCTGATATTCATTTTTAAATCGGTAGCTGCTTCGGCAATGGCAGTGCCGTTCACTGTTTTTATTAGTGTGATTGAGCTGCTGGTGGGCTTTCTGCAGGCATTTATTTTCGCAATGTTATCCGCTTTATATATAGGAATGGCTATTGAAGAGCATCACGATCATCATGAGGATATTCCTGTAATATAGCAGTATGAAAACGTTTTTATTCACTTTTAAATATTAAAAAATGGTAGTAGGAAGTGTTGCTGCAATTGGTGCAGGTTTAGCGGCCATCGGTGCCGGTATAGGTATCGGTCAAATTGGTAAAGGCGCCGTTGAAGGTATTGCACGCCAGCCGGAAGCTGCTAACGACATCCGCACAAACATGATCGTTGCTGCGGCGTTGGTAGAAGCGGTTTCGCTGTTCGCGGTGGTTGTTGCCCTTTTGGGTAATAGTGCCGGAGCGTAAGACACTGAACGTCTTGTACGGGCTTTAAGCAAAGGGCGGACAAGCCTGTACTTCTTTTGATCTTTTTCTAAAGTATAATATAACCACATATGTTTCTTGAAATAAATCCATTGGTACTTCCAGACCCGGGGTTATTGATATGGTCAACGCTTGCATTCCTGATCCTTTTATTCGTACTGGGTAAATTTGCCTGGAAGCCCATTATGAAAGCGATCGGGGAAAGAGAAAAAGGTATTAACGATGCCATTGCTACCGCCGAAAAAGTGAAAGCGGAAATGGCGCAGTTGAAAAGCGATAATGAAAAATTGCTGGCCGAGGCAAGAGAAGAAAGAGCACAGATATTGTCGGAAGCAAAAGCCATTAAAGACAAGATAATCGCCGATGCCAAAGAACAGGCCAAGGCAGAAGCCGCTAAAATTCAGGCGGAAACATATCAAAGCATTGAAAACCAGAAAATGGCGGCTATGGTTGACCTGAAAAACCAGGTGGGAAGCCTGGTAGTGGAAGTAGCTGAAAAAGTGCTTCGCCGCGAGTTACACGATAAAGCACAGCAGGAAAACTATATCAAACAGCTTAGCAACGAAATAAAGCTGAACTAAGGTTCAAATCAAAAATCAGAAATTAAAAATCATAAATCACTAAAATGCTTCAGCCCCGTTTAGCCGGACGATACGCCAAAAGCCTGATTGACCTGGCTCTTGAGCACAACCAGTTGGAAGCAGTGCATGCTGACATGTTGTTTTTACAGTCGGTTTGCAAGCAAAGCAGGGAATTTGTGAGCCTGATGCGGAGTCCGATAGTGCAGGCAGACAAAAAGCTTGCTATTATTGAAGCTATAGCAGGCAATAAGATCAGTAAGCTGACCAATTCTTTTAATAAGTTGCTTGTGCAAAAAGGCCGCGAAGGTATTTTTACCGAAATTATAGCGGCGGTTATAGAGCAATACAATAAGATCAAGGACATTCACCAGGTGAAGCTTACCACCGCTCAGCCTATCAGCGCCGAGCTGCGCGCCTCTATTGAAAATAAGCTAAAGACCGAAACAGGACTGGCGAATATTGAGCTGGAAACGGTTGTAAAAGATGAATTGATTGGCGGTTTTGTACTGGAGTTCGACAACAACCTGGTAGATGCCAGTATATTACGCGATTTAAAAGATATTCAAAAACAATTCCGCAATAACGAGTATGTAAGAAATATCCGTTAGCGTAATTATTAACGATTCAGAAATTTCATTAAACACTATAAACTAAAAGATAAAGATATATGGCAGAGATTAAGCCCGACGAAATAAGTGCGATACTGCGCCAGCAGTTAAGCAATTTTAATGCAGGCGCCGACCTGGAAGAAGTAGGCACTGTATTACAGGTTGGTGATGGTATAGCCCGCATTTACGGCTTAAACAACGTACGTGCCGGTGAGCTTGTAGAGTTCGAGAATGGTGTAAAAGCCGTTGCGTTAAACCTTGAAGAGGATAACGTAGGGGTGGTATTGATGGGTGAATCGAGCGAAGTTAAAGAAGGTAATAAAGTAAAAAGAACCGGTAACATCGCGTCATTAAAAGTAGGCGAAGGTGTTGTTGGCAGGGTAATTAATGTATTGGGTGAGCCGATAGATGGTAAAGGACCCATTAAGGGAGAAACTTACGATATGCCTTTGGAGCGTAAGGCGCCTGGCGTTATCTATCGTGAGCCGGTAAAAGAACCCCTGCAAACGGGTATCAAGGCGATTGACGCTATGATCCCTATCGGCCGCGGGCAGCGCGAGCTGATCATTGGCGACCGCCAAACGGGAAAAACGGCTATCGCTATTGACACTATTATCAATCAAAAAGAATTTCATAAGGCAGGAAAAACCGTTTACTGTATATATGTAGCGTGTGGTCAAAAAGCGTCTACTATTGCCAACGTAATGAAAACGCTGGAAGACAACGGAGCGATGGAGTATACCGTAATAGTAGCGGCATCGGCTTCGGATCCTGCACCGCAACAGTTCTTTGCTCCGTATGCCGGCGCAGCTATTGGTGAATTTTTCCGCGATACCGGTCGCCCTGCATTGATAGTATATGATGATTTGAGTAAGCAGGCTGTAGCGTACCGCGAAGTATCGCTGCTGTTACGTCGCCCGCCCGGTCGTGAGGCTTATCCCGGAGACGTATTTTACCTGCATAGCCGTTTGCTGGAAAGAGCTGCGAAAGTTATTAATGACGACGCGGTAGCCAAAAACATGAACGATGTTCCTGCAAGTATTAAGCACCTCGTAAAAGGCGGAGGATCTTTAACTGCATTACCCATCATTGAAACACAGGCCGGCGATGTATCCGCGTATATTCCAACGAATGTGATCTCTATTACCGACGGGCAGATATTCCTGGAATCGAACCTGTTCAATGCCGGTATACGCCCCGCGATCAACGTAGGTATTTCGGTTAGTCGTGTGGGTGGTAATGCCCAGATCAAATCCATGAAAAAAGTAGCAGGTACGCTTAAATTAGACCAGGCGCTTTACCGTGAGCTGGAGGCCTTCTCTAAATTTGGCGGCGATCTTGACGCTGCTACCAAATCGGTAATTGACAAAGGCGCCCGCAACGTGGAAATCCTGAAGCAACCTCAATATTCTCCGTTCAGTGTTGAAAAGCAGGTAGCTATTATATACCTGGGTACGCAGGGAGCGCTGAGAGACGTTCCTGTAAATAAAGTAAAGGAGTTCGAAGAGCTGTTTTTACTGGAAATGGAAAATAAGCTGCCGGAAGTATTAGCTGAGTTTAAACGCGGCAATCTTCCCGAAGAAGGCATCAAAAAAATGACAGAGCTGGCTAAAGGCCTGATGTCAAGATATAAATGATATTAATTATCTATAAGTTTTATGAAGTATGTGAAGCCCCGGTTTTCCGGGGCTTTTTCTTTTCTTATGCCCCTCGTAATTTTTTCCATATACTTAGAAAGGCTGTAGGTGCGTTATTTAAAATATTGTAAGAGTATTCTTTTATACTATTGATATATGCTAATTGAAAAAACTACCAATCGAAGAAAAGAAAGCTTCGATCGAAATGACCAAAAACTAAATGGTTGCACTTATACCTTTGTTGGGTAGAACCATTTATAGAAGATCATGTCCTTCCTATGAAAAATGACTAAAACCCGTACAATGAAAATCCAGTTTCAACCTGTCAGGAAGTTATTGTTGCTGCTTGTGCTTACAGCAGCAATAATGAGCATATCAGTAAAAATGTATGCACAGGCTACTTACGCGGTGCCGGTAAGTATAGGATCTAAATCCTGTGCATCAGGAAAGGGTTTTATTCAATTCAGGTACACATCCAGTGATAAAAAATTAGATACCCTTTCACCTACCACCTGTAACTTATCTAACCTTGCAAGCCCGGGTTTTGATGAGTATAATGCAGGTATTTCATTCAACCCTAAAGACACCAATCTTTATTATACCCGTTATGTAGCTCCTCATACATATGTATGGAGATGGAAACCCGGCGCGGCTTGTCCGCCGGCTACTGCGTTGCTAACGGTTTATTACAATACTTACGTAATAGGCCTTACGTTCGATTCAGAGGGAAGGGGCTATCAGTTGATTTATACAGGTTCTTACCCTTACGGGCTGGCCTTGCAAAGTGTTGATTTTGTTACCGGTGTATTAGGCGCTATTGTACCAATTTCTTTGCCTTCGGGACTGAACCCGCTTGCTGGAAACGGTGACTTTATCATTACTCCTACCGGTCAGTTCCTGGCCATTCTCGATAACAATTACATTACTATCAACTACCAGGACTATGGCGTTGCGCCGTTGCATGCTACTTTGATCAGCAAACTGAGCGGCAATACTATTATCGGGTTATCTTATGCCGATGGTAAGCTGGTTGCTTCTGATTATTATGTTTCAGGAGGTAAGTACAGGAGCAACTATTATGAAATAGGAATTGTTGACGGAATAAAAACTACCATCACTACCGCTCCCTGCTATTTCAGCACCGATATGACGGATATTAACAGCGCAATTGGTGTTGCGAAATCTCTCTCATCGGTAACAGCTACAGGTACCGCGGGAACCTATGATATCTGCTATGATATTTATGTGCAAAACTACGGTAATTGGCCATTGTCGAAAGTAAGGTTGAAAGATAATCTGGGATCCATTTACGGAACAGGCAACATTTCCAATGTGTCTGTTTCATTAATAGATAACCCGGCTGGAGTGGTGCTGGACCCCACTTTTACAGGTGTGAACAGCGGAGGGAATGACAGAACGAATTTATTGGTTGATACTCTTTCAAAGTTGCCTGCATCGCCTGCGTCGAAGAATCATTTTACGCTACGGATATGCCTCAGGGTAAAGAATATAGTAATAGGTAAGGTATACAATAACAACGCGTTCGCCTATGCAGAGGGATACCTGAATGTAAACCTTACCGATAAATCTACCAACGGCGATAACCCCGACCTGAACAGCAATGCGAAGCCGGATGATGTGGGCGAAGACCAGCCTACACCTTTTGTGATTTTAACAACTGCGGAAATGCCTCCCTGCGATGCCCTGAACAGGATATTGTATATGCAGAACTTTGGTACGGGGAACCCATTGGCAACCACGATACCTGCGGCAACCGGAAGCGCAGGAACAGCCGGTACCGAATATACCGGAAGCACCAGCCAGCCGCTTGCGGTAGAAACATATACATTAACCAACAACGCTAATAAGGGTAATACCTCCAATTGGATAAGCCTTACAGACCATACAACCGGCAGCGGGCGGATGATGGTGCTGAACGCAGACGTAAAAGGCAGCAAGGTATACAGGGATACGATCAATATACCATGCACCAATCTTAAATATTCCTTGTTTGCATTTGTATCTAATATTGCCAATTCATCGTACGAAACCTTCTGTAACAATGCGTTTGGCGGGCTTGTACAGCCGAAGCTTATTTTTACAGTGCGTAATGCCAGCAACGGTAATATTATTACCAACCTTACAACGCCTGAAATTACCAGCGCAGCCTGGACGCAATACGGGATGAAGTTTGTGATGCCGGCAGGTGTTACAAAAATTGTAATTGAAATTAACAATGCGGCGGCAGGTGGTTGCGGTAACGACCTGGCTATTGATGATATACAATTCGGGTTGTGCGATCCAACGCCAACGGTTATGGTTAATTCAACAGCAGGCTGTACAGCAGGCACTACTACCTTTAGTGCAGAGCTGAACGACCCGACTGTTATTTCCGGCACGCTGGATTACCAGTGGCAGGTAAGTACTAATAACAGTACCTGGACCAATATATCGGGTGCTAACAATGTTACCTATACTATAAGCCCGTTAACGGCCTCCGACATTGGAAAGTATTACCGTGTAATAGTTGCCGCTGCCGGTAATATTAATAATACGAACTGCCGGTACATATCTACCAGCTTCCGGCTTACTGCAAAAACTTCGTCCACCGCGCCAACAGGCATTACGGCGAACCCTGCATTCACTACCTGCCCGGGTAATCCCGTTACTTTAACGGTACAGGGAGGCTCATTGGGTACCAATGCCGTGTGGAGATGGTATACGGGAAGTTGTGGCGGCACGTTGATCGGAACCGGTGCGTCTGTTATTGTATCTCCTTCATCAACCACTACTTACTATGTACGTGCAGAAGGAGATTGTAACACTACTACCTGTGCGCAGGCTACCGTAACTGTTTCGCCTTGCGTAATTCTGCCTATAGATTTCCTACAGTTTACCGCTGTGCAGCGGGCCGCGTCAATTGATCTCAACTGGCGGATTGTTACAACAGAGCAGGTAAGCCATTTTGAGGTAGAGCGGTCAACAGATGGTATTAATTTTGGGAAAGTAGGCGAAGTAAGAAAACAGGTACCACGTAATGAGGCGGCAACCTTTAATTATGCAGATGCTGCTTTGAACGTGAATACCGATATACTGTATTACAGGATATGTGTAGTAAGCAAAGATGGCGTACGCAGCTACAGTAATGTGTTGACAGTAAGGCTGTCTAACCGGGTCAATGAAAAATTAAAGATCAGTCCCAACCCGGCATCCACTTCCGTTCAACTCAGCTTTAACACAACAGTGCGTGGAATGGTAGAGTATCAGTTGCTTGATATGACCGGTAAGGTAGTGCTTCGTAAACAGCATATGGCCGAAGCCGGGCAAAACAATATTACGGTAACAGATATCGGCAGGTTAAGTGAAGGTGTTTATACCCTGGTATTGCGCCTGGGCGACAGGTGGGAGCATGAAAGGCTGGTGATCAAAAAATAATTACAAGGCAGAGAATGATGGATTTGAAATTTGAGATTGTCAGTCTATATGAAAAAGGTTTCGGAGCAGCAGCAGTCGAAAAGATTGCTCTTTACGCTGCAAAGTAGAAATTTGTAGAAACTAAAATCATTTTACAATGAAACAACAAACTTCTGCCGCAACCGAAACCGGCAACAAAGGTAAGCAACAACATTATGCAGGAAGCGTAATTTATGTAGGAATTGATGTTCACAAAAAAGACTGGCAGGTAGCAGCTGTTTATGAAGGTATGACCTTAGGTAATCACCGTATGGGAGCCGGGGCTGAAGGGCTGATTGCTCATTTAAGGAAGCGTTACCCCGGGGCCAGCTATCAGCCGTCAGCCGCTATGGTTTCTATATCCGCGGTGGTTTTAACGAGTGGCTCTCCCAGGATGCGCTTACCCGTTGCTGTAATGAGCACATCTTCCTCTACCCGTATACCGCCCATATTTTTATATTGATCCAGCTTATCATAGCAAATAAAATTTGTATGCAGTCCTTTGGCCTGCCATTCATCTGAAAGCAGGTGATTGAAATAAATGCCCGGTTCCACGGTCAATACAAAGCCTTCTTCCAGTGCTCTTCCCAGCCGGAGTGATTTTAATCCAAACCGGGTGCTTTTGGTCAATGTTTCGGTATAGCCAACATATTTCTCTCCCAGGTTTTCCATATCATGCGTGTCTAACCCTAACATATGGCCCAGCCCGCAGGGAAAAAATACAGCGTGCGCTCCTTCCTGTACGGCTGTTTCCGTATCGCCTTTCATAATGCCGAGCATCTTTAGTCCCTCTGCTATTTTACGGCAGGCCAGCAGATGAACGTCTTTGTATAATACACCCGGCTGCAATGCCCCGAGTGCAGCTTCATGCGCAGATAGCACGATATCGTATATTTCTTTTTGCTGCATAGTGAATTTTCCACTTACGGGGAATGTGCGGGTTACATCGCCGGCATAATGCATAGCCGTTTCCGCACCGCAGTCGCAAAGCAATAGCTGCCCGTCATGCACCACATTGTTTCCATAATGGTTGTGCAGTATCTGCCCGTTTATCGTAAGAATGGTAGGAAAAGAAAGATCACCGCCTGCACTGATGGCAAGCCCCTGTAGCCTGCCTGCGATCTCCGTTTCGTTAGCGCCTGCCCTGCCGGCTTGCATTGCCAGTAACTGCATGGCATTGGTGGTGTTTACCGCCCTTTCAATCTGTGCAGTTTCTTCTTCCGTTTTAACAGAACGCTGGGCTACAACAGCGCGGATAAAAGGGACGGACGTTCTAAGCGCAACGGCTTCTAACGGAATTTGCAGCCACTCGCCCAAGTGCATTGTTTGTTCGGGCCGGTAAGGTGGCAAATAATGTATCTGCCTGTTGGCTGTCAACGCGCGCTTCAGCCAGGGATCTATATTTTCCAGGGGCTCCACTGTTGCTATCCCGGCATCATCTGCCATTTCTCTTACAGACTTCCGGTGTCCTGTCCACACAATGTCTTCTACGGTAAGCTCATCTCCAAACAATATTTCCCAGTCATGATCTATATCAATAACACTGATGATGTCGGGAATATCCAGCCCGGTAAAATATAAAAAAGTGCTGTCCTGGCGGAAAGGATAGAAATTGTGCAGGTAGTTCATGCTGCTCTCTTTGTTGCCGGGCAGCAGAATAACACCGGTTTTTAACTGGTGTTTCAGCTTTTCCCTGCGTTGTGTATACACAGCGGTAGTAAACATGGTTAATAGTAGTTCATCAATTGTTATCTAATCTATGATGGTCATTAACAGCTTTTAAAAAACTGCGGCGTGGCATTTAATTTTTCTTCCAATGCTTTTGCCGCTTTGGTAACGGACAGTCCGCCTAAATTGGTACAGCGTAAAGTATGGGGTATGCTATGTCCTACTTTGTCCATGGCATCAATCACTTCGTCCAGCGGTATTAAATGGTTGTAATCTGCCAGGGCCATATTAGCGCACGAAAGCGCATTGGTGGCAGCCATTACGTTCTTGCCTAAACACGGCGCTTCTACCCTGTTGGCTATAGGATCGCAGATCATGCCCAGTGAATTTTGTAAGGCCACGGATGCGGCCGCAATGGATTGATGTAAGCTTCCTCCCGCAAGATAAGTAATGGCAGCCGCCGCCATTCCCGACCCGGAACCACATTCTGCCTGGCATCCTCCCACCTCTGCAGCAAAAGTGGCATGAGCGGCAATAAACACACCAATAACAGCAGCAGCCATCATGGCTTTTACTACCTCATCTTCCTTTATTTTCATGGCGTCTCCCACACCAATCACAGCCCCGGGCAGCGCACCGCAGGAACCGGCGGTGGGCGCTGCCACAATTACGCCCATGGAACTTTTAACTTCCATCATAGCAGATACATACATGATGATGGTATTCAGCGCCTCACCTTCCACCAGCTTCTTTTTTGCTTTTTTTTCTTTGAACTGAACCGACTGTGCCCCTAAGATGCGGTCGTCATACTGTGTGCCTTGTAAACCACTGTAAATGGAGCTGCGCATGATCTGAACGATCCCGCGCATTTTGTCCATCACTTCCTCATGACCAATATTGCCTCTTGCGGCTTCATAATGAACTGCGAGTTGCCATAATTCCAGGTTCTTGCCTTCGTTGTATGCCATCATCTCTTCACAGGTAATAAAAGGAACGGACATGTTGGGAGAAGACAATACAGGTAATACGGGATGTATCCTTTTTATACAACACACGTTGGGCAGTTGCATCCATTCCTGCAGTAACGAATCGGAGGGAAAGCGCTGGGACTTTATTTCAAAGAACGGAACAGCCCCTTCATGAAAGATCACGGTACCGGATGTAAATGAGGAAGACAAAAAATTTCCAATATCTGCCGCTGCTTCCACGTATACCAGGGTTTCAAAATAATCGCCGGCCATTGATACTTTTGCCCCGTCTATTTCTATTATTTCAATCATCCCGCCACCCGTGGAAATAGCTGTCAGCGAACGGGACTCTTCATTGTTATGCAGTGTGATCTTATAGGTGTTGGGATGACGGGCAGCAATAGCTGCTATCACGATATCCACATGGATCCCTGCCATTTCAATATACCGTTCCGCCTCCGGCAGCCGCTCGTCATACGCTTCCCATCCCAGGAAGCCTCCAAACAATCCCATGTCCGACCCCTGGCTTTTATGGGTAGTAGCCAGTGAACCGTCAGGATCAAATTCAACCAGGATATTTTTTATCACACCTCCCATTAAGTCACGGCCTATTCTTCCAATGCGCAAGGATGCCGCACAGTGTGAGCTGGAAGGGCCCCGCATTACAGGTCCCATGACGTCATTAAATATGCTGGGATAGGTTTCCATATACGTGCTTTATATAGTGAAAATACTGCCTATTATTCAGAATTTCAATTAGCAGGCAGGGCTAAGCCGGATACAGCCGGGTAGCGTATAGCACGACTCACCCCGTCCTACAGGTTCTCCTTTAAAAATTTAAACATGGTCCTTCTCAGGTGCAGCGATGTATTCTTCCTTTCGTTAATACTATGGGAACGCATGGGGTACGACATCATGCTGAACAGCTTATTGTTCTGTATCAGTTTATCGGCCAACATTTCAAAACTTTGATAATGCACATTATCATCTCCCGTACCATGAATGATCATCAGGTTGCCTTTTAAGTTGGCCGCATGCGTTATGGGAGATCCTTCCCTGTAGCCTTCTACATTATCATCGGGCAGTCCCATATACCGTTCCTGGTAAGTGGCATCGTACAACCGCTGATCCGACACAAAAGCCAACGCAATACCGGTTTTATACATGCCGGGATACCGGAACATGCAATTCAGGGTCATTTGTCCGCCACCGCTCCAGCCCCATATTCCAATTCTGCCGCTATCAATAAAAGGGTATTGCTGCAAAATTACCCGGGCTGCCGCGTACTGGTCTTTAGCGGCAAGTATACCGATCTGGCGGTAAATGGATTTCCTCCATTCGCGCCCCCGGGGCACGTTGGTTCCCCTGTTATCAATACTCATCACCACATATCCCTGCTGTGCCAGAAAATGATGCCACAGATCACCGCCCTGCCAGCTATCCTGTACCGTGGAAGCGGCAGGCTCGCCATATACATAGATCAGCAGCGGATATTTTTTGGAAGGATCGAACCCCGGTGGTTTTATTATCCAGGCATCCATCTCCACTTCCGGCGTTTTAATTTTTACAAACTCTTTAGGCGTCAAGGATAATTTTGATACCGCTTCTTTCAGTGCCGTATTTTCCTGCAAAGACCTGATGGTTTTGTGCCCCTGCAACTGTATTAAAGCAATTTGCGGAGGCGTGCCGGCACTTTGATAAGTATGAATGGCCCACCTGGCATCTGCGCTCATTTGATAGCTATGCTGCCCACCTGCTCCTGCAGGTGTTACTCTTTCGGCATTTCCTTTTCCATTCAACCGGCTCCGGTATAAAAAGCGCTGTGTATAATTATGGGGAGAAGCTATGTAATATACAAAACCACTTTTAGGATCAATGCAGCTAATGCTTACTACATCCAATTGTTCTTTAATGATCGGTTCTGCTTTTGTCCCGTCCCTCGACACTTTATAAAGTTTGGTCCACCCATCTTTCTCGCTTGTCCAGGTAAATGCTTTTTCATTGTCAAGCCACATGATATTATCATGCAGGTTCAGAAATGCATCATCTTTATCAGTGAGTATATTTTTCAACTGCATGGAAGTGATATCTGCTACCCAAACACGATTGGTGTTCTGCAGCCTGTTCAACTGCTGGATCATTACTTCACTTGATTTTGGAATAAAATCCATACGGGCGATGTAATTATTGCGCGGATCACCGGGTATATCAAACCATCGCGTGGCGCCTCCCGTTGCGGCTGCTACGCCCACTTTAACCGCAGATAAGCTGGTGCCTACTTTAGGGTAAGGCAACGAGATAGGTTGGGAATAGATCGAGTCAATATTATTGATCATGTAAAAGACGCCGGTACCTTTCGTGTCCGACTGCCAGTAGGCGATATGATTGCCATCAGGGCTCCACCGGAACCCGTCCCTGCAATCAAGCTCTTCTTCGTATACCCAGTCAAAGGTGCCGTTAATGATATGATCGCTGCCGTCATTTGTTACCGGGGTAATTATCCCTGACGAAAGCTGTTCCACATAGATATTGTTCCTGCTGACAAATGCCACCCTGGTGGCATCCGGGGAAAATTTGGCAAACATCATCGTAGCTTCTTCCAGTGACTTTCCCAGTTGCTGTAACGCTCCGGTTGCTACATGCAGCACCCAATAATCTCCCCTGGTGTGATAGCGCCACACTTTACGGGTATTGGTAAAAATGAGCAAAAGCTGATTGTCTTCCGACCATGTATAATTTTGTATAGAAAGAGGCAGGGCTGCGCCTTGCGGTATCAACTGCCGGGCATTGACCAATACGGTTCTTTGCCCTGATTGTGCATCGTATTTTACAATATCGGTACCTCCAGACGTTTCATTTCTTTCAAGTGTAGAATAGCCTTTATTATCTTTCATCCAGCGTACCGGTCCAAAGCCGGCAACATCATATTTATTGCTGTTGTAAATGTCCTCCAGCGTAAGACTGCCTGTATATTGTCCCTTTACAGAGAGAGATAGCAGCACTATTGGCAAAAAGGCCAGTAAGCGTATTCTGCCTAAAAATGATTTCATGATCCGCTTCATATCTTATTTAAATTGTACGAGATAGTTTTCACCTGCCCTGGTAGGAAATTCAATCATGTTATTCTCCCCGGACCGGGGTTTTATAAGCTTCCCCCTGCTATCCCGCAGCGTTAAAGCGGCTCCTGCTTTTTTCAACCTGAATATCATACCTGAAGATGAATGTATATTTAATTGAACAGGCTTGCGATCCTTCCATGTCATATTGATCTCAAAACCGCCTCTTACTTTTAGCCCGTTTGCTTTTCCCGCATTCCATTCTGCCGGAACTGCGGGCAGCAGGTCCACATATCCCTCATTAGACTGAACCAACATTTCTGCAACACCGGCGGTTAAGCCCATCGTTCCGTCAATTTGCATGGGGCCTTTTGTAAAGAACTGCGGTGATGCGTGCCTTGCCAGGTAAAGCTTCAGTATTTTATTAGCCCGCTCCCCATCCAACATTCTTGCCCATAACGGTATTTTCCAGGCCAGGGACCATTGAGCATTGCCATAGGAGGAATCTCCACGTTGTTCCAAAGCGGCCCTTACTGCAGGCATTACATCCGGCGTTTTTTGAAACGATAAAACATTCCCCGGGTACAACCCATACAAATGCGATAAATGACGATGACTGTTTTCTGTTTGACCCCAGTCATCCAGCCACTCCTGCAACGTGCCATCTTTACCTACAAGCGGCGGGGGTAACAGGGATATTGCCTCCTGCACCTTTGCTGTATAATCCGCATCCAGCTTTAAAAGATTTGCTGCTTTAATATAATAACCGAACAGATCGTGGAGTATCTGCATATCAATGGTAGATCCTGCACAAACATTGGTAGCCGGGCGAAAGCTGGCCGTTACTTCATCAAAATATTTCCCATTGCCGGGACGGTCGGGGAAGTTTTCAGGTGAATTGGAAGGATTCGTGACCAGCCATCCCTTTGTGGGATGTTTCACCAGGAAATCCATAAAGAAATCAACAGAACCTTTTAATACAGGATACATTCTCTTCAAGAATTCCTGGTCGGGATTATAGAGGTAATGTTCCCAAAGATGGGTAGTGAGCCAGGCTCCGCCCACTGTAAACGTGCCCCAGGTAGATCCGTCCATGGGCGCGGCAACCCGCCACAGATCCGTATTTTGATGAAACACCCATCCTTTTGCACCGTAATGCTCGCGGGCAACTGCAGCCCCTTCATCCATTAATTCTTCTACCATTTTTATCAACGGCTCCGCGCATTCAGATAAATTGGCAGACTCTACCGCCCAGTAATTCATCTGGATATTGATATTGGTAGTGTATTTGGAATCCCACCAGGGGTTCATATCCTTGTTCCAGATACCCTGCAGGTTGGCAGGCTGGGTGCCGGGCCGCGAGGAAGCGATCAATGTATACCGGCCAAACTGGTAACCTAACGCCGCCAATGCAGGATCTGACTGGTAACGGACGCTTTTTATTCTTACGTCGGTAGGCTGATAAGAAAGATCCGTTACCGGCAGTTGTAAGGTTACCCTGCCGAATAATTTGCTGTGATCCTGTATATGCCGTTGCTTTAATTGTTCGTAATCCTTTCCATCTAAAGCATCTAAATACCTGCTGACACGGCTATGCGCATCGGCAGACACATCTTTGTAGTTTACAAAATTGGTGGCTGCCACAAGATATAAAGTAACGGCATCGGCATGTTGGATCACCATATTTTCATCATCAACACTTATCGTTCCATTTTCAATAACCGCTTTTAATTTTACCTCGTATTTCAAAGCGCCTTTTATACCCATATAATCAGCCGATTTACCGGTCAGTACCAGTTGATCGTTTCCCTCTCCATCCATCCTGAAGTAGTCTGTAGCATAATTGGAATGCTGCTGGTTCCTTTCACCTCTCAGGTTGGCCTTGAAAGAAACGGCGCCCGGCTTATCGGCAGTAATACGAATGACAATTGCCTGATCCGGCTCAGAAGCAAATACTTCTCTTGTATACTGCACCCCTTTTACGGAATACTGAACGGTGGTAACAGCGGTTTCCAGATCCAGCCAGCGATGATAATTGCTGACTTCTTTTTCTTCGGGAAAAAACAAATGAATATTACCCAGCGCCTGGTATTTCTGCTGCTCAACGGGATATCCCATCAGGTAACGGCCAAAAAGCTTTTGCGCTTCAAAGAATTGCTCTTTAAAAACAAGCTCCTGGATCTCTTTCAGTTTTGTATGCCCGCCCTTTACTACAGTGGAATAAGGTCCCCCCGACCAGTAAGTATCTTCATTGAGCTGTATGATTTCTTCACCGGTCCTGCCAAAAATCATAGCCCCTAACCTGCCGTTCCCAACGGGTAATGCATCATCCCATGTATCTGCCGCCTGCCTGTACCACAATAAGGTGGCAGGATCAAAGTCCCTACCGGTGATTCTCTGCATCATTTCATTCTGTTGGGCGTATGCGCCAGCACATACCATCAGACCAACAATACAAACTACTTTCCTGAAAAGATCCATATAGTGCTACTTTGAATCAAAAATAAGCGTATAAACAAGGCGTCTCCTAATAAAATTTAACCAATACAGATACGATTTTATCATCCTGATATGAAGGAGATATGTATAATTACTCATGTATTTTCAGAGATGCAGCTTGTCTGCCGGAGATAACAAAGAAGACCGGCATCGGATCTTAAGCTGCTCAATCAACAGTTAAGATCAATGCCGGTCATTATTATAACATGAGAAAAGACGCTCAAAAGTAATGCGCACCACCAATAATCACCTTGTCAAAATTACCTGGGGATGATCGTATTTTAACTTGATCAGAAGGTTGATTTGCTTATCCTGTGAAAATGATAAAATCATAACAGCACCGGTTAAAATATGAAACCGTCCCGCTGTAGAAAGACATTATCTTTAGAACGCATCCCGGCGCCTATCGCATGTGCCTGCTTCTGCGGATAATATGGGATACCGGCAGCGGGCTGTCCCTGCTTTCAACTGATGATAAAAATATATACTATGCAAAAATATGTCCTCCTGCTCTGGGCTGTAGTCTTTCCGGGTTTGCTAAAAAATATACATGGTCAAACGACGGGCGCCGTTCCTGTGTATAATGTAAAAGACTATGGCGCTGTTGGAGACGGGAAAACCGATGATGCGCAGGCAATTCAAAAGGCAATAGATGCGGCAGCTGTCCAAAACGGAGGAATGGTATTGCTTGACAACGGTGTTTTTTTAACCAGCGGCATACGTTTAAAAAGCAATATTGAATTACATGTTACTGCAAGCGCCTCTGTTATTGCATCTTTAGAAGTAAGCAAATATTGTGTGAATGAAAAACTGCAATATAAAACGCCCATACGCTCTTTAATTTTTGCAGCAGATTGTTCGAATGTAAGCATAACCGGACGCGGTAAAATAGACGGCAGGGGCGACCTGGTCAAAGAAACAGCTTTTAATGACCGGCCCGACCTGATCGTATTCCATGGCTGTAAAGGTGTTGTCATACAGGATGTTTATCTTACCAACTCAAGCAAGTTCATGACCTTTTTACTGCAATGCGTGGGCGTTCGTGTAGATGGCATTACGGTGGTCAATATCAAAAACTCCAATAACGACGGATTTGATATTGACGGCAGCAGGGATGTGATCATTTCAAACTCGAACATCCATACGCTGGATGATTGCATTGCGTTCAAGGCCAGCACCCGTACCGACCGCTGTGCGGATATTGTTATCAATAACTGCATTTTAAGCTCCCGCTGTGCGGCCATCAGGGTAGGACCCGATGCCATGGCGGATATTGAGAACATTGCCGTTTCTAACTGTGTCATCAGGAATACGGGATTGAACGGTATCAAGATCCAAGAGTCTATGGGAGCTGTTGCGCGTAATATGACGTTTTCCAATATCATCATGGAGAATGTTAAAGGGCCCATTTCCATCCGTTTGTCTGGCTGGAACGAGGGACAGTATATTGATACCTGGACCAGTTTTAATGACAGTAGCTGGACAAAGGGAAAGCTGCATAATATTTTATTTGAGAACATCAGGGCTACCGTACCCAACATGATGACCATGCCAGCGGATTATGAAGGAGAGACGCCGTGGTTATTGAATATTACGAAAGTGAACACCGGCATATCCATTACCGGCACTTCTCAAACCCGCCCATGTGATATTACCTTCAGCAATATTGATATCACTTTTGAAGGCGGCGGCACCAAAGCAATGGCCGCCAAAAGAAATTTACCCGACCTCGAAAGGAATTACCCCGAGATGTTCATTTTCGGAGACCTGCCTGCATATGGCTTATATATGCACCACGTTTCAGGCATTACGCTTACTAATGTACGGTTCAACTTACAAACACCCGATCTGCGACCGGCCATTGTTTTCGATGATGCCGATAACATTGAACTGAACGGATTTAAAGCGGAAGGCAACATAAACGCTGAAAGTCTTATACGCCTCGAAAACTCATGGAATGTTTTTATCAGCGGTTCACGCCCGCTTAATACAATAACCACCTTTCTCAGGGTAGAAGGCAGTAAAAGCCGGGATATACTTTTAACGGGAAACAAGCTGAACCTTGCTGCCCGAAAAACGGAACTTGCCGCCGGGGCACAGCAGCCGGGCATTACCGTTCACCCTTAACGAGTATGGGTTTGCGTTGATCCCTGCTTCATAGCTGCCACATTGATTTGCTTCGGCAAGCTGCCAATAACACATCCCATATTGCTGTGTTGCGAGGATGGCTTCACCCGCCGCTACATTCATTCATCCCAGGTCTTCATACGGGCGGGTTCGCAAGGACGTTCAAGAGGTTGAGCGAATGTATACTTTGCTTTGGTGCTGGTTGTAAAACCAAAACAATTGTCCGGATAAACCTATAAGGTTTGCCGGGCAGCATTGCAGCGCTGCAAACCTTATAGGTTTTCTCAGCATTAAATCAAAAGAAAAAAGTTTGATGAAACGTATTCCATCAAACTTCCTTCAATTTTTTACCTTACCGTTTTTAGCTGATCTTACCAGCCATTTTCAGCATTATCCGGATACTGCCCAAAAATATTTATTGGACATCCCACCATACACCCACGCCAAATTTTTCGTCTATAATGCCCGGCTGCGCTGCTATGGCGGCCGCAAGCCCGTCGGGGTTGGATACCGCTTCGGAATACGGGTAAGGCATTCTTACGATCGTTCCTTTGCCGGGATAAAGCGTTTGCACAGGCTCGGTAACAGCTACGTATACCGGGTAACCCGACCGCCTGACCTCCGCCCACCCCTGGTTACCATCCGGATAAAGCGCACACCATTTCTGATCTCCTATCAGCTCCCTTTGATCCGTTCCACCGTTAAAATCCACCAATGGATGAGATAAGTAACTCCCGATCCCAAGACCATACTCTTCAAAGCTGGCTTTAACAGCGGCTTCATAGGCATCCTGTGCTGTCATACCCACATTCCATCCATTCAAAGCAGCTTCAGCATATATAAAGAGGACTTCCGAGTACCTCATGATCCGGGTAGGTGAGTTTTCTGAGCGAAATTCCCTGATTCCCATAATAGATAGATCCGGTGTGCTCTGTCCTAACGTACCCAATGGAAGTCCCACATATTCGCCGCTGTTGGCAGCAGGTTCGGCATATACCGGTAATCGCTGATCGTTCCTGCTTTTAAGAAAACCGATCATAAATGCAGAAGTAACATTTTCCTGCGATGCCGCCAGTACCGGGTTCATCCAATAGGGGCTCCTGTAAACAGCGTCGTTCGGAAGCCAGTATTTAAAAGCGGCAGTTTCATTAGAAATGATAACGGGGTAGGTATTGGGATCTGAAGCAATCATTTCTATACCGGCTTTTGCGGTGGACGCGTCCACCAGCGAGATCCTCATATACATACGTAATAACAGCGAGTTGCAGAACCGCTTCCACATTATCATATCGCCGTTGAAGACCACATCGGCACTTCCGATATTAGCGGCAGGATCAATCATGCTGTTCGCTGCCTTGAGCTGGGCGATCAGGTCTGTATAAATGCTTTGCTGCGAATCGTATTTAGGATATATGGTAGCATTCTCAGCATCATCCGCCTTTAATGCTTCTGAGTAGGGAATATCTCCATACCAGTCCGTTAAATTCTGGAAAGCGTAGGAGCTGAGTATTTTGATCACGGCAACAGAATTAACGTCTCCTGCTTTTTCAGCCAGTTGCATCGCCTTTTTTAAATTTTTTAAATGACCGCTGTACATGTTAAAGTTCCTGATGCTCCCTGTGATCTGGTACCGGTCGTCATGCACATACACGTCGCGAACATTATAGTGCGTCCAGCTTACGGCTTCATTTAAGATAGCGTTGTAAGTGTTGAGGATGCTGATCTCAGCATTCGTAATTAATGTTTTATAAGGCACTGCAGTTAAGCTGTTGGGGCTTGTGTTCATTTCTTCAAAATCCCTGGTGCAGGCAGATACCGACAGCACCAGGATCATTAACCCGAATAGTTTTATATGCATTTTCATCTTATTTCTGATTTTATAATTAAGGATCTTTTTTATTAAAATCCGATCTTAATTCTTACGCCAATGTTCTGGGCAGAGGGAGGAGCCGCATATTCTGATCCCTGGGAAGACTGGCTGGCGCCTTTATTAGCCACTTCCGGATCAAAATTTTCATTTTTCTTATACAGCAGGGCTACATTTCTTGCAAACACCGACAGGTCTGCCTGGGTTAACCCGATCCGCCTGATAAAGGTTCCAGGTATTGTGTAGGATAAAGCTACCTGCCGCAGCTTCACGTAGGTGGCATCATACAGAAACCGCTCGCCTCTTGCAAAAGGATCCCATCTGAAATCATCCAGGTACTGGTACTTATTGTTGGGCTTTCCATCCTCAAATACCCCATCAAACAAATATCCGCCGCCAACATCAAGCGGATCTCTTACTGAAACGCCATTGGGATTTAACCCTGTGGTACTTGTGAGCGCACCGGTCATCCATCCGTCTGCATTGGTCCTGGAATATACATCCCCACCCCACCTGGCATCAATCAGGAAGCTGAAATTAAAATTGCCGTACGAAAATGAATTATTGATACCGCCTATCCAGTCCGGCATAATATTGCCCAGCTTTTTTATTTCACTGGTCAGCGGCACTCCATTGGCATCAACAATGGGTTTCCCGTTCTCATGGTAAACAAAGCCTTTGCCCCACATATCTCCGTAAGCTCCACCCACATCTGCCACAACGATCAATTCATCGCCCTCTGTTTTATATAACTCCAGCCTTTTTATATTATCATTTAACGCAACCACCTTGCTCGTGTTCCTGCTCCAGTTCACCGTTACATCCCATGAAAAATTATTCGTCTTAACCGGTGTGCCGTTCAAAACAATTTCTACTCCGGCATTGTTCACCTGACCTGCATTTATAACCTGGGAATTAAATCCGGAAGTAGGGGTAATGGGCGCACTCAGTATCTGGTTCTTAGCTACCGTTTTATACAATGTTACATCGGCGCCCAACCGGTTTTTCAATAATTTAAGCTCCAATCCTATTTCCTGTGAGGTTGACAGTTCGTTCACGAGGTTAGAGGGAGGCATTTGCGGGCTAATACTAAAGGAAGGATTATTACCATAAGGGGAGGCTGCATTGTAAATGGCATTGAGCCTGTAAGGATCGGTATCATTGCCTACCTGGGCTACTCCTAAACGCAGCTTGCCGAAATTAATGAAGCTGTTACCGCCATTAAATAGGTTTGAAAAAATCCAGCTTGTTGTTACGGAAGGATAGAAGTAGGAGTTGTTATTGACGGGCAAGGTCGACGACCAGTCGTTCCTTCCGGTCAGATCCAGGTAGAGCTGATTTTTGTACCCTAATGAAACGGACGCATAGAGGCTGTGTATTTCCTTCTCCATTTTGGAGTAGGAAGTGGTAGGTGTTTCTTTTGCATTCGCCAGGGAATAATTATCAGGAACAACCAGTTTGCCTACATAAGATCCCTGGAAGCGGTATTTGCTGTTCATGATATTACCGCCCACATTGGCCGACAGGGAAATATCGTTCGTAATGTTTTTCCTGGCCGAGAGCAGGAAGTCGGTATTTATCTCCTGCCGGAAATAATTACTTACATTATACCGTCCTTCCTTGTCGTTCATACTGTAATAAGCCCTTATCAGCTCTATTTGCTCGTTGGAATAATCAATCCCGGTTCTTGCCATCAGGCTTAACCAATCGTTGAACTGGTACTTGACAGAGGCTGAACCGATAAGCCGGTTCTCTGTTTGCGGGTTGAGATTTTTATATTGTATCCAGTAGGGGTTATCATGCCACCTGTCAATCCAACTGATAGGTGTTCCGTCAGGGTTTTCAATATGATCTTTTTCGTATGCCCAGTCTACCTGCCTGGCAGTCCATATGGTTTGCATGGCGGGATTGTTGAATGTATACCCCGACCCGCTCAAATTTCCATTTGTATTAATATAAGACACTTTTGTCTCAAAAGAGAGCTTCTTCGTCAGGTTGGCAATCCCCGAAAAATTGATCGTATTTTTCTTTTGATTGGTATTGGGCACCATACCGGTCTGGTCGGAGTTGGTTAATGAAAGCCGTACACTTCCCAATTCACTGCTGTTACTTAACGCTGCATTCGTAACACGGGTAACCCCGGTCTCATAAAAATCTTTTACATTATTGGGGTGAGAGATCCAGGGAGTAGGGATCCGTTTACCGGTATTGGGATCTATAGGGCTGGTGAACTGTGGCAACTGAAGGATCTCTCCTACGGTTTGCGGAAACCCGGCCTGTATGGCCCAATACAATTTTCCACCGGGAAGGATATCCTCAGCCTGCACTCTATAATCCAGTCGCGGGCCAAAACTTTCATCCACACCGTCATTGCTCCCGCCGTTCAGTCCGTCTTTATACCAGTACCGCTGACCTCCTCCCTGCCCATATTCATTTTGATAGGTAGGAAGCAGAAGCGGATTACTGAATGTTACGGTACTCTCGAGCGATACAGAAAACCCTTTTCCTTTCCCTGTTTTTGTAGTGATGAGAATTACACCATTAGCACCCCTCGAACCATATAAAGCCGCTGCATTGCCTCCTTTTAATATAGCAATATCGGCGATATCGGAAGGATTAATATCTGCGGCGCCATTGCCCATATCCGTAAAATCCATTGACCCGCTTGCACTGGAAACGATCGAATTGTCAATAGGTATGCCATCCACTACAAACAGCGGCTGATTATTGCCTGTGAGCGACTGGTTACCCCGTATCACGATCCTCGAAGAGGCACCTACATTGCCGCTGGAGTTGTTGATGTAAACACCGGCAGATTTTCCTGCAAGGGCATTTACGAGATTGGTCTCCCCTGTATTTTTAACGGATTCTCCGGAAATTTCCTGCACCGCATATCCGAGGGCTTTCTTTTCCCGGGAAATTCCCAGGGCAGTGACCACTACTTCACTCAACGACTGAGTTCCCCGGTTCAGCGTAATATTGATAAGCATTCTGGACTTCACATTCATTTCCTGGCTGATAAATCCTGATGAGCTGAAGACGAGAGTGGTATTCCCTTTTACCCGGATGCTGTATTTACCGTCGGCATCCGTAGTAGTTCCGGAACCCGTTCCTTTATTGACCACAGATACCCCGGACAATGAAGCGCCTGTTTCATCTGCTACTGTACCGGTAACGGTAATGTCCTGGGCAGCAACTTCTTTGGTAAATAAGAAAGCTATTATCAGCAAAGATATAGTTCTTATTAAAATTGTAATCGGCTTCATACAATGTTGTAGTTATAGTGTAGAATGAATGAATAAAATAGAACGAAAGAAAAATGAGCTGTCGCCGCAAAACCGGCAAGATCAATTTTCAAAAACGGGTCTTTTAGCCAGCGCCTGCTTTACAGTTGTCAATATCATTTCTCTTTCAGCGCCAACAACGGGTAGCCTGGGAGCTCTTACATATTCCGTTCCCAACTCCACCTGGGCTTCCGTGAGCTTAATGTATTGCACCAGCTTGGGGCGTATATCCATTTCCAGCATAGGTAAAAACCAGCGAAAAAGCTCAACCGCTTCTTTGATCCTCCCCTCTTTTACCATATAGTATAATTTTACCGTTTCCCTTGGAAAAGCGCAAACCAGTCCCCCAACCACTCCTACCGCTCCCATCAATAATTCTTCTACGGTCAGGGTATCCACACCGCATAAAACCTTATACCTGTCTCCGAACTTATTGATGATGCGTGTTACATTCGTTACATCTCTTGAAGATTCTTTAATAGCCTGTATATTGGGAACATCCGCGAGCGCTTCAAGCATATCAATGGTTACTTCAATCCTGTAGTCAATCGGATTGCTGTACAGCATAACTGGTATTGAAATAGATGCCCCAACGGTTCTAAAGAAAGTTACCGTTTCCCGGAAATCACTTCTGTATCCCATAGGGGGTAAGAGCATGATCGCCTGGGCGCCCCATGCTTCGGCGTTCCGGGCCTGCATTACTGCATTTTTTGTGGCGCCTTCCGCTACGTTCAACAACACAGGGATCTTTCCTGCCACTTTTTGAAGAGAAAATTTCACCAGCGCTTCCTTTTCAGAAAAGCTAAGGGTGCTTGATTCGCCCAATGACCCTCCTAAAATAAGCCCGTGAATGCCAGCCTCCAACTGGGCGTCAATATTTTTTCCTAATACGTCCAGGTCCAGTGTATCATCTTCTTTAAACTTTGTTGTCATTGCAGGAAATACTCCGCTCCATTCTATTGCCATATCTTATCTTTTTTTCAAAAATAAAATACCAGCCTGTAGGCTATAGTATCATTTTTACCGTATGCTAATCAAAAATTAACCTGTTGGTCAGATACCGGAAATGATTGCTGATTTGAGATAATTTAAATCTAACACCCAATCTCAAATTTCAAATCTCTTACCTTTACCTAAAAATTCCGTGATAGAAATAGACAATGTACTGGTAAGCGACGATGTTGTGAAAGCGCAATTTGTTTGCGACCTGATAAAATGTAAAGGAGGCTGCTGCGAAGACGGCGATGCGGGCGCCCCGCTAACCAGCGAAGAAACGGATATACTCAACGATATATATGAAACGGTTAAGCCTTACCTTACTCCTGAAGGAATAGCTGAAATAGAAAAAAAGGGCCGCTACTTTTTTGATAAAGCATTTGGATGGGTTACTCCTACTATTAATGGTAAGATATGCGCTTACGGGCACTACGACAGCAAAGGAATTATTAAATGCGGTATTGAGCAGGCATACCTCGACGGCAAAATACAATGGAAGAAGCCCATAAGCTGCCATCTCTATCCTATTAAAACAAAAAAAACCAAAACCTACGAGCTCGTTAACTACGAGCCCCGCGAAAGCCTGTGTAAGCCTGCGTGTGTATTGGGAAAAAAATTGAAAGTGCCCGTATACGTTTTCCTGAAAGAAGCGCTTACGCGTAAATACGGCGCAGACTTTTATTCACTTTTGGAGCAGATAGCCGAACAATATTACAACGATAAGAAATAACTAATAAGTCTGTTGACCATTTACCTACACCCTGAACCCTATACCCTCCACTTGCCTTACATACTCAGCTCCAGGTATACCGGGCAATGATCGCTGTGCTTTACATCGGGATAAATTTCGGCGCCTGACAAGCAGTTGCGCAAGGGTTCTGTTACATTGATATAATCAATACGCCAGCCTTTATTGTTTAAGCGCACACTCGGAAAACGCTGGCTCCACCAGCTATACCGGTGCGGTTCGGCATGAAATACGCGAAAAGTATCAACCCATTTATTGTCATAATACTTATCCATCCAGGCTCTCTCTTCAGGCAAAAAGCCCGACGATTTTTTATTCCCTTTGGGATCGTGTATATCAATTTCCTTATGCGCTATGTTGTAGTCGCCGCATAATATCAACCTTGGATATTGATTTCTTACAGTTTCCAGGTATTCATAAAACTCATGCAGCCAGGTATACTTATATAACTGCCGCTCCTCCCCGCTTGTGCCCGAAGGAAAATAAGCATTGATCAGTCTTGTATCTCCAAAATCAAGCTGTATTACGCGCCCTTCATCATCGCTTACCTGGTGCCCGGTGCCGTATACCACGTTATCGGGTTTTACCCTGGTAAATACCGCCACACCGCTATAGCCTTTTTTTTGAGCGCTGAACCAGTAATCCATATAGCCCAAATTGTTGAACACCGTATGATCCACGTTCTCCCGTTGAGCCTTCGTTTCCTGCACGCATACAATATCGGCCGGATCGGTCTTTAACCAATCGAGAAAACCTTTATTGATAGCGGCACGGATGCCATTTACATTGTACGAAATAATGCGCATAATATACCCGTTAGTGCCGCAAGATAATACAACACGTATATTTAAAAAGCAAATTATCCTTTGTGCAAAACAAATGCTTATAAGCGGTAGTTTTGCAGCTCATATCGCACTACATGAAATTTACTTTGAAGCGGGTACTGGCAAAAGCTTCCAGGATAGCCGGACTTACCATAATCAGCTTACTCGCCTTACTTTTTATTTTACCATACCTTTTTCCCGATACGATCGCTCAAAAAATCAAAGGCTGGGCCAATAGCGCTATTACCAGCAAGCTGGAATTTTCAAAAGCACGGCTTTCCTTCTTTAATCATTTTCCATCCCTTACGCTTACCCTGCACAACGTAAGTCTTACCGGCTCTGCGCCATTCGAAAAAGATACATTGGTGAATGCCAAAGAAATAGCACTGGGTATTGACCTCACTACCCTCTTTTCCGAGTCTGTTAAGATCAATAAAATATTTCTTTCGCAGGCGGATGTACAAGTACTGGTAAATGAAAAAGGACAGGCCAATTACAATATCTACCAGCCTAAGGAAACAGCGGGTTCCGATACAGCCTCCGGCAGCGCGGGACTACAACTGGAAAGCATTGTGATTGAAAACAGCAACCTGGAGTATACGGATCAGTCTGTTCCATTGCAGATCATGGCCGGCAACCTGAACTATAGCGGCAAGGGCGATTTGTCTAAAGCCATCTTCGACCTTTCATCGCGTTTAAAAGCGGATACTTTCAGCTTTGTATACAACGGAGAGCCATATGTAAATAAAAAATCGATCCGGGCCAAGCTGGTAACCCAGGTAAATACCAATTCACTCGCGCTGGTATTCGAAAAAAACAGGATCCGTATTAATCAATTGCCGGTACAGTTCAGCGGCACCTTCAATTTTCTCAAAAACGGGTATGATATGGATTTTCGCCTGGCTTCGCCCAAAGCTACCCTTGAAGAAATTATAACCGTTATTCCGCCAGACCTGAACAACTGGCTGGACGATACTAAAGTAAAGGGAGCCGCCGATTTTAATATGGAGCTGAAAGGCCAATACATTTGGGAGCACAATGTTATGCCAACGCTGAATATGGGATTGAAAATAAAAAACGGGTATATAGCTCATAAAGGAGCTCCCGCTCCCGTGGAAAACCTCCTGCTCAACATGCAGGCACACCTCCCATCGCTCAATACCGACAGCATGGACATTTCAATAGACTCCCTGTACTTTGCACTTGATAAAGGATACTTCAGCGCTACATCACACACAATAGGTTTAGAACAGCCTTATATTAAATCGCAGGTAAAAACAACCCTCGATCTTGAAAAATGGGATAAGGCGCTAGGGTTAAAGGATTTTGAAATAAAGGGGGAATACACTGCTGATTTTAAAGCGGAGGGAAAGTACACGAAGGGACAAAACCCCGCAAGATGGAGGAAAGATATTATAGTTACCGGTATACCCGCTTTTACGCTTCATTCATCGCTGAAAAACGGGTACTTCAAATATACAACCCTGCCTGAATCCATTCATGACATTAATTTTACACTAAACAGCTCCTGCCCCGACAGCAATTACAAGCACTCGGAATTAAAAATTGAAAACCTGAATGCCGTTGCATTGAAGAACGCTATCAGGGGCCAGTTGAGCATAACTTCCCTCCCCGATCCTTTTATAGAAGCCAACCTTACCGGGAACATTCAATTGCAGGAAATAAACAGGTTCCTGCCGTTAGACAGCATACGGCTTACCGGCGATGCATTGCTGACCGTTGAAAGCAAAGGCGTTTATAACCCCGATAAAAAACTATTCCCCTTAACCAAAGCCAGGCTCGCGTTAGATAACGGCACTATACAAACACCCTATTATCCGCAGCCGGTCCAAAAGATAAAAGTGATCTCTGAGATCATCAATACCACCGGGCAAACTTCGGGAACGGATATTCATATACAACCTGTAAGCTTTGAGTTTGAGGGGCAACCTTTTTTGGTAACTGCCGTAATAAAAAACCCGGATGACCTGGAATACGATGTTGTTTCTGAAGGTACGCTTGACCTTGGCAGGATATACAAAGTATTTGCAGTAAAAGGCTATGACCTTACGGGGTTTATAGAAGCCAACCTGTCGTTAAAAGGCAAACAAAGCGACGCGTTGGCCGGGCGCTACAACCTGCTGTTAAACAGAGGAACGCTGAACGTGAAAGAAATAACGCTGCATACAGAATCGTTTCCGCAACCCTTCCTCGTCAATAACGGCAAATTCCGCTTCAACCAGGATAAAATGTGGTTCGACACGTTCAACGCTACTTACGGCAAATCTTCGTTTACGCTTAACGGTTACATGAACAATGTTATTAATTACCTGACGGGAAATGACGAAACGCTTCACGGACGGTTTGCTTTACATACGGATCATATCAACCTGAACGAATTTACTGCCTTCGCCACGCCCGATTCCCTGCAAACCGCTGCTGATACTGCTTCCGGCACAGGGGTTGTAATGATCCCGGATAATTTATCGGTGAATCTTACAGTTACCGCCGGCACTGTAGACTATAACGGCACGCTTGTTAAAAACCTGAAAGCTACACTGGCTGTAGACAGCGGCAGGCTACAGTTAACCGATGCCGCATTCCGGCTGGCAGATGCTGCCTTTAAATTATCTGCATTGTATACAGGCGTTACACCCAGGAACGCGCAGTTCAACTTTACGGTAAAAGCCGATTCTTTCTCTATTGCCAAAGCCTATAACGATATCCCTATGTTCAGGGAAATGGCTTCTTCCGCCTCGGGCGTGCAGGGTATTGTGGGATTGGATTATACCCTTGCGGGAAGGCTGGACGAAAACATGAGCCCTGTATACCCTTCGTTAAAAGGGGGTGGCGTTCTGTTATTAAAAAATGTAAAGCTGAAAGGTTTTAAGCTGATGAATGCCGTAAGCCAGAGCGCGGAAAAGCCCGAGTTGAAAGACGGCGATGTAAAAGGCATACAACTGAAATCGAATGTAGCCAATAACATACTCAATATAGAAAGGGTAAAAATGCGCATCGCAGGATTTCGCCCCCGCTTTGAGGGGCAGGCAAGTCTTGACGGGAACCTGAATTTAAAAGGCCGCATTGGCTTACCGCCTTTAGGTATTATCGGTATTCCTTTTACTGTATCTGGCACCAGCGATAACCCCCAGGTTAAGCTGAAAAGAGATAAATCGGGCAAGGTGCTGGAAGAAACAGCCGATAAAGAAGACGAGGATGATACCACCGAAAACGATCCCGGGCAACTATGATTTTTGTGCATGCACTAAAGGCTTTCCTATAGGAATATGCCCGCCTATGCTTAAAATCATTTCGTAGGTGCCAAAAGCATGCTTTGCAGTTCCTTTGTATATTTTAAGATGAGAATAACGCGCATAGTCCAACTTATTCGCATACTCCAGGTAACCATACTTCAGGAAGGTGGCACGCAGGCTGGCTTCAACTCCTGCATTCCAGCCTCCCAGTTGAAAATGAGGTTTGTTCTTATTACCGAAAAAGCTGTTTTCAACATGCGGGATAACAGGTCCTATACCAGCCTTTCCCAAAAAATCTATTTTTAATTTCTGGTTCCTGGAAGTATAGAGCTCATGACGTTTTACAATATTGAATAATAAAAAATTGGCGCCGTTGTTCAGGTAATAGAAAAAGCCATTCTCTTTTGAAAAATGAATAGTAGTATCTACTGGTTTTCCGTCCAATTGGCCGGTTAAAGACACATCCTGCCCGTCCTGGAAAACAAACTTGGTATGGTCGAAATTAATCTCAAAGCCCCAGCCTTTTTCAGGATTAAAAAAATATCCCAGCCTGTAGTTATACTGCGGATTGGTAAGCGGCTTTTTGAACAAACGATTATCCCAGCCCCTCCTGTCGTGCCCCTTAATATGATTAAAGCTGTACTTATTGCCCAGCTCCGGTTGCTTAACGTGCACATTGCTGCGGGTATACCATTCGGTGTTGTAGCCCCAGGAAAAATACAATTCGCCTTTGGTGTAAGTTCTTTTGCTTTGCGAAAACCCGGGAGCAGAGATCGAAATATATATTATCAATACAAGGAGTAACCTGGCTATTTTAATTATTAGCATATTTCAAAAAAAGGTTTAGTATAGGATCCAGCTTTATAAATTTCGTGCACAAAGGTAAGGGTTAAACAGTAACAACGTCTATACACCTATCAGGAGAGATCACTTACCGCTTTTACTTTTGTTAAACAGGAGCATGATCTTGTGGAATATTTCCGTGTTGGAATAAACGCCTGTAAATAAATTGGATTGAGGCCCATAAGCAAAAACGGGTACACATACCGCCGAATGATCATCGCTTGAAAACTGCCCCGCAACCTTACCCGTTTCCAGGCTGCCGTTCAGTAAAGTAAGCCCGCCTGTTTCATGGTCGGCTGTAACGATCAGCAGCGTTTCTTTGTTTTCATCCACAAAGCGCATCATATCTCCAATAGCCTTGTCCAGGTCCTGCACTTCCTGCACCATCCACTCCAGCTTATTATTATGCGCGGCCCAGTCAACCTGCGCTCCTTCGGCCATTATAAAAAAACCATTTTTATTTTGTTTAAGCTTATCTATACTAAAAGCAAGCGATCGTTGTAACAAATTTCCACGCCCTTTGTAGGAGGGCCGGCCGGCTTTTCTGTCCAGCAATACCAGCTTGCGGTTGGTAACGGTATCAATGCCATTGATATCTGTAATTGTAGTATAGCCTTTTTGCTCCTTCAGCTCCTGCAGTATATTCCGGCCATCTTTTCTTTTATTAAAATTACCCTCGCCGGAACCGATAAGTATATCGGCATCCGATTTCAAAAAATGCGCTGCAATTATTTCAGAAGCATTACGGTCAGGCACATGCGCATAAAAGGAGGCTGGTGTAGCGTCTGTAATATCGCCCGTACTGATTATAGCCGAACGGATATTTTTTTTGATAAGCAATTCCGGGATAGAAGGCACGGGTGTGCTATCGGGCAATACCGCTATAAAGTTATTATTGGTTTTATTACCCGTAGCCATAGCCGTTCCGCCTGCGCCCGAATCGGTAATATAGCTGTCTGCCGAACGGGTAAGCGATAAGCCGATACGGCGCATATTAAACACATTCAATCTTGCTTTATTTCCTGTGTAGCCTGCATACCATTGGGTTAAGCCCGTTCCGTCGCCAATCATCAAAATAATATTCTTAACAGGCTTGTCCAGCCCGTCAACAGCATAAGTAGGCTGGTAAAGCTCATATTGGTTGGCAGGCAGTGAAGTGGTGGAAGAAAGCTTTTTCAGGAATACAGCCAATTCTTCAATACGGTCGGTATTAATATAATCTACCTGCAGATCCATGAATGTGTACCAGGTATTAATATTATCGGGGCAGCCCCAAAAGCGGATTTTTTTATGCAATGAATGTGCTTTTTCTATCACCTGCTTTAACCGTGTAATTTCCGGGCCGGGAATATTACCCTTGCCATTCCAATGTGTATACTTCCTGAAATTATCGCTGAATATGCCGATCCTGTCTATATGCTGTATATGCCCGGGGTCATTGATATTGCCATCAAAATAAATCCAGGAAGGATATTGTCCGAAGGTTGATGCCGGCGGCTGGTTCCCGGTTATTACGAACTTTAGCTTGCTGTTACCGGTTAAGCCCGGATATTGCTGAATAATAGATATTACCTTTTGCAGCGTGGAAAGCGCTTCGGTTTTTAGATCGATCAGCAAAACAAGCTCCTGTTGTAAAGATGAAACAGCAGCGTTCAAAGGTTTAATATATGTTTCCTCGAATAAAAGCGGGCGCTTTTTTATATCGGCGGCATTGTGCGCTACATACAACTGGTCGTTCTGCAATATCACATCCGACTCAATAGACCCAAACCCTAATCCAAATGCCTGCACAAACGGAATATTATGCTCGTAATCGTTGTGGGCATGGGCATTAGCAGCGGTATACTGTATAGTTTGACCCTGCAGCGCCGTATAAAAAGCCATTCCCAGTGCCAGGAGGAGATATCTATTCATAACCTGTTGATTTTTAATAGAAAAAACGATTAATTCCTTTTAAGTATGCTCAAATGAGCAGCAAAGTAATTACAGGCGCTCATTTCACCTAAAATTTGTAGCCACTTATCATTTAAATGATCCATTTATCTAATTCAAAAAAAATCTTAAAAAGAATAAAATCTGCCAAAATGCTTGCCTGTATTGAATTCCACAACATACAGAGTACTTAAATACAACCAACTACTAAAATAAAGATGGTACTATGTATTGCATAGTATTAAAAAGCAACTTATCTTTGTTCCGGATAAGGAAATAACCAGCAGATGACAAGGCATAAAAGGCGGGATATACTTTATTAAGCTCTTACAACAAAAGGTTACACTAGAACAAAAATTGTTAACACATCTCTCAAAACCCGGCCGGTACTGAGGGAAAAAATTGCGGAGATCATGAATATCGAGAACACGCAGAGTCAGATGAGAAAGGGAGTGCTCGAATTTTGTATTCTTTCAATAATAAAACGCGGCGAGGTTTACCCAAGCGATATTATTGAGGAAATGAAAAAAGCCAACCTGAACATCCTGGAAGGAACACTTTACCCCTTGTTGACAAGGTTAAAAAATGCGGACCTCCTTACCTACCGATGGGTAGAAAGCACCGGGGGACCTCCCAGGAAATATTTTTCTTTAACCGATAAGGGCGCTGCTTTTTATGCAGAACTGCAGGCAACCTGGAATGAAATGGCAAGCGCGGTTGACACGCTTACCAGGAACGGACAGGTTATTGTGAAGCCCGACAACTTCAACCAATAAAAATTGAAATGATCATGAAAAAGGTAATAAACATAAATTTCCAGGGCAGGGTAATACCTATAGAAGAGACGGCCTTTGAAATACTGAAGCAGTATATAGAAAGCCTGCGCCGTTACTTTGCCCGGGAAGAAGGACGTGATGAGATCATCAATGATATAGAAAACCGTATTGCAGAATTGTTTGATGAGAAGCTGAAGAAAGGAGCGGTTTGTATTACCGATGAAAATGTGAACGAGGTAATGATAAGCATGGGCCGGCCTGAAGATTTTGAAGAGCAGGAAGGATCGCAGGAAACAAACGGCGGGTATGCAAAAGCGGAAGGGCAGCAGTATAGCTCATCTGTTCCTCCCCATGCCGAAGCGGAGGTAAAACGGTTGAGCCGTGCAGAAAATGATAAGGTGCTGGGTGGAGTGTGCGCCGGCATTGCGCACTATTTCAAAATTGACCCTGCGGTGGTGCGTATCATTTTCGCGGTGGTAGCGTTTGGCGGCTTCGGCTTTGGCATACTGCTCTATCTTATCCTGTGGATCATCCTGCCTTCAAAAGACCTGCAAACCAATGTGCGCAAACGTTTATACCGCGATCCGGATAATAAAATGATAGGTGGCGTTGCCGGTGGATTAAGCGCTTATTTTAAGATAGACACCTGGATACCCAGGTTGATTTTCCTGCTGCCTTTTTTGCTGAGCGTTGTGCCCAATATTTTTGATGGCGGCTGGGGATGGAATCACTGGAGGGGACCCTGGGTGGCATTCAGCGGGTTAGGCGGCACATTCTTCATTACCTATATCATTTTGTGGATCGTGCTGCCCAAAGCGGTAACGGCTACCGAAAAGCTGGAGATGCGCGGAGAAAAAATAGACCTGGAAAGCATTAAAAATACGGTGCAGGAAGAATTGCAGAACGTAAAGGGACGCAGCGAAAAAATGGGAGCGGCCTTTGCCGAAAAAGCAAAGAATGTAGGAGAAGAGATCAATGAAATTGCCCAGCAAAAATCGAAAGAATTTGCCGCGGAAGTAGGACCCATAGCAAAAAAAGCCGGTACCGGTATAGGGAATGCCATAGGTGTATTGTTCAAAGCATTCTTCCTCATTATTGCGGGATGTATAGCTTTTGCATTAATGATGGTGCTGATCGGTTTGCTGTACAGCGGTATAGGCGTATTTCCTTTGAAGAACTTTTTATTACAGGGATTCTGGCAAAACTTTTTTGCATGGAGTGTGCTCACCCTCTTTTTGGGTGTGCCGGTTATAGCGCTTACCGTTTGGATCATAAGAAGGATCATGCGGGTAAGATCAAAGAATCCTTACCTGGGTTATACGTTCGGCAGCCTGTGGATCATTGGATTGATCAGTGTGTTTATTTTAATTGGAATGGTGGTAAAAAACTTCCGGGTTTTAGACAATGTTGAAGAAAATATAGCCATCAGTCAACCGTCTAAGGAAAACATGGTTATTAAAGTAGCCGGCGGAAAAATAAAGTATTATACATCCGACTGGTTCGATAATGATTTTCCTTTTCTTTCTATTAATGAAGACAGCATGCTGCTGAATACGGTGAGAATAAATGTGATCAAAAGCACCGATTCGGCCTATCACATTAAAACCATCAATTTCGCAAGAGGCAACACGCCATCCGTAGCGGCAGCAAACGCAGGAGCTTTCAAATTGCCTGTAGTGCAAAACGACAGCGTTATCCAGTTAGGCAGGGGATTCCCCATCTCAAAAAATAACAAATTCCGCAATCAGAAAGTGCTGGTAGTAGTAGAAGTGCCGGTAGGCAAAAAAATAATGATAGATAAAAGCGTAGACTGGTACGACTGGTTTAACATTAATGTAGACAGGAGAAGAGGAATAAATATAGACTGGGATGAAAGACTGGACAATTCTTATTCGTGGAAGAAAAACGTTCAATACATAATGACCAGTGAGGGATTGGAAAGAACGGACCGGCAGGATAAGGAGGAAAAGGGCGACAAACTTAAAAACGGGAAGTTCAAGCTTAAAGTAGACGAGAAAGGAGTTGAAATAGAAGCGGAAGGAGAGCTGGAAAATAAAGGAGGAACCTATCGTTACAAAAAACAGGGCGACTCTATAAAAATAGAGAAAAAAGATCCCCCTGCTCCTCCTGCCAAACCTGCCGCCCCGGAAGCATCGGGCACAAAAGCATCAGTTTCTGAAGAGCAGGTAAAAAAGGAAAAAGTGGTAAAAGGCAGACCTGAAACAGATCTTCATACGCCCTTTCTTTTTCTTACGGGAAGATAGAGCTGTGAGCTATCGGCGATGGGCTGTGAGCTATGGGCTATGGGCTGTCGGCTGTGAGCTGTGAGCTGTGGGCGATGAGTATGTATGAGCTTTCAGCATATGAGTGTTTTTTATACTGGTTTTAGAAGTTTAATTTTTGACCCTCCATCATAAACTCGTTTCAATACAGGTTGAAGTTGAAACAAATAGCTACCCTGCAGGTAATGCTGCGGGGTAGTTTGTTTAAAGAACTGCCATAAATTCAAAATTCATGCGTAACGTATTTTTTGTACTATTTACAATAATCACCGCCGGTTTTTCAGCTTCTGCTCAAAGCAGCAAACAAGAATTAACCGATACCATCCTGCACAAAGACAGCGCCTTCTGGAAGGCATATAATGAATGTGACGCGGACGGGTTCCGGAAGTTCTTTGCAGACGATGTGGAGTTTTACCACGACAAAGGCGGATTAACACTGGGCGGGGACGATCTGCTTTCATCTTTTAAAAATAACCTTTGCAGTAACAGCCATTTCCGGTTAAGAAGGGAGGCGGTGGAAGGATCGGTAAAAGTATTTCCACTCGAAAAAAACAACGTCATATATGGAGCCATTCTTTCGGGGGAACATATATTTTATATTATTGAAAACGGAAGCGAAAGACCGGATGGACAGGCAAAATTCACACATGTATGGTTGTTAAAAAACAATAACTGGAAAATGGAACGGGTATTGAGCTACGATCATGGACCGGTCGCTTATACGAACAGGAGAAAAGAAATAACCCTTCCGGACAAAATACTGCAGCAATACGCTGGTACATATACCGGCCCTCAAACGGGTAAAATGTCTATAAAAAATAATCAGGGCAAATTGACATTACAGATAGGTGAGAAAAAGTTTATACTATACCCGGAAACTGAAAACCGCTTCTTCAGCAAAGAACGTGATCTTGTTTTTGAATTTGTTACCGATGCAAAAAAACAGCCAACAAAAATGATAGTGTACGAACGGGGAGTAGTGGTGGAAGAAGCGATTTTCAAGAATAAATGAACCTATAAGGTTTGCCGGGTAGCATTGCCGCGCTGCAAACCTTATAGGTTTTATCCGGCGCTCCGGTACTCCTCCGCTTTCCATATCCGCATGTACCAGTAAATTGGATAGCCGATCATGTTGGCAAAAATGAAAACCAGTATCCATACCAGCCGTTCATTGCTGTCTATCTTTTTATTGTTTACCACATGCACTATATAGTAAATCATCAAACCAAACGAAATGAGCATTGCCATCCCTATAAACAAAAACATCCATCCCATATTCTCAAACATAAGCCGTGGCACCGTATCCGGATCGCCTGTTCCTATATTTGCAGACATCTTTGTAAAAAAGGACATGAACCACAAAAAGTATCCTGCCATAAAAAAGAATGGCAGGAGCGTTATAATACCCAGTATTATTTTTGAAGATTTTGACATGTAAATGGCTTTTACGAAAAATAATAAGATTTTGCTGCAAAAACGATATCCAAAGAAAATATTATCGCAAGAGTGACCCATACCTGGCGGCAATTTTAAAAATGCAGCGCCAGGAAACGGGGCAAATGCATGCTCCTTCAGGGATAGAGCCACATGTGGGTTGATTTATTTCCTTTACCTCCTCCTGCGCCGCAGGCGCAACCCACTTTTACTTATGCTATGGTGGAGAATACCTGCCAGGCACCTGCAAAAACCGGATTTTATCACTGTTGTATAATTACATTCACAATATGTGTCCTCCGGAAGCGTATGCGTTTGTCCTACCCTAAAAGATCAATACCCCGGTTTAATATTTATTTTTGTATCTTTTTAAAAAATTAGCCATATGAGTTTTATTATTCGCTTATTGGTAACAGGGGCAGTAGCTTTCGGGTTAGCGCACCTGCTGAAAGGAATTCATATAGATACGTACTGGACGGCCCTGATATTTGCCCTGGTGCTGGCAATTGTCAATTTCATTGTTCGTCCGTTACTTATAATACTCACTATACCGCTCACCATTGTAACCTTAGGGTTATTCCTGCTGGTGATCAACGCCCTGATGGTGATGCTGGCTTCCAGGCTGGTAGACGGTATACAGGTAGATGGCTTTTGGTGGGCATTGCTGTTCAGTTTGCTACTTTCCATTGTTTCCTCGCTGCTGTTTAGCGGAAAAGAGGAGTAATCCGTTAAAATACCGGTGGTAACAATATCATAATAAACCCTCTAAATACGTTTATACAGCAAACTTCCGGTCATCAGCAAGCAAAATAACCATTATAATCCTCCTGCATATTTCAAAAAACCAATAGGTTTGTATATGCATTTCCTCCAGAAAAACTTTACCGCGCATCAACTGGAACATTTTTACCGGTCTTTACTGCTTCCACGGATGATCGAAGAAAAAATGCTGCTGCTGCTCCGGCAGGGGCGTATCGGCAAGTGGTTCAGTGGCATAGGTCAGGAAGCCATAGCCGTGGGCGCCACCCTGGCACTTGAAAAAGACGAATGGATACTACCCCTGCACAGGAACCTGGGAGTTTTTACAACACGCGGCATAAGCCTCAGTAAGCTGTTCATGCAATGGCAGGGAGCAAAGGAAGGCTTCAGCAAAGGGCGGGAACGCAGCTTTCATTTTGGAAGCACGGAACACCATATTTGCGGAATGATCTCTCACCTGGGGCCTCAACTGGCGGTTGCGGATGGTGTGGCACTTGCCGGTAAACTGCGCAAAGAAAATAAGGTGTCGCTCGTTTTTTGCGGCGAAGGCGGTACCAGCGAAGGCGACTTTCACGAAGCGCTGAATGTTGCCGCAGTATGGGACTTACCGGTTATTTTTTTGGTTGAAAACAATGGTTACGCCTTAAGCACGCCTGTGAATGAACAGTACCGCTGCGAACATATTGTTGACAAAGCAAAAGGATACGGCATGGAAGGTGTGCAGATAGACGGGAATAACATACTGACTGTATACGACACCCTTAAAGGTGTGCGGGAATATTGTATTGAACGGCAAAAGCCTTACCTGGTAGAATGCCTTACATTCCGCATGAGGGGCCATGAAGAAGCAAGCGGAACAAAATATGTTCCGGACGAATTGTTTGAGCTATGGGAACAAAAGGATCCGGTAAAAACATTTGAGCACTGGCTGCTCCAGGAGAACATTCTTACCACCATTGAAATAGAAAGCGCTAAAACAGAATTTAAAAAATATATTGATTCAGAAATCGAAAAAGGATTCGCGGTAAATGCGATAACGCCCTCTTCCGCTGAAGAAGTGAAAGATGTATATGCGGGGTTGACCGAAGTAGAAAGCAACCGTTCTATACCTGTAATTACCGACAGCAATAATATTCATCCATCGTTGTTCAGCCTGCACGAAAAAAGGTTCCTCGACAGTATAAGTGAAGGAATTTACCAAAGCATGCTGCTGTGGGACAACCTGGTTTTAATGGGGCAGGACATTGCCGGATATGGCGGCGCTTTTAAGATTACCGAAGGACTGGTAAATAAATTTGGTAAAGAGCGCGTAAGAAATACTCCTTTATGCGAAAGCGCTATTATTGGCGCAGCCCTGGGCTTAAGTCTCGAAGGCTTTAAAAGCATAGTGGAAATGCAGTTTGCCGATTTTATCAGCAGCGGCTTTAACCAGGTAGTAAATAATCTTGCCAAAATACATTACCGCTGGGGCCAACGGGCAGATGTGGTGATCAGGATGCCTGCCGGCGCGGGAGTAGGCGCCGGGCCGTTTCATTCACAAAGTAATGAAGCCTGGTTTGTACATACGCCGGGGTTAAAAGTAGTATACCCTTCCAACCCGGCCGATGCCAAGGGTTTGCTGATAGCCGCTGTAAACGATCCTAACCCGGTGTTGTTTTTTGAACACAAAGGGCTGTACAGGAGCATTACCGGCCCCGTTCCCGAAGAAGCATATGAAATACCTATCGGCAAAGCCCGATTAGTGGAAGAGGGAGAAGATATTTCCGTGGTTACTTACGGAGCGGGTGTGCACTGGGCTATGGAATACGCCCTGCAGCATCCGCAGGTTTCGTTTGACATACTGGATCTTCGCACGCTGCTACCCTTAGATCATGAGGCTATCCGGTCATCTGTTTCCCGCACAGGAAGAGTATTGATTTTACATGAAGATACCCTGACCGGTGGCATAGGTGCAGAGATCAGCGCATGGATAGCCGAACATTGCTTTTCCATCCTCGATGCTCCCGTAATGCGCTGCGCCTCTTTAGATACTCCTGTTCCCTTTAATATTGAGCTTGAAAAAAACTTCCTGGCTAAAGCGCGGCTGCACGAATGTGTGCAGCAATTACTGAAGTACTGATCAACATCCCCGGGTATCCCGTGATTTTGTTTTCCATAGCGGTTAACCCGGATCTTATCGCCGCTTAAATATGGAACGCAAACAAAGTTTATAATTATCTTAGTACCTCTGCATTCAATATCCATTAGCTGCATTGTTACCGGATCTAAATCATTTGCATATGAGGTATTTTTTCATTGGCACATTCCTGCTATTCGTTTATACAGCAATTGCCCAGCCAACTCAAAAACCAGCTTTACACGGTAAGCACTGGATGGCTATTACAGGGAAGCCATTGGCTGCAACCGCCGGCGCCGCCATATTTCAAAAAGGAGGTAATGCTGTTGACGCAGCATGCGCCATGATAGCCGCTACCTGTACCATGTGGGATGTATTGAGCTGGGGTGGGGAAACACAGGCATTGATATACAATCCCAGAACCGGTAAGGTGATCGGCATCAATGCGCTGGGCGTAGCGCCCACCGGCGCCACGGCCGCATTCTTTAAAAATAAGGGAATGGATTTCCCGCCCGAATATGGTCCCCTGGCAGCGGTTACTCCCGGCACACCCGGTGGAATATGCACTATGCTGGCTGAATATGGTACCATGAGCTTAAAAGAGGTGCTGGAGCCAGCAATACAAATGGCAGCCGGTTACCCGATAGATGCTCAGACAGCTAACAGCATAGAAAAAAATAAGAGCAGGATTAAAAATTGGCCCTATTCCGGCAAAGTATTTTTACCGCATACAGGCGAAAAAAGGGAAGCTCCTGAAGCCGGGGAGATATTTATACAAAAAGATTTGCTGAACACTTTGCAAAAGATGGTAGATGCCGAGCAAGAGGCGCTGAAAAAAAAGAAAGGCCGCAAAGAAGCGATATATGCTGCATATAACAGGTTCTACAAAGGCGATATAGCATCGGAATTTGTAAGAGGCTGCCGGGAACAGGGCGGGCTAATTACAAAAGACGACCTGGCCAACTGGAAAGTTCAGGTAGAGGAGCCTATGAAAGTAAATTATAAAGGAATTGATATTTATAAATTGCCGCAATGGACACAGGGGCCCATGTTGTTACAGTCGCTTAACATTCTTGAAAATTTTGATTTAAAAAGCATGGGTTATAATTCATCAAACTATATCCATACTGTAACACAAGCCATGCAACTGGCATTTGCCGACAGGGATTTTTATTATGGCGATCCTTATTTCCCTCCTGAAGAGCCTATGCAGGGATTGCTTTCGAAAGCATATGCGAAGCAGAGAGCTATGCTCATTAACACGGATAGAAATATAGCAGATGCTGTACCCGGCGACCCCTACCCTTTTGAAGGAAAAACCAACCCGTTTTCAGAATTACTTAAAAAACGCGGACTTCCCGGCGACTCCGCTTCCCTTAAAAAACCAGGCGGCAGCACGCCTGCCCATGATATTGTATTGCATACCGATACAGCAGAAGCCCTTTACCAGGATCGCTTATGGCGTGGCACCACATCGGTTGAAGCAGCAGACGCAGAAGGCTGGGTAGTATCTGTTACACCCAGCGGCGGCTGGATACCGGCCTGCATAGCAGGCAATACAGGCATAGGCATGAGCCAAAGAATGCAAAGCTTTGTATGCGATGCGGAACTGGATCCGTTCAACATAGTAGAGCCGGGCAAAAGACCCAGGGTAACGCTTACGCCTACCCTTGCGTTGAAAGACGGCAGGCCTTTTTTATCGTTCGCAGTGCAGGGCGGGGATACGCAGGAACAGAACTTATTACAATTCTTCTTAAACATGGTAGAATTTGGCATGACAGTGCAGGAGGCTACAGAAGCTGCCAACGTGAATACAGACCAGCTATGGCTGTCGCTGGGTGGAGTTAAAAATGCCGAACGCCGGCCCCGTGCAGGAAGATTGCTCCTGAACAGCAATACGCCCTCCTGGACCAGGAAAGAATTGACGGAAAAGGGATACATCCTGACCTACGCCGACAGAACATCAGGACCTATCAATGCTATTTACTTCGACTGGAAACACAAAACCTTTTGGGGCGGTAGCAGTAACCACGGAGAAGATTATGGCATTGGGTGGTAAGTATACCGCCTGCCGGCGCTATAAAGAATAGTAAAATACAGTGAATGGTTCATTTAACCGGTCTTTTCTGTATCTTGACAAACCTAAATTACCTACCATGGCAAAACAACGAAAAATCACTTTACAGGAATCAGAGATACCTACCCACTGGTATAACATTTTGGCAGACATGCCTAACAAACCATTGCCGCCGCTGCATCCCGGAACACAGCAGCCGATCGGGCCCGAAGACCTTGCGCCGCTTTTCCCTATGGAACTTATCAAACAGGAGGTGAGTGCCGATAAATGGATAGAGATACCCGAAGAAGTAAGGGATATTTATGCCCTTTGGCGCCCTACTCCCATGTACAGGGCTTACGGGTTGGAAAAAACGCTGGGCACAAAATCAAAAATTTACTACAAATACGAAGGCGTTAGTCCTGCCGGTTCGCACAAACCCAATACCGCTGTTCCGCAGGCCTATTATAATATGAAAGAAGGGGTAAAGAAAATTTCTACTGAAACCGGCGCCGGTCAGTGGGGCAGCGCTTTGAGCTTTGCCTGTAAATTATTTGGAATTGAGTGCGAAGTTTTTATGGTAAAGGTTAGCTACGAAGGAAAGCCCTACCGGAAGATCATGATGAACACCTGGGGCGGAACGGTGCATGCATCTCCCAGTACACTCACCAATGCCGGTAAAACAGTACTGGCAAAAGATCCTCAATCGCCCGGGAGCCTGGGTATCGCTATTTCTGAAGCGGTAGAAGTTGCCGCAACCAATAGTGATACCAAATATTCATTAGGCAGCGTACTGAACCATGTACTGATGCACCAAACAGTAATAGGACTGGAATCGCTGAAGCAGTTGGAAAAAGCGGGTGATTATCCTGATATTGTAGTAGCTCCGTTTGGCGGTGGCTCCAATTTTGCCGGTATTACTTTTCCTTTTTTACAAAACAACCTCACCGGCGGTAAAAAAATACGGGCTATTGCTGTAGAACCCACTTCCTGCCCCAAGCTTACCCGCGGTGAGTTCAGGTACGACTTTGGCGATACCGTAGGCATGACGCCCCTGATCCCAATGTATACCCTGGGGCATAATTTCATTCCTTCGCCTATACATGCGGGTGGGCTTCGCTACCATGGCGCCGGCGCTATTGTAAGCCAACTGCTGAAGGATGGTATTATTGAAGCGGATGCCATCAACCAAACGGAATGCTTCGATGCCGGCTTATTATTCTCGGGGGCAGAAGGTATCATTCCCGCGCCTGAAGCCACGCATGCCATTGCGGAAGTGATACGCCAGGCTAAACAGGCAGATGAAGAAGGAGTATCCAAAACCATCCTGTTTAATTTGTGCGGTCATGGTCATTTTGATTTGAGCGCTTACGAAAATTATCTTGCCGGCAAAATTGTGGACTACGAGGTTTCAAAAGAAGATATTAATACATCGCTGGCAGAACTGAACACGCCTGTTATTTAATAAATACAATAGCAATAAAAAAACAAAAAGGTCAGTAAGGAAACATATATCCTCACTGACTTTTTTACATTAATACAGATCTAGTTCAATTTAGGCACAAGAACAGATGATCCCGGGCTTACCGTTCTTCCGGACCTGCCTGCAGCGTCGAAAGTTTTAATAAGCACGTTCCCCGTTACCGGAACCGGCCCGGTGTACAGGGATGATTGCCGGGTAGGCTCTGTTCCATCGGTAGTATAGTGTATACTTATGCCCGGCAAAGCTACATTGGCTTTTAGTTGTCCCCCATTGATAATGGCCCCCGCGGCAGGCACACGGTAAGCGTATCCGCCATTGATCTTAGCAAGTTTGGGAAACTCCCTTTGTGCGATGGTATTGGCAAAACGGTTCCAGTCTTCGTCTATCTCTTTTATTCTTTTTTGCCGGTTGCTTTCGGCTTCCCACCGGCGTTCGGGCGACCAGGCGCTTTCCGCAAAACCCAGTAATTTAGGCAGCATATAATACTCCACCATATCTCTTCCCTTGATCGTTTCACTCCACAACTGCGCTTCCACTCCTATAATATTTTTTTTCGCCTCGGGCTGCAAAGCCTGCAGCCCCATACCCGGCTGATCAAAATGCACATCGTTGCCCATCGCATCTTTAAATGTTACATTAAACATATTATAAGGCGCGAACACATACGCGTTCCTGGTATCTATAAAACCGGCCCAATACAGTCCCGGTTCTTTAGGGTCATTACTATAGGCGAGGTCGAAATAGAAGTTAGAAACATTGCATAATACTATATTATAGCCCGCATTGGCAAGCCGGTATCCCAGGTCGGGGTAATCAAACAAATTATTCCAGATATAAGGCACCACTTTTTTACCGGCAAATTCAGGGTTGGGCTTATACTTTCCATTTTCGTCTTTCAGCAACGCTACTTCTTCCCACCCATGCACGGCTAAATTCCTTTTTTCCATTCTTTTTACAAGCTCCCGGAAAAAGTAGGTCTGCAGGTTCTTGGGGTCTTTGATATCAGGATTTTTTTTCAGCAATTCCAATGCCTCCGGCGACTGTGTCCAGGCTCCTTCGGCTACCTCATCGCCACCCGCGTGAAAAATATCCATTGTAAGTCCCGCCTCTTTATACATCATATCAAATTCATCCACCACTTTTTCATAAAACCGGTAAGTAGATTCCCGGCTCACGTTCACCACATTATCTTTATACAACTGAGCCGACAGGTACACCGACTTATCTTCAGGATCTATCAGCCTGTATTCATTGGCTTCTTCTTCTTTTCCCTCTTTCATTAAACGTTCATAGCGTGCTTCCATCGACTTGATCGCAGCGCGCGCATGCCCCGGAAAATTAAGTTCGGGAATGATCTTAATATGCCTGTTTTTCGCATACTTCAATATCTCTATAAAGTCTGAGCGGGTATAATAACCGCTCCCATATTTGTCTTTCGCGTTGGCAAAAGGTCCCGAACCATACGCCGGGTGCAGTGCCGCCACTTCCTTACTACTTACATGCTGCCGCCGAGCGCCAACTTCGGTAAGTTCCGGTAACCCGGGAATTTCCACCCGCCAGCCCTCATCTTCCGAGGTATACAGCAGCAAATGGTTTATTTTATACCGTGCCAATACATCCAGTATTTTTAAAACGGTTTCTTTTGTCTGGAAATTACGGCTTACATCCAGGTGTACACTCCTGAAGCCAAACCGCGGAGCATCATCAATACTTACATGAGGCAGGCTTACAGCAGTGTTTTTACCAAGATACACTTCCGTTGGTACTAACGCCAGCATACTCTGGATGCCATAAAAAACACCCGCAGCATCATACCCTGTAATTGCTACTCCTTTTTCGTTGATGGTTAACCGGTAGCCTTCGGGGCTTTTCTCCTGTACGGCAGCAGCGTTTATGGCAAGATGAATGCCGGTGGCATTTTCGTTTTCTGCAATTGCAAGATCCATACCCGTAATTTCTTTAAGATACTTTGCCAGTAAAGATGCTTCTTCCTTCAGCGGTCCGTTATAGCTGATCCGCGTACCGGCATTCACCTCAAAAAAGCCATTGCCAGCCGTATAATGCAAAGGCGTAGGTATAACAGGCAATAACTGATCAGGCTTTAAAACAGACAGGGATGCGTTTTCCCAGTATGTTTTCTCTGGAGAAGCCGCCACCTCTTTATCGTTCTTTCCGCGTAAAAGCTGTTCCTTCCGTGTAAAAGGCATTAACGTATACTGGTCTATTTCGGCAATAGCCTCCTCTTTGCCTTCACGATCGTAGTAAACAATATAAATCCCCAGCGGTCCGTCTGTTTCTTTAATAACCGCTCCCTGCGCTTTATAAAGTATATCCGTGGAGTCTCCTTTCTTTAAATTAAAGCCGGCATTAGGATACAGCCTGAACCAATCGCCATTAATATGCTCAAGCGTTGCACGCTGCCGGGGTGTTTCAATAACAGGGCTTGGAGCTATTGAAAAAAACAATCCCCAGTTCTTATCTGTAAGCTCCCGGTCATCATTATTGATTAAACGAAAACGGGCTGTATACCCGGTGCCTGAATCGGGAAAATTGCTCACCAGCTCCCACTTTACTGCCAGCTTTGTTTTAGCGTTTTTCGCAACATGTTGTTTTTCAGAAGTACAGGAAAAAAACAGAACAACAAAAGAAAGGCTTATAAAAAAAATAATGGTTGATCGCTTCATGTACAGGTTTTTAATTTAGGGAGACTTCAAAATATGAGAAAGATATAGCGGCAAAATACTTAAAAACCGCCATTAATATATATTACTTCATGTAGAAAATGCCGCAGATGCACAGATTGAATCCACGCATCTGCGGCTAAAAGATTTAAAGTATATCCGGCTAAAGTGGTGAAGCTTATTATTTTACAGATACAACCTCCATGGAGCCGGTTTGGCTTACCGTTTTTACCACTCCAAAACCCCGGGCGAACCATTCGGTACTTTCAAATGTAAGCGGTATGGCTATGGGACCGGTTTGAATATGCAGCCTGGTATGATAAGTAATGACCAGGCAATCCCACGAACCTGCAGGAGTAGTAATTTTTTCAGTTCCCGTTACCTCCCTGTTCAGTATCTCTATTTTTAGCGTTTGCTTCAATCCATTTTTATCGGCTTCCATTTCAAAACTCCCGTCCTTTAAACGATCGCCGGGTTGTATGCCTGCCGGGTATTCCAGGTAAGCATTTTTAGCTTTTACATCCACTTTATTAAACTGCTCTGCCTGCTGTTGGGGTATAAATAATTTCATATCTGCCAGGAAAGCCCCATTTTCGCACCTTATATTGTTGATGCTGCTGCTGATCAGCTTTTTTGTTTTATCGAACAAATCGGCTTTTACAGATGCGGTGGTAACTGCACCTTTAATGCTTACACCTGAAATTTTGTAGGATAACATTCCATTATTATCTCCGCGTTTATTGTAAATACCCAGCTCAATTGTTTTGTTGTTCTGAAGCAGGTAAAACGACTTACAATCCTGTGAGTGCAGGATATAATATGAAAAACATGCGGCGATCAAAAAGATCATCTTCATACAAAGACGGTTGTTCCAACCCGGAAGATAATCATTAATTTACAGATACCGAGCCAGTTACAATGGAATCTTTGTGCTACGCAGCTTTTTTATCTTTAGAAAAAAAGCCGGTAATGAATTTTTTCCAAACCGTGAGCTTCCTGGCAATTCCATTACCGGCCCCCAATTGTAAAGCGGCGCCGGCTGCCTTTTTTGCCAAACCGCCTTTACCCATTAAAAACCTGGTTCCCAGGTATCCTAAACCCAGGTTAAGCGCGGTAGAAAAAATATCTTTTTTTAAACCGGGAGAAGAAGAAATAGTGCTGAACGTGTTTTTCAGGATATTCAACGGTTTGAAGCTATCATAAACTTCCCGGGCCTTATCCCTTAGGTTATCCTCCATTACCTGTGTTTGCTCTTCCAGTAATGCTATCCTTGCTTTTATGTCCTTAGCAGTTAATGTATTTTTCATTTCAGCATTTTATTAATGATGGCATTATAAAAGGGCGTTTTCATAAACACAGTGCGGTTAGCATATATGATCAACCCCAGAAGGATATAAAATCCGGCGACAATAAAAAAACCGTAATACAATTCTCCCAACCACTTACCTACAACCAGCGCAACGCCGGTATTAACAGATATGATTACAAGCAATGCAATTACAGCCAGTATTACCTGCGAAGCAATGGAAGACGCTACTTCCGTTGTTTTATCTGCAACCTTTAATTTCCACAATTCTGTTTTTGCTTCTATATACTTTCCCGTATCCTGCACCAGCTCTGTAAGATTATCTGACATACTTTTTGTTTTAAGGTTTATACCGTCGCCGGACTGCTAAAAACCAAGCAGGTTAAACAACTGAGTTTTTAACCTGGTTACCAATAGAGCTTATTTTATTAGCGCCTTTTTCAACAGCGTCTTCCGCTTCATCCTTGGCACGACGATATTTTTCTTTAACAGTATCTACAAAATCATTGAACGAGCTTTTTAACTGGTCTCCCATATCGGCAGTATTTTTCGCTATTTTTTTCCTGGTTTCAGACCCTTTATCCGGCGCAAAAAGTATCCCTGCAATTGCTCCTATAGCTGCCCCAGCCAATAAACCCAATAATACTTTAGAATCTGCTTTCATAATAGTTGATTTTAATAGTGATAGAAATTAGAAGTCAATAATTTAATATAGCTATTATCATATACATTATCCTGCCAAAGTTAAATGATACGGTATCTGCGCCACGGATCCCTGAAAAACAGTCTTCTACTGAGCAATAAATTCCCCATGATGTAGAATGCGCTAAGGGAACCAAACGGATCAATGCTGTTTCAGTAGTTTCAAAGGTACTTAATATCATTAAAACAAGCTGTATATACCGGGTACAGACTGCCTGTACGCCGGTATTTTTAACAATTACCTTCACAGGTTTGCTGTTCTCTTATGTGCATGAATACATTTTTGGTTATCTTCACTTTATTCATCACGCTAACCAGTATAGCACATGCTTGTTAAAACCTACGGAAGCGCGGTATATGGCGTAGAAGCGCTCACTATAACCATTGAAGTGAATGTAACAGGAGGGCAAAAGTTTTTTATGGTTGGACTGCCCGACAGCGCCATTAAAGAAAGCGAACACCGCATTGAAAGCACGCTGAAAAGCATCGGGCATTATATGCCGCGTACCAAGGTAATTGTAAACCTGGCGCCTGCAGATATCAAAAAAACCGGCAGCGCGTTTGATCTTCCGATAGCATTGGCCATAATGGGCGCCAGTGAGCAGCTATTCAATGCAGAAAAATTATCTCAATATGTAATAATGGGCGAGCTGAGCCTGGATGGAAATGTACAACCCATTAAAGGAGCTTTACCCATTGCCATTACCGCACGTAAAGAAAAATTCAGGGGGCTGATACTTCCCCTGCAAAACAGCCGGGAAGCGGGGATGGTGAACAACCTGAACGTATATGGTGTATCGCATATAAACGAAGTAATAGAATTTTTCAGGAACGAGGAATCCCTGCAACCTGTATCTGTTGACACGAAAAATGAATTTTATCAATCGCAGTGCAGGTTTGAGTTTGATTTCAGCGACGTTAAGGGGCAGGAAAATATTAAAAGAGCTTTGGAAATTGCCGCGGCAGGCGGTCACAATGCCATTTTAATCGGGCCTCCCGGCGCCGGAAAAACAATGCTTGCCAAAAGGCTGCCATCCATTTTACCGCCGCTTAGCCTGCAGGAAGCACTGGAAACAACTAAAATTCACAGCGTGGCAGGCAAGCTTCCCGCCAACACAACCCTGATATCGCAACGCCCCTTTCGTTCACCCCACCATACCATCAGCGATGTTGCCCTGGTGGGCGGAGGAGGAGTTCCCCAGCCCGGCGAAATATCTCTTGCCCATAACGGCGTTTTATTTTTAGACGAACTGCCCGAATTTAAAAGAACGGTGCTTGAAGTAATGCGGCAGCCTATGGAAGAAAGAAGAGTTACCATTTCGAGAGCGAAAGTGGCCATTGATTTCCCCTCCAGCTTTATGCTTATCGCTTCTATGAATCCCTGCCCCTGCGGCTTTTACAACCATCCCGAAAAGGAATGCAGTTGCGGCTCCGGCGTAGTACAAAAATATCTCAACAAAATCTCGGGGCCTTTGCTTGACCGTATTGATCTGCATGTGGAAGTTACCCCCGTTCCGTTTTCCGCCCTGGCTGTTCAAAAAGCAGGAGAAAGTTCCTCAGACATCAGGGAAAGGGTGATCAAAGCCCGTGAAACGCAGACAGAAAGATACAAGCTTGAAAATAGCATTTACTGCAATGCTCAAATGAACAGTAAATTGCTTAAGGAAATTTGTATGATTGATTCAAACGGACAGGCACTTTTAAAAACAGCTATGGATCGCCTGAACCTGTCTGCAAGAGCATACGACCGCATACTCAAGGTATCAAGAACCATTGCCGATCTTGCCGGCAGCAGCGAAATTCACTCAACACACCTGGCAGAAGCTATACAATACAGGAGCCTGGACAGGGAGGGTTGGGCAGGATAAGGATCAACCACCAACCTACACCGGGAGAATACCGTCCATTACAACTTTTCAAGTATAGACACGATCCGTTCAGCCGTTTTGCCGTCCCACATTTCAGGTGCGCTCCCTTTTTTCCACTTCCCATCAAAAATTTTCCGGATAGCGGGAGTAATGGCGGCAGGGTCGGTACCTATTAATTCGTTAGTACCTACCGTTACAGTTTCAGGGCGTTCGGTACTATTCCTTAAAGTTAAACATGGAATGCCCATCATAGTCGTTTCTTCTGTAATACCGCCGCTATCGGTAATAACCGCTTTACTGTTCTTAACAAGATAATTGAATTCGAGATAGCTCATAGGGTCGGCAGTATGCAAATTAGGAAACTGAATGTCTATATTTTTCAGCTTTTGGGCAGTACGCGGATGTACGGGGAATAATACCGGCAATCCTTTGCTGCCCTGCATTATAGTATTGATCAACACCTTCAGGTTATCCGGGTTATCAACATTCGACGGACGATGTAGCGTAACAACAAAATATTCCCCGGCCGCAAGCGCCAACTGCTTATAAATAGCCGGCTCCTTTAACCGGTGCATATTTTTAAGCAGGGAATCTATCATAGTATTGCCAACAAAAAATATTCTTTTATCCTCTACCCCGCTTTTTCTAAGGTTTTCGTTAGCAACCTGCGAAGTGGTAAAAAAGTAATCGGTTATGGAATCTGTTACCATCCGGTTTATTTCTTCGGGCATGGCTACATCGCCCGACCGGATACCCGCCTCTACATGCGCTACACGGATATTTAATTTTTTAGCAACTATTGAGCAGGCAAGGGTTGAGGTTACATCACCCACTACCAGAACCAGGTCAACAGGATTTTGCATCAGGTCCTTTTCGAACTTTACCATAATGTTGGCAGTTTGTTCCGCCTGTGTTCCGCCTCCGCATTCAAGATTCACATCCGGCTCAGGAATACCCAACTCTTCAAAAAAACTGTTACTCATATTCTTATCGTAGTGCTGCCCGGTATGCACCAGGCGGTAACTTACATTACTCCCATTTTGTGCTGCCTTTTTAACAGCATCAATGATGGGGGCTATCTTCATAAAATTAGGACGGGCTCCTGCTACAAGTGTAATGCGCATTTATCAAGAGGTTTTTTGAAAAAAGAATATCCTGTCTTCCGCAGTTTGTTTCCTTTCATTTTCGCGGCAAAATTACGATATTGAACAGAATAGCTACAGGTTGTTTGAACAAATTATCCCAGGATAACCTTCTTCTTCTCCCTTACATAGCGCTCTGTACTATTTCCCGCAACAATTTGCCGGCAGTTGCCAATTATCAACGGGTTAATAAAAAAGCCTCACCAATGAGTGAAGCTTTCCCGGTAAATTAAATTGAAAGACCGGTGCTTAATAATCTCCCAGTGTTTCCGGTAACTGATCCAGCGCTTTTTTTAATTGCTCATCGTTAGGCGCAATACCGTGCCATTCGTGATGACCTTCCATAAAATCCACGCCCTTACCCATTACCGTATGCATCATTATACCAATGGGCTTACCTTTACCCACCAGTGCTTTAGCCTTATTAAGCGTCGCAATCACATCGTCCATATCATTTCCGTTCATTTGCAGGGTGGTCCAGCCAAATGCTTCGAACTTCTTGCCTATATCGCCCAAAGAAAGCACTTTATCGGTAGGTCCGTCAATTTGCTGCCCGTTCCAGTCTACGGTTGAAATCAGGTTATCAACCTTATGATGCGCCGCGAACATCAGCGCTTCCCAGTTCTGTCCCTCTTCCAGTTCCCCATCTCCATGCAACGAGTATACAACACGATCATCATGATTCATTTTTTTAGCAAGCGCGGCTCCTATAGCTACACTCATACCCTGCCCCAGCGAACCGGATGCTACCCGGATGCCGGGTAAATGTTCATGTGTTGCCGGGTGCCCCTGTAAACGGGAGTTTATCCTGCGGAAAGTATTCAACTCCTCTACGGGGAAATAGCCTGATCTGGCAAGCGCGGCATACCAAACCGGGGAAATATGCCCGTTGGAAAGAAAAAAGAGATCTTCTCCTTTTCCATCCATATTAAATGCCGGGTCGTGCTTCATAATATCAAAATACAGGGCTGTAAAAAAGTCTGTACAGCCCAGGGAAGCACCCGGGTGCCCGCTTTGGCAGGCATGAACCATTCTTACTATATCTCTCCTTATTTGAGTAGCTATATCCTTTAATGCTGGCATAAATTTTATTTAAAGTGCGCCAAAGCTAAATAAAGTTGCGCTAATTATGGTTTTGGCTGCAATTTTTGCCCAAATAAAAACCTTTTTTTAATACTATTGATGCTGCACCAGCCGTTTATTATTATTCCGACTGATAAGAATACAAAATTACCTGGCTTATTTTGTTTTTTATTACGTAAATGTTTTTTGTTATATTTTTGTACACTATAAAACATCCATTTACATGGAAACCATATTGCCGGCACTGATCCTTGCATTTATAATAACCTATGCTGCAATACCAGCTATTATCAATGTGGCAGACATAAAAAAGCTCTATGATGTTCCTAATGCAAGAAAGATCCATGCTACTCCTGTTCCTTCGCTGGGAGGATTAGGCATTTTTGCCGGTTTTATTGTTTCCTGCCTGTTAAACATATCTTTTAGCAATTCCCAGGGCTTTCAATATTATTTTGCAGCAGCGCTTGTAATTTTTTTCCTGGGCTTAAAAGACGACATCCTCATTCTTACCCCTTTGAAAAAATTTGTAGGGCAAATTGTTGCAGCTTTCATTATTATTTATAAAGGTGGTGCGATCATTAAAAGCATGCACGGGTTTATGGGTGTTTACGAGCTGCCCGAAGCCATCAGCCTTATACTTACCTATCTTACTGTAATTGTTATTATTAATTCTTTTAATCTTATAGACGGTGTGGATGGACTGGCTGCCGGTTTAGGCATTTTTACAACATTCACTTTTGGCGTATACTTTTATACCATAGCGCACATTGAATATTCTGCACTGGCATTTGCCATGTGCGGCAGCCTGCTGGCTTTTTTAATTTTCAACAGGGCCCCGGCAAGAATATTTATGGGTGATACCGGTTCGCTGCTGATAGGCCTGGTGAATGCCGTGCTGGTAGTACATTTCATAAACGTGGCCGATTCCGCTTCTGCCGGCCTTACGCTCCAGGCATCACCGGCAATCGCTATCGCCATCCTGATCATTCCTTTGTTTGACACTTTGCGGGTTTTTTCTATCCGTATATTAAGCAGGCGGTCTCCTTTCAGCCCCGACCGCAACCATATACACCACATCCTGCTCGACAGGGGAATGAGCCACAAGGCAGTTAGCTTTACCCTTATAATGGTAAACATTCTTTTTGTTGCAGTAGCTTTTTTTCTTCGCAACCTGGGTAATAATGTAGTGATACCGGTATTAATTGCCCTTGCCTTTACAAGCTTTGCATTTGTATACTATTTGCGTAAGCCAAGGCTGATAGTTGTAAAAAATGAAGAAAATGTGTTGCAGCTTACTACCACTTCCAGAATAATGCCACTCAGCCCAACACCCCCCAAAGCTGCGAAACAGAATTAAAGCAAATTCTTTTTTTTATTGCCATTCATTAGCTTTGCACCGCATCAATTAATTTTATTATGTCTGAAGATGTATCATTGATAATGGATGTTAGCGAAGATTCCATGAAAAAGGCCATCAGCCATCTTGAAGCCGAACTGACCAAAATAAGGGCAGGCAGGGCCAATCCGCAAATGCTCGACGGGCTTGTAGTGGATTATTATGGATCGCCCACGCCTATCAACCAGGTTGGAAACATTTCGGTTGTAGATGCACGTACGCTTACCATTCAACCCTGGGAAAAAAATATGCTGCAGCCTGTTGAACGTTCCATTATTGCCGCCAATATAGGAGTAACCCCTCAAAACGATGGCGTTATCATACGTATTTTTTTACCACCGCTAACAGAAGAAAGAAGAAAGGAACTGGTAAAAAAAGTACACTCCGAAGGAGAACATTCTAAAATAGCTATACGCAACATTCGCCGCGATGCCATTGAAGACATCAAAAAATTACAGAAAAACGGCTTGAGCGAAGATGCAGGCAAAGACGCGGAAAAAGATATCCAGTTGCTTACCGATAAGTTCATTGCCCTGGTTGATAAGCACCTGGCTTCGAAAGAAAAAGAAATAATGGCGGTGTAATGTAGTGATAAGTGCCCTGTATTTTAGTTCCTGCCTCATATCATTCCTTATGTCAAAAATTTCGCTCCAAAAAATCAGTACCAGGGCGCCAAAAACGCTGGACAAAGAGCAAACCAGGCTAAAAACAGCTTCTATTCTCCGGGAATTAAATGAGCTGCAGAACCTGCTGTATGCCGAATCGAAACATTCGCTGCTGATCGTTATGCAGGGTATGGACGCGAGCGGTAAAGACGGTGTAATAAGAAATGTAATGACCGCTATGAACCCGCAGGGAGTTACCGTTAAATCGTTTAAAGTACCTACGGCCGAAGAAGCGGCCCATGATTTTTTATGGAGAGTGCATGCCGCAGTGCCGGCTAAAGGAATGATACAGGTATTTAACCGTTCGCATTACGAGGATATACTGGTAACAAGAGTGCATAAATGGTGTACCGATGAAATGGCCAAAAAGCGCATGCAGGCCATCAATGCTTTTGAAGAGCTGCTGGTAACCCACAATCAAACACATATTCTTAAATTCTATCTTCATATTTCCCCGCAGGAACAACAGCAACGGTTAAACGAAAGAATGCAGGACCGGGCTAAAATGTGGAAGTACAACGAAAAAGATTTCGAAGAAGCCAAACTCTGGAAACTGTACATGAAGATGTACGAGGAGTGCTTTAATAAATGCAACTTCGTTCCCTGGACAATTGTTCCCTCCGACCAGAACTGGTATAAGGAATATGTGATCGCATCTGCAATGCACCAACTGCTGCTAAGCCTGAAGATGCGGTATCCCGGCTTGAAAAAATAAAACCTTAGTGTATTTCTTGTGAATAAGTCTGCTTCTTTAAAGAATAATAATATGTGTACATCTGTATATTTGACATTATATTTAAAACACATAAATTAAAATCGTATGGGATTCTTAAAAGAATTTAAGGACTTTGCCATGAAAGGCAATATCGTTGATTTAGCTGTTGCAGTTATAATTGGCGGTGCATTTGGAAAAATAGTTACCGCGCTTACCGATACATTAATTATGCCCATCATTAGCTTAGTAATAGGCAAAGGAGGGGTAAACGATATTACATTTACCGTAGGTGAAACCGTTTTTCCTATCGGTAATTTCTTACAGGCTATTATAGACTTTATACTTATTGCGCTTGTATTGTTCATTATGATAAAGGCGATGAACGCTGCGATGAAAAAAACACCACCACCACCTCCTCCTCCCGCAGAACCCTCTTCAACCGATAAACTGTTGATGGAAATACGCGATGAATTAAAAAAATAATTTGTCTCGCAACTATCTGGCATAATTTTAAGTCTTGCCTATACACAGAGCGATGGATGATTTCAATCGCTCTGTATTTTATTTATTATTGGTAAAAATTTTAGCTATGAAGAAAAATTTGTGGAGCGTACTCCTGTGCTCTACCCTGTTTGTTAGTACTGCTGTTATTGCCCAGGATGCTACCGTTAAGGAAATGAAAGACGCATCAGGCAAGACTATTGAAAAAGATCCCAATGACACCATTCCAAGTGTTTGGAAAAAAGGCGGACTCTTAAGCCTGAATGTAAACCAGGGCTCGCTCAGCAACTGGGCTGCAGGCGGCGACAGGGCTTCCCTCTCTATCGCATCCCTGGTGAACCTGTATGCTTTTTACAAAAAAGATAAACACATATGGGATAATAATCTCGACCTCGCATATGGTATTGTAAGCACTACCAGCCTGGGAACACGTAAATCGGACGACCGGTTCGATTTTCTTTCCAAATATGGTTACCAGATCGGGCAGAAACATTGGTATGTAGGCGCGTTGTTCAATTTCAGAACGCAGTTTGCCAAAGGATATTCTTATCCCGAAGACAAATCAAAAGTGCAAACTTCTGATTTTTTCGCCCCGGCTTATGTTTTATTATCGCCCAATCTTACTTACCAGCCTTCAGACAATTTCTCCGTTTCACTTTCTCCCGCCACTGCCAGGTGGACGATCGTAGCGCATGACTCGCTGTCGTCTGTTGGAGCATTTGGTGTAGACCCCGGCAAAAAAGCAAAAACCGAGTTCGGTGCTTTCGCTTCGGTTAACTACAAAACCAAATTAGGAGAAAATATTGCTTACCAGGGTCGTTTGGATCTTTTTTCAAACTACCTGCATAACCCGCAAAACATTGATTTATATCTTACCAACGTGCTTTTACTTAAAGTAACAAAGTACATAACAGTAAATTTTTCGCTTGATATGATATACGATGATGATGTAAAAACAATTGATAAAGATGGTAATGCTGCCGGTCCCAAGCCCCAGTTAAAGCAATTAATGGGTATTGGTTTGGCATATCGCTTTAAAAATTAATCCTGTTTCATACATTTGTTACGTCCTGCGTTGTTTTTGTGCAATGCAGGACGTAACAATTTTAAAAGCCTGATGTGAATACAGAATCCTATCAAATAAAACTCCCCCAGTTTGAAGGTCCTTTCGACCTGTTGCTGTTTTTTATTGAACGCGATGAGCTGGATATTTACGATATACAGATAACAAAGATCATCAACGACTTTGTTACCTACATGCACAGCGCCGAAGACCTCAACATTGAGCTGAGCAGTGAATTCATCCTGTTTGTTTCAACCCTTATGCGCATTAAAGCAAAAATGTTGCTGCCCCGTAAAGAGCTGGACGCGCAAGGAAATGAAATTGATCCCAGGCAGGAACTGGTTGATAAAATACTTGAATACAAACGTTTCAAGGAAGCTTCTTCAAAAATGGCTGAAATGGAAGCCATCAGGATGCTGATGGTAAAACGCGGCAACCTGCAGAAAGAAATTGCGCAGATTGGCGAAGAGGCGGGTGAGGGTACAGAAATACAAACCATTACCATGTTCAAGCTGATGAAGGCTTTTGAAAAGGTAATGCAACGCCTGTACGACAGGAACCACAAGCCGCAGCATGTTGTATACAGCTACAACTATACCATGGAAGGCAGCCGTGAGCATATGATGGAGCTGGTTCACAAAGAACGCACCATTACTTTTGAGAAATTATTTGATATATGCGAGAACCGTATACATGCAATTTTTCTTTTCCTTTCAATGCTGGAATTGGTACAACAAAAATACATGACGATTATTACGGGAGAAGGACGTAACAACTTTATTGTAGAATGGAATGAAAACAGGGAAGAGGAAATAGCAGGTACGGAACCTTTGGGTGAAGAATAATGCTCCCGTATACATTTACTCTTACATAATCTGTGCCTGCGCTCACATCCGCTTGAAAAAACTATCCGTATTTTTACAGATCATCGCCCATATTAAAAAGTATGAAAAGATTTGTAAACGGATTACTATTCCTGCTTTTTCCTGTATTAGCATTCACACAAAGCCAACCTTTACAATGGCAGGTAAAGGCAGATAAAATAAACGACAGCTCCTACAATCTTTCCGCGCAAATTACAATTCAGCCCAACTGGCATGTATATGCGGAAACCGATGCAGATATTGGTATTGACGCACTGCAGCTTACCTGGGATAATGAAAATATTATCCCCGATGGAAATCCTGTAGTGAGCGCCGCCAAAACCATCATTTCCGACCCTCTTTTTGACAATAAAAAAATGCCTGTTTATCCATCGGGCCAAATATCGCTTACACAAAAAATAATTGTGCGGGGAACGGCGCCGGTAACCCTGAAAACCGGGTTAAAAGGGTTTGCATCAAGCAACCTGGAATTTGTCCCGATTGATGAGCCCTGGCAAGCAGTTTTTTTTGAAGGGGGAGTGGAGCAATCCTCAAAAGATAAAATAAAGCTTACGGCTGTTGATTTAAAAAATCCTGTTCAACCTTGCGGCGACGCTCATGCAGGGGACAAGCATATATGGATTGTTTTCTTGCTGGGCTTAGGCGGAGGTTTCATCGCGTTGCTTACACCCTGTGTTTTTCCGATGATACCGGTTACGGTCTCGTTTTTTACAAATCGCGCTCCCGGTAAAAGCCGGGCGGTAAAAAATGGAATACTCTATGGCTTTTTCATTTTTCTTATTTATGTGTTGGCCAGCCTGCCCTTTCATTTGATAGGAAATGTTCAACCGGAAATATTCAATAATATTTCTACCAACGCGTGGCTGAATATTTTCTTCTTTATCGTATTCATCATTTTTGCCATTTCATTTTTCGGGTATTTTGAAATTACGCTCCCATCGGGCTTTGCAGGAAAAGTGGATGCAAAAAGCGGGCTGGGCAGTGCAAGCGGTATTTTTTTTATGGCGCTTACATTAGTGATCGTTTCATTTTCCTGCACGGGTGTTATACTGGGTACCTTGCTGGTAGGAACCGCTTCCGACGGCGCCTGGTCTTTAACAGCGGGGATGGCCGGGTTTGGAACCGCCCTGGCCCTGCCTTTTGCCTTATTCGCTATCTTTCCCAACTGGCTCAAATCTTTGCCGAAAAGCGGGGGATGGCTGGATACCGTAAAAAAAATACTGGCCTTTGTTGAGCTGGCGCTTGCATTCAAATTTCTTTCCAATGCCGACCTGGTTGAGCATTGGGGGCTGTTGAAGCGCGAAGTATTCATTGGAATATGGCTGCTTATTTCACTTGGACTAGCGCTCTACCTGTTTGGCTGGCTTAGGTTACCGCACGATTATAAAGGACAGAAGATATCTGCAGGCAGGAAAATGTTGGGGGGGATCACATTTTTATTTGCATTGTACCTCGTTCCGGGATTAAGCAATACACCGTATGCCAACCTCAAATTATTAAGCGGCTTTCCTCCCCCGTTAAGTTACAGCCTCTACCATAACGATAAGGGGGTTGAAGCCGTAGTAATAAATGATTATGATAAAGCAGTACAACTTTCCAAAGAACAAAATAAACCCCTATTAATTGACTTTACAGGTTGGGCATGCGTTAACTGCCGGCGAATGGAAGAACAGGTATGGACACAACCTGAAATATCATCCATTATTAATGAAAATTTCATTCTGGTTTCATTGTATGTAGATGACAGGAAGAAACTCCCTGCAAATGAACGCTTTACTTACAAGCCTGCCAATGGAAATGAAAAGGAGATTATAACGGTGGGTGATAAATGGGCCACCTTCCAGTCGGAAAACTTCAGCCAGGTAACGCAACCATTGTACGTGATTCTCAGTCCTGAGGAAAAGCTAATGACCCACCCGGTTGGCTATACGCCTGATGTAAAAAAATACCAGGACTGGCTGAACTGTGGGTTGAAAGCTTTCGGGGCAAAATAAATAAAATTCTTTTTACATTTAGGTAACTTAATAATACGCACTATGCCTATACGCATGACTGATGACCAGCCCGATCAGCCCGAACAATTTAACAACGACAGTGGTGGTGGACGAAGGGGAGGCGGCGGAACGCCCGGAGGGGGATTGTTGGCCATTTTGCCTTTACTCATCCGTATTTTCGGCGTAAAAGGAATGCTGGTAATTGCAGCCATTGCTGTAGGCGGTTACTTTTTCCTGGGCAGGGAAGGTTGCGGAAACATTATCAGCCAGGCATCCGGCTCGCTTTCAACAGGCGGTATTTTAGATCCCAAACAATTTGAGAAAGCGAATATATATGAATCACTGGATGCAGACGACATACGCAATCCATTGCCGGAGGCCGCCAACCTGCAGCAGTATGCGCCGGAAGTAGGCAACCAGGGGCAGCAGGGCAGTTGTGTTGGCTGGAGCAGCGCATACGCAGCAAGAACCATACTGGAAGCAGGCCGGTCGGGAGAGAATGCCGATCAGGTTAAATTCAGCCCGGCCTTTTTATACAACCAGATAGGATTGGACGGGTGCCAGGGATCGTACCTGGTACGCGCCATGGAGTTTATGACCAAACAGGGATCTGTGCCCTACAACACCTTTCCCTATACCGACCAGGATTGCAGGCAACAGCCATCCAACAGTTTAATTCAGCAGGCAGCCCAGTTCAGGATGCGTGGCTTTAACAGGCTTACCAGGGGAGACAATACAGAAGACCTCGACATGCGTGCCATTAAGGAAAATCTTTCGCAAGGCGCTCCCGTGGTAATTGGGATGATGGTAGGCGAAAGCTACATGCAGAATATGATAGGTAAAGACGTATGGTACCCCGAAGCCGGCGACGCGTCTATGATGGGCTTTGGCGGGCATGCGCAGTGCGTTGTTGGCTACGATGATAAAAAGTACGGTGGTTCGTTTCTTATAATGAACAGTTGGGGCCCGCAATGGGGTAATAACGGCTTTGCATGGGTGCGTTACCCGGATTTTAAGCATTATGTGCGGGAAGCCTATGGATTAGAACCTATGGCCAAAACAGGCGCCGCCGCCAACACTCCCTTTACCTGTGAAATAGGTTTGGTAGAGGTAGCATACGACGGAAGCAGAACAGTACGCAAAAATTATATCCCTCTTAAAATTTCATCGGCCAACCGTTTTGAAACGATAGCGCCCGTTAAAACCGGTACCCGTTTTAAAATGGAAGTAAAAAATTCCACTGAGTGCTATACCTATGTTTTTGGAAAAGAAACCGACGGTACCAGTTATACGTTGTTCCCCTATCCCGAAAAAAATGATCCAACCAAAACGAAATATTCTCCCTTTTGCGGCATCACCGGGTTTCGCCTTTTTCCCAAAGATAAAAGCATGACGCCCGACAGCGTAGGCAATAAGGATATAATGGCAATAGTTGTTAGTAAGAAACCCTTAGACTGGTATGAATTAAATAAAACCATCAGCCGGCAACCGCAATCAGATTATGCAACCAGGATAGCCGATGCGCTACGCTCGCAAAGTGTGTCGGGCATACGCTATACCAGCAGCAGCTCGGGCACCATTAAGTTTGAAGGCCCTGCCGCGGATAACCAGGTAGCAAGCTGTATTATAGAAGTAAGCAAGTAAAGACGACTCACCGTATTTTTACTATCGGTAAAGAATAACCGAAAAAATTAACGATCAACAACGGCTATTGTCCGTGTTGTTTCTTTATATTCACATGTTTATTATTGAACGCCTGCTACTGCTAAAGAGTATCGTCTTTTAACTAAAAGAACGTGTATGAATGCATTTGTAAAAATGGTCAATAATCCATTCCGTTTCAGGCTTTTTTTACTTACCAAAGTACCCAGCGCCTATTTTGCAGGCGTACGAATCAAGTCTATAAGCCCCGATAAATGCGTAGTAACAGTGCCCTATAAATGGTTTTCTACAAACCCTTTTCGCTCCACCTATTTTGCCTGTCTTGCCATGGCGGCCGAAATGAGCACCGGGGCGTTGGCTATGGCACAGGTATATAAACGTAAGCCATCCATATCCATGTTAATAACTGATATGACAGCCGAATACTATAAAAAGGCTACCGGCATTACAACTTTTGTATGCAGGGACGGTATAGCTTTAAGAGATGCGGTAGAGGAAGCCATAGCGACAGACGGCAGCAATATAATTACGGTAAAATCTTCGGGTACTAACGCTGCCGGCGAAATGGTAGCACACTTTACATTTACATGGTCGCTCAAAGTGAGGCAAAAAAAAACCGGCTAATATGGAATGATCATTTTTAATTTTTGTACCGTTAATCATTTTTATTAATTATATCCCATTATCCAATCTCTTATTTCAATTATTTACCGAACATGCCATCGCAAAAAGCCGGATCGCTTCCGTACAAAAAAAACGTAGAAAAAGAACCCGTACACGCACCCGATTATATGAAGGTAGCGGTTTCTGTAGATTGTGTATTATTCGGCTTTGAGCGCAACAAGCTAAAAATATTGCTGATCAAAAGCGACCTGGAGGTATACAAAAACCGCTGGTCTTTGCTGGGCGACCTGGTTCGTCCCGATGAAGATATTGACAATACCGTTTCGCGCATTATAAAAAACAGGACAGGGCTAAATGACGTATACATGGAGCAGGTACATACTTTTGGCAAAGTAAACCGCCATCCGGAAGGCCGCGTTATTACGATCGTTTATTGCTCCCTGGTAAACATTAAACATCACGAGCTCAAGATCCTTGACAACGAGCTACACTGGCACGATGTGGAAGCCATCAAAGAAATGGCATTCGACCATAAGGAAATCCTTTCCGCATGCCATATATGGCTTCAAAGACGGATGCGCGAACATCCGCTTGGTCTTAATTTGCTGGAGAAAGAATTTTCTCTCCGCGACCTGCAGCTTTTATACGAAACCATACTGGGTGAAAAAATGGACCGCCGTAATTTCAGGAAAAAATTCTTCAACATGGGCTTGCTGGTTGATACCGGTAAGCTGGAAATGAACGTACCGCACCGCCCAGGAAAATTGTTTAGCTTTAACTACGATAAATATCAAAAAACGAAAAAGAAAAAATGGCTGGGAATTGATTTTTAGGAAACTATGCAACTCTTAATAGGCATTGGTTGCGGCCATGGTAAAAACCTGGGCCTTTTTTACCATCAGCTTTTCTCCCCCGCTAAATACTTTAATCCTGGTACTGTTCTCCAATTGCGGATATACCACCTGTGTAATACACTGCCTGCCGTTTGCAAACACTTCTATCACAGACCTGTCAATAAAAATATCAAGCTGCAACGGCTCACCTGCCTCCAGCGCGAACGGGGCTGTTTGTTCCGATACATTTTCAGGAAATCCATCCATCTGCGGAGGAAATATGGCGCTGGCGGGCATTGTTACCGGGCCGTCTACCGACGATTTAATGAAATTAATGCTGATATTTTTTTTGACGGGGTCGTAGCTGATCACGGTCTCTTCCTTTCCATCGGGCGAGCAAAATACCTTTACTCCATACGGATGCCCCGGGCCGCCGTTCATCTCCAGCTTAATTTCGAGGGAGGTTCCTTTTGCCCTCAATTCCTTTTCCGCACCGGCAGGCACTATTATATTTTCCTCTTTCACTTCATCCGTGCGTATTGCCTCTACCTCTTTGGGTGGCAGTATCTGCAACGTATTGTTTTTGCCAAGCGATAACACCCTCGGCAGGCTCATAATGCCCGACCAGCCATAATCTTTAAAGTGTTTGGGTTTTCTTTCCAGCACCCAACCCCATATAATATTCCTTCCCTTATCATCTTTCAACTGCTCCGGCGCAAAAAATGTACCTCCCGGCCAGTTCATGCGCCCATGCCGCTCAATTGAAAAGTGATCGTTGGCAAAGGTACCAGTGAAATACTGGGCGCCAATATTATGGCTGATAAAGAGTAACATGGATTTATTGCCTATAGAAAAAAAGTCGGGACAAGAAACATCTTCGCTTTCGTACAAATATTTTTTGTTGCCGGCCAGCAACGGGCCGATATGTTCCCATGCATACATGTCTTTCGACTTGAACAGCGCAGGCTTTTTACCACCGGATATCTGGTAATAGCAGCCCGCTTTCTGATCGTACCAGCCTTCCGGGTCCCAGGCGGTGTATTTCCCCGAATTTCCAAACGGGTCGTCCGAAGCGGGCGTTTTTAATACCGGATTGCCTTCAAACTTTTTCCATGCTTTCAGGTCATCATCCTTCGAGTAGGCTACCATGTTAGCATTGGCTCCCTGCCCGTGATACATGATATGCGGTATACCCTCTTTAGACAGGAAAGTGCCCCCGCTGAAGATCCCCTGCTCCAGGTCGCCGTCCTGTATATTCAACATGTCGGGATACAATGTCCAGTGAAAAAGATCGGTACTAACGGCGTGCCCCCAAACATGCTCGTACTTTCCTGCACGGTATTTCTGGTAGATATAGCCAAGATGGTATTTCCCCTTCCAGTAGATAGCGCCGTTAGGATCAAAAGGCATAGCATGCCCTTCAGGCGCCACAAAATGATAAATGGGCCTGTGCGGATCCAACTGCATCAACGCCCGCAGATCGCGGGCATTATTGATCAGTGCCGGGATATCTTTTTTTGTAGTATCCTGGGCTGCAGAAAAAAAAGCAACAGCCAGGAACAGCAATGGCATAAACAGCAGCTTCATAAAAGGGATTTAAGAGATGATCGTTGTTACCAAACGGCTTAAGCTTATAATAGATAAACCGTTTATACAAGATACTACAACCCCAAGAAATAAATGGAAATGAAATTTCGTATATTTAGTTCATTCAATCCATACATCTTCTGATCAATGTATTTTTAACCTTCTATAAATCAATATAATATTCAAAAAAGTGCAGATTTGAAGACGAGAAACCTTTCGTATATTTTTGTTATCGGCAACCATAGCGAGACGCCACTACATCAAACTGGTATGAAAAGATATTTGGCACAAAAGTGAAAGACGCAAAAGAAATAGCAGACAAATACTTTGAGAGGTACTCAAAGCTTACCACCTCGACTAATAGGATTGCAATAATTACACTATTAGTTCTTGTGACTAATTGGATATTTATTGTTGAGACAAATCATGCTAAGTATATTTCTGTAAAGCAGGACTTTAAAGAGAGATTTAGAGCAATAGAGAATCAATTTGTCATTATAGACCAAAAGTACTCTGAAGATACCGCAACTTATAAAGTTGAACGACAAAAACTCGTGACACAAAAAGATGAGTTGGCGAAAGAAAAAGAAAGCTCTTTAAAAGATAAAATGTCAGACGTAAAGGACTTACCTTCTTTGGTCAAATTCATATTTTTTATTTCAGACAACCTCGAAAAAGGTGCATTGATTTTGATTATTCTATTCTGTGCACTATTAATTTATCTGTTGTCAATTCGTAGAACATCATTGAAATACCTTTCTAAAGCACTTCGTATTTACAAAATTGAACCTACACTTCAAATCAATCAATATCAGGACTTCAATCTTTCATCTCCTATCTGGCTTGCTCCGCTACCAAGGAAACAGAACAAAGACGTTGTTCCCGTCGAATTAAAAACAATTCTTGGATGGACATTTAATCATAAATTTTTTAAATCAATATTGCTTGTATTGCTTATTTCTATTGTAATAATACAGAGTCGGCTTTCATACATCACTTTTATTGTCAACGGAAGCAAGTTTAATTCGATATTTTTTATTAGTGCTTTGTTTGTTCTTTTAACAGCTTTAATAATTACATATTGGCTAATGCCAATCAAAATTGAAGACAACTTTAATTATGAAAATAACCCGAACCCTTTATCCAGAAGGGATTTTGTTATCCTTTCTACATTTGGATTATTTTCTGCTGCATTATACAAAGTCGCTCCATTGTTTCCAAAATATATTCATAAGAGAGCACCAAGATTTAGAGTAAATAAATTGAAACTGAATTTCTCACTTCCAAGCCTCAAATCTGTATTAGCAAAAAATAAAAAATCCGATATTGTGCATTTCATCAATAGCGAAGGGTTTTCACAAACTTTCAAAAATATTCAAAGCAATGGTGATTTTGAGAAATTTAGTGAACATCTTGAAGCATTCAATGAAATCAATGCTTTAAAGACAAAAAAAGGAAAACCCCGAATGCCTCTTGGGATTTCAAGTTGGCATTCGGAGAACGCAGCACTTGAAAAAATTAAATCAGCTAATTACATCAATGCAACTGAAATTCTTATTTATTCTATAAGACAAAATATTGGCAATTTTACACCAAGTTATCGTTTACACGATTTGTTGGCATTAATCTGTATCAGATACAAGACGATAATTCCAGGCAATGTTTGGCAAAACCTTATTGAATTATCCAACAACTCAAAGGATGTACAATTAATTGCAAGAGTGAAGAAATGGAACGATAGGAAATGGGTTGAAAAAATAAGCAAGAAAAAGAAAATAGTTTTTAATAAGACAACAATATAAATGGGTTGAGTATTTCAATGTAGAATAACGCTTCCAGCGCAGATAGGGGTTCGAATCCCCTCTTGACCCACTTTTATGATACTGAAACAGGACTTAAGACAAACAGAATGGCAGCCAATAGGATTGGTATTGCCAATAGTGGGGCTTGACATTAGAGCAATCAGCAGCAGTAATTTTGCTATCCTGTGGTTCGGGGCTCGACGAATAAAGCCCAGCTTTAGTTCTTAACATTTAACTTTATCAAAAAGCCAGGCAGCAGATCCGAGCGGCGAAATTCTATTTCTCAACCATCGGCAATGTCTGTTCATTAGCAGCTATCAGCGCCTGTTCCGGCTTAACGAATTACTATCAGCTTTTGTACTTACCTTCAACAAGATGTTTTCAGTCAGCCGCGGATCCGGCAGGCAAAATAAGGATCAAAAGCAGAACAAAATATGAATTATACATTTTTACTTATAGCGACTTTATTTTTTTGCTCTTGTAACTGGGCGAAACAAAAAACTAAAGAGGGTGTAAATAAAACCGGTGAGGTAGTAGCCAAAGCAGGCTCCGAATTTATTGACGGCGTTTCGAAGGGTATCGAGCGGACTTTTAAAAACGAAGTGGTAGTATCCGGGCAGTTAAAAAATCAGGGCATCAGGCCCGGTAAAATTATTATTCATGGCTCAGATAGTACAACCGACAATATTTTATCTGTGTATTTAATATTTGAAAAAGACTTTGACAGCAACTTAACTGTAAAGGTAATCAGCCCGGAGGGACAAGAATATGGCAGAAGGACAGAACACATAAAAGGGCAGAAAGATGAAGCCGGCTATTTTGACTTCGTATTTGATAAAAGGACAAATATTGACGGGAAAGGAACATTACAGTTTGATTAATTGCAACCAGCCCCCAGCCAGGTACATCCAATTACCGGCAAACGAGCCTTTTATAACTGACGCAATATGCCTTCCATTTGTCGTAATACCACCCCTTCAATTTTTAAAAATAAGATCATCTTTATGAGCAATTTAGCCCATTAACTAAGCATGCTACATAAAAGCATACATTATGAATACCAACCGCTCAATGAAACTTGACATCTATATCAACTACCCGGGAGTTTGCGAAAAAGCATTCCGGTTCTATGAGCAGCATCTTGGCGGAAAAATAAATATAATGATACCTCACCAACAACCGCCTTCTAATTTTCCAAAAGAATGGGAAAACCCGGTACTTCATGCCACCATGGAGATAGGCGGCACTACCGTCAGGGGCGCAGACATTCCTGATGCCGAGCCAATGCGCAGCGCTTATCTTACACTTATACTTGATACACCCGAAAAAGCAGAATACATCTATAACCTGCTTTCCGGTGAGGGGGAAATTTTTATGAAAATGGAAAAGACCTTCTTTGCAAATCGCTTCGCTATGCTGCGTGACAAATTTGGAACCTCATGGATGCTCCTGAATGAAAATTAGATAAAAAAACACCCTGTAAGAGAGCGTTTCTCTAACAACATAAATTTCTGCGAACGCATAAATTTCAAACAAACAGCGCTCCCAAAACAAATTTTTTTATGAAAAACAAAAACTATCCGACTTAACTTCAGCCGAACTCCATGCAAAGAAAAAATCATATTATACCTTGTACTTTAAATAAATAATTATCATTACGATTCGTTAATCCATACCGTTGTATGCAACTCCTACACAATAAGCCCTTTCTTCTCATTTTTTATTAAAAGAGTGGGTAAAACCTACCTTTGAAACATGAAAAAGAATAAAACGCTATTTGTGATTTTAGCGCATTTAGCCGGCTGGATTATTTTCCTGGCCATTCCATTTCTGTTTTCACCCCAACCACCGCCGGAATTAAGAAAAGAATTTGGGAAACTTTATTTAATGCAGGTTTTTACGAACAGCCTGTTTTTGATCCTGCTGTTTTATCTCAACTATTTTATTCTTATTCCCAGGTTCTTCTTTGCCAACCGCTATATTATTTATACGCTTGTATGCATTGCCTGCATTGGCATCAAATTTTTTAGCCCGCTTATATTCATTCCATTTTTGCATGAACCTCCTTTCTATGCTGTTCCACCGCCCCGTCCTGCTATTCCCCCTGATCTACATACGAGGATGATGCTGCCAATAGTTTTCAACAATTCAGTATTGATGTATGTGGTCATACTTCTTGCATCGCTGGGCTTACGGCTTAATAACCGGTGGAAGCTGACCGAACAGAAAAGATTACAATCCGAGCTTTCTTCATTAAAATCGCAGATCAACCCGCATTTTTTATTTAACACACTCAACAGCATCTATGCCGAAACATTGGGAAAAGCCGATAATGCTTCCGGGATGCTGCTGAAACTTTCCAGCATGATGCGTTACACCATCACCGAAGCGCACCATGATAAAGTGCCGCTTCAAAAAGAATTTGATTACATTACCAATTATATTGAGCTTCAGAAGCTCAGGCTGGCTTCGAACGCGAAATTAGAATACCAGGTTTCGGGTGATGCACAGGCATTACAGATCGCCCCTTTTTTGCTGATACCATTTGTTGAAAATGCGTTCAAATATGGTGTAAATTCCGAGCAAAACAGCTTAATACAAATTATGCTGAGCATAAGCAACAATGAATTACACCTGATGGTATTCAACAAAAAAGTGAAAACAGAAAAAACAATACAGGAAACTTCCGGACTGGGAGTTAAAAATACACGACAACGGCTATCCCTGACCTACCCGGAAAAACATTTGCTCACTATTAACGAAACCAATAACAGCTACACCATTTCATTATATATTACACTGGCATGATAACAGCTATTGCATTAGATGATGAGCCGCTTGCTTTAAAAGCAATAGAAAAGCTTTGCAAAACAGTTGATTTCATTTCGCTCGAAAAAACATTTACCGAGCCGGGCGAGGCCATGAAGCATCTCCGTAAATTTCAGCCTCACCTCCTGTTCCTGGATATAAAAATGCCTTCCGTTTCGGGGCTTAACTTTTGCAAAGCGGTGCAACAAAACACGATGGTGATCTTCACTACCGCATTCAGCGAATATGCGGCAGACAGCTACGAGCTCAATGCAATAGATTACCTGCTAAAACCCATTTCAGCCGAGCGATTCAAACAGGCGGCCGAAAAAGCCAACGACTTCTATAAATACATCTGGAATAAACACCACGAACGGGAAATCAATATTTACCTTCGTAGCAATTACAGCCTGGTAAAAATCCCGGTTGCCGATATACTGTATATTGAAGGTATCAGCGATTATGTAAAAGTGTTTTCCAAAAACCAGAAGATGACCATGTCGCGCATAAGCATGAAGGCGATGCTGGAAAAATTGCCCGGAAACGATTTTATCCGCGTCCACCGGAGCTTTATCATTCCGTTTCACAATATCACTTCCGTCCGCAACAAAACCATTTTTCTCACCGACATTGAAATCCCTATCGGCAATACTTACGAAGAAGAATTTTTTAAACGCTACGCATAGAATTGCATAAACCGCAAAAGATTGAAGAAATCCTAAGGATTTTGTTAAAAATAAATTTAAGCGTTAGTCCGGATAAAAGCCATCCCTGCTGTGCGTGGCGTCTTCGCCACGCACGGTTTTGTTGTTGCCTCTGGCAACGGATTAATTCCATCATCCGGTTGTCAGTTTTTCAATGAATACACCGCTTAATGGAAAGTAGGTTTGTTGCCCGGGACTAAGTCCCGGAAGAACATAATAAATTCGGAGTCGGAGACATCCGAACAGCGAGGGATAATCAAACAAACCTGCAACGGGCCGCTTTTCTCCCACACATTTTACTACAACGTCGCTATTATTCTTATTTTCTCTTTCCGCTCCACATCTTTGAGGCAGGTTAAAGCAATAAAAATGATGCGACTGAACAACAAAACTATCATTGCCTTTTCATGCCTGTTTTTTTTACTGTGGGCCAATATATTACCGGCGCAAAATGTTGATAACGATTCCGGTTCCAATCCCCTGTCGGTTAAAACGTATTTCGGTTCTCCCAAATCATTGAACTATACGCTTTCGGGAATAGTTAAAGATAAATCAACCGGCGAAGCTTTGCCGTTTGCTAACGTTATGGTCAGGAATACACACATAAGGGTTGCCACTAATGCCGATGGCTATTTCACGCTTCCGAAAGTTCCATCGGATACCAGTGTGCTTATTGTAACTTATGTTGGCTATACCAAAACAGAGATCTATTTATCCCCGCAGCTTCCTAAAACAAATTTTATTATTGAAGTGCTGCCTGCAGCAAACCAGCTTACAGGTGTTTCCGTAACGGCTGCAAAAGAAGAGGTAGTGCTTGCTAAAAAAGAAGAGGTAAGCGTAATAAAAATGACACCCAGGCAAATTGAAAAACTGCCCAACATTGGTGAGAAAGATGTAATGCGATCTTTCCAGTTAATGCCCGGGGTAAGCGCCTCGCAGGAATCCTCTTCAGGGCTGTATGTAAGAGGCGGAACGCCCGACCAGAATCTTGTGCTCTTTGATGGCTTTACCGTTTATCATGTTGATCACCTTTACGGGTTCTTCAGCGCATTCAATGCAAATGCTATTAAAGATATTCAACTATATAAAGGCGGTTTTGAATCCCGTTTTGGCGGAAGGCTTTCCAGCGTTACGGAAATTACGGGCAAAGACGGTAACCAGAAAAAATTCAATGTGGGTGGCGATATAAGCCTGTTAAGCGTAAACGCATGGGCAGAAGCCCCGATAGGTGATAAATTTTCTTCCATTATTGCGGTACGCAGGTCATATAAGGGGCCTGTTTATAAAAAGCTCTTCGAAAAATACAGCAAAAGCAGCTCTGAACCATCAACGCTTACACCGCAAGGAGGTGGGCCGGGCGGTAACCGGTTTATGCAGCAGACAGAACCCACGTCTTATTTTTATGACCTGAACGGAAAATTCACGTATCGCCCAACAAACAAAGACATTATCACACTCAGCATCTTTAACGGAACCGATAAATTAGACAATAGCGTTGATAACGCTACTACATCTTCATTCGGCGGGCCGGGAGGAGGGTTTGGCGGACCCGGAGGAAATTCAAATTTCAGCAACATCAGTAGTTCCAGCAGCGACTTTACCAAATACGGAAATATAGGAAGCAGCTTAAAATGGGCGCATAAATGGTCGGACAAAATTTACGGCACTACCCTTATCAGTTATTCCAATTTTTACAGTAACCGCGACCGTTCCAGTGAACGAACAACTACCAATTCGGATGGAGATGAAACCACCATTAAAAGCGGGATTCTTGAAAACAATAATTTAAAAGACTATAGCTTTAAATCCGATTATCAATGGGATATTTCGTCTTCAAGTCAAATCCAGTTTGGTGTATTCAGCACCTACTACAACATACAATATAACTATTCGCAAAATGATACTGCTACCATTATAGATAAAGCAACCACCGCTTACTTAGCAGGGGCTTACCTGCAAAATAAATTCAGGTTTTTAGACAACAGGTTAGTCTTCACCCCCGGAATCCGTGCAAGCTATCTTGAAACTACCGGGCGCTATTATTACGAGCCAAGAGCATCGGCTACTTTCAGCCTTACAGACAGGTTTTCACTGAAAGCTGCTGTTGGAAAATATTACCAGTTTGCCAATGTTATAACAAGAGAAGACATTCTTTCAGGCAGTAAAGAATTTTGGTTGCTCTCTGATGGAAAAAATATCCCGGTTAGCTCAGCCAGCCATTACATTGCAGGAATCTCCTACGAAAGTTCAGGCTACCTTTTTAGTACCGAAGCATATTACAAGCAGGTTAAAAACATAACGGAATATTCCCTTCGTTTTAATCCGGGTGCAATGAATCCGGGAATGATGAATCCGGGCGCGATGACAACCAGTTACGAAGAAAACTTCCTTACCGGGTATGGTTATGCGCGTGGGATAGAATTGCTGGCACAAAAGAAAACAGGGAATTTCAACGGTTGGGTAAGCTATACTTTAGGAGAGGCGAAGAATCATTTTGACGCTTATGCTGATACCTATTTTCCGGCTAACCAGGATGTGACCCACGAATTTAAGCTTGTTATGCTTTACAACTGGAATCGTTTTGATTTTTCAGCCACATGGATCTATGCAACCGGCCGGCCATATACCGCCCCTTCGGGCGCATACAGCATCACGTTGCTGGATGGCAGTACACAGGAGTTTTATACCGTTACCGCCAAAAACGAATTACGTTTACCCGATTACCATCGCGCCGATGTTTCCGTGAACTACAAGCTCCTTTCCAGCTCCAAAAGCGGAAAAAGCAAAAGAGAAATAGGCTATATAGGCTTCTCCATATTCAACCTCTACAACCGTACCAATGTTTGGTATAAAACCTATTCTATTGATGATGGCTCTATTACAGAGACCAACGTAAATTATACAGGCATGACTCCCAATCTTACACTTTCTTTAAAACTCAGATAGTATGCGAATAAAACCGGCAACAATAGTATTTCTGACAGTACTAATATTAAATATATCATGCAGCGAAAAGAATAACGCTGAATTTACAGATTCTCCCATCATTGAATCATACCTGAACAGAGGAGATTATTTCAATGTAAAGATCACCCGTCAGCTTCCTTTTTCATCCGGTGTATCCTATTCGGCTGATGATATTGATAACCTTACCGTCCAGGTTACACTAAATAATGCCGTTCATACCCTGGAACCCCTCGGTAACGGGCAATATGTAGACAGTTCTTTGATCGTTTCTGAAAATGACGCTTATAACCTCTCCTTTCCCTTCAATTCAAAAAATGTAGCAGCCTACACCTATATTCCTTCCAAACCCGCGGATGTTACGCAATCTGCAGCGGAAATTACGGTGGAAAGCATAAGCTCATCTTCCGGTTTCCCATCCGGCTTTCCTTCCGGTGGCGGAACCATGCCCGACCCTGTTAAAATAACATGGAACAATCCGGACAATTCTTACTATATGGTTGTGGTAGAAAATGTAGAATCTTCACCCGAGGCTATACGTGATTTCGGCGGTGCCAATCGTCCCTCCAACTTTTTCCGCAAGCAGCCAACCAATGGCGCTTCTGAACAAATAAACAGCATGGAATTTGAATATTATGGCAGGCACCGGATTATAATTTACCATGTATTGCCTGATTACGCCTCGCTTTACGAGGAAAACAATAACACCAGCTCACAAAATCTGACCAACCCGTCTACAAGCATTACGAATGGTTATGGAATTTTTACGGGGCTCAATGCGGATACTCTTTGGCTGGAAGTGAAAAAGCAATAGCCTTTTAAAAATCGTAGTATTTATTGTCTTCAGCGGCAGCGGAGATGCTACAGTTTCGGAACTGCAAATGGATCCGTTACTATCACCAGCGAAAACAAATTCAATCTTTACCTTAATGGCATAGGCATAACCAATCCTTCAGGAGCAGCCATCAACAGCACACAAAAGGCGGTATCGGTTATTATCCAGGACAATACAAAATTGAAGTCTATAACTTAAACTCCCGTCAATACCAACCCTGTGTAAAACCAACCTTTAATAACTGACAAAATTAGATAAAAAAGAAAGTACCGGATCAAAAGATCGCGGTACCTTCTTTAAAACAACCGGAAAGCATTAATGTACAGGCGTATGCACACCTTCGGCTATTTCTTCTATCACTTTTCCATTAAATGCTTCCAGGTCTTTGGGGCTCCGGCTGGTTACCAGGCCATTGTCAACTACTACCTCTTTATCTTCCCACAGTACGCCCGCATTTTTTAAATCGGTGCTGATAGCAGCAAAGGAAGTCATATTCCTGCCCTGCAACATTCCCGTTTCGATCAACAATTGCGGACCATGGCAAATAGCAGCTACCGGTTTACCTGCTTCAAGAAAGGACTTTGCAAAAACAATACAGTCTTCATTGCGCCTCATAAGATCAGGATTTATAACGCCACCCGGAATAACCAATGCATCATACTCATCAGGGTCTGTTGTTTCTATGGGTTTGTCTACTTTCAGCTCAATGCTCCAATTACCATCTTTCCAGCCCTTTACCCTGCTTTTACGGGGTGAAACGATATGAACAGTGGCGCCGGCATTTTCCAACGCCTGCCTGGGGCTTGTAAGCTCAGATTCCTCAAACCCGTTCTCGGTAAGAATAGCTACTTTTTTATTTACAAGATTTTTCATGTTCCATCGTAATTTAATTGATCGAGAATATTTGATCCGGTTATCTTTCTTAAAATGGCATTGACAGTATCTCATCATCTTCCGGAACAGGCTCTACCTGTTTTTTGCCTGCAAAAAAGTTTAACAAACCGGTATTCAAAAGATCGCGATGAGTATAGAACAATCCGTGGGGCGCTCCTGCATATACAACCAGCTCAGCATGAGGCAACATTTCAGCAGTACGTTTACTGCTTACTTCATGCGGAACAATTTTATCGCTGTCGCCATGTATAATCAATGCAGGCACTGTAATTTTTGTTACATCATTTCTGAAATCGGTACGCGAAAAGCTCCTGATGCACTCCACTGTTGAATGCTGCGTTGCATGCGAAGCTAACTGCGTGTAGTATTGAAGTAACGGTGTACTTACCGGTTTGTTAAGAAATCCTATGCCAAAAAACTTCTTTCCAAACTCATCAATAAAGCCGATCCTGTCTGCTTTTACTCCTTCTATCATTTCCTCAAACACTTTTGCATCCACGCCATCGGGATTAGAATCATTTTTAAGCAGATACGGAATAATAGAACTTATCAGCGCTATCCTTCTAACCCGGTCTTCGCCGTATTTGCCAATATACCGCACTACTTCTCCTCCTCCCATAGAAAACCCTGCCAGCACAGTATCGTGGAGATCAAGCTGTACCATCAATTGGTGAAGATCGTCCGCCAATGTATCATAATCGTACCCTGTCCATGGTTTGCTGCTTTTTCCAAAGCCCCTCCTGTCGTATTTAATTACGCGGTATCCGCCATTTACAAGATCCTCTAGTTGATATTCCCACATTTCGCGGCTCAAAGGCCAGCCATGAATCAATACAACAGGCTGTCCTTTCCCATAATCTGAATAAGCGATGTTTATTTCTTCGCCTGTTTTGTTATCATTGAATTGTATGAATTTCATTACCTCAATTTTTCAGGTGACCAAATGCTGATTAACGAACACATTTAGTTACCACACAAACCATACCACTGCCGGAGTAAGTGGAAAAATGAAGCGCAGCAGAAAATACTGAGGATAATTTTCTACTGAAAACGAAGAATGATCGCTACAGATGGGATATGAACTGGATTGAATTGATCTGCACTGCCTGTATTGCCGTACCAGCGTTAAAAGTATTTTTCCAAAAGCCGGTTATACGCAAAAGACTCCGCCTCCTCCAACTTTGTACTTCCGCAAATTTCTTTTATAAGCGGATCATATAACTGAAGCGTGCGCTCTCCAAACCATTCCACAGCAAAACTAAAAAGTATTTTATTATCGCCTAAATCCAGTGTAGTATGTTCAACCTGGCAGCCGCTGGCAAGCCTTTCCGATGGAGGAAATAGCTGCAATCCGCCGTTCTTGCCGGAAGCTGCTTTTACAAGCATCCTGGTTTTGTGGATTTTTTTCCAGTTAAATCCCGATATACCGATCTCCTTTGTGGAGAACAGCTTTAAAATAAAAGAATTAACATCCGGCTGATGTTTAAACCCGGTCTTTTCCCAAATCTCCAATTCCCCGGTAATAGTAGCTGCCGGGCTATAACAATCCGGCAACCTTTTCAGCAGCTTTTTAATTTCTATTTTGCCGCTCCGCTGCTTAACCGACATTTCTTTGCCCACCGGTATAACAAGGTATTCATCCGTTCGTTGTTCTGTTATATTTCCACCCAATTGTGCTTCCTGGTGCCGGAACCAATTCAATATGCCGGCAAACTTTGCTGCATCGTCCGTAAACCATCTTACCTCATAACTAAAGCTAAGCTCGTCGGCAACTTCAGCAAGATCAAGCTTATTTAATAAAAAAACAGATTGCAGCGACTTTGATAACCGCCTGAAAAAAACTCCGGCCTGATAAAATGTGATTGCTAGCCTGCTCCGCTCATAGGGAGCTTTCTTTTCAACATCGGCATTGTATCGCGAAATGTCTGCCAGCACTTTACTATCGGGTGAGGACGGGAAAGAAGCTTTGGAGGATACAATAACAGCATGATAAGCAGTTTCAATTGATTTTTGCCGTTGTGTAATATAACGGATAAGTGAAAACAGCGAAAGCATTGGCAAGGTGATCGCTATTATCCAAAAATCAAGACTAGTCTTTAACAGCAGAAAAAAGGAGAGGAAAAATACAACAGAGAGACTCCTGAAAAATTTAGATTCAGCGAAATATCTTTCTACACTGCCGTACAAAGCAGGCTGATTTTTTAAAAGCCAGGCACAACTCCATTTAAAAGCATTGATCACTTTCCTGGAAGATATCCCCGTTATCTCTTCTTTCTTTTTTATTATATACGCAGTAAGGCTCTTATCTTTCCAGAAAACAGGATGTACCTTTTCGTATACTATATCATCCAGCATTGACGCGAACATGTATATGATATGTCCTGCCACGTAAGATGTACCAAGATACACCGCGGCCTTAACCCAATCAGTCTTCAGGGGACCAAAAAAATGACAGAAAAGAACTTTTATAGACTCTATATTCAACAAAGTCGCTACCAGGAAAGCTCCCGGCATCAGGATCGTCATGATATCAAGAAAATAGGCTTTAAAATTTTCTTTCATTGTTTGTGTTTTGTGATTATCCCTTTTATTAAACTTTGATGGTTCCTGTTGTGTTCAAAAAATCCCTCCTGTCCTTTAACGATGAAGCGGAACGGTTAAAGTCGAAGCTTGAATGAGCGCTGCCGGTATCCAGTATCCGGCTCAGCGCAGCGTTTACCGTTGCCTGGTCATCGTCGAATTCTCCATGCGTTGTACAGGTAGAATGATCCGGTGATCCTTCCTTTGCAGAATTGGGAGCCAGTATAAGATCGGCTTTCCCCGATTTAAAAAGCGCGTCCAGCTCCTTATCGCCTTTAATGAACTTATCCATACCAAGCAGCGGAATGCCATCCCGGAACACCGGTATCCGCTCTTTCTTTTCAAAAGCGTTTGACACCAGGTATAAAAGTGATTTATTGTAGATACGGGCACAGTTGTCATCCCGTTCGGCTTCATCTGTTAAGTTAAACACAGCAAAACGGTCAATTTTTTTGTTGTTTATACCAGGCAGGTAAGTTTCATTAAACAATTCTATTGTGCAGGCAGGAGCCCATAGCGTGCACGATGCCACAGATCCGCCCAACCCGCCTGAAGCCTTTTTTGTACCCGTAAGATATTGTACAAGGTGAGCAAGCAGGATACTGCCTGCGCTATGCCCGATCAGGTGAATTTCAAAATTGTCTTTATATTTTTTTGCAAGCTTTATTACGTGATCCAAAGCCAGCCGTACTCCACCTTTTGCTGCCTCGGTAGCGAGGCGGGCGTTCTCCTTCATCTCATCCCATTGCAATTTTCCTGTAAGCGCGCGTGCCAGCGGCTCCAGCGCGTCATCAAGCCTGTCGAGCATAAAATCTTTCGCGGCATCAAGAAAGCCTTCGGGCTTGCGACGCTGTATTGCATCTCTTAAAATATTGGTAATGGTTGTCCATGCGTCGGTATGCCAGATAAATGAAACAGGATATACTTCCGCCTCCAGCAGGTTTACACGATAATCTGCCAGCCTTTGTACCGCGTTACTTTCCGACACCAATCCGCCATGAGCGTACAGCAGCAACCTCTTTTTCTTCCAGCTTTTTGTGATAGCCGGGAAATCTTCTTCGAAAAGTGAGCGTACCTCCTCGGCCGAAGTACCATATTCACCACCGGCGTTCAATAACCCGTTATTGCCGATACTTACAATATGCGGACGAAGCTGGGAAAACGAATACGCATTTGATTTTTTAGCCGCAGAGGAATGCGTAATGGCAATGGATTCGTCGCGTGCAAGGCTGATAGGCGCCCCTAAACGCGCTACCCATACGTCTGTAGCGTTCTTCAACCAGTCGTCGTACGATATCAATGCAAATCCTTCTTTTCCCCAACTTGCTCCCCACGAGTTTTGTATCCAAAAGCCCTTGCTGTTATACGCTACTATCGCAAATGCGTGGCCGCCGCTTACTTCTTCCCTGAAAGGAATAATGCCATCTTCTCCCACTTCATCCCATCCCGCATGCGTTACCGCTGTGGCATATAAAACACCTACTTCGGCCATAGCGCTGTGCATAGCGATAAGATCTTTATGATTTACACGATAATAAGCTCCCAGAGGGCGAAAGATCGCGTCTTTAATGCGATCTTCCGTAAGGGCGCTTTTACGCGATCGTGCCGGCCATGTATCTTCTGCGCATACTCCATGCTTATGCCAGCCCTTCATAGCTCCACGCGCGCTGGATCCGCTGTAATTTTCTCCCCGCCATTCATCATACCGTTTGGCCAACTGGTACAACATTTTCGGACTTACAGCACGCTCATCCGGATAACGCTTTCTGCAACGCAGCAGGTAGTTGGCTACAGTCGCTAATCCATAACCTGTACATGCTCCTTCCTTTCCCTGGTCGAGAATAGGTACCTTCACTTTTTTGTATTCTTCCAGGTCAATAGCTACCGGCACTTCGAATAAGGTGGATTGATACATTTTATCCCGGAAGTCCAGGGCGTCGGGACGAACATCCAATGTGCGGGGAGTTTTCTTTTTTGCTGTATGTTTTGCATTTTTGGATGCTGTCGCAATGGCTGCCGGATGAAAATTACGAAGATGAAAATCAGCCGCTCTTTCAGAATCAAAGCATACATGCTCTATTCTTGTGCCATCGTTAAGCAGTTCCATACAACACCATGTAAAAGGATCTTTTTGCTCTACTGTAAAAACGCCTTCAGCCTGGCGGCGCCCCTTTGCCGGCACCACTTTTGCCGATGATTTACGTTTGGCTGCAGGCGAAGCTTTGGATCGTTTTGGGGGAGCAGTCGCTTTTTTTACTACCTGCTTTTTTGTTTTGCCGGCCATACAAACAGTTTTTATTTATTATCATTTTACTAATGAAAACCTCAACGCATCGGGATCGTTGAAGATAGTTCCAACATCGTATATAAGAGGTTTATCCATACCCGACACTTTATTTTTTCCTCTTTGTATTATTTGAGAAAACCTGAGCTGAAGCGTATGGCTGTTACCCTGTACATACTCATACACCCAATACATTGGGGGAACAGATGCTTCTTCCTTCAATCGTATACGGTCTGATCCTTTCTCTTTTTTGATGGTATATTCTTTTTGGGTTACAAACTTTCTTGTATCATTCTCTCCTTTGCCTACGAAGCCAATATAAAGGGGACCTAAACCAACGCATTTAATATAACGCCCTTCAGTTGCAAACGTTGCGGCCAGGAATATTCCGTAACGCTGTTCGTTTACAGACGAAAGCTCGCTGAAATACAGTTCGTTATAGCCACGCTTAATATAAAGGTCTACCGTTTTTTTACCGGAAAGCTCATTTACGAGCGAATACTCTCCAATAGTATTTGTTTCTACCAGCTTTTCCGAAATACGCGCGCTGAACATTTTATAATCCACTATGCTATCTTTTCCTCCTCCCAGATGGAGGGCTATTTGTTTCATAAAGCTGCTGTCAATAACATCTTTATATCCCTGCAGGTATTGAGGCGCTTTGCAACCCGCAGCAGAAGCAGCTCCCACGTAAATGATCAAAGCAAACAGTTTAAAACGATACATGTTGAAATTGATTATAGTTGCCGCCGAAAAATAACCTGTTATCGTCGTTATTAGGATGCAGGGGATAATGCCCCAGCACATGAATGATTTCCTGTACCCCCCAATACCGGCCTCCTTTCGACTTTAAAGAACCCATTATGCCAACAGTACATCCAAAACGCTGATCAAAATTTACCTTCAGGCTATAAGCCGAAGTATTAAAGTTGTAGGCTTTTTTCCTTACAGGGGCGTCGTACAAAGGAACATTCATGCCCAATAAACCCGTGAGTTCATATAATAACGGTATATAGCCGGTAAACTGGTCAAAGTTCAGTTCGGCTATATTATAGTTTTTCTTACTGTGCAGCATAACCGAACCGCCACCTGTCCAGTACCGGTCAAAACCATCACCCAGTCCCAGTACATCAAATGGAGGGCCGTCATTATAATAGAGGATTGAAACATTTCCAATAGTAGCATTCACGGCGCCGGTTACCTGGTTACGCCGATGACTGTTAAGTATAAAATTGGTGCTCAACAGCAAAGAGCCCTGCCTGTTGGAAAAAATATTATAGTAGTCGCCATTGTGCATGGAACGGGTAAATTTCATATAGTCAACACGACGCCCCCATTCAAAACCCAGTGAAAAGCTGTTCGTAAAATCTATCTGCCAATCGCCTACCAGGGGATTAAGGTTGGCCCCGATCGTTTTAGTGTATATGGATACCGCGGGTCCATAGCTTAGTATAAAATCACCCCGGTTGGCAGCCGCGGTAAATGCTCCAAAAATCCGGAACCCCGGAAAATTCTGCGCTTTGCCACGAACAAAGAATAAATTACATCCAAAGTTTACCTGCCCGCTGTAGCGCCATTTTTCCTGCGCCGGACAAGCTTCCATGAACATAACTCCTGCTGCTATAATAAGGATGATCTTATGCATCATGTGCCGTAAAAAGTATTTACCCCTTTTTTAAAGTATTGCAATTAAGTACGGGTTAAAAACATCAGCAACACTATGATCAGGCTATAGCGCTTAATGTTACCTGCATCAACACACAGGCTTATCGAAAATATTGGTATTAAAAAGTTTGAGTGTTATTCTTTGAAGGAAGTATTGCCAAAGGATTGGATATGACGCTGCTATAAAAATAAATGTATTTTGTTGCGTTTGCAAATTTATTCATATTCATATCTAATTATTATTTTGCCACAAATTAGCGCATGAAAAAATTTGCTGTAATTGTTGCCGGGGGCAGCGGTACCCGGATGGGAAGCAGGGTACCTAAACAATTTCTTTTATTGAACGGGCAACCGGTACTGCTACATACGGTAGAAGCTTTCCTGTCGGCTTATCCCGACATGGAAGTGATCCTGGTACTTCCTCCGGCTTATATAGAGGAAGGTACTGAAATAGTTCGCCAAAGCAGTGACCCCGGAAGGGTGCTGGTCACTGCAGGGGGTGAAACCAGGTTTCATTCCGTGAAAAAAGGGTTGTCGTTAACCACACATCCCTCCATTATTTTTGTGCATGATGGTGTAAGGTGTCTTGTTACACAAAAGCTGATCCGTTCCTGTTATGACCAGGCTGTTGAAAAAGGAAGCGCTATTCCCTGCATAGCCGTTCCCGATAGTATAAGAATTATAAATGACGAGGGGCATAAACCCATTGACAGGGAAAAGCTGCGGGCTATACAAACACCGCAAACCTTTCAAAGTGAAATCCTGCTAAAATCATTTGAATTGCCTTACAATGAAAGCTTTACCGACGAAGCCACGGTGGCGGAAGCCGCAGGCTATGAAGTTTTTTTAGCCACAGGCGAAAAAGAGAATATCAAGATAACCGTGCCTTCGGACCTGATCATTGCTGAACAATTGCTTCAAAAATAATGCATAGCTTCAACGATGGCAGGCAGATTACAAAAGGCGGTAGATAAAATTAGTTTTTGCTATAGGCATACTGCTGATATAGGCTCTTTCCTGAAATTACTGGTCAATACCAAAAAGCGAAAAAGAAAAGCTTTATCGAAAGGCGGTAATGAAAAACCGGTTCAATATCACTTTATCTTGAATAGTCTGCCAAGAAATATTTATTTAAGAACATACAATGGCGATATTTCTATTCACAACAATAGCAATGGAAGTAGTTCTTTATTATTAGGCGTTAAGCCTTTTCCGAATCCTACTTTTTAAACAACCTTAAAGGAAACGGTAAATTGTTTTGCTGAATATGCAGGTATGTTATTGATACAGCGCCAAATTGGCTGTTGAAAAAAGCAATCCCTTCATTATCCGAGCCTTCAAACCTGAAAGTTTTACCTGTATTGCAATTGTCCCTGATAGCAGCGTCTGTTAAAAAATAAAAGCTACCTGACGTCTTTCCTTCCGGGGTGCTGCCTCCCAGTAATGAATAAACGAAGTTGCCGTCGTGCAATACTATATAAAAAGAAACTATCTCCCCTTCCGGAGATTGTGCGGTATAGGTAGTTATCATATTCCTATCAACTGCATGCTTACAGCAATTTGCCAAAGCCGTATAATCGTGTGAGCTGTTGCGATGAGCATGCCGGTATTGCTGTTTATACAGGTCAATTATCGTTGAGGCGTCCATGTCTTTTACCACAACCAGTTCATGCTGTTTCGCTTTGTTTAGTTTTCTCCCGGCAAGGCGGCTGTAGCGCTCTCTTACAATACTGTACGGCTTATTAAGATCCAGCACTTGATTTTTTCTTTGCCGGGTAATAATGTCATCAGCCGGCAGCTCATTTCGCTCATTCATATCAATATCCCAATACTTATATATGGGCGGAATAGTCTTTAAAAAATCGTAAACTGATACGTTAATATTTTTTTTATAAAAAACGCCCAGCGCCGCAGTACAAAATGGCTGGTACAAATAATATATCCCGTACTTTTTTCTCCACGTTAATGGCATTACAGCCTCATAGTTGTTTAAAATAAGTGCATGCCAGCCGGGAGAAATATCATCTAACCACCATGAGTAACCGTAGATCAGGCGATTCTCTGAGTTCTTTATACACATATCCCACTTCTTTTTATCAATCTCCTCATGTTGTATATAACGGATATGGTGCATAATAAAGATTTAAAACGGGAGCAGCGGGTGTAGCTTCTTATAATGAATGTTTTGAATATCAATGCTGAAAGATATTCTTTGCCAGAAATTATTACCGGGTGTAGATTTGAAATAGTCCCTGTATACTTTGCTGTATACAACAGGCACGTATATGTGTACGATATCTTTCAATAGTGAAAACTGTAAACCCGCATCGAACAATAATCTTGGCTGTTCAGATCCACTTTCCCATGCGTCGCTGAATGTACCGGCATCCAAAAAAAGCTTTACAGGAAGCCGGGGATGTATTGTAGAAGTAAAATTGACCGCAAGCAACCAGTTATCGGTTCTTCCGATTTTATTGCTCAAAAAATCCGTTCTTATCTTAAACCCTCCGTCACGCATCATTACCTGCTGCGACAAAAAGCCATCGTACTCATTGCGCCCAATGAAATAATTGCTGTAAGTATAATCCTCATCACCTTTAGGCGCGGTCATATTCAGATGATAGGGATATGTTTCAAATCCTGACGGGGACGATTTGTTGACGGTATAAAAAAACTTGCCGGCAAATCCCCGCACGTTCATACCTCCCCCCTTGGGATAGTTGAAAAAATAATTGCCTGTACAGGTAATCCTGCCAAACCCTTTACCGGATTCCATCTGAAGCTCCCACCGGTAAGGATATAATACCCTGTAGTTCTCGGTCACAAAACGCACCTGCCCTAAGTACCGGCTCTTCGGCTCAACAGTATATGTTGTTTGCTGATCAACCGGGTTCCAGTCGAACAGCAGTGATTGCTCCCCAATAAAATAATACTTCAACTGTACATAACGCTTAAGCATACTGTGCACGTCATTATTCCTGAAATTAAAACGGACGAAAGGCGCTATTTTATAAAACCCGAGGTAATTGCTATTGCCGGAGGAATCGGTATATACATTACCCGTGAATTTTGCACCACTTATACCGGCTTCTATAGTATGGAAAATATTGCCGGGATAAAAAGTATACGACATCCTGCCAATACCGTTTAAACGCTTGCTGCCTGTTGCGAATAAGGGCGCCGCAACAAATTGAAATGGCTTAAACGGCAAATTATAGTTATGTACAAGGCCGCCTATCATTAGTTGATCGTAATAATTGTAACCCAATGCCGGCACAATGCCAATATAATGGTACTTACCGGTTACATCCGGACTGCCAATCCATGCCAAACGGATCTTCTTGGGAGTATTGCCCGTCCAACTCCCTTCAGCAGAAAGCAAAGCAAACACACTGTCATTTTCTTTACCGCTTATACTGTCGACAGTTTTTCTGAAATCTTCAGGGTACGGATGTTTAAATTTCCAGTTTAAATAGTAGTAACGCATCGCCGAATCAAAAACCGGTTGTGTGAGGTGATCTTCCAGCAACTGCATCCACAACGCGGCTTTGGTACCTGTACTCAGGCTGTAATTAAGTGCTGAATACTCAGGGACCGGCAGATCAACCGGCTGATCTCTCTTCACTGAAATTACCGATTCAAGCAATACGCGTTTATACCAACCCGCCTGTACATTCTTTTTATAAAACGGCTTGTGGTTGTTTGTAATACCGCTTCGTTTTTGATCATAAAAAGACAATAAGCCTTCATCCATCCATGCATGTTCTCTTTCATTAACGGCAAGCGCTGCGTACGTCCAATTGTACCCCACTTTTCGCGAAACGGCTTCTTCCAGCAATTCAGGATTACCTGTTGCCTGTACTATAGCTATAGCAGGGTATCCTTTTCCGTTATTTTCATTCTTAAATCCCTGTACAATGTTTGCAACAGCATACGGGTATTCACCCAAAGCATCTTCGTAAAAGCGTAGCGACTTTTTGAGGTAAGCATGCACATTTTTCCAGCTTTCTTTTTGTGAGGAAAGGAAATACGCGTAAGTATTGATTTTTTTACCGGAGGCAAGCAAACAGGTATCCATCGTTACCACCGATCGTTTATCGGCAAACCATGCAAAATCATGGATATTCTCCGCTGTGTATTGCAATGTTTTTAGCGAACCGGCAGATGCGGGAAAATTATTCCTGACAATTTTGTACATACCTTTTCTTACTTTCTTTCGTTCGCGCACAGGCTGCCAGGTAAAGTTGGCCCGCGTTTTTAACCATTCGTATTCTTCCGCGTTTTGCAGTTGACCCGTGGCCGCTACCACGTAATTCCCGGGCAATGTAATTCTAACATCGAAGTTTCCAAATTCGCCATACTGCCCTCCCTGAGCCAGATAAGGCATAGGATGCCATCCTTTATGGTCGTATACAGCCGGCCTGGGATACCATTGTGTTAGCTGGTAAGCTTGTCCGTCATGACCTAAGCCCGAAAAACCATCCGGCAACTTTATATGAAAGGGAGTTGTGATAGTAATACCTTGTTGCGGCGCCAGCGCCTCCGGTAATATCAATTGAACTATATCCTGGTGAACAGGATGATCCTTTATTTCCACCCTTACTTCATTCACCCTGAAATCAAGCTGGTTAATATACCCCTTTTGCGAGGCATCGGAAAAATAGAAATGAGTATTGCCCATTTCCAGCAATTGCTCACTGAATGCCGTACGATCGTTTTTATAGGCATTGGGCCACAAATGGAACCAGATATAAGTGAGCGTATCGGGCGAATGATTGGTATACCCAATTTTAATGAACCCGTCAAGCGTATGCTCTTTATCATTTAATGTAACTGAAATGGTATTATTTACCCGCTGCTGCCAATATTGCTGCTGGGAGGCGGCAGGCTTTGCCACAACAAACAAAAACAATATGCAACAAATGAGCTTCAATTCCAAATACGGTTATGTTCAAAAGTAAACGAAAAACAACAACAGATATTCTGCACTTCACAAAACGAAAACACCTCAAATGTCCACTTCATATTTGGTATCACACACCCGTAAATCCAAACGCTATTTACCCTTTCCTTTTAGTATAGTCTGTAGTGTATGCATCATAATGTTGAAATCAAGGAAAAGAGAAATATTTTCTATGTACACCAGGTCGTACTGCATACGTTCAATCATCTGCTCCACATTTTCGGCATAGCCAAACTTTATCATTCCCATGCTGGTAATACCCGGCTTTACCTTCAGCAAATATTTAAAGTAGGGCGATTGCTCATTGATCTTGTTGATATAAAATTGCCGTTCGGGGCGCGGGCCTACCAGGCTCATCTCATCTTTTATTACATTCCAGAATTGCGGCAGTTCATCAATTCGCCACTTACGCATTACTTTTCCCCAGGGTGTAATGCGGGGATCGGTATGAGACGATAAAGCCGGACCGTCTTTTTCCGCGTCGTTCATCATACTCCTGAATTTGTACATCCGGAAGGGTTTGCCTTTATAGCCAATACGTTCCTGCACATACAATACCGGGCCCGGTGAAGATAATTTTACCCTGATAGCCGCGTATATCAGCAAAGGTGAAAGCAATATCAGCCCCAACGCTGAAATAACGATATCGGTTAAACGCTTTAAATGCTGCTGCCACTCGGGGATCAATCCTTTACGGATATCAATCAGCGGGGCATCCAGCACATTATTGGTACGTACGGAACCGGCAAGTATATCCAGGTGACTGGGTGCCAGCTTTATTTCGATGTCCTTTTCGCTAATGCGGTTAATGATGTCCGTTATTTGCTGCTGGGTTGCTCCGTCTAATGCAACAATTACCTGCTCCGTCTTATTTACATCCAGTATGGTTTCCAGTTCATCAATCTTACCCAGGCTGTTGAGGTATTTTTTTAATCCATTGCCTGAATAACCCGTTTCCACAAAACCCTGGAAGCGGTAACCCAACAGGTCTTCATTGCGTTTTATATCCTTAAATATTTGTACAGACACAGGATTATTACCTATTATAACAGTATTAAACCAAACTTTTCTTTTCAGTAACTGACCGCGCGCGATGCGTAATAAAATATACCGCCCCAGCCAGATCAGTAATAAATGACAAACAAAAAGCGTAAAAAAGGCTTTATAATAATAGGGATAGTTTACCGATGAATCGTCGAGCACCAGTATAAAAAACAATACAAGACAACCCAGCAGTATGCACATAAAGGTTGTAGTGAACTCCTTAAGCCTGGATTTAACATACAATGACTGATGATAACAACCCGCCAGTAAAAACAACATAAGCCAGCCGGCCGGTATCAGGAAGATGCTGACCAGCAGCAGGGTGTTATAAGCAAGCTCTCCCGCTATATTCATATCGAAACCACTCAACGCTTTCCGCATAAAAAAAGCTATTACCCATGCCAGCGCAGCCATTATATAATCGCTTACAGCATACCAGGCAATCGGTATTTTGTTCTGGTTTCTCATTAACAGGGTAAAACCGCGGTTTTTTATTTTACAAGATAATTCGCCGCCTGTATTTTTTGCAGAATATGGTGCGCTACTTCCATAGCCATCAGCCCATCTACTTCCGATACCGGGGTATTTGTATTGTTCAGCACAGCGTGGGTAAATGCCTGCAGCTCCTGCAATATGGCATTGGCCTCCGGTATTACAGGGTTGGCAATAGCAATTACCCGGGTACCCGACGGCGTTTCAATATCAAAAGTAAATGCATCTATATCGCTGTCCTCTTTCAGCTTTATAATTTCGGTTTTCTTTTCCAGGAAGTCAATGCCTATATACGCATCTTTCTGGAACAGCCGCATTTTGCGCATTTTTTTCATAGAAATGCGGGAAGAAGTAAGATTGGCAACACAACCATTATTGAACTCAATACGCACATTGGCTATATCGGGCGTATCTGTCATTACAGCCACGCCGCTGGCAGATATATTACGGACATCGCTTTTTACAATGCTCAGAATAATATCAATGTCATGGATCATCAGGTCCAGGATCACGCTTACTTCCGTTCCACGCGGATTGAACTGTGCCAGGCGATGCACTTCAATGAACATAGGATTGAGCTTATATTCTTTCAGGGCCAGGTAAGCCGGGTTGAACCTTTCTACGTGCCCTACCTGCACCTTCACATTCGCTTCTTTGGCAAGCTTTACTATTTTATGTGCCTGCTCCATGGTATCTGCCAGGGGTTTTTCAACAAATACATGTTTGCTTCTGCGGATCGCTTTTTCGCACAGGTCGTAATGCAGGTTGGTAGGCGCTACTATATCTACGGCATCGCAGGCATCAAGAAGCGCATCACCGTCTGTATAACGTTGCAAACCATATTTTTTCGCCACAACAGCGGCATTTGCATCATTGGGGTCATAAAAGCCAACCAGGGCGGCTTCTTTTATTTTTAACCAGTTTTCTATATGGAATTTACCAAGGTGCCCTACCCCGAAAATGCCTACTTTAAGCATGGATTTCATGTATTTAAGCATCAAAGATAAGACTTGAAGATTTGGTAAAGGAAGGGTTATTACAGGCTGATAGCTATTGATAGTTAGCCTGTTAAATAAAAAAATATAGTTGACGGAAATTTTAAAAAACTTTTTGGCAAGAAGTCAAAATCCCTATCTTTGCCGTCCCAAAAATGAAGCAGCGATGCTTTGTTGGAAGGATCGGTAGTTCAGTTGGTTAGAATGCTGCCCTGTCACGGCAGAGGTCGCGGGTTCGAGTCCCGTCCGGTCCGCAATTTTACCTCATAAGTCGCTATTTATTAGCGACTTATTTGTTTTTGGTCTCAATTCTGGTCTATAATGTTTTGAAATCCCCATCTACTTTAAACAACTTTAACTACCTTAATATAAAGAGGGCTCCATAAAGTTAAAAAATTTAGCAATCCATAAAACAAATGCAGTACTATTCTTGATACTGCACACTAATATGGCACATTGCTATTACTATCCTCTCTCTTGCAACAATTCCTGAATATCATTCCAAAGAAAAATATACCCGTGACCGAACCTTTTTAGGCTTTAGTTTACCATGTTTTATCCAATCATTAATAGTTGGTGGCGTTATATTGAAAAGCTGACAAACCTCATCCATTTTGTACAGAGGTTTATATGTCATACCGGATATTTTAGTCTACCACATCAGTTCCCTGCTGTATATAGACACTGGCTTTTGACAATCCCGGATTTTAGGATAGTACAGTATAGCCATGAATAAGCTGATATGTGAGGGCCCTATGCGTGGATCCTCACGTACCGTTTCCATAAAACCATATAATACCCCACTATTATCCATTCCTTAATGCGCTTTTTGTAAAAGCAACAAGTGTTTTAGAAACGATCAGTAGTGGCAGATCAAATAATATTATAACCGTCATTGCATTGCAGGATTACAGCCAGTTGAAACTGAAATATTCCAAAGAAGAAGCGGAAGTAATTTTTAATATTACCGGTAATGTTATTTTAATTGGAACCAAAGAAAGCATTGAAGCCGGCGACCTAAGTCCGATTGGCCAATAGTTGGCTAGCTATCATTTGCTATTCTCTACGAAAAACGTAGCAAATGGCAAATAAGAACCATCTCTACATAACTAATTGATAATCAATAATAATACCTAGTCGTTTTGTCACTCCCATTAATTAATTTTAGTTTATATTTGCGATATTCTACGGATTCCGTAGTATATCGCAAACGATAAGTAATGACAGCCCCTGTTATACAATACAATTATTTAGAAGATTACCTGGATAAGGTGCGTTCCATGGGACGCTTTGCTTTTACTTGGGCTGAAATAAAAGCACAATTTGAAATATCCGATAAAGCCCTCAATCAAAGTCTCTACAGACTTAAGGTGAAAAAGAAAATTGCGCAGGTTCGGAAAGGATTTTATGCAATCATTACTCCGGAATACTCCAACTATGGTATTCCGCCTCCTGTATTATACATAGATGATTTAATGAACTCGTTAAACAAAAAATATTATGTAGGACTGCTTTCTGCTGCAGCTTTATACGGAGCCGCTCATCAGCAGCCAATGGAATTTTTTGTTATCGCAGAAAAACCAGCCCTTAGAAATATTAAGAGCAAAAAGGTCAAAATAAACTTCCATGTTAAAAAGCAATGGGCAATGGAAGATATTATTCAGAAAAAAACCGATGCAGGCTATATAAAGGTTTCATCTCCCGAATTAACAGCATTGGATCTGTTGTTCTATCAGGATAATTTTGGTATTAACAAAGTCGTCACCGTTTTGCATGAGCTGGCATCGGAGATGAAAGCCCTTAATTTAACAAAAACAGCCAAAACCTACTCGCAGGTAGCAGCCATGCAAAGGCTCGGCTATTTATTAGACAATGAATTGCGAAACGAAAAACTATCAAATGCACTATGGCTTGTACTAAAACAAAAGACGTTATTTCCTGTACCCTTATCCACTACTAAAGAGAAAGAAGGTTCTACAGATGATAAATGGAAAGTTATCAGGAATATGAAAATTGAAAGCGATATATGATTCCACGACGGTACATAGAGGAATGGAAAGAACATGCACCCTGGCCGGACAATTCACAGGTCGAGCAGGATTTGATTATAGAGAGGGCTTTGGTAGAAATTTTTTCCGATGAATTTCTAAGAACTAATCTCGCCTTTCGAGGAGGTAAGAGCCGATTGGGCCGATACTGGATAGAGTTCGAGAGAAGCTACAATTTATCGGCACCAAAGCGAAAAATGAAAAAAGTTTGCATAACAATTCACTGATTTATCGCTTTGAATCCGAGATACCACCCGTTATTAATATGAGATTGAAAATCGAAATCAATACAAGGGAGCATTTTAGTGTGTTTGGTTTCAAAGAAGTCGATTTCAAAGTAAAGAATTCATGGTTCTCTGGCGAATGTAAACTTACAACTTATCAACTGGAGGAATTGTTCGGAACAAAACTGAGAGCATTATATCAAAGAAGAAAAAGTCGAGACCTATTTGATATTTATTGGGCGTATCAGCATCATAAAATGAATACCGATGAATTGCTTCAATGTTATAACAAATACATGGAATTTGTAGTTGATAAACTTCCTACGCAAACAGAATTTCTTTTAAATATCGACGAAAAAATGAAAGACAATGAGTTTAACAATGATATACATGTAATACTTCGACCTGGCATTGAGTACGACAACGAAAAAGCATTTGAGTTAATAAAAAAAGAATTGCTGGAAAAATTGTAACATGAGTTCAGCATTAATGTCATATAAATTGCCTGAAACTTGGGTATTAGTTCCTCTGGAAGAAATTACTTTACCTATCACAAGAGTAAATAGAGAGTATCAGTCTTCGCGAGAACCTTTTGTGAAAATAGATGATATCTTATTTGCCACAGTTAGGCCTTATTAAAAGAATATTACTACAATTCCACAAGAATATGATGGAGCAATTGCCTCATCAGGATTTTGTGTTATCAGACCTTTTTTAATAAATCCGAGATATGTTTTTTATTACATCCTTAACCAAGCATTTATCGATTCAGTCAATAAGCTTGCTAAGGGAACCAGTTACCCCGCAGTAACGAACAAAATCATATTAGAACAGAATATTCCTTTGCCCCCACTTCAAGAACAATACCGGATTGTTTCAAAAATAGAAGAATTGTTCAGTGAACTAGATAATGCGATCACAAATTTAAGAAAAGCTGATAGCCAGTTAGAAGTGTATAAGCAAGCATCTTTGAAAAGTGCGTTTGAAGGTGAGTTTACAAACTCATGGAGAAAAGAAAATAAGCCTTTACATCAAATATCAAAATGGGTCAGGAAGAAAAAAGAAGAAGAATATGCAAGTAAACTTGAAACTTGGGAAAAAAGCTTAAAGCATATATTAAGGGAGTAAAAAAGGTAAAAACCTGTAAAACCTCCAGCAATAAAATCAATTGAACCATTTTCGGAATCACAATTAGCATCGTTTCCAAAATTGCCTAAATCCCAATGGCAATGGATAAAACTAAAGGAAGTAAAAACAGATACCGAATCACTTTTATAAATACTTCGCAGGCGATCTGCTCTCCTGTATCCACGTCTACATGGTACTGCTTTTTACCGGCAAAGTCTATCATGATCATGTCTGCAGCATGGTATTCCAGATGCATGGACAGATCGCGGTTT